>NZ_CXPG01000018.1 GCF_001403735.1 Jannaschia rubra
TCTCGATCCGGTTGTTTCGCCACTTCCGGTCGATGTGCAGGATGCTGTCGAAGTGCGGATCATATCGACGGTTCAGATCCTGGATCACCTTCCGATATCCGGGGGCCTTGTCCGTACAGATGGAAACGGGCCGGTAGAGGCGTACATTCTCGATGGCCTGCTTCAAAAAGGCTTTGGCAGCTCTAGCATCACGCCTTGCTGTCAGCCGGAAGTCGATGAACTGGCCAGTGTGTTCTACGGCACGCCAGAGGTAACGCCACTTGCCGCCTACGCGAATATAGGTCTCGTCAACGTGCCAATTCAGCCCCCGCCAGCTGCGGTGATTGTAGGCGCGCCGAGCGATCTCGGGGCCGAATTTCTGGACCCGGCGGAAAACCGTAGCCCGATCCACCGTGATCCCTCGCTCTGCCAACAGATCACTGACATCTTGGTACGAGAGGGGAAACCGGCAGTACCACCGGACGGCAAGCAGGATCACCTCTCGCGGAAACCGATATCCCTTGAACGGATCGTGTCGCATGGCATCCTTCCTCTACATCGGCAGGCGCTCAAGACCCTCTTGAGACACCCGAAGAGTTCGCCAACGACGCCGCGACGTTCTCCAACATCATCAGGTCAATCACACTGCCCGATGCCGGGCACTTCGCGCATCGGGAAGAGCCAGAGCGTCTGATAGAAATCCTGACTGCGGAATGAGCGACGGCATGGAGCGGTCGTCCGGGCCTCGACACGACCGCTTCACGCCTAGCATCTGACAAAAACGTACGGCCAGAATCTATAGGCCAAAAACGGTCCGTTTAGTCCCCACCCAACGCGCTACCGCGGATCAATGACTTAGCAGAGCCAGAACCCCACGGCAGAACCGGCAAGGTTCTGTCACGTTTTCGGCCGTTGCTATGCCGGTTTTGGCTTCGAGGTCTCCAGTCGCGCGATGACGTGCGGTTCAACGTCCTCATAGGTGCGCCCCGCCTGCTCTGCGATATCCGAGATCAAAGCGTGCTTGTTGTGTTCGGCCATTTGCAAGCCGCCCAAGGTGCGCTGGAGGAAGATGAACGCCGATGCGATATCGCCTTAACCAAGAGCCGCTGCGGCTTCGAACCGGCGCTCATCAAGTGCCGTGCGAATGGCATTCAGGGTTTCGCGCAGTTGATCCGATGCTTGCGCCACGCCGGCCGCGTCGCCGAGGATCATGTTATCGATCGCGCGCAGGTCTTCGGCGCGCGCGTCCAGGATTGCTTCGACGTCGCTCATGAACGGTGTGCATTTTCTTGGTCGAGCCGATCTAGAAGATGCAGGCCCGCTTCGGGATCCCCTCTCGCGGCACGCGTCCGGAACCGCGTTTCCAGATCGAACTCGGTCAGGGCGCGGGTTGTCAGCTCCTCGATCACCTTGTTGATGCTTACGCCCCGTGTCTTAGCGAGTTGACGCAGCCGTTCGTGCTGCGCATCGGGCAGTCTGATGGTCATGACGCTCATGATCGTGTCTCCCATGCTTTCAAGAAGTCTCCGGCCGTCCCGGTCTCTACATCGTCGAAACGCAGCTCCCCGCGCCGCAGATCGCGCAGGTTGGTCGTGACGATCCAGTCCGCGCCCCCGGCGACCGCCAGTTCGATCAGATGGTCGTCACCCGGATCGGGCAGGTTCGGCCGCCAGAGGTAATAGACCGGCGTCCAGGTGCTGACCGACATCAGGGCGTCGAACAGAACCTCGCGCTCGGCGGCATCGAGCACAGAACGCTGGAACAGTTCGTTGCGGGCCAGAACGTCCTCGTATTCCGCGAACAGGGCCGCACCGACGAGCGGCGTCACCTGTTGTTCGAGGCAGAGGCGCAAAATGCGCCGTGACGCCCCGCTCTCCGACAAAAGAGCTGCAACAAGAATATTGGTGTCCAGAACAACCCGCATGATTTTAGATAGCATATATGCTATCTAGTTTCCAGCGTACTTCTTGTGTTTCTCGTCAGATCCACATCTTGGTCGCGATGTCCTGCTCTTCGCGGCCCACGGCGTCGGCGTAGATTGCCGTCGTGCTCAGCTGGGCATGGCCCATCCACTTCTGGAGCATATGAAGCGGGATGCCGTTCACTGTCGCGTTGATTCCGAAGCCGTGGCGCAAGCCCTTTGGGCTGCGGTGTGGCGCATCCGGTATCTCGGCCTCGATCATGATCCCCTTCACGATTTGCCAGACCCGCACGCGGCTGAGCGGCCAGATCGGCGTAGCCGCCTGCTTGCGGGATCTTTGGGCCTCTCTGATGCCATGGGCGGTGTTGAGGGTGTCCAGATAATCTGGCGGCACCGGAACGCTTCTGTAGATAATTTTCGAGACGCCGGAGGCATCTTTGCGCTTCTTCAAGCTGCGAATAGCGACCGTACCGCCGGACAGGTCCACCCGGGCCGGAGTGATCTCCAGCAGCTCTGACGGGCGGCAGCCGGTGAAGAGCAGCGTCTCGCAGAGTGTGCGATCCCGCGCAGGCTTGCGCCGGGCTACGGCCAGGAAAGCGGCGCGTTCCTCGGCGTTGAGATAGAGCCGGTTTCCGGCGGTGTCGTGGAGGCGCATTTCGCTCATGTGAACAGGATGCCCGAAAACTGTTAAGTGCGGAAGCGGGAAAGCCCCCTGCTCTGCCCCTTGGTGCAGCGATGGCGTTCCATGCGCTTAACACTATGGACAATAGTGTTAAGCCCGAGGTTCCACGAGGATCCAGAGCCGCCAGGATTGGCGCCTCGAACGGTAGGACAGACCCTTCCGTGACGCCCGAACCGTTTCCAACCAGTCATCCCGCGCGGCTTGGCGGCGTTTCGATCCACGCCCCCGCACGGGGGGCGACCAATGCCATCCGGTCCAGCATGGAAAACGCCAATGTTTCGATCCACGCCCCCGCACGGGGGGCGACGACCATCCTGTCGCGGTCCGAGCGCACCGCCAAGGTTTCGATCCACGCCCCCGCACGGGGGGCGACGCATCCGCCCGGTCAGCATCACCGTGGCGGCCCTGTTTCGATCCACGCCCCCGCACGGGGGGCGACTGTCGCGCGGCAAGCGACGGACCGTGCCGCCCTTGTTTCGATCCACGCCCCCGCACGGGGGGCGACGCCAGGAGGGCGAGAGCGGCGTAGTGGCGGATCCGTTTCGATCCACGCCCCCGCACGGGGGGCGACCACGGAGAACGCGCTTGATGCGGCGTACTTCGCCAGTTTCGATCCACGCCCCCGCACGGGGGGCGACGGTGGGCGCCGCGGACGGTGACCGGTTCGACGCGTTTCGATCCACGCCCCCGCACGGGGGGCGACGGTGGGGCGGCGGCGCGGGCGCGCTGGCGGGCTGGTTTCGATCCACGCCCCCGCACGGGGGGCGACGCGGCGATGTAGTCCGCAATGGTCAGGGGGGATTGTTTCGATCCACGCCCCCGCACGGGGGGCGACTGTCGCGGACGTAGCGGGCGAGCAGGTCTAGAAGTTTCGATCCACGCCCCCGCACGGGGGGCGACTTGTGTTCCCAGCCTTCGGGGCGAGGCCCCTTCCCGTTTCGATCCACGCCCCCGCACGGGGGGCGACGCTTGCAGGTTCTCGGACGCATATTGGGCGCGAGGTTTCGATCCACGCCCCCGCACGGGGGGCGACCGTAGCAACGCGGATCGTTGTCGGGGTCGCCCCGGTTTCGATCCACGCCCCCGCACGGGGGGCGACTCACCCCCATCGACGCCAGCGCGGGGTCGCTCAAGTTTCGATCCACGCCCCCGCACGGGGGGCGACGGAAATGTCCTTGGAGGACGCCCTGCGGTTGAGCGTTTCGATCCACGCCCCCGCACGGGGGGCGACCTTGTCGATCAGCGCCATCGCCTGCGCGGGAAGCGTTTCGATCCACGCCCCCGCACGGGGGGCGACAGTCGGCGGCGGGCTTGCCGTGGTGGACCATCCCGTTTCGATCCACGCCCCCGCACGGGGGGCGACCGGGGGGTTGCATCCACCTCGATAGCTTCACCTCCGTTTCGATCCACGCCCCCGCACGGGGGGCGACATGCGGATCCGCGCCGACCCCTTGCCCTCGCGCAGGTTTCGATCCACGCCCCCGCACGGGGGGCGACCCGCCATCATCTCACAGACCGTTCTCGACCGCATGTTTCGATCCACGCCCCCGCACGGGGGGCGACGATCTGCCCTGCAACTACTTTCACATCTAGCGTGTTTCGATCCACGCCCCCGCACGGGGGGCGACCCGCCCGATTTCGGGCGTTGGGTTGCATCTTGCAGTTTCGATCCACGCCCCCGCACGGGGGGCGACAGTCAGCGTCCGGTTTATTATCGTGTCATGGTCGGTTTCGATCCACGCCCCCGCACGGGGGGCGACGTACCAGATCAGCAGGCCGAAGACGGTCGTGAAGTTTCGATCCACGCCCCCGCACGGGGGGCGACGGGACATGCTCGCTGTGCTGCGCGTGTCCCTGGCGTTTCGATCCACGCCCCCGCACGGGGGGCGACGGTCCGCTTGATAAAACGCCCCCCCCAAACGGGTGGTTTCGATCCACGCCCCCGCACGGGGGGCGACCTCCAAGTTCGCTTCGGGCCTGTTCCAAGGCACGAGTTTCGATCCACGCCCCCGCACGGGGGGCGACGCGACAGCGGCCGCGTGTCGTTCTGCAACACACGGTTTCGATCCACGCCCCCGCACGGGGGGCGACTCGGACATGGAAGGCTCCTAGCTGCGGCTGATCTGTTTCGATCCACGCCCCCGCACGGGGGGCGACGGTTGCCCCCGGTCCGGCGCCCGACCATGAACCCGTTTCGATCCACGCCCCCGCACGGGGGGCGACGGTTGCCCCCGGTCCGGCGCCCGACCATGAACCCGTTTCGATCCACGCCCCCGCACGGGGGGCGACGAACGCGCCATTCCTGCGTCGTCATCGACCACGCGTTTCGATCCACGCCCCCGCACGGGGGGCGACCCGGTTGACCTGTTCCATATAGCCTTCCGTCGTGTTTCGATCCACGCCCCCGCACGGGGGGCGACCGGAGGTCGGAGACCCGATCACGCCGAGACCATGTTTCGATCCACGCCCCCGCACGGGGGGCGACGCGTTCGTCGGCGCGATCCTCTAGCTCGCGGACGTTTCGATCCACGCCCCCGCACGGGGGGCGACCCCCGCCCTTGATTCCCCGATCTTCGATATCGAAGTTTCGATCCACGCCCCCGCACGGGGGGCGACGACGCCGATACGATCATCTTTTGCTATCGCGACGTTTCGATCCACGCCCCCGCACGGGGGGCGACTGCGCCTGCCCGCCATAGGGGCACGCGGGCAGGGTTTCGATCCACGCCCCCGCACGGGGGGCGACCTGGGTCTATTCCTGCCCGCAGTGCATGACGGACGTTTCGATCCACGCCCCCGCACGGGGGGCGACCGCCCCCGAAACCATCCCGTGTTGACCGTCCCGTCGTTTCGATCCACGCCCCCGCACGGGGGGCGACCATCATCCGGAAATAGTCCCCGAACGCACCCTTGTTTCGATCCACGCCCCCGCACGGGGGGCGACACGGCGCATCACGCCCTTGGCGAAGGTATCGCTGTTTCGATCCACGCCCCCGCACGGGGGGCGACTTGGCGTGGGTCTTGGACAGCATCGGCTTGTGGGCGTTTCGATCCACGCCCCCGCACGGGGGGCGACGCAGGTTCGACACCGCCATGATGTCGAGGGGCGAGTTTCGATCCACGCCCCCGCACGGGGGGCGACCGTCGTGTCGCCGCCCTCGGTAATGGTCTGGTCGTTTCGATCCACGCCCCCGCACGGGGGGCGACGTTGTGTGTATAGTGTGTGGTTTGGCCGGAGCGGTGTTTCGATCCACGCCCCCGCACGGGGGGCGACCACCCCGCCAAGGTCGATGACACGAGTCAGGAACGTTTCGATCCACGCCCCCGCACGGGGGGCGACGCTGCCGGGCACGGTTTTCTTGACCCAGCCCGTGTTTCGATCCACGCCCCCGCACGGGGGGCGACCGGTTCGCCGCCTGCCTCGCGACATCAAGGCGATGTTTCGATCCACGCCCCCGCACGGGGGGCGACTGCGGTGCGCTATCATACTCGCTGCGAACCAAGAATATCCGACGATCTGCGAACCCCACGTCGTGCGGTACCTCGGATCCCATAGATACCACCATAACCTATGAAATCCCCCGTCAGGCGGCTTTGCGAACCCAAAGGAGATCGGACGGCCGCTCCAGGTTCGCATCATACCAATAGCAGATCGTCGGGGTCCTCGGACGGCTTCGCGCCGACATGCTCCACCCGCCGGCGCCATTCCCGCCCCAGGAAGTAGAACCGCAGGCTGTCGGTGGCGGGGTTGATCGCCTCGACCAGCCGAGCGCGCATCGCGGTCCAGCGCGCCGGATCCACCTCGCATTCGAAGACGGAGTATTGCACCCGCTGGCCATGATCCTCGCAGATGCGGGCCACGCGCCGCAACCGCTTGGCGCCGCCGGGCCCACTGGCCACGTCGTAGGTCACCAGGACCAGCACCTACCACACCCAGGCCGGATAGGCATCGAGGTCGCCGCGCAGGTGCCGCGCCAGCAGTTGCGCCTGGACCTGCGGCACGAGGCCGAGGGGCAGCCGTTCGTCCAGCCAGGCATGGCGCAACTCCACCCGTTTGCGACCATGATAGGCTTGCAGGACCGTGCGCCGCCCGTCCTCGGTCAAGAGCACCGCGCCCGTCTCCTGAACCTGGACGTCCCGCGCAGCCAACTGCCGCCGGTTGATCAGCGACAATGCCACGCGGTCGGCCAGGGGCGCGCGCAACTCCTCCATGAGGTCCAGCGCCAGCGACATCCGACCCGGCCGGTCGCGGTGCAGGAACCCCATCTGCGGATCCAGCCCATGCGCCTCGCAGGCCGCCCGCGTGTCCAGCGCGACCAGCGCGTAGAGGAACGACAGCACCGCGTTGACCGCGTCGCGCGGCGGCCGGCGGTTGCGGCCCGCGAAGGCGAAGGCCGGGTCGCCCACCCGGATCAGATGCCCGAAGACCGACCAGTAGGCATGCCCGGCCTCGCCCTCCTGCCCACGCAGGGCGTCGAGGTCCGGGGCGTCCAGCGCCAGCCGTGCCGCGTCGGCCAGCCGCCTCTGCGCCGCGTCCACGGCCGCCGTTCCCGGCGCGTCCCCGTAGTCGCGCAGGTGCCGTCGCAGCACGGCGCGCTGGTTGGCGACCTTGGCGGCGACGACCGCGCGGGCCACCGGCAGGGCGGCGGCGGGATCGGCGGTCGCCCGGTGCTGCGCGCGTCGCAGCAGGACGTTGCCCGATTGCGGCCCCTCGATCCGCGCCATCAGCTTGCCGGACCAGCCCAGCCACGACATCGAGATGCCGGAGGCCGCCGCGAAATGCATGACGTCCGGCGAGGCGGAGGTCTCGCCGAACAGGACGATCTGGCCCAGCAGATGCGCCGGGCTGCGCTTGGCCACGCGGCCGTCGATCTCCACGGCGATGGTCTCGCCGTCCTTGCGCAGCCGCGCCCTCGGTCGTGACGTAGAGCGTGTTGAGGAGCCGCTTCATTCCGGCACCCCCGCCCGCGCCAGCCGGCGGGCCAGCCAGCCCGTCGCCGCCCGGGGCGACTGCGGGCGGCACAGACCGTGGAGCGAGCATGCCTCGCACCGTCCGGCCTCGTAGACGGGCGGGGGCAGCGCGCCCTGCGCCATCGCCGCCCGCGCCTCGGCGGCGACCCGTTCCGTCAGGCCGCGCAGGTCCGCATCGAACGCAACCGCCTGACGCCGGCGCCGTGCCCCATAGAACAGCGCGCCCTCGGGCACGTCCAGCCCCGTCATCTCCTCCAGGCAGATGGCCTGCGCACAAAGCTGCACCTCGTCGGCGCGGTGCGCCTTGGGCCGGCCCCGCTTGTACTCGACCGGGAACGGGACGCCTCCGCGCATCTCGACCACGTCGGCCACCCCGTGCACGCCCAGCCGTTCGGACGCGACGTGGACCGAGCGCAGCACGCGCATCCCCTCGCGGCTCTCGGGTAGGCCCTCGTCGGCGCGCTCGTGCAGGACGCGGCCCTCGGCGGTCAGGCGGTTCTCCTCCCACAGGCGCTCAACGTGGATCAGCGCGCATTGCCGGGGGCAGAAAAGCCAGTGCTGCAACGCCGAGAGCGGCAGGCTGTCCACCTACCAGGGCTCCACGACCTCCACCCCGGCCGGCAGGTCGGTAGTGTCGACGTCGATGCGGTAATCCGCGAAGGCGCGGGCGGGCGGCCAGTTGTGCGTCCGCGGATCGCCGACGGGAACCGCGTCGCCGCCATGGACGCGGCTGACCGTCACGCGGTCGAACAGCCGGTGCGCCTGCGCGTTGCCCAAGTCGCTGTCATGCTTGAAAACCACCAAGCGACGGGCCGCCATCATCCCGCGCGCGGCGGACCGGTCGAGGTCCAGCATGTCGCGCAAGGCGGTCCACAGCAGCGTTAGGTCGGCCTCCGAGAACCCGGTCCGCTGCGCCAGTTTGGCGTTGACGAAGCCGTGCACGCGGTAGAGCCCGTAGGGCACCACCGCCTTGCGGCCCATGGTCCGCTCCTTGTCGCGGTCCTTTTCGTTGGTCACCGACGAGCGGGTGATCGATACCTCCAGCGGCATGATCGGCTCCTCCGAACGCGCGAAGGATAATTGCACCGGACCCCGCACCTGGCCCGCATTCACGCCCGTGGACATGACGGCGCCGAAGGTGCGGATGTCCCAAAAGTTGGCGCACATCCAGTCGGTCAGCGCGCGCGCCTCTTCGTCCTTCTTGGGCAGCTTCGCACGATCCTTCGCGGCCACGTCGGGCAGAACCGCGTCCCACGCCTCGCCGTGGGCCTCGTTCAGCACGGCCCGCTCGGTGAAATAGATGCGGTGCGGCGCGCGGTTGTCGTGGGCGGCGGCGACGTAGTTGCGCAGCTTCCGCTTAATCGAGACATCGGACATCAGGCCGCGGTTCGTCTCGGGGTCCATCCGCGGCATGTTGCCCGCGTCCGGGTCGCCGTTGGGGTTGCCGTTCTCGACGTCGAGGAACAGCACGAAGTCGTACCGGTTGGTCAGGCCGGCACCCGTCCGGTCCAGCTCCATGGTGGCCTGCTCGTTCATGCCGCGTCTCCTTCCGCGTCGGTGTCGTCGATCAGCGCGTCCGCCGCCTCTTCGGGCTTGGCGTAGAAGGCCGAGATCTGGTGGTAGAAGCCGATGAAGAAGCGCCCCTGCGCCTCCAAGGGCAGGGTGGCGGGCATCTCGCCCTCCAGCGCGTCGATGATGGCGGCGACGGCGCGGTCGGCGCGCGCCCCTGCCCCGGCCTTCATGCCGCCTGCCTTGCGCAGCGACGACAGGTTGTGCTCGTAGCCGCGCATCAGCACCGGGAAGACCCGCGCGGGCGTGGCCGAGGCGGCGCCCATGTATTTCTGCCGCAGGCCGGCGCCACGCTCCTGATAGCTCTTCTCGGCGTAGACATACGCCCCGAAGAGCCGCCCCAGCAGATACGCGGCGTCGCGCGCCCCCTCGTCCAGCGCCATCGGCACCTCCTGTCCATGATTGCGCCGAAGGATCGCGGCGATCGCCGCCGCCCTCCGGCCGTCGACCTTGCCGGCCTTCGCGTCCGGCTCTCCCTCGACCCTGAGCCGCCCCAACAGCGCGGCGAGCCACGTCGCCGGATAGCGTCCGCCCGTCAGGATCGCGCGCATCAACTCGCCGCCCAGGGCGGCTGGGATATTGCCCGCGTCCCGCTGTGCCGCCACGTCGTAGAGCAGCGCCCAGGGCTTCGGCGGCACCAAGGCCCCGTCCTTGGCGAAGGGGGACGGTGTGATCGCCATGTCGTCCCAGAACCGCGTCACCGCGCGGGCGAAACCGCCCAGCGTGCCCGGATGCCAGTACCGCACCGCCAGCCGCGCCGCGTTCGGCGCGAGTCCGAGGACGAAGAGACGCGCCTCGGGGTTCAGCGCCACGTCCGCGCGTCGCCGCCCCTCGGCCATGGCGCGCAGGCGGTCCGCCAGCTCGGGTTCGGCGGCCGGGTCGCCCGCGCCCGCGAGCATCGCGTCGAACCAGTTCTCCGCCTCCGGCTCCTCGGCCCAGAACGCCACGGTGTCCCCGCCGATCCTCAGGTGGTTCCCCGACCCCTTGGCCAGCAGCGCGTTCAGCGCGGTCCCGTAGGCGAAGGCCGCGGCCTCCGAGACGGGCGCGTTGTCGCCCTGCTTCTTGCCGTGGGATTCGTAGGCGGCGTCGTTGAACGACACCAGCGAGGCACCCGCCGTCTGCGCCCCCATCACCCCCTTGATCGACGGGTGCAGCCGCGCCACCGGACCCGCGCGGCCCGAGACGAGGCAGATCGCATCCCCCTCCCCCGCGCCAGTCAGCAGGACCTGTGCTGCGGGCAGGTCGTGGACGAACCCGCCGTCGCCCAGGCGGAAGACCACGTTCTGGTCCACCAACCCCGCCGGGTCCGGATAGACGGCGAACCGCTCCGGAGCCCACGTCTCGCAGAACCGCCGTAGCGCGACCAGCGCGGGATCGTCCGCGCCGTCCAGCAACTCCAGATGCGCGGCCTTGAACGCTTCGTGCTCGGCCGCCGTGCGCTTCCCCTGTCCCGGCCCGTCCGGCGTCTTGGTCACGCCGAGAACGTAGGCGGTCTTGTCCCAGAAGGTGTTGGGCTTCACGCCGGCCGTCCGCTTCACCGCCGCCGGCACCGACAGCGGCCGCGCCTGCATCTTGTCCTTGGCGTCCGGCGCCATCAGCGACCGGATCTCGGTCACCGCTCCATCCCCGTCCAGCACCACCACCGCGCCGATCTTCTCGGTCGAGAACCCCGGCCGCGGCCAACCCTTCTGCTCCGCCCGCGCCTCGTACAGCGCCGCCAGTTCCTGCAGGATCGTCACCGCCCCTGCCCCTCGGCCAGGCAAGCGCCTACGTCGATGACGCCCGCCTCCATCCGCGCGCGGTAGAAGACCGAGGCGCGCCCGTTCGCGTAGTCGATGTCGTGCAGCATCCAGCCCAGGTCGCGCGTCTCGGGGATCGCGGGCTCGAACCCCTCGACCAGCTCGAAATCGGCCGGGAACTCGCGCACGCCCAGGCAGGGCTGGTGGAAGCACTGGCCCTTCGCCGCCCGGCGTCGGAACATCTCGGCATGCTTGCCCGGGTTGTCGCCGCGCCCGGCCCGGTCGGTCATCTCGAAATGCGCCTCGATCCCGTAGGCCACGTCGGCCAGGCACAGCATCGCGCGCTGCTGCCGGTCTTCGTCGACGGCCAAGGCCAGCCCGCTCATATCCCCCGCCTTCATCGCCGAGCGTGCTTTGCCGGCCGGGATCTTCGAGGCCACCTCGTTGCGCCGGATCGTCTCGAACCGGATGGGGCGCAGCACGTGGATGCAGTCCACAACCCAGCGGATCGCCGGTTTCCAGTGGATCGCCTCCAGGATGCCGCGCGCCGCCGAGGGCGTCATCACGTCATAGGAGACCCGCTCCACCTTCATTTCTGGCCGCGTGAAGCAGGCGTTGCGCCCGCGGACCAGCAACTTGATACCGGGGGTGGTCATGTCGGGAGGTCGAGTCGAGCGGCGTGCATGGGCGAAAACTCGCCGATCCCGGACGGGCCGTCAACGACCTAATGGTTAACGGAAATCAACGCTTCAGGTCACACCGCCTGCCTCCCCATCCCCGCTCAAACCCGCTTGCGCATCGTAGAGATCGTTTTGGCCCAGCACCGCGAACTGCTCCTCAAACCGCTCGGGCGCCCACCAGGCGATCTGCCCCGCCTCCCACAGCGACGACCACATCGCCCAGGGCACGTTGACGGCGTGGGGCTGCACCAGCTTCGCGACCGACCCGGCCGACCCGAACCGCGCCGCCTCCAGCGTATCCGAGCCGACGCCCCACGGCCCGTCCAGCACGATGACAGTCCGCTCGCCTCCGGGGATGACGCGGAACGCGGCCTCCACCTGTTCGTAGGGGCAGGCGCCGGGGGTGAGCGCGATGGCCGCCAGCAAGCCCCGGACGCCGTTCAACTCCACGGCGTCCAGCGCCTCGGCACCGTAGGCATCCCACAGCCGCCGGAAGTAGGACGCGACCGCCGCCTCGCCGATCGGATCCTCGTGCCCCTCGCCCAGCACCGCCCGCCCGATCGCGGCGAACTGCTCCACCGCCGGCGGCGACGGATGCTCGGACCGGAACACTTCGACTAGACCCCGGTCCAGCCGCCCCTCCCGGTTACACCGCCCCGCTGCCTGCGCGACCGAGTCGATGCCCGCCGCCGCCCGCAGCACGACCGGAAAGTCCACGTCCACCCCCGCCTCGATCAGCGAGGTGGAGACCAGTCGCACCGGCGCCTCTGCCTTTAACCGCGCGCGCACCTCTGCCAGCACCGAACGCCGGTGCGCCGGCACCATCAGCGTCGACAGATGCGCCGCGCCGTCGGCATCCCGCACCGCGTCGAACAGCGCCCGGGCCTGCATCCGATTGTCGACGACGCACAGCGCTTGGTCCGCCCCGCGCAGCCGGTCGGCCAGCGCCGCGTCGTCCATCGGCCCGACGTCCCGCACCTCGACCCGCTTCAGCGCCGCGAACAACGCCGCCGGCTCCGGCGCGATCTCCCGCGCGCCCTCCAACGCCTCGTCCGCCAGGAAGCCCCCGGCCTTCGTCAGCGCGGGCTGCGTGGCCGTCGACAGCACGACGCTGGCGCCGTAGCCCTCCATCAGCTCGCGCAGGGCGGCCAGGCAGGGGCGTAGCAGGGGCAAGGGCATCGTCTGCGCCTCGTCCAGCACGATGACCGACCGGGCGAGGCTCGGCAGCTTGCGGCAGCGCTTCTTGCGGGCCGCGTGCAGGCTCTCGAAGAACTGCACCGCCGTGGTCACCACGACCGGCACGTCCCAGGACGCGCCCGACACCCGGCGCTGCTCCGCTTCGGCCTCGTCCTCGCCATCCCAATCGGCGTTGGAATGATGCTCCAGCACCGCGTCCGCGCCCAGCACGCGGCGGAACACGTCTGCCGTCTGCTCGATGATCGACGTGTAGGGGATCACGTAGATCAGTCGCCGCAGCCCGTGGGCCAGCGCGTGGTCCAGCCCGAAGCCCAGCGAGGTCAGCGTCTTGCCGCCCCCCGTCGGCACCGTCAGGGTGAAGAGGCCGGGCGCCTCGGACGCGACGTCCCGCGCATGGGACAGGACGCGGCGGCGCAGGTCGTTGACGGCCCCCTCGCCGCCCATCCCGGCCATGTGGGCATCGAACGCGGCGCGCATCGCCTCCGTCACCTCGCCGGGGGCTCGGTCGGGGGCGCCCGCATAGAACGCCGCCGTCTCGCGGTCGTCCGCGTCGCAGAGCGCGCCATAGAGCATCCGCACCAGGAATTGCAGCCGGTAGGGCCCCAGGCCCCTGTCCTCGGCCAGCCGCGCCGGCCAGCGCAGGTCGGGCAGGTCGCACCAATCCGGCAGCGGAATCGCCTCGGCCGCGTCGATCCGCGCGCGCAAGCGGTCGGGGTCGGGCAGGCGCCCGTGATGGCCCGCGATCGCCGCGGCCAGGGGGCATCCCGCCCCGGACCAGAGCGCCCGCGCCCCCTCGCCCGAATGCGACGTGTCGTTGACCTCGCCGTCGAGCTTGCGCTGAAAGCCTGGCTTCGCCTTGCCCAGATCATGCAGCAGCCCCAGCGTCTCGGCCAGGTCGCCCGCGCCGAATGGCGCGCTGCGCAAGCGGGCGGCCGCCGCGACCCGGCGCGCATGGGCCTCCAGCGTCTCCCACTCCTCCCGGGGCCTTCCGTCCAGCGAATGTGCGTATATCATTGGTCGGGACAGGAACGTCCCGCTTTCCAGTCGTCAACCCGCCCCGAACCCCGAGCGCCCGGCCGGTTCGCGGACGTGATATTCCCGATAAAGCCCTGATCCCCACCGCCCCCACAGTCTAACGCCCAAATGGGGGAGGTTCGCAGAAGCTTTCTACTTTCCTCCGCAATCTCCTTCCTCGGGGCAGTCGCCCCTCATGCGGAGGCGTGGATCGAAAACAGGTGGTTTCGGACAGCTTTCTACCATCCAAAGAACACTTGTTCGACGACAGCCGTCTGCCCGCCCAACCGCTTGATGTTTGCTGTACAGCTACGCCGCCTGTGCGCCCTGCCCCGTCCGATCCCCCTGCCCCGCAAGGAGGCCTGCGACCGAGACGTCCTCGTCGAGCGCCTCCCAGTGCAGGCCACGGCGGCTGAGCGTGCAGGCCTCGCGTTCAGCGGGGGTGGCGCGCAGGAGGCGTGGGAACCAAGCGAGCGGGACGCCGATCGTGCGGCCGTCGCTGAGCTCGACCCACATCACGTCCTCGTCGAAGCGGACCGCTTCAGGCGAAATGCTCATTCCAAGCCTCCTCGAACGCAGCGCGATTGCCCTCCACCAGGCGCAGGGCTTGGGAGAGAAGCTTCGGTTTCAGACCGTCATTATAGGCCATCGACACCTCCGGCGTCAGTTAGAACTTGGCTTCATCACCTCCGGCGATGACGTGGACATGGGGCGGCCCGCGCGGATCGCCCTCGTTCGAGTAGAAGAACACGCGCAGCGGACCGTTGCGCATCAATGTCGGCATTCTAACCGATACTGTCCAGCCTGCGGGCATCTCGTCCTCCTCCTCTCCAGTGTTCCAGAGCTTACGGCGCCTATGGATGAGCCCGGCCTCGTGCAGCAGGACGACCTGGTATTTCACCTGGCGCTGCGCATCTGGGCTGGTGGTAGGTATTTACAGTAGCTTTAAATAGTGATACTGTAATCACAGCGTCCGGTTTATCTTACGCTGCGTATGAAGCGCGATGCACGCCCTGAACAGGAGACAACTCATGCAGATCAAGCGAGACTTTGAGGAAACCGAGGGGTGGCTACGTGCACTGACGAAAGGGTTGCCTGTCGCAATCATGCCCAACCCGCTTGCTGCCGAAGCGCTCGGAGAAAGTTCGAATGCGATCTCAAAGAAAGTGAAGAACGGAGACGTTCCGGTCATTACCATCGGCGAGCGCCGGTATATCTCCGCGGACTTCGTGGCGGAACGGGTAGAGGCGGAACGTGCGCTAAAGGCCTCGATCATACATAAACTCGAGCACGTGGCCCGAAACGGCGCCACAATTTTCTACGGTGAGTTGATGGAGATGGTCGGGATGAAATGGCAGAGCCCGCCGGACCGCTCGAAGATCGGATACATCTTGGGGGCTATTTCGCGGAAGACCTTCGAGGAAGAGGGCATTCTCCTGTCGGCCTTGGTGCACCGTAAGGGGCCCGAGCCGACCTCGCCTGGGCCGGGCTATCGCGAGTTAATGGCAAGCTTGCGCGAGGATCACGATGATCTCGACTTTGACCCCGAGGAGGATCAGGAGATCATGCTCGACAGGCACATGTCCGCGGTCTGGAAGCACTATGGCGCCAAGCGCGCCCGGCATTAGAGCCGCAGCATCCACGGGGGCTGCCGAAGATCGTCGCGTCGTGGCGGAGAGCATCGGTATCCATGCCCTTCTTTGTATCCGATAACCTGTCTTATCCGATACGAAAGATCGGGACCCGTTCGTCGTTAGGCCGGCTACCTGTCCCCTCGTGGAGGCGAGGTCAGGCGGCTTCCGGCTTCACCTTGATCTTCACCGCACTGACTGGTCGGCCGAGGGCATGGGCGATCAGCATCCGGTGGCTCTCTATGAGGTCCTCCTCCGAGATATCCAGCGCGTCTTCGTCGATGGCAATCGTCTCGACTTCGCGCCCTGATCGAGGCGGAGCTTCGCCGGATCGAGGGAGAGGCATGGTTGCGGCGACGGGTTCACGGTAACCTTCGCAGGAAGTGGCAGGACCGAAAGACAGCGGAACACGATCAGCGCGGGGATTCCTTCCCTCTCCTTTACTACGCCGATTTCATGGAGCTTATGCACATCATCATCGAGGGCAAAAACTGGAGTGATGCCTTCGGGCGGTTTTTTGTCTCGAAGCAGGACTTTCAGGTTTCGATGCAGCGTCTTGCGCCCGTCAGGAACACTATCGGCCATAACCGGCCCCTGGTCAGGACTGACCAGTTGATCCTTCTAGCCGAGGGAACACGCATTTTGCGCGCCTTGGGCGTCCGCATCTGAGGCAGGGTTTGCCCTTTACCGCGCATTAGCACGAAACGTGAACAAAATAGTAGAAACAGGGTTCCAAAAACTACTGGGACGGGACTGTTGCGTTAGCCGGCTTTGAGCACGGATCGGCCATTCGTCCGCTCTTTCAGGCCGTCTCACAGAACAGATTCCGGACAAAGTCGATCTCCCCGCGGACACCGGGTGCCTTGTTCGAGATGTGGCCGTTCCTGATGGTCCGGATTGTCTCAATCGCGAGGACCGTCGCTTTCGCGGAACGCAGCGAGCGGAACGATTGCCGCATTCCAAGTAGGCGCTTCAAGGCGGCATGATCGCTCTCGATCCGGTTGTTTCGCCACTTCCGGTCGATGTGCAGGATGCTGTCGAAGTGCGGATCATATCGACGGTTCAGATCCTGGATCACCTTCCGATATCCGGGGGCCTTGTCCGTACAGATGGAAACGGGCCGGTAGAGGCGTACATTCTCGATGGCCTGCTTCAAAAAGGCTTTGGCAGCTCTAGCATCACGCCTTGCTGTCAGCCGGAAGTCGATGAACTGGCCAGTGTGTTCTACGGCACGCCAGAGGTAACGCCACTTGCCGCCTACACGAATATAGGTCTCGTCAACGTGCCAATTCAGCCCCCGCCAGCTGCGGTGATTGTAGGCGCGCCGAGCGATCTCGGGGCCGAATTTCTGGACCCGGCGGAAAACCGTAGCCCGATCCACCGTGATCCCTCGCTCTGCCAACAGATCACTGACATCTTGGTACGAGAGGGGAAACCGGCAGTACCACCGGACGGCAAGCAGGATCACCTCTCGCGGAAACCGATATCCCTTGAACGGATCGTGTCGCATGGCATCCTTCCTCTACATCG
>NZ_CXPG01000019.1 GCF_001403735.1 Jannaschia rubra
GCCGCCTTGAAGCGCCTACTTGGAATGCGGCAATCGTTCCGCTCGCTGCGTTCCGCGAAAGCGACGGTCCTCGCGATTGAGACAATCCGGACCATCAGGAACGGCCACATCTCGAACAAGGCACCCGGTGTCCGCGGGGAGATCGACTTTGTCCGGAATCTGTTCTGTGAGACGGCCTGAAAGAGCGGACGAATGGCCGATCCGTGCTCAAAGCCGGCTAACGCAACAGTCCCGTCGATAGCGGTCCACGTACTGCTGCGAGCGATTTTTCCTTCGCGATGCGCCATCTTCTGACGCGTGAATTCTTCGGTTGATTCGGCGGTAAAATGGATGCTCTATTCAATGGCCATAAGAACAACCCACGACGTTTGAACGTGATCGGCACCACGATGGCATTGGTAAGAACAAACAGCTTTGGTTCTGCGCTGAAGATCATGCTCGTGAAAAGAAATCAAACAGCCCAAGAGTCAGCTTGAAAATGTCCGAAATGGATCCGGCATCGACAAACCCCACCACGCGGTATCCTTGGCAAGAAGAATTGGAACACCTCAGGCAAGAGGCGAAAGAAATCGGGCATTTTCGTTCCGAATTGCGCTATCCGAACGGGAAGATCCCGCTTAGTGCGGCTTTGGCCTACATTGAAGAGCATGCCGCGCGGCCCGAAATCATGGCGGCCCTGTCGAATGTTGGCCTGCGCGAATGGATGGAAGATGACGACGCCGACCTTTGGGGTGAATTCAAGACTTATCTGAGACTGCGGCAGCCGACCGTTCCGGATCGATCTCCCTACATTGGCTCGCGTATAAGAGCTTTGGCATGCGGAGAATATAAGAGCGTGTCGGATCCACGACTGATTGAAGCGCTTTTGCGGGAGCAAGAGATCTCGGACGATCGGAGCCCCAAATGAGATATATTGTTGTCGATAACACTACTCTCCAGAATCTTTATATCGTGGGTGGAGCAGATGCGTGGGATGCGTTGCGGTCGGCCGGCGATCGCATCGTCATTACGAACCAGATTCTAGAAGAGGCACGGCGCGGCCCACACGGTTTGGAACTATGCGCCAATGATCTATATGTCATTGGTTAGCAAAAGGCGTGACAATGACAAGCTGCAGACCGTCGCGGAGATGCTCGAGTCCCAGTGGCGGGCGAAAAACATCATGTCCGACGAGGAGCGTGAAGCGGCGATTCAGTTTTTCGCCGCGAACCCGGAAGCGGGGCTCTCGCTCGGCGGAGGGCTTCGTAAAGTACGGAGTCCCCGTGAGGGGGGCGGCAAGAGCGGCGGGTTCAGGACGATCCAAGTCACGATCCAAGTCTTTGGCGGACGACAGATGCCGATCTTCCTCGTGACGGTCTTCGCCAAGAACGAGAAGGACGATTTGAGCGAGGCGGAACAGGCGGCTGCCGTTGAGCTCAGCAAACGGATCGTCGCCATGTACGGAGAAACTCGATGAACACCAATGATAGCATCACGAAAGGCCTCGAAGAGGCGCTGGTTTTCGCCCGAGGGCAGAAGGGCAGGGTGCGCGTGCATCAGGTTTCGGTTCCCGAGGTCGACGTCGCTGAGATCCGCGAAGAAACCGGCCTGCCACAGGCCCAGTTCGCTCGTAGCATAGGCGTCGCCAAGGGCACGCTCCTGAATTGGGAGCACGGCCGCCGCCACCCCACAGGCCCCGCCCAGGTTCTGCTGGCCCTCATTGCGAAAGACCCGGACGTGGTCCAAGGCTTGCTGCGGTGATATCACATGGCAATCCTGTACGCCACCGGAGGAACCGCCGAGCAGAGTCGCTGACGACCTGATCCCGGCGCTGTCAGAAGCCGTCGCGCATACAGGATGGCAGGGAGCCGCGACGCATCATCACCCAGTCACGCCGAGCGGCGGCCCGAACACGGACACGAGAATCCGACCGTACCGCTCAATTGAACATAACGTAGATTAGCTGCGCCACCCGGACCGCCCGGCCCCGGCCGTCATCGACCCCCGATGTTTCGCGCGCGAAACATCGGGGCGGCGTCATTCCCGGTGCTTCAGGGTCCGGCCGAGTGCCCGCACGGGGGCCGAGACCTTCCAGGACGTGCTCGACAGATAGTCCCGGCGCAGCCCGTCGACGGCCTCGGTATGGGCCACCGTCATCGCCGCCACCTCGATGTGCAGGGCCGCCATCTCGGCGCGCAGGGCCTGCAACTCGCCGTCGCGCTCGGCCAGCTGCCGGGTCAGGGCCGCGGCCTGGTCGCGCCCGGCCTTCTTCGCCGCTTCCAGTTCGGCACGGAGCGCGATCAGCTTCCTGTCGCGGTCGATCAGGCGGTCCGCCGCGGCGTTCGCCTCGTCCACCAGCGCCTTGCGCTCCTCCAGCGCGGGGTCGATCCGCGCCTCGGGTCCGGCCGCCTCCGGGGCGGCCTGCCCTGCCCCGCCCTCCAGCCGGTCGAGAAGGCCGCCCAGCACCGCGATGCCCGTCCGGCGGACCTCCGTCACGAGACCGGCGACGCGGTCGGTGGGTTTCTTCTTCGGTGTCGATGCGTTGTCCATGGCCGCCCTCATGCTGCGGGTTTCCGTGTCTGGGCGTCCTCGGCGTCGCGGAGCATGGCAAGCCTTTCGTTCAAGCGTTTTAGAAGCACGGCACGGTGTTCCGACCGCGCCACGCGCAAGGCACCCCTCCGGGTCTCGACCGCTTGTGCCATTTTTGACACACGGCTCGCCCCGGTCCAGACGCTAGTGGGATTCAGGCGATAGACACCCATCACCCGGTCAATGAACCCGATCTTGCCCATGCGGTCGATATAGAACCCGAGCGCGATCTCGCTCATCCGAGGCTCATAGATCACCGACGGCAGGTTCCGCATCAGGTCGGTGCGGAACATGGCCGACGACAGGTTCGCAATCGGGTTCAGGTTTTCGTCCTTCGCAAAATCCGCCCCCGTCAGCAGGGGGGCCAGACCCTCCTGCCGCTTCAGCAGGCGACGGCTGCCGTTGCCCATGTTGAGAAGTTCGATCTTCGAGAAGACCATCTGCGCCTCGGGCGTCCGGGTCAGGAACTCGGCCTGCCGCAGGTTCTTTTCCGTATCGGTCCAGTAGTCGTCGCCTTCGAGGATGGCGACGAAGTTCCCTGCCGCCTCGCGGAAGCAATGGCGGTAGTTCTCGGAAATGCCGAAGTTGCCGCCCCGGCTGATGTTACGGATACGGGCCGGATTTTTCGAGGCATAACGCTCCATGATCCGCGCCGTCCCGTCGGTCGATCCGTCGTCGGACAGAAGGATCTCGTGGGTGAAGTTTCCCTTCTGGGCCAGTGCGCTCTCGATGGCCTCGGTGATGTAGTCGACGTGATTATAGCCAAGGATCACCGTTGAGACAGTCGGCTTTGAACTGTATTTTGAACAGATCGCCACGTTCGCCCGAACATAGGATTCGCGGATCGTGATCCTGTCGGTGTGACCGTCGTCGTCCGTATAGTCGAGCAGGATCATCGGTATGAAAACGGGAGCTTTATGTCCTGTATATCTAATGATCAGGTCCCAATCCACCAGTCGTCGCAGGTTCGAATCGAATCCGCCGAACCTTGCGATGAGGGATTTCCGGTGCACGAACACGCCAAGATCAATAAAGTTCTTTTCTAGAAGAGTTTTTCTATTGAAAGGAGTAGCGCCTATTGATCCGCGGCCCACTAGAATGAACTTTCCATAGTGTGCGTCCCGGTCCCCATGCTCAATAATCGAGTTAGCAAAGACTGTCAGGAATTGCGGTCGCATCGTGTTGTCGCTGTCGGCATAGGCGATCCAGGGATGGCGCGCATGGGCCAGGCCCACGTTGCGCGCGTTGCAGACGCCCAGGTTCTCGGACAGGTAGACATATCTGATCCGGCCCGCCGCGATCTCCGCCCCGAACTCCCGCTCGACCAGATCGCGGGTGCCGTCGGTCGATCCGTCGTCGACGATGATCAGCTCGAAATTGCCGTGCGTCTGCGCCATGACCGAAGCCACGGCCCGTCCGATGCACCAGGCGCGGTTGTGCGTTGGCATGATGAGAGAGAAAGCAACGCGCCCCGCATCCTCGAACCTCTGGATATCGAAATCGGAAGTGGCGATATCATGTATGTCGGGTGCATTCTCCTTCAGCCAAGCCAGCACACGGTTCTGCCCGTCGATGTTCGCAGCCGACCGTCGCAGCGCCTTGACCTTCACCAGCGGTAACCCGCGTTCGAGCGTGTAGAGCGGCAGGGCCGGCAGGTTGTGATAGCTCGGATCCTTGGGATGCACGCCCTTCAGCGTGTTCTCGACCATGGCCCCGGAGGTGAACCCGGCCTCGCGCAGGACCTTGGTCAGCCCCAATTCGTATTTCTGAATGACTTGATTGACGTTCTCCTGCTTCGTCACCCCCTCGATGAACCCGCGGAACGCGTCGGAGGTGAAGACAGGCCGCGTCATCGCCACGAAATAGCTCTGCAGGTGATAGGAGAACTGGTGGCTGTCGGTGCCGCCCCAGAAGTCGAGCCCCCGCGCCTCCATCGTCTCGAACATCGGCGCGAAGGACCCCACGGGGCCGTAGCAGCTGTCGTTGCACAGGATCAGCGCGTCGGCGCGGTCGAGCAGGCCCGTCTCGCGCGCCAGCGCCACCCCCCGCTTGTAGGAGCCGAAGTCGTATTCCCCGTGCCGCCCCGCGATCACGTGGTCCGCATGGGCGTCGAGCTTCGCCCGCTCGCCCGGCGCGAGATCGTTGTCGCAGACCACCACGATGGCCTCGACGAGGGGCCGCAGCCCCGCGAGATAGGGCAGGACCTGCGGCGGCAGCACCCCGTCGGGGCTGTAGCTGGCGAAGACGGCGACGCGTTTCTGTTTCTTCGGGGGCATCGGCTGCGGCGTCGTCATGGTCCGGTCTTCCTGTCTGTCGCGGATGCGGCCCATCCGCCCCATGCGCTTCCCGCGTTCCGTCGCTCGGCGGAATGGGGCGGGCGAATGGCGATTGTTTCCGCGGCCGTATAGAACCGGCGATCGGATTTGGCGATGGCAATTTCGTCGCGGAGGGCCCCGAATTAGGTCCGATCCGGTTGTTTCGCATGCGAAACATTCGCCGCGCGGGGGCGGATGGCGAAGACAGACCCCGAACCCTTTGTCGGGGTCTGTTTCAGGCCCTCAGCCCCGCCCGGCGATCCAGGTGGCGAGGTCGGCGTGGAAGGCGTCGTCCACCCCCGGCCCCGACAGGATCAGCCGCCCGTCCTCGCGGGCGATCTCCACCGCGCCGCGGGGGGCGGAGGCGGGCTCCGGCGCGGCCCTGTCGGGGCGCAGCGCGGCGTCGAGCGCCGCGGCCTCCGCCTCGGGCGTGTCGGGGCGGGCGGCCGCCAGGGCGGCGCGCAGGCGGGGGCCGAGCGCCGCATCCCCCTCCAGCGCGCGCGCCAGCGCCAGGCCCCGCCGCTCGGGCAGGGCCGCGGGAAAGCGCAGCGCCCCGTCGAGCGCCTCGACCAGCACCGCGAAGCTGCCGATCTTGGAGCGTTTCGCGCGCGAGACATTCGCATACATCCCCCGCAGCGCCGCGCGCAGGTCCGGGAAGGCTCCGACCTCCACCGCCTTGATGGCGATGCGCGCGCGCTCGTAGAAGCTGATGGGCGCGCGGATCTCGTTCTCCTCGACCATCGAGACATAGGCCGCGGGCAGGTCGTTCGGCGCCACCAGCCGCGCCTTGATGCGGGAAAACGCCGGGTCCTTCGTCTCGGCCCAGAGCGCGCGCAGCGCCGTCAGCCGCCGCAGCCCGGACACGAGGCCGTAAGCCTCCGTCGGGGCGGAGTTCAGCTTGACCACGTCGATGGGCACCTGCTGGCCGCGGGCGCGCAGGCTCGCCATCAGCGCCTGCATGTCCTCGTCGGCCTCCGCCGGCATCAGGCGGTCGCGGTGCATGTATCCCGCCTCGATCCGGCCCACGGGCAGCGACACCAGAAGCCGCCCCTCGGCCCGCGCCGTGGTGATGAAGGCCGCCATCTCCTCCAGCGCGGCCGACCCCGCCGCCTGGCCGCTGACCTGCGCCACGGGCGGCGCATGGGCGGGGGCCGCGGCCGCGCCCTGCGACAGGCCGGGGCCGCCGGTGCCGGGGCGCGCCTCCTTGGTCTCGGGGACGGGGTGGCGGGCGATGTCGAGACGTCTGCGCTTGGCCATGTCGGTGCCTTTCGTTGCTGGACCCCGGTGCCCTAGGCCCGAGCGATGCCCTGTTGCGCGGTTTCCGCTTCGCCGTTCGCCGCGGCATCTTCCGCGACCGCGGCCTCCTGGTCGCGCTTCCACGTCCCGATCAGCAGGCGCTTGAAGGCGGCATAGGTCTCGTCGAAGGTCTCGCGGCCGCGGGCATAGGTCTCGCGGTTGAAGTCGCGGTAATCGGCTTCGTAGATGCCGTTCACCTGCTCGCCCGCCTGGCCGATCAGCGCGGTGAAATCCTGCCGGTGGGGCGACAGGACGGGCCCGAGATAGCTCTGCATCAGCGCGGCCAGCTCCCCCTGCTGGCTGCCGTCGTAGCGCGTCAGCACCGCGCGCACCGCGTCCCACTCGAAGGCCAGCCCCTCGCGCCCCAGGGCCCGCGCGGCGATGTTCTCGCCCTCCTCGATCGAGGCGAAGGTGGCGTGCAGCATGTCGAAGAACCGCCCCGTGGAATCGAACTCGAGGAACGACGCGCCCAGCGGCACCAGCAGGATGTCCGCCGCCGAGAGCCCGTTGATCGTGAGATACCCGAGCGCGGGCGGCGTATCGAGGAAGACGATGTCGTAGGCGTCGAGCAGCCCCGCCCCCTCCAGCCCGTCCGACAGCGCGTCCCAGAGCTTCCACCCCCGCGACTGCAACCGCCAGACCGGGATCTGGAACTCCGCCCAGTACAGATTCAGCTGCGCGCCGATCAGGTCGATGTTGGGCCAGTGCGTCTTCTGAACCAGCCCCGCCGGGTCCACTTCCAGCGCCGCCCCCAGCGTGTCGTCGAGCGGCAGCGGCGCCTCGCCCCGGTCGATGCGCGCCTGGTTGGTCGCGCGCAGGTGGCGGGCGTGGTGGCCGGCGATCAGCGGAAAGACCGTCTGCCATTCGTCCTCCACCCGGCCGCCGAAGATCGAGGTGAGCGAGCCCTGGCTGTCGAGGTCGACCACCAGCACCCGGTAGCCGTCGAGCGCCGCCGACATCGCCAGATGCGCCGCCGTCGACGACTTGCCCACGCCGCCCTTGAAGTTGGCCACCGCCACCACCTTGGCCGGCAGCCCCTCGGGGCGGAAGGGGGCGTATTCCTTGGACCGCGATCCCGCGCTGCTGAAATGGGCGCGCAGGCGCAGCACCTCGTCGAGGGTGAACCACCGCGCCCCGCCCTCGGTCTCGGACCGGCCCTGCGGCAGGTCGGGACGGGCGCGCAGCACGCGGCGGAAATGGGCCTGCGCCACCGGGATCAGGTAGCGCGTGATCTCCCAGGTGGAGAACAGCCGCAGCGTCTTGCGCCCCTGCTCGCCCAGCCCCCGCGACGCGAGATCCTCGCGCCCGGCCGCGCAGGCGCGGGCGATGCGGGCGAAGCCCTCGGTCGTGGTGGGCGGGCCCAGTTCGGCGCGGGCGGCATCGGGGTCGATGTTGAAATAGGCCGGCGTGGCCGCCCCTGTGCTGTCCTTGGCCATGGCCCGTTCCTTGCATGTGCGGTGTTTCGGCCAAGGTATCCGAAAAGGCGGTACATGCCAGAAAAATCGTCACCCTCCCTGCAATCCTTCCACAGGCGCCGTCCCGGCATCGGGTGTTATAAAGTGTTATTCATGTGTTACGGGCTCCGCCCCGCTCTTAAAACCCCGCCTGCGCCCCTTGTGGCCAAGGGCCGCGCGCCGCGCCGCGCGGGCGGGGGCGATTCCGAAACCCCGACGGAGCGACTCCGAAACCCCGATGCGGCGACTCCGAACCCCCGACGAAATCCCGCCCCGGGCCACGAATTTCTGGACGCACCCTGTGGATATCTCTAGGCAGGTGTCATCGAAACCACGAATCCCGGGGCCACACCGGGCGGGTTTCGGGGCGAGCGGGACAGACAGGACGACCGACATGGCAGAGGCGCTGCAACCGGGCGGACGGGGGGATTTCTTCCTGTGCGATTTCCTGGACGCGATCCCCAAGAACGATCTCGCGACGATGGAGCATCCGGTCTTCAGCCTGTCGACCCGCCCCGACCGGCGCATCCTGTCCTATGCCCACAACGGCTCCGAGATCACGGTGACGCCCTCGGTCCGGGGGCTGGCCACGATCCACGACAAGGACATCCTGATCTTCTGCGTGAGCCAGATCATGGCCGCGATCAACGCCGGCCGCGCCGTGGGCCGCCGGGTGCAGCTGCGCGCCCACGACCTGCTGCTGGCCACCGGGCGCGAGACCTCGGGCGACGCCTACCGCCGCCTGCGCGAGGCCTTCGAGCGCCTGGCCGGCACCCGCATCACCACCAACATCCTCACCGGCGACCACGAGGTCACGAGCGGCTTCGGCCTGATCGAAAGCTGGGAGATCGTGCGCAAGTCGCGCGGCGGGCGCATGGTCTCGGTGGCCGTCACCCTGTCGGAATGGCTCTATCGCGCGGTGCTGTCGAAATCGGTGCTGACGCTCAGCCGCGACTACTTCCGCCTGCGCAAGCCCCTGGAACGGCGCATCTACGAGATCGCGCGCAAGCACTGCGGCCGCCAGCCCGCCTGGCGCATCTCGGTCGAGGTGCTGCACAAGAAATCGGGCAGCGCCTCGCCCCGCCGCGTGTTCCGCAAGATGCTGCGCGACATGATCGCCGCCGACGCCCTGCCCGACTACCACCTGGGCGAGGAGCCGGGCGACATCCTGCGCGTCACCCCCCGCGACCACCTGCTGGAGCCCCCGTCCCACCTGCCCCCCCTCTCCGCCGACACCCTCGACGCCGCCCGCCGCCTCGCCCCCGGCCTCGACGTCCACGCCCTCGAAGCCCGCTGGCGCACCGTCTGGGCCACCACCGGCCGCACCAGGCTCCGCTCCCCGGACGCGGCGTTCCTGGGGTGGGTGAGGAAGGGACGGGGGGGTGACGGGAGGGGCTGAACAACCGATGCTGCGCGAAGGATCAACGGCGGCTTCCGATGACAGCAATGTTCCGGAAACCGTTTCGACAGCCTCCAAACCCGCGCGTGAAGACGTTCCCGAAGCCCAAAAAACACCCAGCTGCGACGGCGGAGTCGTTTCACACCGCGGTCGCGCCCGGGTGCACTCATACGGGATGAGGCGGCAGAAGTGTCAGTAAACTAGATGTCGTCTAGAACTTGACAGATGAACTACGTGTATTTAGATAACTTCTTGTCCGTCAGAGGAGATATCTAATGCCCAAACTGACAACCTCTCCGGAAGGCGTGCGAGACAACATCGACTGCTACTGGGAGACCGCGCACGACCATCCGGACCTCATCAAGGACGCCGCACGCGTGAAGAAGTGGAAGGCGTATCGGAGCAACGAGGGCGAATGGCGGTTCGGGCCGTCTCGGTTCGTGGGATACAAAGCCATGACGGCGGACAAGTACGTCGAGCGGAAGGAGAGTGCCGACGGCGGCTTGAACGGCACCGAGACCGAGGCGCATCTGCGCAAGTGGACAGAGAACGTACCTCATGGATCGAGACTGCATCACCAACTGCTTGATGCTCTGACAGAGTTCTTGGCTGAAGCGGATCTCAAGGTGGGCAAAGGGGCGAGCTTCAGCCTTCTGACGGTCGAGGGCGCTGCCGATGATCTAGACGTTCTCAATCCAACCCAGGACGATGCTGAGGTGGACGCCCTTGTGACGCTCTCGAAGCGCCTAAGCGGGGCACAGATGCAGAAGCTCACTCGTCGCCTAGAAGCGCTGAGGCAGTAGAGCGCAACGGAAACGGAGTTGACCTGCGACCTGTCTACGAAAGTGGGTCAACTCCGCCGAGCGCGGTAAGACGTTCAGTAGGGCATCCTTAATAAAGGCATCACAATAGCAGGGCCTAGCAGCCGTCGTAGTCCCTCGCACCGCTCGCCGTGATCGTATACGTGCCGCCCCTTGGGCCGGTGTAACAACGCGAGGCCGCTGCGACACGCCGCTGGGTCGCCGCTCTCGCAACTGCCGCCTGCCGTTCGGCTGCGGCTGCCCGCTGGCGCAGTTCCGTCCCCCACTCGCACGCATAGCCGTCTCCGTCGCGATCTAGGTCATGCGGATCACGGGCAGGGCCGCCGTTGTTCATGAAGAACTGCTGTGCCTCGAAGCCGCCAGTGAAGTCGGCACAGTTGCGATCCAATCCCGCATCTACTTTGGGGGCATTCGCGGGCCGGGAAAACCTAGCGACGCCAACGCCGGAGGCGTCGTTCGGACTGAACGAGCGCACAGCTACGGCCTCGCTGGGCGTAAGGGCGGATGCCGAAGAAGGGGTTTCGACGCAGGCGGATAGACCTACACAGGACAGAACTACGAGAGCACGGGTAATCACTGGGGCCTCCCTGGCGACGTTGCATCGCCACTAAGGCCAGAAAACCCCTACAGGGGGAAGGCGTTTCCGGGAGCGGCATTGCACGTAAGGCGGTTCACACAGCTCACCGCGCGAGAGGCGGCCGGCACGCTCAGCGCCAAGACGCTCTGGACGACGGGGCCGAGCTATGTGCGGCGTCCGTCGCAGATCTTCGGACGGCTGAAGGCCTATGTCGATCAGATGGAGCGGTTCGAGGGAAGCGACCGCAGAGGCTTCCCGCTCAGGCCCAGCGACATCGACAGCCGCGAGATGCTCCTCGGCGTCCCCTTCGAGACGACCCGCGAACAGGTCGTGCAGATCACCCGCGCGATCGAATACGCTGCCGAGCGCGGCATCACCCTGACCGTGAGGCTCATCGATGGATGATCGAGAGGAGCGCATGGCCCGCATGCGCGAGAAGTTCGCTCAAAACCCGAAGTGGCAGCAACTGGCTGCGCGGCGGAAGCGCGAGCGCGATGCAAGGCCGATGCCATCGCCCCTTCCAGAGTATCGCGGCGCCTCTCTCGATGTCTTCCGTCAGTTCGCCCGAGTGACATCGCTCGCCGTCTACAGCATGGGGAGCCCCTATCCTGAGGGATATGAAGCAGTCTTCGATCCTAGCGCGGACAGCCTCGTCTTCGCCCGCCACGTCCGGGCGGCCCTTGCCGCCAGCCGCTTCGTCCCCCCGTCGCATCCCGAGTTCGACCGCCTGATCCGAATGCCGAAGCAGGCCGAGCTGGACGCATTGGAAGCCGAGGATCTCGCCCAGGCGGGCGTGAAGACGCGTCGCGCCCTCTACCGGGACGCCGCTCACCTGTCCCTGCGGCTGCAGGACGGCCAGATCGAGCTTGGCCCGATGCGTTACCGCCGCGCGGGATGGTGGGAGGGCATCCCAGGTGCGACGCCCACCATCCCGGAGGACGTGGACGACGAGGCGCTTGGCACGGCGATCCTGGACGCGCTCGCCACCAGCCGGGCGGCGCGGTGATCCAATGTGGTGGCGACGGAACGGTTCCACATCTATGCCTCAACGAAACAGATCCGACGGCGCGTCCCCTGTCCCCACTCGCCAAACTCCATAGCCTGCAATGTTTCGCGCGCGAAACATCCGCGCCCTCATCCCTCCCCCTCCCAGGGGTTCAGGAGCGCCACGCCCGTGCCCCGGAAGTCCCGCAGGTTGCGCGTGACCAGGGTCATGTCGTGGACCAGGGCGGTGGCGGCGAGGGTGGCGTCGCGCCAGGGGCGGGGGTCGGGGATGTGGAGGGCGGCGCAGCGCAGGGCGGCCCCGGCGTCGAAGGGCAGCGTGCGGTCGCGGAACTCGGCCAGCACGCCCTCGGTCATCCAGCGGCGCAGGAGCGCGCCCTGCACCGCGTCGCGCCGCTCCTTCAGGCGCACGCCCATCTCGAGCTCCATCAGGGTGATCGCGCTGACGAACAGGTCGGTCCGCGCCACCGTGGCCTGCCACCGCGCGACGCCCGGATCGGCGCGTCCCGCCTGGACCTTCCGCAGTTCCGACACGACGTTGGTGTCGAGAAGCAGCGCCATCAGTCGAGGTCGGCCGCCCGGACCCCTCCGCCCAGGCGCGGCGGGTCGAAGTCGATCTCGGCCACGCCGGGCAGGGCCAGCGCCTCGGCCACCGTCCGCTCGCGCCCCGACAGGCGGCGGTAGTCGGCCCAGGTCATCAGCACATGCGACGGCGCGCCCCGGTCGGTGATGACGAGCGGCCCCCCCTCCGACGCGCGCTTGGCGGCGCCGCTGTCGCGGTTGAACTCGGTGCTGGTCATGCGGGTCGACATGGGCGGACCTCCGGCAGGGGGCTATGGTAGATATGTAGATACATCGCCCGCACGGGGCAAGGCCTCCGCCGCGGCCCCCTGCCCTTTTCCGCCGGACCGGGAACATCCGCACGCGGCGGCGGTTGGGCCTGCAACGACCGAACCGAAAAGGAGAAATGCCATGAAAAGCCTGTTGATCGCCGCGATGACCCTGCCCTTCGCCGGGGCCGCCATCGCGCAGACGACGGATGTGTCGACCTATGTCGAGGCCGACGACCTTAAGGTGATCGGCGCCGACGGCGCGCGGATCGGCGAGATCGAGGGCGTGCTGATCGACAGCTCCGGCATGCCCGCCGCCTTCGTGGTGGAGGTGGAGGACGGCTTCCTCGACCTGGGCGACACCGATGTGGTCATGGGCATGGACGCCCTGACCTGGGACAACGGCCGCTACACCACCACGATGACCGCCGAGGAGGTCGAGGGCCTTCCGACCTGGGACGACTGACGCGCACCCCGGTGTTTCGCGCGCGAAACACCGGGGACGTCATTCGGGGTCGGGTGCCCCTGCCCCGCCCCCGCCGATCACCCCGCCGGCCGTCTTCTTGAGATAGTCGTTGGCCACCGAGCCGATCTTCTTCAGCAGATCCTTCGCCCAGTCCGGCATCCCCAGGGCCTGAACGATGGCCTCGGCCATTTCGCGGTCCAGGTTCGCAATGTCCCCGCCCCTCTCCCTCGAGGCGTATTCATCGAGCCTTCTCTGCGCGTGAACGTGCAGCATCAGTTCCAGCAAAACGAGCCGGTCGAGCTCCTTCCGCCCCTCGGGCGACAGAAGGTCCGCCAGTTGGTCGTTGTGGCGACGCAGGGCGTCGAGTGCGGTGTCTTCGGGCATGGCTCCCCTCCCCTTCGTGGATGTCCGGGGGCGATCCTACACCATTTTTTCCGACGTTTCCCGCCCCGCGCGGAATTGCATAGCCTTCGATGTTTCGCGCGCGAAACATTTCGGGCAGGTCCGTCGCTGCCCCCCGGCCATTTGCATAGCCTTCGATGTTTCGCATGCGAAACATCGGGGCGCCCTGCCCTACCCGCGGATCAGCCGCTGCCAGCCCGCCACCAGCGCGGGCGCATCCGCCGCGGCCAGCGCCAGGGTGGCGACGTCGCCTGCCCCCTCAGGCCCCTCCGCGCGCAGCACGGCCAGGGCGTCCCCGCCCGCCAGCCAGAGCGTCAGCCCCGGCCCGCTGTCGGGCGCGGGCGGCAGCATCGCCGCATCGCCCCCCTGCCCCGCCACCGCCCCGCCACGGCTCAGCGCATGGGCGCGCAAGATGGGCGCGGCGCGGGCCAGCAGGCGCTCGGCCAGCGGGCGGCCCGGCCCGTCGCCCGGCCCGTCGCCTGGGCCGTCGTCCGTATCGTCGGTGGCCGGATCGCCGGTGCCCATGCCGGCAGCCCAGCGGGCCGCCAGCAAGCCGGGGGTCAGCCCGCCGTCGGTGTCGCCGGCCCCGCGCGGCGCGGCCAGCGACAGCACCGCGACCGGCCCGCCGCCCGCCGCGGCCATCTGCGCGAAGCCCCGCAGCACCTCGGCCGCCTGCGCGACGGCCCCCTCCTCCGCCGCATCCAGCGCCCGGCCGGACAGACCCTCGGGCACATCCGGCCCCGCGACCACCGCGCGCAGCCGCCGCCCCCCGGCCAGCAGCACCAGCCGCACGGACCCCGCGTCGAACGCCAGCCGCGCGGTCAGGACGGTGTCTCCGATTTCCTCCAGCAGGGCGGTCTGCACCGTCTCGGCGTCCGTGGCCCCGGCGGGCACGATAACGCGGCCCGCGGCGGTCCATTCGCCACCCTCGCGGCCCAGACGCTCCAGCGCGGCGCGCAGCGCGCCGTCTGCCCCGGTCATGGCGCGACCCCCTCGGGCTGGGCCAGCCGGGCGAGGCAGGCGCGCGCGTCGGCAAGGAAGGCCGCAAGCTCCACCTCCGGGTCGCAGAGGCACAGGAGGGCGTCGCCCTCCGCCTGCCGCAGGAAGACACCCAGGGCACCGTCCGGGCCCGCCGTCACCGCCGCGTCGCAGCCCGCCACGGGCGCCGCCCCCAGCACCGCCGCGGCGCGCGCGCAGAGCGCGTCCAGCACCTCGCGCGGGGTGGGGCGGGCGGCGCTGGCGACCAGCACCATGTCCGCCGACAGGTCGGCATAGGCCGCGATCCCGCAGGCCCCGTGCCGCGCCCTCAGCCTGTCGAGGATCTCCGCAACCATTCCACCGCTCCCGCCGCGCCTGTCCGTCGGCCGGAAAGCTAGGCCATGACGCGCGCCGGGTGAAGCGCGCGGCGACCTCCGCCACCCCATCCGCCCCCGACTGTCGCGCGCCTGCGTCGGTCGGAGCCGGGGCGCGGGGCAGGGGGCGGTTGCATAGCCTTCGATGTTTCGCATGCGAAACATTCGGGGGGCGAGGCACGCACCGCCATGTCTCGCGCATCTTTTCCGGTAACCATCGGGCGCCCCGGGCGTTCCATCCCGGATCCGCCGATACGTTCGCCGGCACCCCATGCCGAAGCGGTCCGGGGGGCGGCGATGTGCGGCGGCAGGACGCCCCGCGCCGCGAATGGACCGGGGAAGGACAACCGGGGCGGGGACACCATGGCGCAGGCGATCGGGAAGGAAGGCATCGACCTGATATCGGGCAGCGTGCCGAAGGCGATGGCGCTCTTCGCCATCCCGACGCTCGGCTCGTCGGTGCTGCAATCGCTGAACGGGTCCGTCAACGCGATCTGGGTGGGCCGCTTCCTGGGCGAGAACGCATTGGCGGCCACGACCAACGGCAACATCGTGATGTTCCTGCTGATCTCCTTCGTCTTCGGCTTCGGCATGGCGGCGACGATCCTGGTGGGGCAGGCGGCGGGCCGGCGCGACGACGACGCGGCGCGGCGCGTCATGGGCACGGCGCTCGGCACGATCGTCCCGCTCGGCATCGTCATCGCGGGGGTGGGCTGGGTCGCGGCGCCCTGGCTGCTCGACGTGCTGGGCACGCCCGAGCCTGCACTGGACCTGGCGCTGGCCTACCTGCGCGTGATCTTCGTCGCCATGCCGGCCACGCTCACCTTCACGCTGACGATGATGGCCCTGCGCGGCACGGGGGATTCGCTCACGCCGCTGTGGTTCATGGGCCTGTCCGTCGCCGTCGACATCGTGGTGAACCCGGTGCTGATCCTGGGGCTGGGGCCGGTGCCCGCGCTCGGCATCGCCGGGTCCGGGCTGGCCACGGTCATCGCCAACGGCGTGGCGCTGATCGGCATCTACGTCACGATCTACCGGCGCGGATCGGTCCTGGCCCTGCGCGGCCGGGACCTGCGCCATCTGATCCCCGCGGGGGACATCCTGCGCGCGATGATCACCAAGGGCCTGCCCATCGGGTTGCAGATGATCGTGATCTCGACCGCGTCGCTGACGATGCTGACCCTGATCAACCGCGAAGGCGTCATCACCGCCGCGGCCTACGGGGCCACGCAGCAGCTCTGGACCTATGTGCAGATGCCCGCCATGGCGCTCTCGGCGGCGGCCAGCGCCATGGCCGCGCAGAACATCGGCGCGGGACAATGGGACCGCGTGTCGCTGGTCACGAAATGGGGCATCGGCTTCAACTTCGCGCTGACCGGCACGACGATCGCGGTGCTGACCCTGTTCGACCGCCACGCGCTCATCCTCTTTCTCGGGGCCGACAGCCCGGCCGTTCCCATCGGGCGGCATATCCAGCTCATGGCGACCTGGGGGTACCTGTTCTTCGGCGTGGCGCAGGTGCTGTTCGGCACGATGCGGTCGAACGGCTATGTCATCGCGCCGCTTCTGGTGATGGTCGTGTCGATGTATCCGGTGCGCCTGGGCTTCGCCTTCGGGCTCTATCCCGTGCTGGGGGAGGACGCGCTCTGGCTGTCCTTTCCCGCCGGCATGGTCGCCACGGCGCTGATGGCCGCCTGGCTCCATCGCCGCGGCACATGGCGCAAGGGGTCGGTCATGCCCGCCGGGGAGGCCGCGCGGCAAGGCTGCGCCGACCGCGATTGCGGCAGCGTCGACGGCGCCGGCACCGACCTCGCCCCCGCCACGGGCTACCGCCAGATCGCGGCCGAATGACGGGGCAGGGGGCGCGGGGCCTGCGATGTTTCGCGTGCGAAACGTTGGGGGGATGGGGCAGAGTTACCGATGCTGCGTGTTGCACAGACTTCTGCTATCGGTAGCCAGCCGGAAACCGTCAATAACCGCTCAAGTTTCGAACCGGATTCTTGGCAGCGTCAATCGGGGGCGGTTGTGCATTTGCCACAAACGAGGGTTTGTGGATCGTCTTTGTGAGGGTATAGTCGGCGCCAATAAATTGGAGGAAGCTGATGCAGATGGGCTTTTGGAAAACCGTTTTAGCTGTTTTCATTGGTATACTTTTGTACGAGGTCGTTGACAACATCGTTATGGGGATCAGCGCCTATTATATGGCGCAATGAGCGAACCATTTTTAACGTTCAAAAACGAGGGTTTTTGGAGCGTTTGGGTGTTAATATTATGAAGGAAGGTCCATTTATTGGATAATGATAGACTTCGGGTTCCACCTGATTCAGAGTACTTTCATGCTATCGGGTTAGCCACGGTAGCTTTTGCACGACTGGAGTGGGACGCAGTGTGGTGCTGTAACAGGCTGGAGCCTGGCTACATCAATAGTATTGAGCCTCGAAGAAAAACGGCGGGCACAATTGCAAACGACTTAGTGGCACTATTTTCGCGAGTTTCTGATGTTGAGCTTGCGTCAAGAATTGCTCCTTTTGCAGGCGAGTTCGTAGAAGTTGTGAAAGAAAGGAACGGATTGATGCATGGAAAGCCAGCAACCGCCCCAAATGGGGATCAGAGGCTGTTTTGGCGTGGTGTCGAATGGACAGTCGATACAGTAAACGCATTTTCTGATCTTTGCGTAAAAGCAGGAATGCCCTTGAACGCTTTGCTCTATGATGAGTTGAAGGAATCATGCCAAGTAACTTTCGGCCAAACTTAGATACACATGCATTGCCCTTCCAAAAAACCACCCCTCGTCGAACGGCTCACCGAACCGGACGTTGGCGCGCTTGCGGCTCAGGTCCGAAAAGCCCACCCCAATTACATAGCCTTCGATGTTTCGCATGCGAAACATCCGTGCGTGTCAGGCGACGGGGCGGGGGGACGCGGCGGGGGGTGACGGGCGATCCGGCGGCCGGGGCCGCGCGCGGTGCCGGGGGCGGGGGGAGGTCGTCCGCATCCGTCCCGGCGGCGGTCCGCGCTCCGGGGCCGGGGGCCCCGATCGCCTCCGCCGCCGCCGCCGCCTCCGCTTCCTCCTCCACCGCGCCCGAAAGCTCTCCGATCAGGTCGAGCAGGTGGTCGCTGAACTCCTCCGCGCCGCTGTCGTGCCAGGCTTTCGCATCCGCGCGCCCGGCCCGCGCGCGGGTGAGCGAGACGGGAAAGACCGCGCGGAACCGGCCCGCCGTCTCGGTGGCCACGCGGTGCAGCACGCGGGCGCGGTCGCGCTCGGTCGTCAGCTTGTCGAACCGCGTGACCAGAAGCAGGCTCCGCGCGCGCACCGCCTCGGGCATGTCGTTCCAGACGGCATCCTCCGACCGGCGCCAGGCCTGGGTCGCATGGGTGCACCAGAGCACCATGTCCACCCCGTCGAGCGCGCGGCGCCAGACCTCGGGGTCCATGTTCGGGTCCGAGATGCCGGGCAGGTCGATCAGGTCGCAGTGCTTCAGGATCTCGGCGCGCATCGGCAGGCGGATGTGGCGGGTGCCGTCCACGGGGACGGAGGCGATGTCGGCCAGGGGCACCTCGGTCTCGGTCCCGTCCAGGGCGACGCGCACCGCGGGGCCGTCCCCTTCGGTCAGCCAGACGGGCGAGAGGCGCGTGGCGGTGACCTTCTCGGGCAGGGCGCGCGCGCCCAGAAGCAGGTTCGACAGGGTGCTCTTGCCCACGCTGAACTCGCCCATGATGGCGATGCGGGGGCGGCGCGCGGGGGCGGCGGCCTCCGGGTCGGGCAGGGGGGGCATGCCGGTCATTCCATGTCCTCCGGGCCGTCCACGTCGAGCTCATCGAGGATCAGCTCGAACAGCTGCTCGCGCTCGTCCTGCGCGGTGACGCCGAACAGGCCGTGCAGCTCGTCGAGGCCGATCTCGGTCTTGCGGCAGATGTCGGACAGCACGACGCGCTGTTCGGCGAGGAACCCCTCCAGCCGGTTGAGGCCCATGATCCGCAACTCGCCCGCCTGCCGGACCTTGAGCTCGTCCACCATGGGCGCGGTCTCGGCGGCGATCAGGTCGCGGAAGCCGCGGGCGAGGGCCCGGTAGCCCCGCCGCCGGCCCCACCAGCCCTTCCACCACGACGTCCTGAGGTCGAGCGCGAGGGTCTGCGCCAGCGCCACCGGCGGCGGCGTCTCGGGCGCCTCGGGGGGGTCGACCATGAAGTTCTCGACCTCGACCGAGAAGATGCGGCCGTAGGCGGTGGTCAATTCCATCGCGGCGATGGCGAAGCCTTCCTCGCAGGCGCGGGCATAGTTGCGGCGCATCACCTGACAGCTGGTCCGCAGCAGCATCCGCAGGCCGTCGGGGCTGTAGTTCCAGACCTCGCCCTCGCCGTGGGTCTCGAGGTGCTGGAGCAGGGATTCGAGCGCGCGTTCCAGGAACCGGGCGTGGACCTGGTCGATCCGGGCCGCGAAATCCGCGAACACCCGGTCGAGCCGGGCCTCCATCTCGGCGACGCAGCGCAGGCGGATGTCCTCCAGCAGGGCCTCGACGCGGGGGGCCTCCATGGCGCGCACCTCGGTCGCGCCCGACCGCAGCGACACGATCTTGCCCGAGGCGCGCAGCCCCGAGACATAGTTCGCCGCCCGCCGGCGCAGGCCCGACAGCAGCCGCGCGGCCGGCCCCTCGACCAGCCTGTCGCCGATCGCCCCGTAGAGCGCGGGCACCCCCGACAGGGTCCAGGCCATCGCGGCGGCGTCCATCCCCGCCACCCCGGGCGTGGCGGCGGCCTGGTTCTGGAGCGCCATGGCGGCCTCGGGGTCCATGTCGTCGAGCCCCCCGGTCAGCACCGCGTTGGCCCAGGCGGCGCTGCCGAAGATCACCTCGATATCCTCGGGGGCGCCGGCGCGGGCCAGGGTGTCGGCCAGGCTGGCGCGGATCTCGGGGACCTGGGTCGCGGGGTCGGAAAGTTCGTCGATGCGGTTGACGAAGATCAGGATCTGGCGCGATTTCACGTTGGAGATCAGGCGGATCAGCCCCATGTCCGTGGTCGACAGCGCCTGGTGCGCCGACAGGACGACGACGCAGGTGCGGCTGTCGCGCAGGGCGCGGATGGTGATCTGCTCGCGCATCATGAAGGTGTCGTTGACGCCCGGCGTGTCGCGGATGCACAGCGGCACCGGCAGGCCGCCCGCCCCGAGGTAGAGGTCGGCCGAACGGGTGATGTCGGCGAACTGCCCCTGCTGTTCCTCGCGCGAGAGGGCGTCGAAATCGTCGCCCATGCAGACGTATCGCTTGACCAGCGCGTCGTCGAAGGCGGCGTAGTCGTGGCTCTGCCCCAGCAGGAGCTCGAACCGGCGGCCGAGCCGCTCGCGGGTCTTGTCGCGCATGGCGGCGACCTGCCGGCGCAGCTTGTGCACCTCGTCGTCGGCGCCGGCGCGGGCCGACAGGTCGCCGATGCGGCCGCCGTTGCGGACGAGATGGTCCCATTCGTCGCGGTCGAAGAAGCGGAACGAGGCGGCGGGGGCGTCGGCGTGCCGCGGCACGCCGAGGTGCAGCGAGGTGACGACCGAGGTCCAGGGGTTCACGTCGGCGGGCAGGAGGCCCGGATGGCCGGCCATGGCGTTGACCAGCGTGGTCTTGCCCGACTTGATCTGCCCGATCATCGTCACGCCCGGCTCGAACGTGTCGAGTTCGTGGATCATCTGGCGCACCTTGCGGGCGATGTCGTCGCCGCCGATGGCCTCGATGTCGCGCAGCACCTCGCGCAGGGCGTCGATCTCGTCGCGAAGCTCCGCCAGACGGGAAAGCCCCGCCGGCGGGATCGCGACGGGAGCAGGAGCGGGGGCCGTGGTCGAAGTCGGGGCAGGGGTCGCGCCGCCCGGCAGCGCGATGGCATCGGCGGTGCCGTCTTCGATCCTGCTCATGTCCATCGGTTTATTCCTCGTTGCGGTCGGCAGCGCACGCGGATGCGCCCCTGCGGCAACCAGACCGCGACGGATTGTCCTGGATATGGCTTCAAAATGGTGAAAGTTTGAACATTGCGGGGGGCCTGCGGGGGCCGCGGCATTCCGGCCCCCCGATCCGCACGTTCGACCGGCGCCCGGGGGGGCCCGTCGCCGGAATCGTCGGTCGTCAGTCGATCAGGCCGGCAAGGTTCCCGCGGACGGCATCGTCGAGCCAGGCGGGCCAGACGTCGGGACAGGCGGTCAGGAAATGGACCGCCGCCGCCTCCGCCGTGGCGGAATTGTCCTTCTGCCAGGCCAGCACCTCGCTCATCCGGGCGTTGGCGAAGGTCAGCTTCGACAGGGACGCGGCCCGTTCGGGATGGTCCTCGCCGAAGGTCGTGGTCACGACCGTGATGACGGGCGTCGAGGCATAGGCCGTCATCCCGGCGTCCTCGCAGGTGGCATCGACGGTGCAGGCCCAGGCCTCCTCGTCGAAGGGGCCGAGATCCACCTGCGTCATGTCGTATTTGCCGATCAGGCTCGTCGGCTCCCCGTTCTCGACCGCCGAGGCCATGGAGGTGGCGAGGGTCTCGCCCGATCCGTGCTGGAAGATCTCGATCCCCGCCGCCCCGATCCCGGCGGCGCGAGGGCACCGTCAACTTGGCGGACCGGCCGAACTCGCGGCTGCCGGGCTGGATATCGCGCCGCAGGATCGACGGTGCCCGCGTGCGATCGGCCTTCGAGCAACTCTGCCCTGTTATAGCTTGGCTCAGGCCACCATCCGCAGGTCGCGGGTCAGGGTGTGGCGGAGCTGGATCATCAGGCTGACGGCTTCGACGGCGGCGCTGTCGCGGTTCTCGACCTGCATGAGCTGCGCCATGTCGGCGGCGCGGGTGGCGGCGTCGCGGGCGGCGGCGAGCAGGGGGTCGGTGCCGGGCACGGCGTCCAGATGCCCGTCGAGCCAGACGAGCTCGGCGACCGAGCGGCGCATCACCTCCGTGGGGGTCGCGGCGCCCTGCGTCATGTCGCGGCCGGCGCGGGCGAGGCGCTCCACCGCCTCCTCGAAGGCGCGGCGGGTGGCGGCGGGGGACGGGGCGGACACGGGGGCGATCGCCTCCAGCCCGTGACGGCAGAGCAGCACGTCGGCCCGGTCCGCCAGCGCCTGCCGCCCGTCGTCGAGCTGGCGCAGCACCGTGGCGATCAGGGTCTGGCCGCCGCTGGCGCGCAGGCGGGCGCGGTCGATGCCGCCGGGGCCGTCCGTGTCGCGCGCGGCCAGCGCCTCGGGCGTGTCGATGGCGAGGACGTGGGGGAAGTCGGCGCCCGCCGCCTCGCCGAGCGCGCGGATCGCGGCGGCGCGCGCCTCCGGCCCGCCCAGATCGTCCGCATGGGTCCGCAGCAGGATGCCGTGGCCGCGCAGCGCGGCGGGCAGGCCGCGCCAGACGCGCGCCTCGCCCGCGTCGAAGGTCCGGCTGCACCAGATCGCGATGTCGGCGCGGCGCGCGGCCCAGGCGGCGGCGCGGGCCTGCGCCTCGGGGTCGGGGCCGGCGACCACCTCGAGCAGGGAGATCCGGCCGAGCGCGGGCAGGTCGGCCGTCATCTCGACGAAGACCGCCCCGCGCGCGGCGAGGGTTTCGGGGTCGGGGTCGGACAGCGTCTCGACGCGGCCGTCGGCCTGCGTCAGCCGGGCCATGCGCCGCGACCCCGCCACCAGCCTGAGCGTCGGCAGGCGCAGGCCGTCGGGCACCACCCGCGCGCCCGCCAGCAGGTTCAGCACCGCCGACCGGCCCCCGCGCGGCGGCCCCATCAGCACCACGCGCACCGGCACGTCCATCCGTGCGACCAGGGCCTGCGCCTCGGCGCGGGCGTCCGGGGGCAGGACGCCCGCGGCCAGCGCCGCGTCGAGCCGCGCGCGCACCGGCGCCAGGGGGTCGGGTCGGGGGGTCATGGTCGGGCTCCTTGGGCGAGGGGGGCCGCGGCGGCCGGGGCGCGCGCCGGGTTCGGCTTGATGACGCAGAGGGCGACGTTGTCCCGGTCGGGATCGGCCAGATCCCCGAGCGCGGACAGCAGGCACGCCGCGATGCGGGCGGCGGGGCGGCGGCGGTTGCGGTGCAGGATGCGCCCGATGGTCGCCGCATCGAGGACCTGCACCCCGTCGGAGGCCATGAGCACCACGTCGCCCGGCCGCAGCGCGAAGGGCAGGGCGGGGCAGTCGCGGCCCGCCACCTCGCCGCCCGGGATGACCGAGGTCAGGCAGTGCCGGTCGGAACGGTCGCGCGCCGCCATGGGCGTGATGAGCCCCCGGTCCGCCATCAGGTCGATGCGGGGGGCGAGGGAGTGATCCTCGTCGAGCCGGTGCAGCCGGCCGCCCCGCAGCAGGTAGAGCGGGCTGTCGCCCATCGACATCCAGAACATCCGGTCGCCCACCAGCACCACCGACACCAGCGTGGCGCCCATGCCCCGCGTCTGGGGGTGGGTCCGGACGTGGTGGCGCACGGCGGCGTTGGCGGCGTGGGCCGCGCGGGCGAGATGGCGGGGGATGGCGGATTCGTCAGCGGCGAAGGCCGGGCGGGCGAAGGCGGGGTCGGCATGGACCTCGGTCACGACGATCCGGGAGGCGACGTCGCCCGCCGCATGGCCGCCCATGCCGTCCGACAGCACCGCGATGCCGCCGTCCGTGCCGCAGGGGAAATCGGCGAGGACCGCGTCCTCCTGCTGGCTGCGCCCGCCCCGGACCAGGGCGGAGGCGACGTCGTGGCGCGGCTCAGGCGATCGCCACATCGTCGCTCTCTGCGTCGTCCGGGGCCGCGCCGTCGGACCAGTCGAAATCGGACCCGCAGAGCGTGACGAGCCGCAGCACCGTCTCGCCCAGGCGGATCAGGTCGCCGTTCGACAGCACCTCGTTGGCGATGACGGGGCGGGCGTTCAGGCGCACGATGTCGGACTTGCCGCCGTGGCCCGGAAGGAAGCTGCGCGTGTCGCCGTCATGGACCACCGCGGCGTGGTTCGACCGGGAGATGGCGGTGTCGCCGAAGTCGAGCTGCACCGTCTGGTCGTGGCCGCGCCCGATCTGCGACATGCCCTGCGTCAGCACGAAACATTCGCCCCGGCCCGGCCCCTCGACCACCAGGAGCCGGCCCACGGGAAAGCGCGCCCGCGCGGGCGCCTCGGCCGGGGGGGCGCCGCGGAACGGGTCGGGCGCATCGCCGCCCGAGCCGTCGAACCCCAAAAGCCGCGTCCGGGGGCGGCGGCTGCGGGCGGGGGCCCCGGGGCGCGCCTCGCAGGGGGGGAGCGGCAGGGCGCCCGGCGGCAGGGTGGCACCCCGGTCGCGGGCCACGTCGCCGGCCACGCGGGCCATCAGGTCGAGCGCCAGGGCGTCGTCGTCGTCTTCCCCGTCGTCGATGTCCCAGACGCCGCCCGCGTCGAGGAAGGAGTCGATGCGGTACTGCCCGTGCAGGAGCCGGGTTCCGGGCGGAAGCTCGTCGGTGGCTTCCGGCCGCTCCATCACCGCATCAATGTGCCGCTCGTCGCCCATGCGCTCCGTCCACCGGGATCAGCAGTCCCCCCGTCAGGGAAGCTCTGGTGCGGAGATGGCAACAGAAGCGGGCCAAAGCATGGCTTCAACTTGGTGTTAATTGTCCGAAACTGTGCCCCCGCCCGCATGGCGGCCCGCCGCGGCGGCCTTCATGCCATGGCGCAGGATCGTGGACAGGCTGCCGCCCACGGCCGCCCGCCAGGCCCGGTCGTCCCGCAGCGCCGGCGGGATGAGGTTGGGCAGGCGGTGGAAGGCGTCCGAGACGGCCTCCGCGTCCTCGCCCGCGGCCGCCGCCGACAGGGCCTGGGCGCGCGGGTCGTTCAGGTCGTGGGCCTTGCCCGTCTCGTCCACGCCGCGGCAATACCGCATCCAGGCCGCGGTGGCGAAGGCGAAGGCGTCGATGTCCTGCCCGGCGTCCAGCGCGTCGCAGGCGGGCGACCAGATGCGCTGCGGCATCTTTTCCGATCCGTCCATGGCGATCTGGGCCGTGCGGTGGGCGATGGCGGGGTTGCGGAACCTGTCCTGCAACTGCGCCGCGTAATCGGCGAAATCCATCCCGTCGAGCGGCGCCAGCGTCGCCGCCGCCGCGCCCAGGTGGTCGCGGACCCGCGCGGCCAGCACCGCATCGGCCATGACGTCGCGCACGAATTCACGCCCGGACAGAAAGCCCGCATAGGCCATCATCGAATGGGCGCCGTTGAGCATCCGCAGCTTCATCCGCTCATAGGGGTCGACGTCGGCCACGAAAAGCGCGCCGCCGGCTTCCCAGGCGGGGCGGCCCCGGGGGAATCGGTCCTCGATCACCCATTGCACGAAGGGCTCGGTCTCGACCGCGGCCTCGTCCGTGCAGCCGGTCAGGGCTTCGGCGTCGCGCCGGGTGGCCCCGGTCGCGGCGGGGGTGATGCGATCGACCATGGACGACGGAAAGGCCACGGTCCTTGCGATCCAGTCCGCGAGGTCCGGGTCGAGCCGGCGCGCGAAGCCCGTCACGCCGCCCCGCAGGAAGGCGCCGTTGTGGGGGAGGTTGTCGCAGCAGAGCACCGTGAAGGGCGCCGCCCCCGCCTCCCGCCGCCGCCGCAGCGCGGCCACCAGCAGGCCCAGCACGCCCGCGGGGGCGTCGGGGGTTTCCAGGTCGGCGCGGACGGCGGCGTTCTCCGGGTCCGGCCCGCCGGTGGCGCGGTCGATGCCATAGCCCTTTTCCGTCACCGTCAGCGTCACGACCCGCACGCCCGGATCGCAGAGCGCGTCCAGCGTGGCGGCCGGGTCGGCGGCGATGGTGCGGGCGATGGCGGCCACGACGCGGCCGCGCATCCCCGCCTCGTCCCGCTCGATCAGGGTGTAGAGGCCGTTCTGCGCCGCCATCGCCGCCGCCACGTCCCTGGAGCGCAGGCTGACCGACGCGATGCGCCAGTCGCCGCCGTCCCGCGACAGGGCGTCGTCGGTCATCGCCGCCTGATGCGCGCGGTGAAAGGCGCCGAGGCCCAGGTGCACGATGCCCACGCCGTGCGCGGCGGGGTCATAGGCGGGCAGGGCGGCGGGGCCGGTCACATCCGACAGGCGGGTCAGGCGCGGGCTCATGCGCGCAGGCCCCAGGTGTCGTGGCTCAGCGCCGTCATGATGCCGCGCAGTTCCGCTAGCCCCTTGAGCCGCCCGATCGCGGGATAGCCCGGCTGCGCCTGCCGGGTCTGGTCGTCGAGGATGTCCTGCCCGTGGTCGGGGCGGAAGGGGATCGACGCGTCCTCGCGCCCCGCACCCCGGCGCGCGGCCTCCTGCCGCAGGACGGCGGCGATGAGGGCGACCATGTCGGTGTCGCCCTCCAGATGCGCGGCCTCGTGGAAGGTGCCGCGGATGTCGGGGGTCTCGCGCCGGACGTTGCGCAGGTGCAGGAAATGCACCCGGTCGCCCAGCCGCTCCATCATGCCGGGCAGGTCGTTGTCGGGCCGCGCCCCGAGCGAGCCCGAGCAGAGCGTGATGCCGTTCGCGGGCACATCCACCGCCGCCATGACGCGGGCGTAGTCGTCCTCGGTCGACATGATGCGCGGCAGCCCCAGAAGCGGGAAGGGCGGGTCGTCTGGGTGGCAGCAGAGGCGCAGGCCCAGGTCCTGCGCCAGGGGCGCCACCTCCGACAAAAAGTCGATCAGGTTGGCGCGCAGCCGGTCGGCATCGGTGCCAGCATAAAGCGACAGGTGGTGGCGCAGGTCGCCCAGCGAGAAGTTCTCGGCCGCGCCCGGCAGGCCGAAGACCACGTTGCGGACGAGGCCGTCCTTGTCGGCGTCGTCCATGGCGTCGAAAACCTCCCGCGCGGCGGCGCCGGTTTCGGCGGAATAGTCCTGCCCCGCGCCGGGGCGTTCCAGGATGTGCAGGTCGAAGGCCGCGAAGGTCGGCAGGTCGAAGCGCATGCAGGTGGCCCCGGTGGAGAGGCGATGCACGAGGTCGGTGCGCGTCCAGTCGAGGATCGGCATGAAGTTGTAGCAGATCACCCGGAGGCCCGCGGCCCGCAGGTTCCGCATCGAGGTCTTCCAGGCGTCGATGTGGGCGCGCCAGTCGCCGGTCTGGCGCTTGATGTCCTCGGACACGGGCAGGCTCTCGACCACCTCCCAGGCGAGGCCGGAGGGGGTGCCGCCCGGGCGCGTCGCGATCTCCTTCTGCCGGCGGGCGATCTCCTGCGGGGTCCAGACGGTGCCCGTGGGCACGTGGTGGAGCGCCGAGACGACGCCCTCGACGCCCGCCTGAAGCATGTCGTCCGTCGAGACGCGATCCTGTGGCCCGAACCACCGCCAGGTCTGCCGCATGTCCGATCTCCCTTTCCATAGGCCCCGATGGCGCGACGATAGCGCAGAAGGATTTTGTTGACTAGTATGGTGCGCGGGTCTTACGACTCGGGGGCAGGGGGCGGCGCATGGCATCAGGCATCGACAGCGCGACGGGGGAACTGGAGACCGGCAGGAACGTCGGCCCGCAGCTGTTCCGCCGCCTGCGCGAGCGCATCCTGAACGGGGAACTGGCCCCCGGCACCCGCCTGTCGGAGGCCGAGATCGCCGTCGCCTACGGCACCAGCCGCCAGCCGGTGCGCGAGGCCTTCATCAAGCTGGCCGAGGCGGCCCTGATCGAGGTGCGGCCGCAACGCGGCAGCTACGTCAGCCGAATCGACATCGACGCCGTCATGGCCGCGCAATTCGTGCGCGAGGCGGTCGAGACCAGTATCGTGCGCCGCATCGCCGCCACGGCCACGCCCGACGACCTGGCGGATCTCGACGCGATGCTGGCCGCGCAGGACGAGGTGGCCGGCCTGCCCGACCCGCAGCCCTTCATGGCCCTGGACGAGGCCTTCCACCGCCGCCTGGCCGAGATCGCGGGGCAGGCGCGGGGATGGGACTACCTGCAACCGCTCAAGACGCAGATGGACCGCGTCCGCAACCTGAGCGCGCGGACCTTCCCGCGCCCGGCGCTGGTCGGCCAGCACCGCGACATCGTCCGGGCCATCGGCCGGAGCGACGCCGACGCGGCCGAGGCGCACATGCGCGACCACCTGCGCCGCATCCTGGAGGATCTGCCCGCCGTGGCCGAGGCCCTGCCGGACCACTTCGGGCGGGCGGGACGATGACGCGGGCGGCGCACGGGGACGAGGCGGCCCCCCTGCTGCATCCCGACCGCCTGTTTCCCGCCGATCCCGCCACGCGGAGGCTCGCCCGCGCGCTCCACGATGCCGTCGCGGACCTGCCCATCGTGTCGCCGCACGGGCATACCGACCCGCGCTGGTGGGGCGCGGACGAGGCGTTCTCCGACCCCGCGGCACTGTTCGTGACGCCCGACCACTACGTCACCCGGATGCTGGTGAGCCAGGGCGTGCCCTTCGCCGCCCTGGGCATCGGGCCGGGGGCCGAGACCGACCCGCGCACGATCTGGCGGACCTTTGCCGCGCATTACCACCTGTTCCGGGGCACGCCGTCGCGGATGTGGCTGGACGACGCGATGTCGCGGCTGTTCGGGATCGACCGGCGGCTGTCGGCCGCGACCGCCGACGCGGCCTACGACGCCATCGCCGAGCGGCTGGCGCGGCCTGATTACCGGCCCCGCGCGCTCTATGAGCGGTTCGGGATCGAGGCGATCGCCACGACGGATTCAGCGCTCGACGACCTGTCGTGGCACCGGAAGGCGCGCGAGGACGGCTGGTCGGGCCGCGTGGTGCCGACCTATCGCCCCGACGCGGTGATCGACCCCGAGGCCGAGGGCTTCGCCGCCAACCTCGACCGGCTGGGCGGGATCACGGGCTGCGACACGGGCACCTGGGCGGGCTATCTCGACGCGCACCGGGCGCGGCGGGCGGTCTTCGCGGAAATGGGCGCGACGGCCACCGACCACGGCCACCCCACGCCGCAGACCGCCGACCTGCCCCCCCCGGAGGCGCGCGCGCTGTTCGACCGGGTGCGGGCGGGCCGGGCGGGGGCGGCGGAGGCGGAGCTGTTCCGCGCCCAGATGCTGACCGAGATGGCGCGCATGTCCTGCGACGACGGGCTGGTGATGCAGCTTCACGCGGGCGCGCTGCGCGGCCATTCGGCACGCGTGCGGCGCGACCACGGCCCGGACCGCGGCTTCGACATTCCCGTGCCGGTCAGCTTTCCGCAGGCGCTGCGGCCGCTTCTGGATGCCGTGGGCTTCGACCCCAGGCTGCGCCTGATCCTGTTCACGCTGGACGAGGGCACCTATGCCCGCGAACTGGCGCCCCTGGCCGGGGCCTGGCCCTGCCTGCGGCTGGGGCCGCCCTGGTGGTTCCACGACAGCTACGAGGGGATGCGCCGCTTCCGGGAGAGCGCGACCGAGACGGCGGGCCTTCTGAACACCGTGGGGTTCAACGACGACACCCGCGCGCTCTGCTCGATTCCGGCGCGGCACGACGTGGCCCGCCGCGTCGACAGCGGCTGGCTGGCCGAGATGGTCGTGACGCACCGGCTGGACGAGGAGGAGGCCTTCGAGGTCGCCCCCCTGCTGGCGCATGATCTGGCGCGGGAGGCCTATAACCTGTGACCGCCCCCGGACGACCGGGCAGCACATCCGGGCCGGACCCCCGGCCATGTTCACCAAGGAGGAGAGATCCATGAAACCGATGAAATCCATCGCCCTCGCCACGGCGCTGGCCGTCCTGGCCGGACCGCTGGCCGCGCAGGAACGCACGCTGCAACTCGGCCACCTCGCCAACGAGGACAACTCCTGGCACCAGGCCTCGGTGAAGTTCGCCGAGGAGGTGGAGCGCCTGACCGACGGGCGCATCGCCGTCGAGGTCTTCCCCAACGAGTCGCTGGGCAAGGAGATCGACCTCATCAACGGGATGCAGCTCGGCACCGTCGACATGACCATCACCGGCGAGAGCCTGCAGAACTGGGCCCCCATGGCCGCCCTTCTGGCCGTGCCCTATGCCTACGACTCGCTGGAGCGGATGGACGAGGTGGCCTCCGGCGAGATCGGCGACCGGATCGAGCAGCAGATCGTCGAGAACGCGCAGATCCGGCCGCTGGCCTATTTCGCGCGCGGCCCCCGCGAGTTGACCGCGAACCGCGAGATCAGGAGCCCCGACGACCTGAACGGCCTCAAGATGCGCGTGCCCAACGTGCCTTTGTTCGTGAACGTCTGGTCGGCGCTCGGCGCGCAGCCCACGCCCATGGCCTTCTCGGAGGTCTTCACCTCGCTCCAGAACGGCACCATCGACGCGCAGGAGAACCCGCTCGCCCTGATCCGCTCGGCCAGCTTCGCCGAGGTGCAGGACTTCGTGAACCTGACCGACCATGTCCGGTCCTGGATCTACCTGACCATCTCGGAGCAGACCTGGACCCAGCTTTCCGACGAGGACCGCGCCGCGATCCAGGAGGCCGCGCAGATCGCGCAGGACTACGAGCGCGAACTGTTCCTCGAAAGCCTCGACACGGACCGCCAGGCGCTGGAAGACGCCGGCATGACCTTCGTCGAGGTGGACAACGCCGCCTTCGCCGACCGCGCGCGCGACGCCGTGCTGTCGAACGTGGGCGAGGACATCCGCCCCGTGGTCGAAGAGCTCTTCGCCGAGCAATCCGCGGGCAACTGACCCGCCCCGCCGCCGCCCCCGACCGGGCGGCGGCCCCTGCCGTGTAAGGAGCCGGCCCATGCGTTTCGTCCTGATGTTGGAGACCGTTCTCGTGGTCCTGTTCCGCGCCCTTCTGGGGTTTGCCTTCCTCGTGCTCATCGGGGCGGTGCTGCTTCAGGTCGCGGGGCGCTTCGGCGGCAATTCCCCCGTCTGGACCGAGGAGATGTCGCGCTTCGCGCTCCTCTACCTCGCCGCCCTCGGCGCCGGGCTGTCGCTGCGCTCGGGGGAGCTCGTGAACGTCGACGTCATCATCGAGAGCCTTCCGGAGCGCGCGTCCTGGGTGCTGCGCCTCGTCTCGGCCGTCGCGGTCGCGGTCCTCGGGTTCTACCTCCTGCCGATGGCCTGGAAGTTCACCGCCATCGGCGCCTTCCAGACCTCGCCCGCGCTCGGGGTGACGATGTCCTTCGTGCATTTCAGCATGTTCCTGCTGCTGGCGCTTCTGGGGTTCTTCGCGCTCCTGCGGGTCGTGGGGATGCTGGCGGGCACCACCGACGGGCGGCCGCACCGCCTGACCGACGAGAGCGAGGGCTAGGGCCATGGACGTCACCATCCTTCTGTCTGTCTTCGTCCTGGGCCTCGCCATCGGCATCCCGGTCGCGGCGACCCTGGGCCTCGCCTCGCTGGCCTACATCCTCTGGACCGGGCTGAACCCGGTCGTCATCCCGCAGAAGATGTATGCGGGCATGGACGTCTTCGTGCTCCTGTCCATTCCGGGCTTCATCCTGGCGGGCAACCTGATGAACCGGGGCGGCATCACGCAGCGCATCATCCGCTTCGCCTCGGCCATCGTGGGCTGGGTGCGCGGCGGCCTCGGGCTGACGAACATCGCCGCCTCGATGCTGTTCGGGGGCATCACCGGGACGGCGGTGGCCGATGCGGCCTCCATCGGCGGCGTGATGATCCCCGGCATGAAGAAGGCGGGCTATCCGGCCGATTTCTCGGCGGCGGTGACGGCGGCGTCGTCGACCGTGGGGCCGATCATCCCGCCCTCGGTGCCCATGATCATCGTCGGCTCGCTCTCGGGCATATCGGTGGGGCAGATGTTCGTGGCGGGCGCCGTGCCGGGCATCCTCATGGGACTGGCGATGATGGTGACATGCTACGTCATCTCGCGGCGCCGCGATTTTCCCCGGCAGGCCTGGCAGGGCTGGGGCGAGGTCGCGCGCTCCTTCGGGTCGGCGTCCTGGGCATTGGCGATGACGGCGATCATCATCTACGGCCTGCTCTCGGGCCTCGCCACGCCGACCGAGACGGCCATCGTGGCCAGCGTCTATGCGCTGGTGGTGGGCGGGCTGATCTACCGCGAGCTGCCCTGGCGGGCGCTGCCGGGCATCGTGGTCGACAGCGCGATATCCTCCGCCGGGATCCTGGCGCTGGTGGGCTTCGCCAACGTCTTCGGCTGGATCCTGGTGTCCGAACGCATCCCCCAGGCGATCGCCAGCGGCATCCTGTCGATCACCGACAGCCGGATCGTGGTCATCCTGCTCATCAACCTGTTTTTGCTCTTCGTCGGCATGTTCATGGAGACGATCGCCGCGCTCATCATCCTGTTCGTGCCGCTGCTGCAACTGGCCACGGCGGTGGGCGTCGATCCGCTCCACTTCGCGATCATCATGGTGCTGAACCTGATGATCGGGCTGACCACGCCGCCGGTGGGCGTCTGCCTGTTCGTCTGCGCCAACATCGCGCGCCTGCCGCTCGGGCCGGTCGTCCGCGCCATCCTGCCGTTCCTGGCGACGAACCTGCTCGTCCTGCTCGCCGTCAGCTACATTCCCGCAATCTCCACCTGGCTGCCCTCGCTCCTGCGCTGAAGGCGGACGAAAGGAACCCCGACCATGACCGCCGACACCGTCCGCATCTGCCGCCTTCACGCCCGGAACGACCTTCGGGTCGAGACCGAACCCGCCACCGCGCCCGGCCCCGGCCAGATCCAGGTGGCCATCGGGGCGGGGGGCATCTGCGGGTCGGACATGCACTACTACCAGGAGGGCGGCATCGGCACGATCCGGGTGCGCGAGCCGATCATCCTGGGCCACGAGGCCGCGGGCCATGTCGCGGCCCTGGGCGAAGGCGTGGGCGGACCGGCGGTCGGAACGCTCGTCGCGGTGAACCCCAGCCACCCCTGCGGCGACTGCCGGTTCTGCCGCGAGGGGCTGCCCAACCAGTGCCTGAACATGACGTTCCTCGGGTCGGCCATGTATCTGCCCCATGCGCAGGGCCTGTTCCGCGACCGCGTGAACGTCGGCGCGGCGCAATGCGTGCCCGTGCCCGGCAACGTCACCCTGGCCGAAGCCGCCTGCGCCGAGCCGCTGGCCGTCTGCCTCCATGCCGCGCGCATCGCGGGCGAGCTTGCCGGCCGGCGCGTGCTCGTCACCGGGGCGGGGCCCATCGGCGCGCTCTGCACCGCGGCGGCGGCCGAGGCGGGCGCGGCCGAGATCGTCGTGACCGACCTGCAGGACGCGCCGCTCGACGTGGCCCGCCGCATGGGCGCGCACCGCACGATCAACGTGGCCCGCGACCCCGGTGCGCTCGACCCCTGGAAGGCCGAGAAGGGCCAGTTCGACGTCGTCTTCGAATGTTCCGCCGCCGCCCCGGCCATCGCGCAGGCCATCGACTGCCTGCGTCCGCGCGGACGGCTGGTGCAGGTGGGCATGGGCGGCCCCACGTCGCTGCCGCTCAACGTGCTGGTGGGCAAGGAGATCGCCCTTCTGGGCACCTTCCGCTTCGACGCGGAGTTCGCCGAGGCCGTGGAGATGATCGGCACCCGCCGCATCGACGTCCGCCCGGTCGTCACCGGCACCTGGCCCCTGGAGGACGCCGCCGAGGCCTTCGAAGCCGCCGCCGACCGCAGCCGCTCGGTCAAGGTCCAGCTCCGCTTCGGGGAGTGACTGGGGGGCGGGCGGCCCGGTTGTTACATAAAGCACGATCATCAGTTGCCGATGCAGATACTCCAGTAAAACCTTTTCCCGAGAACGATCAGTGATTTACGCCCATTCTGTCGAACACCGTCATGTATCGGAATGGGAAACGCTCGAGGCGCATTTGCTTCGTCACGGGCTGCGTGTACAACGGCGCGAATAGGCCGCTGTATGAGCTGCCGAGACATGCTCGCCGAACCGGGTAGCGCGACTGGCGAACCGTGTGGGGATCGCAGCCCAGATCGGCTATCGTCGACGACCAGGACGGTATGGCGGTAAGCCCGCGGTTGTCGCGGAGAACCGGCTGGACCGCCAGTTCGACGTCGATGCGCCGGACCAGGCTTGGGTGACCGGCATCACGTACGTACGGACCCACGAGGGCTGGTTGTACCTATCCGTCGTTATTGACCTCTTCTCCCGGCGCGTCGTCGGCTGGTCGATGCAACCTCGCATGACGACGGAGCTCGCCCTGCAAGCGCTACTGATGGCCGTCTGGCGCAGGAAGCCCAAGTGACCTGCCACTGAACGTTCATCCAGCCGCGACCGGAGCCCGGTTTTTGTTTACGCCGTTTGGCGCAGGTTGAGCGATTGCCCGACGCGCGGAGCTTTCATCTCGCGCAGCGGGGCGGGCGATTGCGGCGGTCAGGGTCCGCGCATAGTCGGCTGGGGTTTGGCAATCCAAAGCCGAAAGCGGGCGTTCGATGTTATAGTCGGCAGCCCAGGCGGCGATTACGACACGTGCATGAGCCAGATTTCGGAACATGGTTTCGTTGAGCAGCTCGTCGCGCATGCGCCCGTTGAAACTCTCGACGAAACCGTTCTGCATCGGCTTGCCCGGCGCGATGTAATGCCATTCGATCCGGCGCTCGGAGCACCACCGCAAAATCGCGTTACCGGTCAGTTCCGTCCCATTGTCGCTGACAATCATTCCTGGCTTCCCGCGGCGCTCGATCGGGGCCGTGAACTCACGCGCAACGCGGCGTCCGGAGATCGAGGTGTCCGGGATCGCCGCGAGGCATTCCCGGGTGGCGTCGTCGACCACGTCGAGAACCCGGAAGCGCTGGCCGTCAGCAAACTGGTCATGGACGAAATCCAGGGGACTGTTGCGTTGTCGATCATCTAACGGCGATGCTGCTTCCGACTGCCGATGTAGAGGAAGGATGCCATGCGACACGATCCGTTCAAGGGATATCGGTTTCCGCGAGAGGTGATCCTGCTTGCCGTCCGGTGGTACTGCCGGTTTCCCCTCTCGTACCAAGATGTCAGTGATCTGTTGGCAGAGCGAGGGATCACGGTGGATCGGGCTACGGTTTTCCGCCGGGTCCAGAAATTCGGCCCCGAGATCGCTCGGCGCGCCTACAATCACCGCAGCTGGCGGGGGCTGAATTGGCACGTTGACGAGACCTATATTCGTGTAGGCGGCAAGTGGCGTTACCTCTGGCGTGCCGTAGAACACACTGGCCAGTTCATCGACTTCCGGCTGACAGCAAGGCGTGATGCTAGAGCTGCCAAAGCCTTTTTGAAGCAGGCCATCGAGAATGTACGCCTCTACCGGCCCGTTTCCATCTGTACGGACAAGGCCCCCGGATATCGGAAGGTGATCCAGGATCTGAACCGTCGATATGATCCGCACTTCGACAGCATCCTGCACATCGACCGG
>NZ_CXPG01000020.1 GCF_001403735.1 Jannaschia rubra
AGCGGGTGCTGAGCGAGGCGGGCGCGGAGGACATGCGCAACCTGGGCACGCTGATGGCGGCGAACGACGTGCTGCCGTCGCGGATCGTAGCCAGCCAGTGGTGCCGCAACCAGCAGACGGTGGAGGCCCTCCTCGAAGGCTTCGACCGGGTGGACCCGGAGATTGCGGCGACCATGCCGGTCGCCTCCGACGCGGAGCTCAACCTGCTGCTGTCGCTGCAGGGCGCCCGAAGCACCGCCGCGCTGCGCGACCTGATCTCGGCCTGGGACGGCGACCCGGAGCGGTCGGGGCCGCTGCTGCTCGTCAGCCATTACACCAACATCGAGGAGCTGACGCAGTTCCGGGTGTTCGAGGGCGAGGTCCTGGTGCTCGACCCCGGGCGCGACAACCAGGTGCTGGGCTACCTGCGCCTGCGGTCGGCGGAGCCGGACGTGGGGCATTTCGCCGACGCGCTGGCCTCGCCGCTTCTCGACCGCAGCCGGGCGCTCGACATGCTGGACCGGTACTACGTGGCGCTGGACACCGGCGACGAGGATCTTCTGGCCGACATCCTCTCGGACCAATGGGTCATCCACGGAGGATCGCCGTCGCAGCCCGACCGGGACTCGGCCGGGTTCCTCGATGCGCTGTCGGGCCTGGCGCAGGGCCTCACGGACAGGACGCTGTCGGTCGACGACGTCTACCTCGCCGACGACGTCGTCACCGTGCGGGGCACGATCACGGGCCGCCACACCGGCCCGCTCTACGGCATTCCCGCGACCGGGCGGGAGGTCACCTTCGGCCACATGGGCGTCCACCGCATCGCGAACGGCAAGATCGTCGAGAGCTGGCAGATGCCCGACCGCGCGACCCTGATGGACCAGATCACCCGGGAGGAGTGAGCGACCGGCGGGATGCCACCCGCCCCCCGGGCATCATCGACGACGGCCGATCGCCCGATCGGCCCCGGACGACGGAGCATGGAATGGACGACGACATCGAGATCACCCGCGAGGAGAGCGAGACGAAGGGACGCTACGGCGCCCTCGTGGACGGTCACGAGGCCGAGATGACCTGGTCCCGCGCCGGCGCGGCGACGATCATCATCGACCACACCGCCGTGCCGGGCGCCCTGCGCGGCCGCGGCGTGGGCCAGGCCCTGGTGCGCCGCGCGGTCGAGGATGCCCGCGCCGAAGGCCGCAGGATCGTGCCCCTCTGCCCCTTCGCCCGCGCACAGATCGCAAGACACCCCCAATGGCAGGACGTGCTGGAAGGTTGATACCCGCACCCTGCGAACCATCCTGAAAGGACCAGGACCATGAGCTGGAGCCCCTGCCCCGACCCCGTCCCCGGCGACGTGGAAAGCGTGGACGCCGTCGAGACCCTGATCGTGCCGCGCGCGGTCGACCTGGGCGAGATGGAGGTGCGTCGCGCGCTGCCGTCCGTGAAGCGCCAGATGGTCGGGCCGTTCATCTTCTTCGACCAGATGGGTCCGGCGGAGTTCCTGACCGATCAGGGCATCGACGTGCGGCCGCACCCCCACATCAACCTCGCCACGCTGACCTATCTCTTCGAGGGACAGATCCATCACCGCGACAGCCTCGGCACCGATCTCGCCATCGAACCGGGGGCGGTGAACTGGATGAAGGCCGGACGCGGCATCGTCCACTCCGAGCGGACCGCGCCCGAGCGTCGCGCCACCGGTCAGCGCCTGTTCGGCATCCAGACCTGGATGGCCCTGCCCGAGCGCGACGAGGAGTCGGACCCCGCCTTCATGCATCACGGCAAGACCGACCTGCCCGTGGTCGAGGCCGAGGGCCTGAGCGCCCGCCTCATCGCGGGCTCGGCCTTCGGCGCGACCTCGCCGCTCGTGACCGCGTCCGACACGCTCTACGCCGACGTGACACTGGCCCCCGGCGCCCGCGCACCCATCGCCGCGAATGCCGAGGAGCGCGCGCTCTACACCCTCCATGGCCGGATCGACGTGGCCGGGGACACGTTCGAACCCGGCCAGCTTCTGGTGCTGCGTCCGGGCGACGAGATCACCGTCACGGCCCTGCCGGACGGCACGGGCGACCACGCGCGGTTCATGCTGTTCGGCGGCGCGCCGATGGACGGCCCGCGCTGGATCTGGTGGAACTTCGTCTCATCCCGCCCCGAGCGCATCGAGCAGGCCCGCGAGGAATGGCGGCGCGGCCGGTTCGAGACCGTGCCGGGCGACGAGGAGGACTTCATCCCCCTGCCCGAAGACCAGACCAAGGCACGACGCGCCGAAGGCGGCGTGCATTATCCGTGATCCACGTCCCGACCCTCTCGGCCGGGGCCAGGAAGGCGCAACACACGAAAGGCCCCGCAAGCGGGGCCTTTCTCGGTCTGCCAATCCGTGCGACCCCCACGGGCCGGGCCGGTCATTCGTTGACGGAATCCTTCAGCGCCTTGGCGATGGTCATCTTGACCACCTTGTCGGCGTCCTTCTTGAACTGCTCGCCGGTGGCCGGGTTGCGGACCATGCGCTCGGGGCGCTCACGGCACATGATCTTGCCGACGCCGGGAAGGGTGACGGCGCCGCCGTTCGACACTTCCTCGGTGATGATCGCGGTGATCGAGTCCAGCGCATTGGTCGCAGTCTTCTTGTCCGCATCCATCTTGTCGGCAAGTGCGGCGACGAGTTGCGTCTTGGTCATCGGTTTGTTGGCCATTTTCGGCTCCCCTTTCCCCGCAGGGATTTGTTGAGTTCGTCCGGACCTTAGACCACAGGATTGTCGGGTCACAAGATTTCAAAAGCAGCTTTTCCCCGGATTCCGGCGGAAATCGGCCTCAGAGAAAGGCCGTTTCCTCGAAACTGCGCAGTTTTCGGCTGTGCAGACGCTCCAGCGGCATGTCCCGCAGGTCCTCCATGGCACGGATTCCGATAAGGAGGTGCCGGCTGACCTGCGTTCGGTAGAAAGCCGAGGCCATGCCCGGCAACTTCAGCTCGCCGTGAAGCGGCTTGTCGGAGACGCATAGCAGCGTGCCATAGGGCACCCGGAAGCGGAACCCGTTGGCCGCGATGGTGGCCGACTCCATGTCGAGCGCCACGGCCCGGCTCTGCGACAGGCGCTGCACCGGGCCGGCCTGCTCCCGCAACTCCCAGTTGCGATTGTCGATGGTGGCCACGGTGCCCGTTCGCATGATGCGCTTGAGCTCGAACCCCTCGAGCGCGGTGACATGCTCGACCGCATCCTCCAGCGCCACCTGAACCTCGGCCAGCGCAGGGATCGGCACCCAGACCGGCAGGTCGTCGTCGAGCACGTGATCCTCGCGCAGGTAGGCGTGGGCCAGGACGAAATCGCCCAGGCTCTGCGAATTGCGAAGCCCGGCGCAGTGGCCCACCATCAGCCAGACATGGGGGCGCAGCACCGCGATATGGTCGGTGGCCGTCTTGGCGTTCGACGGGCCGACGCCGATGTTGACCAGCGTGATGCCCTGCCCACCCTTCCGCGTCAGGTGATAGGTCGGCATCTGCGGCAGCTTGGGCGGATCGACCATGGGCGCGTCCGGATCATCGGGCCCCAGCCGCTGGCCCATGGGCCCGACCAGCTCCTCATAGCCCGACGCGGGGTCGCGCAGCGCCTCGCGCCCGTAGGCCACGAATTCGTCGACGTAGAACTGGTAATTGGTGAACAGGACGTGGTTCTGGAAGTCCGACGGATCGGTCGCGGTGTAATGCGACAGCCGCGCCAGCGAATAGTCGATGCGCTGCGCGGTGAAGGGCGCGAGCGGCCGGGCGCCGTCCTCGTAGGTGAAGCCCACGCCGTTGACGATGGCGTCGTTGGTGCTTTCCAGGTCCGGCACGTCGAAGACGTCGCGCATCAGGAAGGGCAGGACGCCGTCCTGGGGCACCGAAAGCTCCGCATCGTTCAGGACGGCGAAATGCACCGGGATCGGCGTGCGCGAGAAGCCGATGATGACGGGCACGTCGTGCGAGGTCATCAGCAGGTCGATCTGCTGCGTCAGATAGCTGGCGAACAGGTCGGGGCGCGTGACGGTGGTGGCGTAGCGTCCCGGCTCGGCCACATGGCCGAAGGACAGGCGGCTGTCGGTGCGGCCGTAGCTGGTCGTGGTGATGCGGATCTCGGGGTAATAGGCGCGGAACCGGCAATCGGGCATCCCGCCCTCGATGGCGCGGGCGAATTCGCGCCGCAGGTAATCCGTCGACAGGTCGTAGAGGTGCCGCAGATGCGCCACCGCCTCGGCCGCGTCGGTGAAGCTGCGCGGGTCGGGCATGTCAGGCGTGCGAAGGGGGGCAAGGGTGCGGGTCATGGCGTCTCGATCAGGTCGGTGAGTTCGAATTTCGTGACATCCACCAGCCCCAGGTCGCTGATCCGCAACTCGGGGATCACGACGAGGGCCAGCAGGGAGTGCTGCATGTAGGCGTTGTTCAAGGTGCAGCCCGCGTCGCGCATCGCCTGCCCCAGCCGGTCGGTGCAGGCGGCCACCTCGGCGGCGGGCGCGTCGGACATCAGTCCCGCGATGGGCAGGGGCACCAGCGCCCGCTCCTTGCCATCCGCCCAGAATGTCACGCCGCCGCCGACCTCTGCCAGCCGGTTCGCGGCGCGCGCCATATCCTCGCGCGAGGTGCCGACGACGATCATGTGGTGGCTGTCGTGCGCCACGGTCGAGGCCATGGCCATCGGCCCCTCGTATCCGAACCCGGCGACGAAGGCGTTGACCACCCGGCCCGTGCCCCGGTGCCGCTCGACCAGCGCGATGTGGCAGGTGTCGTCCGCGCCCTCGATGGTGCCGTCCCGCACCGGTAGGTCGCGGCTCAGTGCGCGGGTGGGGGCCTGGTTCTCGACCACGCCGATCACGCGGACGCGCGCCTGCGACCCTTCGGCCACCACGGCAAAATCACGGGCCTCCAGCACGCGGCCCGGATGCACCGTATCGCGCGCGGCGGCGGGCCAGTCGAGGTGCGGACACTCCGCGACCAGCCGCCCGCCTTCGGCCACCGTCTGCCCCAGGGCGATCACGTGCTCGACGGGCAGGTCGCGCAGGTCCGACGTCAGGATCAGGTCGGCACGGCGGCCGGGGGCGATGGACCCGATCTCCCGCTCCAGCCCGAAATGGCTCGCGGTGTTGATCGTGCACATCTGAAGCGCGACAAGCGGATCGCACCCGCAGGCGATGGCATGGCGTAGCACCCGGTCCATGTGCCCGTCGTTCATCAGCGTCCCGGCCATGCAGTCGTCGGTGCACAGGACGAAGTTGCGCGGGTCCAGCCCCCGTTCGGTGACGGCGGTGATCTGGCTTTCGACGTCGTACCACGCCGACCCCAGCCGCATCATCGACCGCATCCCCTGGCGCACGCGGGCCAGGGCATCGGCCTCGCAGGTGCCTTCGTGGTCGTCGGCCGGCCCGCCCGCGGCATAGGCGTGGAACGCGGGGCCGAGGTCGGGCGAGGCGTAGTGCCCGCCGATCGTGCGCCCCGCCCGCGCCGTGGCCGCCATCTCGGCCAGCATCTTCGGATCGCCCGCCGCCACGCCGGGAAAGTTCATCATCTCGCCCAGCCCCACGATGCCGGGCCAGGTCATGGCTTCGGCCACATCCTCGGGCGTGATCTCGTGCCCCGTCGTCTCCAGCCCCGGGGCGGAGGGCGCGCAGGAGGGCATCTGCACGAACATCGAGCAGGGCTGCATCCGCGCCTCGTCGTGCATCAGACGCACACCCGCCAGCCCCATGACGTTGGCGATCTCGTGAGGGTCGGTGAACATGGTGGTGGTGCCGTGCGGCAGGACAGCGGCACAGAACCCCGCGGGCGTCAGCATCCCCGACTCCACATGCATGTGCGCGTCGCAAAGACCGGGGATCACATACCGACCTGCCGCGTCGATCACCCGCGTGTCCGGTCCGATGCAATGGCTTGCATCCGGCCCGACATAGGCAAACCGGCCGCGGGCGATGGCCACCTCCCACTCCAGCACTTCGCGCGTGTGGACGCAGACGACGCGTCCCCCGCGAACGACGGTCTCGGCAGGCGCGCGGCCGGCGGCGACGGCGATCAGGGTGGGGGCCGCTTCGGGCCAGGACGGCAGGGTGTCGGGAGTCATGGCGGAACGTCTCACGACGCGGCGGGGGGTGCAAGCGGCGGCGCAACCCGGATGCCCGATCGCGCGTTGCACGGGATGAAGCTGCCGGACCTCATCTACTATCCCGACGACCGCCCCGGCATCACTCGCCGGAAGGCCGGCACGGGCTGGTCCTATCGCGCCCCCGACGGCACCACCATCGACGATGCAAAGGAACGGGAGCGGCTGAACGCCCTGGCCGTGCCGCCCGCATATGTCGACGTCTGGATCAGTCCAGAGACGCGCGGCCACCTTCAGGCGACCGGCTACGATGAGAAGACGCGCAAGCAGTACCGCTATCACCCCGACTGGTCCGAGTGGCGCGCGCAGGAGAAATACGCCGAGCTTCCCGCCTTCGGGACGGCGCTGCCCGCGCTCCGGCGGCGCATCGCGCGGGCGCTCTCGGGCGAAGCGGGGGAGCGGGACTTCGCCATCGCCGCCGTGCTGCGCCTGATCGACCATACGTCGATGCGCGTCGGCTCCGAAGCCTACCGCGCCGAGAACGGGACCGAGGGGGCGACGACCCTGCGGTCGCGCAACCTGCGGATGGACGGCAAGGGACTGCGCCTAGACTTCACCGCCAAGGGCGGCAAGCGGGTGCGGCGGCAGCTGTCGGACCGGACGCTGCTGCGCGCGCTTCACGACCTGTCCGACCTGCCCGGCGCGCCGGTCTTCGAATGGATCGAGGAGGGCGAACGCCACACCGTCCAGGCCGACCATGTCAACGACTGGCTGCGCGAGGCGACGGGGCTGGAGGGGGCCACGGCCAAGACCTTCCGGACCTGGAACGGCTCCGTCGTCGCGCTGGAGGAGGCTATGAAGGCGGGCGAGGGCGTCACGATCAAGGCCATGTCGGAGGCCGCGGCGGAGGCCCTGCACAACACGCCGACCATCGCGCGCACCTCCTACATACATCCGCAGGTGATCGATCTCGCCGAGACATGGCGCGACCCCGCGGTGCCCGATGGCCCCGGCGGTCTGCGGCAGGCGGAGCGCGCCCTTCTGGGACTGATCGGTCAGGACAGATAGGGAATGTCCACCAGCGGAATGCCGATCCGGGTCAGGAACCAGTAAAGCCCGATCGCCGCGATGGCGACCGAGGCCGGGATGGCGATACGCCGCCGATACCAGGGCCGCGACCCGAACGGCAGGCCCAGCAGGAGGAACGCGGCGGCGATGACCGTGAGCTGCCCGATCTCGACGCCGAGGTTGAACGACAGGAGCTTGGCCAGGAAGTCGTCGCCCAGCCCGAATTCCGACAGGACGGCGGCGAAGCCGAGCCCGTGCAACAGGCCGAAGCCGAAGACGACCAGAAGCCGCGCGCGCCCGACCCGTCTGCCGCCGGGCGACAGGATGTTCTCGACCGCGACGAAGACGATGGAGAGCGCGATGAGCGGCTCGACCACCGACCCGGGCACGGCGACGATGCCCGTCGCCGCCAGCGCCAGCGTGACCGTATGTGCCAGCGTGAAGGCCGTGACTTGCCAGAGGAGCGGCCCCCAGGCGAGGCTGTAGAAGAACAGGCCCAGCACGAAGAGGATGTGGTCCAGCCCCTTTGGGATGATGTGATCGAAGCCGGAGGCCACATACCGCGTCACCACCGGGCCCGTGCCCGACAGGTCGGTCGCCACCAACGCGATGGCCAGCACCCCGAGCCCCCCTGCCGCAAGCGCGCCCAGCGGCGCGAGTCCCGTCATCCTCATGTCCAGTCCCCCTGTCGGTTCGCGATCGTTGGGACCACAGCCGCCCGGCGACCGCAAGCCCGCCGGACCCGCGTTGACGGCGACGGGCGCCCGGGGGTAATCCGATGCGGCACCTTCGGAGGGACCCATGGACAAGTTCGAGACCATCACCGGCGTGGCGGCGCCCCTGCCGCTGATCAACGTCGACACCGACATGATCATCCCCAAGCAGTTCCTGAAGACGATCAAGCGGTCGGGCCTGGGCGTGAACCTGTTCGACGAGATGCGCTATGGCGACGACGGGGAGGAATTGCCCGACTTCGTCCTCAACCGGCCCGCCTACCGCAACGCGCAGATCCTGGTCGCCGGCGAGAATTTCGGATGCGGGTCGTCGCGCGAACACGCGCCCTGGGCGCTGCTCGACTTCGGCATCCGCGCGGTGATCGCGCCCAGCTTCGCAGACATCTTCCATAACAACTGCTTCAAGAACGGCATCCTGCCCATCGTCCTGCCGCAGGATCAGGTCGATGCCCTGATGGACGATGCGCGCAAGGGAGAGAATGCACGCATTACCGTGGACCTCGAAAACCAGACCGTCACCACAACGGACGGCACGTCCTACCCGTTCGAAGTGGACGCTTTCAAGAAGCATTGCCTCCTCAACGGGTTGGACGACATCGGGTTGACGATGGAGAAGGCGCCGGCAATCGAAACGTATGAGTCGCGCTTGGGGCAGGACCGACCCTGGGTCTGACGTCAAGCACTTTAACATCATTCTATAAATCGTTGATCTTGCAAAGCCTTCCCGCCCCGCGGGAGGGTTTTGCGGCTTTCGGAACACACAAAATCGCCGATCGCCTTTCTGTTGCCAATCAGGTGCTTGCGAGACGAAGTTAAACAAGGCACGTTGGTGGCAACATTGAGGCAGCCGCCCCAACGAGGGCGGAGATTCTAAAACAGGACCCGCAAAAGGGTCCGACCGGCAAGGATCGACAGGCAGTGATATCGCAGCTTTCAGGTGCATGCATCCGAGCATTACTCATGGTGGCGATGGTCTTGACCCCATCGCTTCTGCTGCCGGAATCGAACCCGGAGATGACCGACGCCGCCGTCCTGATCGCATTGTTCGCAGCGGTCTTCGTGATCGTCGAATACGGCTCCACCTACCCGGGCCTGATCGAGTTCCGCGGCGCGCCGCCGTTCAATCGTGTCCGCTTCGCCACTCTGTTCGTCACACTCACCCTGATCTCGATCGCGCTGTCCTCGCGGCAGGAACCGACGGTCCTGTCGCGCCTGGTGTTGGCCGTGGGCGTCCTGCTGGGCCAGTCGATGGATTTCCCCCTGAGCCCCATCCGTCTGATCCTGTGGCTGCTGCCCGAAGGCACGACGCTGTCGCAGGTTCATTCGGTGCGGGCGGCGGTGGGTCTGGCCTATCTGACCGGACTCGTCGGGCTGACGGTCTTCGCCATCCTGATCCGGGTACGGGGCTGGCCCTCGCCCACCGGGTCGTTCAACGTCTGGATCAACCTGCCCACGTTCGATCCGACGGCGGGCGCCGACGTGGTCAAGCAACTGCGCCGCGACGGGGCCGTTAACATCCTGTTAGGGCTTCTGCTCCCATATGTGAGCCCGCTGGTTGCGATCCTTGTCGCACGCTCGCAGGGCGTCTCGATGCTGGACAGCGACCTGACCTTGACCTGGGTGATGTCGCTATGGGCCTTTTCTACCGTCTCGCTTCTCCAGCGGGGCATCGCAATGCGCCGGCTGGCACTGATGATCTCGCACAAGCGCCGCCGGATCGAAGCCGAGGACGGCCTGGCCGAGCCTGCCTTCCTGCCTGCCTGATCGCGCTCGCCATCGGGTTCTGCGCCGCGTCGGCGCAGGCCGAGACCATTCGCATCGCTGCCTATCATTCCGGACTGGGCCGCAAGGGGCCGGGCGTCATGCTGCGCGATCTGCGCGCCGCCCGCGACGACCAGGCGGAGGCCGCGCTGGCCGTCATCGCGGCCGCTGACCCGGACGTGATCCTGCTGCTCGACGTGGACTGGGACGTGGCGGGGGAGGGGCTGGCGACCTTGCAGGACAGGCTGGGCTATGACCATGCCCTTGCCCTGCAGCCCAATTCGGGCGTGCCCTCCGGCTTCGATCTCGACGGCGATGGCACCACGCATGAGGCGCGGGATGCGCTGGGCTATGGCCGGTTCACCGGCGACAGCGGGATGGCCCTGCTGTCCCGTCTGCCGCTGGGGCCGGCCAAGGACCTGAGCGCGACGCTCTGGGCCGACCGGGCGGAGACCGAGGGCCTGCTGCCCGAGGCGGCGCGCGGGGTGGTGCCGCTGGCCACGACGGCGCAGTGGGTCGTGCCGCTGGAGGTCGGCGACACGACGCTGACGCTGGTGACGATGGCGGCCGGCACCCCGGTCTTCGACGGGCCGGAGGATCGCAACGGCCTGCGGAATCGCGCCGAACTCGAACACGTCGCCGAACTCGCCCGCGAAGTCCCTTTGCCCGTCGTGCTGGGCCGCTCCAACCTCGACCCCGACACCGGGGAGGGATACCGCGACGCCATGCGTGCGCTGCTGGACCTGCCTGCGTTGCAGGACCCGATGCCGCGCGCGCCAGACGGCACCGACGACACCGTGGCATGGAGCGGGCCGGGCCCGATGCGCGTCGACTACGTCCTGCCCGCGCGCGACCTGACGGTCACGGGGTCGGGCGTCATCTGGCCCGGCGACGACGACCCCCTCGCCGCCGCCGCGCGCGACGCCGGCCCCGCGCGGCTGGTCTGGGTCGATGTCGCCCTTCCTTGACGGACGCGGGGTCACGGCTTACCCCGCTGGAAACCCCGCATCGAAAGGCCCCCCGACATGGCGAACCCCTCCCTCCTGATCCTGCCGGGCGACGGCATCGGCCCTGAAGTCATGGCCGAGGTGCGCCGGGTGATCGACTGGTTCGGGGCCAACCGGGGCCTGACCTTCGACGTGTCGGAGGATCTGGTGGGCGGCGCGGCCTACGACGCCCATGGCACGCCCCTGCACGACGACACGATGGCCAAGGCGCAGGAGGTGGACGCCGTCCTGCTGGGTGCCGTGGGCGGGCCGAAGTACGACGATCTGGATTTCTCGGTGAAGCCCGAGCGGGGGTTGCTGCGCCTGCGCAAGGAGATGGACCTGTTCTCGAACCTGCGGCCGGCGCAATGCTTCGACGCGTTGGCCGATTTCTCGTCGCTCAAGCGCGAGGTGGTGGCGGGCCTCGACATCATGATCGTGCGGGAACTGACCTCCGGCGTCTATTTCGGCGAGCCGCGCGGCATCCACCGCGAGGGGAACGAGCGTGTGGGCATCAACACCCAGCGCTATACCGAAAGCGAGATCGCCCGCGTCGCCCGGTCGGCCTTCGATCTCGCGCGCAAGCGGTCGAACAAGGTCTGCTCCATGGAGAAGGCCAACGTGATGGAATCCGGCATCCTCTGGCGCGAGGTCGTGCAGGAGGTCCACGACGCCGAATACCCGGACGTGGCGCTGACGCACATGTACGCCGACAACGGCGCGATGCAGCTTGTCCGCGCGCCCAAGCAGTTCGACGTGATCGTGACCGACAACCTGTTCGGCGACGTCCTGTCGGATTGCGCGGCGATGCTGACCGGGTCGCTGGGCATGCTGCCCTCGGCCTCGCTGGGCCTGCCGATGGCGAACGGGCGCCCGAAGGCCATGTACGAGCCGGTGCACGGATCGGCCCCCGACATCGCCGGACAGGGCAAGGCCAACCCCATCGCCTGCATCCTGAGCTTCGCCATGGCGCTGCGCTATTCCTTCGACGAGGGCGCGGCGGCCGACCTTCTGGAAGGCGCGGTCGAGAAGGTGCTGGCCGACGGTGTCCGCACCGCCGACCTGATGGGCCCCGACGGCGGGACGCCGGTTGGCACCACGCAGATGGGCGATGCCATCCTCGCCGCGCTCGACGCGGGCTGACAGCCGCACGAACCGCGCCCATGGCGCGCACGACCGGAGGGTTCCCGATGTCGGACAGAACGTCCCCGCTTTCGGGCATCCTGATGGCGCTCGCCGCCTTCGGCTTCTTCTCCATGCACGACGTGGCGGTGAAGCTGCTGGGCGGCGGCTACGCGACCTTTCAGATCGTGTTCTTCAGCGTGCTGCTGAGCTTCCCGCTGGTGATCTTCATGCTGCTGCGCGACCCGCAGCCGGGCACCCTGATCCCGCGGCATCCGTGGTGGACGGCGCTGCGGACTGCTTCGGCGGTGACGACGGGCACCTGCGCGTTCTATTCATTCTCGGTGCTGCCGCTGGCGCAGGTCTATGCGATCCTGTTCGCTTCGCCCCTCGTCATCACGCTGCTGGCGATTCCGATCCTGGGGGAAAAGGTCGGCGTGCATCGTGGCGCGGCGATCGTGGTGGGTCTGATCGGCGTCCTCATCGTACTGCGACCGGGCAACGTCACACCGGGCCTGGGTCATGCGGCCGCGCTGACGGCGGCGGTGTCCAGCGCCATGGCCTCGGTCATCGTGCGCAAGATCGGGCGGGAGGAACGGGCCGCCGTCCTGCTGCTCTATCCGATGGTGGGGAACTTCGTGTTGATGGGCGCGCTTCTGCCCTTCGTCTACCGGCCGATCCCCTTGCCGGATCTGGGGCTCTGGGCGCTGATGGCGGGGCTGGCCTTCCTGGCCGGACTCGCGCTGATCCAGGCGTACCGTCGTGCGGATGCGGTGCTTGTGGCGCCCATGCAGTACAGCCAGATCATCTGGGCCGCCCTCTATGGCTGGCTCTTTTTCAACGAGACCATCGACGCGGGCACGGCGGCGGGGGCGGCTGTCGTCATCGTCAGCGGTCTCTACATCGTGTTCCGTGAAGGGCGGGGCCGGTCGCGGAACTCGCCGGTCCTGCGGACCCGGTCGCGTCCCGAGACGGGGACCACGCCCCGCATCTCGCCTATGCTGGCCGAAAAAGACCGCAAGGTGCCGCAGGACCTGAGCGACCAGTCCGCGCCGCAATAGACGCTTGCATGGGCCCGATGGTGCCGATATGTGCCGCTGCACGGTCGGGCAGTGGCGCAGCCTGGTAGCGCACCTGCTTCGGGAGCAGGGGGTCGGAGGTTCGAATCCTCTCTGCCCGACCAGATTTCCGGTTTTGTCGATTGCAGAGATGTTCTGCCTTTCGGGGGTCTCTGTTGCGCAAATCAGTTGACGGCCAAGGGTCCTCTTTCCCCGGACACATTTATCCCACGGCTTCTGTGACGGGTATGCCACGGGCGGTGAAGTGGTTCATTGCGGCAACACGGAGCTGAAGCTCGGCAACCTGTCGGTCGGGGTCCCGTGCCATCAGCCTTTGACCGGGCAGTTTCATGCAGTGCATCCATCGACCGACAGAGTTATGCGAAGCATGATCCCGAGAGGCTCGGGTTCGGCACGACTTCGGCGGTGATATCCACTCCATCTCTGCCCATGCGCCCGGCCGAGGTGTCTCGACGGCCGCGGCGCCTCGTTGCCCGCGATGGCGCCTGCAGTGTCGGGCTTCCGGGGATTGGCGTTCTTGCGGGGCGGGACGACGGCATTGGCGCCCTCGTTAGCCCCTCTCATGCATGTAAACATGCGCTGCCGGGCAGTGGATGGCATCGTGGTACTTGCGCGTGTCGTAGGCGCCGTTTGCAGTGACGCTGCCGGTTTCCCACTCAGGCGGGATCCGGTCAAGAAGTCCCGGCAGCATGGAAGTATCTCCGATGTTGCTGCTGGTGAACTCCCTCTCAATGATTGCCTTGCAATCACCCGTCGGCAATGGACTGCCCGGGTTTCCAGTGTCTTTTCGTCGATACCGAGATGAACCTTGCGCCACACGCGGCGTTTGGAGCCGCGGTGCTTGCGCGCATTCCACTCACCTTCGCCTTTCACCTCCATACCGGTGCTATCGACCAGCAGGTGCAGCGGCCGCTGCGATCCCCGATACGGGATGTCCACGTTCAGCGCCTTTTGCCAGCGGCTGAGGGTGCTGAAATCCGGCGCCAGCCAGTCCGGCCCGCTCAGGCGCAGAAGACACTCCACCAAGCCGGTCGTCTGCCTGAGCGCCAGGCCGAACAGCACTTTCATCGCCAGGCAGGTCTGGATCGCAGCATCGCTTCAGGTGGGCTGTCGGCCACGTCTGCCGGTAGGCCTGGCCTTCAATGTCATCTCGGGATCGAACCAGATCGTCAGCGAGCCCCGGCGCTTGGGCGCTTCGTCATAGGCCCGCCAGTTCCTGGTCTTGTAGCTCGGGCGTGTCGGCCTGTTCATGACCTCCAACTACCACGCCCGATTCCCAGGATGAATCCCCAACTCGATCTGCGCAACAAATCCTGAGACAATCCCACTCGATCCGGTGCTGATCATCGTGTCACGCATCACGGGCACTGTCTCCTGTCCGGTAACAGTCGATTTCAAAGGGGGCTACTCGGAAACCCGGGCGGGGATCGTCTGAAACATGCAGCGCGTCATCAAGGCGCTGGCGGCTCACTGCTCCGCGTTGAAGGTGAAGACCTGCTCGCCGCCGACGCGGTAGCCGTCGATCAGGTCGCGGGCGGTGGCTGACACCAGCCAGTTCTCGACCGAACCGGCGGCATCGGCCTTCAGGTGATCGCCCTTGGCGGGGTTCACGGGCAGGTAGGCGTATTGGTTGAACAGCGCCGGATCGCCCTCGAACAGGATCGCCATGTCGGCCTTGTTGTCGAAGTTGAGCCAGGTCGCCCGGTCCGACAGGATATAGGCGCCCATCCCCACGGCGGTGTTGAGCGATGCGCCCATCCCCGCGCCGACGGGGCGGTACCATGTGCCCTCGGGCGCCATGCCCGCATCCTCCCAGAGCGCCAGTTCCGCCTTGTGCGTGCCGCTGTCGTCGCCCCGGCTGACAAACGAGGCTTCGGCTGCGGCGATGCGGGTCATGGCTTCGGGCGCGGTTCCGGCCCCCGTCACATCCGCCGGGTCGGCGACGGGGCCCAAGACGACGAAATCGTTGTACATGAAGGGCGTCCGGTGGGTGGCGTGACCCGCAGCGACGAAGGCCTCCTCCGCCGCGCGGGAATGGACGAGCACCGCATCGACGTCGCCCGCCTCGCCCAGACGCAGGGCCTGGCCGGTGCCGACGACGATCAGTTCCACATCCACGCCGGTCTCCTCGGCGATCCGCGGCACCAGGACTTCGGCCAGGCCCGAGTTCTGAAAGGACGTCGTGACAGCCATCTTCATGGTCTCGGCCGCGGCGACGATCGGCAGCAGGATCGACAGGGCGGCGGCGAGGAGGGGGATGCGGGTCATTCCAGGATATCTCCGTTCAGGAAGGCGCGGGCCTCGAGGGTGCGGGGGGCGTCGAAGAAGGCGTCGGCGGGGCCGCTCTCGTGGATGCGGCCATGAAGCAGGAAGATCACCTCGCGGGCAAGCCGCCGGGCCTGCCCCATGTCGTGCGTGGCCATGACGATGCGGGTGGTGGCGGCCGCGGAGAGCAGCATCCCCTCGATCCGGCGGGTGGCGGCCCCGTCGAGCGCGGCACAGGGCTCGTCCGCGAACAGGATCTCGGGGTCGGTGATGAGGGCGCGGGCCAGGGCCAGACGCTGCATCTCGCCCCCCGACAGCGACGGGGCGGACTGCGACAGGCGGTCGTCCAGGCCAACGCGCCGTGCGGCGTCCTCGGCGGCGGCGCGGGCCCGCGCGCGGGGGACGCCGCGCAGGCGCAGCGGGAAGGCCAGGTTCTCCAGCACCGACCGGCGCAGCGCCACAGGCTGCTGAAAAACATAGGACTGCCGCGTGCGGGCCGAGGCGTCGGGCAGGGCCCATTCCACGCGGCCCGCGGCGGGGCGCTGCAATCCGTGCATCAGCCGGAGAAGCGACGTCTTGCCGGATCCGTTCGGCCCGATCACCACCGTTGTGCCCCCCGCCGCGAGCGTCAGGTCGATGGGTCCCACCAGCGTCCGGCCTCGCCGGGCCAGCGTGGCCCCGGTCAGCCGCAGCGGCAGCACCGTCACCACCGGCCCCGCCGTTCCGTCCGCAGCGCCCAGTGGCTGGCAACCGAAACCGCAAGCGACAGGCCGATGAGGATGACGCCGAGGCCCAGGGCCAGCGCGAAATCGCCGCGCCCGGTCTCCAACGCGATGGCGGTGGTGAGCACGCGCGTCGCGCCTTCGATGTTGCCGCCCACGATCATCACCGCGCCGACCTCGCCGATGGCGCGGCCGAAGCCCGCCAGCGCCGCCGTCAGCAGCCCCCGTCGCCCGTCGATCAGCAACGTCGCGATCCGTTGCCACCGCGTGGCGTTCATCGAGATGAGCAGGTCGTGATAATCGGCCCAGAGGTCGCGCATCGCCTGATGCGCGATGCTGGCGACCAGCGGCGTGATGATGACCGCCTGCGCCGCGATCATCGCTGCCGGTGTGAACAACAGGCCCAGCACGCCGAGCGGCCCCGACCGCGACAGGAGCAGATAGACCACGAGACCCACGACCACCGGCGGAAGACCGATCAGCGCGTTCAGCGCGGCGATGGCGGCGCGGCGCAGACGGAAGCGGCGCACGGCGAGCCAGCCGCCCAGTGGCAGGCCGATGGCGCAGGCGATGGCCAGCGCGGTGAGCGTGACACCCAGCGACCGCAGCGTGATCTCGATGAGTTCCGGGTCAAGGGTCACGATCAGGTGCAGCGCACGTCCGAGCCCGGCCAGAAGATCCTGCATCCGCTCCACCCCCTTCCGCGCAGTTGGACCGGGGTGGCGCGCGGGTTCAACCCCCGCCGGCGCGTCAGAATCGGTTGAGCGCGACCGAGGCCCAGAGCCCCGCCTGACCCAGCGACCCGCCCCGGTGGATGCCGGTCCGCCGGAACGCGCTCAGCCGGGGGCGCAGCGGCCGGTCGCGCAGGGCGCGCACCTGGTCGAGCAGCGCCTGCGCCTCCGGCGTCACCAGGTCGCGGATCGCGTCGAGGTTGACCAGGTTCGCATCGGTCCAGTCGCGGTAGCGGCCCCGCACCATGTCGCGCATCCGCGACAGCGCGGCGACGGCCCCGCTGTTCGAGCCGATCAGGTTGGCGCCGTGCTGGCGGTAGAGAAGGCGCGGCACGTCGTCGAAGATCACCGCCCCCCCGGCGCCGGTCACGACCTGATAGATCCACCAGTCATGCACCGGAGTCGCGCGCAGCCGCCGGGCCGCCTGCCGCATGAGATCGGCGCCCGCACGGTTCAGCATCATGGTGTTGCCGCCCGCGAAGTTCCGCACCAGCGCGTGCCCGAAGGTGGGCGGAACGCGCAGGCCGCGCGACAGGCGGCGGCGGCCCAGGTCTTCGGTCACGACCCAGCTGCGACCGCCATAAAGGGCGGGGCGGTCCCGGGGCAGGGCATCGAGCGCGGCCATCGCCATCGCCGTCTTGTCGGGCAGCCAGACATCGTCCTGGTCAGCCAGCGCAAGATGCGTGGCACCCTCGGGCGCGATGGCCAGAAGCGAGGCGAAGTTGCGGCCGTAGCCGCGCCCCGGCCCCGCCACCACGGTCTGCATCCAGGGTGCGCCCGCCGCGAACCCGGCAAGGATGTCGCATGTGGCGTCGGTCGAGCCGTCGTCGCTGACCAGAAGGACGTCCGGGGGCCGCTGCTGTGCCGCGAGCGACTCGAGCTGGGCAGGCAGGAAGGCCGCGCCGTTCCGCGTCGCCAGGACGACGACAAGCAGATCCCGCGCTTCGGCCATGGTCATAGGATCGTCAGGTCGTCCGCCAGGCCCGCGATGGTTCCCAGACCGACGAGCCGGATGTGATCGCGTCCGCCGAAGTCGAACATCACGCCGTCGTCGACGATCCGCACGAAGGTGTCGACCACCGCCTGCACGTCCAACAGGCCGCCGGTCAGGGCGCGTCCGATCTCCATCCGGTCGATGCCGACTTCGTAGTCGCCGATGGAGTCGGGGCCGCAGCCGACCTCGAAGATGAAGGTGTCGGCGTCGCTGCCGCCGACCATGTAATCGCGCCCCGTGCCGCCGTTCAACCTGTCGCGCCCTTCGTTGCCGGCCATCCGGTCGTTGCCGTCCTCGCCGAAGATCACGTCGTCGCCCCAGGCACCGATGAGGCGGTCGTGGCCGGACCCGCCGTGGATCGTCGAATCCCCCGCGCCGTCATAGACGACGTCGCGCCCGTCGCCCGCAAGGAGGAGGTCGTCGCCCCCGCCGCCGATCAGGGTGTCGTTGCCCGCATCGCCCCATAGGCGGTCGTTCCCTTTCTCGCCCACCAGCCGGTCGTTGCCCGACCCGCCGTCCAGGACGTCGTCGCCGTCGCCGCCGTTCAGGATGTCGTTGCCGTCCGCACCCGAAAGGGTGTCGTGCCCCCGGCTGCCGATCAGGATATCGTCGCCGCCACGGCCCGCGATCAGGTCGTCCCCCCAGGAGCCGTTGATGATGTTCGCCCCCGCGTCCCCGCGCAGGTCGTCGTCGGCAAGCCCGCCGCGCAGGTCCTCGATGCCCAAGAAACGATCGCCGGCGGCATAGCCCGCGTTGTTGCGGTCGTCGGCCAGATCGGCGGTCAGGCCGCGCCGCGCGTCGATGTAGTCGGCCCGGTCTCGTCCCGCGCCGCCCCGCAGGTCGTCGGCCCCGGCCCCGCCCTGCAGGATATCGTTGCCGCGCATCCCCATCAGGACGTTGTTCCCGGCGTTGCCGACCAGCAGGTCGTCGCCGTCGCCCGTCACGATGTTCTCGACCGTGGTGCCGCCCGCGATGGTGAACCAGCGGTCGCCCGCGACCGTGACGGACCCATCGCGCCCCAGATCGGCCACGACGTCGCCCCGTACCGCCGACATGTCGATCCAGTCGGTGCCGCCGTCGGTGTCGGTCAGGCGGTCGCGCGCGCCGTCGCGGTCGCGGTAATACGCGAAGTCGTCGGTGAAGGTATGGACGTCGTTGGCCCCGGAGGGCGCGCCCCGCACTTCGACCCGGAAGTCGGTGAGGGTGCCGGTGTCGCCGCGCTCTGTATCGCGTACTTCGAGCCGCCAGGTCCCGGCCGACCCTTCGCCCATCAGGCCCGAGACCCCGAACTGCCAGTCGAGCGCGGTGACGGGCCGGCCGGAGGGATCGGTCAGGCCGGCCAACTCGTTCTGCATCAGCGTGATGCGCGTGCCTTGCGGAGAGATCAGCGTCAGGATCAGGTCGCCCACGTCCGAATGGGTGCCGGCGACGGTCACGGTGACGTGCTGGATCGCGATGTCGCGGTCGAGCGTCAGGGCGGCCGTGACCTGCCCCCGGTCGGGCACCGGCAGATCGCGCACGTTCGCACCGCGGAGGATGACGACGTTGCCCGAGGTTTCGGCCGGGCCGTGAACGACGGATCGCACTTCGGCCATGCGGACGGCGGCGAAGGCGTCGACCATGCCGTAGCCATAGCTGTGGTGCCAAGACAGGCCGCCGTTGTTCCAGCCGGTGGCCCCGTTGGCGAGCCAGGCCCCCTCCTCCCACCCCGAGGCCCCGCGTCCCATGGCGGAGCCGGTATGCGCGGCCGACAGCGCCAGAACCTCGCGGATGTCGCGCCAGCCGAGACCCGCGTTCGCGTCGAGCATCAGCGCGACCACGCCCGAGACCACCGGCGTGGCGGCCGAGGTGCCGCCGAAGTTGCCGATGTAATGGTCCGCGCTGTCGGACCCGCGCGAGCGGTCCGTCGTGACGGAGGCGGAGGGGGCGGCGATCAGGATGGCCGGACCCCAGTTGGAATAATACTGCACGTTCCCCGCACGGTCGGCCGCGGCGACCGACACGACCTCATGCATGTTGGAGAGCCCCTCGCCCGAGGCGTTGCCATGGAAGCCCATGTCCTCCAGCTCGAAATTGTTGTTCTCGTTCCCGGCCGCCTTGACCATGACGGTGCCAAGGCCGCCGCGTCCCTCCGCCGCGGCATGGCGGAACCCTGCGGCGTCGAACGTGCCGCCCAGCCGAAGGTCGACGCTCGCCTCATAGGTGCCGAGCGTCCCCCAGGAGTTGTTGACCACGTCGAACCGCGCCATGTGGCGAAGCACCGCCGCGTAGGACGTGCCGGACAGCCATTGCAGATCGTTGAGAAAGTCGACCCCGGTGATGCGCGCGTCGAAGGCCACCCCGACGCCGCCCCGCCCGTTCGCTTCGGCCGCGAGGATGCCCGCCACCGCGGTTCCATGCCCGTCCGCGGCCGTATTGGGCTGGCCGTCGTCGCGCAGTCTGCCGAAGGTGAAGTGCCGACCGGCGTCGTAGTTGTCGTCGAGGTCGCCGTGCCCGCGTTCCACACCGTCGTCGAAGATGCCGACGTTGACCCCGATGCCGGTGAACTCGTCCCAGACGGACCGGATGTCACCGATCAGGCCGAAGTGCCATTGGTCGGCGAGGAGCGGATCGGTGGGTCGCATGGTCATCTCCGGCGCGGCGTCGGGTTCGGAATACCTTGCCGGCTGTCGCCTGACGAGGGCGGATATTTGCAAATTACAGACAACGTGACCGGATTGTCCCGTCGCGCGTCACCGGCCCTCGCGGTCGAGCAGGCCGCGGGCGATGCGCACCCAGTGCCGGCTGTCCAGCTCGTCACGCCAGAGAATGTCGCCCGGAACCGCCGGGGGGCTGACTGCGAAGTCGGGCTGCTGCGGCTGCACCCGCGCCTCCAGCGCCTCGTTCAGGGGCGCGTGGGCCGCGGTCAGCGCGTCGTGTTCGGCGCGGGTGAACAGGCTGGTGGGGCGGTCGGGTCCGAAGGGCCGGGCGGCGGCCAGCGTGGCGATCAGGTCGTCCGGGATGGGGTTCGGCTCGGCCATGCGGGTTGCGATGAGGACGCAGAGCGGGTCGGCCGAGATGTTGGACTGCGCCGGGGGTGCCGGTTTCAGGTCTTCCGCCGTCAGGGATACGCCCGCCAGGCGCAGGAAGGCACCCAGCACGCCGCCGGACTCCCTGCGGATCGTATCGTAGTCGAGGAAGGTGATCCGGTCGGGCGGAAACCCTTGACGCAGGAGATCCCACACGCGGCCATGATCGAGCCAGAGGCCGGAGGCGAGCCCCGTGTCCATCGCCTTGCGGTAAAAGGCGGACCAGGGCGGCACGGGGGCCGATCTGGCCCGTTGCAGCCAGATGGATTGCAGGAACGCCGGCTGCTGGCGGACGGTATAGACCACGCGAACGGAGTCGAAGGGGTCGAGGCGGCGGGCGAGGTCGGCCATGTCGACGCGCCCCGTCTCGGCGCGAGAGAACACCTCGGCCGAAAGGAGGACCGTGCCGCGAAGGCCCGCGTGATCGTCGACGAAGCGGCGCCACAGGCCGTCCGGCCCGCCGGGACCGTAGTGGGCCGGCGGTACGCCGTCGACGTCGATCCAGGGGCCGGCCAGGATGTGATGGGCGGGATAATGGCGGATCTTCGGGTAGATCAGCCCATGGCGGGCCAGAAGGCCGCGGTTCAGCGAGAGCGTTCGTTGCAGGAAGCTGGTCGCCGTCTTGTGGGCGCCGATATGGAGGATCAGGTCGGCCATCGGTCAGGCAAAGCCCGCGAGGTCGCGGCAGAACGGCAGCCAGAACGCCTCGTCCATGCGGTCGCGCAGGACGGTGGCAGGCGCGACCGAGACGGGCGCCACGCGAAAGTCGGGCTGGCGGGGGGCCAGTCGCGCCTCCAGCCTGCGGTTCAGGGGAGAGTATTTCGCGTCGAGCGCGGACACTTCCCCCGCCGAGAAAAGCGAGGTCCGCTCCCCGCCGAAGACCTGCCGGACGTGGTCGTCGACGCGCTGCATGAGCGCCCTGTCGGCCCGTTTCGGCGCGGCGATGAGCGTGGCGGCAAGCGTGGCTACAGGGGCTACCGAGACGTTGGACCGGCCGTCGGCAAAAGGCTCCAGCGCGTCGGCCCCGATCGGTGCGCCGAGTTCGCGCAGGATCGCGCCGACGATGCCGCCCGGCCCGGCGCTTGCCACTTCATATGACAGGAAGCGGATCTGGTCGGGCGCAAACCCCGACAAGAAATGGTCGTGCAGCCGGAGATAGTTGAGCGTCAGGCCGTCGACATGCTGCGCCTGCATCGCCCGGTCGAGGAAGGCGTCCCATTCCATCGGCGCCCGGTCGTCCGCGATCTGCTGATACACCGATTGCACGAACCCCGCCTGATTTCTCAACGTGCAAAGGACGGTGACGTCGTCGAAGGGCGCGACGGTCGCGGCCAGTGCGGCCATGTCGACGATCCGGCCGTGCAGGCGGCTGAACTCCTCCGACGACAGGAAGACGGTGCGGTCGGAGACTGCGTGTTCCCCGACTATGGCGTCCCAGGCCATCGCGGCATCGGCCTGCGGCAGGCCGTAGGGCGCGGGCAGGTCGACCCATTTGCCCAGAAGGCCGTGATGGCCGCGGTTCAGCCCGATCTCCGGATAGACGATGCCGTGCTTCGCCAACAGGTCCGAGTTGCGGAAGAACAGGTCCTGGATGTGGGTGGTCGCGGTCTTATGCGTGCCCACATGCAGGACGATCCGCGACATCAGCCGTCCTCCGCGGGGGTGCAGACCTCGGCCAGGACGCGCAGGTAAGCGTCGCCGTATTGCTCCGACGGCTCCATCACGGCCTTTTCGGCCCATTCGTTCCAGGCGTTCACGAACAGCTCGCCGCGATAGCTTTCGGGCAGGCGCTCGACGCAGAGGTCGCGCAGCCAGCGGCGGAAGGCGCCCGGATTGGCGCCATAGGCGATGTGGGCCGAGGGGCCGCGCCGCGCCGTGTTGTCCCAGCCGGGCATGATGCCCGCGATGATCCGCGCAGGCAGATGCGCGAGATATTCGGCATCGGTGCTGCGCGTGGACAGGGTGGTATAGTCGTAGACCAGCCCGTCGAAGTTGCCGGGCAGGTCGAAGGGCAGGCGGTTGCCGTCGCGCCCGCCCCAGAGGAACTGGCCGTCGCGGACGAGGCCGTGGGGCGGCATCTCGACCCAGAAGTCGAACAGGTCGGCGGCAACGGGATGCTCGCCCTCGATATGGAACCGGACGGCGCCCAGCTCCACCTCGCCCACCCCCCGGTCGCGCCAGGTCTGCCGCATCTGCGCGACGGCGCCCGCCGGGTCGGTCATGTCCTCGGGGCGATAGATGACGAAACGGGGCCGCGTGCCATCGGGCCGCAGATAGCGCGGATCGGCGAAATAGGGCACGAGGCTTTCGGCCAGCGCGGCACCGAAGCCCGGGGCATAGGACTGCGGCATCAGAACGTCGCCCGACAGCCCGTCCCAGTTGCGCCGCCAGCTTTCGTTGGCCCAGCACAGGTAGAACGGGAAATCGACCTCGGGGCGGGCCAGCAGGTTGTCGATGGGCGCCTCCAGGATGCGGGCGCCGTCGAACCAGTAGTGATAGACGCAGAAGGCGTCGATGCCGTGGGCGCGCGCAAGTTTCGCCTGCGCCGCCATCGTGTCGGTCAGCCGCAGGTCGTAGAACCCCAGGTCGGACGGCAGGGCGGGCTGCCCATGCCCCGGCCATATGGCGCGTGCGCGCGTGACGTTGTGCCATTCGGTGAAACCCGGACCCCACCAGACGTCGTTCTGCGGCACCGGATGGAACTGGGGCAGGTAGAAGGCCGTCACGAGCCGCGGCCGGGGCAGGGCGTGTGGGGGGCGGATGCGGTCCAGATCGCTGGCCTGCAGGATCGTCATGCCGCAGGCTCGCGAGATATAGCCCAGGGCACGTTCCATCGCATGCGCCGTCGTGCCGTCGACCTGCGAATCCTCGGGGTCGAAGTCGCCCGGCGTCAGCGCCATGCCCCGCACCATGTCGAGGATCACGGGCTTCACCCAGTAGATCGACCCCGCAGGAAACGACAGGGCCGATGGGTCAGCCTCGCACTCGATCCGCCGCATCAGGTTCTCGGTCCGGGCCGCGTTCGACCCCCACCATTCGGTTCCCTTGTAGTGCTGCCCGTCGGCCACCCAGAAGGCGGCGTCGCCGTCTGCCAGAAAGCGGTCGAGCCGGTGTCGGACACGGTCGGGGTCGCCCAGGATGCCGTCGATCAGGTGCCTGCGCCAGATGTCTCCGTCCTGCCGGTGGGGGCTGCGCTTGGTGTGCAGCTTGCAGACGGTGGCATAGGGAGCGAGCGCACCGGCGTTCACCAGTGTGACGAAGGGCAGGATGTCGCGCCCCTGGTTGGGCACGTCGATGACCACGGCAGCCGGGAAATCGGCCCGGATCGCGGCCTGCACGTCGTCCGTCTCCTCCGCGAAGCGGACGACGGTCACGAACAGGTCGAAGTCGAAGGTCTGCCGGCGCAGGATCTCGGCGAACTCGGGCCACATCTCATGGTAATAAAGATGGACGACGACGGCGAAGCGCGCCGGCGGCTGCGGCAGGTCGATGGGGCGCAGGCGCGGCGCGGGCAGCGGGATGTGGTTGCGGTCGACGACCGGATCCAGCGTCTGGCGGCCCTCGGCCAGGCCGTGCGTGACGTAGTGACGGAACGGCCGCACCGCGCGGGGGTCCAGATCGGGGTTGCCGCGCAGATAGGCCGCAGGGGAAAACTCGGGATTCGGCCGCAGCCCCATCGCCTCGCCCCGCAGGATGTAGTGGCGTTCGGGAAACAGGCTGCTCAGCCAGTGCATCCGGGGATTGGTAGAGCGGTAGAACTGCCGGTCGAACAGGTTCGACCCCCGCACCGCGCGCAGATAGGCGCGGTCGTCCGCCCCGGGCACGAGCATGCGCGCCGCGGCGCGAAGGCGCGACAGGAATCGGTCATCCATATCCGGCTCCGGGCTGAAACACCGGGCGGGACTAACCCGCCCCGCACCGCCGATGCAACGCCGATCTGGCCTCAGCGCAGCACGATGTCCTTGTGGTAGTTGAGCAGGAAATAGAGCCCGAGAAGCCCCAGGAAGAACGACAGGCCGTAGACGTAGACCGGATCGACATGCACCGCGTCGTAGATGCCGTAGACCCCGCGCCGCATCTCGGAGGTGATGTGCATGAGGGGGTTCCACATCAACAGGTCGCGGAACCGCTCCGGCACGTTCTCGGGCAGGAAGATGATCCCCGATACGAGGAACACGGGCCGGTTCAGGACAGCCCAGACCCGTTCCCAGAGCGGATACATCGAGATGAGAAAGCAGTTCGAGACCCCCACCGCGACGCCGAAGGCGGTGGCCATGCCCAGCGCGTTGGCGATGGCCGACCAGGTCAGGATCGGGCGCAGGTCGAACCACCAGATGATGCCCGACATGATGATGGCCATGACCAGAAGCTGCGTGAACGCCGCCAGCAGGAAGCGCGCGACCAGCGCGTCGACGATGGTCACGGAGGGATATTCGAGGAGCTGCCGCGAATAGCGCACCGCCGACATGAGCGACCCTGCGACCGCACTGTAGAGCATGAAGACCAGAAAGCCCGAGGCATAGAAATAAGGAAAGTTGCTGCCCAGAAGCGGTGCGCGCAGCATGATCGAGAACACGAGGGTGAGCAGCGCCACGCCGGCCACCGGCTCTAGGATGGCCCAGATGTAGCCCCCGGGCGAGCGGCCGTAGGTCGAGCCCATCTCGCGCAGGATGAGGGCCGCGACGCTGCGGAAGAAGCGGAAACCCCTGGCGCGGCGCGGCAGGGCGGCGGATCGGATCATCGGGACGGCTCCGGCGAGTTGAACCATACGGTCTGGAATGATCCGACCGCTTTGGATAACCCCTCTAGTCGATGCGCTGTCGGTAATACAGCGCCCGGACGCGGAGACCTTCATGTCGGCCACCCCCAGTCAGAACGACGGCGCCAGCCCGGTGGACGCCCCCGGCCTGACCGAGGAGCAGCGCCTGCGCCGCCGCAGGCTCCAGGCGCAGAAGGACAGGGCCGCCGAACAGGCCGCACAGGTCCGCGTGATCGAGGTTGCGCCCGCGGCACGGCGCGCCCGGATGCGGCGGCGGCACGTCTTCATGGCGCTGAGCTTCTTTCTCATCGTTGTCGTGCCGACCCTGATCGCGGGGCTCTACCTCGAGTTCCGGGCGGCCGACCAATACGCCTCGACCGTCGGCTTCACCGTCCGGCGCGAGGAAGGCGGATCGGCGATCGAGCTTCTGGGCGGGATCTCCAGCCTGGGGGGCACCTCGTCGTCGGACACCGACATCCTCTACGAGTTCATCCAGAGCCAGGGCCTGATCCGGGCCGTGGACGCGCGGCTTGACCTGTATGCCATCTACGGCAAGCCCGAGTCGGACCCGATCTTCACCCTGTCCGAGGACGCAACCATCGAGGAGCTGTCGGACTACTGGTCGCGGATGGTCCGCATCCTCTACGATGCCGGAACCGGCCTGATCGAGTTGGAGATCCGCAGCTTCGACCCCGAGGACAGCCGCGCCATCGCGCGCGCGATCTTCGAGGAGTCGAGCGACATGATCAACGAGCTGTCGGCCATCGCCCGCGAGGACACCATCGGATATGCCCGCGAGGAGCTGGAACTGGCGCAGGAGAACCTGCGGACGCAGCGCGCACTTCTTCAGTCGTTCCGCAACGAGAAGCAGATCGTCGATCCGGCCGCGGACCTTCAGGGACAGATGGGTCTGGTCAATTCGCTCCAGGCGCAGCTCGCCTCCGCACTTATCGAGCTGGACCTGCTCGGCTCGACCACGCGCGAGGGCGATCCGCGTCTCGACAGCGCGCGCCGCAAGATTTCGGTGATCCAGTCCCGCATCGAGGAGGAGCGCGCCAAGTTGGGCGCCGTGGGGACGGAAGGGCCGGACGCCTATGCCGACGTGATCGGCCAGTTCGAGACGTTGCAGGCCGACCTGGAGTTTGCGCAGCAGGCCTATACCGCGGCGCAGACCGCCTATAACGCGGCGCTGGCCGAAGCGCGCCGCAAGAGCCGCTATCTGGCCGCCTATTCGCCGCCCAGCCTCGCCGAAGCGTCGATCTACCCCAAACGCGCGGTCCTGCTGGGCGGGGTGTTTCTCGTGCTGTTCGGGCTCTGGGCATTGATGGTTCTGGTGTTCTACGCCCTGCGGGACCGTCGATGATCGAGTTCCACGGCGTCTGCAAGACGTTCCACCTGTCGGGCAGCAGGAAGGTCATCGCCGACAACATTTCGGCCGTCTTTCCGCCGCGGCGGTCTGTGGCCCTTCTGGGGCGCAACGGCGCGGGCAAGTCGAGCCTTCTGCGGATGATCTCGGGCGCGATCCGGCCCGATCAGGGGACGATCCGCACCACGGGGTCGGTGTCTTGGACGGTGGGATTCCAGGGCAGCTTCCACCCCGACATGAGCGGCGCGCAGAACGTCCGTTTCGTGGCCCGCGTCTATGGCGTGGATACGGACGAGCTTCTGGATTTCGTGGCGGATTTCGCCGAACTCGGCGGCCATTTCGATCAGCCGGTCCGGACCTATTCCTCGGGGATGCGGTCGCGGCTGGCCTTTGCCGTATCCATGGGCATCCATTTTGACACCTACCTCGTGGACGAGGTGACGTCGGTCGGCGACGCGGCCTTCAAGGTCAAGAGCGAGGCGGTGATGAACGACCGGTTGCGCCGGTCGGGTGCCGTGGTCGTCAGCCATTCCATGGGCCTGATCCGGCGCATCTGCAACGCGGCCGCCGTGCTGGAGCGGGGGCATATGACCTACTACGACAGCATCGACGAGGGCATCGCCGCGCATGAGCGCAACATGAACGCCGTGGCCCCCGACGACGATTGAAGACGGGGTCCGAGGCCCTTAGACGACCAGCATCCCGTGGTCGAGATGGTGGAGCGACCCGATCCCCTGCAGCGTCACGCTGTTGCCGTCCCCGAAATCGAAGGTCACCTGACCGCCGGCCACATGGGCGTATCGCGCGATGATCTCGGTCGGGTCGGTCAGGCCGTCCACCAAGGCATCGTCGATGAACAGCCGATCGTGGCGCGGGGTGAAATCGGTGATCGTGTCCCGGCCGCTGCCCGCCTGGAAGACGAAGATGTCGCGGTCATCGCCCCCCGTCAGCAGGTCGTTCCCGTCGTTGCCCGCGATCGTGTCCCGCCCGGCACCGCCCATCAGGGTGTCGTCGCCGTGATACCCCAGCAGGCGGTCGCTGCCGGCGCCGCCGGACAGAAGATCGCCGCCCACGCCCCCGAACAGGGTCGAATCGTCGGCGCCGTCGAGGATCGTGTCGTTCCCGCCATAGCCGATCAGCTTGTTGCGACCGTCGCCTCCGTCGAGCAGGTCGTCGCCGTCCTCGCCCACGAGACGGTCGTCGCCATCCTCCCCCATCAGGACGTCGTCGTCCTCGCCTCCGTTGAGGACGTCGTTGCCCTCACCGCCGCGCAGCGTGTCGCGCCCGCGGGAGCCGATGAGGATGTCGTCGCCGCCACGCCCCATGATGAAGTCGTTCCCCCAGGAGCCGTTGATGAGGTTGTCGCGGTCGTCGCCCCGCAGGTCGTCGTCGCGCAGCCCGCCGCGAAAGGCCTCGACGTCGAAGAACAGGTCGCCTGCGGCGTCGCCCGCGTTGAAGGACGGATCGAGAAGGTCGAACTTCAGCGGTTTGCGCGACCCTAGGTAGTCTACCGAGTCGAACCCCTCCCCCCCGATCAGGCGATCGGCCCCCGGCCCGCCGATCAGCGTGTCGTCGCCGCGGCCCCCGTCCAGCGTGTCGTTGCCGCCGTTGCCGATCAGCATGTCGTCGCCGTCGCTGCCCGCCAGCAGCTCCCCCAGGTCGGTGCCGGTCAGGGTGTCGCCAAGGGGCGGTTCGGGCTCGGGCTCGGGTTCGGGCGGCTTGACCTGAGGCGGCTCGACGCCGGGCAGCGGTGTGACGTTGCCCAGTGGCCCGCGCGACGCCGCGCCGATATCGATGGTCGCCAGGATCGCGTCGATCCGCAGGGTGCCGCCATGATGCGACCGCAGGACGATGGTCTCGTCCCCGAAGGTCAGGATCGCCCCGGTGGCGGTGGATTCGATCGTGATCGAGGATGCATCGCGCAGCGCCTCGACCCGCGACAGGTCGAGCCGGTCCTGTGCCGGGTCGAAGTCCGCCACGGTGTCCACCTCCCCATCCGCCGAAAGGGCGAAGATGTCCGCCCCCGCCCCACCCGTCATCGTATCGCGCCCCGTGCCATCGATCAGAATGTCGGCACCGTCGCCCCCGGTCAGACGGTCGTCCCCCGCCGCGCCCCAGAGAACGTCCCGGCCTGCCGTTCCGGTCAGGACGTCCCCCCCCGTGGACCCGGTCCGCAGCTTGCCCATGCCCGCGAGCGACAGGACGAACTGTGAGATCCCGGCCTCCGCCTGGCTGGACACGAAGACCTGCAACTCGTCGCCCACGACCGCCGCCGCGATGTCCGAGACGTTGGCGAGGCTCGTCCCGTGATCGTCGGCCAGCGTGTCGAGGTGTTGCAGCCGACCGTCGGGCAAAAGCAGGAACAGGCTGACCCCGTCGTCGGCCCCGCCCGCCAGCACGAAGGTCCAACCGTCCGCCATGACCGTCTCCAGCGCGGTGATCCCGGCGAACCGTGTGTCGCGCGTGTCGAGCAGATGTTCCGTAGGTGTCAGCGTGCCGTCGGCATCCAGCTGCATCACGCTGATCGAGGAACTGCCTGCGCCACCTACGAGGACATGGGTGACGCCGCCCACCACGGCCGTCCGCAGCACGGTGGGGATCGACAGGCCGAGGCCGTCGTCATGACCGTGGCGATCCGTCTCGGTCAGCGCGCCGTCCGTGCCCACGCCGAAGGCCATGACCGCATTCGTCCCGTTCACCGCCGCCAGCAGGAAGGTGGCGCCGCCCACGTCCACCGACGTCATGTCGAGGACGTCGCCCCCCGGCATGTCGCCCGTCACCGCACCCGCCTGCCTCAGCTCCAGATCGTCGCCGATGTGGAACCCGGTCAGGCCGGCCACCCCGCGTTGCGAGACATAGACGAACTGCTCCCCCGCCGTCCGGGCCGTCGCCGCCCCGGTCAGGGGGCCGTCGAAGGCGGCCGCGTTCTCCAGCACGCCCCACCGGCCGAGGTGGCCGCCGTCGCCCACGTCGAAGGTGATGAGGTCATCGGTCCAGGTGCTGTCGATGAAGACGTAGGAGGTGCCCTGCACCGTCACCGAAGCCATCCCCTTCATCCCGAAGGACGACAGCCAGCGGGGCATGTCGCGAAAGTCCACGTCCCGCCCCAGGACGTCATCGTCCAGCCCGTGCGTCTGGATGCCGTGGTCCACAAGGCTGAGCGACTGGAGGAAGATCTCTCCGCCTTGGCGATGAATCTGGAGGTCGACGATGCCGCTGCCCGTCGTATCGGTGGCGGGGGCAAGCTGTCCGCGGTGGATGAGGAAGGCCATGGTGAAGGTTCCGATAAGAGGTCGGAACCTTGGTCAGCGTCATAAGTGGAGGCTGCGGGCCATCCTTGCGGCCAACATTGGGCAAATCGCGCCCATTCGAGACGCAACAGCACCGTCTTTTAGGACAATTCAGGCGGTGAGGCCCGCCGGACAGCGCGCGTAGTCGTCGGCATAGCGGATGATGTCGTCCTCGCCCAGATAGCTGCCGGTCTGAACCTCGATCAGCTCCATCGGCCGCTCGCCGGGGTTCGACAGCCGGTGCCGCGCCCCTTGCGGGATGAAGACGGAGCCGTTCTGCTCCACCAGCCGCTCCTCGGTACCGATGGTGACGCGGGCCGTGCCCGTGACGACGACCCAGTTCTCGGCCCGGTGGACATGGCTCTGCAGGCTGAGCGAGGCGCCGGGGTCGACGACGATGCGCTTGACGCGGAAGCCCTCTCCTTGGGTCAGCGTCTCGAAATAGCCCCAGGGGCGACGCTCGCGCGGGAAGCTGTCTGCCTGCGCCACGCCGTCCGCCCGGAGCTTCGCGACGATGGGCCCCAGTTCGCCCGTGCGGTCGCGACTGGCGATCAGGACGGCGTCGGGCATCGCCACCGCCACCACATTGTCGAGCCCGAGCGCGACGAGCCGCTGGTCGCTTCCCTCCACCCGCAGATAGGTGTCGCGACAGTCGAAGGCATGTGCCCCGCCCTCGGTCGTCACGCCCCGGCCGTCGGCGGGGGACAGGCGGCGCACCGCGTCCCATCCGCCAAGATCGGACCAGTCGCCGTCGTGCGCCGTGACCCAGAGGTTGCCGGCCTTTTCCAGCACCGCATAGTCGACCGAGACGTCCTCGCAGTCGCGCCACGGCGCCTCGCCCAGGCGCAGGAAGCCCAGGTCCGCGCGCGCGGTCGCCATCGCCGCCTTGACGCGGTCGAGGATGTGCGGGGCGTGACGGCGGAACGCCTCCACCATCACCCGGGCGCGGAACAGCAGGATGCCCGCGTTCCACAGGAAGACGCCGCTGGCCAGCATCGCCTCGGCCTCCGCCCGCGCGGGCTTTTCGACGAAGCGGCGCAGTGGCGCGCCCCGCGCGGTCAGCGGCCCATCAGGATGGAGGTAGCCGAAGCCCGTCTCCGGGCGGTCGGGCCGGATGCCGAAGGTCACGATGCGCCCGGCCCGCGCAGCCGGCTCGGCGCGGCGGACGCTGGCGCGGAAGGCCGCGTCGTCGGCGATGCGGTGGTCCGACGGAACCGCGAGGACGAGCGCATCAGGGTCGGCGGCTGCGACGGCGATGGTCGCGGCCAGCAACGCCGCGGCAGTGTTGCGGCCCTCCGGCTCAAGGAGCACGGGGCCGGGGTCGACCCCGACCTCGGCAAGCTGCTGGGTGACGGTGAAGCGGAAATCGGCGTTCGTCACCAGCACGGGCGGCGCGAACCCCGGCTGCGCGAGCCGCAGCGCAGCCTGCTGGAACAGGCTGCCCTGGCCCACGATGGCCGCGAACTGCTTGGGATGGTCCCGCCGCGACAGGGGCCAGAGCCGCGTCCCCGCGCCCCCGCACAGGATGACCGGTGTGATCGTCGTCGTCATGGTGCCGTTCCCCGTCCGAATCCCCGGTTTTCCGGGGTTCGGACGAGGGTTGCCGAGAGTTGGTTAAGCGTTCCTTAACGCGGGACGTCCGAATGCGCGACGTGGCCCCCGCGTCACGATCTGGATGCCGATGGCGTCGCTCTGCAAGGGTTCCGCCGCGCCGGGCCCCCACGCGCGCAAACGTTCTTGCGCGCGTCCCGCGCGCCCGCCTTGCCGCTCGGGCGAGGCGTGGCTATGGCCTCGCCCGAGCGGCCCGCCGCCCCAATTGCCCCGGAGACAAGACATGACGACGACCGCACGCAAGGGAATCATCCTGGCCGGAGGATCGGGCACGCGGCTCTATCCCGTGACCGCGGGCGTGTCGAAGCAGCTTCTGCCGGTCTACGACAAGCCGATGATCTACTACCCGATCTCGGTCCTGATGCTGACGGGCATCCGCGAGATCGCGATCATCACCACCCCCGAGGACCAGGCCCAGTTCCGGCGCACCCTGGGCGACGGTAGCCAGTGGGGTCTGCGGCTGACCTATGTGGCCCAGCCCTCGCCCGACGGGTTGGCGCAGGCATACCTTCTGGCGGAGGAATTCCTCGACGGCGCGCCTTCGGCCATGGTGCTGGGCGACAACGTGTTCTTCGGCCACGGCCTGCCCGAGATCCTGCGCGCCGCCGATGCGCGCACGGACGGCGGCACCGTCTTCGGCTATCAGGTGGCCGACCCCGAACGTTATGGCGTGGTCGATTTCGACGCCGACGGACGCGCGCGCCAGATCATCGAGAAGCCCGCCGTGCCGCCGTCCAACTATGCGGTGACGGGGCTCTATTTCCTCGACGGCACGGCGCCCGCACGCGCCCGCGACATCGCGCCCTCCCCGCGCGGAGAGCTGGAGATCACGTCGCTTCTGCAGATGTATCTCGACGACGGCGCCCTGTCGGTGGAGCGGATGGGCCGGGGGTATGCCTGGCTCGACACCGGGACGCACGGCAGCCTGCTCGACGCGGGGAACTTCGTGCGCACGCTGGAGAAGCGGCAGGGCCTGCAGACCGGCTGCCTGGAGGAGATCGCCTTCCATGCGGGCTGGATCGACCGGGACTGCCTGCTCGATCAGGCGGGCCGCTATTCCAAGAACGGCTATGGCGCCTATTTGCGCAACCTGACCGATGAGGCGAGGACAGCCTAGGCCCGGACGGCCTGGCGCGCCAGCCGCGCCAGAAGGCCCTGCCGGTCCACCGCCCCGACGATCCGGCCGGACCGCTGCACCGGGATGCGGCCGTCGCGCATGGCGCAGAGCCGGATCAGGTCGCGCACCGGCATGTCGGCCGGAATCGCCTCGCCCGTGCCGGGGGGGCCGTCGGTCATCGCGTCGGCCGCGGTCAGCACCCCCAGCGGGTTCATGTGGGCCACGAAATCGGCGACGTAGTCGTTGATTGGGTTGGTGAAGATGTCCGACGGAGTGCCGGCCTGCACGATGCGGCCGCCTTCCATCACCGCGATGCGCTGGCCCAGCTTGAACGCCTCGTCCAGGTCATGGCTCACGAAGACGATGGAGCGTTTCAGCCGGGCCTGAAGCTCCAGCAACTCGTCCTGAAGCCGGGTGCGGATCAGCGGGTCGAGCGCGCTGAACGGCTCGTCCATCAGGAGGATCGGGGCGTCGGTGGCGAAGGCCCGGGCCAGGCCCACGCGCTGCTGCATCCCGCCCGACAGCTCGCCCACCTTGTGATCCGCCCAGTCGGTCAGGCCCACGAGTTCGAGCTGCCGGTCCACGGCGGCATTGCGGTCCCGGGCGCCCATGCCCGCCAGCTCCAGCCCCAGGCCCACGTTGTCGCGCACCCGCCGCCAGGGCAGCAGGCCGAACTGCTGGAACACCATGGCGACGCGGGTCTGGCGCAGACGGCGCAACTCGGCCTTCTTCGCGTGGGTCACGGAGACCATCCGCTCCCCGTCGTCGATTCGCACCTCGCCCCGCACCAGCGGGTTGAGCGCGTTGACGGCGCGCAGCAGCGTCGACTTGCCCGACCCCGACAGCCCCATGAGAACGAGGATCTCGCCCTCCTCCACCGTCAGCGAACAGTCGTGGACACCGAGGACCTGCCCCGTCTCCTGCTGGATCTCGGCTCGGGTCATGCCCCGGTCCATCAGCGGCAGGGCGCTTTCAGGCCGGTCCCCGAAGACGATCGAGACGTTGTCGAACTCGACGGCGGGCCTGGTCATGCGTTGTCCTCGACCCGCTCGAAACGCAGGTGGCCCGCGATGCGGGAGACGCCGGTGTCGCGGGGGTGCTGTTGCCCGTCCATCACCGGAACGACGGGAAGGAAGGGGTCGTGTCCGTCCAGACAGGCAAGGTTGACGCCGTATTCGTCGGGCTCCGACCGGCGCCGGTGATGCGTGTAGATGCCGCAGATGCGGCAAAAGAAGTGCTGCGCCGCCCCCGTGTTGAAGGTGTAGCGCGTCAGCGTCTCCTCGCCCTGCAGGACGGCAATGTCGTCCAGCCGGGCGCTGACCGCCACCGACCCCCGCATGGCGCAATAGGAACAGGTGCATCGCCGCGCGGTTTCGATGCCGTCGGTCAGCCGGACGGTGAAGCGGACCGCGCCGCAGTGACAGGCGCCCCGGTGGATCACCGCCGCTCCATCCGCAGCATCCGGTCGAGCATGATGGCCACGACGACGATGATGAACCCGCTTTCGAAGCCCAGGGCCGTGTTCACCTGGTTGAGCGCGCGTACCACCGGCACCCCGAGGCCGTCGGCGCCCACCAGCGCGGCGATGACCACCATCGACAGCGACAGCATGATCGTCTGGTTCAGCCCCGTCATGATCTGCGGCATGGCATAGGGCAGTTCGACCTTCCACAGCGTCTGGCGCGGGGTGGCGCCGAAGGCCTGCGCCGCCTCGGTCAGGGCGCGGGGGGTGGAGGAGATGCCCAGATGCGTCAGCCGGATCGGCGCGGGCAGCACGAAGATCACCGTGGCGATCAGGCCCGGCACCATGCCGATGCCGAAGAACACAATGGCCGGGATCAGGTAGACGAAGGTGGGCAGCGTCTGCATCAGGTCCAACACCGGCCGCATCCAGGAATAGAGACGCGGGCGGTGGGCGGCAGCGATGCCGATGGGCACGCCGATGGCCATGCAGACGAGGCAGGCAGACAGGACCAGCGTCAGGCTTTCCGTCGTCTCCTCCCAATAGTCCTGGTTGAGGACGAACAGGAACCCGAGCGCCACGAACAGGCAGACCTTCCACGACCTCTGCGCGAACCAGGTCAGCGCCACGAAGACCGCGATCACGACCAGTTCGGGCGGCGTCTGCAGGAGCCAGAGGATGGCGTCGATCATCGCCTCCATCACGCGGGCCAGGCCGTCGAAGAACGGCTGGCCCACGTCCTGCAGCCAGTCGAACCAGGAGGCGGCCCATTTGCCGATGGGGATCTTGTTGTCGGTCAGCCAATCCATCGGACGCTCCGGCGCGGGGAAAGGGGGGCCGCGCCCGGCCCCCCGCAGGTCATTCGAGCGCGGCCGTCACGGCCTCGAGGCCGTCGCCGCCGTCCAGCGTCGTCACCCCGGAGAGCCAGCCGTCCAGCGCGCCCGTGTTGGCGCGCAGCCAGTCCGCGGCCGCGTCCTCCGGGTCGGCGCCGTCGTTCAGGATCGCGCCCATGATCTCGTTCTCCATCGCCAGCGTGAACTCCAGGTTCTGCAACAGCTGCCCCACGTTCGGACAGTCCGCGACATAGCCCGCGCGCGTGTTGGTCAACACCGTCGCGCCGCCCAGGTCGGGGCCGAAGAAATCGTCGCCACCCTCCAGATAGGTCAGGTCGAAGTTGGCATTCATCGGGTGCGGCTCCCATCCGAGGAAGACGATGGGCTCCTCCCGCCGGGTCAGGCGGTCCACCTGCGCCAGCATCCCCTGCTCGCTGCTCTCGACGATCTCGAAGCCGCCCAGGCCGAAGGCGTCCTGCTCGATCATCGACTGGATCAGACGGTTGCCGTCGTTGCCCGGCTCGATCCCGTAGATCTTGCCGTCGAGCGCGTCGGCATTGGCGGCGATGTCCTCGAAGGAGGCGATGCCCAGGTCGCGCGCCGCGCTGTTGGCGGCCAGCGTGTACTTCGCGCCTTCCAGGTTGGTGCGCACGACGTCCACGGTTCCCGCCTCGCGGTAGGGGGCGATGTCGGCCTCCATCGTGGGCATCCAGTTGCCGAGGAAGACGTCGATGTCGCCTTCGGCCATCGAGGTATAGGTGATGGGCACCGACAGCACCTTGACGTCGGTGTCGTAGCCCAGCGCCTCCAGCAGGGTGGTCGCCACGGCGGTGGTCGCGGTGATGTCGGTCCAGCCGACGTCGGCCAGGGTGACGTCGGAGCAGGCGGGGTTGGCCTGCGCGTAAGCGGCGCCGGTCAGCGCGCCCGACATGAGCGTCAGGGCGGATGCGGCGGACAGGATGCGGATCATTCGGAACTCTCCCGGTTGTTGACGTTCGCCTCTCGGGCGGTTTTTATTGACTGGCGGATCAATCAAGATAACGGTCCGCCGCCTTGCAACTGACCGGATAGTGCTTTGCCCCGCACCGGAATGGAACCCCGCCGTCGCGACGACCTCGTCCGCGCCGCCATCGCCGAGATCGCGGCCTGCGGCACGGCCGACGTCACCGTGGCCCGCATCGCCCGGCGCGCCGGCATGTCGCCGGCACTGGCGCACCACTACTTCGGGTCCAAGGACCGGATGCTGCTGGCCGCCATGCGCCACGTCCTGTCGGTCTACGGCACGGCCGTCCGCGATGCCCTTCATCAGGCCCCCACCCCCCGCGCGCGGCTGGAGGCCATCGTGCGGTGCAGCTTTGCGCCCGCGAACTTCCGCGACGAGGTGGTGGCCGCCTGGCTCAACTTCTACGTCCAGGCGCAGCGCAGCCCCGACACGCGTCGCCTGCTGCAGGTCTATCACGCGCGGCTGCGGTCGAACCTGATCCACGCGCTGCGCCCGCTGACCCCCGATCCGGCACTTCTGGCCGAAGGCATCGGCGCGATGCTCGACGGCCTCTACGTGCGTCAGGCGCTGCGTGCGGACGGGATGACGAGCGAGGCCTCCACGGCGCTGGTGCTGGGCTATATCGACCGGGGGCTCGGGGCATGACGGGTCCGAACGTCCTCATCCTCATGGTCGATCAGCCGAACGGCGCGCTGTTCCTCGACGGTCCCGCCGATTGGCTCCATGCGCCGAACCTCCGCGCCCTCGCCGCCCGGTCGCGCCGGTTCCGCAAATGCTACGCCGCCTCGCCCCTTTGCGCGCCGGGGCGGGCCAGCTTCATGTCGGGCCTGCTGCCGTCCCGGACCCGCGTCTACGACAACGCGGCCGAGTTCGCCCCCGACATTCCGACCTATGCCCATCACCTGCGCCGGGCGGGCTGGCAGGCCTGCCTGTCGGGCAAGATGCATTTCGTCGGCCCCGACCAGCTGCACGGGTTCGAGGAGCGGTTGACCACCGACATCTATCCCGCCGACTTCGGCTGGACGCCGGACTATCGCGAGCCGGGCGAGCGGATCGACTGGTGGTATCACAACATGGGGTCCGGCACCGGCTCCGGCGTGGCCGAGACCACGAACCAGATGGAATACGACGACGAGGTCTGCCACCACGCCCGGATGCGGCTCTGCGACCATGGGCGCGGCCACGACCCTCGGCCATGGTGCCTGACCGTCAGCTTCACCCACCCGCACGACCCCTACGTCGCCCGGCACGAGTCCTGGGACCTTTACGCTGACTGCGGGCACCTGACGCCGCAGGTCCCCCAAATGCCCCCTGAGGATCACGATCCCCATTCGAAGCGCATCCTCGACGCCAACGACCGGGGCGACTTTGACGTGACGAAAGAAGACGTCCGCCGGTCCCGCCGCGCCTATCTCGCCAACATCAGCCATCCGGACGCCAAGGTGGGCGAGATCCTGAAGGTGCTGGACGACACGCGGCAGGAGGCGGTGATCCTGTTCGTCTCCGACCACGGCGACATGCTGGGGGAGCGGGGGCTGTGGTACAAGATGTCCTTCCTCGAAGGCTCCGCCCGCGTGCCCATGATGATCTGCGCGCCGGGCATGGAGCCGGGGCCGGACCTCACGCCGGAGAGCAACATCGACGTCTGTCCGACGCTCTGCGACCTCGCCGGGGTGGACACGTCGGAGGTGGCGCCCTGGACCACGGGGCGAAAGCCTCGTGCCCCTGGGGCAGGGCGGGGTGCGGGATACGCCGGTGGCGATGGAATACGCGGCCGAAGGCGGCTTCGCGCCGCTGGTCGCGCTGCGGCAGGGGCAGCGGAAATACACCCGTTGCGACCTCGACGCCGAACAGCTGTTCGACCTCCACGCCGACCCGCACGAACCGACGAACCTTTCGGGCGATCCGCAACATCGCGACACGCTGGAGCGATTCCGCGCCAAGGCCGGCACCAGGTGGAACCCTGCACGCTTCGACGCGACGTGCGCGAGAGCCAGGTGCGTCGCTGCGTCGCCGACGAGGCCTTGCGGCAGGGCGGACACTACCCCTGGGACTGGCACCCGATGCGCGTGGCCAGCGAGCGGTCCATGCGCAACCGCATGGACCTGAACGTCCCGGAGGAGAGCCAGCGGTTTCCGTGGGGGAAATAGGGGGCGGGACCAGCGCTCGCGCTTCCCGAGATACATGAAATGCAAAAGACGGGGCCTGGGCCCCCGACCGGAGATCCGATGACAAGACCCGATGCACAGCCTGTTGCAAGCCATTACATCGACGGTGGATATGTCGAGGATACGGCGGGCGCGCCCATTCCCGTCATTCATCCCGCGACTGGCGAGACGATCGCCACCGTCCACGCCGCGACGTCGGAAACGATCGACCGCGCGCTGGCGTCCGCCGCGCGGGCGCAGACGGAATGGGCGGCGAGGGACGGCGCGGACCGGGGCCGCATCCTGCGCCGGGCGGCCGAGATCATGCGGGCGCGGAACCGGGAGCTGTCGGTGCTGGAGACGCTCGACACCGGCAAGCCCCTGCAGGAGACGCTGGTGGCCGATGCCGCATCCGGTGCGGATGCGCTGGAGTATTTCGGCGGTCTGGCCGCCGATGTCACCGGCACGGCGATTCAGTTCGGCGGCGACTGGGCCTATACGATCCGCCGGGCATTGGGTGTCTGCGTGGGGCTGGGGGCTTGGAACTATCCGACCCAGATCGCCTGCTGGAAGGCCGCGCCGGCGCTCGCCACCGGCAACGCGATGGTGTTCAAGCCGTCCGAATCCACCCCGCTCTGCGCCCTCAAGGTAGCCGAGATACTGACTGAGGCCGGTCTGCCCGCGGGCCTGTTCAACGTGGTGCAGGGCGCCGGCGAGGTGGGTGCCGCCCTGACGACCGATCCGCGCGTGGCCAAGGTGTCGCTGACCGGCTCGGTGCCCGTAGGGCGCCGCGTCGCGGCGGCGGCCGCGGGGAACATGAAGCACGTCACCATGGAGTTGGGCGGCAAGTCCCCCATCCTGATCTTCGACGACGCCGATCTGGACGACGCCGTGTCGGCGGCGATCAACGGCAACTTCTATTCGTCGGGGCAGGTCTGTTCCAACGGCACGCGCGTCTTCGTGCAGGACGGCATCGCGGAACGGTTCCTCGCCCGGCTGAAATCGCGTCTGTCGAACGTCATCCCCGGCGATCCGCTGGACGAGGCGACGAACTTCGGCCCGATGACCACGCGGGCGCAGATGGACGTCGTGCTGCGCCATCTGGACCGCGCCCGCGCGGAAGGCGCGACCGTCGCCACGGGCGGCAACCGCATGGCGCGCGACGGCTTCTGGATGGAACCCACGGTGCTGACGGACCTGACGGACGACATGGCCTGCGTGCGCGAGGAGATCTTCGGGCCGGTCATGTCGGTCCTTACCTTCGCGGAGGAGGCCGAGGGCATCGCTCGTGCCAATGCGACCGAGTTCGGCCTGGCCGCCGGCGTCTTCACCCGCGACCTGGCCCGCGCGCACCGCGTGGCGCGCGCGATGCAGGCCGGCACCGTCTGGATCAACCAGTACAACCTGACGCCCGCCGGGATGCCCTTCGGCGGGTCGAAGGCGTCCGGCATCGGGCGCGAGAACGCACGGATGGCCATGGACCACTTCACCGAGGCCCAGACGATCTATGTCAGCATGGGCCGGGTCGAGGCGGCCTTCTGATGGCGGCGACCGTCGCGGACTATGTCGTCGTGGGGGCGGGAAGCGCGGGCTGCGCCATCGCCTATCGCCTGGCCGAGGCGGGGAAATCCGTCCTAGTGGTCGAATACGGCGGCAGCGATGCCGGACCGCTGATCCAGATGCCGGGGGCGCTGTCCTTTCCGATGAACATGCCGCGCTACGACTGGGGGTTCCGGTCCGAACCGGAGCCGCATCTGGGCGGCCGCATCCTCGCCACGCCGCGCGGCAAGGTGCTGGGCGGATCGAGCAGCATCAACGGCATGGTCTATGTCCGCGGCCACGCCCGCGACTTCGACCACTGGCGCGACGCGGGGGCGCGGGGCTGGGGCTTCGCGGAGGTCCTGCCCTATTTCAAGCGGATGGAGCATTGGCACGACGGCGGCCATGGCGGCGACCCGGACTGGCGGGGCGCCGACGGGCCGCTGCATGTGACGCGGGGCACGCGGCTGAACCCGCTCTATCATGCCTTCGTCGAGGCGGGCCGGCAGGCTGGGTATCCGGTGACGGACGACTACAACGGCCGCCAGCAGGAAGGCTTCGGCCCGATGGAGCAGACGGTCTGGCGGGGGCGCCGCTGGTCCGCCGCCAACGCCTACCTGCGTCCCGCCCGCGCCACAGGCCGCTGCACCGTGGTGCGCGGTCTCGCGGAGCGGATCGAGTTCACCGACAACCGCGCCACCGGCGTGCGCCTTGCGGACGGACGGCTGGTCGAGGCGCGGGCGGAGGTCGTGGTCGCGGCTGGCCCGATCAACTCGCCCCGTCTTCTGATGCTGTCGGGCATCGGCCCCGCCGCCCATCTGCGCGACCACGGCATCGCGGTGCGCGCCGACCGGGCGGGGGTGGGGCGGAACCTTCAGGACCATCTGGAGATCTACGTCCAGATGGCGGCGAGCCAGCCCATCACGCTGTTCCGCTACTGGACCCTGACCGGCAAGGCCTGGGTCGGGGCGCGCTGGCTGTTCACCCGGACGGGGCCGGGGGCCACGAACAATTTCGAGTCGGCGGCCTTCGTGCGGTCGGCGCCGGGGGTCGAATACCCCGACATCCAGTATCACTTCCTGCCGCTGGCCGTGCGCTACGACGGGCAGGCGGCGGCCGAGGGGCACGGGTTCCAGGCCCATGTCGGGCCCATGCGGTCGGCCAGCCGGGGGGACGTGACGCTTCGCTCCGCCGACCCGCGGGACGCCCCGCGCATCCGCTTCAACTACATGTCCGACCCGCAGGACTGGGCCGATTTCCGCACCTGCATCCGCCTCACGCGCGAGATCTTCGCCCAGGATGCCTTCGCCGCCTTCCGCCGGCACGAAATCCAGCCCGGCGAGGACGTGCGGACCGACGACGATCTGGACGCCGCGATCCGGGAGCATGCCGAATCGGCCTACCACCCCTGCGGCACCTGTCGCATGGGGGCCGTCGACGACCCGGGCGCCGTGGTCGACCCGGAGTGCCGCGTGATCGGGGTGACAGGGTTGCGCCTGGCCGACAGTTCGATCTTTCCGCGCATCACCAACGGAAACCTGAACGCGCCCACGATCATGGTGGGCGAAAAGGCGGCGGACCACATCCTGGGCCGCAGCCTGCCGCCGTCGGATGCGGAGCCGTGGGTCAACCCCGCCTGGCGGGTCGCGCAGCGCTAGCGCATCCGCACCGTGGCGCCGGGCATCAACTCGCACGGCAGGCGCGTCACCGCGTCGGGGTGCAACCCATTGAGCCGGGCCAGCAGCGTCTTGGCTCCGGTGACGCCGATCTGGCGCCGCGGCGTGCGGATCGTGGTGATCGGACGGGGCAGGACGGTCGTCAGGTCCAGCCCGTTGAACCCCACGATGCCGATATCGTCGGGCACCGACAGCCCGGCCTTCTGTGCGGCCATCATCCCGCCGAAGGCCATGTTGTCGGTCAGGAAGAACACCACGTCGGGCCGGTCGCGCAGGTCGAGCTGTCCGAACCCTCCGGCGCCTGCGACGAAACTGTTGCCGCCCGTGACCGACACCCGGCGCACCTCCCGCGCGCCCACGTCGCGGAAGGCGCGGACGAGGCCGCGGAACCGCTGGTCCGCGCGCAGGTCCAGCCCCGGCGGCGCGCCCACCCACGCGGGTCTGCGATAGCCGAGCGCTGCCACATGCCGCGCCAGCGTCAGCCCGGCGTCGAGATGGTCGATGCCCACGCAGATGTCGATCGGGTCGTCGGTGACGTCCCAGATCTCCAGCACCGGCAGGCGTTCGCGCAGCAGGCGGGCGCGGAGGGCCGGGTCATGCGTCGTGCCCGTCAGGATCAGCGCGGCGGGCCGCCAGGCCAGCGTCCGCTCCGCCCACTCGCGCTCGCGCGCGGGGTCGTAGTCGCTGGTGTCCATCACCGAGGAATAGCCCGCCCGGTCGAGCGTCCGCCGCATCCCCGACAGGACGTCGGCGAAGACGTCGTTGAGGAGCGTGGGCAGCGAGATCCCGATCAGGGTCGAATTGGTCACGGCCAGCGCGCGGGCGGCGGAGTTCGGGAAGTATCCCATCTCGCGCGCCAGACGCACGATGCGCTGCCGGGTGGCGTCCGACACGCCGTCGACGCCCCGGATCGACCGCGAGACGGTCATCAGCGACACGCCCGCCGCCCGCGCGACGTCGTTGATGCCGATGGTGTCGGTCGACCGGCCGCGCGGCATGTCTCTCCCAGCGTTAACGTTAACGTCGATCCCGAAGTTGCCATCTTCCCCTGCGGGCGTCCACCGGGAAGGATGGTGCATGCATCACGGGGGAGGTCCGGGTTGCCCCGCATCAGGTTCGACAGGGTCGAGAAGAGCTTCGGCAGGACGCTTGTCCTGCCGCCTCTCGACCTGACGCTGGAAGACGGGGAATTCACCGTCCTCGTCGGCCCTTCGGGTTGCGGCAAGTCCACGACGCTCCGCCTCGTCGCCGGGCTCGAGACGCTGTCGGGGGGCGAGATCTGGTTCGACGATCGCGCCATCGGCAAGCTGGAGCCGAAGGATCGGGACGTGGCGATGGTGTTCCAGGATTACGCGCTCTATCCCCATATGAATATCGCGCGGAACATGTCGTTCGCGCTGCGCCTGGCGAGGCAGCCCAAGGCGAGGATCGACTCCGAGGTCCGGCGCGTGGCCGAGATGCTCAACATCGCGCATCTTCTGGAGCGCAAGCCGGCGGAGCTGTCGGGCGGGCAGCGGCAGCGGGTGGCGATGGGGCGGGCGATGGTGCGCGATGCGGGCGTGTTCCTGTTCGACGAGCCTTTGTCGAACCTAGATGCCAAGCTGCGCGCCCGGATGCGGACCGAGCTGGCCGAGATGCGCGACACCATCGACAAGAACATGATCTACGTCACCCACGACCAGATCGAGGCGATGACCCTGGGCGACCGGATCGTCGTGATGAACGAGGGCACGATCCAGCAGCAAGGCACGGCGGAGGACTTGTTCGCGAACCCCGTCAACCGCTTCGTCGCGGGCTTCATCGGCAGCCCGGCGATGAACTTCCTGGACGGAGAGATCACGGGCGACCGGGTGGCGGGCGACGGCTTCGACCTGCTCCTGCCCGCCCCGCTCGCCCGCCGGGCCGAGGCCGCGGCCGGCCGCCGGGTCGAGGTGGGCATCCGCCCCTCGCACATCGTGCTCGACGGCGGGGCGCCCATCGACCTGCGGGTGGTGGTGTCCGAATACCTGGGCGCGCAATCGGTGCTGGTGACACGCTGCGGGGCGGCGGAAATGCGCGCCGAGATCGCCAGCGAGGACCGCATCCCGACAGGAGAGACGCGGCGTTTCGGCATACTGACCGACGACATCATGCTGTTCGACAGGGAGACCGGCGCGCGCCTCTGACGCCCTGCCGGGAACACAAGGGAGGAAAGACATGCGACACTGGAAACTGACCGGAGCGGCCATCGCGGTGGCCATCGCGGGCGCGGCGGGCGCCGACCCGTACGAGGAATATGCGGGCACGACGCTGGTGGTGAACTTTCCCGCCCATCCGCATTACGACGCGGCGATCCGCGTTCTCGACCAATTCACCGAGGAGACGGGGATCGAGGTCGAGGTGGACCAGCTCCAGTATCTCAAGATGCGCGAGCGCCAGACGCTGGAGCTGACGAAGGACGAAGGCGACTACGACCTGATCGCCTTCGTCGTCTTCTCGAAGGCCGACTACGTCTATGCCGACCAGTTGGAGAACCTGGCGCGGTATTTCATGAACCCGCGGCTGGCCGATCCCGGTTACGACCAGGCCGACCTGATCCCCGGCTATGTCGAGAACATCGGCGTGGCGGGTGGTGCCAAGGGATACCTGCCCGGCCAGCTCGGCAGCGCCTACGGCGTGCCCTTCGGGGCAGAGACGAGCATCCTCGCCTATCGCACGGACATCTTCGAACGCCACGGCCTGACCCCGCCGGACACCTACGAGGAGCTTCTGGACCTCGCCTGCCGGATCCCCGAACTGGAGCCCGGCGTCGGCGGCATGGCGTCGCGCGCGGCGTCGGGCCATCAGGCAAGCCACGCGTTCCTGCTGCACCTCGCCCCCCTGGGCGGCAAGGTCTTCGACGACGCCTGGGAGCCCGTGATCAACGACGAGGCGGGGGTCGCGGCGGCCAATGCGCTCAAGACCATCGTCGATTGCGGCCCCGAAGGCGGAACCACCTTCGGCCCGGCCGAGGCGGCGGCGGCCTTCAAGCAGGGGCAGGCGGCGATGTTCCTCGACTCGATCGCCTTTGCGGCCGGCTTCGAGGATCCGAGCGAGTCCACCGTCGCAGGCAAGGTGGGCTACGTCATGCATCCGATGGGCGAGCGTCGGGCCAGCCAGACCGGGGGATTCGGCCTCGCCATTCCGAAGAACGCGCCCAACAAGGAGGCCGCGTTCCTGCTGCTGCAATGGCTTACATCGAAGGAGGGCGACTTTGCGGTGGCGATGGAGGGCGGCAACCCCTCGCGCTTCTCGACCTATGCCGATCCGGAGCTGAATGCGAAGTATCCCTACTCCGAGACCTTCGGCGAGGCGCTCAAGTTCGCCGATCCTGACTGGCGCCCGATCATCCCCGTCTGGGGGTCGATCAACGCCGACATCGGCACCACCATGAGCCAGGTCCTGACCGAAGGGCTCGACCCGCAGGAGGCGCTCGACGGCGTGGCGGAGCGGACCCGCGACACGATGGAGGAAGCGGGATACTACACCTGGTCGCCCGCCGAATGACCCGACCGCCGGCCCCCGCCCGGGGCCGGCTCCACCCCTTTGGCCCGGAGCCCCGATGCTCGCCAACGCGAACAGACTGACGCCCTACCTGTTCCTCGCTCCGGCGGTGGCGGTGATGGCCGTCGCGCTGCTCTATCCGATCGGCTACATGATCTGGGCGTCGTTTCTCGACTGGAACCCCAGCCAGCGGATCGGCGAGGCCGATTTCGTGGGCCTTCGCAATTACGTCGATCTGCTGGGCGACGCAGCCTTCCGCGAGAGCTTCTGGGTAACGATCCGCTTCGCCGCCATCGTCGTGGCGTTCGAGATGGTGCTGGGCGTGGGGCTGGCACTGCTGCTCGATCGGGAACTCCGGGGCATGACCCTGCTCCGGACGGTGTTCATCCTGCCGATGATGATCGCACCCATCGTCGTGGGCCTGGTGTGGCGGTACATGTACCACCCCACCGTCGGCACGTTCAATCGCGTGCTGGACGATCTGGGCCTGCCGTCGGCGCCCTGGCTGTCGGACGGGGACTGGGCCTTCGCCTCGGTCGTGATCGCGGACGTCTGGCAGTGGACGCCCTTCATCTTCATCCTGTCGCTCGCCGCGCTGCAATCCCTGCCGCGCAGCGCGATCGAGGCGGCGCGCATCGACGGGGCGACCGGTTGGCAGATGATCCGGCACATCAAGATCCCCCTGATGATGCCGGTGCTGATCGTGACGGCGCTTTTGCGGATGATCGATGCCTTCAAGGTGCTGGAGGTCATCCTGGTGCTGACGAACGGGGGGCCGGGTCTTTCCACCGAGATTCTCGCCCTGCGGATCAGCCGCACCGCGTCCGAGTTCCGCGAGCTGGGCTATGCCGCGGCCATGTCGAACCTGCTGCTGATCCTGCTGCTGGTCCTGACGCTGGCCATGTTCGGCTATACCCGCCTGACCGAGGCGCGCACCGCCCGGCTGGCCCGCGCGCGGGAGATCGAGGTCGGATGAGCACCCCCGCCACCAGACGCCCCGGCCCCGCGTTCTACGCCCTGCTGTTCGCGCTGGCGTTCATGGCGCTGGGCCCGATCGTCCTGATGGTGTCCAACTCGCTCAAGCTGAACGTCGACATCACCTCGCCCACGGCAAGCCTTCTGTTCACGCCGACGATCCGGAACTACGAGACGGCGCTCTGCAACTTCCTGCCCTATGAGCCCGAGCATATAAGCCGCTGCGACAAGACCTTCGGGCGGGCGCTGGTCAACAGCCTCGTCATCTCGGTCGCGGCCACGGCGATCACGCTGATCCTCGGCTGCATGGCGGCCTATGCACTGGTGCGGTTCCGTTTCATGGGCCGGGGGGTCACGTCGCTCACGACGCTGCTGGTGCGGATGGTTCCGCCCGCCGTCCTGCTGGTCCCGGTCTTCGGGATCTGGACGTTCCAGTTCGGCATCGACGGCACGCTCTACGGGATCGTCCTCGTCTACGTGGCCATGAACCTGCCCTTCGTCATCTGGATCCTGCAGAGCTTCATCGTGCAGGTGCCGATCCAGTTGGAGGAAGCCGCGCGGATGGACGGCGCGGGGCCGTTCCGCACGTTCTTTCTGGTGGTCCTGCCGCTGATCCGACCGGGGCTTGCGGCGGCTGCGATCTTCACCTTCCGCATCGCCTGGAACGAGTTCCTGCTGGCCAACGCGCTGGCCGACCGATCGACCCGGACGGTGCCGGTGACCATCGTCAACTCGCTGACCGAATACGACATCGACTGGGGCGTCATCATGGCCACCGGCACCCTGCTGGCCATTCCGCCCATCCTGTTCACCCTGGTGGCGAGCCGTCAGATCATCACCGGGATGACCGCCGGTGCCGTCAAGGGCTGAGCCGATGGCCGACCCGACCCTCCTCGACTGGCTGCTGACCCCGATCGACGCGGGGCGGCCGCACGACCTCGGCTGGCATCTGAAGTATCACGGGCGCGTCATGGTGGTGGCCTGGGGGTTCCTCGTGCCCGCGGGCATCATCGCGGCACGGTTCTTCAAGGTCCTGCCGCGCCAGAGGTTCCCGGAGGAGGTCAACAACCTAGTCTGGTGGCGCAGCCATGTCGCGGCGCAGGTGGGCGCGCTGCTTCTGATGACGCTGGGCCTGTGGCTGGTGCTGATGCGGCCCGAGACGACGCGGTCGCTGACCGCCGCGATCTGGGTGCACCATGCCTTCGGATGGGGCGTTCTCTGGCTGGGGGTGATGCAGCTCGTCTCGGCGGGCTTGCGCGGCACCATGGGCGGGCCAACCGACCGGCGCCACGGCCTTCGGGGCGACCACTACGACATGACGCCCCGCAGGCTCGCATTCGAGGTACTGCACAAGACGGCGGGATACACGGCCCTCGGGCTGTCGATCCTCGCGGTGCTGACGGGGATGTGGCAGGCCAATGCGCCCATGTGGATGTGGATCGTCCTGCCCGGATGGTGGGCGGTGCTGGCGGTGCTGTTCATCCTGTTCCAGCGGCGGGGGATGGTGATCGACACCTATGTCGCGATCTGGGGCCCGGACGCCATGCATCCCGGGAACGCGCGGCGCGGGCGCGGGCCGGACGGCTGACGGCTTGCGCGCGGCGCGAAAGGGTGGTCCCATCCCGCGCACAGACCCCGGCACGGGGGTCGTTTCCATCAGGAGAGCCACGAGATGCTTCGCACCACTGCCCTTGTCACCATCGTATCCCTCGCCGCCGGCGCGGCCTCGGCCGAGACGCTGCGATGGGCCCGCGCGGGCGACGCGCTGACGCTGGATCCGCACGCCCAGAACGAAGGCCCGACGCATACCCTCAACCACCAGATCTATGAGCCACTGCTGATCCGCGACACCACCGGCGCCTTCGAGCCTGCCCTGGCGACCGAATGGTCGGTGAACGAGGACGACCCGAACATCTGGACGTTCAAGCTGCGCGAGGGGGTCAAGTTCCACGACGGCGCGGACCTCACCGCCGAGGATGTGGTCTTCAGCTTCAAGCGCGCGCAATCCGAAAACTCCGCCATGAAGGAGTTGTTGACCTCGATTGAGGACGTCCGCGCCGTGGACGACCTGACGGTGGAATTCGTAACCGACGGACCGAACCCGATCCTGCCCAACAACTTCACCAACCTGTTCGTCATGGACAAGGGCTGGGCCGAGGAGAACGACGTCACCGAGGTCCAGAACTTCGCCGACGGCCAGACGACCTTCGCCACCACCAATACCAACGGGACAGGCCCCTTCACCCTCACCTCGCGCGAGGCGGACGTGAGGACGGTGCTCGAGCAGAACCCCGACTACTGGGGCGCGGGCGAGTTTCCCATGGACGTCACCCGCATCGAGTTCACGCCCATCCAGAACGCGGCGACGCGCGTCGCGGCGCTCCTGTCGGGCGAGGTCGATTTCATCCAGGACGTGCCGGTGCAGGATCTGGGCCGCGTCGACGGCACGGGCGGACTCGTGGTCAAGGATACGCCGCAGAACCGGACCATCTTCCTCGGGATGAACATCGGCGCCGACGACCTGACCACCGACAGCGTCGACGGCGCGAACCCCCTGTCGGACGTGCGCGTCCGCCGGGCGATGGACATGGCCATCGACCGTGCCGCCATCCAGCAGGTCGTCATGCGCGGCCAATCGGCGCCCGCGGGCATGATCGCGCCCCCCTTCGTCAACGGCTGGACCGAGGAACTGGATCAGATCACCGAGGCCGACACCGAGGGTGCGAAGGCCCTGATGGAGGAAGCGGGTTACGGGGACGGCTTCACCCTGCAACTCGACTGCCCCAACGACCGCTACGTCAACGACGAAGCGATCTGCCAGGCGGTTGCGGGGATGCTGGGCCAGATCGGCATCAAGGTGAACCTGAACGCCCAGACCAAGGCGCTGCACTTCCCGCTGATCGAGAACGGCCGGACCGACTTCTACATGCTGGGTTGGGGCGTCCCGACCTATGACAGCGAGTATGTCTTCAACTTCCTCGTCCACACCAAGGAAGGCGACCGGGGATCTTGGAACCCCACCGGCTTCTCGGACCCGGAACTCGACGCCAAGATCGAGGCGCTGGCCTCGGAGGTCGACCTGGAGGCCCGCAACGCAGCCATCGACGAGATCTGGCAGCGCGTGCAGGAGGAACAGCTCTACCTGCCGCTCCATCACCAGGTCCTCAACTGGGGCATGACCGACGCCATCCAGACCGAGGTGGACCCGGAGGACCAGCCGAAGTTCAAGCATTTCACCATGAACTGAGCTGGACCCTTCCAGTGATCGCGGGGCCCTTCGGGGCCCCGTTTGCATGGGGTCAGATCAGTTGGGCCCGGATCGTCGCCTCCTGCCAGAGCGCGGCGAAACCGGGCGTCGGCGCCGTTCGTTTTCCGAGAACCAGCGGAATGTTCAGAAAGTGGTCCCGTTGGCCATCGGGGCGGCAGTCCGACAGATACCGCTCGGCCATGCCGGAGAACACGATGTCCGGCGAGGTCGCGGCCAGTATTTCGTCGTGGAAGAACCGCGTGCGACAGAAGATGATCCTGCGGTAAAGCGGCGCGAGGTAAGGCAACATCAACCGGAAGAACGAATCTCCGAAGATCAGGAGCGTCTTTTCGGTCAGTGCAGCGGCGTTCTTCTGGATAAGGAGCAACCCGTCGTTGCCGCTTTCGACCCCGTTGGTCTCCTGCACGATGTCGGGATCGGGATGGAAGCGCGGAACCGTCTCCGACCGGGGCGGAACGCAGGCCCGGCCGAGATCGCCGCTGTAGGGCCGTGCATCGCCCATTCCCGCCTCCAGCCGTGCGCCGACCGCATCGGCCACCTCGGGATGACAGGTTTCGGCCAGGCGTCTGGCGATGGCGAGGAACCCCGCGCTGGAATAATGCGTGTCGGTTTTCGTGAAACAGCGATCCTCGCCGTCCAGCAGATCGATGGGGTAGACGATCCTGGAGTCGGACCCATCCCCTGACGCATAATCCCGGAGGAATACCGACTCGATTTCGTCACCCATGACGAGGTGCTTTCGGAGCGCACGGCACTTCTCGGGAAATATCACCATCCTGAAGTCGATGCCGCGGGCCGCGCAAAGGGCCGCACGTCTTGAAAGGTTGTCGTAGAACGTCTCCCTCGACGCCCGGCTCGGTCCGGTCTTCCCGGTGAACAGGTCGAAGACGGAATGACGGCCGCCCCCGAGAAAGAGATAGCCGTTCTTTCCTTCATGCACGTGGGTCGGTACGTTCATTGTCATGCTCCCGCCGCAGCCTTCCGAACGGACGCCGCTGCCTTTTTGACGCCCGCATCGCCGGGCCGACCGTCCATTCGAACCGGGCGGATAGAGCGGCGCCCCGGAATTCGCAAGCGACGCGGTCGCTGCTTTCTTGTCATCAGACGCGGATGGCTCCGCGCCGCTTTCAGATCGGGACCGCCTGTGGCACCATCGGTCCGGCAACCATCCGGGGGACCGCCATGAAAACCGTCATCGCCGCCGTGCTGCTGGCCGCGGCCCTGCCAGCCGGGGCCGCCGAGCTTCGGTTCGCGACCACTGCCGACCCCAACACGCTCGACCCGCATGCGGGCAATTCGTCACCGGTGTTCAGCATGCTGGGCAACGTCTACGAGGGGCTGGTGCGGCGGGGGCGGGATATGTCCATCGAACCCGCGCTCGCCACCGCTTGGGAGCCGATCGGCGACGGAGAGGGCTGGCGGTTCACCCTGCGCGAGGGCGTGACGTTCCACGGCGGCGAGGCCTTCACCGCCGAGGACGTGCTGTTCAGCTATGAGCGCGCCTCCGCCCCCGAGGCCGACACCGCAAGCTGGTTCGCGGGCGTCGACCGGGTCAAGGTGGTGGACCCCCTGACGGTCGAGTTCCATACCGAACGCCCGAACCCCATCTTTCCCGACAGCATCGCCAACTGGATGATGATGGATGCGGGCTGGGCGGCCGAAAACGGCGCGGAACGGCCCGACATCGAACGGGGCAACTTCGCCACGCTCAATACCAACGGCACCGGTCCCTATCGCGTGACGGAACGGCAGCCCGGTCTCAGGACGGTGCTCGACTCCTTCGACGGCTGGTGGGGCGACGACCGCGGCAACGTGACCCGCGCCGTCCATACGCCGGTGCAGAACGCGGCGACGGCGGTCGCGGCGCTTCTGTCGGGCGAGCTGGACCTGATCGACCCTGTGCCCCTTCAGGACATAGACCGGCTGCGCGCGGCCGAGGGCGTGGACGTCATCCAGGGGATCGAGGCGCGCATCATCATGCTGGGCTTTCCCCACGATGCGGAGGGGCTGCTCGCCGGGGGCGAGGGCAACCCCTTCACCGACCCCCGCGTGCGCGCCGCCGTCGCCCACGCCATCGACGTGCCCGCCATCGTGCAGACGGTGATGCGCGGCGCGGCCGAGCCCGCGACGCAGCTGATCGGGGCGGGGCTGCGGGGATATTCCGAGGGCGTGACGGCCCCCGCCTACGACCCCGACCGCGCCCGCGCGCTTCTGGCGGAGGCGGGGCACCCGGACGGCTTCGCCTTCTCGCTGCGCTGTCCCAACGACCGCTATCTCAACGACGAGGCCGTCTGCACCGCGATCTCGACCATGCTGTCGCAGGTGGGGTTGCAGCCGGTGCTGGAGACGATGCCGGTCGCCAACTACTGGCCAGCGCTGCGCGCCGACGACCACGACATGTACCTTCTGGGCTGGTCGCCCGGCACCTTCGACGCCGAGCATCCCCTGCGGTTCCTCGCCGCCACGCCGGACGAGGCGCAGAAGCTCGGGTCGTGGAACTTCGGCGGCTATTCGGACGCGCGCGTCGACGAACTCCTGCCGCTGATCCAGTCGGAAATAGACGAACCCGCCCGTCAGGCGATGATCGACGAGGTGGTGCGGATCATGGCCGAGGACACCGCCTATGTGCCGCTCTACGTCGAGCCGCTGGTCTGGGGCCTGCGCGACGGGGTCGAGGTGGTGCAGCGGCCCGACAACTTCCTCAACCTGCGGTGGATCCGGATGCCCGGCTAGGACGATGTGACGCAACGCCACCGGCGGCCGGGCCGGGCGCTGGTGGCGCAACCGTCTTGACGCCGCCCGCACAAGACTGGAAACCCCACCGATGCTCGCCTTCATCATCCGCCGCGTCTTTCAGTCCGTGATCGTCCTCCTGGCGGTCGGATTGGTCGCGTTTTCCATGTTCCGCTTCGTGGGCGACCCGATCGAGAACCTGCTGGGGCAGGAACGCACGGTGCAAGACGTCGAGCGCCTGCGCGAGACGCTGGGCCTGAACGACCCGTTCCCGGTGCAATACGCTCGCTTCCTCGGACGCGCGGTGCAGGGCGACTTCGGCATCAGCTATCGCCAGTCGCGCCCGGTGGCGCAGATCATCGCCGAACGCGCGCCCGCGACGCTCGAGCTTGCCTTCGTGTCGGGGTTCCTCGCCCTGACCGTGGGGATCGGGCTGGGCGTCTTCACCGCGATCCGCCGCGACGGCTGGGCGGCCAACGTCATCATGTCGGCGTCGCTGATCGGGGTGTCCCTGCCCACCTTCCTCATCGGCATCCTGCTCATCTACGTCTTCGGGGTGCAGCTTCGCTGGCTGCCCACATTCGGGCGCGGCGAGGTGGTGCAGCTTGGCTGGTGGTCCACGGGGTTCCTGACGCAAAGCGGACTGAAATCCCTGATCCTGCCGGCGATCACGCTCGGCCTGTTCCAGATGACGCTCATCATGCGGCTGGTGCGGTCGGAAATGCTCGAGGTGCTGCGGCAGGACTACATCCGCTTCGCCCGCGCGCGGGGGCTGGCGGCGAAATCGGTGAACTTCCGCCACGCGCTCAAGAACACGATGGTGCCGGTGATCACGGTCACGGGCCTGCAACTTGGCGCGATCATCGCCTTCGCCATCATCACCGAGACCGTGTTCCAGTGGCCGGGCGTGGGTCTTCTGTTCATCAACGCGGTGCAGTTCGTCGACATCCCCGTGATGGCCGCCTACCTCATGCTGATCTCGGTGATGTTCGTGATGATCAACCTGCTGGTCGACATCCTCTATGTCTGGGTAGACCCCCGCCTTCGCATCGACGGGAGGCACGCATGAGCGATCTGCCCGACGCCACCCGTCAGGGACCGAAGCCCACGGAGCGCCTGGAGACCGCCGAGGTCGTCCGCCCCTCCCGCTGGCGCGCGATCTGGGACGCGGACCTCGCCTGGTCGTTCCGCCATTCGCCCGTCGCCATGGTCGCGGCCTTTGTCACGCTGGCGCTGGTGCTGGCCGCGATCTTCGCGCCGCTGGTGGCCACGACGAACCCCTTCGATCCCTCGTCGCTGAACCTGATGAACGGCTTTTCGGCGCCCGGCGTGCCCAACGCCTTCACCGGCGAGACGTTCTGGCTGGGCACCGACGACCAGGGGCGCGACGTCTATTCGACGATCCTCTACGGGCTCAGGATCTCGCTTTTCGTGGGATTCATGGCGGTGCTTTTCGCGCTGGTCCTGGGCGTGACCCTGGGGCTTCTGGCGGGCTATCTGGGCGGCTGGACCGAGACCGTCATCATGCGCGTGGCCGACGTGCAGCTGACCTTCCCCTCGATCCTCGTCGCGCTTCTGATCTTCGGCATCGCGCGGGGGATCATCCCGATCGAATACCGCGACCAGATGGCGATATGGGTGCTGATCCTGGCCATCGGCCTGTCGGACTGGGTGCAGTTCGCGCGGGTCGTGCGTGGCGCCACGCTGGTCGAGAAGAACAAGGAATACGTGCAGGCCGCGCGCCTGATCGGCCGGTCGTCGGGCGCGATCATGCTGCGTCACATCCTTCCCAACGTCCTCTCGCCGGTGCTGGTCATCGCCACCATCTCGCTCGCCCTCGCCATCATCGCGGAGGCCACGCTCAGCTTCCTCGGCGTCGGTGCGCCGCCGACGCAACCGTCGCTCGGCACCCTCATCCGCATCGGGCAGGATTTCCTGTTTTCGGGCGAATGGTGGATCCTGTTCTTCCCCGCCTGCACGCTCCTCGCGCTCGCGCTGTCGGTGAACCTCCTGGGCGACTGGCTGCGCGACGCGCTGAACCCGAGGCTCAAATGACCGTCCCCGTCCCCGTCCTCTCCCTCCGCGACCTCACGGTCGACATCCCGACCCGCCACGGCACCCTGCGGCCGGTGGACCAGGTGTCATGGGACATCGCGCGGGGCGAGATCCTGGGCGTGGTGGGCGAATCCGGCGCGGGCAAGTCGATGACCGGCAACGCGGTGATCGGGCTCCTGGACCCGCCCGCGCATATCTCGGGCGGGCAGGTCCTGCTGGAGGGGGAGCGGATCGACGACCTGCCGCTGGCGAAGATGCGGCGCATCCGCGGCAAGCGGATCGGGATGGTGTTCCAGGACCCGCTGACCTCGCTCAACCCGCTGCTGACGGTGGGCGACCAGTTGACCGAGACGATCCTGCGCCACCTCGACGTCGACCGGGAGGAGGCGGCGCAGCGGGCCATCCGCGGTCTGGACGAGGTGGGCATCCCCTCGGCCCGAAACCGGATGGGCGCCTATCCGCACGAGTTCTCGGGCGGAATGCGACAGCGCGTGGTCATCGCGCTGGCGCTTTGTGCCGAGCCGACGCTGCTCATCGCGGATGAACCCACGACGGCGCTCGACGTCAGCGTGCAGGCGCAGATCATCGCGCTGTTGAAGCGTCTCTGCCGGGAGCGGGGGATGGCCGCGATGCTCATCACGCACGACATGGGCGTCATCGCCGAGACCGCCGACCGCGTCGCGGTGATGTATGCAGGCCGGCTGGCCGAGATCGGGCCGGTGGCGCAGATCGTGGGCCAGCCGCGGCATCCCTATACCGACGGCCTCATGGCCTCGACCCCCGCGGCGAGTGCGGGGCAGGCGCGTCTGCGGCAGATCCCCGGCGCGATGCCGCGGCTGAACGCCCTGCCGGACGGCTGCGCCTTCAGCCCCCGCTGCCCGCGCGCGCAGGACAGATGCCGCCACGACCCCCGCCCCCGCGTGGGCGAGGCCGACGCCCGCGCCGCCTGCTGGTTTCCCATCGAGCCGGAGGAGGACGCGGCATGACACTCGTCTCGGTCAAGTCCCTGACGCGCGTGTTCGACGTCTCGAAACCCTGGCTCAACCGCCTGATCGAGCGGCTGCCCAAGCGCCACCTCACTGCCGTGTCGGACGTGAGCTTCGATATTCCCGAACGCACCACCTATGCGCTGGTGGGTGAATCCGGGTCGGGCAAGTCCACCATCGGCAAGATGGTCGTCGGCCTGCTGCGCCCCACGTCGGGGCATGTGGAGATCGGCGGCGTCGATCTTGTGACCGAGAAGGACCGCGCCGCGATCGACCGGGTGCGATCCGATATCCAGATGATCTTCCAGGATCCTTTCGCATCGCTCAACCCGCGCTGGCGGGTGCGCGACATCATCGTGGAGCCGGTGGCCGCGCGGGGCGGCGACACCACGGGCATGGCGGAGCGGCTGCTGGAGCAGGTGGGCCTCTCGGCGGACGATGTCGGGAAATACCCCCACCAGTTCTCGGGCGGGCAGCGGCAGCGCATCTGCGTGGCCCGCGCGCTGGCCTCCGAACCGAAGCTGATCGTCTGCGACGAGCCGACCTCGGCCCTCGACGTCAGCGTGCAGGCACAGGTCCTCAACATGATGAGCGACCTCAAGGACGAGCACGGCCTGACCTATCTGTTCATCAGCCACGACCTGACCGTTGTGCGCCACATGGCCGACACCATCGGCGTCCTCTATCTCGGCCGCCTGGTCGAGGAAGCGCCGCCCGAGACGCTGTTCACCACGCCCGCGCATCCCTACACCGCCATGCTGATCGATGCGGCCCCCCGGCTCGACGCCTTCGGCCGCGAGGTGGAGCCGCCGGAGGGCGAGATCCCCGATCCGATCGACCCGCCCAAGGGCTGCGCCTTCCATCCGCGCTGCCCCCTGGCCATCGACCGCTGCACCGCCGAACGTCCCGCGCTGAAGCCGTTCGGCCCGGGCCGGGTCGCCTGCCACCGCGCGGGCGAGATCACGTTGAAGGGCGCGGCCTGACCGGACATCGTCGCCGCCACAGGGAGATTGCAGCATGTTCTGGTTCGAAGCCCACGACCACCGCTTCCGCCACTATGTCCTCGGGAATGCACCGCTCAAACAGATCGCCACCGGCTTCGACTGGGTCGAAGGGCCGGTCTGGTTCGGTGACGCGGGATGCCTTCTGTTCTCGGACATTCCCAATGACCGCATCCTGCGCTGGACGCCCGAGGCAGGCATCAGCACCTATCGCAGCCCTTCGCATTTCTCGAACGGCCACACCCGCGACCGGCAGGGGCGGCTGATCAGCTGCGAACACGGCACCCGCCGCGTCACCCGGACGGAATACGACGGCACCATCACCGTCATCGCCGACAGCTTCGACGGCAAGCGGCTGAACAGCCCCAACGACGTGGTGGTGAAGTCCGACGGCACGATCTGGTTCACCGATCCGCACTACGGCCTGTCGACGGATTACGAGGGCACACGCGCCGAGCAGGAGCTTCCTTGCGTCGTCTACCGGGCCGATCCCGCGACGGGGACGATGCAGGTCATGGTCGACGACATGAACGGGCCGAACGGGCTGGCCTTCTCGGCCGACGAGAGCCTGCTCTATGTCGCCGACACGGGGCGGTTCGGCACCGACGACCGACAGCATCTGCGCGTCTACGACGTGACGGAGGACGGCCCCCTGCGCGGGCGGGACTTCCACCGCGTCGACGCCGGCATCAGCGACGGCTTCCGGCTCGACGAGGATGGCAACATCTGGTCCTCGGCGGGCGACGGGGTGCATTGCATCTCCCCCGACGGCAAGTTGCTGGGCAAGATCCTTGTTCCCGAGGTGGTGTCCAACGTCTGCTTCGGCGGCCGTGCGCGGCATGTGCTGTTCATCACCGCCTCCACCAGCCTTTACGCCATCGCCCTCAACCGGCGCGGTCTTTGCACCCTCTGACTCTGGGGATCAGCTTTTCCACCAGCGGCGCGGTGGGACGTTCTCCGGCTTCATGTCGGCGGCGACCTCGCGCGCGACGCGGTGGATGGTGGCATAGGTATCCACGCCGTTCGCCCAATCGTCCAGCCGGGCACGCCATTCCATCCAGGGGGCGGGGTTGAACTCGGGCGCGCACATCTCCTCCGCGATCCTGATCTGGTCGGGGGGCAGGAAGGCCGTCCGCACGCCCTCCCGCGCGAGGATGGTGTCGGGCAGGGGCGGATCGCTGTATCCCACGGTCTTGACCAGCGCCGCCTCGTTCGCGGCCTGCACGTGGACCTGCGCCAGATAGGCCGATTCCATCACCGCGTCCTGCAACTCCCCGTCCAACGCGTCGAAGCGCGAGGCCAGCATCGCCGTATGCTCCGTCCCGCAAAGAAACCTCAGGTCGACCGATTGCGACACCAGCGGCGCCATCCCCGAATAGGCCATGGCCGACGCCCAGGTCTCGGCCCCGTCGATCTGCCCCTTTCGCAGCGCGTCCTGCGTTTCGTCCCACCGCATCGGCACGGGGCCCAGGTCAAGAAGCTGCATGGCGATGCGGCCCAGTTGCGTGTCGGTCACGCGGTTTCGGGTGCCCAGCACCTCCTCCAGCCGGGTGACGGTGGGCCGGTCGGCGAAGGACGCGCCCATCTGCAATCCGCGCAATTCGCAATGGGAGAACAGGAACTTCAGCCCGTGCCGCCGCTCCAGCGGGTCGCGGAGGACGGCCTGCGACACGGGCGAGTAAAGGAAGTGGTACTGCGACGCCCGCCCCGGAAAGACGTAAGGATAGTCGAGGACGTTCAGATAGGGCGCCACGCGGGCCGAGTTCTGGGTCGAGGCGGTGAACATGTCGATCACGCCCGACTGGGTCTTCTCGACGCAGGTTTCCTGGCTGCAGACCTCGTTGTCGCCGATGAACTCGACCCGGATCGCGCCGTCGGTCCGGCTTTCGAGATCCTGGATGAAGGTCAGCGTCCCCGCCCGTTCGATCAGAAGGCTCGCGGCGTTGAACCCCGAGGCGCCCAGCCGCAGCCTGTGCCGCGCGGGCCCCGACAGGCGCCGCGCGCGCGTCGTCTCGGCAGCGCGGGCGACATCCGCCAGCGTCGCGGCCCCGGTCAGCGTCGCGGCACCGAGCAGCACCGACGTCAGGCCGTGGCGCCCCGTCAGCCGCAGAAGATCGCGCCGGGACAGGCCGCGCAGGGCATCGGATGCCGTCATATCCACCCTCCTCCCCCTTTGAGCCGCCCGGGCCGGGCCGTGGGTCCAGTCTGCAACCCCGCGGGGCGTCATGGCAAGCGTGGTGCCCTCAGCGCGCCTCCATCGCGATCAGCGTGGCGTTGCCGCCCGCCGCCGTCGTGTCGGTCGAGATCACGACCTCCTCGACGAAGCGTTGCAGGTAGAGCGGCCCGCCCGCCTTCGGCCCGGTACCCGACATGCCCCGCCCGCCGAAGGGTTGGGAGCCGACGATGGCGCCGATCTGGTTGCGGTTGACATAGACGTTGCCCGCGGGTGCCCGCGCCGTGACATGCGCGATGGTCGCGTCGATCCGGCTGTGCAGGCCGAAGGTCAGGCCGAAGCCGGTCGATTCGATCTCGTCCAGCACGGCATCCACCTCGCCCGCCTTCCAGCGCTTGACGTGCAGGACGGGCCCGAACACCTCCTTGGTCAGGCGCTCGTCGCGGCCAAGCTCGATGATGGTGGGCGGCATGAACAGGCCGTCGGGGGCCTCGCCCTGCCAGATCGGGGTGTGGTCGGCCACATGGGCCCGCAACCGCTCCAGCGCCTCGGCGTCGATGATGGGGCCCACGTCCACCGCGGGGTCGATGGGGTCGCCCATCCGCAGGGTCGCGGCCGCCCCCTCGATCATCTCGATCATGCGGTCGGCCACGTCCTCCTGCACGAACAGGATGCGGCAGGCCGAACACCGCTGGCCCGCCGACCGGAAGGCCGAGGCGACGACGTCGCGCGTCACCTGCTCGGGCAGGGCGGTGGCGTCCACGATCATCGCGTTCACGCCCCCCGTCTCGGCGATCAGCGGCAGGATCGGGCCGTCGCGCTCCCCCAGCGCTCGGTTGATGGCCTTGGCCGTCGCCGTCGATCCGGTGAAGGCAACGCCCGCCAGATGCGGGCTCGCCGTCAGCGCCTGCCCCACGTCGACCCCGCCCGGTGCCAGGATCAGTGCGTCCCTGGGCACCCCGGCGCGGTGCAGGATGTCCACCGCCTGCGCGGCGATGCGCGGCGTCTGCGGCGCGGGCTTGGCCACCACCGCGTTGCCCGCCACCAGCGCCGCCGCCGTCTGCCCCAGGAAGATCGCCAACGGGAAGTTCCAGGGCGAGATGGTCACGAAGACGCCGCGTCCGTTCGCGCGCCACTGGTTCGCCTCGCCCGTGGGGCCGGGCAGCAGACGCGGCTGGCAGAGCGTTTCGGCTTCATCGGCATAATAGCGCAGGAAATCCACCGCCTCGCGCACTTCAGCCACGCCGTCGTCGATGGTCTTGCCGGCCTCGCGCGCCAGCGTCGCCATCAGCAGCGGCCGCTCCTCCTCCAGAAGGTCGGCGGCCCGGCGCAGCGCCGTGGCCCGCGCCCCCACCACCGTGTCGCGCCAGGCGGGGAAGGCGCGCGCCGCGCGCTCCATCGCGGACTCGGCCCCGGCGGCGTCGACCGTCCGGACCTCGGGCGCTTCGGGCGCGGCGCGCATCGCCTCGGCCATGGGGCGCAGCGCGGCGTCGGAGCCGTATTCCAGCCCCTCCGAATTGCGCCGCGCGCCGAACAGGGCGGCGGGCAGGGGAATGCGGGGATGGCGCGGCGTTTCCGCCAGGTCGTCGGGCATCTCCAGCACGCGCTCGACCGGCACGTCCTTGTCGCCCGCCTGCGCGACGAAACTGGTCGAGGCGCCGTTCTCCAGCAGCCGCCGCACCAGATAGGCCAGCAGGTCGCGGTGTCCGCCAACCGGCGCGTAGATGCGGCAGGGCACCCCCGTCTCGCGCATGACCGAGGCATAGAGCGCCTCGCCCATTCCGTGCAGCCGTTGGAACTCGTAGCCGCCGTCGGCCTCGTCGTCTGCCATCTCGACGATCTGCGCGATGGTCAGCGCGTTGTGCGTGGCGAACTGCGGATAGAGATGGGGCCGCAGGTCCAGCATCTTCTTCGCGCAGGCGAGGAAATTCAGGTCGGTCACCGCCTTGCGCGTGAACACCGGGTAATCCCCGTGCCCCTCCACCTGCGCGTGCTTGACCTCCGTGTCCCAATAGGCGCCCTTCACCAGCCGGACCATCATCGTCTGCCCATGCCGCCGCGCGAGATCGCCGGCCCAGTCGATCGCGGCCATCGCCCGCTTGCCATAGGCCTGGATCGCCAGGCCGAACCCGTTCCAGTCGCGCAGCCTGTCGTCGGCGAAGGCGGCCTCCATGATCTCCAGCGACAGCTCCAGCCGGTCCTGCTCCTCCGCGTCCACGGTGAAGTTCAGGTCGTAGCTTTTCGCCTGCGCGGCCAGATCGGCCAGCACCGGGACGATCTCGGCCAGCACCGCCTCGCGGTTGCGCGCCTCGTAGCGGGGGTGCAGCGCCGAGAGCTTGACCGAGATGCCGGGCCGGTCGGGCAGGGCCTTGTTGCCCGCCGATCGCCCGATCACGTCGATCGCATCGGAATAGGCCTTGGCGTAGCGCCGGGCATCGGCCTCGGTCTTCGCGCCCTCGCCCAGCATGTCATAGCTGTAGCGCGATCCCTTGGCTTCCATCTCCCGCGCGCGTTTCAGCGCATCCTGGATGGTCTCGCCCAGGACGAACTGATGGCCCATGAAGCGCATTGCCTGCCGCACACCGGTCCGCACCGCGGGCGCGCCGATCCGCCGCGTCAGCCCGCCCAGCACCCCCGGCACCGAATCGCCCGGCCGCAGCAGCCGGTTCGACAGGCCCAGCCCCCAGGTCGCGGCCGAAACCAGCCAGGCGTCCGACGGCTCATGCCCCTCCCAGTTGCCGGCACCGATCTTGTCGGCGATCAGCGCATCCTGCGTCTTCTGATCCGGTACCCGCAACAGCGCCTCGGCCATGGCCATCAATGCCAGCCCCTCGCGGGTGGAGAGGTCGTAGTCGCGCAGGAAATCCTCCAACCCCCCGATCCGCGTCTGCGCGCCCCTGATCCCCTCGATCAGGCGGGTGGCCAATCGGCGCGTCTCGTCCGAGACTTCCGCCAGCGGCATCAGAGTGGCGATCAGGGTCTCGTCGGCGGGGGCATAAGGGGCGTTCAGGGGCATGGGACACTCCGCTCAAAGGGCTCGCTCTCGACCCGGATACTCCGCCGCGCCCGGGGGGTCTCACCAAATCGGCAGGCGTTGCACAGGAACGACGACGGTATTGGTCAAGACATAGCCGCCGACGGCGAAAAAGCCATGCCGCTTGACCGAACCGACCGCGCCAGTCTCGCGGCCCTGCAGGGCGATAGGCGAAGCGCCCTGGCCGCGCTGGCCGACCGGATCGGCCCGTTGCCCGCCGCCATCGCCGAGCGCGTGCGGCGCCTGCAACGCGACGGGGTCATCACCGGTTTCCGCGCCGTCCGGTCGGAGACCCTTCTGTCGCTGCCTGACGTGCGCGAAACGCGGAGCTATCCGGCGATGGAATGCGTCGTCGAAGGCGGAGGATTCCGACCGTCTGATCGAATGAGTCTCGAATCCTCCGTATTCGAAACTGGCGTCTTAAGGGGTCGTTAGGGCAGTCGTCCTAGCACGGTCACACGCCGAGAATGGCGATCATGGGCCCCCCGATGACGGGCGGGACCCGAGGGCAGAATGTCGGAACACTCCGCGAAGGCGGACGTCACATGCCCGCGAAGCGGGCGCATTCAAAGGAATACACCATGTCCAGCATCCTGACCAACAACGGCGCGATGGTCGCGCTTCAGACGCTGAAATCCGTCAACAAGGGCCTGGGTCAGACCCAGAACGAGATCTCGACCGGCAAGTCGGTCGCCTCGGCCAAGGACAACTCCGCCATCTGGGCCATCTCCAAGCAGATGGACTCGGACGTCAAGGGCTTCAAGGCGATCTCCGAAAGCCTCAGCCTCGGCCAGTCCACCGTGACCGTGGCGCGCAACGCCGCCGAGACGATCACGGACCTGCTGACCAACATCAAGGGCAAGATCGTCGCCGCGCAGGAAGCGAACGTCGACCGCGGCAAGATCCAGACCGACATCGCCGCCCTGACCAAGCAGATCGAATCCGTTGTCGGTGCGGCCCAGTTCAACGGCCTGAACCTGCTCGACGGAACCTCGACCGAGGCTGTCGATGTGCTGTCCTCGCTCGACCGTAATGCCTCGGGCGTGAAGGCGTCCTCCATCTCGGTCGAACGCCAGAACCTTTCGCTGGACGCGACGGCCACGACCGCCACCTTCGGCCCGACCGCGGCGAACGATGCGTCGCTGATCCAGAACGGCGCCGCGGCGGACGACTCCGTCGTCGCCGTCGCCAGCGGCGCAGGCCAGGAGATCAGCATCGAGAGCGTGCAGAGCGGGGCAAGCTATCGCATCGTTCTGGGCGACGTTCAGCTCAAGGCCGACGGCGGCGGCACCGCGGTGGGCGCGCGGACCTTCGAGTACGTCGCCAATACCGGTGACAGCGCCGAAACGGTCTCGCGCAATCTGCGGTCGCAGGTCTCGGCCTACCTCGGGGCCTCCACTGACAACGGTGACTATACGGTCGTGTCCAATGGCACCGATCCGTCGAAGTTCACGATCAACAACGCGTCCGGAGTGGCGCTGAACGTGAACGTCGAGGCGGCGACGGGTGGCACTCCCGGCACGTCGGCCACCGGCAACGGCCTCGGCGCGTTGAAGGCCATCGATGTCAGCAGCGAAGTCGGCGCCGGCAACGCCTTGGCCGCGATCGACGATCTGATCGAAACGGCCATCGATGCCGCCGCGTCCTTCGGCTCGGCCCAAGGCCGGATCGAGACGCAGTCGGACTTCGTGTCCAAGCTGTCGGACTCGCTCAAGTCGGGGATCGGCGCGCTCGTCGATGCCGACATGGAGGAAGCTTCGGCCCGTCTGCAGGCGCTCCAGGTCCAGCAGCAGCTTGCGACCCAGTCGCTGTCGATCGCCAACCAGGCGCCGCAGTCGATCCTGTCGTTGTTCCGCTGATCTGATCGCACCCGCCCCGGTATTCTCCGGGGCGGGCTTTCCGGGCCAAGGCGCAAAGCGCCGGACCTTCGCGCATCACCGCGAAGCTCGCTAAAAGTGAGAAACCTGCACCATGGGATACCCCCAGGCCGCCGCCGCATACGGCGCAATCGACCCCTCCCTCATCTCGCCCGGACGGGCCGAATCCTTCGTCTTCGCCAAGGTCACCCGCCGGATGGAGGAAGTCTTTTCCGACGATGCCGCATCCTCCGCCTCCCGCGTCTCGGCGCTCCACGACAACCGCCGTCTCTGGCAGGCTGCCGCCGTGGCTTGCGCAGACGATGCCAACACGATGACGCCGCAATTGCGTGCGGGCCTGATCGGTCTCGCCGGTTTCGTCGACCGTCACACCAGTGCCGTCATGAACGGATCCGCCAAGCCCGACCCCCTGTTCGAAATCAACCGCCGCATCGCCGCCGGTCTGTCCGCGGGGGGCATGTGACATGGCCGGCCTGATGCTCAAGTTTCCGGCAGGTGACCGGATCGTCCTCAATGGCGCCGTCATTGAGAACGTCGGACGGGGGGCCCGCCTTCGCGTCCTCACTCCGGAGACGCAGCTCCTGCGCCTGCGCGACGCCATCGATCCGGCGGCAGCGACCACCCCTGTCGGCCGGCTCGCCCATACCGTGCAGATGATGCTGATCGGGGAGCTCGCGCCTGCCGAAGCGCTGCCGGACACGATCGCCGCGCTGGGACCGTTGCGTCACGCCTTCGTTGCCGGAGACGATCGTACGCTGATCGATGAATTGACCGTGCACCTTCGGGGCGGCCAGTTCTATCAGGCGCTGCGCCTCCTCGGTCGCCTGCGTCAGAGAGAGGCGGTGCTCCTCTCCGTCGCGCGGGCATGACCTTCCAGCCCTTTGTGCCGACCGGCGGCCTTGCCGGTTGGCGCTTCCTCCAGAACACGGTGGAAAGCCAGCGGAAGGCCCACGGCGACAGTCCGACCCTGCAGCGCGACCTCGACTACTTCCGTGAGAAGATCGGCTCGGTGCAGACCGCCGAAGACCTGGTGCGGGATTTCCGGCTCCTGTCGGTCGCGCTTGGGGCTTTCGGGCTCGACGACGACGTCGGTAACAAATTCCTGATCCGCAAGGTGCTGGAGGAGGGGACCACCGACCCGAAGGCCCTCGCCAACCGGCTCAGCGACAAGCGCTACCGCGACCTGTCGCGTGCCTTCGGGTTCGGCGACTTTCCGGTTCCCAACACGGGGCTTTCGGATTTCGCCGACCGCATCGCCGCCCGTTACAAGTCGCAGAAGTTCGAATCCGACATGGGCCAGACGAACGAGACGATGCGTCTTGCCCTGAATGCGGAGCGCGAACTTCCGGCGCTGGCCATGGCCACGGGATCGAACCGCACCAAATGGTTTACCGTCATGGGGACAGCGCCGCTGCGCAAGGTGATGGAAACCGCGCTCAACCTGCCGCAAGCCTTCGCCACGCTTCCCATCGACCGTCAGATCGAAACCTTCATGGAGCGGTCCGAAAGTGTCTTCGGCACGCGCGACGTCTCCGAACTGGCCAGTCCCGAAACCTTGGGGCGGCTGCTCGACCGTTATACGGCGATGGCCGGCATGGCCGATCAGGCCTCGGCCGTAACCTCGCCCGCGCTCGTCCTCCTCCGCGGGTTCTGAACGCTTCGGCGGCGCCGACGTTTGCGCCGCGGAACCATCGAAGCGAAGCGGCGGGCGGGCCGTTCCGTCGGACGATAAGGCAGAACTTGGCTGACACATCGGGTCGCGCTTGGGGGCGCGGGCAGACACGGTGCCCGAACCCACAACATCATCAGTCGTCAGGCGCCGATGCCATCGCACCTGCCATGCGCAGCTCACATCACCGGGCGGCGCCGTCCTTGCGCCACTTTGGACTTGCCCGAAGCACCCGTTAGCCGCCGCCCGCCCCCTAGGCCGTCGCTGCCCCGCCCGAATAGGGTCGCCCCAGAAGGCCGGCCAGAAGGCGGAACCCGTCGGAGGGCCGGGTCAGGCCACGTGCCGTGAAGACCTCGTTCAGGCGCGGCACGAGAGCGGTGGCCCGGTCCACCTCCGGGTTCGACCCGCGCTCATAGAGTCCCGACGTGACCATCAGGTCAGTCCTGTCATGGACGCCCAGGATCTTGCGGACTTCGCCGATCAGGACGTTTTCCTCCGCCGCGGCGCAGCCCGGCAGGCTGCGCGACACCGACCGCAGGACGTCCACGGCCGGGAACCGCCCTGCCTCCGCGATCTCGCGCGAAAGGACGACATGGCCGTCGAGCTGCCCGCGCACGATGTCGGCCACCGGCTCCTCCATGTCCGACCCGGCCACCAGCACGGTGAAGACGGCGGTGATGTCGCCTTGCGCCCCTTCCCCCGGACCGGCCCGTTCGCACAGCGATGCGAGCAGCGGCGTCAGGCTGGGGGGATGGCCACGCAGCGATGCCTCCTCGCCCGCAGCGGTCGCCACCTCCCGGTGGGCCTCCGCCAAACGGGTCAGGCTGTCGCACAGGAACAGGACGCGACGCCCCCGGTCGCGGAAATGTTCCGCCACCGCCAGCGCGGTGAAGGCGCACCGGCGGCGCATGTTGGCGGGCATGTCCGACGTCGCGGCGACCACCACGGTGCGCGCCATGCCTTCCGGGCCCAGCACCTTGCGGACGAAATCCGACACCTCCCGCCCCCGTTCGCCGACCAGGGCCAGGACGCAGACGTCCGCCTCCATGTTGCGGGCCAGGTCGCCCAGCAGGGTCGATTTCCCGACCCCCGATCCTGCGAACAGGCCGATCCGCTGGCCCATGGCAATGGGCAGCATGGTATCGAAGACGGCAAGGCCCGTGGACAGGCGGGCGCCCATGCCCCTGCGGCGGGCGGGCGCGGGCGCGGGTGCGCGCAGCGACACCGGAACGCCGGGCGCAAGGGGCCGGTCGTCCAGCGCGCGACCGAAGGGATCGACGATCCGCCCGATCCATCCGTCGTGCGGGCTGACGCGCGGCCCGCCCGCGGGCCGGACCGGCAACCCGATGCGCAGGCCATCGGCCGCGCCGAAGGGCGTCGCCCGCAGGCTGCCGCGGTCCAGGCGCGACACCTCGGCCCGCTGCACGGCGCCGGCGGCGTCCTCGTAGACCAGCTCATCGCCCAGCAGGGCATGGTCCGACAGCCCCTCGACCACGAACCCCGAAGGATCGAGGCTGGCGATCCGGCCGAGCGGACAGGCCGCCCGGATCGACGCGACCTGCGCGCGCAGGGAGGCGAAGGGGTCGGCGGGCGGGACGTCGGTCTGGGTCACGGCGGGAACTCCGGTTGGGCGCTTGAAACGATTTCTAAAGGAATCAGTCTTAAGGCTTCGTTTCACGGACGACGAAGGAGTTGCCCACGTGAACGAGATGCCCGCCATTCTTGGCCTTGCCGCCAGTGCCGCCCGACATGCGGCCAGCCGTCAGGCCGTGATCGCCACGAATGTGGCGAACGCCGATACGCCGGGCTTCCGCGCCCGCGACATGGATGCCTTTTCCCCCGACGACGGCTTCGCCCTGCGTCGCACCAGCGCCGCCCACTTCGCCGGCGCGACCCGCACGGATGCCAGCCATGAGATCCGCGACGCGGGCGCCGACCCCAACGGCAACACCGTCGATCTGGAGGATCAGGTGTTGCGCGGGATCGAGGCGGCACGTGTCCACGACCGCGCCATCACCGTCTACCGCAGCAGCCTCGACATGCTGCGCGCCAGCCTCGGGAAGAGATAGCCATGGCTGAGTTCTCCGACGCCCTGGGCGTCCTGTCATCGGGCATGCGCGGGCAGGGCCAGCGCCTGCGCCACATTGCCGAGAACATCGCCAACGTGGACACGCCCGGCTATCGCCGCAAGACGGTCGAGTTCCGCGCCGAGGTCGAGAACGGCCACCGCAGCGGCGCGATCGAAACGGGGCCCGTGCGCCTGCAACAGGGCGTCCTGCCCCGTATCCACGACCCTGCACATCCGATGGCGGATGCCGACGGCTATCACGACGGCTCCAACGTGGAGATCGTCACCGAACTCGCCGACGCGCGCGAGGCGCAGCGCAGCTACGAGGCGAACCTCAAGATGTTCGAGCAGGTGCGGCGCATGTCGTCCCAGCTCATGGACGTCCTCAAGCGGTAGGACCCGCACCCCACGACCCACCACATCAGGAGGCCAGAATGGACCTTAACCCCATCCAGGCGGGACCGGGCGGAAGCCCCGTGTCCCGACCGAACCCCGCAGCCGAGGCCGTGTCCGGCTTCACCGACATGCTCGCCCGCGCCGAGACGCAGGCCGGCGCCGCCGTCACCGGGGGCGCGGACCCCCACGCGCTCGTCACCGCAATGGCGGAAGGGCAGCTCGCCATCGACACGGTGACGACGATCCGCGACCGCGTGGTCGAGGCCTATCAGGAAATCCTGCGGATGCAGGTCTGACAGACGCATGTCCGAGCTTCTGTTCTATGACACCCTGCGACAGGGCCTCTGGATCGCGGTGATGATCTCCGCCCCGATCCTGGGCGTGGCGCTGGCCGTGGGCCTCGCCATCGGCCTCCTGCAGGCGCTCACCTCCATCCAGGAGATGACGCTGACCTTCGTTCCCAAGATGGCTGCAATCCTCGGCGTCTTCTGGGTGTCGATGGGGTTCATGACGCTGACGCTCGGCCGTTACTTCACCGACACGCTCGTCCCGATCATCCAGGGGTACTGACCATGGCAGACGGCATCTATCCGACACTGGGCCGACAGGCCGGGCTGTTGCGCGAAATGGAGGTGATCGCCCAGAACATCGCGAACGCCAATACCACCGGCTACCGCGCCGAAGGGTTGATCTTCTCCGAACACGTCATCGGAGGTGACCGCCATTCCCCATCGGTGTCCTTCGCCCATGCCACGGGGCGCCAGACGCGCTTCGAGCAGGGCGGGCTGGACCTCACCGGCGGCACGCTCGACCTCGCGATCGAGGGCGAGGGCTATTTCCTCGTCGACGTCGCGGGCACTCCGCATCTGACGCGGGCGGGCTCCTTCGTGGCCGGACCGGACGGCGGCGTGCAGACGGCCGAGGGCCACCCCTTGCTCGACGAGAGCGGCGCGCCTGTCTTCGTACCCCCCGATGCCCGCGCCGTCAGCGTCGGCGCCGACGGCACCGTGTCGGCCGACGGTCAACCCATCGCCCGCGTGGCGGTTGTGATGCCCGCCGATCCGGGTGCCATGTCCCGCCGCGCCGGCACCATGTTCGCGGCCGAGGACTACACCCCGGTCGAGACCCCCGGCGTCAAGCAAGGGTTCCTGGAATCGTCGAACGTGAACCCCGTGATGGAGGTGGCCCGCATGGTCGCCGTCCAGAACGCCTACCAGATGGGGCAGGGGTTCATGGACCGTGAACACGAGCGGATGCAGGCCATGCTCCGCCTTATGGATCAATGAGGAGGCACCCATGCGTGCACTGAGTATCGCGGCGACCGGCATGGCCGCCCAGCAGACGCGGGTCGAGGTGATCTCGAACAACCTCGCGAACATGAACACCACCGGCTACAACGCCCGCCGTGCCGAATTCGCCGACCTGCACTACCAGCAGGTGACGCGCGCCGGCGCCATCGCCGCCTCCACCGGCGCCATCGTGCCCGTGGGCGTGCAGCTGGGCCTCGGCGTGCGCCCCACCGCCGTCACGATGGAGGTGGCGCAGGGATCGCTCGGCCAGACCGGCGGCGATCTCGACCTCGCCATCGAGGGGCGCGGCTACATCGAAGTCACGATGCCCTCGGGCGCGCCGGCCTATACCCGCGACGGCGCGCTCAAGCGGACGGGCGACGGCCTGCTCGTCACCTCCGACGGCCATCCGGTCGTGCCCGACATCACGATCCCTGACGACACGCGCTCCATCACCATCAACCCCGAAGGCGAGGTCTATGCCTATTTCGCCGACCGGGTGGAGCCCGAGCTTCTGGGCCAGCTGAGCCTCGTAGGCTTCACCAACGAGAAGGGGCTCGAGGCGCTCGGCTCCAACCTTTACGGCGAAACCGGCGCCTCGGGCGCGCCCCTCGTGGGCTTTCCGGGCGAGGACGGGCTCGGCTTCTTCCGTCAGGGATACCTCGAGGACAGCTCCGTCGACGCCGTGCGCGAGATCACACAGTTGATCGAGGCGCAGCGCGGCTACGAGATGAACGCCAAGGTCATCACCGCCGCCGATCAGATGATGTCGGCCACGACGCAGATCCGATGATCCGCGCGGCCCTCCTCCTCGCGTTGCTCGCCGGTCCCGCGGCCGCGCAGTCGGTCACCGTGGTCCACCCCGTCCGCGCAGGCGCCATGCTGTCGTCCGACGACCTGGCCTTCGGCGAGGTGGAAAACGCCGACGGTTTCGCCGACCCCCGCGACCTCATCGGGATGGAGGCGCGCGTGAACCTCTATCCCGGCCGTCCCGTGCTCGTCCGCGACGTGGGCCTGCCCACCGTGGTCGAACGCAACGCCGTCGTGCCCCTCGTCTTCCGGCGCGGCGGCCTCGTCATCACGCTCGAAGGCCGGGCCCTCGGCCGCGCGGGCGAGGGCGAGGCGGTGCGCGTCATGAACCTCTCCTCCCGCTCGACCGTGACCGGCGTCGCCACCGCGACCGGCGCGGTCGTCGTCAACTGACCCCTTTCCAGAACGGAGCCCCCGATGAAATCCACCCTCCCGATCCTGCTGGCCGTGCTGATCGGCACGACCGCCTGCGGCCGCCTCTCCGACGTGGGCCAGCCGCCCGAGATGACGCCGGTCACGCGCAGCAACGAAAGCCTTGCCATGGCGGCCCCTCCGCCCGTGGACATCCTGGCCGAGCGTGACCCCCTGCGCGCCTCCTCGCTCTGGACGGGGAACCGCCAGTCGCTGCTGGGCGACCGCCGGGCCAGCGTGCGCGGCGACATCCTGACCGTCGTGGTCGAGATCGACGAGCGCGCCGAGATCGACAACGCCAGCAACCGCTCGCGAAGCGGCTCCGAATCGCTCCAGATGCCCGAGCTGTTCGGGCTGCCCCAGGCGGTACAGGACAGCATGCCCGAGGGGTCGAGCCTGGCCAATGCCGTCGGCACCTCGTCGCAGAGCTCCTCCAAGGGAGCGGGCGGCGTGCGCCGCAAGGAACGTCTGATGCTGCGCGTCGCGGCCACCGTCGTCGACGTCCAGCCCAACGGCGTTCTGCGGATCGAGGGCCGGCAGGAAGTCCGTGTGAACTTCGAGCTGCGCGAGATGCTGGTCACGGGCTACGTCCGCCCGGGCGACATCTCGCGCCAGAACGAGATCACCTACGACAAGATCGCCGCCGCGCGCATCTCCTATGGCGGACGCGGCCAGATCACCGACGTGCAGCAGCCCCGCTACGGCCAGCAGGTCGCCGACATCGTGCTGCCGTTCTGATCATGGGCAAGCTCCTGCCCATCCTCGTCGTGGTCCTGTCGCTCGGTGGCGGGGCCGCGGCGGGCCATTTCCTCCGGCCCGCTCCCGCGGCGTCGGAGGAGGCGGAGGTCCCGCACGACCCCGCCCCCAACGCGCCGACGCAGGATGTCGTCGTGACCTTCCGCGACGGCTTCGTCGTGCCCGTCCTGCGCGACGGCCGGGTCTGGAGCCACGCGATCCTGTCGCTGGGCGTCGAATCCGGCCGCTCGACCGAGGAGAAGATCTACCTGCGCGAGCCGGTGATCCGCGACGGCCTGAACGAAGCGCTGTTCCTGCATGCGAGCCTCGGCGGCTTCGACGGCGACTTCACCGACCCGCTGTCGATGAACCGCCTGCGTGCCCGGCTCGACGACGTGCTGGCCCGCACCCTGGGCGACGACAGCGCGCGCATCCTGATCGTGTCGATGGCCCGCCAGGCGGGCTGACGCGCCGCAATCGGCAACCAAGGGCCCGTCGTTCAGCGGCGGGCCTTTTTCTTCAGCCGCTCCAGCACCGCCTGCCGCGCGGCGTCGCGGGCATGGGCCTCCCGGTGGGGCTGGGCGATCCCCTCCAGTCGCGCGATCTGCAGGTTCAGCTCCGCGATCTGCCCGGCCCGCCAGCGATGCCAGCGGTCGCGCATGACCGCCTCCGCGATGGAGCCAGGTGTCCCCGGCGCCGCATTCCGCAGCGCGTCCAGCTTGCCCTGCAGCCGGTCGATCAGCACCTGCACCTTCGCCAACCGCGCGGCCGAGCGGTCGGCGCGCAGTCCCGCAAGCTGCCCCAGCATGTCCAGCGGATCACGGGTCATCTGCGGCCCTCACCCGACAGCGCGCGGGCGAAGCGGATCGCCACGGCGACGGCGGCGAAATGCTCCCGGTCGATGGGAGAGCCCACATCGACCGCGGCATGCAGCGCGCGCGCCGTGGGTGGGTCGCTGAAGATCGGCACGCCTGCCTCGGTCGCTGCCTCGCGGATGCGCGCGGCCACGTGGTCCACCCCCTTGGCCAGGCAGACCGGCGGCGAAGGGTCGAGCGGCGACCACTTGAGCGCCACGGCGTAATGCGTCGGGTTCACCACGATCACCGTCGCATCCGGGACGTCACCCAGCATCTGGTTCATCGCGATCTCCTCGGCCTTCTGACGGCGCTTGGCCTTCAGGTGCGGATCGCCGTCGGACTGCTTCATCTCGTCGAGGACCTCCTGCCGGGTCATCCGGTTCTTGGCGAGGTGGGTGTGACGCTGCCAGAGGTAATCCACCGCCGCGATGACCCCCGACAGGATGACGACGACGATGACGAACTCCGCCAGAAGCTGCGGCATCAGCCCCGGAATGGCCCTCGGGTCGCCCGTGGCGGCGATCACGAAGCGGTCGGCGTGGCGCACCATGAACCAGACCATCAGCCCGCCGAACAGCATCATCTTCACCGCCGACTTGGCGAATTCGAACAGGCCCGAGGGCCCGAACTTGTTCTTGGCGTTGGCCAGCACCGAAATCCGTGACAGCTTGAAGCCCAGTTTCTCCGGCGCTACCACGATGGCGCCCTGCGCGATCAGTACCCCCAGCACCAGCGCCGCGCCCGGAAGGGCCAGGAGGCCGATCACGGTCATCGCCTCGACGAGGACGGCGCCGCCTTGCCCCGGACCGCCCGTTCGCAGCGGCATCGACAGGGTGTCGGCCCGATCCAGCAGCGTGCCGCCCAGATCGACCAGCCGCCGCCCCGCGCCGGGCGCGACCAGCACCAGGCAAAGCAGCGCGCCCAGGTATCCGGCCCAGGCGGCAAGATCCTGCGACTTGACCAGCTCCCCCTTCCGCCGCGCCTCCTGCAGCTTCTGGGGTGTCGCCTCGTGGCTGCGTTCGGCGCCGTCGTCCTGGCTCATGGCAGGCCGCCCATCGGGTCGCCCAGCACCGACAGCATCGCGCCCTTCCACACCGACAGCATCAGCGGCGCGGCCAGCATCAGCAGCACCATGCTGGCCCAGGTGATCGCAGGCGCGCCGACCATGGCGACCATCAGTTGCGGCATGGCGCGGTTGATGACGCCCATGGCCGCGTTGTAGACCAGTGCCGCCAGCGCGAAGGGGGCCGCCAGCGCGAAGGCCAGCGCGAAGGCATGCGCCATCCGCCCCACGCCCCAGGCTGCGAGGTCGCCGGCCGGCAGTGCCATTCCCTGCGGCAGCACGTCATAGCTGCGGATCAGCAGGTCCACCACCATCAGCGGCAGGCCGGACGCCATCAACAGTGCGAGTCCAGCTAGGTTGAGCAGGTTGCCCATGGCCGACGACGGCTCGACCCCGCCGAAAAGCTGCGAGAGCGACGTGAGTTGCGCGGCCATCATCCCCGCCATCGATAGCGCCCCGGCGGTGAAGCGCAGCACCGCCCCGAAGGCGAGGCCCACCGTCACCTCGACGGCGATCAGGCCAATGCCCGTCGCTTCGGGCAGGGGCACCGACGGCGCCACCGCGGCCGAAAGCGCGAAGGCCGCCATCAGCCGCACCCGCATTGGGATCAGCCGGTCGCCCAGCCCCGGCAGCAGCAGCATCATGCCACCCACCCGCAGGAACACCGCGAACAGCTGCGCGAGGATCGGCGCGGCCAGGTCGTGAAGCGTCAGTGCCGCCTCGATCATGCGGCGACGGAGCCGAGGATGGCGGGGGTGTTGCCCGGTCCGATCTCCTCGTAGGCGATGACCGGGTTGGACAGGCCGCGCGCAGCCATCACCTCATGGAGGAACCGCCGCCGTCGCGCCGAGGTCACGATGGCCGCATGGCTGCCCTGCTCGGCGGCCTGACCCAGGCTCTGCGACAGGCCGACCGCCAGCTTCTGGAACAGGTCGGGCGGCAGCGCCACGTCGCTGCGCCCGGCCGCCCCGTCGAGCTGGTGCCGCTCGAACGCGGCTTCCCATTCGGGCGACAGCTGGATGAGCGGCAGCGTCCCGTCCGCGCGCTTGAGCTCGGCCGTGATCTGCGCCGACAGGCGGTGACGGACATGCTCGGCGATCTCGTCCGGTGACATGCCGCTGTCGCGCCGCTCGGCGATGGCCTCCAGGATCACGGGCAGGTTGCGCACCGACACCCGCTCCGCCAGCAGAAGCCGCAGCACCGAGAGCAGAAGCTCCGGCGACACCTTCGAGGGCACGAGGTCCTCCAGCAGCCGCCGGTTGGCCACGGACTTCTCGGGCGAGGAGACCTTGGTGAAGGCGTCGAGCAGGCGTTGCAGCCCCTTGAGGCCCAGAAGGCGCGGGAAGTTCGACTTGATGACCTCCAGCAGATGCGTGGCCAGCACCTCGCCCGGTGTGACGATCGTCTCGCCCAGCAGCTCGGCGGCGGCGGAGGCCGGGATCCAGCGTGCGGGTGCGCCATAGACCGGCTCCTTCACGGCGCGGCCCGGCACTTCCGCCGGCGTGCCCGCGCCCGTCAGGAGCAGCACATGGTCGCGCTCCAGCCGGTCGCGTGCCGCCTCGACGCCTTGGATGCGGATGACATAGGTGCCCGAGGGCAGGCCCTGGTCGTCGGTCAGCCGGATCTCGGGAAGGATGATGCCGAAGCGTTCCGCGATGTGGTTGCGAAGGCCGGTCATGCGCCCCTCCAACCCGTTCGACGGATCGAGCGCCAGGTCCACGAGATCAAGCGCGAACTCCACCCGGATGTCGTCGAGCGCCAGCACGTCGCCGATCTCCCGCTCCATGGGGACTGGCGCCAGGTCGTCGATCTCGGGCCTGTCGGGTTTCGCCAGCGTCCGGAACCGCAGGAAGGCCGCACCTCCGAGGATCGCCGCGCCCACGGTGAAGGGCAGGAACGGAAGCCCCGGCACCAGCGCGAAGACCATCATGATGAGCGCCACGGTACAGAGCGCGGCGGGGTGCCGGCCGATCTGCGCCACGATGTCCTTGTCCACCGCTCCCTTGCCGCCGCCGCGCGCCAGCAGAAGACCCGAGGCGATCGAGATGATGACCGCCGGGATCTGCGACACCAGCCCGTCGCCCACCGTCAGGATGGCATAGGTCTCGACCGCCTGGCCGATGGGCATGCCATGCGCGATCATGCCCGCCGACAGGCCCACGATGAGGTTGAGCAGCGTGATCAGAAGGCCCGCGATGGCGTCGCCCTTGACGAATTTCGACGCGCCGTCGAGCGATCCGAAGAACGTCGTCTCGGCCAGTTCGACCTCGCGCCGGCGCTTGGCCTCCTCGTGGTCGATGGCGCCCGCCGACATGTCGCTGTCGATGGCGAGCTGCTTGCCCGGCATGCCGTCGAGTGCGAACCGCGCCCCCACCTCGGCCATTCGCGTGGCGCCCTTGGTGATGACCATGAAGTTCACGATCAGCAGCACACCGAACACGACGAGGCCCAAGGCGATGCTTCCGCCCATGACGAAGCTTGCGAAACCCTCGATCACCTTGCCTGCCGCGTCCGTCCCGGTGTGGCCCTGCCCGATGATGAGCTTGGTCGACGACACGTTGAGCGACAGCCGCAGCATCAGCGAGGCGAGCAGGATCGTGGGGAATGCAGAGAAATCCAGCGGACGTTCGATGAAGAGCGTAGTGGTGAAGATAAGGATTGCGATGGCGAAGCTGGCCGACAGACCCACGTCCAGAACCCAGGACGGCATCGGCAGGATCATCATCAGGATGATCGCCATGAGGGCCAGCGCCATCAGGACCGTCGGTTGGAAAAGCGATCTCATGCGGCGACTCCCTCGTGCGGCGATTCCCTTCTGGACGACGGGTAGTTAACGGGCGGTTACGCTCAGGGTGTCGCCAGCAGCGCGGCGATCCGCTCCGACAGGACGCGGCTGCGGTCGAGCGCGTCGGCCGCGCGGGCCAGATCGGTCTCGGGCGTCTCGGCCGCGTTCTGCGCGACGATGGTTCCGGCAAGCCGGCTGCGCGCGTCGCGGTCTTCCTCCGGAACGGCGGCCACAGCGGTCAGATCGCGCGCCAGCCAGGGGTCGCGCGGACCGCCGTCCTCCCGTGGCGGGGCAGGCTCCGTTACCCGGCCCGGGGCCACGAAACCACGCGCCGCCTCCACAACGCCCAACTCGCGGAAGAGATCGGCCGCGACCGACCGCTGCGGCGCCCCACCCGCCAGATGGGGACGAAGGCGCACGGCGAATTCGGCTGCTGCCGCTGGCTCCAGTCGAGAGAGCGCGAGATCCACGAGACGGGCGGCATCGGCTTGCCCCCGTGCGACCATCTCGACGGCCTCCGCCGGGCGGCGCGACAGCACGAAGGCCGTGGCCAGCGCTTCCTCCAGCGCGGTCCGATCCTCCCCCTCCGGGGTGGAGGGCAGAAGCGCCACCGCGTTGACCAGATGCGTCTCGGACGAGGGTTCGTCGCGGGCGTTTGCCGTCCGCAGCAGGTCGGTCGCGGCGCGGATCGCGGCAAGATCCGTCCCTGCCGCACGGTCGGCCGCATCCTTCGGCGGTTCCGTATCACGGTTCGGCGCGGGCCCGAGGCCCACCAGAAGTTCTTCTCGGCCGAGGGGCCGGAGTGCGGCACGCAGGTCCGGCTCCACGGCCGTCCACCGCGCCGGCGGCAGACTGTCGAGAAAGGCCACGAAGGCCGGCTCGTCGGCGCGATCCCAATCGGGAACCGGGCCGCCCAGCAGCAGGGAGATCAGCGCGGTGGCCGGGCCGCAGCCGGGGTCCACCGCCATGTCGGGACTCCGCGGCTCCCCGTCGAGTGCGGCGGCCACCGTGTCGATGGCCGGCCGTTCGCCCGTCACCATCCGTGCGACCATGGACGCCTCGGCCCCCCAGCCCACCCTCAGATAGGCCTGCGAGAGATCGAGGATGCCACGACCGTCCGGCAGATGTTCGTCCGTCAGCACGCCCGCTGCCATCCCCGTCAGTTCCCTCAGCGCCGTGGACGGGTCGGACTGGAGCGACTGGACCGCCAGCGTCTCGATCGGGCATGCGTCCAGCGGCTGCGCGGGGGCCTCCGCAGCCGCGAATTCCGGCAGCAGGGGCACTTCTCCCATCGGATGCATGCGCACCTGCAACGGTCCATCGGCGCGGGTCGCGGCATGGCCCTTTGCCACGCGGTAGAGGGGGTCCAGGGGACCGGGCTGCATGTCGGTCTGGATGACTTGCGGCAACAGGGGGGCCGCTGCGAGCGGGCCTGGTCGGGGGAGCGTTCCATCGTCCGAGACGTCGACGACGATGTGACCGGAGGCGACGCGCATCACCGACACGCCGCAGTCGCACCCCAGGTCGAGTATCAGCGCACCCTCGGTCTGCCGCAGGTCGCGGATGCGAGTCCTGGGAATAAGACGGAACACCTCCGACAGGTCGAGGGGCGGCAGGCCGCCCATGAACCGGATCGCCACGCTGCGGAAGGGTCTGCGGTCGATCCGCCAGTCGCGCATGCCGCGCTCCGCGAAGACCAGCCGCGAGAAGCCCGCGTGTTCCCCCGACTGGACGCGCACGTCCTGCGCCGGGGCGGCCAACGGCGCGAGCAGGAGGGCCGCGACCGCGAGGGGGGCGAGGGCGGCGCGGCGCATCATGCCGCCTTCCGCGCCTTCAGCGCTTCCTCGAGTTCCGCATAGCTCGGGCGCATGTGGGTGGGCGTCGACTGGCGCCCGACCTCGATGCAGATGTTGGTTGCATGATTGTGCAGGTTGGCCACCAGCACGTCCTGGATCAGCGCGTAGAAATGGGCGTCCTGTTCGCAGATGGCCTTGAGCCGCAGGGCGAAGGGCCCGACGATGCCATAGGCCAGGAACACGCCCAGGAAAGTGCCGACCAGCGCGCCGCCGATGAGCTTGCCCAGCACCTCGGGCGGCTGGTCGATGGAACCCATCGTCTTGATGACGCCCAGCACGGCGGCGACGATGCCCAGCGCCGGCAGGCTGTCGGCCATGGATTGCAGCGCATGGCTCGAATGCATGGCGTGGTGGTGGTTCTCCTCCAGCCGGGCGCCCAGCACCTCCTCGACCTGGTGGGGGTCGTCGTAGTTCATCGACACGGCCCGCAGGGTGTCGCAGATCATCGCCACGGCCTCGCGGTCGGCGGTGATCTTCGGATAGGCGCCGAAGATGTCCGACTCCTCAGGTGTCTCTATATGCTCCTCCAGCGCGACGGCATTCTGACGGCCAAGGCGCACCAGTTCATAGAGCAGGCACAGAAGGTCGCGGTAGTCGCCGGGCGCCCACTTCGGCCCCTTGAAGACCTTGGCCACGTCCTTGAGCGTATGCTTCACCTCGGCCATGCTGTTGCCCACGAGAAACGCGCCCACGGCCGCGCCGCCGATCATCGTCATCTCATAGGGCAGCGTCTTCATGATGATGGCCATCTTGCCGCCGGCCAGAAGGTAGCCGCCGAAGACCATCACGAAGATGCAGAGGATTCCTGCGATGCCGACCATGTCCTACTCCGTCGCCGCGTTGGCGTTGCGCCCGGCCATGATCGCGCTCAGCGCGTAGGCTTTGTCGGGCGACAGGTTCGAGAAGAGCGCCGCGGCCGCGTCGGAACTCATGCGGGCCAGGAACCCGGCCGCGAAGACCGGCTCCATCGATTCGAACAGGGCCGCGGCGTCTTTCGGTTTCATTCCCTCGTAGACCTGCACGAGACGGTCGATGTCGGCGTCGGACGCCGTCGATGACCGTTCCATCCGGGCGGCGAGCCGGGTCTCTGCCTCCTCCATCCGCACGAGCGATGCGGCGATCTCCTGGCGGGCGACGACCACGTCCTGCTCGCGCAGCGCCAGCGCCTCCTCGCGCGCCTCCAGTTCGGCGTCGCGGCGGGCGATCTGGTTGAGAAGTGTCGCCACCTCGTCCGAGGGCGGGCAGAGCGCGGGCGCGCGGGTGGAGGTCTCCGCCTCGTCCTCCGGCAGGGCGGTGAGGCCGGCCGAGACGATCCGGCTCAACGCTGACAGCACCAGGAGCGCGACGAGCGCCACGAGCGACAGCCGTCTGAGCGGGCGCAGGATCCCGAGGCTCATCGTCCCGACCCCGCCGCGTCGCCGGTGCGTGCCGCACGGAAGCCCGGGATCGGCCCGACGGCGACGTCGACCATCGCGGCCTCCGCCAGACGCTCCGCTCCCCGGTCCTCGAGGTCGCCGAGGCTGATCATCAGCATCTCCATCCGGCCGGTCCGGTCGTCGGCGGCGACGATGGCCGCGCGCAGGCTTTCGGCGGCCGCATCGGTGGCGCGCGTCGTGGCGGCGACCCGTTCGGCCAGCGCGTCGACCTGCACCTTGAGATCGGCGATGGCGGCGCCGGGCCCCTTTTCCGCGTCGTCGAAGCCGCGCAGGCGCCGGGTGAGGAGGTGACACCACAGCGCCATGCCCAGCGTGGCCGAGAGCAGCAGGATGTCCGAAAGAAGGCTGAAGATCTGCATGTCAGGTAATCACGAAGTCGATGATGAGAAGGTCGCGCACCGCCTCCGGCCCGGCCAGAAGCTGGACCCGCCGAAGAAGCTGCGCCCGGAGCGTCACGAGCGCGGTCGGATCCTCCAGGCGGTCCACGGGCACGGCGCGCAGGTAGGTGGCGAAGATGTCGAGGATGCGCGGCTGCAGCGCCGCCACGTCCATCCGCTCCCCCTCCGTCTGGAGGAAGGCGCGGAAGCGAAGCTGCCGGATGGAGCCCTGTCCGCCCACCGTCACCATCAGCGGGTCGAGCTCCAGGAAGCTCGGCGCATCGGCGGCGGGGGTGCCGTGGTCGGCGGCCACCTCGGACGGGCGCAGCAGGTCGTCCGCCAGCCCCGACCAGGTGACGTAGAAGCCCCCGCCGCCCAGCGCCAGCGCGCCGACGAGCGTGGCGATCCAGCCCTTCGCGCCCATGCCCCGCTTGGGGTTGGCTTCGGGTTCCTCAGGGGAATCGGCTGGCTCGGCCATGGGCGTATCCTCGTGATTTCGAAGATGTTCCTAACCTGCCGGTGACTAACCGAATGTTAATGGAATTGCGGAATTGTGCCCCTCGACACCCAGAACGGGTGGCTCGCATCCCGGAGGAGCGCACATGGAGAATCTGACAACCTTCTGGCAGGGCCAGGACAAGCGCCGTCTCGCGGTGCTGGCCGTGGCGACGCTGGCGGCGTTCCTGTCGGTGTTCTTCCTGACCCGCCTCGCCACCGCCCCCACGATGGAGCTTCTGTTCGCCCGGCTCGAGCCCGCCGCCGCTGCCGAGGTGGTCGCCAGCCTCGATGCGCGGGGCATCCCCTATGAGGTGCAGGGCGATTCGATCTACGTGGACGGCGTCCAGCGCGACGCGCTCCGGATGCAGCTCGCCGGCGAGGGGCTGCCGAGGATGGACGGCACGGGCTACGAACTCCTTGACGGACTCAGCGGTTTCGGAACCACATCGCAGATGTTCGACGCCGCCTACTGGCGCGCGCGGGAGGGGGAGCTGACGCGCACGATTCTGGCGTCGCCCGGCGTCCGCATGGCCCGCGTGCATCTCGCCACGGCCGATTCGTCGCCCTTCGCACGCGACCGCACGGCGACGGCCTCCATCACCGTGCAGATGACTTCGGGCGCGGTGGGAACCTCGCTGGCCCGCGCGATCCAGTCGCTGGTGGCGGGCGCGGTGCCGAACCTCGCCCCCGAGGACGTCACCGTCGTCGATGCCGCCAGTGGCCGCGTGGTCGGCGGCGGCGCGGTCGACACCGAGGAGGAGGCCCGCGATTCGCGCATGGCCGAAATGCGCGCGTCGGTCGAGAACCTGCTCGCGGCCCGCGTCGGCCCCGGCCGCTTCGTGGTCGAGCTGGCAGTCGAGACCCGCAAGGACCGCGAGACGATCACCGAGCGCCTGCTCGACCCCGACAGCCGCGTCGTCATCAGCACCGACACGGAGGAACGCTCCGCCAGCGACCGGGGCGCCCCCGGCGCGGGCGTGACGGTGGCCAGCAACCTGCCCGACGGTGAGGCGGCGGGCGGCGAATCCGAGAGCAGCAATGCCGAGACGCGCGAGCGGGTGAACTACGACTTCTCGGCCACGCAGCGCCAGATCGAGCGCGCCCCAGGCGCCATCGAGCGCGTGACCGTCGCCGTCATGGTCGACGGCCTGCGGGCCGACGGCGCCGACTGGACCCCCCGCCCCGAGGAGGAGCTGGCCGTCATCCGCGAGCTGGTGCAATCGGCCGTGGGCTTCCGCGAGGATCGTGGCGACGTCGTGACCGTCCGCACCATGCAGTTCGAGTTGCCGGAGGCGTCGGATGCCGCGCCGGGCCTTGCCCTGCCGTGGTTCAGCGGCGGGCAGGTGGCGCAGATGGTGACGGCGGCACTTCTGGCGCTGGTGACGCTGGGGCTTCTGGCCTTCGTCGTCCGCCCGGTCCTCAACCGCGTGATGATGCCCGCGCAACTGCCGCCGCCGCCGGAGCCCGAAACGCGCGGCTTCGCCCCCGGCGTCCCACGCGAACTGCCGGCGCCGACCGCCGAGAACCGGTTCGGCCTGGCCGACATGTCCGACATGCCCGAGATCGCCGCGCCCTCGACCCTGCCTGCCAGGCAGGAGGCTGCGCCCGACGCGGCCGAGGGCGACCCCGTAGACCGCCTGCGCCGCCTGATCGAGGACCGGCGGGAGGAGACGATCGAAGTCCTGCGCGGCTGGATGGACGACACGCCGGGGGCCGCCCGATGAGCGCCCTCAGCCTGGAGGATTTCGGCAGCGCCGATGTGCGGCCCGCGGGGCCCGGGGCCGCCCCGCAGTCGATCGACCGCTTCGACGACGGCTACAACGCCGGCTGGGACGACGCGATGGCGCAGATGGAGGCCACGCAGATGCGCGTCGGCGACCGCCTGGCCGAGCGGCTGGAGACGCTGGAACTCGGGCGGCGCGCGGCGATGGCCGAGTCGCTCGGAGCGCTGGAGCCGGCGCTGCGCGACATCTTCGACCGGCTTCTGCCGCGCACCGCAGGGCGCGCCTTCCTCCCCCTTCTGATGGAGGAGATCGGGGCGGTGCTGGCGGCTGGCGGCAATGCCCTCAACATCCTTGTGACGCCCGAGGAGGTACCCGCCCTGACCCGCCTGCTGGAGCGTGCGGAGATCGGCCCCGACCGCGCCACGGTGCGGGCCGAACCGGCGCTGTCGATGTCGCAGGCCCTGATCCGCTGGCCAGGGCAGGAACGGCGGCTCGACCTCGAAGGGGTGCTGGGCGCGCTGGACGATGCGCTCGAAACCTTCCTCGCGACCATGGACCGCGGCCCCGAAGCGGCGGCTGCGGACGACGACAAGACCGCTCAACTCTGACCCAAGGACATCCAGAATGGCTGACCAGACCCATGACGCCCAATCCGCGCTGTCGCGCGTGCCCGTCGAGATCACGATCTCGGTCGGCCGCGCGCACCCGACGGTGGCCGAACTCCTCGCCATGCGTCGCGACGCGATCCTGCCGCTCGACCGTGGCGTGAACGACCCGGTGGAGCTCTATGCCGGCGACCGCCTGATCGCGCGGGGAGAATTGCAGGAGGTTCCGGGCGACCCCACCGGCCGCCTCGCCGTGCGCCTGACCGAAGTGGCCGAGACGGACGCCTCCGCGTGAAGCCGCTCGCCTGCCTGGCGCTTGCCGTCGCGTTGGCCCTTCCGGGGACCGCGCTGGCGCAGGACCTGAGCCTCGACCTCGGCGGCGAGGGCAGCCTGACGCTGCGGTCGGTGCAGCTCATCGCGCTCCTGACCGTGCTGAGCCTCGCGCCCGGCATCGCGGTGACGGTGACCTGCTTTCCGTTCATCGTGACGGTGCTGTCGATCCTGCGCCAGGCGATCGGGCTGCAGGCCTCGCCGCCCAACATGCTGATCGTGAGTCTCGCGCTGTTTCTGACCTATTTCGTCATGGAGCCCGTCGCCACCGCCGCCTGGGACGCAGGGATCGGCCCGCTCAGCCGCGGCGAGATGGATGTGGCGACCGCCGTGCCGCTCGCCGCCGAGCCGTTCCGCGCCTTTATGTCGAACCGCGTCGACGCCGACACCCTCGCGCATCTGCAGGCGCTGCGTCCCGCGGCCGAGCCGGAGGCGTTCTCGGTGCTGATCCCCTCGTTCCTGCTGTCCGAGATCAGTCGCGCGTTCCAGATCGGCTTTCTCGTCTTCATGCCGTTTCTCATCATCGACATGGTGGCGGCGGCGATCCTCATGTCCATGGGCATGATGATGGTGCCGCCGGCCATCGTGTCGCTGCCCTTCAAGCTCGCCTTCTTCGTCGTGGTGGACGGCTGGACCCTGGTGTCCGGTGCCCTCGTTCGAAGCTATCTCTAGGAAAGGTTCCTGCCCATGCAACCGATGCTCCGGCCGCCGAAGACGCGGGTCCCGGCCGCGGCCGTCGCCGCGAACGCCGAGAAGGCCCGCGCCCTGATCGCCCTGATCGACGGCGGCGACCCCGACGAGGAGACGCCCGAGGTCGAGGCCGCGCGCCTGCGCGACTGGGCCCGCGACCTGGTCGAGGCGGTGGAGGGGCGCACCGCGCCCGAGGCCCCGGCGCCGCGCGCCGCGCCCGCCTTGCCGGCGCCCGGAGCAACGGCCGGCGACCCGCCCCCCGCGACACCGATGGCCGCCGCGGCGGACCCTGCCGCGCCGAAGGCCCCCGCGCCCGCGCCCGAAGCGAAGCATTCTGCCGCGTCGGAGGCCGTGGACGCCCCGTCGGCCGACAACCTGTTCACCTCCGTCGCGCCCGAGATCGCCGACTGGGACATGCCGGCCCCCGCGTTGCGCCGTCCGAAGGTCCGCAAGGTCGCGGCCAAGCGCGTGGCGGTCGAGCCCGCGCCCAAGGCGAAGGCCGACCCCTCCCGGCGCGCGCGTCCGGCCAACCTGTTCACCGCGGCGGCTCCCCGGATGGCCGACTGGAAGGTGCCGGTGACGCTGCCGGTGCAGCGCATCCCGCAGCAGGCCTACATGCGTCCGGCACTCCTGTTGACGGACCCTGTCAAGGTGCCGCCGAGCGACGCGGCCACCCCCGAACCCGCCGCAGCGCCCGAGACGCCGCCCGAGGCCGAGGCAGCCCCGCAGCCCGAGGCGCGTCGCCCCCTGCCGCCGCCGCTGCCCGAGCCGCCCTTCGTCAAGCCCGCCAACTGGGACGAGGTGCGAAGCATGATCGGGCGCACGGTCGACCCGGTCGCCATGGCGCGGGAGCATCCGGCCGTGATCGCGATGACGTTGGTGGGGCGGCCGACGCTCGACCAGGCGGCGGCGTTCCGGGGGCTGCCGGCGGGTCAGGTCCGGGCCGTGCACCGGGTGCTGCGGCAGATGGAGCAGGGGGCGCGCTGAGGCGCCCCCGCCGGTTCAGCGGCTGAACTTCTTGTACTTGACCCGCGTGGGCTCCAAGGCGTCGGCGCCCAGGCGCCGGGCCTTGTCGGCCTCGTAGGCCTCGAAGTTGCCCTCGAACCATTCGACATGGCTGTCGCCCTCGAAGGCGAGGATATGCGTGCAGAGGCGGTCGAGGAAGAAGCGGTCGTGGCTGATGACCACGGCGCAGCCGGCGAAGTTCTCGATCGCATCCTCCAACGCGCGCAGCGTCTCGACGTCGAGGTCGTTGGTCGGCTCGTCGAGAAGCAGCACGTTGCCCCCGTCCTTCAGCAGCCGCGCCATGTGGACGCGGTTGCGCTCACCCCCCGACAGGATGCCCACCTTCTTCTGCTGGTCGGCGCCCTTGAAGTTGAAGGCGCCGCAATAGGCGCGGCTGGCGATCTCCGCATCGCCCAGCTTGATGATCTCGGCCCCGCCCGAAATCGCCTGCCAGACGTTGTCGTCGGGGTTCAGGTCGTCGCGCGACTGATCGACATAGGACAGCTTGACGGTGTCGCCGAACTCCACGGTGCCGGTGTCGGGCTTCTCCTGCCCGGTCAGCATGCGGAACAGGGTCGACTTGCCTGCGCCGTTGGGGCCGATCACGCCGACGATGCCGCCGGGCGGCAGCGAGAAGCTCAGGTTCTCGAACAAAAGCTTGTCGCCGTAGGCCTTGGACAGGTTCTCGACCTCGATCACCTTGTTGCCCAGGCGCGGGCCGTTCGGAATGATGATCTGCGCCTTGCCCACGAGCTGGCGCTCGGACTGGTCGGCCATCTCATGATAGGCGGCGATGCGGGCCTTGGACTTGGTCTGCCGGGCCTTCGCGCCCGACCGCATCCAGGCCAGTTCGCGCTCCAGCGTCTTGCCGCGCGACTTGTCCTCCTTGGCCTCCTGCTCCAGCCGCTTGGCCTTCTGCTCGACCCAGGAGGAATAGTTCCCCTCGTAGGGGATGCCGCGCCCGCGCTCCAGTTCGAGAATCCACGAGGTGATGTCGTCGAGGAAATAGCGGTCGTGCGTCACGATCAGGATCGTGCCCTTGTAGTCGATGAGGTGCTTCTGCAGCCAGGCGATGGTTTCCGCGTCGAGGTGGTTCGTCGGCTCGTCCAGAAGCAGCATGTCGGGCGCTTCCAGCAGCAGCTTGCACAGCGCGACGCGCCGCCGCTCGCCGCCTGAAAGGTTCGCCGGCATCGCGTCGTCGGGCGGGCAGCGCAGCGCCTCCAGCGCGATGTCCACGCGGCTGTCGAGATCCCAGAGGTTCTGGCTGTCGATCTCGTCCTGCAGCTTGCCCATCTCCTCGGCCGTCTCGTCGGAATAGTTCATTGCCAGTTCGTTGTAGCGGTCGAGGATCGCCTGCTTCTCGGCCACGCCCTCCATCACGTTCTCGCGGACGGTCTTGCTTTCGTCGAGATGCGGCTCCTGCGGGAGATAGCCGACCTTGGCGCCCTCGGCTGCCCAGGCCTCGCCCTGGAAATCCTTGTCCTGGCCGGCCATGATCCGCATGAGGGACGACTTCCCGGTGCCGTTGACGCCGACGACGCCGATCTTGACGCCGGGAAGGAACGACAGGCGGATGTTCTCGAACACCTTCTTGCCGCCGGGATACTGCTTGGACACGCCGTCCATGTGATAGACGTATTGATAGCTCGCCATGCTCGAAAGCCTCCGGAATTTCGGGTATGCGCGCCATGTATAGTGCCGGTCGCGTCGGGGCAATGGAGGGCGCCCCTTGCGCCGGGGGCGCCGCGCGGTGTTGATGGCGCGATGCAGACGGGCTTTCCCATCGCGCGGCCGGGGCAGGTGATCGGCCTTCTGGGCGGGTCCTTCGATCCGGCCCATGGGGGTCATGTCCACATCACGTTGCAGGCGCTGGCACGGCTGGGACTCGACCGGCTGTGGTGGGTGGTGAGCCCCGGCAACCCGCTCAAGCTGCGGGGACCTGCGGCGCTGGACCGGCGGATGGCGGAGGCGCGGCGGCTGATGCGCCACCCCCGGGTTACCGTGACGGATGTCGAGGCGCGGTTGGGCACGCGCCACACCGCGGACACGCTGGCCGCTTTGCGGGCGCGATACCCTGGCGTGCGCTTTGTCTGGATCATGGGAGCGGACAACCTGGCGACCTTCCACCACTGGGACCGCTGGCGCGACATCATGGAGGGTGTGCCCGTCGCGGTTCTGGCGCGGCCGGGGCAGGGGTTGGCCGCGCTCCGCTCGCCGGCGGCGACGATTTACCGCCGCTTCCGCGTGGCGCCGGGTGCGGCGCAGGGGCTAGGCCTCAGGGCGCCCCCGGCCTGGACGTTCCTGACGGTGCCGATGCACGGGGCATCGTCGTCGGCGATCCGGGCGGGCGGGGGCTGGCCCGCCGCGCCAGCACCGACCCCACCCCCGCGAGGACCAGCACCGCCAGCCCCATGAGCGCCGGGCGGTCGGGGAAGGTGCCGAAGACGGCCATACCGAGCACCATTGCCGAGACGAGCTGGAAATAGACGAAGGGTGCGAGCACCGCCGCGCCCGTCCGCCGGTAGGCCACCACCAGCAGCAGGTTGGCCGCGGCCGAGGCCAGCCCCGACAGAAGGGTCAGCCCGGCCACGGCGGGCGTCGCCTGCGGCACCTGTGTCAGACCCCAGGGGGCCAGAAGCACCATGCCCAGCACCACCTGCGACAGCATCAGCTGACGCGGCGGAGCCATGGCTGACAGCCAGCGCGAGGCGGTGAGGAACGCACCGTAGAAAAGGCCGGCCAGCACCGCGAAGGCCAGCCCCGGCGTCATCCCGAGCCCCGGCCGCACCACCAGGAGCACGCCGCAGAACCCGAGCGCGAGGCAGACCGTCTGCGCCCGGTTGACCCCCTCCCCCAGCAGCCGCACCGACAGGACGTAGCTGAAGATCGGGCCGATGAAAAACGCGCCGAAGACGGTGGCGATATCCTCGGTCCGCAGCGCCGTCAGGATGGAGGCGATGCCCGCCGAGATCAGCGCGGCCCGCAGCCAGATCCGCCAGTCGCCATAGAGCCGCCACATCACCCGCCCGCGCAGGATCGCAGCGACCATCAGGGCGCCCACGGCGAAGCGGCTGAAGGCCACGAAGACGGGCGCGACGCCGTGACCCGTCGCCAAGAGCTTGCCCGCCGTGTCCCCCAGCGGGATCAGCGACATGGCGACGATCATCAGCGCCACCGATCCGAGGGTCTCGCGGTCCATGCAGCAGGGGCTAGCACCGGCGCGCCGACCTGCCCAGAGGCATCCGGCCTTCACATCCGCCCGCGCGGGATGCAAAAAGGGCCGCGATGGAGGTCCGCCCATGAAACGACGCCTTTTTCTGTCCGCCGCGCTCGGAACCCTGGCGCTGCCGGCCTGCGCCGGGGCGCCCGAACGGTCGTCGCGCCCGGTGGCCAAGCCCGGCGATGCGCTGGCGCGGTCGGCGGCGGATGCCGACCGGCTGGTGACGCGGGCAGGGCTGGGCGGGCGCGTGGGGTTTTCCGTGGCCGACGCGCAGACCGGCGAGATCCTGGAGACGCACAACCCCATCCGTCCCCTGCCGCCCGCGTCGGTGGCCAAGGCGGTGACGGCGCTCTATGCGCTCGAGACGCTGGGCGCGGACTTTCGGTTCACCACGCGGCTGGTGGCGACGGGGCCGATCCGCGGCGGACGGCTCGACGGCGATCTGGTACTGGTGGGCGGCGGCGATCCGGCGCTTGACACCGACGGGCTGGCCGACCTTGCGGCGCAGGCCGCGGCGGCTGGCCTGCGCGAGGTGGGGGGGCGGCTGCTGGTCGACGGATCGGCCCTGCCCGCGATCGAGCGGATCGACCGGGAGCAGCCCGATCATGTCAGCTACAACCCGGCCATCGGCGGCGTGAACCTGAACTTCAACCGTGTCCATTTCTCGTGGCAGCGGTCGGGCGCGGCCTATGCCACCGCCATGGAAGCGCGGACCGAGAGGTTCCGGCCGGGTGTCAGCACCTCGACCATGGCCGTCGCCGACCGCTCGCTGCCGGTCTATACCTACGACCGCCAAGGTGGCGCCGATGCCTGGACCGTCGCGCGGGGGCAGCTGGGCGGGGAGGGGTCGCGCTGGCTGCCGGTGCGGAACCCGGATCTCTATGCGGGCGACGTGCTGCGCGGGATGCTGCGGGCGAACGGCATCGCCGCGCCCGCCGCACAGCCGGGGCGGGGGCAGGGGTCGACCGTCGCGCAGGTGCAGAGCGCAACGCTCGACCGGATCGCGGCCTCGATGCTGCGCTATTCGACGAACCTCGTGGCGGAAGTTATCGGCCTGACCGCCACAGCGCGCCTTGCCGGCCGGCCCGGGTCGCTCGCCGCGTCGGGGGACGTCATGTCGCAATGGCTGGCGCAGCGCACTGGCACGCGACAGCCCGATTTCGACGATCATTCCGGCCTGAACGGGACGAACCGGATCGCGGCAAACGACATGGTGCGCCTGTTGACGGCGCCGGGGGCGATGGCGCGGCTGCGCCCGCTGCTCAAGGAGATCACGCTGGAGGGTCCCCCCCGGCAGGCGGTGCAGGCCAAGACCGGCACGCTCAACTTTGTGTCGGGGCTGGCGGGGTATTTCGACGCGCGGTCGGGGCGCAGCCTCGCCTTCGCGACCTTCGTGGCCGACACCGACCGCCGCGCCGCCCTGCCCGTGTCGGAGCGCGAGCGTCCGGCGGGCGGGCAAGGCTGGGCACGCACCGCCCGATCGTTGCAGTTCGACCTGATCGAGCGCTGGGCGGCCGTCCACGCGTGAGGCCCGCCATCGTCCTGGTCCGCCCCGAGATCGCGGGCAACACCGGGTCCGTGGGCCGGACCTGCGTGGCGCTCGACCTCGACCTGTGCCTGATCCGGCCCTACGGGTTCGAGATCACCGACCGCAACGTCCGCCGCGCGGGGCTGGATTACTGGAAGCACGTCCGCCTGCAGGAGTTCGACGGTTGGGACGACTTCCTGGCCCGTCGCGCACCCCGGCCCGAGGCGCTGTTCCTGTTCGAGGATTTCGGCGCGCGGAGCGTCTATGACGTCGAGTTTCCCACCGACTTCCACCTCGTCTTCGGGCAGGAGACGGTGGGCCTGCCGCAGGCCGTGCTGGACGGGCGGGACGATCGGTTGGTGCGCCTGCCGATGCGGTCGCCGTACATCCGGTCGCTCAACCTCGCCAATGCGGCGACGGCGGCGGCCTATCAGGCGCTTCGCGGCACCTTGTGAGCCCGGCGATTTCGGCTAGGTGTGCGGAATGGACACGAACGCCCTGCAAGAAGAAATCGCGAGCCTGCGCCGCGAACTGGCCCGGATGAACCGCAACCGGTTCATCCAGGTGCACAATTCCATCCCCCGCCTCGTGCTGTTCCAGCTCTACCGCGGGATCGCCTTCGGGTTGGGAACCGTACTCGGGGCGACGGTCGTGCTGTCGGTGCTGGTCTGGTCGCTGAGCCAGATCGACTTCATCCCGGTGATCGGCGACTGGGCGAGCGAGATCCTTCAGGCGATCGAGCCGACGATGGACGGCCAGTAGCCCGGCACGCCGCATCGTCGCCGGGCGGTGAGGTCAAGGCGTCGAAGGCGGTGTCGGACCGCATCTCTCGGGATCGGGTCATCGTCGTCGGCGCCGCGTTTGCATGGGCAAACGGACGGGTCGTGCCGGCCCCCGGTCGGGGGACGGTCCCTGCTTTCCGGGGTTGACCCCGGAAGATGCCGGCGGGCAGGAGGGCCCGTCATTTCGATGATCGGGACACGGGCCGGACGCTTCCGGCCACCCGCACCCCTGCGCGCAGGAAGGGTTCTGGGCGTGAGCGGTCAACGGAGGGTTGACGCGCCGGACGGAAGCCTGCGCTATCGAGGCCGAGACATTCAGGAGAGACGAGATGGAAGAATTTCTGCAAGGTTTGGGCATGGTGGCATTCACCCTGCTGGTACTGACCGGCCTCGTCGTCGGCGCGCTGGCCGGGGCGCTGACGGGCCGCAGCAAGCTGCTCTACGCGCTGATCGGAGCGGTCGCGGCCATCGCCACGCCCTTCCTGCTCGCCGCGCTGGGGATCACGGTGCTGGCGGCGGGCGGCGTGCTTTTGGTGCTGGTCGTGGGGGCCGTGGGGGCGGCGGTGGTCGTGGCGATTGTGCGGGCGGTAAGCAGGCGGGTGTAGGGGAAGAGTATCACTTCATCATTCCGAACTGAGGCTGTGATATGAGTTGTTCTTTAAGTCTTCTGACCAAAAAAGACGTTAGCATAACTATTGGAAAGTGTGACTACTGCCGTATAAAACGCGCCAAGAATTTAATAGATGATTTGATGAAAATAGAAAGACTATTTCGTGTCTATGTTGCGTCTCTACGAGAATTCGAGGCCTATCTTCTTTTGTCGTCCCTAGATTCAGCTATAGGGTGGAATGATAAATCCGAGACTATGGATGATTTATATGACAGCGTGTTTTGCAATAACGTGGACGTCAACTATCGCGTGCTGAGCGTTCTGACTGCTGCTGGCGCCTACCACGATCAAAGAAAGGCTTGGCTGAAAGGAAAAGAATATCGTGAGGAAATTGAAAAGGTATTCTCGATAGAATATGATAAAAAGTTAAGTTATAGAATTATAGAAATTCTTCGGAATCATGCTAAACACCAAGATCTACCGATCGGTAATATATTGTATGATTCAAGTAACAAGTATCAACATCCGCGCCCAGAGGGGGCATCCCGTCTCCGAGAAGCTATCGAACCTCGTGTTGTTATTTCAGAGTTAATCAAGAATGGTCGTTTAAAGTCAGCAACAAGAACTGAAGTTGGCAACATCGATAAAGGCTATATCTGTTTGAAATCCCTTCTTAGAAACTACGCGGCTTCAATGGCGCGTGGCCATGAAAAGGTTCGACAACAAACGTCAGATGCGCTCACAGCCGCCAAAAACGAGATTGATGCCGCTCATCATCGTTTTCAGCAAGAGTTTCCCGGCGAAGAGAAACGTTCAGAATATTTTCTCGGTGCAACGACAACAGACGTACATGGCGAAGAAGAGGTGCATGTTGGCAAGGTTTTCTATCGGCGACTTGATCGCGCACGTGCCCAATTCCAAGGACTTGAAAGCTTTGAGCGCTTCTATGTCTCCTCAGAGATGATCGACAACCCGGAGACTTATTACTGTGATGTAGGCGAGGTCCTACGGGATTAACTCACCCCCCCTTCCGCTTCCGCTTCACATTCCCCCCGCGCTGCCCCGGCCGTCCCGCCGTACTCCGCCCTTCGGCCTTCCGCGCGTCCTCGACGGCCTGTTCCACCGCCGACTGGCGCGTCAGGGGGTCGTCGGACACCAGCAGGTCCACGGTCTCCAGCCGCTTGACCTCGTCTCGGAGGCGGGCGGCTTCCTCGAATTCCAGATTCTCGGCGGCCTTGCGCATCCGGTCGCGCAGGCCGGCGAGGTGGGCCTGGAGGTTGGCGCCGGCCATGGGCTTGTCGATCTTGGCGGTGACGCGGTTCATGTCGACGTCGCCCTTGTAGAGACCGGCCAGCACGTCCTCCACGTTCTTTCGGACGGTCGCGGGGGTGATGCCGTGTTCCTCGTTGTAGGCCTGCTGGCGGGCGCGGCGGCGGTCGGTCTCCTTCATCGCGCGTTCCATGGAGCCGGTGATGCGGTCGGCGTACATGATGACGCGACCGTCGGCGTTGCGCGCGGCGCGGCCGATGGTCTGCACGAGCGAGGTTTCGGAGCGCAGGAAGCCTTCCTTGTCGGCGTCCAGAATGGCCACGAGACCACATTCGGGAATGTCGAGCCCCTCGCGCAGGAGGTTGATGCCGATCAGCACGTCGAAGGCACCGAGGCGCAGGTCGCGCAGGATCTCGATCCGCTCGATCGTGTCGATGTCGGAATGCATGTAGCGGACCTTGATGCCCTGTTCGTGCAGGTATTCGGTCAGGTCCTCGGCCATGCGCTTGGTCAACGTGGTGCAAAGCGTCCGCATGCCGCGCGCGGTCACGCGGCGGATCTCGTCGAGCAGGTCGTCCACCTGGGTGGTGACGGGGCGGATCTCGATCACCGGGTCCAGAAGTCCGGTGGGGCGGATCACCTGTTCGGTAAAGACGCCGCCGGTCTGGTCCAGCTCCCACGCCGCGGGGGTGGCCGAGACGAACACGGACTGGGGGCGCATGGCGTCCCATTCCTCGAACTTGAGGGGGCGGTTGTCCATGCAGGACGGCAGGCGGAATCCGTGTTCGGCCAGCGTCATCTTGCGGCGGAAGTCGCCTTTGTACATGCCGCCGATCTGCGGCACCGAGACGTGGGATTCGTCGGCGAAGACGATGGCGTTGTCGGGGATGTATTCGAACAGCGTGGGGGGCGGCTCGCCCGGCGCGCGGCCGGTGAGATAGCGCGAGTAGTTCTCGATCCCGTTGCAGACGCCGGTCGCCTCCAGCATCTCCAGATCGAAGGTCGTGCGCTGCTCCAGCCGCTGCGCCTCCAAGAGCTTGCCCTCGCCCGTGAGCTGATCGAGGCGAACCTGAAGCTCCGCCTTGATGCCCTTGATGGCCTGCTGCATCGTCGGGCGCGGCGTGACGTAGTGGCTGTTGGCGTAGATGCGGATCCGGTCCATGTCGCCGGTCTTCGCGCCGGTCAGGGGGTCGAATTCGGTGATGGACTCCAGCTCCTCGCCGAAGAACGACAGGCGCCAGGCGCGGTCCTCCAGGTGGGCGGGCCAAATTTCCACGCTGTCGCCGCGCACGCGGAAGCTGCCGCGCGCGAAGGCGGCGTCGTTGCGGCGGTATTGCTGCGCCACGAGGTCGGCCATCACGCGCCGCTGGTCGTAGTCGTTGCCGGTGATCAGGTCCTGCGTCATGGCGCCGTAGGTCTCGACCGAGCCGATGCCGTAGATGCAGGAGACCGAGGCCACGATGATCACGTCGTCGCGTTCCAGAAGCGCCCGCGTGGCCGAATGGCGCATGCGGTCGATCTGTTCGTTGATCTGGGATTCCTTCTCGATGAAGGTGTCGGAGCGGGGGACGTAGGCTTCGGGCTGATAGTAGTCGTAGTAGCTGACGAAATATTCCACGGCGTTGTCGGGAAAGAAGCCCTTGAACTCACCGTAGAGCTGCGCGGCCAGCGTCTTGTTGGGCGCGAGGATGATGGCGGGGCGCTGCGTCTCCTCGATGACCTTGGCCATGGTGTAGGTCTTGCCGGTGCCGGTCGCGCCCAGCAGCACCTGGTCGCGCTCGCCATCCTTCACGCCCTGCGACAGTTCGACGATTGCGGTCGGCTGGTCGCCGGCCGGACGGAACTCGGTCGCCATGCGGAACCTGCGCCCCCCCTCCATTTTCGGACGGGCGGCGGGGGCGCGCTGCATCATCGGCAGGGTATCGAGATCGACATCCGCAGGCGGCTTGTTGGTATTGTTGTGGGCCATCGGCACCTCGGCAGGAGAACGCCCCATTATCTATGGCACGCGCGCCCTGTCACAACCCCGTCCGGGCCGCCTTGCCTTCGGCCCCCGACTGACTGATATTGCGGGCCACCGATCCGAGAGGGACCCGATCATGCGCGCCCGCATCTACAAGCCTGCCCGCACCGCCATGTCGTCGGGCACCGCCCGTACCCGCAACTGGGTTCTGGAGTTCGTGAACGAGACCCCGCGCGAGATCGACCCTCTGACCGGCTGGACCGGATCGCGCGACACCCAGGCGCAGGTCCGCCTGCGGTTCGAGACGAGGGAGGAGGCGGAGGATTACGCCCGCGACCACGGCATCGACGTGATCGTCCTGCGCCCGCACCGCCGCAAGGCCAACCTGCGCCCGGGAGGCTATGGCGAGAACTTCGCCACCAACCGCCGTGGATCCTGGACGCACTGAGGCTTCAGGGGCCGCTGGGGGTGTGAACCCCGTTCGGAAAGATCTGAGTGACCTCGCACTGCGCATAAGCCGCGAACTGGCGCCATCGACGGAGTCCGCCCTTGGCCTAGCGCTCCGATGAGAAGTGCGTCTTGAGGTAGGTGAGGATCACGTCGGTCGTCTCGGGTTCGGGCTCGTACATCCCCTGCTCCTCGATCATCCATGTCCACAGATAGTCCCAGCGTTCGTCGGTCAACCGTTGCTGTCGGATGATGGCGGTAGAATGGCAGGCGACGCATTGGTAGTACGTATCCTCCGCGCCCGGCCCGACTGGCAGGTTGCCCAGCTCGGGGTCCGTCTCGACCGCCGGCGCGGCGGAGGCCGGCGCGGATGTCGGCGGGGCAAGCGGGTTCGCGGCCGGCCGCATGGGGTCGTAGGCCTGCTGCGCCAGGGCGGCGGTGGCCGCCAGGACGGCCGGGGCAAGCAACCCGGCGCGCAGGAAGATGGTCTTGACGGTCATGGTCGTCCTCCTCGGACAGGGTGGCCGCGGCAGGGTCCGCGGCCCGGATCCGGGGTCAGGTGGCGATCATCGCGATGCGATGCTGCATGTTGTTTCCGTACCCACGCGGGTTCCATCCGGGGACCACGGGCGGCTGCGCGACGCCGGCCATGTCGGTCGCGCGCGCCCAGACCTCGTAGTAGCCCGCCTCGGGCAAGGTCACGTCGGCCCGGAACCGCTGCCAGGCGAACCTGTTCTTTGGCGGGTCCAGGCTGGCGGGGATCCACGTCTGGCCGAAGTCGATGGACACGTCGACCGACGCGATGTCGCCGCTGCCCGCCCAGGCATGGCCGCGCACCTCGGTCGGTGCGCCCGCCGGCGTTTCGCTGCCGGTCTGCGGAAAGGTGATCAGCGATTTCACCGGCATGTCGGTCATGATGACCATGTCCTCCTCGGGCACCTCGGTGCCCGGAGCGACGGGATAGGCCGGAAGGCGATAGGAATAGCCGGTCATCTTCGCCCCATCGTGGACCTGATCGCGGATCCAGATGCGGTTGAGGTATTTCTGGGAGGCCGAGCCGGGATAGCCGGGGATGATCACGCGCAGCGGGAAGCCATGGATGGCGGGGATGGGTTCTCCGTTCATCTCCCACGCGATGAGTCCGTCCTCGGTCAGCGCCTTCTCGATCGGAACCCCGCGCGAGATGGGGTTCTTGTCGGGGTCGCCGGACAGATGGGGGTCGTTGCCGTAATGGGCGGTGTAGACGGCGCTGTCCTTCACCCCGGCCGCGTTCAGCACGTCGCGGAGCCGCACCCCGGTCCAGTCGGCGCATCCCACGGCGCCTGTCGTCCATTGGTTGCCCGAGGCGCCGGGCTGGAAGAAAGCCCGTCCGTTGCCGCCGCATTCCACGACGAGGCGGCGGGTCACCACCTCGAACCGCTCCCTGAGGTCGTCGATGCTCAGTTCCAGCGGCGTGTCCACCTCGCCGTCGATGGTGAGGGTCCAGCCCTCGGCATTCTGATCGAGCGCGGTATCGGGGACGAGGCCGTTGTTGCGGACGAAAAAATGTTCGTAGGGCGTGACGTCGGCATCGAGCAGATGGGCCGGCGTCTCGGCGTTGAGGGGGCGGTCGTTCATCAGGATCAGACCGTCCTTGCCGGCCATGATGTCCTCCTCGCTCATGCCTTGGGCGAGCGCCATGAGGTTCCCGGCAAACGGAATGTTCATACCCAGATGGGCCCCGAGCGCCGCCAGCCCGGTGGTCTTGAGAAAGCCCCGGCGGTCGGTTCCGTCGCCGGTGGCGGATTCGGCTGCGTCAGGCTGCATGATCTCGTCGGTCATTGGTAAGGTCCTCCCCCTTGTTGCCCGAAAGCCTATCGGACGGGAGTGCGTTTTCAAGCGTTTCCTTCGAATCGGGCCTTGGGTCGCAGTCGTCCGGGAGGGAGACCGTCATCCCCTTGGGGCAGAAATGGCGAGGGCCGATGGTATCGCGAAGCCGCACGCCCCGGTCATTGTCCGATCCGGTGCATCGCTCGTCCCACGGTGAAGCCGTGCAGGACGGTGGAGGCGAAGATCGTGAGCGCCGCGATGGTCCAGAGGTCCGCGATGTCGGCAAGGTCGGCATGGCCCGCCGCGTAGGCGAGGTAATAGATCGAGCCGATACCACGCACGCCGTAGATCGCGACGATGCCGCGCTCGGATCGTCCCAGCGTGGTTCCCCCCAGTGCCAGCCATCCGGCGATGGGACGCACCGCCAGGATCAGGATTGCCGCCATGAAGACGTGGCGCCAATCGAGGTCGGCCATGAGCGCGGGCAGCGCGGCCCCGAGGGCGATCAGAAGGAGGGCCGTCAGTGCGTGTTCGATGGCCTCCGAGAAGCTGTGCAGGTTACGGTGGTATCCGTGATCGCTCTCGATGCGGCGCAGGGACAGGCCCATGACGGCGACGGCGATGAAGCCGTAGCCCTCGATGAGTTCGGTCGAGCCGTAGCACAGGAAGACCCCCGCGATGGCGATGACGCCGGAGCCGGTGTCGGCCAGGCGGCTGCCGCGGGGCAGGTTGAACAGCACCTGCCCCAGTGCCCACCCCCCGGCCCAGCCGGTCAGGGCGCCCACGCCGATGCGGTAGAAGACGTCCTGAAGCAGCCATTGCAGGCCCCAGTCGCCGAACGACAGCCCCTGCACCGCGATAAGGAGACCGAGGTAGACGAAGGGAAAGGCGAGCCCGTCGTTCAGCGCGGCTTCGGTCGTCAGGGCGAAGCGGACGGGATGTTCTCCACCCTCCTGCGGGGGAGCGATTTGCACGTCGGCGGCGAGAACCGGGTCCGTGGGCGCCAGCACGGCCGCCAGGATCACCGCCCCGGCCACCGTCAATCCGCCGACGAGGACGCCCAGAAAGGCGATGGCCAGAATGGTCAGGGGCATGGCCACGATCAGAAGCCGCATCGTGGGGATCCATTTCCTCGCTGGTCCGATGTCGTCCACCCGCATGCCCGCGCCGAAGAGCGCGACGATCACCGTGATCTCGGCCACGATTTCCCATATCTTCGGCACCTCGCGGGGGTCGGCGGGCAAGGGCAGGTCGGGAAGGGCGAGGGCCGCCAGCGCCCCGAACAGGATCATCAAGGGCGCGGCCGTGGGCTCGCCCGAGGAGACCAGTCGGGGGAGCCAGCGGGCGAGAATCACGATGGCGCCGACGAGGGCCAGCACGACGTGATAGGCGCTGAACGAAAAGAAGGCGTCGTCGATCATAGGGTCCGATCTTCCGTTCCGCGCGCAGGCTGCGTTCGTCGGTGCCTATGCCGAACGCAGCGGATCGGGCAACCCTGTCCGTCGTCAGGCCGCCGGCGGCTCCTTCGCGCCGGTCATGAAGGCCACGGCGTCGGACATGGTGTAGTCCTTCGGGTCGATCACGCAGAGGCGCCGGCCCAGCCGGTGGATGTGGATGCGGTCGGCCACCTCGAAGACGTGGGGCATGTTGTGGCTGATGAGGATGATCGGGATGCCGCGGGCGCGGACGTCCTGGATCAGTTCCAGCACCTTGCGGCTTTCCTTGACGCCGAGCGCGGCGGTCGGTTCGTCCAGGATGATGACCTGGGACCCGAAGGCCGCCGCCCGCGCGACGGCCACGCCTTGCCGCTGTCCGCCCGACAGCGTCTCGACCGCCTGGCTGATGTTCTGGATCGTGGCGAGGCCCAGGTCGCTCAGCTTGTCGCGCGCGATCCGCTCCATCCGGGCGTGGTCGAGCTTGCGAAAGACCTTGCCCATGATGCCGGGCTTCCGCAGCTCGCGGCCCATGAACATGTTGTCCGCGATGGAAAGGGCAGGCGACATGGCGAGCGTCTGGTAGACGGTTTCGATCCCGTGGCCGCGGGCGGCGAGGGGGGTCGGGATGACGACCTTTTCGCCATTGAGGTGGATTTCGCCGCCGTCCGGCTGAACCGCGCCGGACAGCGCCTTGATGAGCGTGGACTTTCCGGCGCCGTTGTCGCCGATCACGGCCAGAATCTCGCCCGGGCGCAGGTCGAAGTCGCAGCGGTCGAGGGCGGTGACGCGGCCGTAGCGCTTGGTGAGGCCCTTGGCGGCGAGGACGGGGGTCATGAGGAGATCCTCCGGATCCACTGGTCGAGCGCGACGGCCAGGATGATGAGGCAGCCGCTGGCGAACAGCACCCATTGCGGATCGGCGCCGGCGAGCTTGAGGCCGGTTGCGAAGACGCCCACCGTTAGCGCGCCGAACAGGCTGCCCAGGATGGTGCCCCGCCCACCGAACAGCGACGTGCCGCCGATGACGACGGCGGCGATGCTGTCGAGGTTGGCCTCGAAGAAGGACGAGGGCGAGATGGAGCCCACGCGCCCGATGGCCGCCCAGGACGCCAGCGCCGCGATCAGCCCCGCGACCACATAGACCGACAGCAGCGTCGCGTCGGCGCGCACGCCCGCAAGCTCCGCCGCTTCCTTGTCGTCGCCCACCGCGTAGACGTGGCGGCCCCAGGCGGTCTGCGTCATGACATAGGCCAGCACGGCGAAGACCGCGACCATGAGCACCACCGCCCAGATCACCGGCGCGCCGAGGATCGTCACCGGATAGCCCCCGATCACCACGCGTTCACCGAAGACCTTGAGAAGCGGCGCCTCTGCGTCGAGGGTCTGGCTGCGGATCGATTGGGACCCGGTGTAGAGATAGACGGTCGCCAGGACGATCTGCCACATGCCCAGCGTCACGATGAAGGGGGGCAGCTTGACCCGCGTGACCAGAAGGCCCGAAATCATCCCGAGGATGCCGCCCGTGGCGAAGCCGCCGAGCACGGCAAGGGGCGAGGGGACGCCGTAGGTCACGGCGAGATGCCCCATGGCGACGTAGCTGAGCACCATGACCGCGCCGATGGACAGGTCGATCCCGGCGGTCAGGATCACCAGCGTCTGCGCCGCGGCGAGGATGCCGACGATGGAGACCTGCTCCAGCGTGATCTTGATGGCCAGTCCCGACAGGTTCCGGCCATCGGTCAGGGCCGCGAAGATCAGCAGCGACAGCGCGAAGATCAGGACCGGCACGATGGCCGGATGGTTGTGCAGGACGTGCTGGACCTTTTGCAGGACCGAGCGGTTCGGCTGTTCGAACTCCGGCGGCGGGTCGGCCGGGGGTCTGGCGGCCGTTGCATGAGTGATGTCGCTGGGCATCGCCCCCTCCCAAGATGCGATCCGCGGGGGCCGCGACGGCGCCCCCCGCTTCGGTCGGTGCGTCAGGCCGTCAGCCCCAGCAGCGGTCGAGCCCTTCCTCGACCGAGATCGACTCGATCCCGTCGACCGGCGCGTCGGTAACGAGGTTGACGCCGGTGTTGAAGAAGTCGAGGCCCTCGGTCGGCTCCGGCACGGTTCCGTCCGCCGCGTATTGCACGATGGCCTCGATCCCGAGACGCGCCATGTCGAGTGGATATTGCTGCGACGTCGCGCCGATGACGCCGTCCCGCACGTTCTGGACGCCGGGGCAGCCGCCGTCGATCGACACGATCAGCACGTCGTCGCGCCCGGCCGATTGCAGCGCCTCGTAGGCGCCCGCGGCGGCGGGTTCGTTGATGGTATAGACGACGTCGATCTCCGGGTCCTGCAGCAGCAGGTTCTCCATCGCACGCAGGCCGCCTTCCTCGTTGCCCTGCGTGACCTCGTGGCCGACGATGCGGGGGTCGTCCTCGTCGCCCCACTTGGTCTCATCCTTGATGTCGATGCCGAAGCCGGTGAGGAACCCCTGGTCGCGCAACACGCCCACGGTCGGCTGGCTTTCGTTGAGGTCGAGCATCGCGATCTTCGCGTCGTCGGGGTTCTCCAGCGTTGCCGCGGCCCAGGCGCCGATCAGGCGGCCCGCCTCGAAGTTGTCGGTGGCGAAGGTCGCGTCGGCCGCATCGATCGGGTCGAGCGGCGTGTCGAGCGCGATCACCAGGATGCCCTGCTCACGCGCCCGGCCGATCACGTCGGTAATCGCGGCGGTGTCGGAGGCGGTGATCAGGATGCCGTCGGCGCCTTCCGCGATGCAGGTCTCGACCGCATTCACCTGGGCCTCGTGGTCGCCGTCGACCTGGCCTGCATAGCTGGAGAAGCCGATCCCGGCCGCCTCGGCCGCGGCCTGTGCGCCTTCCTTCATCTTGACGAAGAAGGGATTGATGTCGGTCTTCGTGATGAGGCAGGCGGACACATCGTCCTGCGCCGCTGCCGTTCCGGCCATCGCGATGGCCGCGATCGCCGTCCCTGCGAATAGTCTTTTCATCTTATCCTCCCAGATCGCTTTCGTTGGCCCTGCCGGGCCCCGAGCAGCATCAGGAAACACGGCGACCCCGCCGCCGTCAATGAATTAGTAAACTTTCCTTAGTAAACCGTAACCGCTATCATCGGGGCCAACCAGCAAGGCAAGGCCATGAGAGGCGCGGTCGTCACATCCATCAGCCCTGGCCTGAGCCAGAAACGCGTGCGCGACCACAACGCCCGGCTGCTGCTGTCGCTGCTCCTGCGGCACGGGGATCTGCCGGGCAGCGATCTGGCACGGCTTTCGGGGCTGTCGGCGCCCACGGTGTCGGACATCCTGCGCGGTCTGGAAGCGGACGGGTTCCTCAAGCGGGGCGATCCCGTCCGGGGCCGGGTCGGCAAGCCGTCGCTGCCCATGCGGATCGACCCGGAGGGCGCGCTTTCCTGGGGGTTCAAGATCGGGCGGCGTTCGGCGGAACTGATCCTTCTCGACCTCGCCGGTGCGATCCGGGCGGAACGACGTCTGCCCTACGCGGAGCCGCATCCGGACGAGGTGCTGGCGTTCCTTGCCGCTGCGACAGCCGAAATCTGCGCGGGACTGTCGCCGCGACAGGTCGCGCGCATCGGCGGCATCGGCGTCGCGGCCCCGTTCGAGCTCTGGTCGGGCGACGAGGTCCGCCACCGCAGCCGGACGTTCCGCCACTGGTCGGGCGTCGACCTGCGCGACCGGATCGCCGGCTTCTCGGACCTGCCGGTGTCGATCATCAACGACGCCACCGCCGCCTGCCGGGCCGAACACATCTATGGGCGCGGCAGGGAGTTCAGCGACTACGCCTGTTTCTTCGTCGGAACCTATATCGGCGGCGGAATCGTCCTGAACAATTCGGTCTACGAGGGGCGGCGCGGCAATGCCGGGGCGCTGGGGTCGCTGCGGACGGTCGGACCGCACGGCGAAGGGCTGCAACTGGTCGATGCGGCGTCGATCCATCTGCTGGAGGACCGGCTGAGCGAGGCGGGTCTCGACCCGGAGGCGCTATGGCGGCAGCCACAGGATTGGTCCGCCCTGGCGCGCCACGTCGACCCGTGGCTGGGCCGGGTGGCGCAGGAACTGGCGGGCGCCTGCCTGTCGACCTGCGCGGTCGTGGATTTCGAAGCCGTCCTGATCGACGGCGCCTTCCCCTCGTCCATCCGGTCCGATCTGGTTGACCGGGTCCGACGTTACCTTGTCCACCAGGACAGTCGGGGCCTGATCCTGCCGCGGATCGAAGCCGGCACCATCGGCGCCAAGGCCCGCGCCATCGGCGCCGCGGCGGGACCGATCTCGTCGCAGTACCTGCTCGACACCAACGTCGGAATGGCGATCGCCTGAGCGTCGGACCGGCCGGCGCGCCGTTCGTTCCCGGAACGGACAAGCTTTCGTCGCATGGCCGGACGCGGCGTTGGCGCAGTGGTCCGCCGGACCCCGAAAACACGAACCCCCGGAAGCCGAGACTTCCGGGGGTTCCCGTGGTAGACCGTGGTGCCCAGGAGAGGACTCGAACCTCCACTCCCTTGCGAGAACTGGCACCTGAAGCCAGCGCGTCTACCAATTCCGCCACCTGGGCATCCACGGTGCGCGGTGGGTATCCCTGGCAAAAGGGACTGTCAATCGGTCAGTTGCGAAAATCGGCGCCCTTGCCCGGACCTTCCTCCGACGGTATCCGAGGTTCGAACAAGCGAGAGGCGCCCCATGCAGAAGCTCGTCACAATCTTCGGCGGTTCCGGTTTCATCGGCCGCTATGTCGCGCAGCGCATGGCCCGGGCCGGATGGCGCGTCAGGGTCGCCGTCCGCCGCCCGAACGAAGCGCATTTCGTCCGCATGTACGGGGCCGTGGGCCAGGTGGAGCCGGTCTTCGCCAACATCCGCGACGATGCTTCGGTCGCGGCGGCGCTCTCCGGAGCGGATGCTGTCGTCAACTGCGTGGGCATCCTGGCGCCGTCGGGCAAGAACGGCTTCGACAGCGTCCAGGCCGAGGGCGCAGGCCGTATCGCGCGGTTGGCAGCCGCGGAAGGCATCGACCGGATGGTGCAGATCAGTGCCATCGGTGCCGACGCTGACAGCCACAGCGACTATGCCCGCACCAAGGCCGAGGGCGAAGCGGCGGTGCTGGAGCATATGCCGGGGGCCGTGATCCTGCGCCCGTCGATCGTGTTCGGCCCCGAAGACGAGTTCTTCAACCGCTTCGCCGGCATGACCCGGCTGTCGCCGTTCGTGCCCCTGGTCGGCCCCGATACGAAGTTCCAGCCGGTCTATGTGGGCGACGTGGCCGAGGCGGTCGAGGCGGCGCTGGAGGGGCGCGCGCAGGCGGGCATCTACGAGTTGGGCGGCCCGGACATCCATACCTTCCGCGAGTTGATGCAACTGATGCTGCGCGTGATTCATCGCCGCCGGCTGCTCCTGCCGATGCCGTTCTTCGCGGCCCGGATCATGGCGAGCGTCCTTGACATGGGGCAGGCGGCGACGGGGGGGCTGTTGCACAACGGCACGCTGACCCGCGATCAGGTGCAGAACCTCAGGCACGACAACATCGTGCGCGAACGGGGGTTCGAGGCGCTGGGCATCGTGCCCACGTCGATGGAGGCCGTGTTGCCCGACTATCTGTGGCGGTTCCGGCCGTCGGGGCAGTACGCCGACATCAAGGACAGTGCCCGCAACCTGAAGCCGTGACGCGGCGGGGTCAGAGATAGGCCCAGCCGAGCAGGAAGGCCCCGAGCGCTAGTCGGTAGATGACATAGGGCGTGAAGCTGACCGACCGGAGCAGCCGCATCATCAGCGCCAGCGCACCGAGGGCCGCCAGGAACGACAGCCCCGCCGCCACGGCCGCATCGCGCAGGAGTGCGCCGCCCGGGTCGGCCGCCACGTCCAGCATCAGGAGCGCCGCGCTGGCCAGGATCGTCGGGATCGACATGAGCATGGCGATGCGCGCCGCCTCCTGGCGCTCGTATCCCATTGCGCGGGCGGCGGTGATGCAGATCCCCGACCGCGACGTGCCGGGAATGAGCGCGATTGCCTGCCAGAGTCCCATGACGAGAGCGTCGCGCAGGGACCAGTCGTCGATCGCCCGCCGCTGAGCTCCCACACGGTCGAACCACCAGAGGAGAAGGCCAAAGCAGATTGTGGACCAGCCGATGACGGCGACCGACCGCATCACCTCGGTCCCGAGGGTCAGCTTGAGGGCCAGGCCGGCGAGGATGACCGGCACCGTCGCCACCGCGAGGGCTGCGGCCAGCCGTTCGTCCGGCCCGCGCCGTCCGCGCATCAGCCCCCCCACACCACTCAGCGCGCGGCCCACGTCGCGGCGGAAATACAGCACCACCGCGCCCAGCGTCCCGAGATGGAGCGCGATGTCGAGTGCCAGTCCCTGATCGTCCATCCCCGTCAGCGCCGGCAGAAGGATCAAATGACCGGAGGAGGAGACGGGCAGGAACTCGGTGATGCCCTGCACCAGCGCAAGGAGGATGAGATGCCACAATGCCATGGTGATTCGCCTTTTTTCGGCGCACCATGAATCACCGCCGGGGGCAGGGAAAGGCAGCAAGTAAGACCGAAGCGGACCCTTATTTCTTCAGAACCGGGGGCTAGAAGGGCGCAAGCGGGAAAAAATCGTGAACTAGGTCAGCACGGTTGACTTTATATCGGATTCGCCATCAGCTAAGCGACGTTTCAGGAAAGCGCATTTGCAGAAGGGGGTCGGGATGGCGGCGAACAGGATGCTGAAGTTCGTGACGACGGACAGACACATGCCCGACAAGCGCGCGGCCGAGGATCGCCGTACCGATTTCGGCGAGATCTACCGCGAGTTCGCGGCGGAGCGTGCCGCCGAGCAGGCATCCCGCTGCAGCCAGTGCGGCGTTCCCTATTGCCAGACGCACTGCCCGCTGCACAACAACATCCCCGACTGGTTGCGCCTGGTGGCCGAAGGACGCCTGCGGGAGGCCTACGAGGTCAGTCAGGCAACCAACACATTTCCCGAGATCTGTGGCCGCATCTGCCCGCAGGACCGCCTGTGCGAAGGCAACTGCGTGATCGAGCAGTCGGGCCATGGCACCGTCACCATCGGCGCGGTCGAGAAATACATCACCGATACCGCCTTCGAGATGGGCTGGGTGCCCGCGATCCGCCCCCGGGCGGAGCGGACGGAATCGGTGGGCATCATCGGCGCGGGGCCGGGCGGTCTGGCCGCCGCCGACGTGCTGCGGCGGGCGGGGGTGCAGGTGACGGTCTACGACCGGCATGACCGCGCGGGCGGCCTGATGATCTATGGCATCCCCGGCTTCAAGCTGGAGAAGGACGTCGTGATGCGTCGCAACGCGCAGCTGGCCGACGGCGGGGTCGAGTTCCGGCTGAACACCGAGGTCGGGCGCGACATCACCTTCGACGAGATCCGCGCGCGCCATGACGCGGTGATCGTGGCCACCGGCGTCTACAAGTCGCGGGAGCTTCAGGGCGACAACCACGACGCGGGCGGGATCGTGCGGGCCATCGACTATCTGACCGCATCGAACCGGTACGGTCTGGGCGACGACGTGCCGGGGTTCGTGTCGGGCGAGTTGAACGCCGAAGGGCGGCGGGTCGTGGTCATCGGCGGCGGCGATACCGCCATGGACTGCGTCCGCACCGCCATCCGGCAGGGCGCGAGCAGCGTCCGATGCCTGTACCGCCGAGACCGCAGCAACATGCCCGGCAGCCAGCGCGAGGTGGCCAATGCCGAGGAGGAGGGGGTCGAGTTCGTCTGGCTGACCGCCCCCGCGGGGTTCGAGGCGGGATCGCAGGCGGCGATGGCGGGCGGCGTGGCCGTGAGCGGCGTGCGCGTGCAGACCATGCGACTGGGCGAGCCCGACGCGACCGGCCGCCAGAGCCCGGAGGCCATCGAAGGCGGCGATTACGTCGAAGGCGCCGACCTCGTCATCAAGGCGCTGGGGTTCGAGCCGGAGGAGTTGCCGACGCTGTGGTCGAAGCCGGAGCTGGAAGTGACCCGATGGGGCACGATCAAGGCCGATTTCCGTACCCATGCTACCCCGCTCGACGGGGTCTATGCCGTGGGCGATATCGTCCGGGGGGCATCGCTGGTGGTCTGGGCCATCCGCGACGGGCGCGAGGCCGCGGATGCGATTCTGGAGCGGTTCGATGCCCGGCAGGCGGCGCCCATCGCGGCGGAATAGACACCGGATCCGGCAATCCGAAAGGTCAGCTTGGCTGACGCATTCACCGTCGACGAGAGAGACATGGCGCTGACCATCGAGACCGTGCTGAAGGACGAGGAACTGGCCCTGCGCTGGCTGCCGGGCTCTGCACGGCGGATGGTCGTCGTCTTCACCGGCCTCAAGGCCAGGTTCGGCGGGCAGAAGCTCGATGAATTTGCGATGTCGGCGTCGCAAGGCGGCGAGAACAACGTCCTGTTCGTCACCGACCGCAGGGGCGGCTGGTATGCCGGACCGGATCTGTGGACCCGGATCGTGGGTCTGATCGGGTATCTGCAACGCGACGAGCGGATCGAGGAGATCGTGACGCTGGGCAATTCCATGGGCGGCTACGGCGCGCTGTTGCTGCCCCGTGACCTGCGGGTCACACGCGCCATCGCCTTTTCGCCGCAGGTCTCGATGGACCCGGCGCTGTCGGGCGACCGTCGCTGGCCCGACGTGGAGGCGACGGTCGGTCCCCTGCCGGAACGCGATCTGCCCGGCACGGTCGCGGCGAGCCGGACGCAGTACTATCTGGTCGCGGCACGCGGCTGCGCGGAGGACGTCGCACATCTGGCGCTGATGCCGGGGCATCGCCGCGTCCATCGCTGGATCCTGCCGGGGGGACGGCACAACATTGCGGGCGGGCTCAAGACGGCGGGCCTGCTGCCCGATGTGATCGACGCCCTCGTTCGCGGGCGAAAAGCGCGGGCGGACGCACTTCTGTCGCGCTATGCGGGGGAACTGGCATGAGCGGCGTGCTGGAAGGGCGGTGCCTGTGCGGCGCCGTGACGATCGTGGCGCGGGGCGTGCAGCGCGACATCGGCGCCTGTCATTGCGCCATGTGCCGCCGGTGGACTGGTTCGGTCTTCCTGGCCTTCACCGCCGAGGAGGTCACGGCAACGGGCGAGGTCACGCGCCATGCATCATCGGATTTCGCGGAGCGGGCGTTCTGCCCGCGTTGCGGCAGCCACCTCTGGATGCGGGACAAGGATGGATCCTGCGACCTGATGCCGGGTCTGTTCGACGGCACGTCGGACTGGCCGCTGACCTCCGAAATCTACGCCGACAGTGCGCCTGCGTGGTGCCGTCTGTCAGGCGACCATCCGCGCCGGACCGGCGCCGAATACGAACGCGACAACCCCTTCGTGGAAGGAAGCTGACATGACCCATTACTTCACCGACGCCGAACGCGCCGAAGTCGAACGCCGCCGGGCCATGGCGGATGCGAGCCTCTACCACGAGGAGAGCGAACATTCCTCCTGCGGGGTCGGGCTGGTGGTCAACGTCGACGGGCGCCGGTCGCGCCGGGTGGTCGAGGCGGGGATCGCCGCGCTCAAGGCGATCTGGCATCGGGGCGCGGTTGATGCCGACGGGATGACCGGGGACGGCGCGGGCATCCACGTCCAGATCCCGGTCGAGTTCTTCCGCGACCAGATCCGCCGCACCGGCCACGAGCCGAAGGCGGGCGTCCGCATCGCCGTGGGGCAGGTGTTCCTGCCGCGCGACAACTTCGCCGCGCAGGAGGTTTGCCGCACCATCGTGGAATCGGAAGTGCTGCGGATGGGGCACCACATCTATGGCTGGCGGCATGTTCCGGTGAACATCGAGTGCCTGGGGGAAAAGGCCAACGCGACGCGTCCCGAGATCGAGCAGATCCTGATCTCCAACGCCAAGGACGTGGACGAGGACACCTTCGAGCGGGAGCTCTATGTCATCCGCCGCCGGATCGAGAAGGCCGCCATCGCCGCGCAGGTGGGGGGGCTGTATCTGGCGTCGCTGTCGTGCCGGGGCGTGATCTACAAGGGGATGATGCTGGCCGAGCAGGTTGCGGAGTTCTATCCCGATCTCAAGGACGAGCGGTTCGAGAGCGCCTTCGCGATCTATCACCAGCGGTATTCGACCAACACCTTCCCCCAGTGGTGGCTGGCGCAGCCGTTCCGGATGCTGGCCCACAACGGCGAGATCAACACCCTGAAGGGCAACGTGAACTGGATGCGGAGCCATGAGATCCGCATGGCCTCCGCCACGTTCGGAGACCTGGCCGAAGACATCAAGCCCATCGTCCCCAAGGGCGCGAGCGACAGCGCGGCGCTCGATTCCGTGTTCGAGGTGATGGTGCGGGCCGGGCGGTCGGCGCCCATGGCCAAGACGATGCTCGTGCCCGAAAGCTGGTCGCAGTCGGCGGTCGAACTGCCGCAGGCCTGGCGCGACATGTACTCCTATTGCAACGCGGTGATGGAGCCCTGGGACGGGCCGGCGGCGCTTGCCATGACCGACGGGCGCTGGGTCTGTGCGGGGCTCGACCGGAACGGGCTGCGGCCGATGCGCTATGTGCTGACGGGCGACGGCGTCCTGATCGCGGGGTCCGAGGCGGGAATGGTCCCTGTGGACGAGGCCACGGTGGTCGAGAAGGGCGCGCTCGGCCCGGGCCAGATGATCGCCGTGGACATGGAGACCGGCACCCTGTTCCGCGACGCCGGGATCAAGGACAAGCTGGCCGCCGACCGCCCCTTCGGCGAATGGGTCGAGCGGATCACCGACCTGGAGGAGGTGACCAAGGGCGTGGCCGAGGCCGCCGTCCATTCGGGTGACGAATTGCGGTCGCGGCAGGTCGCGGCGGGATATTCGGTCGAGGAGCTGGAGCAGATCCTCGCGCCCATGGCGGAGGACGGGAAGGAAGCGTTGGCCTCGATGGGCGACGACACGCCGGCCGCGGTCCTGTCGGAACAGTATCGCCCGCTGAGCCACTTCTTCCGCCAGAACTTCAGCCAGGTGACGAACCCGCCCATCGACTCCCTGCGGGAGTTCCGGGTGATGAGCCTCAAGACCCGGTTCGGGAACCTCAAGAACGTGCTCGACGAGTCGGGGGCCCAGACCGAGATCCTGGTGCTGGAAAGCCCCTTCGTCGGCAACGCCCAGTTCCAGGCCATGTTTGCCCATTTCGAGGGGTCGGTGACGACCATCGACTGCACCTTCCCGGCGGGGGCTGAGCCGGGCGCGCTCCAGGCCGCACTGGAGCGGGTGCGCCAGGAGGCGGAGGACGCGGTGCGGTCGGGGGCGGGGCACCTGGTCCTGACTGACCGGATGCAGGGCCCGGACCGGGTGGCCATGCCGATGATCCTGGCCACCAGCGCCGTCCATTCGTGGCTGACGCGCAAGGGGCTTCGGACCTTCTGCTCGGTCAACGTGCGGTCGGCGGAATGTATCGACCCGCATTACTTCGCGGTGCTGATCGGCTGCGGGGCGACTACGGTGAACCCCTATCTGGCGCAGGATTCGCTCGCCGACCGGATCGACCGGGGCCTTCTGGACGGGACGCTGGACGAGGCGGTGGCGCGCTACCGCGCGGCCATCGATGCGGGGCTGCTCAAGATCATGGCCAAGATGGGCATTTCCGTCGTGTCGTCCTATCGCGGCGGCCTCAACTTCGAGGCGGTGGGTCTGAGCCGGGCGATGGTGGCCGAGTATTTCCCCGGCATGCTGAGCCGGATCAGCGGCATCGGCGTCACCGGCATCCAGCGCAAGGCCGAGCAGGTCCACGCGAAGGGCTGGCGGGGCGTGTCGAACGTGCTGCCCATCGGTGGCTTCTACAAGCAGCGGCGCACCGGCGAAAAGCACGCCTGGGAGGCGCAGACGATGCACATGCTGCAATCGGCCTGCGACCGGGGCAGCTATGAGCTGTGGAAGAGGTATTCGACGGCAATGCAGGCCAACCCGCCCATCCACCTGCGCGACCTGCTGGCGATCAAGCCCAAGGGCGACCCCATCCCGATCGAGGAGGTGGAAAGCATCACCTCGATCCGCAAGCGGTTCGTGACGCCCGGCATGTCGCTGGGCGCGCTGAGCCCCGAGGCGCACAAGCTGCTTAACGTCGCCATGAACCGGATCGGCGCCAAGTCGGATTCGGGCGAGGGGGGCGAGGACCCGGCTCATTTCGTGCCCGAGCCGAACGGCGACAATCCCTCGGCCAAGATCAAGCAGGTGGCCTCCGGGCGCTTCGGCGTGACCGCCGAATACCTGAACCATTGCGAGGAGCTTGAGATCAAGGTCGCCCAGGGCGCCAAGCCCGGCGAGGGGGGGCAGCTGCCCGGCATGAAGGTCACGGACCTGATCGCGCGGCTGCGGCACTCGACCAAGGGCGTCACGCTCATTTCGCCGCCGCCGCACCACGACATCTATTCGATCGAGGATCTGGCGCAGCTCATCTACGACCTCAAGCAGATCAACCCGCGCGCCAAGGTCACGGTCAAGCTGGTGGCGTCGTCGGGGGTAGGCACCATCGCGGCGGGGGTGGCCAAGGCAAAGGCCGACGTCATCCTGATCTCGGGCCACAACGGCGGGACCGGGGCATCGCCCGCCACCTCGATCAAATACGCGGGCCTTCCGTGGGAAATGGGGCTGACGGAGGCGCACCAGGTCCTCGCCATGAACAAGCTCCGCGACCGCGTGACCCTGCGGACGGACGGCGGCCTGCGGACCGGGCGCGACATCGTCATGGCGGCGATGATGGGCGCCGAGGAATACGGCATCGGCACCGCTGCGCTGATCTCCATGGGATGCATCATGGTGCGCCAGTGCCAGTCGAACACCTGTCCCGTGGGTGTCTGCACGCAGGACCCGGCGCTGCGGGCCAAGTTCACGGGGACGGCCGACAAGGTGGTCAACCTCATCACCTTCTACGCGCAGGAGGTGCGCGAGATCCTCGCCCAGATCGGGGCGCGCAGCCTCGATGAGGTCATCGGCCGCGCGGACCTGCTGACGCAGGTGTCGCGGGGGTCGGCGCATCTGGACGATCTGGACCTGAACCCGCTCCTTATCACCGTCGACGGGGCGGACCGGATCACCTACGACCGTAACCGCCCGCGCAACGCCGTGCTGGACACCCTCGACGCGCAGATCGTGGCCGATGCGGCCCGTTTCCTGGACGAGGGCGAGAAGATGCAGCTTTCCTACGCGGTGCAGAACACCCAGCGGTCGGTGGGCACGCGCACGTCATCGCATATCGTGAGCCGCTTCGGGATGCGCAATTCGTTGCAACCCGATCACCTGACGGTCAAGCTGCAGGGGTCGGCCGGACAATCGCTCGGCGCCTTCCTCGCCCCCGGCCTGAAGCTCGAGGTGTCGGGGGATGCCAACGACTACGTGGGCAAGGGCCTGTCGGGCGGCATGATCGTGGTGCGCCCGTCGATGGAATCGCCCCTCGTGGCGTCCGAGAACACCATCATCGGCAACACCGTCCTCTATGGCGCGACCGACGGCTTCCTGTTCGCGGCCGGACGCACGGGCGAGCGGTTCGCCGTGCGCAACTCCGGCGCGCAGGTGGTGATCGAGGGCTGCGGTTCGAACGGTTGCGAATACATGACCGGCGGCGTCGCGGTGATCCTGGGCCGGGTCGGGGCCAACTTCGGCGCGGGCATGACCGGGGGGATGGCGTATCTTTACGATCCCGATGGCCGCGCGCCCGCCCTGATGAACCACGAGACGCTTGTCACCTGCCCCGTCACCCATCCCCATTGGGAAGGGCAGCTTCGCAATCTGGTCGAACGCCACGCGGAGGAGACCGGCTCGAAACTCGCCCGCCGCATCCTGTCGGACTGGGAGGGGGAGGTCGGAAACTTCCTCCAGATCTGCCCGAAGGAGATGCTCCCGCATCTCAAGGTGCCCCTTGTCGTCGAAGCGGGCGCGATCCCCGCGGAGTGACGGGGGCCGAGGGGCGGCGTCGCCGCACGCCCCTCGGCCGCAACGCCCCTCATCCATCTTGACCCCGAAGCGGATCGCCTGTCTTTGGCCCCGTGGCGAAAAAATCGAGGAAACCGGCCCGCAGGGCATCGAAGCACGGGCTGCGGGCGCGCGGGGCGGCGGGGCTTCGGCGAGTCCGGCGCTGGCTGGTGCGGGGGGCGGCCGCAGGCGTGGTGCTGCTTCTGCTCTGGGTGTTGGCCTATCGCTGGATCGATCCGCCGACGACACCCTACATCCGGTCCGAAGCCGGGCGTCTGGGCGGGGTCAAGCGGACCTGGGTCGATCTGGAAGACCTTCCCGGCGGCGTGGCGCGGTCTGTGGTCGCGGCGGAGGACGCCAACTTCTGCCGCCATTGGGGCTTCGATGTCGCCGCCATCCGCGAGGCCATCGCAGACGGCGGCACGCGCGGTGCCTCGACCATCAGCCAGCAGGTCGTGAAGAACGTCTTTCTGTGGCAGGGCCGGTCCTGGCCCCGCAAGGCGCTGGAGACGACGCTCACCCCGGTGATGGAAACGCTCTGGCCCAAGCGGCGGGTGATCGAGGTCTATCTGAACGTGGCCGAGTTCGACGAGGGTGTCTTCGGTATCGAGGCCGCGGCGCGGCGATATTTCGGGCGCGGGGCGGCCGACCTGACCGACCGGCAGGCGGCGCTTCTGGCCGCGATCCTGCCCAACCCAAAGGAGCGAGACGCCGCCCGGCCCACCGATTTCATCGACCGCCGCGCCCGGTCCATCGCCAGCGGAGCGGCCACGATCCGCGCCGATGGGCGCGCGGTGTGCTTCGAGGATTGAAAAGCGCGACGGGGCAGGGCATGCCCTGAGGCACCATGATACAGCTCTATCAATTCGCCCTGTCGCCGTTCTGCCGCAAGGTCCGGCTCGTCCTCGCCGAGAAGAAGCTCGAGGTGGAGCTGGTCGACGAGCGCTATTGGGAGGCGTCGTCGGAATTCCTGCGCCGCAACCCTGCCGGAAAGGTGCCCGTGCTGCGCATCGACGGGCTGACGCTCTCGGACAGCACCGCGATCTGCGAATACCTGGAGGAGACGCACCCCGAGCCGGCGCTGATGCCGCGCGAGGCCGGGCCGCGTGCCGAGGTGCGCCGGCTGGTCGCCTGGTTCGACGACAAGTTCCATCAGGAGGTGACGTCGAAGCTGGTCTACGAGCGGGTGAACAAGAAGCTGACGCGGGCGGGATACCCGGACGGCGCCAACGTCAAGAACGGCGTGAAGGCGATCAAGTTCCACCTCGACTACATGGGCTGGCTGCTCGACCGGAACCGCTGGCTCGCGGGGTCCGACCTGACCCTCGCCGATTTCGCGGCGGCGGCGCACCTGTCGTGTCTCGACTATTCGTCGGACGTGGACTGGAACCGCAACCAGGCGGTGCGCGACTGGTACGCAAAGATCAAGTCACGCCCGGCCTTCCGGTCGATCCTGGCCGATGTCGTGCCCGGCTTCCGGCCCGCGAAGCACTACGCGGACCTGGACTTTTGAGCCTTCGGGCGCGGCTGGAGGCGGAAGCGCGGGAGGCGGGGTTCGTGCGGATGGGCGTCTGCAGGCCCGACGCCATTCCCGACGCGCCCGGCCGTCTGCACCGGTTCCTCGATGACGGCAGTCACGGCCAGATGGCCTGGATGGACGAGCGTGTGGCCTGGCGCGGCGACCCGGCGAGCCTTTGGCCCGAGGCGCGGTCGGTCGTCATGCTTGCCCACTCCTATGCGCCCGACCATGACCCGCTCGACGACCTGACCCGGCCCGACCGGGGCGCGGTCAGCGTCTATGCCCAAGGGCGCGACTACCACGACATCGTCAAGAAGGCGCTGAAACGCCTGGCACGCTGGATGGTGGCCGAGGCGGGCTGCGAGGTGAAGGTCTTCGTGGACACGGCCCCGGTAATGGAAAAGCCGCTGGCGCAGGCGGCGGGGCTGGGCTGGCAGGGCAAGCACACCAACCTCCTGTCGCGCGACTTCGGCAACTGGGTGTTCCTGGGCGCGATCTTCACCACCGAGGTGCTGGAGCCGGATGCGGCCGAAGGCGAGCATTGCGGAAGCTGCACCAAGTGCCTCGACATCTGCCCCACCGATGCCTTTCCCGCGCCCTTCCGCCTCGATGCGCGGCGCTGCATCTCCTACCTGACCATCGAGCATCGCGGCCCGGTGGATGCGACGCTGCGCCCGGCGCTCGGCAACCGCATCTATGGCTGCGACGACTGCCTGGCCATCTGCCCCTGGAACAAGTTCGCGGTCGGCGCGTCCGACATGCGCTATCACGGGCCGCACCGCGCACCGCCGCTGGAGGAGCTGGCCAGGCTGGACGACGCGGCCTTCCGTGACAGGTTCAGCGGCAGCCCGATCAAGCGGATCGGACGCGACAGGATGGTGCGAAACGTGTGCTATGCGATCGGCAACTCGGGGCTGGCGCGATTGAAGCCGGTGGCGCAAGCGCTTTGCGACGATGCGGACGTGGCCGTGGCCGATGCGGCGCGCTGGGCGGTGGACCGGCTGTGAGCGTGCTTCTGTCCTTCGGCCATGGCTATTCGGCGCGGGCGCTGGCACCCCTGCTGCTGGCGCGGGGCTGGACGGTCATCGGCACGACACGGTCGGACGAGAAGGCCGCGGCCCTGCGCGCCGAAGGGGTCGAGCCGCTGATCTTCGGTGCGCCGCTCGCCGATGCATTGGGCCGCGCGTCGCATGTGCTGGTATCGGCCGGGCCGGACGGGGACGGCGACCCGGTGCTGCGCGAATACGGCGACCTGCTGGCCACGGGGCTGCGGACGAAGGAGTGGGTCGGATACCTTTCGACCACGGGGGTCTACGGCGACCACGGCGGCGGCTGGGTGGACGAGACGACCGCCCTGACCCCCTCCACCCGCCGCGGGCGCGCACGGGTCGCGGCCGAGGCCGCGTGGCAGGCACTGGACGCGCCGCTGCACATCTTCCGCCTGGCCGGCATCTACGGCCCCGGTCGCGGACCCTTCGCCAAGGTGCGCGAGGGAACGGCGCGGCGCATCGTCAAGCCGGGCCAGGTGTTCAGCCGCATCCATGTGGACGACATCGCGCAGGTCCTGCTGGCGAGCATCGACCGCCCCGATCCGGGCACCATCTACAACGTCTGCGACGACGACCCTGCACCGCCGCAGGACGTCATCGGCCATGCCGCGCATCTGCTTGGCCTGCCCCTTCCGCCCGAGGTGCCGTTCGACGCCGCCGACATGTCGCCCATGGCACGCAGTTTCTACGCCGAGTCGAAGCGTGTGCAGAACGATCGGATCAAGAACGACCTGGGTGTCCGGCTGCGCCATCCCGACTATCGCGCGGGGCTCGCGGACCTGTTGCGGCGCGGACGCGACGACGACACGGCGTGATGCAACCTGTTCCTTTCTTGCGGCAATTGCGGTAGGCTGGGATCGGACAGTGCAACATCAAGAGTGCAGGCAGACATGACCAATCATACACGCCGGGGCGTTCTCGCCCTCGGTGCAGGCGCGACCGCCCTCCTTGCAGGCTGTGGGGGCAAATTCATGACCTATAAGGGACCGGACGTCACCCGCGTCGTCATCCAGAAGACGGAGCGGCGGATGTTCCTGTTCAACGGGAACACGGTGCTCAAGGCCCATGAGGTGCAGTTGGGCTTCACCGCCGCAGGCCACAAGCAGTTCGAAGGGGACGGCAAGACTCCCGAAGGCCGCTACCACATCGATCGCCGCAATCCCGATTCCCAGTTCTTCCTGTCGGTGGGCATCGACTATCCCAACGACCGCGACCGTGCGTATGCCGCCCAGATGGGCCGCAAGCCGGGCGGCGACATCTTCATCCATGGCTGGGGCGACAAGAAACGGGTCCGCAGGCAGGATTGGACGGCCGGCTGCGTGGCCATCACCAACCGCGAGATGCGCCACGTCTACGCGATGGTCCGAAACGGCACGCCGGTGGACATCTACGCCTGACGAACCGGAACGCGGAACGCCGGACGGAAGAACGGGGCCGCATGGCCCCGTGATCCGTCCGGCGCAGGCAACGGGTCAGGTGCCGACGTCGAGCGCGTACCAGATCTTGCCGTTGGGTTCCTGGAAGTACCCGAACCCCATCCGCCGCGCATTCGGGTCGAGCAGGACACGCCGCGGGCCGGGTTCCTCCAGCCAGGCGGCGACGGTTTCGAGTTCGGTCTCGTAGGTCTCCGAGATCGTCTCGCCCAGGAGACGGCCGTCGAAGCCCACGCGGCGGGCCCGGTCGATAGGCGACGACCCGTCGGAGCCGAAGTGCCATGGGCGGTTCTGCAGCGACATGTCCCGCGCATGGGTCTCGGCCGCCGCCGACAGCTTCGAATCCAGTGCGAGCGGCGCGACCCCGGCCCCCTGCCGCAGTGCGTTCACGGCGTCGAGCGCACGGAACGGAAGCTGACGCCCCTCCGCGCTGGAGATGCGATAGAGCTTCGGCAGCGGCTTCCCGTCCGGCCCGATCGCGGGCGGCGGCGGCGTACAGGCCGCCAGCGCGGTCGAGGCGAGCATCGTCAATGCAGTGCGGCGGTTCATCGGCATCCCCAGATCCTTCGTCTTTCAAGGGCGGAGTATATCGGAGCGGGGCCGGACGCAAATATCCCGTCGCAGACGGTTTCGGCGAAACTTTGCGTGCCGGAGCGTGTTTGATTTACGTAATGACATGATAGCTCATGCTCGATTGCCACGTCCCAATGATCCGGCCCGATGATTCCCGGGCCCCCGACAGGAGTATTTCGGATGCCACTTCTCGCCCGCCGCGCATTCCTTGCCGCCGGCACCGCGGCCGTCTCGTCGCTCGCCCTGCCCGCCGTCGCCCGTGCCCTGCCGGACACCGTCCAGGTCGAGGGGGAGCTTTCGTCGACCACCAAGCGCAACACCGCCAGCTTCCATGCGCAGGACTGGCAGAACCATTTCAAGTCGCTCAGGAACGGCGCCATCCTGGTCGATATCGACAGCCGCGCCCTTCACATGTGGGAAGAATCCGGCGCTCACCACATCTATCCGTCGTCCGTTCCACAGTCGGAGGAAATGACGCGCAAGGGCCGCACCCGCGTGGTGCAGAAGGTCGTGGGTCCGACCTGGCGGCCGACGCCCAACATGCGCCGCCGCAATCCGGAATGGCCCGCCGTCGTGGGCCCCGGCCCCGACAATCCGCTGGGGACGCATGCGCTCTACCTGTCGTGGACCTATTACCGGATCCACGGAACGCACGACAATCGCAAGATCGGGCGGCGGTCGTCGTCGGGGTGCATCGGCCTCTACAATCAGCATATCGCCGAGGTCTTCGCGATGACCAAGGTTGGTACGCAGGTGTTGCTTATTTGACGAAAGGGCGGCGAAAGCGTTGCCCCGGCGCCGCGCTGCGCGTTGCATAGGCCTGGCGCTGCTGCTTAACGAAAGGGCACGAGGTACAGTCTTGGGTGCCATATGATGTGGCAACTGTCGCCTCATCGATGGCGTATCTTGGAGGATACTGACTTATGAAGAAACTCGCTCTCGCCGCCGTCCTTTCGGCCACCGCCACCACCGCCTTCGCCGGCAACATCGCCCCGGCTCCGGTCGAGCCCGTCGTGATCGTGGAGGACACCTCGTCCTCCTCGACCGGCATCGTCGTTCCGATCCTGGCGATCATCCTGCTGGCCGCCGTGGCTGCTTCGGACTGATCCACGGACCAGACGGTTTTTCGGGCCTCCGGCCCGACGGAACGGGCGTCTTCTTCGAAGGCGCCCTTTTTGCATGCCGTCGAGGTGAGGAAAAAAAGAGACCCCCGAACCCGCGAAGGGGAACAGGGGTCAGTTGCACCCGCCGGACATTGGACAGCGGGCGCAGGCGGTAACCGTGATGATGGGATCAGTTCGCCATTTCGTCGCGAATCTGCTGGCGCAGGGTGTCGATCGGAACCGATTTCCCCTCGCGCTTGAAGTGCCAGTAGGTCCAGCCGTTGCAACTGGGCGCGCCTTCGTAGGCGGCACCGACCTGATGGATCGACCCTTTGATGCCGTCGCCCGTCAGGCTGCCGTCGGCGCGGATCTTGGCGCGGTGGCGGCCGTTGCCCGACTGAAGCTCCTCGCCCGGACGCAGCATGCCGCGCTCGACGAGCTGGCCGAAGGGCACCCGCGGCTCGGCGCGCTTCGAAGTCGTCGTCTCCAGCGCGGCGGCGGGCAGGGTGCGGATGCGGGCGATGCGTTCGGCGGCGAGCTGGCGGTATTCCTCCTCGCGCTCGATCCCGATGAAGTGCCGGCCGAGCATGGTGGCCACCGCCCCCGTCGTGCCCGTGCCGAAAAAGGGATCGAGCACCACGTCGCCCGGGTTCGTCGTGGCGACCAGCAGACGGTGCAGCAGCGCCTCGGGCTTCTGCGTCGGATGGGCCTTCTCGCCCCGTGCGTTCTTGAGCCTCTCGTGCCCGGTGCAGATCGGGAAGGTCCAGTCGGAGCGCATCTGCACCCCTTCGTTCAGGGCCTTCATCGCCTCGTAGTTGAAGGTGTATCTCGACGTCTCGGACTTCGACGCCCAGATCATCGTCTCATGCGCATTGGTCAGCCGCTTGCCGCGGAAGTTGGGCATCGGGTTCGTCTTGCGCCAGACCACGTCGTTGAGCAGCCAGAACCCCTGGTCCTGAAGCGCCGTGCCGACGCGGAAGATGTTGTGATAGCTGCCGATCACCCAGATCGCGCCGTCGGGCTTCAGCACCCGGCGTGCGGCTTCCAGCCACCGCCGGGTGAAGGCATCATAGGCCTTCAGGCTCTCGAACTGGTCCCAATGGTCGTCGACGGCATCGACCTTGCTGTTGTCGGGCCGGTGCAGGTCGCCCCGGAGCTGCAGGTTGTAGGGCGGGTCCGCGAAGATCAGGTCCACGGAGTTTTCGGGCAGCGCGTTCATCGCCGCCACGCAGTCGCCCGACATGATCGTGTCGAGCGGAAGCACGCGGGCTTCCGGGTCAGGTCTTGCCATTGTCTGTCGCCTCGAAATGGCGCCCTCATTTGCCGGGGTCGCCTTTTGTGAGGTGAGGATGGCGGGAACCCCATCGGACGTCCACCGGCCGACTGGGGCGGAATTAAGGCATCAGGGTCGGCACAACATGTTGCGGATCGGACGGAAGGATCGCCGGTGATGTTGTGTCACGCCCTGTCGTTCCAAGGCGTCGCGGTGTGACCTGACGCCATAGCCGACGTTCGTCTCCCAGCCGTAGCCCGGATATTGTTGCGCGAGGGCAACCATGCCTTGATCCCGCCGTGTTTTCGCCAGAACCGATGCCGCCGCGATCGACAATGACAGGCCGTCGCCCCCCACAATCAGGGTTCGTGGACAATCGACCCAGGGCGGGCAATCGTTTCCGTCGATCAGAAGGTGATCGGGCAGCAGTCGCAGGCCCGCGACGGCCCGCTGCATCGCCAGATGCGTGGCTCGCCGGATATTGAGCGCGTCGATCTCGGCGACGCTGGCCTCGCCGAAGGCGAACTCGCAGCAGGCCCGCAGAAGGGGGGCCATGGCCGCACGGCGTTTCGGCGACATCTTCTTGCTGTCGGTCAGGCCCTCGGGGGCCGGGCCGGTCAGCCGGGCCGCGCAGGCGACGACGGGGCCGGCCCAGGGCCCGCGGCCCACTTCGTCCAGGCCGAAGATGCGCGCAGCGCCGGCATTGCGGGCGGCGGTTTCGTGGAAAAGATCCGGGGGCAGGGCCGTCATGGCGCGACCCTGCCCCCCTCCCGGCGGGGCGTCAATGCGGTGGCATCAACGCTGTGCTGCGGTGCGGGAGGTCCAGCCCTCGCTGCGAAGGCAGCGCGGGGAATAGACGTTGCGGGACCCCTGGTCCGTGGCCAGGGGGACAAGACATTGCGGCGGCAGGAGGCCGGGGCGGGCGACGGCGTTCTGCATGCAGCGCGCGCCATAGCCCGCGACGATGCCCTGATCCGTGCGATAGGTCACATGGCAGCGCTCCGGCAGGGCCAGCGCGTCGGGCATCTGTGGCGACCGGGACGGCCGGGGCGACCGCGCGGGCGACAGCGCAGCCGCCGGAGGCCGGGCGCGGGCGACGGCGGCGCGGTCGTTGTCGCGCTCGCGGTTCCGGTCGATGGCCTCCTTGAGGAGATAGATCGCGGCGAGGCCGCCGATGATCTTGACCACGTCGCGCTTGTCGGCATGGGCCGGACCCGTGGCGAGGGGCATGCAGAGCGCCAGCGCCAGGAACGCGGCGAGGATGGGACGGAACATCGAACTTCTCCTTTCCGGGTGGACCCCCATGTGTGGCCCCGGGTGTTGCACGGTCAATCGGGCCGGACGCCCCGGACGGTCAATGACGGTGGCCTGTCATGCGATAGCAACCGATCGGTCATTGCCTGGATCGGCGGCATCGCGCATCAAGATGCCATGGCCCGCCTCATCCCCCTTGTCCTCCTCGTCATGCTCGCCGCGCCCGCGCAGGCGGCCTGCTACGCCGACTACAAGGCCAAGCAGGACGACCCGTTGCGGCTGCACTATGGAGTGATTGAGGTGCCGGACGCCGCATGTACGCTCGACGGGGCCGCGGCGGAATTGCGCGCGCGGCTGGACGACGGCTGGCAGTTGTTGCAGGTCATGGGGGTCTTCGGTCCCGAAGGCCTCGACGACAGGAGAGCCAGTGCCGGCGACTACTTCCTCCGTTACTGAGACGCGCGCCGCGTCGACCCGCGTGGTGGGTCTGGGCATCGCGGCCATCGTCCTGATCCTGCTCGCGGCGGCCGTCTTCCTGTTCGCCACGCTGCCCAATGCCAACGCCTTCAACGCACGGGTCGAGCGGCTGTTCGTGGAAAGCGACCTGACCACCCGTGCCGAGATCGGCCTTCTGGAAGTGCTGGCCCAGTCGGGCACCGCCTTCAGCGACGTGCTGGCCAGCTACCGCGTCATCATCTTCGTGCTTCTGGTCTTCGCCACCGCGCTTCTCATCGCCTGCGTGGTGCTGCTTCTGGCCATTGTCACACTCAACCGCCGCATGGGCGAGATCGAGCGGTCGGGCATCCAGGTCACGTCGCTGATCCTCGCCCGGGCCGAGAACGCGGTGATGCTCAACGACATCGAACTCAAGCTCACGGACGCCGCGATGGAGACGCTGGCCGTTCTGGCCGAAGCGCGGCTCGACGGCGAGATGCTGACCGGCGCGCAGATCGAATCGGTCATCACGGGCAAGCCCGAACCCGACTGCGACGAGGCCGCGGGCGCCACCCGGATCAAGCGTCTGCGCGACGCGCTGGGCAATCAGATCGTGACCCATCTGCTGATCCGCAACATCACGCGACAGGGCTATGTGCTCGCGCTCGACCCCAAGGTCATCCGCATGATGTAGGGTGGGGCGGACGTCCCCGGACTGGACTTGGCGGTCCGGTTCGTCATCAATGCGTTACATGCGCGGTGCAGAACGCCGCCACGGACGACAGGGCGGGGCGAGGGGCCGCGCCCGCAACGGGAGGAAAGAACCGATGACCAGAACCGAACTGATGGGCGCCGCGGCGCTGGCCGCCCTGGCGCTCGCCGCGGGCCCCGCGATGGCGCAGGATTGCGAACGCGGGGCGCTCGATGCGCGCTACTGCGACGCCGACGGCGACCTGCTGGCCGATACGCCCGACGACGAGGCGGAGCTGCTCGACCCCGAAACCCTGATCTTCGCCTATACCCCGGTCGAGGATCCGGCCGTCTATGCAACCGCCTGGTCCGACTTCCTCGACTACCTGTCCGAGAAGACCGGCAAGGAGGTCGTGTTCTTCCCCGTCCAGAACAACGCCGCCCAGATCGAGGCGATGCGGTCGGGCCGGCTGCACATCGCGGGCTTCAACACCGGGTCGAACCCGCTTGCGGTCAACTGCGCGGGGTTCAAGCCCTTCACGATCATGGCTTCCGAGGACGGCAGCTTCGGCTACGAGATGGAGATCATCACCCACCCCGACTCGGGCATCTCCGACGTCGAGGGCATCCGCGGCAACAAGATGGCCTTTACCGCCGAGACGTCGAACTCGGGCTTCAAGGCGCCATCGGCCATCCTGAAGGCCGATTTCGACATGGTCTCGGGCGAGGATTACGAGCCGGTCTTCTCGGGCAAGCACGACAACTCGGTGCTCGGCGTGGCGAACGGCGACTATCCGGCCGCGGCGGTCGCCAATTCGGTCATGCAGCGCATGATCGAGCGGGACGTCGTGCCGTCCGACCGGATCGTCAGCCTCTATACCTCGCAGACCTTCCCGACCACGGGCTACGGCACCGTCTACAACCTGACGCCCGAGCTGCAGGAAAGCATCCGCGACGCCTTCTTCAGCTTCGAGTGGGACGGCACCTCCCTTCAGGAGGAGTTCGAGAAGAACGGCGAGGCGCAGTTCATCCCCATCGACTACAAGGGATACTGGGACGTCATCCGCAAGATCGACGCGGCCAACGACGTCAGCTATTCCTGCCAGTAGACAACACCGGAAAATGCGCGCGGCGGCCCCGATCGGGGGTGCGCCGCGCGCGACCATTGCAGGACTGGGGACGACATGCTGCGGCTCGACAAGCTGACGAAGACCTACAAGACCGGGGATCAGGCGCTCAAGGCCGTCGAGCTGGAGATCCCGCAGGGGCAGGTCGTGGCGCTGATCGGGCCGTCGGGCGCGGGCAAGTCCACGCTGATCCGCTGCATCAACCGATTGGTCGAGCCCACGTCGGGCAAGGTCTGGCTGGGCGATACCGAACTGACGGAACTCGGCGCCGGCGCGCTGCGCCGCGAACGCCGCCGCATGGGCATGATCTTCCAGGAATACGCGCTGGTCGAACGGCTGACGGTGATGGAGAACGTGCTGTCGGGGCGGCTGGGCTATGTCGGCTTCTGGCGCAGCCTCACGCGGCGCTTCCCGCAGAAGGACGTGGATGAGGCGTTCCGCCTGCTCGACCGGGTGGGCCTCGTCCACATGGCCGACAAGCGGGCGGATGAGCTGTCGGGCGGCCAGCGGCAGCGGGTCGGCATCTGCCGCGCGCTGATCCAGGACCCCGCGCTTCTGCTGGTGGACGAGCCCACCGCCTCGCTCGACCCCAAGACCAGCCGCCAGATCATGCGCCTCATCTGCGAGCTCTGCGCCGAGCGGGGCCTCGCCGCGATCATCAACATCCACGACGTCGCGCTCGCCCAGATGTTCGTGGCCCGCGTCATCGGCCTGCGCGCGGGCGCGGTCGAATTCGACGGGCCGCCCGATGCGCTGACCCCCGATGTCCTGACCACGATCTACGGCGAGGAGGACTGGGTGGCCACCATCGACAAGGTCGAGGACGAGGAGGACACCCTGGACCCGGAGGCCGTCGCATGACCGCCGCCGATACCGAGATCGACAGCCTTCTGGGGCGCAAATGGCGCAAGCCCCCGATGATCCGGCGCAGGTGGCTGCGCTGGGCCATCGGACTCGGGTTCGTGGCCTACCTGATCGCGGCCTTCGCCACCATCGAGGTCAACTGGTCGCGCGTCTACGAAGGCCTCGACCGGGGGGGTGCCTTCGTGATGGCCTTCACCTCGCCCGACTTCACGTCACGCGGGTCGGACATCTGGGCGGGGATGCTGGAAAGCGTGGTGATGACCGTCGCGGCCTCGGTCGTGGGCATCCTGATCTCGATCCCCATCGCGCTCGGCGCCGCACGCAACATCGCGCCCCTGCCGGTCTACATGATCTGTCGCGGCATCATCGCCGTCAGCCGCGCCCTGCAGGAGATCATCGTGGCGATCCTGCTGGTGGCGATCTTCGGCTTCGGCCCTCTGGCGGGGTTCCTGACGCTGTCGTTCGCGACCATCGGCTTTTTGTCGAAGCTGCTGGCCGAGGACATCGAATCCATGAGCCGTGCCCAGGGCGAGGCGGTGCGCGCCACCGGGTCGCGCTGGGCGCAGTGGATCAACTACGGCGTGCAGCCGCAGGTGATGCCGCGCCTGATCGGCCTGTCGATCTACCGCGTGGACATCAACTTCCGCGAAAGCGCCATCCTGGGGCTGGTGGGCGCGGGCGGCATCGGCGCCACGCTCAATACCGCCTTCGATCGCTACGAATACGACACGGCTGCGGCGATCCTGATCATCATCATCGCCGTGGTCATGGCGCTGGAATACATCTCGGGCATCGTCCGGGCGAGGGTGCAGTAGATGCCGGTTATCGAGACACCCGAGGGTCCCATCTGGCGCCGTCGGACGCGCGGACAGGCGATGGCACGCTGGTTCGGCTGGCTGCTGGGGCTGGCGGCCTTCCTGTGGTGCTGGTCGCGCATCTCCGAGGCGACGACGTGGTTCTTCGTGCGCGACGCGCCCCGCATCGCGGGCGACATCCTGGGCCGCGCCCTGCCGCCGCGCTGGTCCTATATCGACAACCTCTGGTGGCCGATCTGGGACACGCTGAATATCGCCACGCTGGGCACGATCATCGCGCTGATCCTGGCGGTTCCCGTGGCCTTCCTTGCCGCCCGCAACACCACGCCCTCGGCGTTGATCGTGCGGCCCATCGCCCTTCTGATCATCGTGTCGACGCGGTCGATCAACTCGCTGATCTGGGCGCTTCTGCTCATCGCGATCATCGGGCCGGGCGTCTTCGCGGGCGTCATCGCCATCGCCATCCGGTCGATCGGTTTCTGCGCCAAGCTCCTCTACGAGGCGATCGAGGAGATCAGTGCCACGCAGGTCGAGGCGATCACCGCCACCGGCGCCTCGCGGTGGCAGGTGATGGCCTACGGCATCGTGCCGCAGATCGCCCCCGCCTTCGCGGGCATCGCGGTGTTCCGCTGGGACATCAACATCCGCGAATCGACCGTGCTGGGGCTTGTGGGGGCGGGGGGCATCGGGTTGCAGCTTCAGGCCTCGCTCAACACGCTGGCCTGGCCGCAGGTGTCGCTGATCCTGCTCGTGATCCTGTTCGCCGTCGTCCTCTCGGAATGGGTCTCGGCCAAGGTGCGCGCCGCCATCATCTGAAGGCGCGCTTCCGCTGCAATTCGGGGTTGCAGCCTCCGCACCTTCCGGAGGCGCCCGCGCCCCCTATGTAGGATAGGACAATCCGAGCATTGGGGGACGGGCGATGGATATCCGGACGGACCTTGCACTGCCTTTCGGTCGTGTCCACGCGGGGCTGGTCGAGTCGCTTGTCGACGACGGTGGCCTGCGGCTCCTGCGCGCGACGCGCGGCACGATCCTGACGCATGAGGGCGATGCCGCGGATCATGCGCTGCTTCTGGTGGACGGTTGGCTGGCCCTGTCCAAGACCCTGGCGACGGGCGACAGGCAGATAATCGACGTGATGCTGCCCGGCGATTTCGCCATGGTGGGCACGCGGCTCGTCGCCGTCGCCGCCTGCTCGGTCGAGGCGCTGAGCGACATCGAATACGCCGTGATCCGACCCGCCCAGGCGAACGGGCCCGGCGACTCCCGCGCCCGCCTGCGCGAGGCGATGGCCGCGTCGATCCTGGTCATCCAGGCCCGCACGTCGGAGCTTCTGCTGCGTCTGGGCCGAAGCAGCGCGGCAAGCCGGATCGCCTATGCCCTGCTGGAGCTGCACATGCGTCTCGAGGCCCTGGGTCGCACCCGTGGCGCGACGTTCGACTTTCCGATGACGCAGGAGAAGCTGGGCGAATTCACCGGCCTGACGAACGTGCATGTCTGCCGGACGCTGCGGCGGTTCGAGCGCGCTGGCCTCATCGCGCATCCCGACGCCCATTCGATCGCGCTCACCGACATGACCGCGCTTTGCGACATCGCGGATATCGACCTCGAGATGCTTCGCACCCAGATTCTGCTCAGCCGCGTCTGACCAGGCCCGTCCTTCCGCGATCCTCCACGATCTCGCCCAGGGCCTGGCCCGCGAGCTCCTCGCTCGCGTCCCGCGCGATGTCGCCCAGCGACAGGATCCCGCAGACCCGCCCCTCCGCGTCGCAGACCACCAGCCTGCGGACCTGCGCGTCGCCCATGATGCGGGCGGCGGCGACGATGTCGTCGTCGGGCCCGCAGGTCAGCACGCCCCGCGTCATCACCGCGCGCACCGGCAGGTCGTTGTCGTGGCGAAGGTCGGGCAGCATCCGCATCATGAGGTCGCGGTCGGTCACGACGCCGAGCGGCCTTCCCCCGGTGCAGACCGGCAGAAGACCCACGCCGCGATCCTTCATCAGCGCCGCCGCCGCCCGGACAGACGTCCGGGGTCCGACGGTCGAGACGTCGGCCTGCATGATCTTCCCCACACGCATCGCATCCTCCTCGTCTCAGGGATCCGGGCGCCGTGGGCGACGCTTGAGCGCCTCGAACCCCACGATCACGTCGAGAAGCTCGGTCGTGATCTCGGACTGGCGCACGGTGCGCGTCTCGGCGCGCAGATCCTCCAGCCGTTCATCGACCGACCGCTCGGCCTGCTGCATGCGGGCAAGCCGCGCGGCGTTCTCGGTCACCAGCGCCTCGGCCGCCGCGCGAAACAACGTGGCGAACAGAAGGTTGCGGATCAGCGCCGCCAGAAGGTCGGGCGCGGGCATCGAAAAGTCCGGCAGGCTGGGGGAGGGGCGGGGCCGCCGCGCCAGACCGGCCAGCAGCCCCGCATCGACCGGCAACAGGACCTGCGACACCGGCGCCTGCCGGCCGTGTTCGCCCCGCTGGGTATAGACCAGCGTGACGGCGATCCCGTCAGGCAGGGTACGGCCGCGCAGCTCCTCGATCCGCAGGACCAGGTCGCCCGCGAGCCGGTTCAGCCCGTCGGCATTGGCGGGCGGCAGCAGGGTCGCGTCAGGCACCAGGCCTTCGCCCCGCAGCGCATCCTCCATCTGCGCGCCGACGCAGAGCACGGCCGGCTCGCCGTCCGCATGACGCGCCGCTTCGGCCGCGACGAGTTCGTTGTAGTTGCCGCAAAGCCCATGGTCGGACCCCATGACGATCAGCACCCGCCGGGTGCGACGGGGCACCTCCTGCGCCAGCGGGCCGTTGCGGTGAAGGAAGGCCTGCAGCCCGTCCAGCACCGTCTCCCGCCAGTCGTCGATGGCCCGCGCCGCCTGCTCGTAGGGGGCCGCGTTGATCGCGGACATCGTCTTCATCGTCCGCACGATGCTTCGGATGCCCTGCATCGTCTCGGTCCGCTGCGTCAGGCGTTCAAGCGTCTGTGCCATGGCCAGCCTCCGCCAGCGCCTGTCGGGCCAGATCCAGGATGCGGCCGCGATCCTCCGGGGCGAGCGGCCGACCCGAGGCGATCAGGTCGCGCGTCGCGTCGCCGGCGCCGCGCACCGCCGTCCGGATCGCCTCCATCGCGGCCATGGCGGCTCCCTCGTCCAGACCGTCGAGCAGCCCCTCCATCGCCGCCAGCAGGACGGCCAGCTGTTCGTCCGCGGGCATGGGCGCGCGCTCGGGCTGGCGCAGGGCCGCGCGGACGGCGGCACCCCGGCTCAGCCGCTTGCGGGTTCCCTCGTCGAGCCGCGTGCCGAAGCGCGCGAACTCCTCCAGCTCCTCGAACTGCGACAGGGTCACGCGCAGGTTGCCCGCCACGTCGCGGAAGGCACGGGCCTGCGCCTTGCCGCCCACCCGGCTGACCGAAACGCCCAGATCGACCGCGGGAAACTGGTTGCGGCGCACCAGGCGGGGCGAGAGGTAGATCTGCCCGTCGGTGATCGAGATGAGGTTGGTGGGGATGTAGGCCGACAGGTTCTCGGCCTGCGTCTCGACCACGGGCAGCGCGGTGATCGACCCGCCGCCCGCGCCGGGGCCGAACTGCCCCGCCCGCTCCAGAAGCCGCGCGTGGACATAGAAGATGTCGCCGGGAAAGGCCTCGCGCCCCGGCGGGCGGCGCAGCAGCAGCGACAGCTCCCGGTAGGAATGGGCGTGATGCGTCAGGTCGTCGAACACGATCAGCACGTCGCGCGCGCCCGCCGCCAGCGCCTCGGCCATGGCCATGGCGGCATAGGGCGCGACCCAGGACAGGCCGGGCGCCTCCTCGTCGCCCGCCGTCACCACGATGGTGCCCTCCGCCATGCCCCCGTCGCGGATGGCGCCCACGGCCTTGGCCACCGCATCGCCGCGCTGGCCGATGGCGCAATAGACACAGAGGACGCCCGTGTCCTTCTGGTTCAGGATGGTATCGATGGCGATGGAGGTCTTGCCGGTCTGGCGGTCGCCGATGATGAGCTCCCGCTGCCCCTTGCCCACGGGGACCGCCGCATCCACCGCCTTGAGGCCGGTGGCCAGCGGCCGCGCCACCGGCGCGCGGTCGAGGATGCCGGGCGCTTCCGTCTCGATGGGGCGCAGGGGCAGGTCGGCGGGCGCGTCCCCACCGTCGCGCGGCCGGCCGAGCGCGTCGACCACCCGGCCCAGAAGTGCCGCGCCCACCGGCACGCTCACCACCCGGCCCGTCCGTCGCACGTCCGCGCCGGGCACGACCGACGCTGTCGGCCCCAGAAGGACGACGCCCAGCCGGTCGGGCTCCAGGTCGAAGACGATGCCCGAGAGGCCACTGCCGAAATCGAGCATCTCGTCGGTCAGCGCGCGGGCCAGCCCCGCCACGATGGCGATGCCGTCGCCCACCTCGACCACATGGCCGACCTCGCTCAGCTCCGGCTCGGGCGGGGGAGCGGACAGCAGGGCGTCGAGCAGGTCGAGGGCGTGTCCGTCATGCGGCATCGGCGGCCCCTCCTCTCCCGTCGAGCATCCGCTCCAATCCGTCGAGATAGCCCTCCACCGTCCATCCGAGCTGTGCGCCGCCCAGCCGCAGGATCAGGCCGGGCGACTGCGCGGGATCGGTGCGGAATGTGATGGCGACATCCGGAAGGGCGTCGGACAGCCGGGTTTCGACGTCGCGCCGCACGTCCGCGGGCAGGTCCTCGCGGGTCGTGACCACGGCCTCCCGGCTGTCGCCGGCCGCCGAGGCCAGATCGCCCGTCCGGTCGATCACCCGGGGCAGGGCACGCGCCACGATCCGCGCCTCCAGCGATTGATCGGCCAGGTCGGCCAGCGCCTTGCGGGTCAGCGCGACGATGGCTTCGGCGCCCCTGCGTTGCAGGTCGGCCGTGTGGCGCCGCACCTCCTCCGCGCGCTCTGCGTCGCGCGCCTCCCGCTCACGGGCCAGGCGCGCGCGCGTCTCGGAGAGCAGCGCGTCGCGCTCGGCCTCCGCCTCCGCGCGCACCTCGGCCATGACGCCCTCGCGCCCTTCGCGCAGGCGGGCGATCTCCGCCATATGCCTCGCCTCCGACGCCTTGGCCGCTTCGCGGATGCGCGCGGCCTCGCCCATGCGATCGGCGATGGCCCGTTCGCGCGCGTCGATCCCGTCGAGGATCGGTCGATAGAGGAACCGCTTCAGCAGCCAGACCAGCACCAGGAAGTTGACGATCTGGGCGGCCACGGTGATCCAGTCGATGGACATGGCTCAGCCGCCCGCCGCCTGCGCCGCCGCATCCAGCGCCGCATCCCAGAACGGATTGGCGAAGATCAGGATCATGGCGACGACGAAGCAGTAGATCGCGGTGGATTCGATCATGGCGAGGCTGACGAACAGCGTCCGCGACAGGGTCGAGGCGGCGTCCGGCTGCTGCGCGATGGCGCCGAGCGCGCTCGACGCGGCGCGCCCTTCGCCCAGGGCCGGCCCGATGGCCCCGATGGCGACGGTCAGCCCGGCGGTGAAGATCGAGATGGCGGCGATGATGGCGAGATCGGTCATGGGGTCTCCTTCGAAGCGTCGGGCGGGGGCACGGCCGTCGCCGACGAGATGTAGACGGTGGCCAGGATGGCGAAGATGTAGGCCTGGATCGCGCCGGTCAGCAGGCCGAGCATGTCCATCACCACGGGAAAGAAGAAGGGCGCAACGCCCAGCAGGATCGCGGCGATGACCGCCCCGCTCATGACGTTGCCGTAGAGGCGGATGGCGAGCGAGACGCCGCGCGACACTTCCCCGATCAGGTTGAAGGGCAGCATGATGATGTTGGGCTCGGCGTAGCTGCGAAGATAGCCGCCCAGGCCCCGGCTGCCGATCCCGAACAGCGGCACGGCCGCCAGCACGGCGAGCGCCAGCCCCACCGTCGTGGACAGCGACGCCGTGGGCGCGCGCCACCCCGGCACGATGGCCAGCACGTTGGATGTCAGGATGAACAGGAACAGCGTCCCCGCGAAATACAGAAGCCGCCGGTCGGGCCGGGCGCTGATCTCGTCGATCTGGGACTGGATGGTCAGGACCGTTGCCTCCAGCACGGTACGCCAGCGGTCGGGCGGCACGTCGGCGCGCAGGTTCCGGGTGATGAAGGCCGCGGCCGCCGTCAGCAGCGCCATGACGACCCAGGTGAAGACGATGGTGGCGTTCACGCCGAACCCGAGGACGGTGAAGACGATGGTGTCGTCGGGCGTCAGTTCCATGGCTTCGCCTCCCCGCCGGTGCCGGCGCGCACCGTCGCCAGCAGGGCGACGCGCAGGACCATGAACGCCAGCGCGAAGCCCGCCAGCGCGACGGCGCCGTGTCCCGCGACCCACCAGCCGAAGGTCAGAAGCAGCGCGATGCGAATGGCGGCACTGGGCAGCAGGACGGCCAGGGGCCGACGGCGCCGCAGCGCCATCCGCACCCCGAGCGCCAGCCCCCCGAAAAAGGCCGCGGCAGCCGCCGCCCCGGCCAGGGCCCCCATCGCGAACAGGGTCCAGTCGATCCCGCCCGTCATCCCCGCCCCTCCCTGTCGATCCAGGCCCAGGCGATCAGCGCGCCGACGACGAGGCCGCCGAGGATCATGGCGATGGTCCATTGAAAAGCCTGCGGCCAGGTCCGGTCGAGCCAGAGCCCCAGGAACGCGCCGCCCACCGTCGGCACCGCGACCGACCAGCCGATGACGCCGAAGGCGCCGATGCCGCGCAGGGGGCTGGGGCCGGGATCGTCGCGCGCCGCCTGCTTGCGGGTCGCGTCGCGGCCGATGCGGTCGGCGTGCCTGTCGCGTCTGCCTTTCATGGCTGCCCCCTCAGGCCCGCGAAGCGGCGGACCATGTCCGCCTCCAGCCGAGACAGGGCGGCGCGGGCGACGCGCTCCTCGTCCTCCACGGCGTCGAAGAAGGCGTCCACCGTGGCCTGCAGGCTCCGCAGGTCGGCCCCCTCGACGCCCCGGCGCACTGCGATGCGGACGCGGTCGCCGGTCTTGACCAGCACGCCCTCGTCCATGCCGAAAACCCGCTCGGTCCCGCCGGGCTGCGTCAGCGTCAGGACCGATGGCACCAGCGCCGTCACCCAGTCGATGTGGTTGGGCAGCAGGCCGAAGCCTCCGTCCTCGGCCACGGCGCCCAGCCGCGTGGCCGGCCCGTCGAACAGGACGGTGCCGGGCAGGCCGATGCGGACGTCCATTTCGGTGAAGGCGGTCATGCGGCCTCCTCCGTCCAGGGCAAGGCGCCGATCATGTAGTAGTCGCTTTCCGGGCGCGGAAACGTCGTCTGGCCCAGGATCGCCTCGCATCCCGCCAGCGTGGCCTCCAGCGGAACCAGCTTGCCGCCCTCCCCCGTGGCCGCGGTGACGGTGGCGAAGGGCTGGGTCAGGAACCGCTCCAGCCGCCGGGCGCGGGCCACGACGGCGCGGTCGTGGGCCGACAACTCCTCGATGCCCAGCATGGCGATGATGTCGCGCAGGTCCTCGTATTCGGCCAGGGTCCGGCGCACCGCGCGGGCGATGTCGTAATGGCGCTGGCCGACCACGTTGGGCGTCAGCATGACCGAAGACGACGCCAGCGGATCGACCGCCGGATAGAGCCCCTCGCTCGCCCGCTTGCGCGACAGCACGACCGAGGCCGACAGATGCGAGAAGATATGCGCCGCCGCCGGGTCGGTGAAATCGTCGGCGGGCACATAGACCGCCTGGATCGAGGTGATCGCCCCCTTGCGGGTCGAGGCGATGCGTTCCTGCAAGGTGGCGAGTTCCGTGGCCAGCGTCGGCTGGTAGCCCACGCGGCTGGGCATCCGCCCCATCAGCCCCGACACTTCGGACCCCGCCTGCACATAGCGGAAGATGTTGTCGATCAGCAGCAGCACGTCCTGTTCGCGGTCGTCGCGGAACCATTCGGCCATGGTCAGCGCCGACTTGCCCACCAGGAACCTCACGCCGGGGCTTTCGTTCATCTGGCCGAACAGCATGACCATCCGGTCGCGCACGCCGGCTTCGCCCATCTCGCGCCACAGCTCCTCCGCCTCGCGCGACCGCTCGCCGATGCCGCAGAACAGGCTGACGCCGTGGTGGTGTTCCACGGTGTTGTGGATCAGTTCGCTCAGCAGGACGGTCTTGCCCACGCCCGCGCCGCCGAACAGGCCGGTCTTGCCGCCGCGTTCGATGGGCGCCAGCAGGTCGATGGCCTTGATGCCCGTCTCCAGCACCTTGGCGCGCAGGACGCGGTCGGAAAGCGGCGGAGGCGCGCGGTGGATCGAGCGATGGTCCGCCGCATCCGGGGGCGGTCCGCCATCGAGCGGTGTGCCGAAGACGTCGAGCATCCGGCCCAGAACCGCCTCGCCCACGGGCACGGCAACAGGGCCGCCGGTGTTGCGGACCGGCGTGCCGAGGCCCAGCCCGTGAACGGGGGCCAGCGCGATGCAGCGCGCGGCCCCGCCGTCGACGAAGGACATGACCTGAAGCGGCACCTCCCCCGCCATCAGCAGATCGTCGATGCGCGGGCCTTCGCCCGGGAAGGCCGCGTCGACGATCCCGCCGCGCACCGCGACCACCCGCCCGTCCGCGCGGGGCGGCGCGTCGGGGGCCGGGGTGCGCGCCGCGTCAGGCATGGACGTCCTCTCTGCCCGACCGGCGCAGGCGGAAGGCCAGGCCGACGAACAATACGCCGAAGAGGACGGCGTAGAAGCCGATGAGCCAGATCACCGACAGGATGCCCGCCTGCGGCACAGCGACCAGAAGGACCCCGAACAGGATGGACAGCGCGCCGCCCGCGATCAGCAGCCATTCGCCGCGGATTTCCTTTCGCAGGCGGAAGGCGGTGATGATCCGCAGCGCGCCGCCGACGATGGCCCAGGCCGCAATGAACATCAGCAGGACCAGCGCAGTGATGCCCGGCATGACGAAGGTCAGCACGCCCACGATGATGCCCAGCACCCCCTCGATCGCCCAGAGCCACCAGTAGTCCAGCTGCTTGCGGCCCCGGATCGCGTAGAAAAGCCCGAAGGCGCCGTCCACCAGCACATAGGCCCCGAACATGATGACAAGGACGGCAAGCGTCAGGCCGGGCCAGACGAAGGCTGCGATCCCGAACAGGATCGCCGCGATGCCGCGCACGAGGAACAGCCACCAGTCGCGGCGCAGGTCTTCGATCAGTTCATCCATCTTTCGTCTCCTTGGAATGGGTCTGTGCCGTCTGTGCGATCCGCGTTCCCGCGCGGCCTTCGAGAATCTCGGCCGCCTCGTCCAGCCGACCGATGCCGCCCATCCCGCCGCGCGTGGCGAATTCCGCCGCGGCCGCGACCTTGGGGCCCATGGACCCGTCGGGCAGGTCGAGTTCCATCGCCTCCTCCGGGGTGATGTCGCCGATGGCACGCTGACGGTCGGTGCCGAAATCGCGCATCACCGCCGGCACGTCGGTCAGCAGAAGCAGGGCATCGGCCCCCAGTTCGCGCGCGAGCAAGGCACTGGCCGCGTCCTTGTCGATCACCGCCTCGATCCCGGTCAGGCTGCCATCCTCAAGCCTCAGCACCGGGATGCCGCCCCCGCCCGAGCAGATCACCACGACGCCCTGATCGAGGAGCAGCCGCAGCACGCCCAGGTCGGGGATCTCCTGTGGGATGGGCGAGGGGACGACGCGCCGCCACTTGTCGCCGTCCTGCGCGATGGACCATCCCGCCGCCTCGGCCCGGGCATGGGCCTCGTCACGGTCGTAGACGGGGCCGATGAACTTGGTGGGCCTGGCGAAGGCCGGGTCCTTGGCATCCACCAGAATCTGCGTCAGCAGCGTCGCCACCGGCCGGTCGTGGTCGAGCGCGTTTTCCAGCTCCTGCTCGATGATGTAGCCGATCATCCCCACGGTCTGCGACCCAAGTACGTCGAGGGGATAGGCCTCGTCCGGCTTGTAGGCCGCGCCCTGCAACGCCAGCAGGCCGATCTGCGGGCCGTTGCCGTGGGTGACGACCAGACGGTGCCCGGCGCGCACGATAGCGGCCAGCGATTGGGCAGCGCGGCGGGCATTGGCGCGCTGGTTCTCGGCTGTCAGGGGCTGGCCGCGCTGCAGAAGCGCGTTCCCGCCAAGGGCTGCGACGACGAGCATGGTTCAACCTCCCAGTGTGGCGACAAGGACCGCCTTGATGGTGTGCATCCGGTTTTCCGCCTGGTCGAAGACGATGGAGGCGGGGCTCTCGAACACCTCCTCGGTCACTTCCATCGCGGTCAGGCCAAACTTCTCCTCGATCTCGCGGCCGACGGCGGTGTCGGTGTTGTGGAAGGCGGGCAGGCAATGCATGAACTTCGCGCGCGGGTTGCCGGTCTTTTCCATGACCCCGGCATTGACCTGATAGGGCTTCAGCAGGTCGATCCGCTCGCCCCATTTCTCCGCGCTCTCGCCCATCGAGACCCAGACGTCGGTATAGACGAAATCGACGCCGTCGACTCCCTCGTCCACGGCTTCGGTCAGCGTGATCCGCGCGCCCGTTTCGGCAGCGATCTTCCCGGCCTCGTCGCGGATCGCCTGCACGGGCCAGAGCGCTTCGGGCGCGCAGAGCCGGACGTCCATCCCCATCTTGGCACCCCCGATCAGAAGGCTGTCACCCATGTTGTTGCCCGCATCGCCCATGAAGCAATAGGACACCTCGCGCAGCGGCTTCTGGCCATGTTCCTGCATCGTCAGGAAATCCGCCAGGATCTGCGTGGGGTGGAACTCGTCCGTCAGGCCGTTGTAGACCGGCACGCCGGCCCATTCGGCCAGCGTCTGCACGATGTCCTGCCCGAAACCGCGGTACTCGATGGCGTCGTACACCCGGCCCAGCACGCGGGCGGTGTCCTTCACCGTCTCCTTGCCGCCGATATGGGTGCCCGAGGGGCCCAGATAGGTCACGGTCGCGCCCTGGTCGTGGGCCGCAACCTCGAACCCCACGCGGGTGCGGGTGCTGTCCTTCTCGAAGATCAGCGCGATCTCCTTTCCCCGCAGCGTCTCGACCTCGGTGCCCGCGTATTTCGCGGCCTTCAGGTCGGCCGACAGCTTGAGCAGGAAGGCGATCTCGGCAGGGCTGAAATCTCGCAGCGTCAGGAAATGTCGGTTCTTCAGGTTGAAAGCCATTGCATCTCTCCTCAGACGGCGTCGCGGATGGTGGGGCAGGACATGCAGCGGCTGCCGCCACGTCCCCGGCCCAGTTCGGCGCCCGGCATTTCGATCACTTCGATGCCCTCGGCCCGCAACGCGGCATTGGTGTCGTCGTTCCGGTCGTAGCCCACGACCAGGCCGGGCCGCAGGGCCAGCACGTTGTTGCCGTCGTTCCATTGCTCGCGCGACTGCTCGAACGGGTCGCTGCCGCCGGTCGGCACGACGTTGAGCTTCCTGAAGCCCATCGCGTCGGCCACGACGTCGAACATGGGCCGCGTGTCGTGGCGCATGTCGAGCGGCTTGCCGCCCTCGCCCGGATGCAGGTCGTAGCAGGTCATCTCGTCCGCCACCTCCTTGAACGACGTCACCACGTCGCCGCCGCAGAAAGTGAAGACGGTGTCGAGATGCATGGCCGCGCGCGACTTCGGCATCTCGCAGGCGATCACCCGCTCCGCCCGGCCCTGATCGAACAGCGCCTGCGCCAGAAGGCCCACCGCCTGCGGCGAGGTCCGCTCGCCCATGCCGACCAGCACCACGCCGTTGCCCACAGGCATCTGGTCGCCGCCTTCCAGCGTGGCCAGCCCGTGATCCGCCAGCGGGTCGCCCCAGATCACCTCGACCCGGCCCTCGAACTTCGGATGGAAGCGATAGATCGCCGCCGTCAGCAGCGTCTCGGGGCGGCGGGCCTGCCAGTACATCGGGTTGAGCGTCACGCCGCCGTAGATCCACGCGGAGTTGTCGCGGGTGAACAGGAAGTTGGGAAGGGGCGGCAGGATGAAGCCGTGGTGGCCCAGATAGGCGCCGAACATGCTTTCGGCCTCGAACGGCACATCGGCGACGGTCAACCCGCCGATCAGCCATTTCGACAGCTCCGCGCCCGGCAGATCGTCCATCCAGTCGCGCAGCTCGCTCCGCATCCCGACACCGACGTGTTCCGCCGCGATGCGGTGATCCAGGATCCAGGCGCGCGCTTCGGGGATGTCCAGCGTCTCGGCCAGCAGGGTGCCCGTGTCCAGAACCTCGACCCCCTCGCCGCGCATCGCGTCGGCGAAGGCATCGTGATCCTTCTGCGCCTGCTTGACCCAGAACACGTCGTCGAACAGCAGATCGCCCGCATTGTCCGGCGTCAGGCGGCGATGAGCGAGGCCGGGGCGGCAGACGATCACCTGCCGCAGCCTGCCGGATTCGGAGTGAACGCCGAGCTTCGGATCAGCCATGATGTTTCCTTTCGATCAGAAGAATGCCGCGATGCTGATCGCCGCCGAGATGAAGACGACGAGGAGGAGCATCAGCGGCCAGACGAAGACGAGCCAGCGGTCGTAGGACACTCGCCCGATGGCCAGCCCGCCGATGACCACGGCGAAGGTCGGGTTGACGAGGTTCACGAGGCCGTTGGCGGATTGATAGGCGGTGACGACCAGATCGCGCCCCACCCCGGCGAAGTCCGCCAGCGGCGCGAGGATCGGCATCGACAGCACCGCGAGGCCCGAGGAGGAGGGGACGAGGAAGCTCATCCCCACCTCGATCCAGAACATCACGTTGATGAAGGCAAGGTCGCCCAGACCGCCCAGCGAGCTTTCGGCGCTGTGCAGGATGGTATCCGCGATCAACCCCTGCTCCATGATGACGACGATGCCGCGCGCCAGCCCGATGACCAGCGCCACGCCCAGAAGGTCGCGCGCGCCGTCGACGAAGCTGCCGGTCAGGCCCTTCTCGCCCAGCCGCCCGACGATGCCGACGACGATCGCCGCCCCGAGGAACAGCGCCCCCATCCGCGCCATCCACCAGTCCTGCGAGGCGACGCCCCAGATCATCACCGCGAAGGTCAGCGCGAAGATGGCCAGGACGATCTTCTGCGTGTTCGACAGCGTGTCGTCCCCGCCCCCGGCGTCGCCCTGCAGGAACAGGCGGCGGTGCGCGGCGGCCTGATGGGCCACGACGGACCGCGACGGATCGTCCTTCACCCGCCGGGCATAGCGCATCACATAGAGCGCGCCGATGGCCAGCGTCGCCGCGAAGATCACCAGCCGCAGCACGATGCCGTCGGTGAAGGGGATGCCCGCCGCGTCGGACGCGATGACGGTGGCGAAGGGGTTGATGGTGGACCCGAGCACCCCCACGCCCGCCCCGATCAGGATGACCGCGACGCCGGTCACGGCGTCGTATCCGGCCGCGATCATCACCGGGATCAGGATGGCGTAGAAGGCCAGCGTCTCCTCGGCCATGCCGTAGGTGGTGCCGCCCAAGGCGAACAGCGTCATGAGGATGGGGATCATCCAGATCTCCCGCCCCTTCATGCGCGTCATCGCCGCACGGATGCCGGTATCCACCGCGCCGGTCGCGTTCACCACGCCGAGGAACCCGCCGAGGAACAGGACGAACAGCGCCACGTCGATGGCGTTGGCGGCATAGCTGTCGGGGTCGTAGAATCCCGCGATGGGCGCCATCAGCACGTCCGCGATGCCCTGTGGGTTGGCCTCGACCCGCGAATAGGTTCCCGCGACGGCGACCGTCCGGCCCACCGTCTCGTCCATGACGCGGTCGTATTGCCCCGCCGGCACGATCCAGGTCAGCGCGGCCACCAGGGCGATCAGCAAGAACAGGATGGTGTAGGCCGTCGGGAAGCGCGAGGCGAGCGCGGCCTCGTCGTCGGGGTGCGGATCGGGTTGCGAAGACATGCCTGCTCCTCCTGTCCGGGGACTGCGTGCGACGGTCGGTTGCCGAAGTCCTGCACACCATCTGGACCCGCCGCCGCGGCGGATCATTAACCTCGGTCAAGGATGGTCGCGGGAGCGCGGGAAATGCCGTGCGGCCATTGCCGTCGCCCGACGGACGGGTAAGACGGAACCGGATGTTCAAGGCCGGGCGATCCCCCCGCGGGGGCCGAACCGGTATCGACACGAGAAAGGGACAGAATGGCGATCGACGAGAAGCTGGAACCGGTCATGGCCGAGGTCATGCGCCGGAACCCGGGCGAGACCGAGTTCCACCAGGCCACGCGCGAGGTGCTGGAAAGCCTGGGCGTGGTACTCGCCCGGCACCCAGACTACGCGCAGGATGCCCTGCTGGAACGCATCTGCGAGCCGGAACGCCAGATCATCTTCCGCGTGCCCTGGGTCGACGACGACGGCTGCGTGCAGATCAACCGCGGCTTCCGGGTGGAGTTCAATTCGGCCCTTGGCCCCTACAAGGGCGGGCTCCGGTTCCATCCCAGCGTGTCGCTCGGCATCGTCAAGTTCCTGGGCTTCGAGCAGACGTTCAAGAACGCCCTGACCGGCATGCCCATCGGCGGAGGCAAGGGCGGGTCCGACTTCAACCCCCGCGGCCGGTCCGAAGGCGAGATCATGCGTTTCTGCCAGTCGCTCATGACCGAGCTCTATCGCCATATCGGCGAATACACCGACGTGCCGGCCGGCGACATCGGCGTGGGCCAGCGCGAGATCGGCTTCATGTTCGGCCAGTACAAGCGCATCACCAACCGCTACGAATCGGGCGTGCTGACGGGCAAGGGCCTGCGGTGGGGCGGCAGCCGCGTCCGGCGCGAGGCCACGGGCTATGGCACGACATATTTCGTCCAGAGCATGCTGGCCACCAAGGGCGACAGCCTGGAGGGCAAGCGGGTCGTCGTCTCGGGCAGCGGCAACGTGGCCGTCTATACGATGGAAAAGGTGATCCAGTTCGGCGGCAAGGTCGTCGCCTGTTCGGATTCGAACGGCATCGTGGTGGACGAGGACGGCATCGACCTCGATCTCGTCAAGGAGATCAAGGAAGTGCGGCGCGAACGCATCTCGACCTACAAGAAGCTCCGCAAGGGCAACGCGACCTATATCGAGGACGGGCGCATCTGGACCGTCCCCTGCGACATCGCCATGCCCTCGGCCACCCAGAACGAGCTGAACGGCGCGGACGCCAAGGCGTTGATCGGTAACGGCTGCATCGCCGTGGGCGAGGGGGCGAACATGCCCACGACGCCCGAGGCGGTCCGCCTGTTCCAGAAGGCGGGCGTGCTGTTCGCGCCGGGCAAGGCCAGCAACGCGGGCGGCGTGGCGACCAGCGCGCTGGAAATGCAGCAGAACGCCTCGCGCGACAGCTGGACCTTCGAGCAGACCGAGGCGCGGCTGGCGACCATCATGGCCGCGATCCACGACCGCTGCGCCGAGACGGCCGACGACTACGGCATGCCTGGCAATTATGTGGCGGGTGCCAACATCGCGGGCTTCATCCGCGTATCGGAAGCGATGCGCGCCCTGGGCGTGATCTGACCCCGGTCGGCCCCCGCGCGGGGGGCCGCCACCGTCAGGACGACGTCCCGCCCGGCGCGCCGAAGGCCTGCGCCGCGGCGATGGCGCGCGTCCAGGCGGCATAACGCTCCTTGCGCCGATCCTCGGGCATCGAAGGGGTGAACTGCCGCTCCAGCTGCCACATGGCGGCAAAGCCGTCGCGGTCCGGATAGATGCCCGCGCGACTCCCCGCGAGCCATGCCGCCCCCATCGCCGTCGTCTCCAACGTGGCGGGCCGGTCCACCGGCGCATCGATGATGTCGGAGAGGAACTGCATCGTCCAGTCGGACACGCTCATGCCGCCGTCCACGCGCAGGATGGGCCCCCCGGCCGGGCGCTCCCAGTCGCGCTGCATCGCCTCCAGCAGGTCGCGCGTCTGGTAGCCGACGGATTCCAGCGCCGCGCGCGCCAGCTCCTCGGGGCCCGAATTGCGCGTCAGCCCGAAGATCGCGCCCCGGCATTCGGCGTCCCAGTAGGGCGCGCCGAGACCGGTGAAGGCGGGCACCAGCACCACGCCCTGCGATGCGTCCGCGGCATCGGCCAGGGGCTTCGTGTCGCGCGCGTCGCGGATGATCTTCAGCCCGTCGCGCAGCCATTGCACCACGGCCCCCGCAATGAAGATGGACCCTTCCAGCGCATAGGTGGGCTTTCCGTCCAGCTGATAGGCGATGGTCGTGAGCAGTCGGTTTTCCGACCGCACCGGCGTGTCGCCCGTGTTGAGCAGCGCGAAACACCCGGTGCCATAGGTCGATTTGAGCATCCCCGGCTCGAAACAGGCCTGCCCGATGGTCGCCGCCTGCTGGTCGCCCGCTACGCCCAGGATGGGGATTGGGCGGCCGAACAGGTCCTCCCGCGCGGTGCCGAAATCGGCGGCGCAGTCCCGCACCTCGGGCAACATGTCGATGGGAATGTCGAGCAGGTCGCAGATTGTCTGCGACCAGCGGTGCTTGCGGATGTCGTAAAGAAGCGTGCGCGCCGCGTTGGTCGCGTCGGTGACATGCGCCTTGCCGCCGGTCAGCTTCCAGATGAGGAAGCTGTCCACCGTCCCGAACAGGAGCTTGCCCGCCCGCGCCTTGTCGCGCGCGCCGTCCACATGGTCGAGCAGCCATTTCAGTTTCGTCCCCGAGAAATAGGGATCGAGCAGCAGGCCCGTGCGGTCGGTGAACATCTCCTCATGCCCCGCCTCGCGCAACTCGGCGCAGATCGGAGCGGTCCGGCGGTCCTGCCAGACGATGGCGTTGTGGATGGGCTGGCCCGTCTCGCGGTCCCAGACCAGCGTGGTTTCGCGCTGGTTGGTGATGCCGATGGCGGCGATGTCGCGCGCGTCGATGCCGGCGCGTTCGATCACCTCGCGGCAGGTCCCGGCGGTGGTGGACCACAGGTCGGCCACGTCGTGCTCGACCCAGCCCGACTGGGGATAATGCTGCGGAAACTCCTCCTGCGCGATGGCGGCGACGCGCAGATCTTCGTCGAACAGGATGGCGCGGCTCGACGTCGTGCCCTGATCTATCGCCAGGATGTGGGTCATCGGGTCCATCCCTCCGTCATGGGTGGGGCCGGGACGCATGCGCCCCGGCCCGGTGTCACGGCCCTACTGCGTCCAGGAGGACACGAGTTCATCATAGCCGATGGTCTGCGGCTCCTCGTCCTCGTTCTCCAGCTTGGGCTTGGGCGCGCCCGGCTGCTCCAGCCAGTAGGAGGCCTCCTGCTCCTCGTTCAGCACGGGGCCCAGGTCGCCCTGGATGCCGGCCCGCTCCAGCCGGGCCATCACGTCCTCCATGTCGGCGCAAAGCTGGTCCAGCGCCTCCTGCGAGGTCTTGGCCCCCGACATGGCGTCGCCGATGTTCTGCCACCAGAGCTGTGCCAGCTTGGGATAGTCCGGCACGTTCGTCCCCGTGGGCGACCAGCGCACGCGGTCGGGCGAGCGGTAGAACTCCACCAGTCCGCCCAGCTTGTCCGCCCGCTCCGAGAAGTGGTCGGAGTTGATGGTCGACTCGCGGATGAAGGTCAGGCCCACGTCGGCCTTCTTCACGTCCACCGTCTTGGAGGTGACGAACTGCGCATAGAGCCAGGCCGCCTGCGCCCGGTCGAGCGGGGTCGATTCCATCAGCGTCCAGGAGCCCACGTCCTGATAGCCGACCTTCATCCCGTCTTCCCAGTAGACGCCGTGCGGGCTGGGGGCGAGCCGCCACTTGGGCGTTCCGTCCTCGTTCATCACGGCGTCGGACGCGACCAGCGGCGCCACGAACGTGGTGTACATGAACATCTGCTGGGCGATGTTGCCCTGCGCGGGCACGGGCCCCGCTTCCGAGAAGGTCATGCCGGCGGCCGAGGGCGGCGAGTATTCCTGCAGCCACTTGATCGCCTTGTCGACCGCATAGACCGCCGCGGGCGAGTTGGTCGCACCCCCCCGGTCCACGCAGGCGCCCACGGGCTGCGAATTCTCGTTGACGCGGATGCCCCATTCGTCGACCGGCAGACCGTTGGGTTCGCCCTTGTCGCCCATGCCTGCCATGGACATCCAGGCGTCGGTATAGCGCCAGCCCAGCGACGGGTCCTTCTTGCCGTAGTCCATGTTGCCATAGACCGACACGCCGTCGATCTCGCGGCCGGTGAAGAATTCAGCGATGTCCTCATAGGCGGCCCAGTTCACCGGCACGCCCAGGTCGTAGCCGTAAGCCTCCTTGAAGTCGGCCTTGATCTGCTCGTCGTTGAACCAGTCGTAGCGGAACCAGTAGAGGTTCGCGAACTGCTGATCCGGCAGCTGATAGAGGTCGCCGTCGGGCGCGGTGGTGAACTGCGTCCCGATGAAGTCCTCCAGGTCGAGCGTGGGCGAGGTGACGTCCGCGCCGTCGCCGGCCATGAAGTCGGTCAGGTTGCGGACCTGTTGATAGCGCCAGTGGGTGCCGATCAGGTCGCTGTCGTTGACATAGGCGTCATAGATGTTCTCGCCCGACTGCATCTGCGTCTGAAGCTTCTCGACCACATCGCCCTCGCCGATCAGGTCGTGGTTGACCTTGATGCCGGTGATCGCGGTGAAGGCCGGAGCCAGGACCTGCGCTTCGTATTCGTGCGTCGTGATGGTCTCCGAGACGACGTTGATCTCCATGCCCTGGAACGGTTCGGCCGCGTCGATGAACCACTGCATCTCCGCTTCCTGCTCCTCGCGCGTGAGCGTGGTGACGCCGTCGATCTCCTCGTCGAGGAACTGCCGGGCCGCCTCCATGTCGGCGAAGGCGGGCACGGCCGAAAGGCCGATCGCGATCGCCGTGGTTGTTGTCAGTATCCTGTTCATGTCTTTCCCTCCCTGGAAATGAACTTCGGTTGCAGCCTAGACCCAGCGGAACACCGCCGCGGCATAGACCGCGCAGACGGCCAGCGCCCCCCACTGCGGGGCGGGCACCAGCCCGAGCCAGGCCAGATTGATGAAGGCCGAGCCGAGAAGCGTGATGAACAGCCTGTCACCCCGCGTCGTTTCGATATGCAGGACCCCCCTGCGCGGCGTCTCGGGCACCTTCACCGCGAGCACGGTGAACACCAGAAGCAGCCCCGCGATGATGAGGAAGAAAGCCGCCGTGGGCCATGTCCAGGCCATCCAGTCAAGCATCTCGATCTCCCTTTCCCGCAATCCCCTGCATCACACCCTCCCCAACGCAAAACCCTTGGCGATGTAGTTCCGCACGAACCAGATGACCAAGGCTCCCGGCACGATGGTCAGCATGCCGGCGGCGGCCAGAACGCCCCAGTCGACGCCCGCGGCGCCCACGGTGCGCGTCATGGTGGCGGCGATGGGCTTGGCGTCCACCGAGGTCAGCGTGCGCGACAAGAGAAGCTCCACCCACGAGAACATGAAGCAGAAGAAGGCCGCGACGCCGATCCCGCTCGCGATCAGCGGCATGAAGATGCGGATGAAGAAGCGCGGGAAGGAATAGCCGTCGATATAGGCCGTCTCGTCGATCTCGCGCGGGACGCCGCGCATGAACCCCTCCAGGATCCAGACCGCCAGCGGCACGTTGAACAGGCAATGCGCCAACGCCACCGCGATATGCGTGTCGAAGAGGCCGATGGAGGAATAGAGCTGGAAGAACGGCAACGCGAAGACCGCGGGCGGCGCCATCCGGTTCGTCAGCAGCCAGAAGAACAGGTGCTTGTCGCCCACGAAGCTGTAGCGGCTGAACGCATAGGCGGCGGGCAGGGCCACGGCGAGGCTGATGGCGGTGTTCATGACCACGTAGATCAGCGAGTTGACATACCCCATGTACCAGCTCGCGTCGGTCAGGATCTTCTCGTAATTGGCCAGCGTCAGGTTGCGTGGCCAGAGCGAGAAGGTGCCCAGGATCTCGGAGTTGGTCTTCAGGCTCATGTTCAGCAGCCAGTAGATCGGCAGCATGAGGAACAGCAGGTAAAGCCCCATCACCACCGCCGACCCGGATGGCCGGAACCGGCGCGCGGCGCGGCGGGGCGTTTCGATGGTCATGTCGCGGCTGGACAGGACGGTTTCGGGAATGGTGTCCGACATCACTTGCCCTCCCGCGCGTCGAGCGTCGTCATCACGGTGTAGAAGACCCATGAGATCGCCATGATGACAAGGAAATACATCAGGCTGAACGCCGCCGCCGGCCCCAGGTCGAACTGGCCCAGCGCCATCTTGACCAGGTCGATCGACAGGAAGGTCGTGGCGTTGCCCGGCCCCCCGCCGGTCAGGACGAACGGCTCGGTATAGATCATGAAGCTGTCCATGAAGCGCAGCAGGATCGCGATCATCAGCACCCCCGCCATCTTGGGCAGCTCGATATAACGGAAGACGGCCCAGCGGCTCGCCTGATCGATGCGCGCGGCCTGATAATACGCATCCGGTATCGACCGCAGCCCCGCATAGGCCAGCAGCGCCACGAGCGACGTCCAGTGCCAGACATCCATCACGATCACCGTCACCCAGGCGTCGAGGATGTTCTGGGTATAGTTGTAGTCGATGCCCATCGCGTCGAGCGTATGGCCCAGCAGCCCGATGTCGACCCGTCCGAAGATCTGCCAGATCGTGCCCACCACGTTCCACGGGATCAGGAGCGGCAGCGACATGGTCACAAGGCAGAACGACGACCAGAAGCCCTTCTTCGGCATGTTGAGCGCCACGAAGATGCCCAGCGGCACCTCGATCGCCAGGATGATCGCCGAGAACGTCATCTGCCGCCCTAGCGCGTTCCACATCCGGTCGGAATGCAGCATGTCGTCGAACCAGGCGAGGCCGGCCCAGAAGAACTGGTTGTTGCCGAAGGTGTCCTGCACCGAATAGTTGACCACCGTCATCAGCGGGATCACCGCCGAGAACGCGACCAGCACCAGCACCGGCAGCACCAGGAACCAGGCCTTCTGATTGACGGTCTTCTTCATCGCGCGTCCCCTCCCTCGGGCGTCAGGCGCCAGGCGTCGGCATAGACGTTGACCGCGCCCGGCGCGAAGCGGATGCGGTCGGTGTCGGCCGGGATCGCCTCGCCCTCGTCGGCGATGGCGCTGACCTCGGTGCCGCCCACGTTGAGCCGGACGATCTTGTGGCGTCCCACGTCCTCGACCCGGCGCAGGCGCGCGGGAATGCCCTCGCCGCCCGTGGCCAGCCGGATGAACTCGGGCCGCACGCCGACCTGCACCGGACCCCGGTGGCGGAAGGCCGCGCCCAGATCGACTGTCGCGTCCCCGATCCGGGCTTGCCGCCCGTCGAGCGTCGCGTCGAACAGGTTCATGCCGGGCGAGCCGATGAAATAGCCCACGAAGGTGTGCGCGGGCCTCTCGAACAGTTCCTGCGGCGTGCCGATCTGGACGACGCGGCCGTCGTACATCACCACCACCTTGTCCGCGAAGGTCAGCGCCTCGGTCTGGTCATGGGTGACATAGATCATCGTATGCCCGAAATCGCGGTGCAGCTTCTTGAGCTGAGTCCGAAGCTCCCATTTCATGTGCGGGTCGATGACGGTCAGCGGCTCGTCGAACAAAAGGGCGTTCACGTCCTCGCGCACCATGCCACGGCCCAGGCTGATCTTCTGCTTGGCATCCGCCGTCAGGCCCCGCGCCTTGCGGTCGAGCTCCGCCTCCATGCCGATCATGGTGCCGACGCGACCCACGCGACGGGCGATCTCCTCCGCCTCCATCCCCCGGTTTCGCAGGGGGAAGGCAAGGTTCTCGCGCACCGTCATCGTGTCGTAGACGACGGGAAACTGGAACACCTGCGCGATGTTGCGGTCCGCCGTGGGCGCCGTCGTCACGTCGCGCCCGTCGAACAGCACGCGCCCCTGCGACGGGATCAGCAGCCCCGAGATGATGTTGAGCAGCGTCGACTTCCCGCATCCCGACGACCCGAGCAGGGCATAGGCCTCGCCATCGGCCCAGTCGTGGTTCAGCTCCTTGAGGGCGAAGTCCTCCGGCGTCTTCGGATCGGGAAGATAGGAATGGGCCAGGTTGTCGAGGGTGATCGTCGCCATCACGCGGCCTCCGCATAGGGGGCGCCGGCGACCAGACGGCCGTCTTCGGCGAACAGATAGATGCGCGCGGGGTCCAGGTGGACGGGCAGCGTCCCCCCCGGCTCCAGCTTGCGGACGCCGTGGATCAACCCGACCCAGCGTTCGCCCGCGTGGTCCAGATGCACGAAGGTCTCGGACCCGGTGATCTCGGTCACGACCAGCGTGGTGTCGAAGCGGATCGCCGCGGGCCCCGCGGCTTCCAGCGTCAGGTGGTTGGGCCGGAACCCGGCCAGATAGGTGCCGTCGCCCAGGCCGCCGCCCAGCACCGTGGCGGGGATGTTGTCGCCCTCGGCCGAGCGGAAGGTGTCGCCGCGCTTTTCCAGCCGCAGGAAGTTCATCGGCGGGTCCGAGAACACCCGCGCCGTCGTCGCATCGGCGGGCTTGCGATAGACCTCCGCCGTCGGGCCGAACTGTGTCACCCGCCCTTCCCAGAGCGTCGCGCAGTTGCCCCCCAGCAGCAGCGCCTCCTCCGGCTCGGTCGTGGCATAGACGAAGATGGAGCCCGACGCCTCGAAGATGCGGGGGATCTCGGCCCGCAGTTCCTCGCGCAGCTTGTAGTCGAGGTTGGCCAGCGGCTCGTCCAGCAGCACCAGCCCCGCGTTCTTCACCAGCGCCCGCGCCAGCGCGCATCGCTGCTGCTGGCCGCCCGACAATTCCAGCGGCTTGCGGTCGAGCATGGGCGTGAGCTTCATCAGCCCCGCCGTCTCGCGGACGCGCGTGTCGATCTCGCCCGCGTCCAGCCCCATGAGGCGCATGGGCGAGGCGATGTTGTCGTAGACCGTCATCGAGGGGTAGTTGATGAACTGCTGATAGACCATGGCGATGCCCCGGTCCTGCACCCGCATCCCGGTCACGTCCTCGCCGTTCCACAGCACGCGCCCCGCCGTCGGCCGGTCCAGCCCCGCCATCAGCCGCATCAGCGAGGTCTTCCCCGCGAGCGTCGGCCCCAGCAGCACATTCATCGTCCCCTTCTCGAGCGTCAGGGACGTCTCGTGGATATGGGTCCGCGCGCCGGGCTTGAGCGTCACCTGATCGAGGGTCAGTGTCACCGCATTCTCCCCTGCTATTCCGCCGCCGGCGCGCGACGCGCGCGACGGTCGGCCATGTAGGCGTCGAGATCGGCCGCCTGCGCCTCCGACAGACGCAGGCCCAGCTTGGACCGCCTCCATAGCACGTCCTGCGCGGTCCGTGCGTATTCGCGGTCCATCAGCCAATCCACTTCCGCCGCGGTCAGCGTCGCGCCGAAGTCGCGCCCCAGGTCCGACGCCTGGACCGCATCCCCAAGCAGGTCGCGCGCATCGGTGCCGTAAGCCCGCACCAGCCGCCGCGCCCAGCGGGGGTCGAGGAACGGCCAGCCCCGCGACAACTCCGCGACCAGTTCATCGACGCCGTCCACCGGAAAATCGCCCCCCGGCAGCGGCACGCCCGCCGTCCAGGGGCCCGGCAGGTCGCCCAGTTCCCCGCCGATCTTCTCCAGCGCGCTTTCCGCCAGGCGGCGATAGGTGGTGATCTTGCCGCCGAAGATGTTGAGCATCGGCGCGCCCGCGCTGCGATCGACCTTCAGCACATAGTCCCGCGTCGCCGCCGTCGCCGAGGATGCCCCGTCGTCATAGAGCGGCCGCACCCCGGAATAGGTCCAGACGATGTCGTCGGTGGTGATCGGCCGCTTCAGGTAGCCGTTCACGAAATCCACCATGTAGCGCTTCTCGTCCTCGGTGCAGACCGGTTCGACCGAAGGGTCGGGATGGTCGCAATCGGTGGTGCCGATCAGGGTGAAGTCGGTCTCATAGGGTATGGCGAACATGATCCGCCCGTCGGTGCCCTGGAAGAAATAGCATTTGTCGTGCTCGAACAGGCGCCGCGTCACGATATGGCTGCCGCGCACCAACCGCACGCCGTCCCGGCTGTTCGACCGGACGCGGCTGCGGATGATGTCGCCGACCCAGGGCCCGCCGGCGTTCACGATCATCCGCGCGCGGACATGGCGTGCATCGCCCGTCTCCGTATCCTCCAGCGTCACGTCCCAGACGCCGTCGACCTGATCGGCGGCCGTCACCTTCGTGCGCGTCAGGATCGTGGCGCCCCGCGCCTCCGCGTCGCGGGCGTTGAGCGCGACAAGCCGCGAATCCTCCACCCAGCAGTCGGAATATTCGTAGGCATGATCGAACCGCCCCTGCAGCGGCGCGCCTTCGGGCGTGCCGGCCAGATCGACGGTCTTCGTCCCCGGCAGGATCTTCCGCCCGCCCAGCGTGTCGTAGAAGAACAGGCCCAGCCGGATCAGCCAGGCGGGCCTGCGCCCCCGCATCCAGGGCATCGTCACCGACAGCAGTTTCGACGTCGGCGTATCGCTCTCGAATCGCATGTCGGCGTGGTAAGGCAGTACGAACCGCATGGGCCAGGAGATGTGGGGCATCGCGCGCAGCAGCGTCTCGCGTTCCACCAGGCTCTCGCGGACCAGCCGGAACTCGAAATACTCCAGATACCGCAACCCGCCGTGGAACAGCTTGGTCGAGGCCGAGGAGGTGGCCGAGGCGAGGTCCGACATCTCGGCCAGCGTGACCGACAGGCCCCGCCCGGCCGCGTCGCGCGCGATGCCGCAGCCGTTGATGCCGCCGCCGATGACCAGCAGGTCGCGAATGTCGTCGGTGGGGGTCACGGCGGATCCTCCCAAATCCCTTGCCATGCAGAAAGCCTAGCCGCATCGCACCGAAAAGAACAAGGCCTATTTTCGTTTGTGTTCGGATTGTGGGAATCCCGCGGTGTGACACCGCGTCACGTCCGCCAGCGGCCTTCCTTTATCCCCCCGGACGCGAAAACCGTGCAAAAGCGAAGATCCTCTGCCATGATGACACGATCCTTCCCCGCCCCGGAGCCCTCCGCCGTGTCGCAGACCATCCGCCACCCCGAGATCCTCGACATCGCACGGCGCGACGGCAAGGTGACCGTCGACGGGCTGGCCGACCATTTCGGTGTCACGCTCCAGACGATTCGCCGCGACCTCACCGACCTCGCCGAGGCCGGGCGGCTGGAACGGGTCCACGGTGGCGCCGTCCTACCCTCGGGCACCGTCAACATCGGCTACGAGGAGCGCCGACGCCTCAACGCCGAGGCCAAGACCGCCATCGCCCGCGCCTGCGCCGCGCGCATCCCCGAGGACTGCGCCGTCTTCCTCAACATCGGCACCAGCACCGAGGCCGTGGCGACCGAGCTCATGCACCATCGCAACCTGCTCGTCGTCACCAACAACATGAACGTGGCCAACATCCTGTCGCGCAACCCCGATTGCGAGGTCATCGTGACCGGCGGATCGCTGCGCCAGTCCGACGGCGGGCTGACGGGCGACATCACCACGGCCGCGATCCGGCAGTTCAAGTTCGACATCGGCGTCATCGGCTGTTCGGCCATCGACCCCGACGGCGACATGCTCGACTTCGACGTGCAGGAGGTGGGCGTCAGCCGCGCCATCCTCGCCCGGTCCCGGCGCACGATGCTGGTGGCCGACCACAGCAAGCTGTCGCGCACCGCCCCCGCGCGCATCGCCTCGCTGTCCGAGGTCGACCTGTTCATCACCGACCGCGCCCCCGACGTCGCGCTTCGCCACCGCTGCGACGACTGGCAGACGCAGGTGATCGTCGCCTGAGCACCGCCGCGCCCCGCCCCGGAAGGCAGGGCGCGCAGCCGGATCAGGCGATCTTCCAGCCCGACAACGCCGTATGGCTCTGGAAATAGCGCAGCGACTTCGTCAGGTTCCCCGTCCGGCACGTCACCCTGTCGCCCGGCGCCAGCGCGAAGACGGCAAGGAACGACAGCGGCATCGGGCCCTTCAGGACCTGCATCTGCGTGACCTGCGACAGGCCGTTGATGGCATAGCAGATCCGCGCGTCCGTCGTATCGGCCAGGAACCCGTTGATCAGAAACGCATAGAGCCCGGCGACAGGGGCGGCGAAGGCGCCGGTCGCCGTATTGAAATGGCCGCCCACGTTCGCAGTCGCGGTGTCGAAAGGCAGGTCGGTGTTGGGCGTGGTGATCTCGGCCCAGGCGCCCGGCTTGATCGCGCTGAAATAGGGCAGGCTCGGAAAGCCCGGCACCCCGGAGGCGGCATCGACGGTGACGCCCTCGTGCCAGTCGGTGCCGTCCGCGCTGACCTTGACCGAAAAGCCGTCCGTCCCCGCCGTCCCCATCTCGGCCCGGCCCGACCAGCCGGTCTGGAACAGCAGGCTTGCCGTGTCGCCCGCCGTGGCCTTGTTGACGGTCAGGCGGTGGTCGCCGCCCTCGTGCGTCAGCAACGTGCCATCGGCGGCCACGCTCAGCCGGTTCGTCGTGTCCGCCGTGGCGTTGACGCCCAGCGTCGCCACCGGCGCGGCGGCGGCAGGTGCCCAGAGGGTGCCGTCGAAGACCAGCTCCGCCGACAGGGCGCGCACATGCACCTTCCACCCCGCCTGCGGCGCGAGGAACAGCCAGCCGCCATTGGCCAGCACCGCGATGTCGCCGTCATGTCCGGCCCAGGCCCCGGCGGCGCCGGCTGCCACCAGATGCCGGTCCCCCTCGTCCGGCGTGGCGGGCGGCTCGGTCCGGTCGGCGTCCAGCGCGACGGGCTGCACCAGGGCGTCCAGGATCACCAGCGCCTCGTTGTGGGTGACGTGCTTCTGCGCCTGACCGGCCTGGATCAGGGGCATGGAAAGAAGGGTCGTTCGTTGGGACATGTCGGGCAAACCTCCGGGCTGCGAAGATTCGGAGACTCAGCCCGAGCGGTAAACGGTTTCTTAACGCTCCCCGCAGGCCGCGCAGGGGCCCGCGACCCGCGACCTCGCGACCGTCTCCGTCAGGGCCTGGAAGCGATGTTTCGCATGCGAAACATCGCAGGCTATGCAATCAGAAGAACGCCTGAAGCCCCGTCTGCGCCCGCCCCAGGATCAGCGCATGGATGTCGTGCGTGCCCTCATAGGTGTTCACGGTCTCCAGGTTCATCATGTGGCGGATGACCTGATATTCCTCGGAAATGCCGTTGCCCCCGTGCATGTCCCGCGCCAGCCGCGCCACGTCCAGCGCCTTGCCGCAGTTGTTGCGCTTGATGAGGCTGATCATCTCGGGCGCGGCCCGCCCCTCGTCCATCAGCCGCCCCACGCGCAGCGCCGCCTGCAGCCCGAGCGAAATCTCCGTCTGCATGTCGGCCAGCTTCTTCTGGAACAGCTGCGTCTGCGCCAGGGGCTTCCCGAACTGCTTGCGGTCGAGGCCGTACTGCCGCGCCGCGTGCCAGCAGGCCTCCGCCGCGCCCATGACGCCCCAGGCGATGCCGTAGCGCGCGCGATTCAGGCATCCGAACGGCCCCTTCAGCCCCTGCACATCGGGCAGGAGGGCGTCCTCCCCCACCTCCACGCCGTCCATGACGATCTCGCCCGTGGTCGAGGCGCGCAGGCTCTGCTTGCCCTTGATCACGGGCGCCGACAGGCCCTTCATGCCCTTCTCCAGCACGAACCCCCGGATCTTGCCGTCATGGGCGTCGGACTTGGCCCAGACCACGAAGACGTCGGCGAAGGGCGCGTTCGAGATCCACATCTTGGACCCCGACAGGCGGTATCCGCCATCGGTCCCGACCGCGCGCGTCTTCATGCCGCCGGGGTCGGAGCCCGCGTCGGGCTCGGTCAGGCCGAAGCAGCCGATCAGCTCGCCCGAGGCGAGGCCGGGCAGGTATTTCCGCCGCTGCTCCTCGCTGCCGTAGGCATGGATCGGATACATCACCAGGCTCGACTGCACCGACATCATCGAACGGTATCCCGAATCCACCCGCTCGATCTCCCGCGCGACGAGGCCGTAGGTGACGTAGCCCGCGCCCAACCCGCCGTATTCCTCGGGGATGGTCAGGCCCAGCAGGCCCGCCTCGCCCATCTTGCGGAACAGGTCGGGGTTCGCGGTCTCCGCGGCATAGGCCTCGCGCACGACGGGCTGCATCTCGGCTTCGGCGAAGGCGCGGGCAGCGTCGCGCAGCATCCGCTCCTCCTCCGAAAGCTGGTCCTCCAGCCGCAGGGGGTCGTCCCACTGGAACTGGCCGAGGTCGGGGCCGAAGCCGGGGGCATGGGTATCCTTGGGCATCACTCTCTCTCCATCTCGGCCAGACGGTCGGCGAAGACCTCCGTCAGCCTGTTCTTCAGAAGCTTGCCGGTCGGCGCGGCGGGCAGCTGCGCCACCGCGACGATCCGCGTGGGTCTCTTGTAGGCCACCAGGCGCCCGGCGACAAAGTCCCTCAGCGCCGCAGTGTCGAAGGTTTCCGGCGCCACGCATTGCACGAAGGCCAGCACCTCCTCGTCGCCGCCGGGCAGGCCGCGCCCGATGACGGCCGACTGGATGACCTCCGGATGGTCGTTGAGCGCGGCCTCCACCTCGGGCGGATAGACGTTGAAGCCGCCCCGGATGATCAGTTCCTTGCAGCGGCCGACCACATGCAGCCGCCCTTCCGCGTCGATCCGCCCCAGGTCGCCCGTCCTGAGCCAGCCGTCGGCGTCCACCGTCCGGGCCGTCTCCTCCGGGTTGCGGTAGTAGCCGAGCATCACATGCGGCCCCCGCGTCAGGATCTCGCCCACCTCCCGGTCGCCCTCCGACCCGACGGATGTGTCGAGTGCGATCTCGGTGCCGGGCAGGGCCGACCCGACGCTCACATCGTCGAGGCCGACGGCATTGCGGGTGCCGGTGCTGCCGGCGGTGCTTTCGGTCATGCCGTATCCGTTCTGGAGCGCGAGGCCGTAGAACGCCTCCGCCTTGCGCTTCCAGGCGGGGTCGAGAGGGGCGGCACCGGAGGAGACATAGCGCAGCCGGCTGCCCTCCAGCCGCTCGATCCCCCGGTCGCGCGTCCAGGCCATGAGCAGGGCGTGCATCTGCGGCACGGCCGGAAAGACCGTGACGCCGCCCATCAGCGCCTCGTACAGGCGGTCGGGGTGGAAGCGGGCCTCGAACTGGATGGCGGCACCCGCAGTGCTCGCCGCCATGAGCATCGACGCCAGCCCGAACACATGCGTGAGCGGCAGCACGCCATAGATGCGGTCGCCCGGTGCCATGTCGCGCATGTTCGCCGATGCGTTCCCCGCGAACCGCAGATTGTCGTGGCTCAGCATCACGCCCTTGGGCGCGCCGGTGGTGCCGGTGGTATAGAGGATGACCGCCACGCCGTCGGGCAGGTCATCGCCGCCCGCGGGCACGGGCAGGGCGGCGAGGGCGATGTCTCCGAAATCCGTGGTCAGCGTCTCGGCGCCGAAGGTCCCGGCATGGGCCGCCGCCTCGGCCGAGATGCCGGTGGTGAAGGCGACCAGACGCGGGGTCGCATGGTCCAGGATGCGGCCCAGCTCCGCCCCGGTCATCCGCGCGTTGACGGGAACCGACACCGCGCCCAGATGGCTGGCCGCGAAAACCAGGACGGCGGTGGCGTGGCAGTTCTCGGCCACGATGGCGAGCCGGTCACCCGCCCGAAGGCCCCGCGCGCGCAGAAGGCCGGCGGCCGCCTCGATGGCGTCGCGGTGCGCGGCCCATGTGACCTCGCGGCCGTCGCAGTCGAGAATCGCCGTGGTGTCGGGCATCTCCGCCGCGCGGTCGGTGACGAGGGTGTGGATCGGGTCGGTCATTCCGCGGCCTCTCTGCGATTTGCGGGAACGGGGCGCAGGCGGGCGAGGGCGACCGTCGCCTCCGCTTCCAGCCGGGCCACGATATCGGCCAGCGGCTCCACCCGGTCGGTCAGGCCCAGCGACTGACCCGCCGACAGCATCCCGCGCGACACGTCGCCCGTAGCATAGGCCTGCCGCCCGATGGCGCCCGCGACATGGGGCATCAGCATCTCGATGCCCACGTCGGGGTCCTCGCGCTCGATCCCGGCCACGGCACGGGCGGTGTCGTTGGCGAGCGTGCGGATCGTGTTGCGGACCGAGGACATGGTCAGCATCGTGTCCCGCTCCGTCGCCGCGACCAGCGCGGCCTTATAGTCGGCGTGCGCGCCCAGTTCGCGCGCCACGAGGAACCGCGTGCCGATCACGACGCCCGAGGCGCCGGCGGCCAGCGCGCCGACGATCTGGCTGCCCGCGCCGATGCCGCCGCCGATCAGGAAGGGGATCGTCAGCCGCCGTTCGGCCAGCGCCTGGTTGACCACCGTGCCCACGAGGTCGAGCCCTGGATGCCCGCCGCATTCCGCCCCCACGATCGACACCATGTCCACGCCCACCGCCTGCGCCTTGACGGCGAAGCGGACCGACGGAACCTTGTGCAGCACATGGATGCCCGCATCGCGCAGCATGGGCAGGAACGCCTCCGGGTTGCGGCCCGAGGTCTCGACGAAGCGCACGCCTTCCCCGGCGATCAGGCGGAAGGTTTCGGCGATGGTCTCGCCTTCCACCAGCTTGGGCAGCATGGATACGTTGACGCCGAAGGGCAGGTCGCCGCAGGCATCGCGGGCACGGGAGATTTCCGCGCGCAGATCGCGCGGGTCCCGAAAGCTCGCCGCGGTGATGAAGCCCATGATGCCCGCGCGCGCGGCCGCCGCGACGTAAGCCGCATCCGACAGCCACATGAGCCCGCCCGCGACGATGGGCAGGCGGCTGCCGTAGGTGCGGGTGACGGCGGTGTCGAAGACGGGGTCGGTCATGGGGCTTTCCTCGATGCCGCGAAGTCGGGGCGCCGCTTTTCCAGGAAGGCCGCGATGCCCTCCGCCGCCTCGGGCGCGGAGATGGCATGGGTCATGGCGTCGCGCTCTGCGTCCATCTGTGCCGCCGTGTCGGCGTCGTAGGCGTCGCGCACCAGCGCCTTGATGACCCGCTGCGCCCGCGCGGGCCCGTGTGCCAGCCGGTCCGCCAGCGCCATGGCGACGGGCAGGACGTCCGCGCGGTCGGCCAGGTCGGACAGGGCGCCCAGCTCGTGCAGGCGCAGGGCCTCCACCGGCTCGCCCAGCAGGGCCATCCGCATCAGCGTGGCGCGCGGGACAAGGCGGGCGAGGCTGGCGGTCAGCCCCCCGTCGGGCACCAGCCCGGCGCGCACATAGGCCGCCGAGAAGGTCGCCGCCCGGTCCGATACGATCAGGTCGCAGGCGAAGGCGATCGACGCCCCGGCCCCCGCGGCGCCCCCCTCGACGGCGGCGATGACGGGGGCGGGGCAGGTGCGGATGCCGCGGATCAGGTCGTGCAGCGCCTCGATCCGGTCGCGGCGCGCGTCGGCGGGCAGGTCGCGGCGCGTCTGCAACTGCGAAAGGTCGCCGCCGGCGCAGAAATACCCCTCGCCATGCAGGATGACGGCGGCGATGCGGGGATCCTGCGCACGCGCCAGCGCGTCGGAGAGGACGGCGTAGTAGTCCGGCGACAGCGCGTTGCGACGCGCGGGATTGGTCGCGCGGACGATCAGGCGGTCGCCCATGTCGTCGATCCGCGCCACGGTCATGCCGCGCCCCCCGGCAGGCGGTCCTGCGGCACGCGCTTGAAGACGCCGGTGGCGGTGGCGATCAGGGTGCCGTCGCCGTTCTCCAGCACGCCTTCGACGAACAGCATGGACCGCCCGCCGCCGGTGATGCGCCCCGTCGCGGTCAGCGACATGCCTTCACGGGCGGGGGCGAGGAACTGCGTCGTCATCGAAATCGTCAGGAAAGGCGCGCGTCCCGTTTCGTCCACCGAGAGGCTGGCCGTCGCGCCGAGCGCGTTGTCGAGGACCGCCGCCGCGATGCCCCCGTGCAGCACTCCGTGGCGATTGGCATGGTCGGCGGTCACGTCGAGTCTGCACCGCGCGCGCCCGTCGCCGCCGCCCACGTCGAGAACATAGCCGATCAGGCGCTGCGCGCCCGTCTCGCCCCGGATGATGCCGTCCGTCGCCACGGATCAGGCTGCCGACAGCGCGATGAAGCGGTCGAGATGGTGGAGCGTATCGCCGAAGCGGTGATCCACCATGGTCAGGCGCTTGGCGAGATGGGCAAGGTCGTATTCCTCGGTCATGCCGATGCCGCCGTGCATCTGGATCGATTCCTCGACCACGAGGCGGGCGGCGTTGCCGATCAGGTTCTTCGCGGCGCTGACATGCCGGTCGCGGTCGTCGCCGTCGATGTTGCCGGCGAGGTTGATGACGGCGGAGCGGGCCTGCTCGATCTCGATCAGGACGTCTGCCATGCGGTGTTGCAGCACCTGGAACTTGCCGATGGGCTGCCCGAACTGCTTGCGCGTCCTGAGGTAGTCGGTCGTCAGCCCCCGGATCGTCTCCATCAGCCCGAGCGCCTCGGCGCAGATCGCCAGCGTGGCGCGGGCGGAGGCGGTGGCGATGGCGTCGAAGGCGCCGCCCTCGGGGCCGAGCAGCTCACCCGCGCGCAGGTCGTCGAGCGCGATCTCGGCCGCGGCCCCCCCGCCCACCAGCGGATAGGCGCGGATGTCGAGCGCACCCGCCGGGACGAGGAACAGGCTGATCCCGTCGCGGTCGGCCACCTCGCCCGAAGTGCGGGCCGAGACGATGACGTGATCGGCGGCGGGCGCATTGACCACGACCGCCTTGCGCCCCGACAGGACCCAGCCGTCGCCGTCGCGGCGTGCGGTGGTTTCGACGCGCGACAGGTCGTAGCGGCTGCCGGGTTCCCCGTGGGCAAACGCCAGCTGGACAGAGCCTTCGATCACGCCTTCCAGCATGTCACCCTGACCGAAAGCCGCGAGGAGCCCGCCGCCCAGCACGCCGGTGTCGATCAGCGGATCGACGGCACCGGCGCGGCCAAGCTCCTCGAACACCACGGCGATGTCGAAGCCGGTGCCGCCGAAGCCGCCCGCGTCTTCGGGAAACAGCGCGCCGATGACGCCCATCTCGGCCAGCGCGGCCCAGACCTCGGGCACGAAGCCCGTGGGCGCGTCGCGGGCCGCGTCGCGCGTCGCCCGGTCGTAGCGGTCCGACAGCAGGCGGCGCAGGCCGTCCTGCAACATGCGGGATTCGTCGCTGAGGTCGAAGTTCATGTCAAAGCTCCAGCAGGGACTTGGCGATGATCGCGCGCTGAACCTCGTTCGAGCCGCCGTAGATCGAAAGCTTGCGGTTGTTGAGATACTGCGCCGTCACCGGCCCGGCGTAATCGGGGCCGATGGCCTCCTCGTTGGTGCCTTCGACGGCCTCGGACTGGAAGGGCATGGCATAGGGGCCGATGGCGGTGCGCGTCAGGGCGTTGATCTCCTGCCGCAGGACGGTGCCCTTGATCTTGAGCATCGACGATTCCGCGCCCGGTGCCTGACCGGCGGCTGCGGCCGAGACGACACGCAGGTTGGTGGTGGCCATGGCCATCAGGTCGATCTCGACCCGCGCGAGCCGGGCGGCGAAATGGGGGTTGCGGATCAGCGGACGCCCGCCGTCCTGTTCCGCCCGCGCGATGCGCTTCAGATTCGCAAGCCCCGCATTGGCGAAACCCACGCCCGCGATGTTCGTCCGCTCATGCGTCAGGAGGTACTTGGCGTAGGTCCAGCCCTTGTTCTCCTCGCCCACCAGGTTCTCCACCGGCACGCGAACGTCCGAGAACCAGACCTCGTTCACCTCGGCCGAGCCGTCGAGCAGGACGATGGGCCGCACCTCGACCCCCGGAGTGTCCATGTCGATCAGAAGGAAGCTGATGCCTTCCTGCGGCTTGCCCTCCCGCGACGTCCGCACGAGGCAGAAGATCATGTTCGCGTACTGGCCCAGCGTGGTCCATGTCTTCTGGCCGTTGACGACGTAGTGGTCGCCTTCGCGCACCGCCTCGGTCCGCAGGCTGGCGAGGTCGGAGCCGGCGCCCGGCTCCGAATAGCCCTGGCACCACCAGTCGTCCCCCGCGAGGATGCGCGGCAGCCAGTAATCCTGCTGCTCCTTCGAGCCGAACTTCTGCAGCACCGGCCCCAGCATGGCGAGGCCGAAGGGCACGATGCGGGGCGCGCCGGCGCGGGTCATCTCGTCCTCGAAGATGTGGCGCTGGATGGCGTCCCAACCGGTGCCGCCGAACTCCACCGGCCAGTTGCCGGCGAGCCAGCCGCGTTCGTTCAGGATGGCGTGCCATTCCTCGTGATCGGCCTTGTCGAAGGCGCGTCCGGCGCGGCCCTTCTCCACCAGCCGCGCGGGCAGCTTTTCGTCGAGGAAGGCGCGGACCTCGTCGCGGAAGGCCTTCTGCTCGTCGGTATAGTCGAGGTTCATGGCAGCTCTCCTCAGAAGATCTCGAACAGGCCGGCGGCGCCCTGGCCGCCGCCGATGCACATGGTGACGACGCCCAGCTTCGCGCCCCGGCGGCGCCCTTCGATCAGCAGATGCCCGGTCATCCGTGCACCGGTCATGCCGAAAGGATGGCCCACCGCGATCGAGCCGCCATCGACGTTGCAGATCGAATTGTCGATGCCCAGCGTGTCGCGGCAATAGATCGCCTGCGACGCGAAGGCCTCGTTCAGCTCCCAAAGGTCGATGTCGCCCACCTTCAGACCGTGACGCTCCAAGAGGCGGGGCACGGCGAAGACGGGGCCGATGCCCATCTCGTCGGGGTGGCAGCCGGCGACGGCGAAGCCGCGGAAGGCGCCCAGCGGCTCCAGCCCAAGACGCCCGGCCTCCGCCTCGTCCATCATCACCAGCGCGGCCGCGCCATCGGACAGCTGGCTCGCGTTGCCCGCGGTGATGAACTGGTCCTCGCCGCGCACGGGGGTCAGCTTCTCGAGGCCTTCCATCGTGGTCGATGGGCGGTTGCATTCGTCGCGGTCGATGGTGATCTCGCGCTGCGTCACCGCGCCGGTGTCGCGGTCCTTCACGTCCATGGTGACGGTGATCGGCACGATTTCTGCGTCGAAGCGCCCGGCCTCCTGCGCAGCGGCGGTGCGCTGCTGGCTTTGCAGGCCCAGCTCGTCCTGCGCGCGGCGACCGATGCCGTAGCGGGCGGCGACGATGTCGGCCGTCTCGATCATCGGCAGGTAGAGGTCGGGGCGATGCTCCTCCAGCCAGGCTTCCTTGCTGGAGCGGACGGGCGGCTGGACGAGGCTGATGCTCTCGACCCCGCCCACCAATACGGCCTTCGCGCCTTCGGCGGCGATCATGTGGCCGCCCATTGCGACGGCGTTGAGGCCGCTGGCGCAGAAGCGGTTGACGGTGGCGCCCGCGACGCTGTCGGGCAGGCCCGCTCGGAGCACGATCTGACGGGCGATGTTCCCGCCGGTGACGTATTCGGGATAGCCGCAGCCCCAGATCGAATCCTCGATCAGGTCCGGCTCGATGCCTGCGCGCGCGACCGCCTCGGCGGCGACATGGCCGCCCATGACGGCGCCATGCGTGGCGTTGAAGGCCCCGCGACCGGCCTTGCCGATGGCGGTGCGGGCGGTGGCGACGATGACGGCGCGAGTCATTTGGTGTCCTTCCGGTTGAGGCTTTCGAAGGTGGCGCCCTTGTCCGCCAATTCGGTCAGCAGGGGGGCGGGCTGCCAGAAATGGTCGTCGTCCCGGGCGAATTCGCGGATGTCGGCCAGGATGCGGTCCAGCCCGTAGGTATCGGCCCAGTGCATCGGCCCGCCCCGCCAGCGCGGGAAACCGTAGCCGTGCAGGAACACCACATCGACGTCGAGCGGCCGGCTGGCGATGCCGTCGCCCACCACGCGCGCCGCCTCGTTCACCATGGCGGCCATGTAGCGGCGGACGATCTCCTCGTCCGTAAACTCTCGGGAGGCGTCGGTCCGGGCCTCTTGCACCAGACGCAGGGTCTCGGTGTCTTCACGCCCCTTCGGGTCGTCGGAATAGTCGTAGTAGCCGCGCTTCGTCTTCCGGCCCAGCCGCCCCGCATGATAGAGCGCGTCGGCGAAGGTGGGCGCGCGGTCGCGGGGATGGACGTCCGCCGCCTTGCGCTGGCGCGTGGCGAACCCGATGTCGAGCCCGGCGAGGTCGGACACCTGATAGGGGCCCATGGCGAAGCCGAAGTCGCGGATCGCGCGGTCGATCGCATAGGGGCTGGCCCCGTCGAGCACCATGTGGTCGGCGGCCGTGCGGTAATGCGACAGGATGCGGTTGCCGATGAAGCCGTCGCAGACGCCCGCCCGCACCGGGATCTTGCCCAGCCGCCGGGCCAGCGCGAAGGCGGTGGCGGTCACGTCGGGGGCGGTGTCGCGGGCCACGACGATTTCAAGCAGCTTCATGATGTGCGCGGGCGAGAAGAAGTGCAGCCCGATCACGTCCTGCGGGCGGGAGGTGACGGCCGCGATGGCGTCCACGTCGAGATAGGAGGTGTTGGTGGCGAGCACCGCGCCGGGGCGGGCCACGGCGTCGAGACGGGCGAATACTTCCTGCTTGACCTCCATGCTCTCGAACACGGCCTCGATCAGGAGGTCGGCAGGGGCGAGGGCATCGTAGTCGGTCGCGGTGACGAGCGATACGTCGAGCAGGGTGTCCCGCCGGTCGGGGTCGAGCTTGCCGCGCTTGACGGCCGCGGCGAGGTTGGCCGCGATGGTGTCGCGCGCGCGACCCGCCGCCGCCTCGTCGCGTTCGACAAGGACGACCGGCAGACCGGCGAGCAGGGCGGAGGTGGCGATGCCCGCGCCCATGGTGCCGCCGCCGATGACGCCCAGCCGGTCGATCTCGCGGGGGGCGATGCCTGCGATCTCGGGCAGCTTGGCGGTTGCGCGTTCGGCGAAGAAGGCGTGGATCAGGCCGGCGCGCTGGGGGGTGTCCATCAACTCCCGGAACAGGCGGCGTTCCTCGGCCATGCCGTCCGCGAAGGACAGGGAGGTGGAGGCAGCGACGGCGTCGAGCGCGGTGACGGGGGCGACCTCGCCCCGCGATTTCGCCTGCATCCCGGCGCGCATGTCCGACAGGTCGCCCGAGGGGGCTGCCATCCGGCCCGTGGGGCGTGCGACGACACCCTGCGCCAGAAGGTCGGCGGCCCAGGACCGCGCGGCGGCGAGGACGTCGTCGCCCTGGCCCAAGTGGTCGATCAGGCCCGCGTCAAGCGCGGCTTCGGCCGTCATGGGCTTGCCCGACGCGATCATTTTCGCCGCGGCCTGCAACCCGACAAGGCGCGGCAGACGCTGCGTGCCGCCGGCGCCGGGCAGGATGCCCAGCGTCACCTCGGGCAGGCCGAGCTTCGTGCCGGGCATGGCCATGCGCCAGTGGCAGCCGAGTGCCACCTCCAGCCCGCCGCCCAGGGCGGTGCCGTGGATGGCGGCGACGATGGGCTTGGGGCAATCCTCGATTGCGGCGATGACTTCGGGCAACCAGGGATCGGCGGGGGGCTTCCCGAACTCGGAGATGTCGGCGCCGCCGATGAAGAGGCGTCCGGCGCCGAGGATCACCGCGATTTCGGCGTCCTCGTCCGCGGCGAACCGGGATACCGCATCGGCCAGCGCGGCGCGCACGGCCTGCGACAGGGCGTTCACCGGGGGGTTGTCCACCGTCAGGACGGCGATCCGGTCGGAGAGGGCATAGCGGACGGGCGACATGCTGCGACCTTTCGTTGTGACCGGACAGAGGCTAGCGCCTCTGCGGGGTCGTTTCAATATGCGCGCTGTAATTCCGCATAGCGGAACTTCAGGCGAAGCCGGCGGCCTGGGTCGGACCCTGCCCCATGATGCGCTCCAGTTCCGCCACGGTGTCGCGCAACCTCGGGCCGACCTCGTCGCGCATCCGCTCCACCGAGAGGACCTCGGGCAGGGCACCGCATGTGAAGACGACGGGTTCGGTCATGTCGCGGGGCTGGAACGGCGTGGCGACGGCGTGGATGTTGGGCGCGAAATAGGCGGCGGGGTCGGCGATGACATAGCCCCGCGACATGAACTGCGCGCGGCCGTCGGCCCGGATGGCCTGCGCGCGGTCCGCGGTCAGGTCGTCGCCGGCACGGGCCACGATGTCGGTCGGGTCGGACAGCCCGGAGAGGAAGGCATGGCCCGAGGAGGAGCCGTCGAAAGGCAGGCGGTGCCCCACCTCGAGCCAGAGGGAGGCGACGGTGCGGGGACGCCAGGTCCGCACGATCAGCATCTTGCGGTCGTCGCGCACCAGCAGCAGGCCGAGCGTCCCCGTCGCATCGGCCAGCCGCTGCATCAGCGGGCCAGACAGGTCCACGAAGGAGATCGAGGCGGCCGCGGTGTTGCCCAGCACCAGGAGCGCCGGACCGGGGCGATAGCGATCGTGGCGATGGGCGTGGTTCAGGTAGCCCAGCTTCTGCAGCGTGAAGGTCAGCCGCGACACGGTGGATTTCGGCAAGCCCGTCCGTTCCGAGATCTCGGCGTTGCCCAGCCCATCGTCCCCTGGCCGGAAAGCGCGCAGCACGCTGAGCCCGCGGGCAAGGGTGGTGGCGAAGCGGCGGTCGGTCTCCTCCTCCATCACATCGACCCCGGAATGAGGAGCGACAGGATCGGGAAGGCCATGATGAGGATGAGCACGAGCACGTCCACCGCGAGGAACCGCAGGATCCCCGAAAAGATGCGGTCGATGGGCACCGCCTTGCCCACCACGTTCGCGATGACGAAGACGTTGAGGCCAACGGGCGGCGTGATGAGGCCGATCTCCAGCAGCTTGATGACGACGACGCCGAACCAGATGAGGTCGAAGCCGTAGGTCTCGATCAGCGGGATCATCAGGGGCAGGGTCAGGACCATGATGCCGATGGGGTCGAGGAACATGCCGAGCGCGAGGTAGATCACCGCGATGGCCGCCATGAGCAGCACGGGCGAGAGCTGCGCGTCGGTGACGGCGCCGACGATGGCGGGGGCCACGCCAGTGAGCGCGATGAAGGCCACGAAGATCTTGGCCGCCGCCGCGATGAGGAAGATGCTGCAGGTCTGCACCGCCGTCTCGCGCAGCGAGTCCCACAGGGCGCGGAAGGTCAGCTTGCGCTGCGCGAAGCCGATGAGGATGGCGGCCGAGACGCAGATCGCCGCCGCCTCGGTCGCGGTGAAGAACCCGCCGTAGATGCCGCCGACGATGATGACGAACAGCGCGACGGCCGGCCAGGCGTCGAGGGCCGCGCGGCCGCGGTCGCGCAGGGTGATCGTGCCCTCGAACGCGGGGGCGGCGGCGGGGTCGCGCTTGACCCAGAGGAAGATCACCAGAAGGAAACCCAGAAGCGAGATGATTCCCGGCAGGATGCCCGCGAGGAACAGCGCGCTGATCGAGGTTTCGGTGAAAATGCCGTAGATGATGAACAGGACCGACGGCGGGATGAGCGAGCCCAGCGTGCCCCCCGCCGCGACCGAGGCCGTGGCCAGCCGCTTGTCGTAGCCCATCCGCAGCATCTCGGGCGAGCAGATCCGCCCCATGGTCGAGGCGCAGGCGATGGACGACCCGGTGATCGCCGAGAACCCGCCGCACCCCACGACCGAGGCCATGGCGACCCCGCCGGGCACGCGCGCCAACCAGACGCGCGCGGCGTGGTAGATGCGCGTGGTGATGTCGGCGCGGTAAGCGATGTGGCCCAGGGCGATGAACAGCGGGATCATCGACAGGTCGTAGGAATGGATCAGGTCGAAGGAGTTCGAGAAGACGATGGAGGTGGTCGGCCGGACCGCGCGGGCGGGTTCGAAATCGCCGGTGCGGAAGGCGAAGATGACGAAGCTGCCCAACGTGGCGATCCCGGCCAGCGCGAAGGCGATGGGCACGCGGATGGCGAGCAGTCCGATGACGGCGGCGAAGGCCGCCAGTCCGACGAGGGTTCCGTCCATCAGGCTTCTTCCATCAGGTCTTGCGTGGTGTCTGGCGGGATCGGGTGACCGCCCGCGCGGATCGTGCGGATGTCGTCCAGCGCCATGAGCAGAAGGCGCAGCGCGCAGAAGGTGATCCCGATGAGGAAGATCACGCGGCCGGGCCATTTGGGCAGGTTGAGCTGCCCGAAATAGAAGGTGCCGCTGCCCACGGTCTTGGCGACTTCGTTCCAGCCGGCCCAGATCAGCGGCGAGAGTGCGACGACGCCGAACAGGCTGCCGGCGACGACGAGGCGGTCCTGCGTGCGTTGCGACATCATCTTGGACAGGAACTCCACCACGATGTGCGCCCGTTCGGTGGTGGCGGCAGCCAGCGGCAGGACGATGGCCGCGACCATCAGCTCACGCACGATGACGATGGTGTCGGGAACGCTCGAATTGACCGTAGCCCGCAGGACCACCGTCAGGGTGATGAGGAACCCCAGCCCGATGATGGCGATGACGGCCAGGTCGAGAAGCAGCCGTTCGATGCGGTGCAGCATGCGGAACCCTCCGGACGGGAAAGGGGCGCCGCTGGGGCGCCCCCGCAGGATCAGCGGGTCCAGGGATAGCCCTGGGCGTCGCGCTCGTCGGCGTATTTCGTCAGCGCCGCGCGGTATTCCTCCAGCAGGGCGGTGCCGTCGAGGCCTGCCGCATCGGCGCGCTGGACCCATTCTTCGACGTATTGCGCGCCCTGTTCCACCAGCTTGTCGCGCTCCGCCGGGTCGAGGTCGATGACCTCGACGCCCGCGTCGCGCATGGTCTGGATCGCCGCCTCGTTGTCGGCGGTGATGAGCTCGCCCAGCGTGTCGGCCATGGCGACGCCCGCCTCGGCCAGCGCGGTCTGGATCTCGGGCGAGAGGCCGTCGTGGATGTCCTTGTTCATGAAGATGCCGAGCGCGCCGACCTGGCCCCAGTCGAGGAGGGTATAGCTCGACATGACCTCCTCCTGCTTCAGGGCGGCGACGGCGTAGGAATAGCCCTGCGAGCAGTCGATCAGCCCCGTGTCGAGGCCCTGGTAGGCGTCGTAGATCGGCATGGCGACCATGTTGGCGCCGAAGTCGCGAAAGGTGTCGCCGTAAGCGCCCACGCCGCGCACCTTCAGGCCCGCGATGTCGTCGACGCTGCGGATCGCGCTGCCCTTGCAGCCGATATTGACGTCACTGGTGGTGAAGGTGCCGATGTAGACGAGGTTCTGGTCGGCCAGATGCGCCGCTATGCTTTCGGAGCTGCGCATGATGTCGTCGGTGGCGCGCATCCCCACCCAGGCGTCGGCGTTCTTGAGCGGCAGGTCGGCGATGCCGTAGCCGATCATTTCCTGCGGGAAATACACGGCGATGATCGTGCCCAGGTCGGCCACTCCGTCGGCGATGGCGCCTGCGGCGGCGTCGGCCTTGAACAGCGCGCCGCCCCACTGGACGTCGAACTGGACCTCGCCGTCGGTGCGGGCGGTCACATCGTCGACGAAGGACTGGAGCGCCGCGCCGCGCGCGCCGCGGTTCGGCCCCGCCTCACCCAGGATCAGCGTGGTCTGCGCCTGTGCGGCGGGTGCCAGGGCCATGTAGGCCAGGGCAGCGGTCAGTGCCAGTCGTTTCATCGAATCTCCTCCCCAGAAGTTCCGCTATGCGGAATGGTGTTCCAATTCTGGTGACGATACGGAGGGCGGCTTTCGAAATCAAGCGGCGTGAACGTCAACGAACGGAGAGAGGTCGGCCCCCGCCGAACGGGGGCCGGGGGATCAATCGCTCAGGCCGATGCGCTTGAGGAAGTCGCGGTGGCTCTGGACGATGGCGGCGGTCTCGGGCGTCTTTTCGGCCCATTCGCCCCAGGCTTCCTGCGCCGCCTCGCGGAAGGTAGCGCGGTCCTCGGCGGACCAGTCGTAGACCGTCACGCCCTTTTCGGGCAGCTCGGCCAGCGCCTCGCCGTTTTCTACCAGCGTCAGCGTCATAAGGTCGAGCGCCAGCGCCTTTTCCGCGGTGGTCAGGATGGCACGATGCGCCTCCGGCATGGCGTCCCACACGTCGGTGCGGCAGGCGAGGTGGTCGGCTGACATGGAGTGAAAACCCGGATAGGTCGTGTGCTTGGCGACATCGTAGATTCCCATGCCCACGTTGTTGGCCAGCGTGGAGGCATCGGCGCCGTCGATGATGCCCGTCTCCAGCGCGGTGAAGATCTCGGTGAAATCCATCACCACGGGCGAGGCGCCCAGCTTGGCGAAGATCTCGGACTCCATGCCGGGGGGCGAGCGGAACTTGAACCCCTCGAGGTCGGCCACGCCCTCCAGCGGCTTGGTGGAGTTGAGCGATTCCTGCCCGCCCACGTGGTTGCCGACGAAGGTCATGCCGCTGGCGTTGTAGAGCTCGTTCAGCGTCTCGCGCCCGCCGCCGTGGTTGACCCAGGCGTGGAACTGCAGGGGCGTGTCGTAGCCGCCCATCGTGTCGGCGGTGAACTGGAAGGCGGCGTTCTTGCCGGTCTGGTAGCTGCCGTTCGTCATGTCGCAGTCGAGGATGCCGGTCGCCGCGGCATCGAAGGTCTCGGCCGATTTCACGACCGACGCGGAATAGAACATCTCGATGTCGATGTCGCCGCCGGACATGGTCTCGACGTTGTCCACGAACTCGGCGATCAGGCGGCCCGTGGTCGATTCGGGCGCGTTGTGGTTCTGGATGCGCAGCGTCGTGGTCTGCGCCGCGGCGGCCCCCGTCGTCAGGATCAGGGCCATCGCCGTGGCGATGCCCATGGTGCGGCTGGTCATGTCGTGTCATCCCCTTCTTGTCATGCGGCCCGGCCTCCCGCCGGCGTCGCTCAGCCGGACGGCAGCTTGCCGTCCAGTTCGTCCTCCACATAGACCTCGATGATCTCGCGGAAGGACGTCTCGGCCCGGAAGCCCAGATCGCGGGCGCGGGCGGTGTCGAAGTCGCGGGGCCAGCCGCCGACGATGCGGGCGATGGTCGGGTCGGGTTCCCGCCGGATCAGGGCCGCGGTCGCATCGCCCGCCACCTGCCGCAGCGCCTTGATCTGATCGCCCACGGTGGCCGAGACGCCCGGCATGGTCACGTTGCGCCGGGAGCCGAGCGCCGCGGTGTCCATCGTCGCCGCATGTTCGATGAAGCCCACGGCGGAGCGGGGGCTGGCATGCCAGTGGCGCACGTCCTCGTCCACCGGCAGCACCGCTTCCTGTCCGTTCAGCGGCTCGCGCAGGATGCCGGAGAAGAACCCGGAGGCGGCCTTGTTGGGCCTGCCGGGACGGATGCAGATGGTGGGGAAGCGGATGCCCACTCCGTCCATGAACCCCCGCCGGGAATAATCGTCGAGCAGAAGCTCCCCCATCACCTTCTGCGTGCCGTAACTGGTGAGCGGCGTCAGGTGGAAATCGTCGGCGATCACATCCGGGAAGGGCGCGCCGAAGACGGCGAGCGAGGAGGCATAGACGACGCGGGGCGCATAGCCGTCGGTCAGGCGGATCGCGTCGAACAGCGCCCGCGTGCCGTCGAGGTTGATGCGGTAGCCCTTGTCGAAATCGGCCTCCGCCTCGCCCGAGACGATGGCGGCGAGGTGGACGACGATGTCGGGGCGCGCCCCGATCAGCCGCTCGGCGGTGCCCGGCTCGGTCAGGTCGGCGGTAACGGCGTGGCGGGTGCCGGCGAAGTCCTGCGCGGCCTCCGGCTCGACCACGTCGGCCAGGGTCAGCGTGTCGACCGCGCGGTCGCCGATCCGGCCCGTGACGGCGACCCTTTCGGCCAGCTTGCGGCCGATCATTCCCGCGGCCCCGATTATCAACAGATGCATGCGCGCCCTTTCGATGTTGTCCTGGTCCGGAGGGCGTCCGTCAGGCCGCCGCCGCCCGGCCCCCGATGACCCCCCGGATCACCACCGGAAGGCAGATTGCCGCGGCCACCAGCGTCGTCACGAGGTCGGGAGCCACGAAAAGGAGCGCCGCCACCGCGAGCAGCGCCCGTTCCCAGGCCCGGAGCGGCTGCGTCAGATAGCCCGAGAAGGCCGCCGACAGCGCCGTGATGCCTAGCATCGCGCCCGACAACGCCAGGATGAACAGCGGCCAGGTGAACCCCTGCGTCACGAGAAGGAGCGAGGGCGAGAAGACGAAGACGAAAGGCACCAGCGCCTTGCCCATGGACAGGCGGAACGCGGTGTTGCCGGCCTTGAACGCATTGGCCCCCGCGATCCCCGCCGCCGCATAGGCCGCGAGCGCCACGGGCGGTGTCACGTCGGCCAGCACGCCGTAGTAGAAGACGAAGAAATGCGCGACCAGCGGTTCGACCCCGAGGGCGCCCAGGATGGGCGCGGCGATGGCGATCATGATGAGGTAGTTGGCCGTCGTCGGGATGCCGCAGCCCATCAGGATGCAGACCACCGCCGTCATCATCAGCGTGAAGAGGAGCGTGAGCGTCGCCGGGGTCATCATCTCGAACGGGATGAGGGGCGCCACGGATTCGGCCCAGCCGCCCGCGGTGGAGGTGACGAGGAACACGATCTTGAACCCCACGCCCGTCAGCGTGACGACCCCGATCACCACGCCCACGAGCGCCGCGGCCACCGTCACCGACAGGGAGTATTTCGCGCCCAGGATGAAGCCGTCCCAGATGTCGATCGCCGTGCCCTTGATGCCGTCGGCCAGTCCGCGCGACATCAGGTTCTGCACCGCCATGACGCCGATGCTGGCCGTGATGCCCCAGAAGGCCGCCGAATAGGGTGTGCGCCCCGACAAGAGGATCGCGACCAGCACGATCAGGGGCACGATCGTCAGCCAGTTCGCCTTGAACACCTTCCAGGCGTCGGGCAGCTCCTCCTTCGACAGGCCGCGCAGGCCGAGGCGCTTGGCCTCCATGTGGACCTGCACGAGGACGCCGAAGAAATGCATGAAGGCGGGCACAAGCGCCGCCGTCAGGATCGTGGTCAGCGGAACTTCGAGGTATTCGATCATCAGGAAGGCGACCGCGCCCATGACCGGCGGCGTGATCTGCCCGCCGGTGGAGGACGCGGCCTCGACCGCGGCGGCGAAGTGGCGCTTGTAGCCGATCTTGATCATCGCGGGGATGGTCAGCGACCCGGTGGTCACCGTGTTGGCGATGGAGGAGCCCGAGATCGAGCCCAGCATCGCCGAGGACAGCACCGACACCTTGGCCGGCCCGCCCGCATAGCGGCCCGCGAGCGCGCTGGCGAGGTCGATGAACAGCTGTCCCAGCCCGATACGCGTGGCCAGCACGCCGAACAGGACGAAGTGGAACACATAGGTGGCGATCACGCCGAGCGCGGTGCCGTAGATGCCCTGGCTCGTCAGGTAGAGGTGGTTCACAAGCGACGCCCAGGACGCGCCGGGGTGGACCAGGATGCCGGGCATCGACTGGCCGAAGTAGGCGTAGGCCATGAAAAGGATGGCGATGACCGGCAGCGGCCAGCCCATCGCGCGGCGCGTCGCCTCGAGCAGGGTGAGGATCAGGATGGTGCCCATGGCCACGTCGACGGGGCTGGGGTTGCCCACGCGCATCGAGAGGGTGTCGAAGACCCAGGGCACGTACATGGCCGAGACCACGCCGCCGATCATGAAGGCCCAGTCCAGAAGCGGCAGGCCCAGCGGCGACAGGAGGGTGGAGCGGCCGGGGTCGCTCTGCGCGCGGCCCGAGAGCGAGAAGACCGCGAAGACGAGGCCCAGCGTGAAGGCGAGGTGGATCCCCCGGTGCGTCGTCTGCTGCAGGATGCCGAAGCCGGCGGTATAGTAGTGGAAGCACGCGAGGACGAACAGCGCGGTGGAGGAGGCGATGAGGACCGGCGGCGACAGGGGGCGGAAACGGACCTCGCTGTCGAACTTTTCCTCGAGCGCCTTCTGTTCGGCTTCGGTCAGGGGCGTGACCGCCGGTTCATGGGCCGCGCCGCCGCCGGCGGGGCCGGCCTTCTGATCGCTCATCGGTCATCCTCCCTCTGGGGTGGCGCGGGCGGCGGCGCGACCGCTCCGGGCCGTCTTGCGGGATGGTCCCGCGCCGTCCGCAGCCTTGCGTGCCGCCGTTGCTTGCGGCCCTTCGGGCTGACGCCCCCGGCGGAACCGGGGGCGCGAGCAGGTCACTCGATCAGGCCGGCTTCCCTGTAGAACCGCTCCGCACCCGGGTGCAGCGGGATGCCCACGCCATCGAGCGCGGTCTCCGCGGTGATCATCTTGCCCTTGGCGTGGCCACCGTCGAGCAGCGCGCGGGTGTTGTCGTTCCACAGCGCCTTGGTGATCTCGTAGACCAGCTCCTCCGGCTGGTCGGCCGAGGTGACCCATTGGGCGCCGACGCTGATGGTCGTGATGTCGTCTTCCTGCCCCTCGTAGGTGCCGGCGGGAATAAGGTCTTCGGCGAAGAAGTCGTATTGGCCCAGGATGGACGCCGCGGCCTCGCCGTCGATGGGGATGACCTTCACGTCCTGCTGCGAGGCCAGTTCCGCGATCGCCCCGGCCGGGAAGCCACCGACGAAGAAGAAGGCGTCCATCGCGCCGTCGCGCATCCGGTCTGCCGCCTGGCTGGGCTTGAGGAACTCGGCCTCGATGTCCGATTCCGACAGGCCCACGGATTCCAGGATGATGCGCGCATCGACCAGCGTGCCCGATCCCGGCTCATCCAGCGAGACCCGCTTGCCGGCAAGATCGGCGACCGATTCGATGCCACTGTTTGCGGAAGCGACGAGGTGGATCGATTCGGGGTAGAGGTTGGCGATGGCGCGCAGCTTCTCGACCGGCTCCTGCCCTTCCCAGATGCCCGTGCCGGTGTAGGCCCAGCTTGCGACATCGGACTGGGCGAAGCCCGATTCGATGGTGCCGCCGGCGATGCCGTTGACGTTGGCGACCGACCCGTTCGCGGACATGGCCGTCGCGATCAGGCCGGGCGCCCCGCAGGCGCCGCCCTCGTCGCAGGGGCGACTGCCCGGCGGGTTGGAGATGGCATTGGCGAGCAGTCCCCCGATCGGGAAATAGGTGCCCGAGGTGCCGCCGGTGGCGATGCGAAAGAAGGACGGCTGCTGCGCGAGGGCCGCGCCCGCCGTCAGCGACAGCGCCGCGAGCGCGCCCACGGCCTTCATCAATGTGCGTCGATTCGTCATGTGATCTCTCCCTGATCTGGACCGGCCGACCCCGAAGGTCGCAGGCCATGCGTTCCGCACGGTTTCCCAACCGGCGCCCGGATGCAAGTGTCTTGGCCCCGCCGCAGCGTCGTGAAGGCCCCGCGAGGTGCGCGCCGACTTACCGGCACGAGGTCCGATGGTGCCCTGCGGCAACAAGCGGAGAGTCGCCGACAGACGGCGATTGCGGCGAACCCGACGCCGCGGCAACGTCCGCTTAAAATCCCAATGTCTCCTGCCGGATACCCCTGCCATGATTAACCGTCGTCTTCTGTGCTCGACCGCCCTGACGACCCTGTCGATGCTCATCGCCCTGTCCGGTCCGGCACGGGCGCAGGTACTGAATTGGGACGGGCCGGACGCAGGCACGGTCGGCGGCGACGGCGTCTGGAACCGGACCGACGAGAACTTCACCGACGGCGGGGGTCCGGTCGCCTTTTCCGACGGCAGGGTCGTGGTCTTCGACGGCACCCCGGGGACCGTGACCGTCGAAGACGGCACCGCCCCTGCGGTCGGGGGCCTGCGGTTCACGGTGGGTGGCTACATCATCACCGGCGACACCATCGCCCAGGCAGCGGCCTCTGCGGCGACCATCGACCTGCAGGATGCGGGCACCACCACGATCGGCAGCGACTTGTCGGGCGAATGGTCGGCGGAGGGCACGCGGCTGAACAACGGCACGGTGTCGAACCTGGAGCTGACGGGGGCGAACGGATCGCTGACCCGGCTGACCGTCGGCCGCGACATCGCGGTGAGCGGCGCGGCCCTGGATACCGCTGCGGCGGTCGTCGTGAGCGCGGGCGGCAGTTTCGCCATCGGCGGTCGGATCGGGTCCCTCGCAACCTCGGGCGATACCGACATGGACGGCGCGGACATCGCGGGCGACGTGGACAACCGCGCGACCGGCACGCTGGACGTCGCGGGCGACACGACGGTGGGCGGGCGGTTCGACAACGCGGGGGCCGCGACGGTGCAATCGGGCACGCTGACGGTCGCGGAGGTACAGAACGCCGGCAGCCTGTCCGTGGACGACGGGGCGCGGATCGCGGGAAACATCGTGTCGAACGGCACGACGGCGGATCGCGCGGCCGTCATCATCGCAGGCAGGATCGCCGGTGCGGTGACGAACGGTCCGCAGTCCGACCTGACGGTAAGGAGTTCCGGCGGAGTCATCGCGGGCGACGTGGCGAATGCGGGCGACGCGGACCTCGACGGCACGCTGACGGGCGCGCTGACCAACGCCGGCGCGAATGCGGAGGCCCTGGTGGGGGGCGACGTCCAAGGCCAGGTGACGAACGAGAACGGGGCGAGCCTGACCTTCGACGGAGAGTCGACGGTCGGCGGCGCGGCCATCGACAACCGCGCCGACATGGACGTGACCGGCACGGTGACGACGGCGGGCATCGCCAACACCGGGAACGGCGACCTGACCGTTGCCGCGTCGGGCCGCGTCAACGGCGACATCGACAGTTCAGCGACCCTGACCCTGGCGGGCAGGGTGAAGGGCGACGTGGACGTCACCGCGGGCACTGCATCGGTCGGCGGCCGGATCACCGGCGACCTGAACCTGACGGGCGGCACGATCACGCAGGGCGCGGCGCTGGATGTGGACGGCACGCTGGACAACGGTGTGACGTTGGTCACGACGGCGAATGTAGATGCGGGCCGGGTGGATACTTCGGGCAATCTGACGGTCGCTGCCGGCGACCGCCTTCGGATCACGCGGAACGATGGTCGGGTCACGAACACGGGCGTCCTGACGGTTGCGGGCAGTGTCAGGGGTGACATCGACAGTTCATCGGACCTGCGGCTGACGGGCGCCTCCGGCGGCACGGTCGAAGTGACGGGCGACGTCGACGTGACCGCGGGGTCGGTCACGCTGTCGGGTGACGTGGACGGCGACCTGCGTCTTGCAGCGGGCACGACGGCCACGCAGACCGGCGGTCTGGCGGTATCGGGCACGCTGGATAACGCGACCACGCTGACCACCACGGCGGACCTGGCCGCGGGGGCGGTTACGAACGCCGGAACGCTGACTGTCGCCACGGGCGACCGCCTGACCGTGGATGGCGGTTCGGGGGCGGTGGCGAACACGGGTGCATTGACGGTGGCAGGTACGGTGGCGGGCGCCATCGACAGCTCCGGCACGCTCGACCTCAACGGCCTGCGCGACGGGGTGGCCGAGGTGACCGGCGATGTCGACGTGACGGGCGGCTCGGCCACGGTCCAGGGCGACTTGGGTGGCGACCTGACCCTGCGGGCCGGGGCCGACGTCGACCAGACCGGCGCGCTGTCGGTGGCGGGGCAGTTTCTGTCGGATACGGCGGCGGGCGACAGCCGCACGGTCGATTTCGACCTGGCGGCGGGCAGCATCGTCAATGACGGGGGCCTGTCCGTCACCGGCGCGCGGGTATCGGCCTCGGGGGCTCCGCCGCTGGTGCTCCGCAACCGCGGGCGGGGCGATCTGAGCATGGACGCGGCCTCGGTCATCGACGGCACCGTCCGGAACGAGGGCGGCGCGGTCACGCTGGCCGGGGGCCGCGTGACGGGCGACCTGATTACCGCGGGCGTCGCGCGACTGGCCGGGTCCATCGGCGGCGACCTCTCCATCGGCGCGAGCGGTGAGCGCACGACGATCACCGGCACGCTGAACGTGGGGCGCGGGATCGCGAACGACGGCAACCTGACCGTGGGCGATGCGGTCACGGCAAACGGCTTGCGGAACAGGGGCGACCTTGTCGTCGAGGATGCCGGCGGGTTGATCCTCGGGGGCAACCTCGTCAACGCCGGCACGGCGCGGATCGACGGCGACGTCACCGCGGTCGTCCTGTCCAACACGGGCGCGGGGCAGGTGACGCTGGGCGGCGCGCTGACCGGCGCCCTGTCGAACGTCGGGGGGCTGGCGACGCTGGCCGAAGGCGCCTCGGTATCGGGCGACGTCGCCAATACCGCGGAGCTGGATGTCACCGGCGCCGCGCGCGTCGGGGGCGCCTTCCGCAACGGCGGCGCCATGACCATCGACGACGCGGGCAACCTGACGGCGGCACGGCTCGCCAACAGCGGCACGCTCGACATCGACGGCACGCTGACCGGTGATCTCGCCAACGCCGCCCGGACCTCGCTGGCGGGGACGGTGACGGGAGCGATCATCAACGGCGGGGAGCTGATCGTGGACGGCGCGGCGCGCGCCGGCTCCGTTTCCAGCGACGCGACGTTGCGGATCGAGGCGGGCGGTTCGCTCGCCTCCGGGGTCGAGGTGACGGGCGGCACTATCGTAGTTGACGGCACGCTCGACGGCAGCCTGACCAACGTCGCCACGGGCCGGATCGCCGGCACCGTCACGGGCCCGGTGACGAACCGCGCGGCGGGCACCCTCGTCACCGTCTCGGGGACGCGGCTCGGCAGCCTCGACAATGCGGGAACCGTCCGCGTCGAGGATGGCGGCGTGCGGGTCTCGGCCGCAAGGAACGCGGGCACCGTCGCCGTGACCGAAACGGCTGCGCTCAGCGGCGGGAAGATCACCAACACCGGCACGCTGACCAACCGGGGCACGGTCGACAACGCTCTCGTCAACGCGAACGGTGCGACGATCCTGTCGTTCGGCGGCGCACGCTTCGACGGGTCGGTCACGCAGGCGGGCATGCTCCGCAGCGACGCCGGGCTGGTGCTGGCAGGCGGCGGACGCCTGCAGGGCACCTCCGTCACCGACCTGAGCCAAGGGTCCGGCGGCGCCTCCGTCCGCTATGACGCGATGGACGTGACCGGCCCGCTGGTAAGCAACGGCGGCACGCTCCGGTTCGATATCAACCTCAATACCGGAGCGGGCGGCGGCGGGCCGGGTGCCTTCGCCGATTACCTGCGGGTGCGCGACGGGGCGCTGACCGGTTCGCTCAACCTCGCGTTCGAGGGGCAGGGCACGCCCGGGGCGCTCGACCCGGGGGGCATTCTGGTGGTGGACGTCGACGACACGCAGGCGAACGCCTACAGCGTGGGCACGGTCAGCGGTCTCGCCTCGGTCGGCGCGCTCGTCTACCAACTGGAGGAACGGAACGGCGACCAGTTCGTCACCACGGCGGTCAACCCGGCCGTCGGCGGCTTGTCTGGCACCGTCAGCCTGACCCAGGCCCTGATTGGACAGGTCGTCAACCGGCCCAGCAGCCCCTTCGTCAGCGCGCTGGTCTCGCCCGGGGGCGACACCTGCAGCCCGGGCGTCTGGAGCCGTGCCATCGGCGGGACCGCCTCCGCCGAGGGCGACGTGACGAGTTCGACCGGAACCTTCGAGAACGATCTGGACGCCAATTACGGCGGCGTGCAGTTCGGCGCCGACTACGGCTGCGTCGACGGCGGCATCGCCGGGTACGACGTCACCGTGGGGGGCACGGCGGGATATACCTTCGGAACGGTAAAGCAGGACATCTTCGATTTCGACCCGCGCACCGGCGAGGTCATCACCGACCGGATCACCGCGCGCAGCGAGAACGACTTCGACCTGGCCTATGGCGGCGTCTATGTCGCCATCGCGCGCGGACCCTTCGTCGCCGATCTGCAGTACCGCTACGAGGAGACGGAGTTCGACCTGAGCACGCGCAGCTTCGTCGCGGGCGGCGGGATCGGCGTGCTCGACCAGACCTTCGACAGCACGGGCCACACCCTGAGCGGGTCGGTCAGCTATGCCATCCCTTTCGGCCCGGAGGACGGAGGTTGGGTGTTCGTGCCGACGGCCGGCTTCGCCCTGTCGCGGCAGGAGACGGACCCGGTGCGGTTCGCCGGCGGCGCCCGGCTGGAGCTTGACGACACCACGACGAAGATCGGCTTCGTCGGCGGCACGATCGCCCGCACCAAGGTGGCTCCGGACGAGCGCAGCGCGCTGTCGACCTTCGGGACCGCGACCTATTACGCCGATTTCTCGGACGATCTGAAGTCGACGTTCTTCGACAGCTCGGGCGGGTCGGACCGCATCTCGGTCGAGAACCTGGGCAGCTACGGAGAGGTGAGCGTTGGCTTGAACTATGTCCGCATTCTCGAGAAGGGGCAGGTCGGTCCGGCGCGGCAGGTGACGGGGTCGGTCCGGCTCGACGGGCGGCTGTCGGGCCGTTTGGACAGCGTCGGCGTGACCGCGCAGGTCCGGCTGCAATTCTGACCGCCGGGACGGGGCGGCAAACCGGGGGCGGCTTGACCCTTCCCGGTCCGCCGCCGCATTGTCGCGGCCAACTGGAATTCCGGCGTGGATGCCCCCCAGGGAAGGCTTGAGCGATGTCCTGGTCAGCAAGGTCGCCTGGCAGGAGAGGCTGTTCCTGCAGCCGCAGCACCTGCAACAGGCCGACCGCTATCAAGAGGCTAAGCTTCGCGCGCGCACCGGACTGGCCACGCTCTATCCCAGGGGGCTGGCCGAGATGAAGATCGACCGCGACCTGGCGCGGCAGAGCAAGCTGGGGCTGCGCGCCGCCGTGGGCATCCTGCCCGACGGCACCCCCTTTGACGCGTCCGGCACCTCGCCCCTGCCCGAATCCATCCCCGTGCCGGAGGATGCGGCGGGGCTGACGGTCTGGCTGTCGCTGCCCGACGTATCGGTGTCGGGGCGCGAGGTCGGCGCGGGTGCGGCCGCCGCCGCGACCCGCTGGCGCATCGCCCCCGAGACGGTGGTGGACAACGCGGCCTCCGGCCGGATCGAGCAGACGCTTGACCTGGCGCACCCCCGGCTGGAGCTGTCGCTTCGCAAGACGCCGCGGACGGGCTACCAGTGCATCCCGCTGGCGCGCTATGCCTCCGACCCGTCGTCCGGCAGCGGGATGCAGGCCACCGATTACCCGATGCTGATGGTGCTGAACCGCGATCTGCCGATCCTGCGCCGCCTGTCGTCGAGCCGCGTCGTCCACCCCGAGCGCCTGTTCGAGAAGCTCGTGTCGCTCGCCGGGGAGCTTGCGACCTTCGACCAGGGGGAGCGGCGGGCGGCGGACCATGCGGCCTACGACCACGACGATGCCCGCGCCAGCTTCGGCCCGGTGGTGTCGGACATCCAGCGGCTTCTGGCGCGCGACATGGGCCGCGCCGTCCGCCTGCCCCTGTGCGAGGTGCGGCCGGGCAGCTATGCGGCCATCGTCAACGACCGGCAGCTCTTCGCCTCGGCGACCTTCGTGGTGGAAGTGGGCGCGAACCTGCCGCTCACGCAGATCCAGGCGCAGTTCCCGCAATCGTGCAAGGTCGGGCCGTCGACACGGATGAAGGAGATCATCAACAACAAGCTGCCCGGCGTGGGCCCGGTGCATCTGCCCAATCCGCCCCGCCGCATTCGGGTGGTGGCCAGCAAGGTCTATTTCGTCTTCGACAAGTCGACCGACCTCTGGCGCGAGTTTTCCGTGGCTCCCGCCGTGGGGATGCCTTTCGCCGGCAACTGGCCGGACCTGCGGCTGGAGCTCTGGGCCGTACCGGACAACTTCTGAGGGGATCGCACGATGGCAGGGTGCGACGACGACAAGGATCGGACAGTGTTCGGGCAGCCGCTGCCCCGGCCCGCCGATGCGCCGCGCGCCGTGCCCCGCCCCGGTTCGGGTGGAACGCAGGCCCCGCCGGGCGACCGCACCGTCATCGGCGGCGCGCTGCCGGGGCAGAGGGGCGGCTTGGCGCCGCCGCAGCAGCCCGCGCAGCCCTATCCGCAGCAACAGCCCTATGGCCAGCCCGCGCCCTTCGGCGGCGCGGCCCCGAACAGCGGCCTGTTCCCCGAGCTTCCCCGGCAGGATGCGGCCCCCGACCGGGTCGAGCCGCGCATCTCGCTTCAGGATGCGCTGCGGCCCAGCGGCCTTGCGCAGACGGCCATTCGCAACCCCATCGTGCGGGCGGCCTCGGACCTGCTGATCCTGCTCGGGCGCCTCAGGACGGGCCTCGTCGAGATGTAGAGCGGCCCCCTGCCGGAGCATACCGCGCGGGAGATCGACCAGTTCGAGCGTCGCGCGTTGCAGGCCGGCGTCGCCCCGCAGGACATCGACCTTGCCAAATACGCCCTGTCGGCCACGGCGGACGACATCGTGCAGAACCTGCCCGGCACCGACCGGGGCGCCTGGATCCAGTACGGGATGGCCGCGCGGTTCTTCAACGACCGCTCCTCGGGCGTGAACTTCTTTCGCCGGCTGGAGGACGCCATGCGCGCGCCGGGCCAGCGCTACGACGTGCTGGAGCTGATGCTGATCTGCCTGCAACTGGGGTTCGAGGGACAGTACCGCACCAGTGCCGGCGGATCGGTCGAGTTGCAGCGCGGGCGCGCCGCGCTCTACGAGACGCTGCGTCGGGTGGTCACGCGGCCTGGCGACGACATCTCGGTCGCATGGGAGGCGGTGCCGCTGGGCGATCGCCGGCGATACGGCGGGCTGCCGGTCTGGGTGGTCATGGCCATCGCGCTCGGCATGGTCGTGGCGCCGTTCCTGACGCTGTCGACGCTGCTCAACCGGCAGGAGGCCGAGGTTCAGGCGGGAGTGCTGGGCCTGCACCGCAACCTGCCCGCCGTGACCATCGAACGCTCCGCCCCGGTGGTGGAATACCAGGCACCCGAGGCCACGCAGATCGAACGCATCCGCGCGACGTTGGCGCCCCAGATCGCGGCGGGTGCGGTGGACGTCGGCGCGCTCAACGATTTCATCTATGTGCGGCTGGGCAAGGTGCTGCGCTTCGGGTCGGGCAGCGACCAGTTGGAGGGCGACTTCGCCCCCCTCGCCGCGCGCATCCTGGAGGCGGTGAACGCCGAGACCGGCGAGGTTCGCGTCGTGGGCCACACCGACAGCGTGTCCGCAAGCCTCCGCGGGCAGTTCAAGACGAACGAGGCGCTGTCGGTCGCCCGCGCCACCATGGTGCGCGACATGCTGGCGGAGGGCATCGACGATCCGGCGCGCCCGAAGGCCGAGGGCGCGGGGACTACCGATCCCATCGCCGACGACGCCACCGCGGCGGGCCGAGGCCCGAACCGGCGGGTCGAGACCCTGATGGCGAAGGAAGCGGGCCAATGAGGCTGTTCGGCGTCGTTCCCATCCCCGGCCCCCGGCGGCTGTGGCGGATTTCCTGGCTGCGGATCCCGATCCTGCTGCTCGGGCTTCTGGTCCTGTGCCTGGCGATCTGGTTCGGGATGCCGCGCATTCCCGGAGCGCCGTTCTCGACGATCTGGCTGCGCGCGACGGTGATCGGTCTTCTGGTGGGGACGATCCTGCTGGCGCGCCTGCTGAAGTGGCGCAAGCGCCGAAGGGCCGCCCGCGCGCTGCGGGAGGAACTGATCGAGCGCGCGCCCCTGGGCGACGGCGAGGTGCTCGCCGAACGGATGCAGGAGGCGCTGGCCACGCTGAAGAACGCGGGGGGCAAGACCGACCTCTATGACCTGCCGTGGTACGTCATCATCGGGCCGCCGGGCGCGGGCAAGACGACCGCGCTGGCCAATGCGGGGATCGAGGTTCCGGGCTCGAAGCCCGACGCGGTCGAAGGCTTCGGCGGCACGCGCAACTGCGACTGGTGGTACGCGGAGGACGCCGTCCTGATCGACACCGCCGGGCGCTACACCACGCAGGACAGCGGGGCAGAGGCGGACAGGGCCTCGTGGAACGCCTTCCTTGACCCCTTGAAGAAGGGCCGCCCGAACCAGCCGATCAACGGCGTGATCCTGGCCTTCTCGGTCGAGGACATGATGAACGCCTCCGAGACCGAGATCGCGGCCCATGCCGCGACGGTGCGCGCGCGGCTGGCCGAGATCCACGAACGGCTCGAGATCGACTTCCCGGTCTATGTCCTGTTCACCAAGGCCGACCTGATCGCGGGGTTCCGCGAGTATCTCGCGTCGTTCTCGGCCGCCCGGCGGCGCGGCGTCTGGAGCACGACCTTCCAGACCCACGACCGGCAGGCCGAGACATGGAGCCAGGTGGGCGAGCATTTCGACGCGCTCGTCACCCGCCTGTCGGACGAGACCATCGACCGCATGTCCGAGGAACCCGACGCCTTCAGCGGCATTGCGATCTTCGGCCTGCCCGGGCAGATGGCGCTGATGCGCGACAACGTCACCACCTTCCTGCGCCGCGTGTTCGAGCCGACGCGCTACAAGACCAACGCCATCCTGCGGGGGTTCTACTTCACCTCCGGCACGCAGGAGGGCACGCCCATCGACCAGGTGCTGGGCGCCATGTCGCGAGCCAAGGCGGATGCCATGGCCGATCTTGGTCAGGACGAGCCGCGTCTGCGCGACGTGGTGATCGCCGACGCCGACCCCGCGCCCAGCCTGCAACCGCTCGACATGCTGCGCGGCGCCATGGCGGGCTATGGCGATACGCGTGAGCAGGAGACCTGGGAGGGGCTGGGCCTCGGTCAGCGCGAACGGCTGAACGGCGCGGCGATGCGGGCCTATCCCGACGGGCTGGAGCGGATGCTGCGGCCGCGCGCCATCCTGCAAGTCGAGACCGATCTGGAGGCCGCGATCCTCGAGCGCGACATCCCGTCGATCTATCGCATCCTCAAGGTCTATCTGCTGCTGGGCGGACAGGGCGAGGGCAAGACCGACGACGCGGCCATCCAGTCCTATCTGGGCGAGGTCTGGTGCGGCACCTTCGCGCAGGTGGGCCAGATCGACGAGCGCGAGGCGCTAAAGGCCCATCTGACCGCCATGCTGGCACTGGACGACACCCGCCGCATCGACATCCCGATCGACGCCGAACTCGTGGCCCGCGCGCGGCAGGACATCACCGAACTGCCGCTGGCCGAACAGGCCTATGCCTCGATCCGCGACCGCTCCGTCAACTCCGGCGTGCCACCCTTCGACCTGTCGGAGCGGCTGGGGCCGGCGGGCGGGCAGGTCTTCGCCGTACAGGGCGGCGACGTCGCCGCGGTGGAGATCCCCTCGCTGTTCACCTTCGAGGGCTACTGGGGGTTCTTCCTGGAGGAGCTGACGAACGCCCGTGAGCGGCTTCAGGACGACCAGTGGGTGCTGGGCGAGGCCGCCGCCCGCGTCGACCACGACGGGCAACTTTCGGGGCTGGAGGGGGAACTGCACCAGCTTTACGGCCGCGATTTCGTCGATGCCTGGACCACCATGCTGGACGGGTTGCGGCTGGCGCCCATGGTGCGGGACGCGCCGGGCTACGACGCGCTCGGTGCCGCAGCATCGCCCGCCTCCTCGCCCCTTCTGAAGCTGGTCGAGACGGTCGAGGAGGAGACGCGGCTCACCCGGCTCTACGACACGATCGAAGGGCTCGTCGCCGCCGACCTGGCCGCGGCCGCGGGGGGCGGAGAGCTCGGGTCGAACACGGGCGACGCGGTATTCCGCCGGATCTATCAGCGCTCCGGCGTGTTCAGCGGCGTGGTTCTCGACGCCGCGCAGAACAACACCAAGGCGCAGGACTGCGTCGGCGCCGCCGCCGGGGGCGCCACCGAGGACGTGCAGCGTCGTCAGGTCGAGCGGATCGCCGGCCGGTTCGAGCAATGGCACCTGCTTTTGCGCGGCGAGCGCGGGTCGCGGCCCAGCGACGCCATCCTCGCCGTAGTGGGGGAGTTGCGCGACAACCCCCGCATCGCCGCGGGCGCGCCGTCCGCGGCCGACGAACAGGTGCTACAGCAGATCCTGTCGCGCCTGACTGCGAGCAACAGCGCGCTGCCGCCGCCGATGGCCGACTGGCTGGGCGCAATGGAGCGGAAGTTCCGCGCCGTGGCGCAGGACGCGACCATATCCGACCTGAACCGCGCCCTGAACGAGGAAGTCTCGCAGTTCTGCGCGCAGTTCGCGGCGCCGCTCTATCCGTTCGGGGACGGGCGGCACATCTCCTCGGGCGTCTTCGGCGAGTTCTTCGCGGCAGGCGGCCGGATGGACCGCTTCGACGGCACCTGGCTCGGCCCCCATGTGACCCGCACGGCCGAAGGCATCGTGCCCGTGCCCGGCAGCGCCGTGGGCGACGGCCTGAACCCCGCCGACCTGCGCCAGTTCGAGTGGGCAGAGACGATTCGCGCGGCCTTCTTCGGCGGCGGCCCGCCCGAGCCACAGGGGAGCACGTTGAACAGCCACGTCAGCAGCTCGCCCTCGGTGGAGCTGGCGCTCCTGACGCTGAACGGCGACGACATCCGCACCGCGCCCGGCGACCAGCCGATCCGCCTCGACTGGCCGAGCGAGGGGTCGGGCGTGTCGGTGGAGCTCTACCCGCCGGAGGCCAGGCGCGCGGGCGCGGCCAGCTATGGCGACGGGCGCCGGGCCATCATCGACTTCCTGCGGCGCGGCCGCGCCCAGGTCTCCGGCAACGTGGCCGAGGTGACGCACCAGATCGGCGGCCGCACGATCACCTACCGGACCGAGGCCGACAGCACGACGGTGCCCTGCCTCATGCCCGAACTCAGCGATTTCTCCTGCACCATGAGCCTTGAATGACGGCGATCCTCGGCAAGCACCCCTGTTGGGGCCATTTCCTGCGGCACGGCTGGCCCGAGGGCATGGCCGAGCGGCTGGAGGCCTGGATCGACGCGGCGTTCGGCGCGGTGCGCGAGGATGCCGCCTGGAACGCGGCAGCCCCGCTGCGGTTCCGCATGGGCGGCGCCCTGCAGGGCGTCCTGCGGTTCTCGAAGGACCGGGTGGGGCGGCGGCACCCCCTGATCCTGGCGAAGGCGGGAGTGGCGGACCTGATCGATCCGACCCCCTGGAAGACGCTGGAGGCGCAGGACATCGTCGCCGGTAAGGATCTGGCCGCGCGCTTCGCGGGACTTGCAACAAAGCCGGCCAGTGCCGTGGTCTGGGCCGTCGACGCCGACGGTGATATGAGCGCGCTGCTCGCGGCCGCGGAAGGCCGAAGCGGACGCCGCCGTGGCCGGACGGTCGCATTGGTGGCGCGCCGGTGCGCCCGCCGCCTGGCTTTCGCTGCCTGGCCTGCCCGACCCGGCGGCCCTGCGGTTTCAGATGGGGGTCGCGTCCTGAGGGGGGACTGGACATGAACTTGACCTACAAGACCGGGCACCGCAGCGATGTGGGTCTTGTCCGCAAGATCAACGAGGATGCGTCTCTGGCGATGCCCGACAGCGGTCTCTGGGTCGTGGCCGACGGGATGGGCGGACATTCCGCCGGCGACGTGGCCAGCACGACCGTGGTGCGGGCGCTGGGGTCCACCGGGCTCGCAGCCGGGCTGGACGACCTGACGGCGCGGGTCCGCGACCGGCTGACCCAGGCCAATTCGGCGATCCGCGACCATGCCGAGGTCAATCAGCTGGGCACCATCGGCGCGACCGTCGTCGCGCTTCTGGTGGCGGAAGACGGCGCGCGCGTCATCTGGTCCGGCGACAGCCGCCTCTACCGCCTGCGCGAGGGGCGGCTCACACGGCTGACCCGCGACCATACGGAGGTGAACCAGCTTCTGGAATCGGGCGCGATCACCGAGGCCGAGGCAGAGGTCTATCCCCGCCGCAACGTCATCACCCGCGCCATCGGCGTAACCGAACTGCCCGACCTCGAGACGCGGGACTTCGACGCCGCGCCGGGCGACATCTGGCTTCTGTGCTCCGATGGTCTGACCGAGCATCTGCCCGACGGCGACATCCGCGACCTGCTGGAAGGGGCGGACCCCCAGACGGCCTGCGATGCGATGGTCCGCCTGGTGCTGGAGCGGGGCGCGCGCGACAACGTGACCTTGATTGCCATCGCTGCGGCACGGACGCCGCAGGAAGGGGCGGCGCCGGCGCAAGATCTCGATGAGGTGCCGCTGGAGGGGATCATCGGCGATGGCTGACGACGGGCACGACCGGGACAACGACGACCGCACCCGCATCGCCGGGATCGCGTCCGACGCGGACCCCGACTATGGCCCGGTCGACGTACCGGAATCGAAGGCGGAGCAGCCTTCGATGCCGCCCTACGGAGACAGCAACGCACCCCCGCCCGTCCCCCGCCCCGGCACCGCCTCGGGCCCGACGGTGCCCATGGGCACACTCATCAACAACAACTACAAGATCACGGATGTCCTGAAGGCCGGCGGCATGGGCGAGGTCTATCGCGGCGAAAACGTCTTCACCCATGACCCCGTGGCCATCAAGCTGGTCAAGCCCGACCTCGCCGGCGACGAGAAGATCGCCCTGATGTTCCGGCGCGAGGCGCGGACGCTGGGGCAACTCGTCGACGATGCGATCGTGCGGTACTACAACTTCGTCCAGGATCCGCAGATCGACCGCTATTGCCTCGTCATGGAGTTCATCGAGGGCTTCCCCCTGTCGGAGCTGATCGAACGGCGCGGCCCCCTGTCCTCGATCGAGGCGCGCGGCCTGATGCGGCGGCTGGCGGCGGGGCTGGGCAAGGCGCATCAGATGCAGATCGTGCACCGCGACCTGTCGCCCGACAACGTCATGCTGCCCGGCGGGTCCATCGCGGGCGCGAAGCTGATCGACTTCGGTATCGCCCGCTCGCCCCTCGTCACCGAAGGCACGATGGCCGGGCAGTTCGCGGGCAAGTTCAAGTTCGTCTCGCCCGAGCAACTGGGTCATTACGACGGGCAGATCGGCCCGGCGACCGACATCTACTGTCTGGGCCTCATGATCGCGGCCGCAGTGCGTGGCGAGGCGCTGCCCATGGGCGGCTCGATCGTCGAGGCGGTCGAGGCCCGCCGCCGGGTGCCCGACCTGTCGGACGTGCCCGCGGACCTTCAGGCCATCCTGTCGCACATGCTGCAACCCGACCCGGCGGATCGGCCGGCCTCCATGGCGGAGGTGATTTCGATGCTCGGCGACGCCCCGTTGTCGCGGGCGGCGTCGGGCCTGGCGCCGTCCTTCGTGCAACCCACCTCCGCGTCGGGCCTGCGCTTGCCCCCCGTTGCCGGAATGATGACGCAGCAGCGACCCGTGGGCACTCGCCCGCCGACCGTCACGGCGCCCCCAATCCTTGAGGACCGAGGCGACGAACGCCGTGTCGTCGGGCTTCTGGTGGCGCTGTTCTTCGCGATCCTGGGGGCGGCGGGCTGGTACGGCTGGACCGAGGGACTGATCGGAAGCGACGGGACCACGCCTGTCCAGTCCGGGGACGGACCCGTCCCCGACGCCCCCCGGGCGGACACCGGTCCGGTCACGCGGGCCGCCTTCCTCGCCACCTTCGGCGAAGGATGCGCGCTGGCGCTGCGCCGCTCATCGGGGCCGATGGCGGGGCTCGTCGAGGGGTTCGGCCATGGCGCCGACTGGAGCGCGCTGCCCGACGCCTATGACGCGGCCTTCGGCGGCAGGCCCGAGGTCGTGGCGCGAGAACTGACTGCCGCGCAATGCGCCGTCCTTGACTTCGCCCGTCCCATGGTCGGCGCCGAGGCGGGCGCGATGCTCGACCTCGCGCTGGACGGCGACGCGGTCGATAGCGGTACGGCGCTGACGGGGCGGTTGATCGACCCGCTGGAGCGGCCCGTCTGGCTGGCGCTGGTGACGCCCGACGGCGCGGTCTGGAACATTTCCGACAGGCTCAGCGCGTCGGTGGGCGACCGCCGGGTCCTGCGGGTGGGGCTGGAACAGCCGCCGGGGGCGGAGGCGGCCGGCCAACTCCTGATCGCGGTCGCTACGCCCCGCCCGCTGGCCAGCGCCGCGGCGGCCGCGCCCGGCACGCCGGCCGCGGACCTCCTGCCACTGGTCGCGGCCGAACTGGACCGGCGGGGCGGGGAGGCGGCGGTGTCGCTGGCCCATGTCACGCTGTCGTCGCCGCCCGGGCCCGACCCCGGCGAGTGATCCGCCCTAGCGGATGTCCACGGTCTCGACCCCCAGATCGCCCCGCAGGATATCGTCGGGCAGACCGGTGAACACATCTTCCGCCAGCCGTCCCATCCGGTCGCGCAGGTCGGAAGGCGCGGTGCGGGTGGTCAGGGCCACGACGATCTGCCGCGTGTCGCGGGCAGGGCCGTCGCGGTTCACCGGAGCGTCGATCCGCGCGACGTTGCCCGCCACCGTCGTGAATGGCCCAAGGTCCTGAACCACACCGTTGTCGTCGATCAGCAGGACGGTCAGATACCGCCCCGCGACACCCTGCACGATGCCGGTGAGCGCGGTGCCACTGTCCACGACGGTCGCGTCGAGGCGGAGCCCCAGCCGCGTCGCGGGATGGTCCGGCGCGCCCCGCAGCCAGTCGAGCGCATGGCACTGCCGAGGGTCGATCAGCGCGCGCGTCTGCGGCGTTGCCGCCAGGTCGCCCGTCAGGATGGCCTGCGCCAGCCGGTCGAGGGCGCCGCCGTCGGTGCCGATGAGGGCGAGGGCCGCGCCGTCCGCGCCGGCCCGGCGGGGAAGGGCCAGCGTGCAATCCTGGCCCGGAACCTTCGCCACGCGGTCCAGAAGCTCCCCCACGGAGACGTCCTGGACGCTGGGGGCGCTTGTCTGGGAGGATCCGGAGACGATGGTGTCCGGCTCGTGTCCGGGCCGCTCCGCGGGGGCGACCGGCGGCAGGGCGGCGATCACCGGGGCATCAGGGTCGCCGATGGGTGCGGATGCCGGCCCGGCCTCGGCGGCCACCGGGGCCACGGCAACGGACGGCCCGGGGAGCGGACCCACGGGGGTCAGAGCGGCGGGCGGGACGGCCCCGGCCACCGAAGGGGGGATGGGGTCGAGCGGCGTGAGGGGGCCGATGGGGGCAAGGGTGTGGGGCGCTGCGATGGGCGCCAGCGGTGCGGAAGGGCCGGTGTCGCCGGTGCCAGAGCCTGACGGTTCTGCGTCGGAGATCGGCGGCAGGGATTCGGGGGGCATCTCGACCGGGGCCACGGCCGGGTCGGGGTGGACCGCCTCGACCCCGGCGAGAGTGGCCGGGGCGAGGGTCTGGAGCGAGATCGAAAATTCCGGCGTCGGCAGTTCGGGCGCCTCTGGCGGGTCGAAGGTGAGGTCCGCGAGCGCCAGCGCCGCGACTGCTGCGACGCCGTGCACGGCAAGCGACCCCAGGATGGCCCAGGGCCATTGCCCATAGCGCGCCCCCGTCATTCGTCGACGTCCAGCGTGACGAGGCGGATCTCGACCGCCGCGAGGGTCGAATTCGACAGGAGCGCCACGAGGTCCGTGGCCCGCGCCTCGCCAGCGATGAAGACGTTGAGGACAGGCCGCTCCTCGTCCGTAGCGGCCATGATGGCGGGGCCGAGAACACCCTTGTTCACCGCCGTGCCGTCGAGGATCAAGGCGCCGTCATCGCCCACGATCAGCAGGGGACGTGGCAGGGCGGCAATGGGCAGTTGCGTCGTCCGCGCCAGCGATACGCCGGGATCCGGGCTGCCGAACAGTTGGCCCGTAGCCAGGAAAAAGAAGATGAGCAGAAGCACGATGTTCACGATCGCGAAGGACGTGTCGAGCCTGCGGGACGGTTTGCGGGGAGCGGTCAGCAGGCGGCGCATGGATCACCCCGCGCCCGCGGCGATGCTGACGGCCGAAATGCCGCTGCCTTCGAGCCTTTCGAGGACGGCCGCGACATCCGAAACCCGCGCCGCGTCGCGCAGGATCAGGACGACGCGGATGCCGTCGGCCAGCCCGGCCGCCAGATCGGGAATGTCGTCGAATTCGAACGATTGCCCCGTGATGCGCAGGCGCCCGTTTTCGACCGTCCAGAGCGCGGTGCCTGCCGGGGCGGCAGGACCGGAGCCGCCCGACGCCCCCCCCGGTGTGCCGGCCACGGGGGGGCCGCCTTGCAGAAGAAGGGCCGAATAGGGCGTCAGGTTCGCGGCCAGCATGAAGAAGATCAGAAGCTGGAACATCGCGTCCGCCAAGGGCGTGAGCGGCACCCGGAACCGCCCCCCTTCGCGGGGCGGAAGCAAGGGCGTGTCCCTCAGCCCGACCGTCACGGCCAGGCGGCCGGGCCGCCGTCGACACGGCCGTGGATCGCGGCCGAGAGCAGCGATTCCATCCGCGTCCGCTCCGCCTCGATCCGGCTTTCGAGGAGGTTCGCGATGAAGTAGGCGAGGAGCGCGATGGCGAGGCCCGCCGCCGTGGTGGTCAGCGCGGTCCAGATGCCGCCTGCCAGGTCGGAAGGGTCCACCGCACCCTGCGCGACCGACAGGGCGGCGAAGGCGTCGATCATGCCGATCACCGTTCCGAGCAGGCCCAGCATCGGCGCCGCCTGCACCACCACTTCGAGAAGGCGCATGCGAGAGGCCAGCGCGGCCAGTTCCGACAGCGCGGTCTGGCGGCCCAGTTCCTCGGCATAGCGGGGATCGTCGGGGCGCGCCCCGAGCGCGCGGAACACGGCCTGAAGGATGCGCGCGCCCGAGGAGCTCCGCGATGCCGCACGTTCGACGGCCCGCGGCGCCTCGCCCGACAGCCAGTCGTCGAGGATCGTCTCGGCCTCGCACGCGCGGCCAACGCCGAGGCGATGGAATTGCGCCATCTTCCAGATCCCGGTCGCCACGGCGGTCACCGAGAGCGCGCCCAGAAGGGCGAAGACGATGAGTGTGGGCAGGCCGAACCCGGCAAGACCGGACATCGCGTCAGAGCCCGAACTGGATGTCGGTCAGGGATCGCGTCGCAAGGGCCGACAGGCACAGGTCGCTGTCCTGCTCGCCGTCCACCTCGCAGGCGACGGCGGCGTTCACGAGAATTCGCGAGATATCGGCACAAGGTGTCTGCGGGATGCCGAACCGCGCGATCTTGGTCTTGCCCGTGGGAAATTCGCCGAAGTCGAGTGCCATCAGCTGCATCACCTGTCCGGCCGCATCGAAGATGCCGATCTCATAGGCGGCGCGACCGACGGTGCGATCGGTGCGGTTGGCAACGACGTAGGTCATCACGCAGTTTCCCTGCTCGACGTCCTCCGTGCGGTTCAATTCGACTTCCAGTGTGGGCTGCGCATCCTGCCCCAGGGCAGGCAGCGCCGCCAGAATAAAGGCTCCGGTCAGGAACGATGGTCTCACGATCTGGTATCCCCTGGGCTCGTGACGGGTCTGAAGCGGAAGGTCCGCCGCCGCCGCTGGCGTGTCAACCCGATGCGACGGATCAGCGATAAACACCCGTCATCCAGACGGAGGGTTCCGATACGGACAGACGCGCGGGTGCGACGTCGGCGCGCGCAAAATTCGTTACCGTGCGAGACGGCCGGGCGATCGGGTCGCGCCTGGACATGGGCGCCGAAGCGGCGGGAACGGCATCGGCAAGACGACCGGGAGCCGTTCGGGACGAGGGCCGCTGAACGTCGAGCGTCCCGCCGTCGGCCGCCGGCACGGTGAAGGGAAAGGTATCCGTGCCCGCCTGCACCGGCGGGATGCCCGGCCCGGCATCTTCGGCCATGACCTGTCCCGGGTTGCCGCCGTTCGGCATGACATCGGCATGGGATCCGACGTCAGGGACCGGATCGCGGCCGATCCCGCCGGTGCGATTCGATGGCACGGGCGCGTCGGCGTTGCGCGCCAGCATGTCCCTCAACCCGATGGACCCATCGCCGCGGCGCGCGGCTGCAAGGGCCAGCCCACCGAGGGACGCGGCGGCGAACAGCCCGGCGGCAACGAGAAGAACGACTTTCATCGGTGCAGGCTAGCAGCCGGATTGTCGCTTTGCATCCTCGAACTCCGTGCATAGATCGGAAACGATGGTTTTCTGCCTCTCCCCCATTCGCATGCCCGGGGTGTCGTCGTGACGGCGCTGACGATCCTGCCGGTGGCGGCGGCGGACGCGCAGTTCGCCGTCTGCAACCAGAGCTTCGACGTCGCGAACCTGGCGCTCGGCCGATACGTCCGCGACACCTTCGAGACGCGGGGCTGCTGGACGGTCGGGCCGAATCAATGCGTCGACCGGATCGAGGAGGAGCTGGACGCGCGATATGTCTATGTCTTCGCGCAGGATGTTTTCGGCAAACCGCTTCTGCCCGGCGGTGTGGCCATGCGCCTTGCGCCCGAGCGTTTCGTCATCCGGGGGCGAGCGCGACTGCCTGGCGCGGGGCTATCTGGATGCGCAGTTCCATGAGGTCGACACCCGGCGCAGCGAACGCTGGACATTGTTTCTGGCGCAGCCGGGCTGACCTCTTTGCGGCCGCACGTCGCTGGGCTAAGGTCACGTCCATGATGCGGACCGCGACGATCCTGGCGCTGACGGGCGCGATGCTGGCCGTGCCGGTCGGGGCATCGGCGCAGGACGTTCCCATGCTGAGCCCCGTCATGGCCGACACGGTTCCCGTCACGCCGATCGAGGTCCGCGTATTCGACCCGTCGCCCGACATGCGGATGTCGAGCCTGTCGCCCGACGACGGCCTGCCGCGCCCCTCGATCCTGCTGGGGCTGCGGTCCGGCGCGGGCGGGGCGCTGGCCATCGGACCGGACGGCGAGCCCATCGCCTGGGACAACCTTGCCGCGCGGGAGGCGATGCGTCGGGAGGATGCCGAGGCCTTCGCCCGCCTGGTCGAGGACGGGGCCTTCGATCCGCCCGACGGGCTGATGGCGCGGGCGCTTCAGATCGAGCTTGCGCGGATGAACTGCTACCGCACGGGAATCGACGGGCAATGGGGTCGTGGCTCCGCGGCCTCCGTCCGGCGCTATGTCGAGGCGGGGGGCAGTCCGCCCCCGGACGATGCGCCGACCGCCGCGCTCTGGCGGCACCTGATCGCGGCTGACGACGTGGCCTGCCCGACCCCGGCGCCGCAGCCCTCGGTCGTGCGGGCGTCGCCCGCGCGCGCGCAGCCGGGCAACCGTTCGTCCCGACCCGCAGCGCAGACGCGATCCGAGCCGGCCGCCCCGCCCGCCGCCGCGACCGCGCCATCCCTGGGCGGGTTCGGCCGTATCGGCGGGGGCATCGTCCGCTAAGGCGGACGGGCCACTGGACGTCGATCCCGGTTTCACCCTGTCCGCCCGGCAGTCCCGTCGCCGCGGGCTGCGACGGCGGCTGACGCGCGGCGGTGCCGCCGTCACGGTTCTGGTGGCCATGGCCGGCAGATGGCTGATCTGGCAGCGCCTGCCGGAAAGGCAGGGCACCTTCGACGGGCCGGAGATGGTGCAGGTCGAGACCGGCGCGCCCGGGTCCTCGGCCGCTTTCGACCGGTCCGCGCTGGTCCGGCTGCGGGGGGATCCGCTGATCCTGCGGCTGGCCGACGAGGAAGCGGGCGCCCCCAGCACCCTGACGACGCCGCCCACCCTGGCCGATCGCATAGGCGCAGGTCCGGTCGGCGTGATCGCGACACCGTTGCTGATGCAGGCGGCAAGGCTCGCCACGGCGCTGCTGTCCTCCCGCGAGGATTTCGCGCTGTTCCAGGCACAGAGGACCGAAGACCTGGCCAGCCTTCTGGACGACGGCACCGAGGCCCCTGCCGCCCCCGGCCGCACCCTGACCGGAGAGGAGGCCGAGGCCGCCGCCGGAAGCTGGGGCGCGGCACTCGACACCGGTGAGACGGTTCAGCGCGTGACCTTCACCCGCACCGCCATCGAGAACACCACAAGCGTCGCCACCGTTCTTCCCGAAGTCCGGCGCCGGCCCCTGTTCGAGGATCGCGTCGTGGTCGTCCGCCTGCCCCAGCCCCTCGGCGCGCTGCTGGCCGCTCGATGCCCTGCCCGTGGGATCGGTGATCGGCCTGCGGCTGGCCGGAGGGCGACCTGTTGCAGATGTCGCTCTATGGACCCGAGGGCTATGCTTTCACGGTCGCGCAGATCGGCGCCGAGCGGTTCGTGGAGGCCGCCGACCCCTGGCTCGACGACGACCTGATGGACCGCAGCCGCGCCCTGCGCGACGAGGCGGCGGCCACCCGCGACGTCCGCCTGCTGGACGCGATCCGGAGGCCGCGCTGCGCGGCGGGCTGGCGGGGTCGGCCACGGGCGAACTGCTGGTGATGATGTCGAAGCGGTTCGACCTCGATCGCAACGCGCAGCCGGGGGATCGGCTCGTCCTGTTGCATGGGCCGGGGGAGGGCGCTGCGGCGGTGCTCTATGCGGGGGTGGAGGGGCCGTCGGGGCCGATGGCCTGTTTCGTCGTGCCGAACGCCCCGGGGTTCGGTTGCTTCGACCCGGAGGCCACGGCGGGCGGCGGCCTGTCGGGGGCCTTCGTCACGCCCGTCGCCGGAACCCGGACCAGCGGCTTCGGCCCCCGGATGCACCCGATCCCGAAGCAGTTGCGCAACCGCGACGGCGTGGACTGGGCCGCGCCCACGGGCATGCCGATGGTGGCAGCCGCCGCGGGCAAGGTCGCCCTCGACGATGACCGCGCCGCAGCCGGTCTCGTCTCCCACCCGGCCCACGGGACGGCCGTCGGCCATGGTGGTGCCGCCGGATACCATGGCGTTCTCCCCATGCGAGGGGCAGACATGCTTGTCGCCGAGACGGGCAATGGAGGGCATCGCAAAAATCCTCCAGACAGGACAATCGCCGCACGCTAGCAGGTCGGGCCGGCGCGCGCGAAGGACGGATCGGCCGCGCGGCCGGACGGTGGGATCAGACGTCCTCGCCCTTTTGCTTGATGCATTTCTCGACCAGCGGCAGGCCGGCGTTGATGGCACCCTGCACCGTGGGAACCTGCGCGCCGGCGCCGTTGCTCATGGTGACGTTGCCCTTCAGGCGGATCTGGCGGCCTCCAGCGTGATGCCGGTGGCGTCGATGGTGATCTTGTCGCCCGGTCCCTTGATGACGAACTTGTCGAAGGCCATCAGCATGTGGAGCTAGGTGTTGTTCGTGATCGACTGATTGACGTCGAGGACATGGCGGTCCTTCACCGTCTCCTCGTGGTTGCGGCCGGTCTGGACCAGATGGTCGGCATAGATGTCCTGCCTGTGGATGTTGCCGACGACATGTCACGGGCCACCGATTCGGACTGGTCGCGGCCGATAGTCTTGTTCCGGTCGTTCAGGATGTCGATCTGCTTGTCCTTCTCCTCCCCGAACATCAACTCGTTGAAGCCGGCGCCCTGGTGGGTGTCGGTCTTGAAGGGGAACTTGGTCTTCTTCGCCGGCAGCGGATAGGGTGGCTCATTGGCGCCGTTGTAGACGCAGCCCGTCACCAGCGGCTTGTCGGGGTCGCCGTCCAGAAAATCCGACGACGACCTCCATGCCGATGCGGGGGATGACCATGCCGCCCCAGCCTTAGCTCGCCCAGTTCTGGCTGACGCGGCAGCGCATGGAGATGCTGTTGTCCAGATCCCAGTGGAACCGCACCAGGATGCGGCCGTATTCGTCGCAGTCGATCTCGCCTTCGCTCACGACGGCGGCGGTCTGCGGTCCCTTCATGATGGGACGAGGCGTCTTGCGGTCCGGCCGCATGGGCGCGTCGACGGGGGTCAGGACGTATTTGCCCGAATAGGCATAGCCGTCGCTGCCCCGGTCGGAGGTGCCGTAGCCTTCGGAGACGTAGGAACGCCGGGCGACGAGGCAGAGCATCCGCGCTTCGGGCAGGCCCGGCGTGGGTTCGCCGGTCAGTTCGACCACCATCCCGGCCTTGAGCGAGGTGACGTCGCCCTCGGCGTGGAAGCGGCGGTCGTGCCCGCGCTCCTCCTCCATCCGGCGGCGGACGGTGCCGCGACCCTCACCCTGGTCGAGGAAGTCGCCGGGGTAGTCGAAGCTCTCGATCCGGCCTTCGGCATGGGCGGCGTCGCCGGTGCGATCCACCTCCATCGCGGCGTTGGGCGTCTTGAAGCTGTAGTCGGTCAGCCGCACCGCGCCGGTCGTCAGGTTGCGTTCCGGGTGGAGGGCCCAGAAATGCTCCTCGTCCGAGAAGTGATGACCGTCGACGCCGCGGAAGACGCGGCCTCCACCGGCCACGACCTCATGGCTCTCGACATCGTCGGTCAGCACCATGATGTGGCTTACCATGGCGTGGGAGTAGGGATGGCTGACCCCGAACCGCTCCATCAGGCGGGTGGCGACATCCAGACCGGTCTTGCCGTGTTGCACGGTGTATTCGAGGATCGGATAGTCCTGCGTCAACCGCATCCTGAGGTGCGGATCGCCCAGCCCGGCATGGGCGCCGAGCAGTTGGTTCAGGATCTGCGGCGCGGTCATGTCGTGGAAGATGCGCTGGTTGCGACGCCGTCCGGCAAGCCAGGCCCAGGGCCGCAGCACCAGGTCGTAGCGGTTGCCGTTTTCCCCCGTCCCGGCGCAGGAGGTGCGGACGACGATGCCGTCGAAGGCGCGCGGGCCATTGTTCTGGGTGTCGCTCTCCACCATGGCATGGGTGCCGATCAGCGCGTCGAAGTCGACGTCATGGCCGGTGGCCAAAGCTTCCATCCGACAGTCGAACAGGCCATTCATCCGATCCCCGCCGCTGAAGCGCAGCAGGACCAGGCTGTCCTTGCCCAGGACCGTCGTCAGCCGGCCGATTCGGGCATCCTGCTTGAATGGCATGTTCACCTGCGATCCCCCGGAGAGAAAACGCACCGCCCCGAAAATGCGATGGGGCGGTCGGTCCGCAGGATATGCGCTCTGCGGCATGACGCAGGGTTCGCCAATGCATCTTGACGTCCTTTGGTCCGCTCCGTGCGCCACGCGACACGGGGCGGCGGACCGGCGCGCAAACGGCGGGTGATCGTTTCCCGATCAGGCCTTTTCGCCCGCGTGGGCCGATGTCACCTGGGCCGGGTCCGTCGGGGCCTGCGGCTGGTTCACCGGGACGACGGCGGCGACGTGGCCCATCAGGTCGGACACCGATCCGTCGAGGTTGATCCCCGCCATGCGCCCGATCGCCTGCATCGCGGGCAGGGCGACTGCATTCTGGCGGATCTGGTCGAAGGCCTGGTCGATGGCGTTGCCGCCGCCCGACCCGCTGCCGCCGTCCGACAACGATCCGCCGCCCAGCCCGTCGGCCTTGTGGATGGTGATGCGGTCGATCTTCTCGGCCGGCTTGACCATGGCCTCCATCAGGCCCGGCATGATCCGCAGCCGCTCGATCTGCAGGCGCATCTCGATGATTTCCGCGAACAGCGAGTTCTCGGCGGCGATCAGGGCGTTCGTGCCCTCGGCTTCGGCCAGCTTCTCGTCGCGGAACGCCTGGGCTCGGATGGTGACTTCCTCGGCCTCGGCGCGGGCCGGTTCCAGGATGGCGGCCGCGCGGTCGGCCGCGGCGTTCGGTTCGGCCTCCTCGGCGGCGGGGGCCTTTTGCGACAACTCCTCGGCGGCAAGCTTCTCCATGGCGACGCGCTGTTCGACGCGGGCCTGGTCCTGCTCGCGCTCGACGGCATAGCGCTTGATCTCGCCCTCCTGGACCGAGCGGACGACGGCGACCTGTGCCTCCGATTCGATCTTGGCGCGGCGCTTGCGGCTCTCGGCGATGCGCTCGGCCTGCAGTTTCATGCCGGCGGCGTTGAAGACGTTGTTCTCATCCAGACTGTCGAGCGGGGTCTGGTCCAGTGCCGTCAGCGCAACGGTCTCGAGCTCCAGACCGGTCTTGCAAAGATCCTCCGCCACGGCCTGTTGCACCCGCTGGACAAAGTCGGACCGGTTCTCGTGCAGCTGGTCGATGTCCATCTTGGCCGCAACCGACCGCAGGCCGTCGACCAACGTGCCGCCGTCGATCATGACCTTGCGCCCGCCGGTGCCGGCCTTGACCAGGCTCACCTCGCGTTTGGACCGCACATACATGCGCGAAAAGATGAAACCGACCACCAGCAGGGCGAGGCCGGCGAGGCCGGCGGGAATCTCGTCGCGTGCGTCCAGGGGTTCGGCCATCAGGCGGTGGGCGTTGCCGTGCGCATCCGCGAAGCGCACCTGCGCCGGGCTGCCCGCCCGCGCGACGCCCACGACGATCACCCCGCGGCGGCGGCCGTGGCTGCGGTCGGGGCGTCGGCGGCGGGCGCGTCGAATCCGGCCGCCCCGACATCGGTGGTGTCGAAGCCATCGGGCGCGTCCAGATCGATGTCCCAATCCATGTCCGGCGCGGCGTCGCCCGGACCGCCGTCCGCGCCCAGCGCCGACCCGCCGCCGACGGCGGCCAGCGTCACCTCATGGGCGAACAGCAGGACGACGATCGCTGCCGCGATCAGGACGGGCCGCAATTCGCCTGCCGAGAGAAGCGCCGTCATGGCCGCCATGTTTCAGGAGGCGACGGACGGGGGAACTGGAAGCGCCCCGAAGCGACGGATACCGCGCCGATGACCGGCGCGGCGTCGCCGGAAAATCACAGCCGTTCTCATCGAAACGTCTGGAACCGGCGTGTCAGCCCGGCTGCATCATGTCGCGCACGTCCGTCAGGCGTCCGGTCACGGCGGCGGCGGCGGCCATGGCGGGCGACATCAGATGCGTGCGGCCGCCGCGGCCCTGCCGTCCCTCGAAGTTGCGGTTCGACGTGGCCGCGCAGCGCTCGCCCGGCGAAAGCTGGTCGGGGTTCATGGCAAGGCACATGGAGCAGCCGGCCAGCCGCCATTCGAAACCGGCGTCGATGAAGACCTGCGCCAGCCCCTCCTCCTCGGCCTGCGCGCGCACGAGACCTGATCCGGGGACGACCATGGCGCGCATCCCCTCCTTGATCCGCTTGCCGCGCAGGATCTCGGCGGCGGCGCGCAGATCCTCGATCCGGCCGTTGGTGCAACTGCCGATGAAGACGGTGTCGATCTCCACCTCCGCCAGTGGCGTGCCGGGGGTGAGCCCCATGTATTCGAGCGACCGCTTCGCCGCATCGACCTTGCCGCCCTTGAAGTCGCCGGGTGCCGGCACGCGGGCGGTGATGGGCAGCACGTCCTCGGGCGAGGTGCCCCAGGTGACGACGGGCGCGATCTCGGCGGCGTCGATGGTGACGACTTTGTCCCAATGCGCGTCGTCATCGGATTTCAGCGTCCGCCACCAGTTCAGCGCAGCTTCCCACTGCGCGCCCTTGGGGGCGTGGGGGCGGCCCTTGCAGTATTCGAAGGTCGTCTCGTCGGGCGCGATGAGGCCCGCACGGGCTCCGCCTTCGATCGCCATGTTGCAGACGGTCATGCGGCCTTCCATCGACAGGTCGCGGATCGCCTCGCCCATGTATTCGATGACGTATCCGGTGCCGCCCGCCGTGCCGGTCCGGCCGATGACGGTCAGGGTGATGTCCTTGGCGGTGACTCCGGGGCGCAGCTTGCCGGTAATCTCGACCTTCATGTTCTTCGATTTGGTCTGGATCAGGGTCTGGGTGGCCAGCACGTGCTCCACCTCCGACGTGCCGATGCCATGGGCCAGCGCGCCGAAGGCCCCGTGGGTCGCGGTGTGGCTGTCGCCGCAGACGACGGTCATGCCGGGCAGGGTCCAGCCCTGTTCGGGGCCGACGATGTGGACGATCCCCTGCCGCACGTCGCTGACGGGATAGTAGTGGATGCCCGTCTCGCGCGCGTTGCGGTCCAGCGCCTCGACCTGGATGCGGCTCTCCTCGTTCTCGATCCCCTTCTCGCGGTCGAGCGTGGTGGGCACGTTGTGGTCGGGCACGGCAATGGTGCGTTCGGGCGCGCGGACCGTGCGGCCGGTCATGCGCAGCCCCTCGAAGGCCTGGGGGCTGGTGACTTCATGCACGAGATGGCGGTCGATATAGAGCAGGCAGGTGCCGTCGTCGGCTTCGTGCACCAGATGCGCGTCCCAGATCTTGTCGTAGAGCGTCTTGCCTGTGGGGGTCGGGCGGGTCATCGCGGTTGATCCTTGGAGAATGGGAAAGGGCAGGGGGCGCGGCGGCGCGCCGGTCAGCCGCCCATGCCGCGGAAGGCCCGTCCGAAGAACCGGCCGGGAAGGAACGCGCGATCGCTGAGGGCGTGGATCCGGGGCATGGCCACGGGATACTGCCACCGGGCCTGCGCCGCAATGGCGGATGCGTCCGCCGGGGTCAGCCGGCCGCGTCCCGGGCGCCGGTGCCGATGTCGCCGGGTGCCACGGCGACGGATTTCATAATCGCGTGGCAGGGGATGCCGGGGGCCAGCCCCAGGGCCGCGCAGGACCGCCGGGTGACGCGGGCCAGCACCGTCTGGCTGCCTATCGCGACCACCACCATCGCGCCTGGGCCGTCGCCCGCCCGCACCTCGCGCACCGTGCCCTCCAAGATGTTGAGGGCCGAGATCGCGTCGGGCCGGCCGCGCGACAGCATCACATCCTGCGCCGCGATGCGGACGCGGATCGCGGCACCCGCGGGTGAGCCGATGCGTGGCAGGAACAGCCGCCCGCCCTCGACCGACAGTTCGGTCAGCCCGTCATTGTGATGCGCCACCACCCGCGCCGACAGGATGGCCCCCGCGCCGCGCACGCCCAGAGCGGGAGCCAGCGCAGGGTCGCCCAGCACCTCGGCCGCCGGCCCCTGCCGCAGCACGCGCCCGTCGTCCAGCACGACGATGGTGGTGGCGAGACGCGCGATTTCGGCGACGGCGTGGCTGACGTACAGGATCGGGATGTCGGTGCCGTCGCGCAGACGTTCGAGATAGGGCAGGATCTCGGCCTTGCGCGCCTCGTCGAGCGCGGCGAGGGGTTCATCCATCAACAGCAGTTCCGGCGCTGACAGGAGGGCGCGGCCGATGGCGACGCGCTGCTTCTCGCCGCCCGACAGATCGGCGGGCCGGCGCGCCAGCAGGGGCGCGATGCCCAGCATTCCGACCACGCGGTCCAGCCCGGCCCCGGCGCGCCGGTCGCCCGCGAAGCGATGACCGTAGAGCAGGTTGCCGCGTACCGTCAGATGGGGGAACAGCCGCCCCTCCTGAAAGACATAGCCGATGCGGCGGCGGTGCGGCGGCAGCCAGCGCCGCGCGGAGCTGTCGAACAGTGTGCGCCCGTTGACGGCAACATGTCCCGCGTCGGGACGCAGCAGGCCGGCCACGGCGTTGACGACGGTCGTCTTGCCCGATCCCGACCGGCCGAACAGGGCGGTAACCCCCGGCGGCGCGTCGAACGCCACGTCGAGATCGAAGGCGGGCAGGCGGTGCCGCAGGGCGACGGACAGGCTCATGCGCCGCGCACCCGGCGGGCGATGCGGGTGGCCAGCACTTCGGACAGCAGAAGCGCCGTCATGGCGATGGCGATGGAGACCACGACGAGCCGCAGGGCCGAGGCTTCGCCGCCCGGCACCTGGAGGAAGGCATAGATGGCCGACGGCAGGGTCTGCGTCTGGCCGGGGATGTTGGAGACGAAGGTGATCGTGGCCCCGAACTCTCCCATCGCCTTGGCGAAGGCGAGGATCGCGCCGACCACCACCCCCGGCAGGATCAGCGGCAGCGTGACGGTGGCGAAAACCCACGGCCCCGATGCCCCGAGCGTTGCCGCCGCCTGTTCGAGCCGGGGGTCCACCGCTTCGATCGACAAGCGGATGGCGCGAACCATCAGGGGAAAGGCCATGACCCCGGCGGCCAGCGCGGCCCCCGTCCAGCGGAAGGCAAGGACGATGCCGAGGTCGCGCAGCGGCCCGCCGACAGGGCCCTGGGTACCGAAGGTCAGGAGCAGCAGATAGCCCGTCACCACCGGCGGCAGGATCAGCGGCAGATGGACGAGGCCGTTGAGGACCTGGCGGCCCGGAAATCGCCAGCGGGCCAGCGCATAGGCCACGAAGATGCCCGGCGGAAGGCTGAGCAGCGTGGCCCAGAGCGACACGCGCAGCGACAGCGCGACAGCCTGCCATTCCTCGGGGCCGAGCCAGTCCAAGCCGGGTCAGTCCACGAGCACGGTGAAACCCTGCCGCGCGAAGGCGGCCCGGGCCGCGTCGCCGCGCAGGAAATCGAGGACGTCGCCCTTTAGCGGGCTGTCGCTGGCCGCAACGGAGGCTGCGGGATAGACGATGGGCGGGTGGCCGTCGGCCGGGAAGGTGCCCACGACCGTGACGTCGTCGCTGGCCACCGCATCGGTGGCATAGACGATGCCCATGGGCGCCTCGCCCGTGGCGACGAAAGCCAGGGCCGCGCGCACGTTGTCGGCCTGTGCCACCTGCGGCGCGACCTCGTCCCAGATACCCAGGCGGTCCAGCGCGGCGCGGCCGTAGATGCCGGCGGGCACCGCGTCGACCATCGCCATGGCGAGCCGTCCGTCGCCCAGCAGGCCCATGAGGTCGAACCCCGGCGCAATCTGCACCGGCGCTGCTTCGTCGCCATGCGCGACCAGGACGAGCGCGTTGCCCAGCAGGTCGAAGCGGCTGTCCGCGTCGATCAGGCCGTCGTCCTGCAACCGGTCCATCCAGTCGGCGTTGGCCGAGATGAAGACATCCGCGGGCGCGTCCTGTTCGATTTGGCGCGCGAGTTCGGAACTGCCGGCGAGGGAGACGGCAAGGGTGTGGCCGGTCTCGGCCTGCCAGGCGGTCGCGATCTCGTCCATGGCGTTCTTCATGCTTGCGGCGGCGAAGACCGTGACCGTATCGGCCGCCGTGGGCGAGCCCGTAGCGAGCATGGCGAAAAGGGCGGGACGCAGGAAAGCGGCGGGCATCATGGCGAGCAGTCCGGGTTCGTTGTATCCTGTCGGACATATCGCCGCCCGGCCTGGCGGATGGCAAGTGCTATTTCCCCTGGGGCATATCCCCCAACATGCCCCGAAGGGCCACGATCTGATCGGCGCCCGCCTCGGCCGTCCGATCTTCCAGTTCGCGATAGAGCGTCAACACCTGCCGACCCTCGGGCGTCAGATGCGCACCGCCGCCCTGGGGACCGCCGCGCGTGCTCTGGACGACGGCATGGCCGAAGGCGGCGTTCATCTCCTCCACCAGCGACCAGGCGCGCCTGTAGCTCATGCCCATGGCGCGGCCGGCGGCCGAAATGGAGCCGAGGGCCCCGATGCGTTCCAGCAGATCCGCCTTGCCCGGTCCCAGCGTCAGCCGGTCGCCGAAGACGAGCCGCAGCTTCAGCCGCACCGGGGGAATGTCGTCACGGTCCGCCATGGCCGCAGGATCGACGCGGCACGGCGGGTCCGCAAGTGTGTTCAACGAAAACGCCGCGCGAACCCTCGGTCCTGCGCGGCGTCGGTCGTGTCGATGGTGCCTCAATCAGGGCTGGACTTGCGTCGCCCCGCCAACGGCCGGAACCGTATCGCCCGCGATCGCGGTATCGGTCGTCGCCTCGATCTCTCCGATCGTCTCGACGCGGTTGTCTCCGCCTGCCTGGCAGCCGGCGACGATGGCCGTGAGCGACAGGGCGGTGAGCAGTTTCAGTGCGGTGGTCATGTGCAATCTCCCGATTTTCATGTGCGGCCCAACGGCTGACCTTGGGTCACGGTTCCATTGGCCGACCTGTCCGTGCCCGAACCGGTGGAAATTCGCACAAATCACATCTTGACCCGAATCCCGTTTCGCCCCAAATGACGCGAATAGACGCCAACGCACGCGCCTCTGGCACGGCAACCCGCGGGATCGGAACGGTCTCCGCAGCACGGTTACGCAGCGACGGTAACGTCTCCCCTTGGAAGTGAGCGGTCTCGGACGGAAGTCCAATGGCCGGGTCTGATCGGAGATGACCATGAATGCAGTAACCGGCTTCGGCCGTATCGCCCCCCTTGCCCCTTCCCGTGTGGAGTCGTTCATCGCCGAGCATGAGTTCGCCCACCCCACGCTGGTCATCGACGTCGACGCGGTGGAGCGGCAGTTCCATGCCCTGTCCGCCGGTCTGGGCCACGCGCACATCCACTATGCCGTCAAGGCGAACCCGCATCCCGCCATCATCGAGCGGCTCGTTGGCCTCGGGTCGGGTTTCGATGCCGCCTCGCGCGGCGAGATCGAGCTGGTGCTGTCGCAGGGCGCCCATGCGGACCACGTCTCCTTCGGCAACACGATCAAGAAGGCCGCGGACATTCGCTTCGCACATCAGGCCGGCGTGACCCTGTTCGCCGCCGATGCCGAGGAGGAGCTGGCCAAGATTGCCGACAACGCGCCCGGCGCGCGCGTCTACATCCGCGTGATCGTCGACAATTCGGAGGCCGACTGGCCCCTGTCGCGCAAGTTCGGCTGCGCCTCCGACAAGGTGCTGGACCTGCTCGGCCGCGCCCGCGACCTGGGGCTGGTACCCCATGGCCTGTCGTTCCATGTCGGGTCGCAGACACGCGAGGCACGGATGTGGACCGGCACTCTGGATCAGGTGGCTGCCATCTGGCACCGTGCGCAGGGTGCCGGGTTCGACCTGCAACTGCTGAACATCGGGGGCGGATTCCCGGCCTTCTACGGCGAGGCGATCGAGCATCCGACGGCCTATGCCGCCGCGGTCATCGACCTGATCTCCGCGCGCTTCGGCGAGGTGCCGCAGATCATGGCGGAGCCGGGCCGGGGTCTCGTGGCCGAGGCGGGCGCCATCGCGGCCGAGGTCGTGCTGGTGTCGCGCAAGTCCGACGCCGACCTGCACCGCTGGGTCTATCTCGACATCGGGCGGTTCTCCGGCCTGGCCGAGACGGAGGGCGAAGCCATCCGCTATCAGATCGCGACCCCCCGCGACGGCGACGAGACGGGCGCCTGCGTCCTGGCCGGCCCGTCCTGCGACAGCGCCGATGTCCTCTATGAAAAGCGGCCGATCCACCTGCCCGTAACGCTGGCCGCGGGCGACCGGATCGTGATCCGCAACTGCGGGGCCTATACCTCGACCTATTCGTCGGTCTGTTTCAACGGCTTCCCCCCGCTGGACGTCATCGCGATCTGAAGTGTCCCAGCCCCGCGGGTCTTGTGCGGACCCGTGGGCAAGGTCAGGGTGCGCGGCAGGACACCCTGACCCGAAAGGTCTGCCATGCGTTCTGCCGGCTCCCAGATCCCCATCGTCGGCCTGCTGACGCTTCTGATGTTCATCCCGCTGTTCTTCGCGGGCGCCATCCTGCAGGCTAGGCGCAGACGGCCGAGCAAACGGGCGCCGAATGGGGCGGGCCGCAGACGCTGTCCGACGCATTGCTGGTCATCCCCGTCGAGGGCGACGTTCGGCAGCAGGAATAATGCGAGACGACGGACCCGGCGACATGTGAGGCGTGGGTCAAAACGGTGACTGTCATACGGCGGGGTCGGATCGATCCATTGGTTCCTCCGCCCGAGACGCTGGTGTTCGAGGCCGCGCTTGCAACGCAAATCCCCAAGCATGGCATCTTCGAGGTGCCGGCCTGTTCCGCCGACATCGGCCTGATCGCGCCGTTAGATACTAACCGTGTCCGGGCGAGGTCATGATCTGGACCGGGGCGGTCCTTCGCATCAGGCTGACCGGCAATGCGGGCCTCCACGGCGGCGGTCGGCGATCCGCATGGGATCGGCACCGTCACGGCCCGCCTGCCGCTTGACAGCGGGCAGGACCTGAAGGTCGTGCCGGTTGCACGCATAACGCGGGTGGCGATGGCGGGCGACTGGCCGGTCCCGGCGTTCACTCCAGCCCTTCTGCCCGACGATGACGTGAACGACGCTGGCTTCTCGGCCGTCTGGACGGTGCCTCACCTTGCCCGGCGCATCCCGCAGGTCGACCGGGGCGACCGGCTCGTCCACCCGGTGCAGCAAATCCCGATCGGCCTGGCACAGTCGACCGTCGTGCTTCACATGGTGGCCTATGTCGAGCCGGCGGGCTTCACCGCGGCCTACGTCGGGTCGGCTGCCGCGATCGTGGCGCTGTTCGGGTGGATCGGGTTGCGGCTGGGGCGGCGGACCTGGGTTCCGGGCGGGTTGCTGATCGTGCTCTATGTGGCGCTCTGCCTGATCCTGCGGTCCACCGACCTGGCGCTTCTTGAGGGTGCGATGCTCGCCTTTGCGGAACTGACGCCGACTATCGTGCTGACGCGGAACGAGGACTGGTGCGGCCCCGGCCGCAGCCTGCAACGCCGAGCGCCCGCACGCAGTCAGGCGAAGGCCGATTCCAGCGCGATTTCGACCATGTCGCCGAAGGACGACTGACGCTCCGACGCGGGCAGCGCCTCGTGCGTCAGCAGGTGGTCGCTAACCGTCAGCACGGCCAGCGCGCGGCACCCGTGGCGGGCGGCGAGGATGTAGAGTTCCGCGGCCTCCATCTCGACCCCGAGGATCCCGTGGCGAACCAGTTGTTCGTTCAGGTCGGGGCGTTCGTCGTAGAAGACGTCCGAAGAATAGATGCCGCCCACATGCACCCGGGAGCCCTTGGCCCCCGCCGCCGCATGGGCTGCCGACAGCAGGCCCCAGTCGGCGCAGGGCGCGAAGTTCAGCTCGCGCAGGATGCCGCGCGACGGCGTGGACATCGTGGTCGCGGTCATTGCCAGGATGACGTCGCGGATGCCGACGTTCTCCTGCATGGCGCCGGCCGACCCGATGCGGATCAGGGTCCTGGCGCCGTACTGCGTGATGAGTTCGTTGGCGTAGATCGACAGGCTGGGCATCCCCATGCCGGACCCGTGGATCGTGACGCGGTTGCCGCGCCATGTGCCGGTGAACCCCAGCATTCCCCGAACGTCGTTCACCAGTTCGGGAGCATCGAGAAACGTCTCGGCCGCCCATTTTGCGCGCAGGGGGTCGCCCGGCATCAGGACGGTTTCGGCGATCTGGCCTTTCTCGGCGCGGATGTGGGGGGTCATCGGATATCCTGACAAAAAAGGGGTGCACTCGGCACCCCTTTTCCATCCCCCGTGTGGCGGTGTCTAGATCGCCAGGTCTTTTTCGGACTTGCCGGATGCGATGGCATCCTTGAACCACTGCGGCTGTCGTCCCCGGCCGGACCAGGTCTTGGACGGGTTCTCGGGGTGGACGTATTTCGGAACCCCGCCACCCGATTTCCCGCCCTTCTTGCCGCCGACGAAATCATTGAGCGAATATCCCATGTCGCGAGCCATCGCCTCCAGCCGAGTCTGAGCTTCCTTCTTCTGGCGGTCGTCGTAATTCTTGAGGGCGGCCGAGACCTGCTTCTGCAGGTCGAGCAATTCCTCGCGGTTCATCTTTTCGAGATTCATGGCAGTTTCCCCATTGCTTGAATAGTTCCGCAATAGGCCCGAAGTTTCCGGCGATCAAGAAACTTCTATTCGGCGGCCACATCCTCCGGCGTCGCCAATTGCACGATATCGCCCATGATCCGGTTCAATTCGAAATCCTTGGGCGTATAGATGGCGGCGACGCCCATGTCCTTCAGGCGTCTCGCATCCTCCTCGGGGATGATGCCGCCGACGATCACCGGAATGCGGTCGAGACCGGCCGCACGCATCCTCTCCATCAGCTCCGCCACCAGCGGCAGATGCGATCCGGACAGGATCGAAAGGCCGACGACATGCGCGGCGCCGTCCTGTGCGGCGGCGACGATGGCTTCCGGCGTCAGGCGGATGCCTTCGTAGCGGATCGCCATGCCGCAGTCCCGGGCGCGCACGGCGATCTGTTCGGCGCCATTGGAATGGCCGTCCAGACCGGGCTTGCCCATCAGGAACGTCAACCGCCGCCCCAGCCTGTCGGACACGGCATCGACGGCGGCGCGCAGTTCCTCCAACCCCTCGGTCCGGTTGGAGGGTGAGGACGATACGCCCGTGGGGCCGCGGTATTCGCCGTGGACCTGACGCATGACGCCGGCCCATTCGCCCGTGGTGACGCCTGCCTTGGCTGCCGCGATGGACGGCGGCATGATGTTGCGCCCCTCGCGCGCCGCGCGGCCCAGATCGTCCAGCGCCGCGGCGACGGCGGCGGCATCCCGCTCGGCCCGCCAGGCGGTCAGCCGGTCGATCTGGTCCTGCTCGACCGCCGGATCGACGGTCATGATGCCACCGTCTTCCCCCACGAGCGGCGAGGGCTCGCCCTCGGTCCAGGCGTTGACGCCCACGACGGTGGTCTCGCCCCGTTCGACCCGGCCCAGCCGCTCCGCGTTCGACTCGACCAGACGCCCCTTCATGTATTCGATGGCCGCGACCGCGCCGCCCATTCCGTCGATGACGTCCAGTTCGGCCCGCGCGCCGTCCTTCAACTCCTCGACCTTCGTGGCGACCACGGGCGAGCCGTCGAACAGGTCGCCGTATTCCAGGAGGTCGGTTTCATAGGCCAGGACCTGCTGCATTCGCAGGGACCACTGCTGGTCCCAAGGGCGGGGCAGACCCAGGGCCTCGTTCCAGGCAGGCAGTTGGACGGCCCGCGCGCGGGCCGTCTTCGAAAGGGTCACCGCAAGCATTTCCAGCAGGATGCGGTAGACGTTGTTTTCGGGTTGCTGTTCGGTCAGGCCCAGCGAATTGACCTGGACGCCATAGCGGAAACGCCGATATTTCTCATCTTCCACGCCGTATCTGTCGCGGCAGATCTCATCCCAGAGATCGACGAAGGCGCGCATCTTGCACATTTCGGTGACGAAGCGGATGCCTGCATTCACAAAGAAGGAAATTCGCCCCACCTGCCGCGCGAAATCCTCGGCGGGCACGCGGTCGCGCAATTCGTCCAGCACGCTGGTGGCCGTCGCCAGAGCGAAGGCCAGTTCCTGTTCCGGCGTGGCACCCGCTTCCTGCAGGTGATACGAGCAGACGTTCATCGGGTTCCATTTCGGAACCTCGGAATAGCAGTATTCGGCCACATCCGCGATCAGGCGCATCGATGGTGCTGGAGGCAACACATAGGTGCCGCGCGACAGGTATTCCTTCACGAGATCGTTCTGCACCGTCCCCTGCAATGCCGCGACATCGGCGCCCTGTTCCTCGGCCACGGCGATATAGAGCGAGAGAAGCCACGGCGCCGTCGCGTTGATCGTCATGGATGTGTTCATCCGCTCCAGCGGGATGTCCGCGAACAGTGCGCGCATGTCGCCCAAATGCCCGACCGGCACCCCGACCTTGCCAACCTCGCCGCGGGACAGGACATGATCGCTGTCATAGCCGGTCTGGGTGGGAAGGTCGAAGGCCACGGATAGCCCGGTCTGTCCGCGCGCCAGGTTCGAACGATAGAGCGCGTTGGACTTTTCGGCCGTCGAATGGCCCGCGTAGGTCCTGAAGAGCCAGGGGCGATCTTTCTGCGGCATGACGAAGTCCTGTGTAACTTTATTGCGTCAGAACGTCTGATATAGAACATATCCGTTCCGGTCAATTCGCCGCGCTGCGGCACGTTCCGTATCTGACATGGGACAGCGAGGGAACGCCAGCCAGATACTCACTGGACGCAAAGGGCACCGAAGGGCACAGTCGCCAGCATGTTTCACAGCGTCGAGGTTCCTCTCTGGGCACTGGTCCTGCTGATCCTCTTCGCCGCCGTGACCTTCGCCTCGCATTTCCTGTTCCCCTCGGTCCGTTGGTTCTTCCGGCGTCGGGCGGAACGGCTCGTGGGGCGTCTGAACACCCGGCTCAAGCGGCCGATCCAGCCGTTCAAGCTGGCCCGCCGTATGGACACGGTGAACCGCCTGATCCACGACCCGCAGGTCGCGCAGGCCATCGTCGACCATGCCCATTCAGAAGGCATCCCCGAGGCCGTCGCCTATGAGACGGCGCGCCGCTACGCGCGAGAGATCGTGCCGGGGTTCTCGGCGCTTCTCTACTTCGGCGTGGCGACCCGGCTGGCGCGGTGGCTGTCGCGCAGCCTTTACCGCGTGCGCGTCACGGCCGAGGCGGAGGCAATGGCCGGCGTCGACCCCAAGGCCACGGTGGTCTTCGTCCTGAACCATCGCAGCAACATGGACTACGTCCTGGTCACCTGGCTCGCCGCGCGGCAGACGCCCTTGGCCTATGCGGTCGGCGAATGGGCGCGGCGCTGGCCGCTCAGCGCGTTGATCCGGGCGATGGGCGGGTATTTCGTGCGGCGTCGTGATCTCAATCCGCTCTATCGCAGGGTGCTGGCCCGGTATGTCCAGATCGCGACTGCGAATGGTGTGACGCAGGCCATCTTCCCCGAAGGCCGGCTGTCGCGGGACGGCGCCCTGCATGAGCCGCGGTTGGGCCTTCTGAGCTATATCCTCGCCGGTCACGACCAGGAGGATCCGCGCGATGTCGTTTTCGTTCCCGTCGCGTTGAATTACGAGCGGGTGCTGGAGGACCGGGTGCTGATCGCCGCCGACGGGCAGGAGGCGCACCGCTTCCGGCTGCGGTGGTGGATGGTCGTGCGCTATCTGTGGCGTCACCTGCAACTGCGCCTGACCGGTCGGTTCTCGCGCTTCGGTTATGCGGCGGTGGCCTTCGGGCGGCCCCTGTCGCTGCACCGGTTCCTCTGGCAGGGCCATGCCGATCCCGCGGCTGCGCTGGGACAGGAACTGATGAGCCGCATCGGCGACGTGCTGCCGGTGCTGCCCATGGCGTTGGTCTGCGAGGCCCTTCTGGATGGCGCACGCGACGTCGAGGTGGCGGCCGATTATCTCGAAGCCCGCGTCGCCGACTGGCGCAAGGCTGGACACGTCGTCCACCATGCAACGCGGGAGGCGCGGGAGGTGGCGCTGGTCGCGCTTCGCATGCTGGAGGTTCGCAAGGTTCTGGTGCTGTCGGGCACCAAGATCGTGGTGGACGACGTCTGGCTGCCCCTGATCGCCTACTACGCCCGTACGCTGCCAGTGCAGAAACCATCAGAGACATAAAGTTACGCGATCTTCGTTCAGGGGTATTGGAAAGTTGCGTTTCACCTGCTAGCTCAGGGGCGAGCCAACGCGATTTTTCCGCGTTGCGGCATAACCCGAGGAGGCTCCGATGGCGCTCGATACGAACACTTCCTCCCTGAGCTACGACGCCGTGGCCAAGGACCTTTATGAAATGGGTGAGATGCCCCCGATGGGCCATGTCCCGGCACAGATGTATGCCTGGGCGATCCGGCGCGAACGGCACGGGGAGCCCGATACCGCGATGGTGCAGGAAATCGTCGACGTCCCGGCGCTCGACAGCCACGACGTGCTGGTCCTCGTGATGGCGGCGGGCGTCAACTACAACGGCGTCTGGGCCGCGCTTGGCGTGCCGATCAGCCCGTTCGACGGGCATAAGGCCGCCTATCACATCGCCGGGTCCGATGCCTCGGGCATCGTCTGGGCCGTGGGCGACAAGGTCAAGCGGTGGAAGGTGGGCGATGAGGTCGTGGTGCACTGCAACCAGGACGACGGGGATGACGAGGAGTGCAACGGCGGCGATCCGATGTATTCGCCGACCCAGCGGATCTGGGGCTATGAGACGCCCGACGGATCCTTCGCCCAGTTCGCCCGTGTCCAGTCGCAGCAGCTGATGCCGCGGCCCAAGCACCTGACGTGGGAAGAATCGGCCTGCTATACCCTGACGCTCGCCACCGCCTATCGGATGCTGTTCGGGCACGAGCCCCACGATCTGAAGCCCGGCCAGAACGTGCTGGTCTGGGGCGCCTCCGGCGGCCTCGGGTCCTATGCGATCCAGCTCATCAATACGGCCGGGGCCAATGCGATCGGGGTCATCAGCGACGAATCGAAGCGCGATTTCGTCATGGGGCTGGGCGCCAAGGGCGTGCTCAACCGCAACGATTTCAAATGCTGGGGGCAGCTGCCCAAGGTCGGCACACCCGAATACGCCGAATGGTTCGCCGAGACGCGCAAGTTCGGCAAGGCGATCTGGGACATCACCGGCAAGGGCGTGAACGTCGACATGGTGTTCGAACATCCCGGCGAGGCGACGTTCCCCGTCTCCACCTTCGTGTGCAAGAAGGGCGGCATGGTCGTCATCTGTGCGGGCACCACCGGCTATAACCTGACGTTCGACGTCCGCTACATGTGGATGCACCAGAAGCGCCTGCAGGGCAGCCATTTCGCCCATCTCAAGCAGGCGGCGGCGGCCAACAAGCTGATGGTGGAGCGGCGCCTCGACCCCTGCATGTCGGAGGTCTTCGACTGGGCCGACCTTCCGGCGGCGCATATGAAGATGCTCCGCAACCAGCACAAGCCGGGCAACATGTCGGTTCTCGTGCAGGCGCCCGTCACCGGCCTTCGGACGCTGGAAGACGTGCTGGAGGCCGGGCCCGCCACCTGATCCGTCCCTGATTCTGTTCCACGGCCCCGCCCGACCCGGCGGGGCCGTTTTCGTTCCGTTCTTTGCCCGCAGCGATTCCAGACTGTTGCAAACCTGCACCTCACCAGAAATGAGGAGGTAAAAAGCGTGGGTTTCGGGGCAGGACCGTTCGCTCGTAGGGTTGCGTTAATTCCCCGTTAACCTCCCTGAAAGGAATGTCGGATGTCGAAGGAATGGATCATCGACGTATTGGGCGATCTCCGCGGGTTTGCGCAGGCCAACGCCATGCCGACCCTGGCTGCGCAGCTGGACGAGTCGATCATGGTGGCCGCGACCGAAATCGCCCAGACGTCCCCGATCAAGGGCTGGCCGAATGTCGCGGAAACTGGACGATGCGTTGGAACGCCTGGCTAGCGCGGCCAGTTTCGACGCGCTGGAGGGGGCTGTCACCAGCCTGCGCGACACCTTCGAGGTGGAGCATGTCGTCTATCACGCGGTCCGCTCCACCGGCGAACGCTGGGGGGCCGTCACCTATGATCCGGGCTGGGTCCAGACCTATATCGACGAGAACTTCCAGGCGATCGACCCGGTCGTCCTGAACTGCTTTCGACGGTTCACGCCCGCGGACTGGAAGACCCTCGACTGGTCGCCCCGCGCCGCGCGCACCCTGCTGGCCGAGGGGATCGCCCACGGCATCGGCAACCAGGGCCTCAGCCTGCCGATCCGGGGGCCGAACGGCCAGTTCGCCGTCTTCACCCTGAACGACCGCGCCCGCGACGACGAATGGGCAGCCTTCGCGCGCGAAGCCTTCGACGATCTGCTGCTGGTCGCGCATTACGTCAACGAACGAGCCCTGGCGCTGGATGGCACGCAGAACGCGCCCCACCAGATGCTCAGCCCGCGCGAGACGGATGCGCTCACGCTGCTCGCGGCGGGCCGCAGCCGCGCGCAAGCGGCCGAGCATCTGCGGATTTCCGAGAACACCCTGCGCGTCTACATCGAAAGCGCGCGGTTCAAACTGGGCGCGCTGAACACCGTGCACGCGGTCGCCAACGCGATGTCGCGCGGTCTGATCTGCGTCTGATTCCCTCAACCCGAACATCGGCCGTTGCAGAATTTCAAAGGCAGCGCGCGCTAGGGTTCCGTTAACCGGCTCACCGACAGGCCCTTCCCGTCACGGACAGGAAGGGACACGACATGATCCGCTATCTCTACGGCACGGACCTCGACCGCCACCCGGACCTTGCCGCCGCCATGTTCCGCGACCGCGCCGCGCAGTTCCGCGACCGCATGGGCTGGGCCGTGACAGTTGACGCCATGGGGTGGGAGACGGACGATTACGATGGCATGGATCCGATCTACGTCATCGTCGAGGATGCGGCCGGGGGCCATGCCGCCTCCATGCGGTTCCTGCCCACCACCGGCCCCACCATGCTGGCCGACGTCTTTCCGCACCTGATGGGGGGTGCCCCGATCCGGTCGCCGCTGGTCTGGGAATGCACGCGCTTCTGTCTGTCGCCGGGGGCCGGGGCAGGGGCCGCGCGGCGCTTGCTGCTCGGCGCGGTCGAACTGGGACTGGCCATGGGCGTCACCCATTCGGTCGGCGTCTTCGACGCGCCCATGACCCGCATCTATCGCAGGCTGGGCTGGTCGCCGGAGGTCCTCGGCACGCAGGACGGCATTTCCGCCGGGCTCTGGACCCTGTCGCGTCGGACGCACGACATGCTGTGCAGCACGGCCGGCGTCGAGGCCCGCACGTCGCGCGCCTGGCTGGAGGCGAGCTTCGGCGAGATCCTCGCGCAGGCACCCCTTTCCGTCCGCGGCTGACCCTATAGAAGGGGGCGATGGACATCGCCCCCGCCCCTAACCTCTCCCCCGATCAAGCCCAGGCCTGGGACCGCATCGCCGAGGTGCTGTCGGACAGCGGCATCGACGTGGCGGCCGGCCGGGCGGGCGAACGCCCCGATGAGCAGGGGCGCGTCCTTGCGGTGACAGGCAAGGCCGGCTCCGGAAAGACGCTTCTGCTGGCGCAGATGGTCAAGGCGCTGCGCATGGCGGGTCTGGATCTCGTCTCCGGCGACTATGAGCGCAAGCGCAAGGACCGCCGCACACTCGCGGTGCTCGCCCCTACCAACAAGGCGGCGAGCGTGCTGCGCGGCCGGGGCGTGCCCGCCACGACGATCCACCGCATCCTCTATACCCCGGTCTACGACCCCCAGTACGAGCGCATCGCGGAATGGCTGGCCGGCGACGCCGATCGGCCCACGGTCGATGCAATGTCGGACGAGGCGCTGGACCGCGCCAAACGGGTCTATGATGAAACCTCCTCGGTGCCCGGCGCGCTGGCGGCGGCGGGGCTGCGGGGGTCGGACTTCATCACCGGCTGGAAACGTCGCGAGAGTCCGCTCGACGTGGGCTTCGTCGACGAATCCTCGATGCTCGACGACAAGCAATACGAGGACCTGCGCGAGATCTTTCCCACGCTCGTCCTCTTCGGCGATCCGGCGCAGCTCGCCCCCGTGAACCAGTCGGGCCGCATGGTCTTCGACCGCTTCGGCGGCGACGACCACCTGCATCTGGACCGCGTCCACCGGCAGGAGGCGGACAACCCCATTCTGGACCTGGCTCATGCCCTGGGCGACCCGGACCTGTCCTTCCGCGATTTCGAGGCGATGGTGGAAGATGCCGCCGCCCGCGACGATCGCGTGCAGATCGCGCAGCGCGCCGATTCCGACCTGATGGCCCGATCGCCCGTGCTGGTCTGGCGCAACGCCACGCGCATCCGCCTGATCCATGCCTTCCGGCAAGCGCACGGTGCCGACGCCACGCATCTTCTGCCCGGCGAGCCGCTGATCTGCGACGGGCTGGAGCTTCCGCTCAAGCATCGCAAGCGGCGTATCGACCTGGAGGCACGGGGCCTCATCAAGGGCGCGCAGGTCGTCTACCTCGGCCCTGGCCGAAAGCCGGGGTTCAGCAAGCTTCACGTGGTCGGCGCACCTGAACCCGAGATTTCGGTCAGCAGCATCGTCAAGATCGAGCAGATCGGAGAGGAGGAGCCGTTCCTGCCCTTCGCCGCCCGCATGGGGGCGGCCTTCCTGCACGGTGCGGCGGTGACGACGCACAAGGCCCAGGGCTCGCAGTGGGACGCGGTGCAGGTCTTTGCGCCCGACCTCTACGCCGCGTCGCAGGCGGGCCGGGTCGAGGCGGGGCAGCAGCTCTGGAAGCGGCTGGCCTATGTGGCAATCACCCGCGCGGTAACGCGGCTGATCTGGGTCAAACGCTATGCGCTGGCGATGCCGAAGGCGCCGCTCGACGCTTCGGACCTGAAGGTGGAGGCCGCACCCCTGACCCTGGCGCAGGAAGACGACGACTGAGCGTCAGGACCGGATATAGCGGAACACGGCCGAGGCGCCCCAGCCCGCCGAGATGGCGATGAACAGCGACAGAAAGCTGTAGATCAGCGGTTGCTCATGGGCGAGCGTATAGATCCACCGCTCCAGCCCCACCTTCTGCACGAAGATCGAGGTGGCGTAGCTGTCCACCACCATGCCGTCGCGCGTCAGGAAGATGCGGGTGTCGTAGTTCCCCTCGGTGAGGTCCGAGGGCAGGTCGATCTCGGTCGAGAACAGCGTGGCGTCGCGCAGCGTCACGGAATCGTCCGCGATGGCATAGTTGCGCGAATCCGTCCTGACCCGGATCAGCGCGTCGAGGAACGCGGGGTCGTCCCTCGACATGGTCGCCATGCCGGGCGCCAGGATCGCGCGCGGCGCGGTGATGCGCCAGCGTTCATCCTCCTCCGGCGTCAGCGCGCGCGACAGAGGTATGGTCGAGGCCACGGCATAGAAGCTGGGGGCGCCGCTGACGTCGACGGCATCGGTGTTCACCCAGATGCCGAAGCGACGCTCCTTGCGGCGGACGGTCACATCCTCGCGCGGGCCGGCCACGGTGACGAGAATGGCCATCTGGCTGGCGTCGGGCTGCGGCTCCTCGCGCTTGATCGCGCCGAAGATCAGGATCTCGGAGCCGTCGAAGTCAGTCGAGATGGCGATGCGGTCCTGGCTCATGTCGGCCACGATCTCCTCCGCCCCGGCCGGCAGGGCGAGTGCGCAGAGGAAGGCCAGCGCCCGGATCACGTCTCGCTCCCCACGGCGATGGAATAGAGCTCCTCCGGGCGCAGCAGCAGGTCGAGCGCCAGCTTGCCGCAGACCGCCAGCACCATGATCGCCAGCAGGATGCGAAGTTGTTCCGCCTTGAGCCGCGTCCCGATGCGTGTGCCGATCTGCGCGCCGATCACGCCCCCGACCAGCAGCATCACGGCCAGCACCATGTCGACGGTGTAGTTGGTCGTAGCGTGCAGGATGGTGGCGAAGCCGGTCACGAAGATGATCTGGAACAGCGACGTGCCGATGACGACCTTGGTCGGCATCCCCAGCAGGTAGATCATGGCGGGCACCGTGATGAACCCGCCCCCCACGCCCATGATCGCCGCCAGCACGCCGGTCAGCATCCCCACCAGCGCCGGCGGAATGACCGAGATGAACAGGCCGCTGGTGCGGAACTTCATCTTGAGCGGCATCGCATGGACCCAGCCGCGCTGCCGGCGCACGGTGCGCGGCGCCGGACCCTTGCGCCGCGCCTTGCGGATGGCGTTCAGGCTTTCGACGAACATCAGCGCGCCGATCCCGCCCAGAAAGACGACGTAGCAGAGGTTGACCAGCAGATCGACCTGACCCACGGCCCGAAGCAGGTTGAACACCTGCACCCCGAGGGCCGCACCGACCATCCCCCCGATCAAAAGCACGGTCCCCATCCTCAGGTCGACCGTCCGCCGTTTCAGATGTGCGAGCACGCCCGAAAAGCTCGACGCGACCGTCTGGTTCGCGCCGGTGGCGACGGCCACCGCCGGCGGAATCCCGATCATGAACAGGAGGGGCGTCAGCAGGAAGCCACCGCCAACCCCGAACATGCCGGACAGGATGCCGATGACCCCGCCCAGCCCCAGCAGGAGGAAGACGTTGACCGACACCTCGGCAATTGGAAGGTAGATCTGCAAGGGGTGCCTCGCGGGTGGGACAGGCCCTCTAAACGGAATGGGCGGCGACCTGTCAAACCCCGCCGCCCGCGAAACCGGCCGCACCGGGGCCGGGGGCGGTGCTGGACCTATCGGCCATGAACGTCTGGCACCATGCGCGCGTCAGCGTTCCTTGACGTAGGGCTCGCCGCCAGCGCGCGGCGGAATCGCCCGGCCCACGAACCCTGCCAGGATGACGACCGTCAGGATATAGGGCAATGCCTGCATGAACTGCGTGGGCACGGTAACGCCCAGGATGTCGAGCGACTGGAACCTGTTGCCCAGGGCTTCCAGCAGCCCGAACAGGAGCGTCGCACCGAGCGCATACCACGGCCGCCACTTGGCGAAGATCAGCGCGGCCAGCGCGATGAACCCGCGCCCCGCCGACATCTCCTTGACGAAGCCGGCCGACAGCGCCGTCGACAGATAGGCGCCCGCGATGCCGGTCAGCACGCCGCAGATCATCACCGCCGCGTAACGCAGGCCCACGACCGAAACGCCGGCCGTGTCGACGGCGGCGGGGTTCTCGCCCACCGCGCGCAGGCGCAGGCCGAAGCGGGTGCGGAACAGCACCCACCACGTCAGCGGCACGCAGAGCAGCGCCACATAGACGAGGATCGAGTGGCCAGACAGAAGCTGCGCATAGACCGGACCGAGGATCGGCACATCCGCCACCGCGTCGGCGAAGGGCAGGGTGATCGCCTGGAACCGCGCGCCGCCCGACAATTGCGGCGTCCGGCCGCCCAGGGCGAACCAGGCCTCGCCGATCACGACGGTCAGGCCGGAGGCGAGGAAATTGATCGCCACACCCGAGATCAGCTGGTTGCCCCGGAAGGTGATCGAGGCGACCCCGTGGATCGCCGCCAGCACCAGCGAGGCGCCGATACCCGCGAAAAGTCCCATCCAGACGTTGCCGGTATAGCTCGCCACCGCCGCTGACAGGAAGGCCGAGGCGAGCATCTTGCCCTCCAGCCCGATGTCGAAGATCCCCGCGCGCTCCGAGAACAGCCCGGCGAGACAGGCGAGCAACAGCGGCGTGGCAAGGCGCAGCGCGCTGTCGAGAAGCTGGATGACCTCGATCACGCTCATGGCTCGGCCTGGCCTTTCTCGGGGTGGCCGCCGGGCTGCGACGGGGTCGTCGGCTCGGGCGCGACCGGCTGGCGGCGGCGCGACAGGAACACCCGTTCCACCGGCGCGCGCACCATGTTGTCGAGCGCGCCGGTGAACAGGATCACCAGCGCCTGGATGACCACGATCATCTCGCGCGTGAAGCCCGGGATCTCGTACTGCACCTCGATGCCGCCCTGATAGAGCACCCCGAACAGAAGCGCCGCCATGAACACGCCCACCGGATGCGACCGCCCCATCAGCGCGACCGCGATGCCCACGTATCCCGCGCCCTGCACCGGATCGATGACCAGCCGCTCCGCCTCGCCCATGACCGCGTTGATCGCCATGAGGCCGCAGAGCCCGCCCGAGATCAGCATCGACACCATGACGATCTTTGTGGGCGAGATGCCCGCATAGAGCGCCGCCGGCTCCGAGTGGCCGAAGGCGCGTATCTCGTAGCCGAGTCTTGTCCGCCAGATCAGGACCCAGACGCCCACACAGGCCAGGATCGCGACGAGGAAGCTGACGTTCAGGGGTGTGGACCGCGGGAAGCCCAGGAACGGCAGCAGGTCGTTGGCATTGGGCAGGCGCGCGCCCTCGATGAACCGGGCCGACTCGGGCGAGGCGCTGCCCGGCACCTTCAGGACGTTGGCCAGCAGATAGACCATCAGGGCCGATGCGATGAAGTTGAACATGATCGTGGTGATGACGATGTGGCTGCCGCGCCGGGCCTGCAGATACGCCGGAATCGCGGCCCAGAGCGCCCCGAACGCCATGGCACCCACGATTGCCGCCGGGAGCGCCAGCAGCCAGTGCGGCCACGGCACTGTCAGCACCACCAGCGCCACCCCGAGACCGCCCAGTGCCGCCTGACCCTCGCCCCCGATGTTGAACATCCGCGCGTGGAAGGCCACCGCGACGCCCAGCCCGGTGAAGATGAAGTTGGTCGTGTAGAACAGCGTATAGCCCCAGCCATAGGCCGACCCCACCGCGCCCTTGATGAGGAAGACCAGAGCCTCGAACGGGTTCTCGCCGATCATGGCCACGACGATCCCCGACACCAGCAGCGCCAGCACAAGGTTGATGATCGGGATCAGGACGATGTCTGCCCAGCGGGGCATGGCGTCGTTCATGCGGCCACCCCGCTTCCGGCCATGCCCGCCATCATCAGCCCCAGTTCCCCCTGGTCGGTCTCGGAGGGCAGGCGTTCGCCCATGATGCGGCCGTCGAACATGACCGCGATGCGGTCCGACAGCGCGAGGATCTCGTCGAGTTCGACGGACACCAGAAGGATCGCCTTGCCCTGGTCGCGCAGGGCGACGATCTGCTGGTGGATGAATTCGATGGCGCCGATGTCCACGCCGCGCGTCGGCTGCCCGATCAGCAGAAGGTCCGGGTTGCGCTCGATCTCGCGGGCAAGGACGATCTTCTGCTGGTTGCCGCCGGAGAAGTTCTTCGCCGCGAGGTTCGGATCTGGAGGGCGCACGTCGAACCGCTCCATCTTGCCCTCGCAGTCGCGGCGGAGCGCGGCGTTGTCCATCAGGAAGCCCGCGCCGAACTTCGGGTCGTCGTGATAGCCGAAGCCCACGTTCTCCCAGGCGCGGTAATCCATGATGAGCCCTTCGCGCTGCCGGTCCTCGGGAACATGGGCGATGCCGCGGGCGCGGCGGCTGCGGGCGTCCGATGTCCGGCCGGTCAGGTCGATGGGCTGGCCGTTCACCCGGATGGTGCCCGTGCCCTTCGCGTATCCGCCCAGCACCTCCAGCAGTTCCGACTGTCCGTTGCCGGACACGCCGGCGACGCCCAGGATCTCGCCCGCCCGGATGGTTAGGTCGATGCCCCGCAGGCGCTCGACCCGGCGGTCGTCGACCACGCGCAGGTTCTCGACCTCCAGCACGACGTCACCGGGGGTCGCGGGCTTCTTGTCCACGCGCAGCAACACCTTGCGCCCCACCATCAGCTCGGCCAGTTCCTCGGGCGACGTGTCGGCGGTCCGCACCGTGGCCGTCATCTCGCCCCGGCGCATGACGCTGACGGTATCGGTGATCTCCATGATCTCGCGCAGCTTGTGGGTGATGAGGATGATCGTCTTCCCCTCGTCGCGCAGGCCGTTGAGGATGCGGAACAGGTGGTCGGCCTCGGCGGGGGTCAGCACGCCCGTCGGCTCGTCCAGGATCAGGATGTCCGCCTCGCGGTACAGCGCCTTGAGGATCTCGACGCGCTGCTGCTGGCCCACGCCCAGGTCCTCGATCACCGCGTCGGGGTCCACGTCCATCTCGTAGTCGTCGGCCAATTGCCGCAGAAGCCTGCGCGCCTTGGCCAGCGACGGCCGCAGCAGGGCGCCGTCCTCCGCACCGAGGACGACGTTCTCGAGTACGGTGAAATTCTCGACCAGCTTGAAATGCTGAAAGACCATGCCGATGCCCGCGTCGATGGCCGCCTGGCTGTCGGGGATCTCGGTGGGCTTGCCGCCGATCAGGATCTCGCCGGAATCGGCCCGGTAGAAGCCGTAGAGGATCGACATGAGCGTCGATTTCCCCGCCCCGTTCTCGCCGATGATGCCGTGGATCGACCCGCGCTTCACCTGGATCGAGATGTCGCGGTTCGCCTGCACCGGCCCGAAAGCCTTGGAGATGCCGCGCAGTTCGATGGCCAGCGGCTCGGTCATTCGCTCTCCATGAAGGCGCTCAGGTCCGTCAGTTTGCCGTCTTTGGCGGTGCCCACGAAGATCAGCCGCGCGAACGGCTCACCGTCCCGGTCGAGCCGGGCATAGACCATCGCCGTGTCATGCGTGACCTTGGGGCGGCCGCCGGGCACCAGCACCGCGTCGGGCAGGTTCTGCCGGAAGATCGTGAGGTAGTCGGCCATCCCCTCGGCGCCCGCGATGGGGCCCGGCGCATGGGGATCGCGATAGGTGAACGAGGGCCCGGTGGCCCCCGTCAGGATGTCGTCGCGCACCCCGGAGTCGGCCTCGTTCCAGGCCTTCAGCATGTCGAGCAACGTCTCGCCGGGGTCCGCCGCCATCAGTAGGCCGGACAGCTGTTGTCGGTCAGGTAGTCATGGACCTCGATCCCGCCCGAGGCGATCTTGGCCTGCGCCTCCTCGACGGCGGCCTTCATCTCGGGGCTGACGAGTTCGGCGTTGTTCTCGTCCATCGCCACGGCCACGCCCTCGTTGTCGAGACCGAGAACTTCATGCCCGGTTTCCAGCGTGCCGTCCTCCGCGGCGGTGAAGACGTCGAAGACGGCATTGTCCACGCGCTTGACCATCGAGGTCAGCACCTTGCCCGGGTGCAGCCCGTTCTGGTTGCTGTCCACGCCGATGGCCAGGATGTCGGCATCCGCCGCCGCCTGGAGCACGCCGATGCCGGTGCCGCCCGCGGCCGCGAAGACCACGTCCGATCCCTGGCCGATCTGGCTGCGCGTCAGTTCCGCGCCCTTGACCGGGTCGTTCCAGGCGGTGGGCGTGGTGCCCGTCATGTTGACGATGACCTCGGCGTCGGGGTTCGTCGCCTTCACACCCTGGGCATAGCCGCAGGCGAACTTGGAGATCAGCGGCACGTCCATCCCGCCGATGAAGCTGACCGTCCCGGTTTCCGACGCCATGGCCGCCATGACCCCGACCAGGTAGCTGCCTTCCGGCTCCGCGAAGGTGATCGACTTGACGTTGGGCTGGTCCACGACCTCGTCGATGATGACGAAGCGCGTTTCGGGATAATCGGGTGCGACCACGTCCAGCGTCGAGGCGTTGGCGAAGCCCAGCACGACGATGGGGTCCGCGCCCCGCTCGGCCATGCGGCGCATGGTCTGCTCGCGCTGCGCCTCGTTCGCCAGCTCCGTTTCGGCGTAGGAGCCGCCGGTCTCCTCGACCCACCGCTGCGCGCCGTTGTAGGCGCTCTCGTTGAAGGACTTGTCGAACTTGCCCCCCAGGTCGATGATCAGGCCCGGCTCGGCCGCCGCCATGCCGGTCGCCAGGGCAACGGTGGCCGCGGCCCCCATGAGGGTCTTGGTGATGGTCATTGGTCTCTCCCGTCGAATGGGCCGGGGTCTGGCCGCACCGGCCCCCCGTCGCCGCGTTTGGTGAAGGAGATAAGGCCGCAGGGTCGCGCCGACGTCAACCGGAACCTGCCATCCGTGACCCGCGGTCAGAGCGCCTTCCGCAGGATCAGCGCGTCGCCCGCGCCGTAGTATCCGGCCCGCCGCCCCGCCACGTCCCATCCCGCGCCCGCATAGAGCGCGCGGGCCGCATCGTTGTCGGCCGCGACCTCCAGATAGGCCGAGACGGCCCCCCGGTCGCGCGCCGCCGCCTCGAACCGCTCGAGCAGGTCGCGCCCGATGCCGAGACGCCGGCGATCGGGATGCACCGCGAATGTCAGAAGCTCCGCCTCGTCGGCCACGGCCCGCCCGAGGGCGAATCCCCCCGCCGCCTCGACGACAAAGATGCCGCGGCCTTCCAGCGTGCGCGCGAAGGCCTCCGCCGGCCAGCAGGCGGTGCCCGAGAAGCACAGGCCATGCAGCGCGGCCATGTCCGTGGGCGTCACGGCAGGATCACCGGCGGCACATCCGCCGCGGGGGCCGCATCGGCAGGGCGCAGATAGACCGGTGCGGGGGCGGGGCGGTCGGGCGCGGCGCGCGTCGCGGCGATGCGCGCGATCGACACGGGCAGTGACGGGGCCTCCACCACCGCGCGCCCCGTCGCGGCGGCCACCTGCGCGGCCGCGGGGCCCGTCAGCGGCGCGGACCAGCCGTCGGGCAGGGTGCCGTCGGTCGTCCGCACCTCGTCGCCCCGGCAGGCATGAACCCCGCCGCGCGGCGCGGGCAGGCAGACGATGACGTCGCGCCCCGCTCCGTGGGCTTCGGCCAAGGTGACCCCTTCGGCCGGAATGTCGAGCGCCAGCGCCAGCCCCCGCGCGGCGGCGACGGCGATGCGGGTGCCGGTGAAATTGCCCGGCCCGGTGCCCACGCCGATCGCCGACAGGTCGGCCCATGCGACGCCCGCCTCGGCCAGGACTTCCTCCAGCATCGGCATCAGGCGCTCTGCCTGTCCCTTGATCATCGGCTCCACCCGTTCGGCCAGGATGCGGTCGCCCGACACGACAGCGGCCGCGCAATGCGCGGCCGACGTGTCGAACCCCAGCGTCAGGCGGTCAGAGACCGACAGGGCGCACCTCCAGCACCTCGGGGATATAATGCCGCAACAGGTTCTCGATCCCCATCTTCAGGGTCATCGTCGACGAGGGGCAGCCCGCGCAGGCGCCCTTCATCTGCAGATAGACGATGCCGCGCTCGAAGCCGTGGAACGTTATGTCGCCGCCGTCCTGCGCGACCGCCGGGCGGACGCGGGTGTCCAGAAGCTCGGTGATCTGGCCGACGATGGCGCTGTCGGCCTCGTCGTGGTTGGCGGCGTGCTGCGTCTGCGCCTCGCCCTCCATCACCGGCTCGCCCGACTGGAAATGCTCCATGATGGCGCCCAGGATCGCGGGCTTCACATGGTCCCACTCGGTGCCGTCGTCCTTGGTCACGGTCACGAAGTCATGGCCGAAGAACACCCCGGTGATCCCGCCGATGCCGAAGATGCGCCGGGCCAGCGGCGACTTCTGCCCCGAGTCGGGGTCGGGAAAATCGGCCGTGCCGGCATCCAGCACGGTCTGGCCGGGCAGGAACTTCAGCGTGGCGGGGTTCGGCGTGGTCTCGGTCTGGATGAACATGGCGCAGGTCCTCGGGTGTCAGGCCCCCAATGTGGTCCTCCGGCCCGCCAGTGTCAACGACTTGGAACGATTCTAAATCGGGCGTCGGCCGGTCAGGCGATCCCCTCCAGCTGTTCCTTGGTCAGGTTCCCTGGAACGATGGTGATGGGCACCGGCAACGTCCCCGACGCCTTCGTCAGCTGCATCACGAGCGGCCCCGGCCCCTTGCCGTCGGCGCTGGCCCCCAGCACCAGCACGCCGATCTCGGGATCCTCCGTCACCTGCGCCAGGATCTCGTCCACCGGCTCGCCCTCGCGGATGACCAGATGCGGCTCCAGCCCGTGCTTGTCGCGCATCCATTTGGCGAAGACCTCGAAATGGGCCACGATCCTCTCGCGGGCCTCCTCGCGCATGATGTCGCCCACGCCGATCCAGTGGTTGAACTCGTCGGGCGGAATCACCGACAGGACCTCGACGCCGCCCCCCGTGTGCTGCGCCCTGAGCGAGGCAAATCGCATGGCGTTGAGACATTCGCGGCTGTCATCCAGGATGACGAGGAACTTGCGCATCGGGCCCTCGGACGTGGTTCACGGGATATCAGCTTTGCCCCGCTCCGCGGCGCCTGTCCACCGGCTTGGGTGCGAGCCATCGCAGCAGAAGGGCCGTCGTCCGCGTGCCCAGGACCGCGGCGACCTGCGCCAGCGACAGCCAGATCAGCAGGAGCGTCCCGGCCGCCGCACGGCTCAGCCGGACGGTGGCGCGGAAGACCCGCGCCTTGCCCAGCACGGCGAAGCTGCGCGTGGTGCGCGGGCCGGCGGCCTCCGCCACGCGGGCCAGCCGGGCGGCATCCTCCGGCCCGTCCACATGCCGCGCCAGCCGCAGCGCCTCCGCGGTGGAGGTGGCTTCCCGCACCCGTCCGAAATCCGCGGCCACCGTGCCCAGACGCTCCAGCCGGGCCACATCCGTCACGTCCGACAGGGGCGCCGCGCCCCGCAGCCAGCCCGGCACCGCGTCCCAGCGGATCGGCACCCGAAGCAGGCGCGCAAGCTCGGGCGTCAGGCTGCCCATCCGCCGCGCCAGCCGCAGAAGCCCGGTGCCCGCCTTGATCGTGGCCGACGATCCGCCCGTGACCGCGATGGCCGCCGTGGCGCCCAGCCCGACGATGGCGAGGCCCGCGTTCACCTCGTCCACCGGGTCGCCCGCAAGATAGGCCGTCCCCTCGCGGCGCAGCGCGTTCAGGTCGCCCAGCGGCGACATCTCGAACGGCACGGCGCAGGCCCCGATCATCGACAGCGACGCGCACTGGGCCACATCGGCCATGCAGGCGCCGCAGTCCCGCGTCACCTCCCACCAGCCCGACTGCTCCTCGATCATCGCAATTGCCGGGGCCGTGTCCACCTCGTGTCCCAGATCGGCGGCAAGCCCGATCAGCATTTCCGTCCGGTCCACGTCGCGGTCCGACACCGCCGCCGCCAGCGATGCCTCGATCCATTCCGCCGTCGCCGCCCGCCGGACCTGCCGCTCCAGCGTCAGCGCAAGATCCTCCGCCGACCTCTCGACGAAGGGCGCGGCCAGCGGGTTCGTGGACAGGGCCCAGGCCGTCGCTGCCAGCGTCGCCAGCAGCGGCAGCGCCGCGAGCAGCCCCCGGATCAGGCCGCCGATCGGGCCCAGTCCCAGTACATCTCGCGCACGCGGCGCGTGACGGGGCCGGTCCGGTACCGGCGGTCGTCGAAGGCCGCGATCGGCGTCACCTTGGTCAGGTTGCCCGACAGGAACACCTCGTCCGCATCGCGGAAATCATCGAAGGTCAGCACCGTCTCATGCACCCGCGTCCCCTCCGCGGCGAGGTTGGCAATGTGGCGCGCGCGGGTGATGCCCGACAGGAAGGTGCCGTTGGCGATGGGGGTGAAGACCTCGCCGTCCTTGACCATGAAGACGTTGGCCGTGGCGCTCTCGGCCACGTTGCCCATGGCATCGGCCACCAGCGCGTTGCCGAAGCCCTTGGCCTGCGCCTCGGCCAGCATCCGCGCGTTGTTGGGATAAAGGCACCCGGCCTTCGCGTCGCAGACCGCGCTCTCCAGAACCGGCCGGCGGAACCGCGTGGTGGTCAGCGTCGTCGCGGTGTCGGGCGCGAACATCGGCACTTCCTCCAGGCAGATCGCGAACCCCGTCTCGGACTCCGACGGCACCAGCCCCAGTTCGCTGCCGTGGATGCCCCAGTACATCGGCCGGATATAGATGGCGGCATCGGGCGCGAAGCCCTCCAGCCCTTCGTGGATCAGCTCGACCATACGGTCGGCCTCGACCGTGGGCCGCAGCATCAGCGCCCGCGCCGACCGGTTCAGCCGGGCACAATGCCGGTCCAGGTCGGGGGCCATCCCCTCGAACCGCCGGGCGCCATCGAAGACGCTGCTGCCTTGCCACATGCCATGGTCGGCGGCGCGCATGACGGGTACGTCCCCCTCGTGCCACGTGCCGTCGAACCAGGTGCGGATCGTCTTGCCGAACGCCATCTGCGCATCCTCCCCTCGCCGTCCCGGCGGCGACGATAGGGGTGCGGGACAGCGGCGTCCAGAACGCCTTGCGGCGGACCGGCGCCGCGGGGGATACCCTGCGAATGACCGACACCCACCGACCCTCCGACGACGATGCCCGCGCGCTGGCCGACGCCCTGCTGCGTGGCGCGACACACGGCGCGCTCGGCACGCTCGACGGCGGGGCGCCCATGGTCACGCGGGCGGGGGTGCTCTGGCTGACAGGGCAGGGGGTGGGGATGCTGCTGTCGGACCTCTCCGACCACGCCCGCGCCCTCCGCATCGACCCCGCCGCATCGCTGCTTGTGGGTGAGGCCGGACCCCGCGGCGACCCGCTCACCCATCCGCGCCTCACGCTGGTCGGACGGGCCGTGCTTCTGGACAAGGCCTTCTGGCGCGACCGCTGGCTCGCCGCCCGGCCCAAGGCCGCGCTCTACTACGACTTCGCCGACTTCCACCTCTGGTGCCTGCGTCCCGACCGGGCGCTGCTCAATGCGGGCTTCGGCCGCGCGTATCGCCTTGCCCCTGCCGACTTGGGCCTTCCATGATCGTGGCGCTGGTGCTGGGGGCCGCCGTGCGCGCCGACGGCACGCCGTCGCCCACGCTCGACCTGCGGCTGCGCCATGCTGTCGACCTGTGGCGCAGGGGCCGCGTGCAGATGATCTGCACCACCGGCGGCCCCGGCCGCCACGGCCCTCCCGAAGGCGCCGTGGCGCGCGACCTGGCCCTCTCGCTGGGCGTCCCCGCGGCGGTCCTCCTGACCGAGATGCGCTCGACGAACACCGTCCAGAACCTCGCCTTCGCCCGCGCGCTCATTCCACCCCGCGCTTCGGTCATCCTCGTCTCGAACCGCTGGCACCTGCCGCGCGCCCTCGCGGCGGCCCGCCTGTTGGGACTGTCCGCCACCGCCTCCGGCCCCGTCGGCCGCCAGACCCCCGGCGCCGCGGCGGCGGCGATCCTGCGAGAGACCGCCGCCACCCCCTTGTCGCTCTGGCGCGCCTTCAGGTGGGCGCGTCGCAGCGGGCCGTGACGAAGACCCGGCCCTTCACGCTGTCGGACCAGTTGATCCGCACCGACTGGCGGCTGCCGCCGATCCGGCCCGTGGCATAGGGCATGGTCCAGACCTTGCCGTTGTCGCCCTTGCGGACCTGCCCGTCCGGCATAACCGCGGTCACGACCTTGGCCTCGCCCCGGAACGGCATGTAGGCGCTCAGGTCCACCTCCCAGGTCGAGGACGGCGTGTTGACCTGCACCGGAACCGTGATCGGGTTCTGGAACTGCTTCGCCACCGCCTGGAAGGTGTTGGAATGGACGTTCACGTCGGTGAACCGGCCGTAGTCCAGGTCCGCATGGGTGGTATCGACGAAATCCACCCGGTCCAGCGACTGCCCCCGGATCGTCTTGAAGTTGTTTCCGGTGACGGTCATCCCGTTGATCCAGTGATCCTTGCCGAAGGGCTTGATGTGCAACGGGCAATAGCTGCTGGGCACGTTGGACGAGAAGATGATGTTGCCGACGATCTGAAGCCCCCCGAAGGAAAACTCCGACAGGAAGTCCGGCGCGCCGTCATGCTCGTTCGTCCACTCCAGATAGCAGTTGTCGACATAGTTCGCGCTGAACACCGTCTTGGCCTGCGCCTCCGCGAACACGATGCCGGCGGTGCGCTGGCCCAGCGTGTCGTTGTCGCCCTGGAAGAAGTGGTTGCCCGTGATGATGTGGCCCGATCCACCCATCACCGCCCAGTGCTTGAACTTCACCGCACGGTTGTTGCGGATCTTCGTGTCGTTGGTGTTCACGTTGAACCCGATGGTGTGCCGCTCGGCCACGTCCTTCTGCTGCTCCGACGACAGGAACTGGCAGCGGTCGATCAGCATCCCCTGGCAGCCCGCCGCATGGCTGGTGATGCCCCGGTCCTTCGGTCCCGTGAAGTAGCAGTCCTTCACGTGGAAGATCAGGCCCGCCGGCGGCAGCAGGATGCCCGACGACCGGTCGGCCATCAGGAACTCGATGTCCTGCAGGGTGAACCGCAGCAACTGGTCGAACCCGCTGAAGTCGAGCGCGTATTTGAACCGGTCGAACGTATAGGTCTGCCGCGCCGGCGCCCCCCACAGCGCCACATTCAGCGTCAGCGTCTGGGTCGAGACGTTCTTCGCCGCCACATAGACCTCGCGCCCCACCCCCTTTGGGCCGCTGACGTGCGATCCCACCGCGATGCTCGCGATGTTGGCCACATTCGTCAGCTCGCGCGGGTTCGCCGGGTCGAAATCGCAGCTTCCCGTGACGCGGGTGGTGTCGAAGGCGGGCGTGTCGCGGATGTCGAGCTGGCCGTTCCGGATCGACCGCTGGTTGGCATAGGTGGTCTTGTCGTAGACCGCCGCCTGCACGTCGAGCGGCTCCGACAGCTCGACCCGGCGCCCCTTCAGGTCGAAGGTGTCGTGGTCGGTGAAGTTGAACAGCGCCTGGATGCCGCGCCGCAGCCCCTCCTCCTCGTTGCCGAAGGCCGCGGCATAGCTGTTGAGCTCGAAGTTCTTCACCAGGCTCAGACGCTTCGACCGCGGCATGACCACCCGGCCCTCGAAGCGCACCGGCGAATTGAAGGTGACGTGGTCGTCCAGCCGGAAGACCCCCTTCGATACCAGAACCGACCGTCCCTGCGCATCCGCGTCGGCCGCCGCAAAGGCCGCCGTGTCGTCGGTCGTCCCGTCGCCTTTGGCGCCATAGTCCCGCACGTCGACCCAGTCGAGCATGTCGCGCAGGAAGGCGCCGGTCACGTCCTCGACCTCGATGTCGTCGATGCGGACCACGCCGCCCTTCGGCCCCAGCAGGTCCAGACCCACGTGGGCATAGGCCGCCGACGCGTCCCAGGCCAGGTCCACGCCGCCCCGCTCCCCCGTCCCCAGGATCAGGCTGACCGTCTCGACCCGTCCATAGGCCGTAAGACCCGTCTCGGGCCCCGACGACCCCAGCCCGGAAATCACCGACCCGTCCGCGCGCACCGCTGTCGCCGCCGCCCGGACGCGCGGCAGGTTGCCCGACACCGCCTTGATCCGCACCGTCACGCGGTAATAGCAGCCGGGATAGATCGGCGTGTTGCCCATCCATCGGACCTTCTGCGTGCCGTCGGTCTTCGCCATCTCGACGCAGCTTCCGAAGTCCTGGTCCGCGGCCACGATGGCGGCGTTGCCCGATCCGGCGTAGGTGTCCGACCCGGCCAGACCGTCCTGTCGCGACCAGACGTTCAACCCGGCGGCGAACGCCGGGGGCGACAGGACCAGTCCTTCGGTGATTGCCTTGTTCATGTCTTGCCCTTCCGCAGTGTCCGAAACGAAAAGGACCGCCCCGCGGCGCTGGCCGGGACGGTCCTCGAAATGAAATCGCGAAGGTCATCCCTCGCTCATGGTCCCGACTCTCTGGTCGAGCAGTTAACGAATCGTAAATGGCGGAAAGGCGATCTTCAGGCTCCGAATTCGACCGCATCCAGCAGCCGGACACCCGCGATGCGCCAGCCGTCGGCCGTCTCGACCATCAGGTATTCCAGCCGGTGCAGGCGCCCCGCGGCGTCGGTGACGAGCACGTCCTGCCGCCAGTGCGGTCCCGCCTCGTCGGCGCCCAGGTACTCGACGCCCTCGGGCCGCCAGACCATCGGATAACCGCGCCGCACCATGGCGCCGAAGTCGTCGGACGTGCGGAACATCCGCCGGATGACCGGCGCGGCGAAGTCGAAGGCCGTCTCCACGTCGCCCGCCCGGAACGCCTCCATCTGTCCGCCGATCGCGCCCCGGATCGCGGCCGGATCGGCCCCCGCCGTCCCCGCCGCCATCATCGCCAGTGCCGCAAGCCAGCCCTTCATGCGCGTGCCTCCCTTGCGGGTCAGCTAGCGCGCCAGGAACGCCGATCAATCGGTGGCAAGATCTCCCGCCAGCGCCCGGTCGATCAGGTCGGCCGTCTCCTCCACGCCGTAGAGCGCGATGAACCCGCCGAAGCGCGGCCCCTGATCGGCGCCCAGCAGCACCTGGTAAAGCGCACGGAACCAGTCCCGCATCGGGTCGAACCGCTTGCGCCCCACGTCGTAGACCGCGCCCTGCAATGCCTCGTCGTCCGCCGGCCCCTCCCAGGCGCGCAGGCGGTCCCGCAGGTCCTCCAGGGCGTCGCGCTCGCCGGGTGTTGCCGAACGGTAAACCTTAACCGGTCTGACGAAATCTTCATAATACCGCACGGCCCCCTCCGCCGCGCGGTCCAGCTGCGGGTTTTCCTCGGGCGAAGCACCCGGCGCATAACGGTTGATGAACCCCCAGAGCTTGTCCTTGCTCTCCGCCCCCGACACCGAAGCGAGGTTCAGCAGCATGGAAAACGGCACCACCATGTCCGACGCCGGCACCTGCCCCGAATGGATGTGGAACACCGGGTTCGCCGCCTGCGCCGCCGCGTCCTGCTCGGGCCAGGCGCGCAACTGCTGGTGGTACTCGTCCACCGCCTTCGGGATCACGTCGAAATGCATCCGCTTGGCGGTCTTCGGCTTCTGATACATGAAATACGACAGCGATTCCGTCGCCGCATAGGTCAGCCATTCGTCGATCGACAGCCCGTTGCCCGACGACTTCGAGATCTTGTGCCCCTCCGCATCGAGGAACAGCTCATAGGTGAAATGCTCCGGCGGCCGCCTGCCCAGCACCTTGCAGATGCCGTCGTAGATCGGCGTGTTCGCCGCGTGGTCCTTGCCGTACATCTCGAAATCCACGCCCAACGCGGCCCAGCGGGCACCGAAGTCCGGCTTCCATTGCAGTTTCACCTGCCCGCCCGTCACCGGCAGGGTCCATTCCCGGCCGTCCGCATCGTCGAAGGTCACCGTGCCTTCGGCCGCATCCACATGCTTCATCGGCACGTAAAGGACGCGCCCCGTCTCCGGGTGGATCGGCAGGAAGATGGAATAGGTCTCGCGCCGCTCGTCGCGCAGCGATTTCAGCATGATCGCCATCAGGTCGTCATACCGCTCCGCCGCCAGCCGCAGCGTGTCGTCGAACCGGCCGGAGGCATAGAACTCGGTCGCCGAATAGAACTCGTACTCGAACCCGAAGGTATCGAGGAACCGCCGCAGCATCGCGTTGTTGTGCGCGCCGAAGCTCTCGTGCGTGCCGAAGGGATCGGGCACCGAGGTCAGCGGCTTTTGCAGATGCGCGCGCAGCCCCTCGGGGTCGGGCACGTTGTCGGGCACCTTCCGCATCCCGTCCAGATCGTCCGAGAAGCAGATCAGCCGCGTCGGTATGTCGCTGAGCACCTCGAACGCCCGCCGGATCATCGTCGTGCGCGCGACCTCGCCGAAGGTCCCGATGTGCGGCAGACCGCTCGGGCCATAGCCCGTTTCGAACAGGACATGGTCCTTGCCCTGTCCCTCCACCCGTTTCAGCAGGCGCCGGGCCTCCTCGAACGGCCAGGCCTTCGATGTCAGGGCGGCGTCGCGCAGGGTCGTCATGGCGGTGTCCTCGGGGGTTGAAGCGACCTTCCCCCTATTGCGGCGGCACCCCCCCGTCAATAAATCGGGCCCGACACAGGGGAGAGACGCATGACCGACGCCGCCTTCACCGCCCAGGACAGCCTCGTCGCCCTGATGATCACCGTCTCCGCCTCCGACGCGACCATCCGCACCTCCGAACTCCTGACGATCCAGGCAATCGTCAACCATCTGCCGATCTTCGCGGCCTTCGACCAGGACCGGCTGGAAGGCATCGCCCAGACCGTCTTCGACCTGCTGGAGGAGGAGGACGGCCTCGACGCCATCTTCGGCCTCGTCCGCGCCGCCCTTCCGGCCACGCACTACGAAACCGCCTATGCGCTCGCCTGCGACGTGGCCGCGGCCGACGGCAACGTGTTCCAGGCCGAACTCGAGCTTCTGCGCGAGATCCGCTACGAATTCGACATCGACCCCCTGCACGCCGCCGCCATCGAACGCGGCTCCCGCGCCCGTCACATGAAACTCTGACGCCCCCGGTTCCCGACGCCTGACCGCCGTGGCACTTTTGCTGCCGGCGCCATGGGGGTTCCGCACGCACCCGCCGCCGGGCAGCAACCGGAACCGCGTCGTCCTGCGCCGGTTGCCGCGGACCCACCCCAGCCTAGATCGACTGTTGGAACGGGGCCGGCGTCCGGGCCTCTGCCGCGGAAAGGTCCTGAATGCGCGTCTACCTTCACGGTCTCTCCACCGCGCTTCCCCCGCATATCCTCGACCAGTCCGACGTCCGCGCGCGGGCCGAGATGCTGTTCGGCGGCCGCTATCCGCAGTTCGACCGCCTTGCCCGGACGTTCGAGACGGCGGGCATCGTCAAACGCCACTCGGTCGTTCCCATCGACTGGTTCGCCCGGGATCACGGCTGGGCCGACCGCAACGCGGCCTTCCTCGACGGCGGCACGGCGCTTTTCATCGACGCCGCCCGGCGCGCGCTGGACGCTGCGGGCTGGACGGGCGCGGATGTGGATTGCGTCGTCACCGTCTGCTCCACCGGCATCGCCACCCCCTCGCTGGAGGCACGGGCCTTCACCGACATGGGGTTCCGCGACGACGTGATGCGCGTGCCCGTCTTCGGACTGGGCTGCGCCGGCGGCGTCTCGGGCCTGTCGCTCGCGCAGTCGCTGGCCGCGGCCCGGCCCGGCGCAAGGGTCCTCCTCGTGGTGGTCGAGACCTGCTCGCTGGCCTTCCGCACCGACCGGCTGCAAAAGGCCGACATCATTGCCACCGTCCTCTTCGGCGATGGCGCGGCGGCGGCCTGCCTGTCCACCGACCGGCCCGGCGGGAGCCCCGTGGTGACGCTCGGGCGGGGGCACCAGAAGATCTGGGCCGACACGCTCGACATCATGGGGTGGGAGGTGGACGGAACGGGTTTCGGCGTGATCTTCGACCGGGCCATCCCCGCCTTCGTCACCGCCGAATTCGCCGCCGCGACCGAAGGCGCGCTCAGGGCGGCGAACCTCGACCGGAACGAGGTCGCACGCTTCGTCTGTCACCCCGGTGGCGCCAAGGTGGTCGAGGCCATCGAATCCGCGCTGGACCTGACCGCCGGCGTGCTCGACGCCGAACGCGCGGTGCTGCGCGACGCGGGCAACATGTCGGCGCCCACGGTGATGTTCGTGATGAAGGCGGTGATCGACGCAGGCACCACGGGACAGATGGTCGGCTGCGCCCTCGGTCCGGGGTTCACTGCCGCCTTCCTGCCGTTCCACGTCGCGGCGGAGGCGCCGTGACCGCCGCTTTCCTTCTGTTCATCGTCCTGCAGCGTCTGGCCGAGCTTGCCCTCGCCCGTCGCAACACCGCCCGCCTTCTGGCCCGCGGTGCGCGGGAGGTGGGGGCCGCGCATTACCCCTTCATGGTGGCGATGCACGGCGCCTGGGTCGCCAGTCTCGTGATCTTCGGCCACGACGCCACAATCAGGCCCGGCTGGCTCGCCGTCTTCGCGCTGCTTCAGGTCCTGCGCGTCTGGATCATCGCCACCCTCGGCCCGCGCTGGACCACGCGCATCATCGTGGTGGATGAGCCGTTGGTCGTGCGCGGGCCCTTCCGCGTGGTGGCGCACCCGAACTATGCGCTGGTCGTGGCCGAGATCGCCGTCGCGCCGCTGGTCCTCGGGCTGACCTGGGTCGCGCTGGTGTTCTCGGCGCTCAACGCCGCGATGCTCTGGGTCCGCATCGGGGCGGAGAACGCGGCGCTGCGGCCGGGCGCGCGCTGAGGCACGTCGCTACCGCACCATGCCGACGATGTCGTAGGTCCGCTCCAGGATCGGCACGGTGATCTCCCGCGCCCGCTCGGCCCCGCGCGCCAGGATGCGGTCGATCTCGGCCGGGTCGCGCATCAGACGGGCCATCTCCGACGACACGGGCGACAGCTTCGCCACCGCGAGGTCGGCCAGATCCTGCTTGAAATGCCCGAACATCCGGCCCTCGTTCGCGGCCAGGACCTCGGCCACCGTGCGGTCCGACAGGCTGGCGCAGATGTTCACGAGGTTCCGCGCGTCCGGCCGCCCCTCCAGCCCCTCGGGCGTGCCGGGCAGGGGGTCGGGGTCGGTCTTGGCCTTGCGCAGCTTGCGCGCGATCGTGTCGGCGTCGTCGGTCAGGTTGATGCGCCCCGCGTCCACGGGGTCGGATTTCGACATCTTCCGCGTGCCGTCGCGCAGGCTCATCACCCGCGTCGCCGCGCCCTCGATCACCGGTTCGGTCATGGGGAAGAACTCCACGCCGTAGTCGTGGTTGAACTTGGCCGCGATGTCGCGCGTCAGTTCGATATGCTGCTTCTGGTCCTCGCCGACGGGCACATGCGTCGCGTGATAGATCAGGATGTCGGCGGCCATCAGGGCCGGATAGGCGAACAGGCCCAGCGACGCGCCCTCGGCATTGGCGCCCGACTTGTCCTTCCACTGCGTCATCCGCCCCATCCAGCCCATGCGCGCCACGCAGTTGAACACCCAGGCCAGTTGCGCGTGCTCCGGCACCTGGCTCTGGTTGATGAGGATGGATTTCTCCGGGTCGATCCCCGCGGCGATGAACCCCGCGCAAAGCTCCCGCGTGTTGCGGCGCAGGGCCGCCGGGTCCTGCGGCACGGTGATCGCGTGCAGGTCCACCATGCAGAACACCGTCTGATGCGTCCCCGCCTCCTGCATGTCGACGAAGCGGGTCATCGCGCCGAGATAGTTCCCCAGGTGCAGCCCCCCCGTCGGCTGGATGCCGGAAAACACGCGCGGGGCGAAGGCAGGCTGGGTCTGGGGCATCGGAAAGGCTCCGGCAGGGGTGGTCTTGGATCGGGCCATCGCTTAGCCACCGGGGCAATCCCCGTCAACGAGGCGCCCCATGATGGACCCCCGCAACCAGAGCCCCTTCAACACCCTGCCTCCCGTCGTGGTCTCGCTCGCCGTGGTCGTCATGGGGGTCGAGCTGATGTTCCAGGCCGGGTCCGCCGGCATCGTCGGGGGCGCGCAGGGCGTGGGCTGGCGTCTGACGGCGCTGCGCGACTGGGCGATCAGCGACGTGGTCTGGAACTGGATGGTCGCCAACCGGACGTTCCCGCCGATCGAAATGGCACGGTTCGTCGCCTATCCGCTGCTCCATGGCAGCATGACCCATGCGGTCTTCGTCGCGGTCTTCGTGCTGGCGCTGGGCAACGCCATCGCGCCGGTCTACCGCGGCGTGCGGGTGCTGGCGATCTTCTTCGGCGCGGCCGTCCTGGGCGCGCTCGGGTTCCTTCTGATGTTCGACACGCAGCAGCCGCTCTTCGGCGGCTATCCCGGCGCCTACGGCCTGATCGGGGCCTTCACCTACCTCACGCAGCGGGGGCTGACGCGTGCCGACCCGGCGCGGGCATTCCTCCTGATCGGGTTCCTGCTGGCGCTCCAGCCGATCTTCGCGGCGGCCACGCTGTTCGATCCGGGGCGGGGGTTCAGCCTTGCCTGGCTGCCCGACTGGATCGCCGACATGACGGGCGCGGCGGGCGGCTACGGCATCGCGGTGCTGCTGTTTCCGGGCATGATCGGCCACCTGCGCGACCGCCTGCGTCAGCGCTGACGCCGGACGGCCCCGCGGATCTCGGCCAGACGCACCGCGCCCAGCATCTGCGCCAGCCCGAAATAGACGGCCATCCCCGTCAGCACCAGGATCGCCAGCGCCAGCCCCCGCGACGGCCCGCCCAGCATCGGGCCCAGCACCTGTTCGGCCACCCACAGGACGCATCCCATCAGCACCGAGGCCACGGCGATGCGCCAGACACGGCCCCGCGCGCGGTCGTCGAGCAGCGCCACCTCACCCAGGCCGCGCACCCCGCGCGACAGAAGCCAGACCATCGCCCAGGCCGCCAGCGTCGTGCCGAGCGCCGCGGCAGGCCAGCCGATGAAGGGCGCAAGCCCCACCGCCGCGCCCGCGTTCACGATCAGCGACACCACCGCGTAGTTCAGCGGCCGGCGCGTATCCTCCCGCGCGAAATAGAGGGGTTGCAGCACCTTCTGCAGGACGAAGGCCGGCAGGCCCAGCGCATAGATCATCAGCGCCAGCGCCGTCGCCGCCGTGTCGTCGGCCTGAAAGGCGCCCCGCTGGAACAGCACCGACACCAGCGACTGCGGCACCGCCAGCAGCGCCACGGCCGACGGCAGCGTCAGGAGGAACGAGAACTCGAACGCGCGGGAATAGGCGTCGCGCTGGCCGGCGGTGTCGCCCGCGCGCACCCGGCGCGACAGGTCGGGCAGAAGCACCACGCCGATGGCGATGCCCACCACGCCCAGCGGCAGTTGATAGAGCCGGTCGGCATAGTTGAGCCAGCCGATCGCCCCCTCGAAATAGCTGGCGACCTGACGGCCCACCAGCAGGTTCACCTGCACCACGCCGCCGGCCAGCGCGGCAGGCGCCGCGATGACCAGCAGGCGCTTCAGGTCGGTCGTCATATGCGGCCGCCGCCGGGGCCAGAGCCTGTGCCCCGCCCGCGCCGCCGCCCACCAGACCAGCCCCAGCTGCGCCATGCCGCCCAGCGGCACCGACCAGACCAGCGCCCGCGCGACCGTCCGCGCCTCGGTCGGCGCGCCGAGCCAGTGCCAGAGGTCGGGACGCAGCCAGACCGCGACCATGCCGGTGATGAACACGATGTTGAGGAGCGCAGGCGCGGCGGCGGCGGCGAGGAAGCGGTGGTTGGAATTGAGCACCCCCGACACCAGTGCGGCCAGCGAGATGAGCAGGATGTAGGGAAAGGCGATGCGGCCGTAGATCACGGCAAGCCCGAACCGTTCGTCGTCCGCGAACCCGCTCGCCATGGCCAGCACGAGGCCGGGCATGAAGACGATGCCCGCCACGGTGAACAGGGTCAGGACAAGCACCATCCCCGCCACCGCATCGCGCGCGAAGGCGTCGGCCTCCTCCGCGTCGGCCTCCAGCTTTTTCGCGTAGAGCGGCACGAAGGCCATGTTGAACGCGCCTTCGGCGAAGAACCGGCGGAACATGTTGGGCAGCGAGAAGGCCACGAAGAACGCCTCCGCCGCCGCCCCGGTGCCGAGGAACCGCGCGATCAGGATGTCGCGCGCGAAACCCAGCACGCGCGACACCAGCGTCCAGCCACCGACGGTGAGAAAGCCCTTGATCAGACGAGGGGGCATGGGGCGTACCGATCTGGCAGAAGGAATGTCATTTCGTCTCGACGTCGGCGAGGTTGGTCGCGCGGTAGGACGGGAAGAACTTTACTCCCGCCTCTTTCAGCGCCGCGACAGAGGCGTCCGAGCCAAGACGGCTGCCTTCAAATCGAGCCTCCCGCCAGAAATGAATATCAGGGAAGAGGCGCTTGGTATCGACGACGACGTCTTTGGTGGTTGAGTTGACCCAGAACGAGCAGAGGGTGTCGGGAAAGTCATCGTTTGCGAGGACGCGCGACTTCTCGACGACGATGGAACTCTGCCGCACGGTCACGTTCACTATGAACCATGGCCCTTCGATCTCGACACCGCGCTTGGTGCGCAGAGGAACTTCGAAGAACTGATGAAGACCGGGGTCGAACCGCTCGATCACGTCCCTCGCGCGGCCGGAGACGACGAGGATGCCATGCCAGCCCGTGAACGCATCAGGCCAGGTCTTGCGCGGCTTGTCCGCGACGAGCACCTTGGGCAATTCCTCGGGTACCGATCTCCGAGCACCATCACGCCAGGCACTGACAGCCCGAACCCCCTCTTCGCCCCGGGCAGGGTTCATGAAGCGCTCGTTCCGTTCCGGCGTTTCGACCGGGATCTGCACCTTGCCAGGCTGCATGTCGAAGACGTGGACCATCGGACCCCTCACACTCCGGCCCGTTCCGCCGCGCGGGTGATCGCCGCGCGCAGCTTTTTCTCCAGCGCGTCCTGCTTGGCCTTGGACATCAGCTTCAGGCCGAACAGGTCCTTGACGTAGAAGCTGTCGACGACCTGCTCGCCGAAGGTCGCGATGACGGCCTGCGCGATCGAGATGTTGGATTGCGCCAGCGCCTGCGTCAGGTCGTAGAGCAGGCCGGGGCGGTCGCGGGTGTCGACCTCGATGATGGTGTAGATGTCCGACCCCTCGTTGTCGAAGCTGATGTTGGTGGGCACCTGGAACCGCCTCTCGCGCTTCTTGATCTCCTGGCCTTCCAGCGCGTCGTGGGTGGCGACCTCCCCGCGCAGGATGCGGTCGATCATCCGGCGCAGGCGCGGCAGGCGGTCGGGCGCATAGGGATGGCCCTCGGCGTCCTGCAGCCAGAAGGCGCTGGTCGCATGGCCGTCCTTGGTGGTGTAGGTCCGCGCGTCCACGATGTTGGCCCCCACCAGCGACAGCGCCCCCGCCAGCCGCGAGAAGATGCCCGGATGGTCCTGGCAGGTCATCAGCACGCGGGTGGCGTCGCGGTCGGGGTCGGCCTCCAGATCGACGCGGATCTCGCCTTCGGGCAGCCCTTCGAGCATCTGCGCGAACCGGACCTGCGCCGCCGTGGGGATGCCCTGCCAATAGGGGCCGTAGTGGCGCCCGATCTCGGCGCGCAGCCGCGCCTCGGGCCAGTCGGCCATGCGTTCGCGGAACAGCTTCTTGGCCTTGGCCTCGCGCGTCTCGCGGTTGACGTCCTCCAGCCCGTTCTCCAGCGCCGCGGCGGTGGCGCGGTGCAGGTCGCGCAGCAGTTGCGCCTTCCAGTTGTTCCACACGCCCGGCCCCACGCCGCGGATGTCGCAGACCGTCACCACCGTCAGCAGGTCGAGCCGTTCGCGCGTCTTCACCGCCTTGGCGAAATCGCGCACCGTGCGCGGGTCGGCGATGTCGCGCTTCTGCGCCATGTCGGACATCAGCAGGTGATGGCGCACCAGCCATTCCACCGTCTCGGCCTCGCGTGGCCTCAGCCCCAGGCGCGGCGCCACGGTGCGTGCGATGCGCGCCCCCAGGATCGAATGATCCTCCGGCCGGCCCTTGCCGATGTCATGGAGCAGCAGCGCCACATAGAGAACGCGCCGGTTCACCCCCTTCTGCAGGATGCCCGAACAGAGCGGCAGGCTCTCCTCCAGCTCCCCCCGCTCGATCTGGGCGAGGTTCGAGATCACCTGGATCGTGTGTTCGTCCACCGTGTAGGAATGATACATGTTGAACTGCATCATCGCGACGATCGGCCCGAATTCGGGGATGAAGGCCGACAGGACCTCCAGCTCGTTCATGCGGCGCAGCGCGCGCTCGGGGTTGCCGTATTTCAGCAGCAGGTTGAGAAACAGCTTCGCGGCCGCCGGATCCTCGCGCAGGTCGCGGTCGATCAGGTGCCTGTTGGCGGCCATCAGGCGCATCGCATGGGGGTGCAGGAACAGGCCCGTCCGCAGCGCCTCGCCGAAGATGCCGAGCTGGTTGATGGGCTGGGCGAGGAACGTCGCGTCGTCGGCCACGTCGAGCCTGCCCTGGCGCTCGACGTAGGGCGCGCGCACCCGACGCCGGCGCTTGAACAGGCCCAGGAGCGCGGGTTCCCGCTTGATGTTGTCGGCCTCCAGCGCGACCATCAGGATGCGCGTCAACTCGCCCACCCGCGTCGCGTGGCGGAAGTAGTCCTGCATGAAATGCTCGACCGCGCGCCGCCCGGCATGGTCGCGGTAGCCCATGGCGTTGGCCACATCGACCTGCATGTCGAAGGTCAGGTGATCGACGGCCCGCCCGGCGATCAGGTGCAGGTGGCAGCGCACGCACCAGAGGAACCGCTCCGCCGCCTCGAAGGCCTCGAACTCGGCACCGGTGAAGACGCCCAGCGGCACAAGCTCCGTGGTCTCCTGCACGCGGTAGCGGTACTTGGCGATCCAGTAGAGCGCCTGAAGGTCGCGCAGGCCGCCCTTGGCCTCCTTGACGTTGGGCTCCAGGATATAGCGCTGGCCGCCCTGCTTGATGTGCCGCTCGTCGCGCTCGGCCAGCTTGGCCTCGATGAAATCGGGCACGGTCTTGCGGAACAGGTCGGACCAGAGCCGGGTGTCGAGCGTTTCGGCAAGCCGCGCGTCGCCGCAGATGAGCCGCCGCTCCAGCAGCGCGGTGCGGATGGTGTAGTCCTCCGCCGCCAGCCGCAGGCAGTCCTTCACCGCGCGGGTCGAATGGCCCACCTTCAGCTTCAGGTCCCAGAGGATGTAGAGCATCGATTCGACGACCGACTCGACCCAGGGCGAGACCTTCCATGGCGTCAGGAACATCAGGTCGACGTCGGAGAACGGCGCCATCTCGCCCCGGCCATAGCCGCCGACGCCCATCACGGCCAGGTGCTCGGCCTCGGTGGGGATGGGGTTGGGGTGCAGCACCCGCGTCGCCACCAGCCAGGCGCATTGCACCAGACGGTCGGTCAGATGGGCATAGGAATGGGTGACGCGACGGGCGCGGGTGGGGTCGTCGGCGAAGCCCCGGCGGATCGCCTCGCGCCCCTGGGTGCGCGCCTCCGACAGGATCGCGACGGCGGCCCGCCGCCGGTCGGCCGGATCGGAGGTGGCGCAGGCCGTCGACAGCGCGGCCAGCACGGCCGCATCGTCGAAGATCGCGCCCGGGGGCGCGATCAGCGGATCGGCCGTCGCGGCCGGGAGGTCCTGTATCTGGAAGGTCGGGGCCGGCGTCTTACGACCCGGCGCCGCCGAAGCTGTTGGGGGCAGGGCTGACCACCTGTATCTGACGGTTCACGATCTGGGCTACCGCGAGCGCCCGGTCGTTCGTGCCGTCGCCGCGCAGCCGGAATACACCGCCCGTCCCGGCAAAGCCAGCGTTCGCCGTCAGCGTCCCGCGCCCCACGGTCCGGCCACCCTTGGAGATCGCCCCGATCGCGGCCATCCCGTCATAGGCGAGGTTCGCCAGCGGATGCGGCTGCGCGCCATAGGCCGCGGCGTAGCGCTGCCGGAACTGCGCCATCGGGCCGGGGCTGGGCAGGGTGAAATAGCCGCCCTGCAGGCCCGGAAGCTGCAACGCCTCCGACGGGATGTCCCAGCGGGTGAGGCCGAGATAGCGGAACTGCTCGCCGCCCACGCCCGCCTCGGTCAGGAACTGCGAGATGACGGGCAGGTCGCCCGAGGTGTTGCCGGTGAGGAAGATCGCGTTGGAATTGGTCTCCCGCGCCCGCGCGGCGATGCCGGGGGCGGCGGCCTGGATGCCCTGCTGGCTGAGCTCATAGGGCATGGAGCCGGTGATCTGCGCGCCCGTGCCGCGCGCGGCGCTGACGACGGCCTGGTTGGCGATCTGGCCGGTGCTGTCGTTGGAATGGGTCACGAGGACGCGGTTGCGCCCCTGCGTCGCGGCATAGCCCAGCACCCGGCGGGCCGTGTTCTCGAAGGTGTTGCCCAGCACCCAGACATTGCCGCCGGCCACCGATGTGTTGTTCGAGAAGCTCAGGACCGGCACGTTCGACCCGCTGGCCGCCACGCCCGCCGCCGCCGTGTTCTCGGCATAGAGCGGGCCGAGGATGACCTGCGCGCCCTCGGCCGCGGCCTTGGTGGCCGCCGCCGCGGCACCCGTGGTCGTGCCCTGCGTGGGATAGACCTCCAGCGTGACGACGCCTTCGCCAAGGTCGCTCGCCGCCAAGCGGGCCGCGTTCTCGAGGCTGCGCGCGACCTCGGCATCCGTGCCGCGCGACGAGCCGTAGGGCACCAGCAGGGCCACCTTGGTCGGGCCGCTGCCACCGACGCCCGACCCGCCGCTGCCGCCGGTCAGGGGGGCCGCGACGTTGCAGGCGGCCAGCGCCGCCGTGGCGACGGCCAGCGTCGCGACCTTGCGCAGCCTGCCGGTGAATGAGACGAAGGCTGTGCGAAGACGGCGCCTGGACATGGACTGGACTCCCCCGGATACGGCCCCGTTGCGGGCCCCTGATCTGGCGCGACGCTAATGCGGCGGTCGGGTCGAGTAAACGGCGGAACCGGAGGGGAGGAGAAATGGCGGAGATCGGCAGGATCGAGCCGGGCCTGCACCTGGTGGCCGTGCCCATCGGGACGGCCCGCGACATCACGCTGCGCGCGCTCGACATCCTGGGCGCCGCCGACGTCCTGGCCGCCGAGGACACGCGATCCCTGCGCCGCCTGATGGAGATCCACGGCATCGCGCTGGGCGACCGGCCGCTCGTTCCCTATCACGACCACAACGGCCCCGCCGCCCGGCCCCGCCTGATGGCCGCGCTGCGGGAGGGCCGGTCGGTCGCCTATTGCTCTGAGGCCGGCACGCCGCTGATCGCCGATCCGGGGTTCCAGCTCGGCGCCGAGGCGCGGGCGGCCGGCGTCCCGGTGCGCGCGGCGCCGGGTGCGAGCGCGGTGCTGGCGGCGCTTTGCGTGGGCGGGCTGCCGACGGACCGGTTCTTCTTCGCGGGCTTCCTGCCCCCGAAAAGCGCCGCCCGGGCGCAGGCCCTGCGCGATCTGGCGCAGGTGCCCGGCACGCTGGTCATCTACGAATCGCCCAAGCGGCTGGGCGCCATGCTGCGCGACGCGGCCGCCGTCCTGGGCCCGCGGAACGCCGCCGTTTGCCGCGAGCTGACCAAGAAGTTCGAGGAGGTGCGGCGCGGCACGCTCGACGCGCTGGCCGGGCAGTATGGCGACGAGACGCCGAAAGGCGAAATCGTCGTCCTGATCGACCGCGCCGCGCCCGCGGTCGCCGACGAAGCCACCCTGCGCGCGGCCCTCGGCGAGGCGCTGCAGAGCGAATCGGTAAAATCCGCGGTGAAACGCGTTAGCGAAATCCACGGCGTTCCGCGTAAGCTGGTCTACGACCTGGCACTGGCGATGAAGGACGGGGGATGAGCGGTTCGGTTTCCTATCATGCGGGTCTTGCCGCCGAGGACAGCGTGGCCCGCCACTACGGCGACACCGGGCGGGCTGTCGTCGCGCGGCGCTGGCGCGGCAAGGGGGGCGAGATCGACGTGATCGCCCGCGACGGCGACGACACCATCTTCGTCGAGGTCAAGAAAAGCGGCAGCCACGGCGCCGCCGCGCTGCGTCTGGGCCAGCGGCAGGTCCGGCGCCTGATGGATTGCGCGGGCGAATACATGGGCACGCTGCCAGGGGGGCTGCTCAGCCCCGTGCGCTTCGACGTGGCGCTGGTGGACGGGTCCGGCCGGATCGAGATCATCGAGAACGCCATCGCCTGCTGAGGGCGCGCGCATTGTCACCGCGCGGCGCCTGCGCCATCTAGGGTCTGACCGCAGTTGCCGAGGACCGCACCGATGCCTGCCATGAAATCCCTTCGGGTCGGGTTCCAGATGGACCCGGTCGACACCGTCGATATCGACGCCGACAGCACCTTCCGCATCGCGCTGGAGGCGCAGGACCGGGGCCATTCCCTCGTCTACTGGACGCCGGACCATCTCGCCTATGTCGAGGGGCGGGTCGTCGCACGCGGGCAGGCGATGACGCTGCGCCGGGAGCGGGGCAATCACGTCACCCTGGGCGAGATGCACGACATCGACCTGTCGGATCTGGACGTGGTCTGGCTGCGGCAGGACCCGCCGTTCGACATGGCCTATATAACCAATACGCATCTTCTGGACCGCGTGCACCCCGACACGCTGGTGGTCAACGACCCGACCTGGGTGCGCGGCTGGCCGGAAAAGCTGATGGTGCTGGATTTTCCCGACCTCACGCCGCCCACCGTCGTGTCGCGCGACCTGGAGCGGCTCAAGGCGTTCAAGGCGCGGCACGGCGACGTGATCCTGAAGCCGCTCTACGGCAACGGGGGCGCGGGGGTGTTCCGGCTGACGCCCGACGACCGCAACCTCAACTCGCTGCACGAGGTGTTTTCCGTCATCAACCGCGAGCCGCTGGTGATGCAGAAGTTCCTGCCCGCCGTGGCGAAGGGCGACAAGCGCGTCATCCTGATCGACGGGGAGCCGGTGGGCGCGATCAACCGCGTCCCGGCCGAGGGCGAGACGCGGTCGAACATGCACGTCGGTGGCCGCCCCGAGAAGGTGGCGCTGACCGACCGCGACCGCGAGATCTGCGCCGCCATCGGCCCCCGCCTGCGCGACGCGGGGCAGATCTTCGTGGGCATCGACGTGATCGGTGACTGGCTGACCGAGATCAACGTGACCTCGCCCACCGGCCTTCAGGAGCTGGAGCGGTTCGACGGCGTGGACGCCAGCGCGCTCATCTGGGAGGCGATCGAGAGGCGCCGGGGCTGACCGCCGCTCAGCAGTCCGACACCAGCCGGTAGGACAGCGCCTCCGCGATATGCGGGCGACGGACGAGGTCGGAGCCGTCGAGGTCGGCGATGGTGCGCGCGACCTTGAGCACGCGGTGATAGCCCCGCGCCGACAGGCGGAAGCGGTCGGTGGCGCGCAGCAGGATGTCCTGCCCCTCGGCGTCCGTGCCCGCCACCTCCATCAGCCGGTCGCCCGAGACGTCGGCGTTCACGGTCACGTCGGGCATGTCCGCATAGCGCGCCGACTGGATGTCGCGGGCGGCAGCGACGCGGGCGGCAACGACATCGGACGTATCGCCCGACGGCGGCAGGGCCAGGTCCGACACTTCCACCGCCGGAACCTCCAGCCGCAGGTCGAAGCGGTCCATCAGCGGCCCGCTGATCTTGCCCATGTAATCTTCGCCGCAAGCTGGCGCGCGGGTACAGGCGCGGTCGGCGTCGAACAGCATTCCGCAGCGGCACGGGTTCGCGGCCGCCACAAGAAGGAACCGGCAGGGATAGCGGACGTGGGCGTTTGCCCGCGCGATCGTGACCTCGCCCGTCTCGATGGGCTGGCGCAGGGTCTCGAGGACGGCGCGGGGGAACTCGGGAAACTCGTCCATGAACAGGACCCCGTTGTGCGCCAGGCTGATCTGCCCCGGCCCCGCCCGTTTGCCGCCCCCCGCGATGGCCGCGACCGAAGCCGTGTGATGGGGCTGCTGGAACGGGCGGCGGTGCAGGATGCCGCCTTCGTCGAGCGTGCCGGCAAGCGAGTGGATCATCGAGGTGTCGAGCGATTCGCGTGCCGAGAGCGGCGGCAGCAGCCCGGGCAGACGCGCGGCCAACATCGACTTGCCCGCGCCGGGCGGGCCGACCATGAACAGGTGGTGCCGGCCGGCCGCGGCAATTTCCAGTGCGCGTTTTGCCCGGTCCTGCCCCCGGACGTCGCGCAGGCAGGGGGCGGTCGCGTCGGCGGCGATGCGACCCGCGACGGCTTCGGGCAGGGGGCGGTTGCCGGTCAGGTGGTCCATCAGCGCCTTGAGCGACGGTGCCCCGTGGACCGAGGCCGCGCCGACCCAGGCGGCCTCCGCCCCGCAGGCTTCGGGGCAGAACAGCGTCGCGTCGAGTTCCGCCGCCGTCATCGCGGCAGGCAGCGCCCCCACGACCGCGACGAGCGCCCCGTCGAGCGACATCTCCCCGATGCTGACCGCGCGGGCGACCTTGTCGGCGGGAACGAGCTCCAGCGCGGCCAGAAGGGACAGTGCGATGGGCAGGTCGAAATGCGCGCCCTCCTTGGGCAAATCGGCAGGCGACAGGTTCACCGTCACCTTTCGGGCAGGCAGCGCGATGCCCAGTTCCGACAGGGCGGTGCGGATGCGGTCGCGCGCCTCGGACACGGCCTTGTCGGGCAGGCCCACGATGGAGAAGCCGGGCAGGCCGGGCGAGACCGCGCATTGCACGTCGACGGGCCGGGCCTCCAACCCCTCGAAGGCCACCGTGTAGGTGCGTGCCAGCATGTCCGTTCCCCGCGCGTTCGGGGATGGTTAACGGTCGAGTGGTTTAGGAAAGGTTAAGACCGTGAAGCCTCAATGGTCGTCCGGCGCAGGCATCGGGAAGGCCGAAGTCGGCAGCGCCCGGTCGTAGTTCGCGAGCGTCCGGTCCGTCGCCTCGCCCTCGGCCCGCCAGCGGCGCAGGGGCGCATGGTCCAGATGGGCGTCGACATAGGCGCGGCCCGCGTCCGACACCGGCAGGCCGTAGCCCGCGATCCGCATGGCGACCGGGGCGAAGAAGGCATCGACCGCGCCGTAGGGGCCGAACAGCCAGGGCCCGCCCGTGGCCATGTCCCGCGCCGCCGACCAGAGCGCATCGATCCGGGCCAGATCGGCCAGGACCGCCTCCGACGGCTCGAACCCTTCCCATTTCACGCGCAGGTTCATGGGGCAGTCGGTCCGCAGATCGCGGAAGGCGGAGTGCATCTCGCAGGCCATCGACCGGGCCAAGGCGCGGGCGCGGGGCGGCGCAGGCCAGTGTCCGGCCTCCGGGTGGCGCTCGGCCAGACCCTCGGCGATGGCCAGGCTGTCGTGCCACTGCGCGCCATCCGCCGCCCGCGCCGTGGGGACCGTGCGCGCCGGCGCCCAGTCGCGCAGCGTCCGCGCGAAGGCCGGGTCGCGCATCGGGTTCAGGTGGACGCGCACCGGGATGTCGAAGGCCGCGAACAGAAGCCAGCCGCGCAGGCTCCACGAAGAATAGGATCGGTCGCCGATCAGCAGGTCATAGGTCATGGCAGTGGGCTAACACTCCGCCCCGTCACGGCAAAGTGACATTCCGCGATGACGCCGTCACGGACGGCGATTGGCGAAGACGGGGACAGGGCCGTCCGCGGTCAGGTCGATGCGCGTCAGGCTGAGCGGGTCGATCCGCTGGGCCAGCGCGGCATGGGGGACCTGGCCGGTCGCGCGGGCCCATTGGGTCAGGATCACCCCCATATGCGCCACCACGATCAGGTCGCCGCCCCCGGCCAGCCGGTCCAGTGCCGCCCGCACCCGCGCCGCCACGTCGTTCCAGGATTCGCCGCCCGGCGCGCGTCGGTCGCCCGGGTCGTCGAAATAGAGCCTGAGCGCCGGGCTGTCGATCGCGTCGAAGGAGCGATTGTCCCAGTCGCCGTAGTCGAACTCCCGCAAGGCGCGCTCATGGGGCAGGCGGGTGCGGTCGCCGGCGATGGCCGTGGCGGTGTCGACCGCGCGGATCAGGTCGCTGCTGACCACCGGCGCATGCGGCAGCGCGGCCGACAGGCGCGACAGGGCGGCGGTGTCCGACAGGTCGGCGGGCAGGTCGGTGTGGCCCACCATGGCTTTCGCGTGCGTGGGGCCGTGCCGGACCAGCCAGAGGCGCGTCATTTCAGCCGCTGCGGCAGGCCCGCCGTCACCAGCACAACGCGGTCGGCGGCCGCCGCGAGCCGCTGGTTCAGCGTCCCCTGCGCCTGCTGGAAGGCCCGGGCCAGGGCGTTGTCGGGGGTCACGCCGCCGCCCACGTCGTTCGAGACGACGACGAAACGGCCCGGCGCGTCGGCCATGGCCCGCATCCAGGCGCCGGCGGCGGCGGACCAGTCGGCGTCGCGCAGCATCAGGTTGGTCAGCCACATCGTCGCGCAGTCGACCAGCACGCTGCCGGTGCGCCCGGCGCAGGCGCGGACCATGTCGAACGGCTCCTCCACCAGCGTCCATTCGGGGCCGCGCCGGGCGGCATGGGCCGCGATCCGGGCGTGCATCTCGCCGTCGCGCCCCTCCGCGGTGGCGACATAGGTGAGCGGCCCGCCGAGGCGTTCCGCCTCCCCCTCGGCCCAGAGCGACTTGCCCGAAGCGGCATGCCCGAGGACGAGCATGAGGGGGGTGGATTTCGACATGGCTCGGGAACCCTTTGTGATCCAGGGGCGTAGGATGCCCGTAACTGCTTTCAATGGCTCGAAGGCGAGTCAGACAGATGATCGTTGGGGAATGTTCGATATGGCTCTCGATTTCAACGCTGACATGTCTCTTTCCCGCCGGGCTATGAAGGCGGAACTTCTGGACGCGGAGACGGAACTGAAGCTCGCTTACGCTTGGCGGGACGAGCGGTGCGAGGAGAGCCTGCACCGGCTCATCACCGCCTATATGCGATTGGCGATTTCCATGGCCGCGAAGTTCCGGCGCTACGGCGCGCCCATGAACGACCTGATCCAGGAGGCCGGGCTGGGCCTGATGAAGGCCGCCGAGAAGTTCGATCCCGACCGGGGTGTGCGCTTCTCGACCTATGCCGTCTGGTGGATCAAGGCGTCGATCCAGGATTACGTCATGCGCAACTGGTCCATGGTCCGCACAGGGTCCACCAGCAGCCAGAAGTCGCTGTTCTTCAACCTGCGCCGCGTGCAGGCCCGGTTGGAGCGCGAGGCGGCCGCCAACGGCGAGATCCTCGACCGGCAGACCATGCGCGAGAAGATCGCCACCGAGGTCGGCGTGCCCCTGCGCGACGTCGAGATGATGGAGGGGCGGCTGTCGGGGTCTGATTTCAGTCTGAACGCCACGCAATCCTCGGACGAGGAGGGGCGCGAATGGATCGATGCCCTGCAGGACGACGGCGAGCAGGCCGAGGAACTCGTGACGCTGAAGCACGATGCCGCGATGATGCGCGAATGGTTGCTGTCGGCGCTGTCGTCGCTCAATGACCGGGAACGGTTCATCGTCCGCGAGCGCAAGCTGCGCGAAGACCCCCGGACGCTGGAGTCGCTGGGGACCGAACTGTCGCTGTCGAAGGAGCGGGTCCGGCAACTGGAAGCCGCCGCTTTCGCCAAGATGCGGAAATCGCTTGAGAAGCAGAGCGTCGAGGTGATGGGTTTCCTCGCTTGAGGCCTATCCTCGTCTGGCTTCTCCTGACCCTTCCGGCGGGCGCGCAGACATTGCCGCCCGCCGATGTCTATGTGCTGGGCGAGGTTCACGACAACCCCACCCACCACGCCGTGCAGGCGCGTCTGGTGGCCGGGATCGACCCCGCCGCCGTCGTCTTCGAGATGCTGACGCAGGATCAGGCGGGTCGCATCGCCCCCGACACCCCCCGCGACGCCGACACGCTGGATGCGCTGCTCGACTGGTCGGGCGGGGGCTGGCCGGACATGGCGATGTATGCGCCGATCATGGCGGCGAGCGACGCGCCGATCCTGGGTGCCGCGGGGCCTGCGGGCGAGCTGGGCGCCTACGGGTTGGAGGGGCCATTGCCCCCCGAACAGCAGGCCGGGCGCGAAGCCCTGCAACAGGCGGCCCATTGCGGCGCGCTGCCCGATGATGCCCTGCTTCGGTTCGTCGCGCGCCAGCGGGCGATGGACGCGCGATTCGCGGCCCACGTGCTGCGCGCCCTGAAAGACCATGGTCCGCCCGTCGTCCTGATCGCGGGCAACGGCCATGCGCGCGCCGACTGGGGCGTGCCGGCGGCCATCGCCCGCGTCCGGCCCGACCTGCGCGTCGTCTCGGTCGTGCAGGGCGAGGGGGAGGAGATGCCGCCGGCGGACGTGATCCTGCATGCGCCTGCCCCGGAACGGGGCGACCCCTGTGTGGCCTTCCGCTGAGGCGGCGGCTGACCTAAACAAGGGTGGATTGGGGGCGCGGCCATGCTGAGCGACAAGAAGATCCTGCTGATCGTGGGCGGCGGCATCGCCGCCTTCCGCGCGCTGGAACTGATCCGACGGCTGCGGGAGCGGGGGGCGTCGGTCACGCCCGTGCTGACGCGGGCGGCGGAGCAGTTCGTGACCCCCCTGTCGGTTTCCGCCCTGTCGGCGAGCAAGGTCTACCGCGATCTGTTCGACCTGACCGACGAGGCCGAGATGGGCCATATCGAGTTGAGCCGCGCTGCCGACCTGATCGTCGTGGCGCCTGCGACGGCGAACCTGATGGCGCGGATGGCGCAGGGGCAGGCGGACGATCTGGCGACGACGCTGCTTCTGGCCACGGACACGCCGGTGATGATCGCGCCCGCGATGAACGTGCGGATGTGGGAGCATCCGGCGACGCAGCGCAACCTTGCCGTGCTGCGCGGCGACGGCATCCTGATCGTCGGCCCGGAGGAGGGCGCGATGGCCTGCGGCGAGTTCGGACCCGGGCGGCTGACCGAGGTGCCGGACATCCTGGCGGCGATCGAGGCGCATTTCGCGGACGGTCCTCTGGCCGGGCGGCACATCCTGGTGACGTCGGGCCCCACGCATGAGCCCATCGACCCCGTCCGCCACATCGCCAACAAGTCGTCGGGCGCGCAGGGAACGGCCATCGCCGCCGCGTTGCGCGACCTGGGCGCGCGCGTCACCTTCGTCACCGGCCCGGCCGAGGTGCCGCCGCCCGCGGGGGTCGCGGTCGTCCGCGTGACCACGGCGCGGCAGATGGCGGATGCCGTGCAGACGGCATTGCCGGCCGATGCGGCCGTCATGGCCGCCGCCGTGGCCGACTGGCGCGTCGCCAATGCAAGTGCCACCAAGATGAAGAAGGACGGCAGCGGGGCGGCGCCCACGCTGGAGTTCGCGCTGAACCCCGACATCCTCGCCACCGTGTCGCAGGGGGCGGACCGCCCCGGCCTGGTCGTGGGCTTCGCGGCCGAGACCAATGACGTCGTGGCCCATGCGACCGCCAAGCGCACGCGCAAGGGCTGCGACTGGATCGTCGCGAACGACGTGTCGCCCGCCACAGGCATCATGGGGGGTGCCGAGAATGCCGTCACCCTCATCACCGGGGCGGGAGTCGAGGAATGGCCGCGCCTCAGCAAGGTCGAGACGGCCCGACGTCTCGCAGCCAAGATAGCGGAGACCCTCGCATGAGCGTCCTTATCCACGTCAACCGTACCCACGATGCCGATCCCGACCTGCCGCTGCCGTCCTACAAGACGCCGGGCGCGGCGGGTGCCGACCTGCGCGCCGACACCGGGGGGCGGACGGTCACGATCCGGCCGGGGCACCGGGCGCTGATCTCGACGGGGCTGCGGATCGCGCTGCCCGACGGCTACGAGATGCAGATCCGGCCGCGGTCGGGGCTGGCATTGAAGCACGGCCTCACGTTGGCCAATTCGCCCGGCACCATCGACAGCGATTATCGCGGGCCGGTGCAGGTGCTGCTGCTCAACCTGGGCGACGCGCCCTTCGACGTGACCCACGGCATGCGGATCGCGCAGGGCGTCGTCGCCCCCGTGGTGCAGGCCCGCTGGGAGATCGCGGAGGAGTTGTCGGGGACGGACCGGGGCGGCAACGGGTTCGGATCGACCGGCGCATGATCCTCGTCCTGATCCTCGCGGCCGGGATCTGGGGGTTGGGGATCTGGCTGAAGGCACCGATACAGGCGCGGCTGCTGATGCTGGCGCTGCTCTATGTGGCTGTGCTGTTCGCGCTGATCGCGTTGCCGGCGGGCCATCCCCTGCGCGAGAGCCTCGGCGGCGGGCCGGGCGAATGGCTGGTGCTGGGCGGTCTCGTCGCGCTGGTCCTGGCCTACCGCGAGGGGCTGCTGCGGGTGCGAGACCGGGCGCGGCGGGTCGAGGCGGAGCGCAAGGCCGATACCGCGCCCGCGGGCCCGTTCTCGCAGGTGGAGCTGGAGCGTTACGCCCGCCATATCGTCCTGCGCGAGGTGGGGGGTGCGGGGCAGAAGCGTCTCAAGGATGCGAAGGTGCTGGTGATCGGGGCCGGGGGCCTCGGCTCTCCGGTCCTGCTTTACCTCGCGGCCGCCGGGGTGGGGACGCTGGGCGTGATCGACGACGACACGGTGTCGCTGTCGAACCTTCAGCGGCAGATCGTGCACACCGACGCGCGGGGCGACCGGCCCAAGGTGTTCTCGGCCGAAGCCGCCGTCCACGACCTGAACCCCCATGTCGCCTTCCGCCCCTACAACCGCCGCCTCACGCCGAAGATCGCGCCGGAGCTGTTCGGCGACTACGACCTGATCGTCGACGGATCGGACAGCTTTTCCACCCGCGCCATGGTCAACGCCGCCGCGGTGGCCACGGGCAAGCCCCTGATCGCCGGCGCGATCACCCAGTGGGAGGGGCAGGTGACGATCTACGACCCCGCGGGCGGCGCGCCCTGCATGGCCTGCCTGTTTCCCGAGGCCCCGGCGGAGGGTCTGGCGCCGAGTTGCGCGGAGGCGGGCGTCATCGGCGCGCTTCCCGGCATCGTCGGCAGCATCATGGCGCTGGAGGCGATCAAGGAGATCACCGGCGCGGGCACGGTGCTGCGCGGGACGATGCTGCTTTGGGACGGGCTGGATGCCGACGCGCGTCGGGTGCGCGTGGCACGGCGGCCCGACTGCCCCGTCTGCAGCGACGTCTGACGGGTTGCGCCGGGCGCCGCTCCGGTGCTTGATCGACGCACCAACAGGAGGGTTCCGCCCATGAAGCTGCTTGCCGTCACCCTGGCGCTGTTCGCCGCCCCCGCCCTGGCCGCCGACCTGCCCGACTTGGGCGGCCGAACCGTCACCATCGCCACCGAGGACGCCTATCCGCCCCTTCAGTTCAAGGAGACGGGAACGGGCAAGTCCATCGGCTGGGAATACGATGCCGTGGCCGAGATGGCCGAGCGCCTGAACTTTGTCCCCGAGTACGAGAGCATCAGTTGGGACGCGATGATGCCTGCCGTGTCCGAGGGCCAGATGGACATGGGCATGACCGGCATCACCATCCGCGACGACCGGCGCGAAGCGGTGGATTTCTCAGACCCCTACATGCGGTCCGAGATGGTCATGCTGGTGCGCGGCGACGAGGCGGGGTTCTCCGACGCCGCGAGCTTCGCCGCCGACGAAGACCTGCTGATGGCGGCGCAGCCGGGCACGACGCCCTTCTACGTCGGCGTCTATGAGGTGCTGGACGGCGACGAGGCCAACCCCCGCATCAAGCTGTTCGAGACGTTCGGCGCGACGGTGCAGGCGCTGCGGGCCGGCGACGTCGACATGGTGCTGACGGACGGGACGGCGGGGCAGGGCTATGTCGATGCCTCGGACGGCGCGCTCAAGATCATCGGGGAGCCCTTGGGGTCGGAGGATTTCGGCTTCATCTTTCCCAAGGGGTCAGACCTGGTCGGCCCCGTGAATGCCGCCATCGCCGGGATGCGCGCCGACGGCACGCTGGAGGCGCTGAACACCAAGTGGTTCCTCGACTTCAAGGTCGGCGGCTGACCGGCCCGGCGGGATGACGGAGGGGCAGGAGGATTTTCCCTGGTGGCTGCTGGCCATCGGCGTCCTTCTGACCGGGGCCTATGTCGCCGTCCTGTCGGACGAGGCGACGCGGCAGGTCCTCGCGACCCTGCGGCAGGGGATCTGGATCACCGTCCTCGTGACCGTGGTGAGCTTCGCGGCGGCCTGCGTCGTCGGGCTGGGTCTCGCCCTCATGTCGCTGTCGGGGTCGGTGATGCTGCGGCAGGTGGCGCGGTTCTATGTCGAGATCATCCGCGGCATCCCGATCCTCGTCCTGCTTCTCTACGTGGCCTTCGTCTTCGCGCCGGGCCTCGTGCATTTCTGGAACTGGCTCGGCCTGCCCGAAGTGCGGACCCGCGATTTCAGCCTGCTCTGGCGGGCCGTGCTGGCGCTGGTGATCGCCTATTCGGCCTTCATCGCCGAGGTTTTCCGCGCGGGCCTGCAATCTGTCGGCACAGGCCAGATCGAGGCGGCCAAGGCGCTGGGCCTGAAGCCATACCACAGGTTCCGCCATATCGTGCTGCCGCAGGCCGTTCGCACCATCCTTCCGCCGCTGGGCAACGACTTCGTGGCCATGGTCAAGGACAGCTCGCTCGTCTCGGTCGTGGGCGTTCTCGATATCGCGCAGCTGGGCAAGCTGACGGCGGCGGGGAACTTCCGCTATTTCGAGACCTACAACGTCGTCGCGCTGATCTACCTGACGATGACGGTGCTTCTGTCGCTGGCCCTGCGGCGGCTGGAGCGGCGGCTGGGCCGCACCGGCCGGAGCTGAGGCGCCGCGCCCTCAGGCGACGCGGCGCGCGGGATCCGCGGCTTCGACGGGGACCAGCGCGCGCACCAGGTCGCGCATGTGCAAAAGCCCCACCTGCCGGCCGTCCCGCATCACGCGGTAGTGCAGGTTGGTGTCGCCTTCGGAGAGGGCGATCACGGATTCGAGGTTCTGCCCCGCATCCACCTCGCCCGCGAGGCCCGAGCCTTCGCGCGTCGTCTTCTCCATCACCGAGGCCACGCGCAGCACGCGGGCGCGGTTGATGTCGGCGATGAAGTCGATGATGTAGGGGTCGTTCGGATGGAGCAGGATCTCCTGCGGCTCACCCTGCTGGACGATGGCGCCGTCCTTGAGGATGACCAGGTGATCCGCCAGCTTGAGCGCCTCGTCGAGGTCGTGGGTGATGAACACGATGGTTTTCTGCAACTCCCGCTGCAATTCGATCAGCAAGTCCTGCATGTCGGTGCGGATCAGGGGGTCGAGCGCGCTGAACGCCTCGTCCATCAGCATGATCTCGGAATCGGACGACAGGGCGCGGGCGATGCCCACGCGCTGCTGCATGCCGCCGGACAGCTGGCCGGGGTAATAGTCCTCGTAGCCGGCGAGCCCGACCCGTTCGAGCCACTTCTGCCCCTCGCGGTCGGCCACGTTGGCCGACTCGCCCCGGATCCGCCGTGACATGCCCGCGTTGCGCAGGACGGTGTGATGGGGGAACAGGGCGAACTTCTGGAACACCATCGACATGGTGTTCTGGCGCAGCTGCGCCAGACGCGCGCCGTTGTAGGCCAGCACGTCCTCGCCGTTGACGATGACCTCGCCCGCGGTGGGATCGATCAGCCGGTTCAGGTGGCGGATCAGGGTGGACTTGCCCGAGCCGGACAGGCCCATGATGACGGTGATCCGGCCCGCGCGCACATCGACGTTGATGTCCTGCAGGCCGAGGACGTGATTGTGTTCCTCCAGCAGCTCAGCCTTGCCCATGCCGTCGCGGACATAAGCCATCATCGCCTCGGCCTCGGGGCCGAAGATCTTGTAGAGGTTGCGGATCGAGACCTTGACCTCGGGTGTATCGGTATCGGTCATCAGCGGGCACTCGCGTCGATGCGGCTCAGGGCGGCCTTTGTGGAACGGTCGAGAAGGACCGCGAGAAGCACGATGCAGAAGCCCGCGACAAGGCCCACGCCCAGTTCCAGGTTGCGGATGCCGGCGAGCACCTTGACCCCCAGACCCGGCGCCGAGACCAGCGAGGCGATGACGACCATGGCGAGCGACATCATGATGGTCTGGTTGATGCCCGCCATGATGTTGGGCAGGGCCAGTGGAACCTGCACTCCCCAGAGTTTCTGGCGCGAGGACATGCCGAAGGCATCGGCCGCCTCGATCACGTCGCGGTCGACGAGCCGGATGCCGAGATCGGTCAGCCGGATGACGGGCACGATGGCATAGAGGATGATGGCGATGCCGTAGAGCTTGGATTCCGTGACCGAGAACAGGAAGATGAGCGGGATGAGGTAGACGAAGGTCGGCAGCGTCTGGAGCATGTCGAGAACCGGGATCATCCCGCGTTGCAGCGCGTTCGACCGCGACATGGCGATGCCGATGGGCACCCCCAGCACGACGCAGATGATGGTGCAGACGAAGACGATCGACAGCGTCTGGATCGCGTCGTCGTAATAGTCGATGAACCCCATGAAGGCGAAGGCGAGCCCGACGAACAGCGTCACGCCCGGCTTGCGCGTGGCGAACCACGTCAGGATCATCAGAAGCGGGATCATCAGGAACCACGGCGTCGCCTCGAAGGCTTCGAGCGAGAAGTCGAGCATCCAGCTCAGCGGCTGGGTCAGCGGGTCGAGCACGACCTTGAGCGGGTTCTTGATGTCGAGGAAGCCCTGCTCCACCGCCTCGGTCATGTCGCGCGACCGGGGGATCGCACCGCAGGCCTTGTGCAGCGCGTCGAGCGACGGGAACGGCGTCTCCATCAGCGGGGGGCGGGGGGCCGGGGCGCCCTCCACGACGGTGCCGTTCGCGCGGGCGATCATCTCCGCCATGGTCAGCGGTCCGCCGGTCGCGCCGTCGCTGCACCAGTTCTCAAGGCCGAGAGCCCTGAAAATTCCGTCATAGGTGGCCATGGATTTCCCCGTATTGTCTTTATCGCCGGCTGCGGTCTGTCGCCGTTCGCCCGAAATGGCGCAGGCCCCGGAGGGCCCGCGCCGGATGTCATGTCACTGGATGAAGGCGGCCAGCTTCTCGCGGGCGGCGTCGTTCACCCATTCCGACCAGACGTCGGAGTAGTTGGTGAGGAAATAGACCGCCGTCTCGTCGTTGGAAGCCTTGTTCTCCTCCTGCCAGGCCAGGATGTCGTTCATCTGGTCGACGGTGAAGGTGACGTTGGACATCAGCTCCGAGATTTCGGGGTATTTCTCCTCGAAATCGGTGGTCACGACCGTCTTGACCGGGCCGACCGGATAGGACGACATGCCCACGTCGAGACAGTCGGGATCGGCGTTGCAGAGGTGCGCTTCCTCGTTGTAGGGGCCCAGGTCCACCTTGGTCATGTCGTATTTGCCCAGCACGCTGGTCGGCCCCCAGTAGTAGCCCAGCCAGGGCTTCCCGTCCTCGACCGCCGAGGCGATCGACGTGGCCATCGTCTCGCCCGAGCCGTGCTGGAACACCTCGAACCCATGGCTCTCGAGGTCGAGCGCACGGATGATCCCGGCGTTGGTGTTCTTGCAGCCCCAGCCTTCCGGACACTGGTTGAACAGGCCGCCGACCAGTTCGGGGTTGGCCAGCAGCCCCTCGATGGTGGTCAGTTCGGGGTGTTCCTCGGCCAGGTAGGTAGGGATCCACCAGCCTTCGACGCCGCCGGGGGTCAGCACGTCGGTCAGCGTGGTGATCGTCCCGGCCTCCGACAGCTCCTCGTAGGCGGGCGTGCCGTTGATCCAGAGTTCGGTCACGATGTCGGGCTTGCCCGTCTCGGAGACCGAGGCCAGCGACGGCGTGGTCGAGGACGGGATCTTCTTCACGTTGCAGCCGTATCCCTGTTCCATCAGGAAGCTGGCGACGCCCGTCACGACGGCGGCGGAGGCCCAGTTCATCTCGGTGATCACGATTTCGCCGGTGCAGGCGTCCTGCGCCATCGCGGTGCCGGCCGTCAGCCCGGTGGCCAGCGCGGCGCAGGCGGCCGTCTTCATCATCTTGGTCTTCATGTGGCGGTTTCCCTGTTCGTTGTCGTTCTTGCCTTCGCAATCTGTCGCGAAGGAGCCGCCAGACAGGCGGCATTCATGCAAACACGCTTTATTGCAAAGCGAGTCTCCCCTAAGGGTTGCAAGCGTCGGGTCCGAGGTCAACCCACCGGGCAGGTGCCGTTCAGAAGGCCATTTCCACGCCCGACAGGTTCAGCGACCGGATCAGGTCGCGCACCTCCTGCCGGGCGGCGACGTTCGAGAGGTTCAGGTTCGCGATCCCGATGTCCTTGAGGTCGAGCAGCGTCATGCCGCGCGGGAACAACTCGCGGAAGATCACGCGCTCGGAAAAGCCGGGGGCCACGCGGAAGCCGATCCGCTTGGCCAGGTCTTCCAGCGCCTGCCCCATCTTGCGCTTGTTGTGCATCTCCTGCGCGCCCAGACGGTTGCGCAGGACGATCCAGTCGATCGGCTTCTGGCCCGCCTTGGCGCGCAGTTGACGCGCATGCCAGACCATCTCGGAATAGACCGACGGGCCCAGGATGCGCCCGGTGTCCGGATCGATCCGGGCCAGCAGGTCGAAATCGACGAAACTGTCGTTCAAGGGCGTGACCAGCGTGTCCGCGAGGCTGTGGGCGATCTGGCTGAGCCGGGTATGGCTGCCGGGGCAATCGATGATGATATAGTCGCAGCTTTGCCGAAGCTGCGCCACGGCAAGGGCCAGCGACTTGTCGAAGGGGTTCTCGCCCTCGGCCAGTTCGGACCGGTCGACCTTGGGCAGGCCCATGACCTGCGGGGTCGGCAGCGTGGTGCCGTGGCGGGCGCCGTATTCTGCCCGGTTTTCGAGATAGCGCGTGAAGGTCCGTTGCCGCAGGTCGAGGTCGAGCGCGCCGACCCGCATTCCCGAACGCACCAGCGCCGTGGCGGTGTGCATGCAGGACGTGGACTTGCCCGAGCCGCCCTTTTCGTTCCCGAACACGATGATATGCGACATTTCCGTCCCCAAGCCTATGTCCACGGCGTTCTTAGGGTGCAAAGCCGCGATTGCCCAGCAACCGCGAATCGTCGCGGGAACGAAAAGCGTCCGATTCGGCAGAAACGACGCGGATTCCGTTACGTCAAACGCAGAACGCCGCCCCCGAGGGCGGCGTTCGCGGGTCGCAGGGGGCGGGCAGGTTCAGAAGCCCAGGCCCGCGTACTTGTTCTTGAACTTCGACACCCGGCCGCCGGTATCCATCAGGCGCGAGGTGCCGCCCGTCCAGGCAGGGTGGACCGAAGGGTCGACGTCGAGCGACAGTTGCGCGCCCTCGGTACCCCAGGTCGACCGCATCTGGACGACGGTGCCATCGACGAGCTTGACGTCGATCGTGTGATAGTCGGGATGCAGATCCTTCTTCATCTCGGTCGCTCCTTACTTGTCCGACGGTGCGCGGTAGTTGGTCTGTTCCACGATCCGGGCCGATTTGCCGCGGCGCGAGCGCAGGTAATACAGCTTGGACCGGCGAACCCGACCGCGACGCACGACCTCGATCGTGTCGATGTTGGTCGAGTGCAGCGGGAACACCCGCTCGACGCCCTCGCCGAAGCTGATCTTACGGACGGTGAACGACCCGGCGATGCCGCGGCCGTTCTTGCGGCTGATGCAGACGCCTTCGTAGTTCTGCACGCGGGTGCGCGTGCCTTCGGTGACCTTGAAGCCGACGCGGATGGTGTCGCCGGCCTTGAAGTCGGGAATGTCGTGGCCGAGTGCGGCGATCTGTTCCGCCTCGATCGTTGCAAGCAGGTCCATCGGACCCTCCTATGATAGCGCGCGGTTTGCCCGCGGATGATGTCCTGCGCCTTTGCGGCACGGCTTTTCTTTGTTGCAACGCAGAGCGCCCCGGCGGGCCGGGGCGATACGTCTGGCGTGCTCCTACGCGCAACGCGCGGGCGGATCAAGGGCGCGTCGTCAGTCCCCGGTGTCCCGCGCGGCCCAGAGGTCGGGACGGCGTTTGCGGGTCAGATCCTCGGCCTGCTTCCGGCGCCAGGCGGCGATGCGTCCATGGTCGCCCGACAGCAGCACCTCGGGGATGGCCCGCCCCTCCCACTCGGCCGGACGGGTGTATTGCGGATGCTCCAGCAGGCCGTCCGAGAAACTCTCCTCCTCGGTCGAGGCCATGTTGCCCAGCACCCCCGGCAGCAGGCGCACCGTCGCGTCGAGCAGGGCCTGCGCCGCGATCTCGCCCCCGGTCAGGACGAAATCGCCCAGCGAGACCTCGGACATGTCGAAGTGCTCCAGCACGCGCTCGTCCACCCCCTCGAACCGCCCGCAAAGAAGCGTGACACCCGGCCCGGCGGCCAGATCGCGCGCCATGGCCTGCGTGAAGGGCCTGCCCCGCGGGCTGAGATAGATGTTCGGTCCCGGCCCTGCCGCGGCCTGCATCGCGGCGGCCACCACGTCGGGCCGCAGCACGAGCCCCGCGCCCCCGCCGGCCGGCGTATCGTCCACCTTGCGGTGCCGGCCCCGCCCGAAGTCGCGCAGGTTCACGGTCGCGAGGGACCACAGCCCGTCGCGGAGCGCCGTCCCCGTCAGGGACTGGCCGAGGACACCGGGGAAGGCTTCGGGAAAGAGGGTAACGACGCGGGCCGCGAAGGCCGCATCCGGCGCATCGCCGGCCATCAGGTCGCGGGGCATGGCGGAGGGCTGCGCCCGCCGGGTGCCATGGGATCGGGTCGGATCGGACATGGGCCGCCCTTATCGCAAGGACGGCCCATGGGAAAGCGTCGGTCGTCCGGCTCAGGCGATTGCGAAGATCCCGAGAGCCATCAGCACGAGGATGACCAGCGCGATGACGATCAGGATCTTGGCGCCGGAGAGGGCGACGCCGGAGACGCTGTTCATGCCGAACAGGGCGGCGATGGCCGCGATGGCGAGGAGGGCGATGATCCAGCCGAGCATGTGGTTTCCTTTGCGGTTGCTACGCGCAGTCAACCCTCGGTCCCGTCGTCGGGTTCCTCCCCCGCATCGAACAGGCCGCCCGGCGGGTCGATCACCAGCCTGCGCGCCGTCAGATCGACCGTCGGCACGATGGTCCGGGTAAAGGGAACCAGAACCGCGGGACCGGCCTCGGGCCGCAGTTCCAGCAGGTCGCCGGCCCCGTGGTCGTGGATGGCGTGGACCCGGCCCAGGGGGGCGCCGCCGGTATCGACGGCCTCCATCCCGATGAGGTCGGAGTGGTAGTATTCCTCCTCCCCCGGATCGGGCAGGGCCGAGCGCGGCGCCCAGAGCCGCTGGCCCTTCAGCGCATCGGCGGCTTCCTTGTGCGGGACGCCCGACAGGCGCACGGCATAGCCGCCCTTGACCGGCCGGACGACGGTCAGGGCGTAGGTCCGCCCCATGTCGTCGGTCAGCGGGCCGTAGTCGCCGATGGCGGAAGGCTCCGCGCAGAAGCTCTTGACGCGGGCTTCGCCGCGCACGCCGTAGCTGCCGGTGACGGCGCCGAGGCAGACGTGGTCTTTCATGTCGATGTCCCGAATTGCGCGAGAGGTGCGGGCAGAAAAAGGGGGCGCGGACCGCGCCCCCCGAAGACCGGTCACTCGGACGCGGTCTCGTCCTTCTTGTCGTCGTCGCCGGAGACCACGTCGGCCACCGTCTCGACCACCGACTCGGCGGCGGCGGCCACGGCGGCGGCGGCCTTCTCGGCCCGCTCCTTCACGCGGTCCAGCGCCTTCTTGCCGGGCTCGCCCTTCTTGGTGTTGGCACGCTCCTTCTTGGGCGAGACGCCGGCGGCTTCGAGGAAGCGCGATACCCGGTCCGTGGGCTGCGCGCCCTGGCCCAGCCAATGCTTCACGCGGTCCAGGTCCATCTTGACGCGGTCCTCGGAATCTTTGGGCAGCAGCGGATTGTAGGTGCCCAGCTTCTCGATGAAGCGGCCGTCGCGGGCCATGCGGCTGTCGGCGGCGACGATGGAGTAATGCGGGCGCTTCTTGGAGCCGCCGCGGGCGAGCCGGATCTTCATTGCCATGTGTTCGTTCCTTCTTTCGTCTCTTACGATTGCTGTTTCCGGTGATGTCGGATGACTTCCTCGATGATGAAGCCGAGGAATTTCTTGGCGAAGCCGGGGTCGAGCCCGGCCTCCTTCGCCATGGCTTCGAGCCGGGCGATCTGGACGGCCTCCCGCTCCGGGTCGGAGGGGGGGAGGTCGTGTTCGGCCTTCAGCCTGCCCACGGCCTGCGTGTGCGAAAACCGTTCGGCGAGCGTATAGACCAGCACCGCATCCAGACGGTCGATGCTGGCACGGTGGTGTTTCAGGATCTCGGTGGCGCGGGTTGCGGGGTCGGTCATGCGATCTCCTCCGGGGCGGGGTGGCGCCAGACGGGGATGTCGCCCAGACGGTTGTGCTGCCACGTCCCGTCGCGGGTGCAGCCCATCCGCCGGGCCAGCGCCTGCGACCTGCGGTTGTCGTCGGCGACCAGGCTGATGGCCGTCGTCCACCCCAGCGTGCCATAGGCATGGTCCCGGGCCGCGCGTGCCGCCTCCTGCGCGATGCCGCGCCCTTCGGCGCCATCGAACAGCGACCAGGCGATCTCGGGCTCCGGCCAGTCGTCGGGATGGAACAGGCCCACGACGCCCAGGGGTGCGTCGTCGCCGGTCAGCGTGACGATCCAGCGGCCATAGCCCCGCAGGATCCATTGCCCCCCGAGGGCGCAGAACTGATGCCAGGCCGTCGGGCGGTCGACCGGGCCGCCCAGATGCGCCATCCGGTCGCTGGCGCGGAAGGCGGCATAGGCGTCGAAATCCGACAGGCGCGGCCCGCGCAGGGTCAGGCGTTCGGTGGTGAGGACGGGGATCGTCATGCCGCCTCCTTCCAGTGCCGCCAGACAGTGACCCGGCCGTCGAACAGCGTGCCGTCGGGCCGCGCGCCCAGCCGCGCCGCCAGCCGTTCCGACCGGGTGTTTCCGCGCGCGACATAGCTGACGAGCGACGGCAGGCGCAGGACCGACCGGGCGTGGTCGCGGGCGGCGGTTGCCGCCTCCAGCGCAAGACCGCGCCCTTCGTGTTCTGGGGTCAGCAGAAAGCCCAACTCATGCTCCCGGTCGCCCGGCTCGGTCCCGATCAGGACGAAGCCCGCGATGTCATCCGCATGTTCGACGGTCCACATGCCATGACCGCGCAACATCCAGGTGGCCGTCATCGAGCAGAAATCGGCCCAGCTTTCGGCCGGGGTCGAGGGGCCGGTCAGGCCGATCCGCTCGCTGCCGGTGATCGCATGCAGCGCGTCGAAATCCGTCAGGCGCGGCGCGCGGAGGACGCAGCGCGCCGTCCGCAGGACCGGCACGATCTGCTCCAGCGACGCGGCGCGCGCCGCGGCGGGGGGCGTCACGGGGATGGTCCGGGGGGCGATCACGAGCGTGCCCCGTGACGGTAGACCGCTGTTTCCTGCGTCGTTTCGCCCCTGGGCAGCGCGGCCTGCGGGTCGTGGCGCGCGCCCAGCCGTTCGGCCAGCGCGACCGAGCGGCTGTTGGCGGGCGTGATGTAGCTGACGACGGTGTCGCGGCCCATGGGACCGAACGCATGGTCGCGCGCGGCGGAGGCCGCCTCGAACGCAAGGCCCTGGCCCTGTGCTTCGGCCGTCAGCATCCAGCCCAGCTCGAGTTCGGGAAAACGCGGCGGCTGCGTCAGCGCGACCTGGCCGATGCAGACCCCGTCGGCGCGCCGCTCGATGGCCCAGCCGCCCCAGCCGTAGATGCCCCACGCCCCGGCCTCGGCGGTCACGCCGTACCAGACGCCGTCGTCGCTGTCGGGCGCATGCAGGAACCGGCCGTGATCGGACCGGACGATGCCGAGCAGGACGGGAAAGTCCGCGGCCCGGTGGGCACGCAGGCGCAGGCGCTCCGTCTCGATGATCGGGGCGTCCGTCACTTCTTCTTGCCGATGCCCGACAGGCCCGGAAGGCCGCCGCCGCCAAAGGGGTTCTGGCCCGGCATGCCCTTCATCTGGCCCAGCTGGCGGCTCGCCGCCTCCAGCGCGGCGGGGTCCATCTGCGAGGGGTCGGGCATGCCGCCGCCCTTGCCGCCCATCATCGCCATGGCCTTCTTGAGCATCCCGCCCTTGCCGAGCTTCTTCATCATGTCGGCCATCTGGCGGTGCATCTTGAGAAGCTGGTTCAACTCCTGCACCTCGAGCCCCGCGCCCGCCGCGATGCGCTTCTTGCGGCTGGCCTGGAGGATCGCGGGGTTGGCGCGTTCCTTCTTGGTCATCGAGTCGATCAGGGCGATCTGGCGCTTGAGGACCGAGTCGTCGATACCGGCGGCGGCCATCTGCTTCGACGCCTTGCCCATGCCCGGCATCATGCCCATCAGGCCTTCCATGCCGCCCATCTTCTGCATCTGCTGCAACTGGCCCTTGAGGTCGTTCATGTTGAACAGGCCCTTCTGGAAGCGCTTCATCATGCGCTCCTGGGCCTCGACCTCCATGACCTCCTGCGCCTTCTCGACCAGGGCCACGATGTCGCCCATGCCGAGGATGCGGCCCGCGATGCGCTGCGGCTCGAAGGTCTCGAGCGCGTCCATCCTCTCGCCCAGGCCCACGAAGCGGATGGGCTTGCCGGTCACGGCCCGCATGGACAGGGCGGCCCCGCCGCGCCCGTCGCCGTCCATCCGCGTGAGCACGACGCCGGTGACGCCGACCTTGGCGTCGAACTCCTCGGCCACCTCGACGGCGACTTGCCCGGTCAGGCCGTCGACCACCAGAAGCGTCTCGCGCGGCTGGACGGCGGCGTGGACGGCTGCGACCTCGTCCATCAGCACCTGGTCGATCTGGAGCCGCCCGGCGGTGTCGAGCAGGTAGACGTCATAGCCGCCCAAGCTGGCCTGCTGCTTCGCGCGCTTGGCGATGTCGACCGGCCGCTGCCCGGCCACGATGGGCAGGGTGTCGACGCCGATCTGGGTGCCCAGGATCGCCAGCTGCTCCATCGCCGCGGGCCGGTTCACGTCGAGCGAGGCCATCAGCACGCGCTTGCCCTCACGCTCGGTCAGCCGCTTGGCGAGCTTGCCGGTCGTCGTCGTCTTGCCCGACCCCTGAAGACCCACCATCAGGATGGGCGCGGGCGGGTTGTCGATCTTCAGCGGCGGAATGCCCTCGTCACCCGCCAGCATCTGCACCAGTTCGTCGTGGACGATCTTGATGACCTGCTGGCCCGGCGTGATCGACTTGGTGACGGCCGCGCCCGTGGCCTTCTGCGTGACGCGCTTGACGAAATCCCGCGCGACCGGCAGCGAGACGTCGGCTTCCAGCAGGGCGACGCGGACCTCGCGCATGGCGGTGCGGACGTCGTCCTCGGACAGGGCGCCCTGCTTGGTCAGGCGGTCGAAGACGCCGCCCAGGCGGTCTGACAGGCTCTCGAACATGGCGTCTCACTCTCCAGTCGGTGCCGGCCGGAACGGCGGCTCAATGCGCGAACGCCCCCGCGGGCGTGAAACGCTGGCGGAGGGCGATCCCCGGATCGTCGGGGACCGGAGGCACGGGGCATCCGGAGTCGGCGGCTCTGTTACGCCCCCCGGCCCGCCGCGTCAAGCCGGGGGGCCAGGGGGCGGCATCAGGCGGCCAGCGCGGCGATCTGCATCCTTGCCTCGCGGGGGGCGTCGTCGCCCCGCGCCATGTGCCGGTCGGTCGCCACGACGGTCGTGTCGGTGATGCCGACGAATGCCAGGACGTGACGCATGTAGGCGGTGGCGAAATCGGCCTCCGACCCCACCTCCGTGCCGCCCGAGGCCACGGCCAGGATCGCGCTCTTGCCGCGCAGCAGCCCCTCGGGGCCGGCCACGTCATAGCGGAAGGTGACGCCGGGGCGGCAGATCAGGTCGACCCAGATCTTGAGCGCGCCGGGAACGCCGAAGTTGTAGATGGGGACCCCGATCAGGAGAAGGTCCGCGGCCTCGATCTCGGCGATCAGCGCGTCCGACAGGGCGAGCGCGGCGCGATGGTCCGCAGTGCGCTCGGCTTCGGGGGCCCGGCTCGCCGCGACCCAGCAGCGGTCGATCTGGGGCAGGGCATCTTCGCCGAGGTCGCGGCGGAGGTCTGCCTGCCCCACCCGCGCCTCGATCCGGTCGAGCATGGTTCGGGTGATGGAGCCTTCGGCCTGGGCCGAGCTGTCGATACGCAGGATACGGGTCATCCGGGTGTCCTTTCAGAGCGTTGCCATCTGAAACCTAAAGACCCGTTTTCCGCACCGATATCCCGGCGGGCGCAGGTCTCCTGTGCATTCCCGCGTGGTTGCGCCTTTCTGCCCGCACGCACGGATGTTAGGGTCCTTGCAATGCAGCCGTGGAGAATCGCACAGATGGCAGTCAATGGCTGGGACGAGGTCCGCACCGCCTATCACGTCGCGCGGCTGGGGACCGTTTCGGGCGCGGCGCAGGCGCTGGGCGTGCATCATGCGACCGTGATCCGCCATGTCGACAACCTTGAGGCCTCGCTGGGCACCAAGCTGTTCCAGCGTCATGCGCGCGGCTACACGCCGACCGAGGCGGGGCAGGACCTGTTCAAGGTCGCACGGGCGGCCGACGACCAGTTCGCACAGCTTGCCAACCGCATCCGCGGTCGCGGGAACGAGGTGACGGGCGAGCTCATCATCACCTCGCTCGCCATTCTCGCCCCCCTCCTGTCGCCCGCGCTCGCCGCCTTCCGCGAGGAACACCCCGACGTCACCGTCAGGTTCCTGACCGACGAACGGGTGTTCCGCCTGGAATACGGCGAGGCGCATGTGGCCATCCGCGCAGGCTCGCCCCCCGATCAGCCCGACAACGTGGTGCAGAAGTTCTACGATCAGGGCTTCGGGCTCTATGCGTCGAAGGACTATATCGCGCGGCACGGGCGGCTCGACGATCTTGACGACGTGGGCAGCCACACCTTCATCGGATCGGCGGAGGATGTCCCCCGCGCGTCGTTCTTCGCCTGGATGCGGGCGAACATCCCGCAGGCCAACGTGGTCTACCGGGTGAACGAGATCACGGCCGCGCGTCCCGCCATCCTGGCCGGGCTGGGGATCGGGTTCTCGACCACCTGGGCCGAAGCCAACTGCGAGGAGACCGAGCTTCTGTTCCCGCCGCGCCCGGAATGGAACAGCCAGCTCTGGCTCGTCACCCACGTCGACCTGCACCGCACCGCCAAGGTGCAGACCTTCGTGACCTTCCTCAAGGACTGGTCCCGCCGCTGGCCCGTGGATGGGGGCTGACGCGTTCCCACAGCTTGAAGGCGACGTAGAGCAGGGCCCAGAGGGCGATGTAGAGTTCCGTGATCTCGGTGGTCCAGCGCACGCCCCGTTCGATCATCGGGGCCAGGTCGAACAGCCGGTCGGCGATCTTGAGGATCGTCATGGCAAGGACGCAGTGCAGGATCGGCAGCAGAAAGGGATGCGCGCGGACGTCCGCCCAGATCGCGCGCGGCAGCACGCGGACACGTGGCAGATGCAGCGCATATGCGGCGACGCAGAAGACGAGGTAGAAGTACTCCGGGCGGCCGTGAAGCTCACCGATGTTGTGGAAGGTGAACTCCTGCTGTGCGTTGGCGTCGAGCATCCATTCGGGAATGTCGTAGCCGAGCAGAGGCTGGAAATACTGCACCTCCTCCAGGCAGGCGAAGGCGGCGACCCCGGCAAAGACCAGGAAGGCCGCGGCCTGCAACCAGGCGCCCCCGCAACGGGCATGGCCGATCCCGAGCCCGAGACCCAGGACGAAGGCGCCGAGGAAGGCGGCTGCCGTGGCCATCTCGGTGAAGGTATATTCCCGACCCGTCCTGAACCCGAGGGCCGCGAGGTCGTGCGTCAGGGGGTTGAAGATCAGCGCGCACCAGACCGCCAGGGCCAGGACGCACAAGGCGGACAGCACATTGCCGAACAGCCGCATCCGGCCATCTAACTCGTGACGCATTTCAGTTCCGGGGGCTCCGCGTGTTTCGATGATTGGATCATCTCCCCGGCCATCTTTCCGGTCGAGATGTCGAATGCGGTCCAATCGCAGGCGATTGTTCCCGGATGGGTTCTCAGCCGCCCCAGGTCCGCCGCAGCATGTCGATCCAGTTGCCCCAGGCGATCCGGCCGATCAGCTCCTCGCCCCAGCCCGCATCGCGCATCGCCTGAACCAGCGCGGGCAGACCGGCCGCGTCGCCGATGGCCGCGGGCATGACGGCGCCGTCGAAGTCGGAGCCGAGCGCCACGCCGCCCTCGCCCAGCTTGCCCAGCAGGTGGTCGAGATGGCGCAGCATCACGTCGAGGTCCATGTCCGGGTCGCGCCCCCCGTCGGGCCGCAGGAACCCCACCGCGAAGTTCAGGCCCACGAGACCGCCCGAGGCGGCGATGGTGTCGAGTTGCCGGTCGGTCAGGTTGCGGCTGGAGGGCGAGATGGCGTGGACGCCCGAATGGGTCGCCACCAGCGGCGCATCCGACAGCGCGGCCACGTCGTCGAGACCCTTTGCGTTCAGGTGCGACAGGTCCAGCATGATCCGCAGCGCGTTGCATTCGCGCACGAGGTCGCGCCCGGCGGGCGTCAGGCCCGGCCCTGTGTCGCCGTCGGAGGGAAACCGGAACGGCACGCCGTGGCCGAAGGCGGTGGGCCGCGACCAGACGGGGCCGAGCGTCCGCAGCCCCATCGCGTGGAAGGCGTGCAGCGCGTCGAGGTCGGTCCCGATGGCCTCCGCCCCCTCCATGTGCATCACGGCGGCGACGGCGCCGGCCGTGCGTGCCGCCTCGATCTCGGCGGCGGTGCGGCAGACGCGGAGCGCGCCCTTCGACACCCGCTCCAGCCGAAGCAGGATGCCCGCCATGTCGAGCGCTATGGCCTGCGACGCGGCGCGGGGCATACGCTCGGGCAGGGGAAGGTCGTAGGGCACGCGGCCCATGGCGACGTCATGGTCGACGCCGTCGTCGGGCGAAGGGATGTAGATCGCGAACATGCCGCCCGCGAAGCTGCCCGCCTGTATCCTGGGCAGGTCCAGTTGCCCCTTGCCGTCGCCCCGCAGGAAGGCGTCGTCGCGCCGGTCTTCCGGCAGGTTCAGCAGGCGCAGCAGAAGGTCGTTATGTCCGTCGAAGATGGGCTGGATCATGTTACGGGGTCCGCACGGGTGAAACCGCGCGAGGCGGCGAGAAGGCGTTGGGTGTAGGGCTGCGTCGCACGCAGCGCCCGCAGGTCGGCGCGGGTCAGCGTCTCGACCACGCGGCCCTGTTCCATCACGGACAGGCGTTCGCACATGTGCGCCACGACGCCCAGATCGTGGCTGACCATGACGTAGGTCAGGCCGCGCTCGACCCGCAGCCGGTCCAGGAGATTCAGCACCTCGGCCTGGATCGACGCGTCGAGCGCCGAGGTCGGCTCATCCAGCAGCATGATCTCCGGCTCCAGGATCAGGGCGCGGGCGATGGCCACCCGCTGCCGCTGGCCGCCCGACAGCTGATGCGGAAAGCGAAAGCGGAAGCCCTGGCCCAGCCCCACCTCGTCGAGCGCGCGGGCGATGCGCTTCTCGGCGTCGCCCATCCGGTGGATCGCCAGCGGCTCGGACAGCACGCGGTCGACCGTGTGGCGGGGGTGCAGGCTGCCGTAGGGGTCCTGGAACACCATCTGCACGCGGCGATAGAAGGCGCGGTCGCGCTTGCGGCCAAGGGTCTGCCCGTCGAGGGTGATGGTGCCCTCGCTGACGGGGGCCAGCCCCGCGACGGCGCGCAGGACGGTGGACTTGCCCGACCCGCTTTCGCCCACAAGGCCGTAGCTTTCGCCGCGCGTCACGTCGATCGATACGCCCCGGACGGCGTGGACCGGGCCGGACTTGCCCGGGAAGACGACGTTGAGATCCTGGATCGACAGCAGGGTCACAGGGCCCATTCCTCCTGCCGGTCGAGGGTGGGGAGGGGGCCCGGTTCGCGGTCGAGACGCGGCAGGCAGTTCAGGAGGCCGCGGGTATAGGGATGTTTCGCACGATCCAGATCCGCGGCGGCCAGTTCCTCCACCACCTTGCCGGCATACATCACCAGCACCCGGTCGCAGAAGGTCGAGACCAGCCGCAGGTCATGGCTGATGAAGACGAGGCCCATCCCCCTGTCGCGCACCAGATCATCGAGGATGCGCAGCACTTCGACCTGAACGGTGACGTCGAGCGCGCTCGTCGGCTCATCGGCGATCAACACTTCCGGTTCGGCCATCAGCATCATGGCGATCATCGCGCGCTGTCCCATGCCGCCCGACAGCTCATGCGGATAGGCGCCCAGCACGCGGTCCGCATCGCGGATCTGCACCGCCTCCAGCGTGCGGTGCGCGGTGGAGGCGGGGTCGGCCACGCCTGCGATGCGCCCGGCCTCGCGCATCTGGGCGCCGATGGTCATGACGGGGTTCAGCGAATATTTCGGGTCCTGCATCACCATGGCGATGCGCCGGCCCCGGATCGCGCGCCAGTCGCGGGCCGTCGCACGGCGCAGGTCCTGTCCGTCGAAATCCAGCCGTTCGGCCCGCGCCCGCCCTGGCGGCGGCGTCAGCCCCAGCAGGGCGCGGCCCGTCTGCGATTTGCCCGATCCGCTCTCGCCCACGATGCCGAGGCGCTCGCGCCCCAGGTCGAAGGACACGTCGCGGACCACGTCGACCCAGCCGTCGCGGGTGGGAAAGCTGACGGTCAGGTCGCGGACCGAGATCAGGCTCATGTCCGCGCCTTCGGGTCGAGGATGTCGCGCAACCCGTCACCCAGCAGGTTGAAGCCCAGCGAGACGACGAAGATGGCGATGCCCGGCATCGTGGCGACCCACCAGTAGTCGATGATGTAGCCCCGCCCCGCGGCGATCATGGCACCCCATTCGGGCTGCGGCGGCTGCGCGCCGAGCCCCAGGAACCCGAGGCCTGCCGCCGTCAGGATGATGCCCGCCATGTCGAGCGTCACGCGCACGATCACCGACGACAGGCAGAGCGGCGTGACATGCCCCCAGAGGATGCGCGCCGACGACGCCCCCTGCAGCCGGATCGCGGCGATGTGGTCGGTGTCGCGGATCGTCAGGGTCTCGGCCCGCGCGAGGCGCGCATAGGGCGGCCAGGAGGTGATGGCGATGGCGATGATCGCGTTCTCGATGCCCGGCCCGAGGGCCGCGACGAAGGCCAGCGCAAGGATCAGGCGGGGAAACGCCAGGAACACGTCGGTGATGCGCATCAGCACGGTATCGACCCAGCCGCCGAAATAGCCCGCGCAGGTGCCCACCAGCAGGCCGATGGGCGTGGCGATCACCGCGACCAGCGCCACCACCATCAGGGTGATGCGGCTGCCGTGGACGATGCGGCTGAAGATGTCGCGGGCCTGGTCGTCGGTGCCCATCAGGTGCTCCGCGCTGGGCGGAAGCAGGCGCGCGGTTCGCAGGCCGCCGCCCCGCAGCGGGTCGTAGGGCGCGATGACGTCGGCGAAGATCGCCATGGCCACCAGCGCCAGGACGATGCCCAGCCCCACCATCGCCAGCCTGTTGCGGCTGAACGCCATCCAAAGGCGATAGCTCTGCCCCAGCCGCGCCTGACGGCGCGAGGCCGGCGCCTCGGTCAGCAGCCAGTCGCGGCGCGCGGCCCCGATCATGACCGCCGCACCCGCGGGTCGAGCACCGCATAGAGAAGGTCCGACAGAAGGTTCAGCCCCACGAAGATCGCCCCGATCACCAGCGTGCACCCCAGCACGGCGTTCATGTCCGCGTTCTGGAGCGAATTGGTCAGATACATTCCCAGCCCCGGCCAGGCGAAGACCGTCTCGGTGAGCACCGACCCTTCGAGCAGGGAGGCATAGCTGAGCGCGATCACCGTCACCAGCGGCACTGCCGCGTTCCGCAAGGCGTGGCCCCAAATGATCCGCGCCTCGGACACGCCCTTGACGCGGGCGGTGGTGACGTATTCCTGCGCGAGTTCGGCCAGCATGAAGCTGCGGGTCATGCGGCTGATGTAGGCCATCGAGAAATAGCCCAGCAGCGTCGCGGGCAGTGCCAGGTGCGACACGACGTTGCCGAATGCGGCCCATTCGCCCGCGATTGCCGTGTCGATCAGCAGGATGCCCGTAACCTTGGTGAAGTTGTATTCATAGGCGATGTCGATGCGCCCCGGCCCGGCGACCCAGCCGAGGTTGGCGTAGAACACCAGAAGGCCCAGAAGCCCCAGCCAGAAGATCGGCGCCGAATACCCCACGAGGCCCAGCACGCGCACGATCTGGTCGGTCAGGCGCCCCTGGCGCACGGCCGCCAGAACGCCCACGGGCACTCCGATCAGCGTGCCCAGCAGGATGGCGACGGTCGCAAGCTCCAGCGTGGCGGGAAAGACGCGGGCGATGTCCTCGACGATGGGGCGCTTGGTCAGGAAGGACTGGCCGAAGTCGCCTTGCAGGACGCGGACGGTATAGAGGTAGAACTGCTCCCAAAGCGGCTTGTCGAGGCCGAGCGCGATGTAGGCCGCGTCATAGGTCGACTGGCTGGCGCGGTCGCCCACGACGGCCAGCACCGGATCGACCGGCACGACCCGTCCGATCAGGAAGGTCGCCAGCAGCAGGCCGAAGAAGGTGAAGGTGATCTGCCCCGCGAAGCGCAGCACCGCCCACCCCCTGCGCCGCAGATGGAAGAGGGCGTGCGATTGCACGCCCCCCCGGTCGATGAAGGACATGGTCCCGACCCCTTCAGCCCTTGGTGACGAACTCGAATGAGTTGTCGTTGAACGACGGCCCGATGATGAAGTTCTCGACCTCGTCGCGCATGGCCAGGACCTCGATCTCCTGGAACATGATGACGAAGGGCGAGACCTGCTGATGCTCGCGCTGCAACTCGCGGTACATCTCGGCGCGCTTCTCGGTGTCGGGCTCCAGCACGGCGGCGTCGGCCATCGCGGTCATTTCCGGAATGTCCCAGCTGTTGCGCCAGGCGAGCGGCTTCGCGGAGGCGTCGTCGGAGTTGTCGGGGTTGCGCGCGAAGGTGTCGGCGTTCGTGTGCGGGTCCTGATAGTCCGGGCCCCAGCGGCCGATGTAGATGTCGTGGTTGCGCGCGCGGTACTTGGTCAGCGTCTGCTGCCCGTCGCCCGGAATGATCTCGATGGTGATGCCCGCTCGCGCCATCGTCTGCTGGATGGCCTGTGCCATTCCGGTGATGTCGGGCGTGTTGCGCGTGTCCATCGTCACGGTGAACCCGTCGGGATACCCCGCCTCCTCCAGCAGCGCTTTGGCCTTGTCGACGTCGAGGGAATAAGGCGTCTCCTCCAGCACGCCGAGGAAGCCCTTGGGCAGGAACGACTGGTGCACCTCGACGAGGCCCTCCATCACGGTGTCCGCGATGGCCCCATAGTCGACGAGATACTTCATCGCCTCGCGCACCTTCGGATGCGACAGGTATTCGTTCTTCTGGTTCAGGCCGAGGTAGTAGATCGAGCCCTTGACCCCCTCCTGCACCTTGATGCCGTCGGCCCCGCGAAGCGCCTGGATGTCCTGCGGCGACAGCTTGCGGGCGATGTCGATGTCGCCTTCCTGCAGGAGCAGCCGTTCGGTCGCGGATTCGGGAATGTGGCGGTAGATCGAGCGCTCCAGCGCCGGCGGCTCGCCCCAGTAGTTCTGGTTGCGCTCCATCACCACGGCTTCGTTGGCGCGCCAGTCGCGGATGACGAAGGGGCCGGAGCCCGCGTAGTTGGTCTTGAGCCATTCGTAGCCGAAATCGCCGTCGGCCTCGTGCTCCAGCACCAGCGCCTTGTCGACGATGAAGCCCACCGTCGCCGTCAGGCAATAGAGCACGAGGGTCGGCGCATAGGCCTGATCCATCTCGAACTCGAAGGTCATGTCGCCGGTCTGGCGGATCGTCTCCTCGACGTTGTCGGGGGTGAAGCCGAACTGCGACAGGATGAAGGCCGGCGACTTGTCGAGCTTGATGACCCGCACGAAGCTGAACACCGGGTCTGCGGCCGTGATCGGGTTGCCGGAGGCGAACTGAAGGTCGGGCTTCATGGTGAAGGTGAAGGTCTTGCCGTCCTCCGACACCTCCCAGCTTTCGGCCAGCACGCCCGAGATGTCGGTCACGTCATCCACGTCGTAGCCCACGAGGCCGTCGTAGGTGTTGCCCAGGATCTCGGAGGCGGTGAACTCGAACACCTCGGCGGGGTCGAGGCTGATGATGTCGTCTATGGCCCAGGCCTGGATCAGGGTGTCGGGCGGCGTCGCGGCCCATGCAAGGGGCGCCTTGAGCAGGGCCGCCGCTGCCACGGAGGAAGCGAGGAGGGTGCGTCGGGAGATGTTCATGGGATGGACTCCGCTGTCGGATGGGTCGGCCTCTGATGGACCTTTCATGCGACAACAGGGCCCGTCGCGGCCGATCTTGTCAAGGGCGGCAGGCCGCCCCGGCCTCAGCCTCCTCCGCGACGGACCGCGGTGGCGGCGGCGAAGATCAGCGCCGCGATGCAGACGATCGTGGGCCCCGTGGGCGTGTCCCATGCCCATGACGCCCAGACCCCGCCAAGTGCCGCGACCCCGCCCAGCCCCGCCGCCGCCAGCGCCATCGTCTCGGGCGTGCGGACGAACCGCCGGGCGGCCGCCGCGGGGATGAGGAGGAGCGCGGCGATCAGCAGCACGCCCACCACCTTGATGGCCACCGCCACCACCACGGCCAGCGACAGCGTCAGGATCAGCTGCTCGCGCCGCGGGTCGATGCCCGCCGCATGGGCCAGGTCCGCCCCCAGGGTCGAGGTCAGCAACCGTTGCCACCGCCACGCCAGAAGCGCCGTGACCAGCGCCGCGCCGCCCCAGATCACCAGAAGGTCGATGCGTCCGACCGACAGGATGTCGCCGAACAGATAGGCCATGAGGTCGATGCGGACCCCGGGCAGGAACGCCACCGCCACCAGCCCGAAGGCCAGCGCCGAATGGGCCATGACGCCCAGCAGGGTGTCCGTCGCCTCGCCCCGCCCGCTCAGCCACCAGATCGCCAGCGCCATGGCCAGCGCCACGACCAGCGCGCCCGCCAGGATCGGCACCTCCAGCGCCAGCGCCAGCGCCACGCCGAGGATCGTGGCATGGGCCGTCGCGTCGCCGAAATAGGCCATCCGCCGCCAGACGACGAAGCAGCCGAGCGGCCCCGCGGCCAGCGCCACGCCCAGCCCCGCCAACGCCGCGCGGATCAGGAAGCTGTCGAGGAGGATCAAGCGGCGGGTCCGTGGTCGTGGCGATGCGTGTGCTCGTGGCGATAGAGCGCGAGCGCCCCCTGCGTGCCCGTCCCGAACAGCGCGCGATATTCGGGGGCGGAGGCCACCTGTTCGGGGTGCCCCTCGCAGCAGACGTGACCGTTGAGGCAGATCACCCGGTCGGAGGCGGCCATGACGACATGCAGTTCGTGGCTGACCATCAGGACGGCGCAGCCCGTCTCGGTGCGGATCGCCTCGATCTGGCGATAGAAGGCAGCCGATCCGGGCTGGTCCAGTCCCTGCGTCGGCTCATCGAGGATCAGAAGCTCCGGATCGCCCAGCAGAGCGCGCGCCAGCAGGACGCGCTGCAACTGCCCCCCCGACAGGGCGCCGACCTGTGCGGGCGCCACCTGCGGCACGCCCGCGCGTTCCAGCGCAACCCGTGCCTCGGCATCGCTGACGGGCCGCGGCAGGCTCAGGAACCGCCGGACGGTCATCGGCAGGCTCGCGTCGAGCGTCAGGCGCTGGGGGACGTAGCCGATCCGCAGGCCGGGGCGGCGGACGACGCGGCCGCGCGCGGGGCGGATCGCGCCGATCATCGCGCGCAGCAGGCTGGACTTGCCGGAGCCGTTGGGCCCCACGATGGTGACGATCTCGCCCGGGCGAAGGGTCAGGGTGACGTCGTGCAGCACCCGACGCGCGCCGTGCCGGATCTCCAACCCCTCGACGGCGATGAGGGTCATGCCAGGTCGATCTGGCATCTGGGACACAGCCCCTCGGCTTCCAGCACGGTGCTTTCGACGGCGAACCCGACACCGCTCGCGGCCTGGCCGAGGGCGTGGGTCGTGTCGACCTGCGTCTCGGCCACGGCCTCGCACCCCCGGCAGATCAGAAGGACCGGCGCGTGCCGCTGGCCCGGCGCGGTGCACGCCACGAAGGCGTTCAGACGTTCGACCCGATGCGCGAAGCCATGCGCCACCAGAAAGTCGAGCGCGCGATACGCCGTTGGCGGCTGCGGGTTCAGACCGTCGGCGCGCAGGATATCCATGATGTCATAGGCGCCCATCGCCTTGTGGCCGGTCAGCAGGATCTCGAGCACTCGCCGCCGCACCGGCGTCAACTGCAATCCGTCGGCCACGCAATGCGCGCGCACCGCCGCGATCCCCGCGTCGATGCAATCGGAATGGTCGTGGGTTTCGAAGCCGATCGGGGTCATTTTGGGTTGATATGTTATAACATCCGCCATAATCAAGCCGCGTCACCCTGATGAGAAGTTTCATGCCGATCCGCCTTGCCCTGCTGCTGTCTGTCGTCGCGTTCCCGGCCGGGGCCGAAGTGCCGAAGGTGGTGGCCGATGTGGGGCCGATTCATTCGATGGTCGCGCGGGTCATGGACGGGTTGGGCGCGCCGACCCTGATCGTGCCGCCCGGCCTGTCGCCCCACGGTCATGCCCTGCGCCCGTCGGAGGCGTCGGCCCTTCAGGATGCCGACGTGGTGGTGCGCGTGGGCGGCACGCTGGCCCCCTGGCTCGACGATGCCGTAGGCACGCTCGCGCCGAAGGCCCGATCGCTGGTCCTGCTCGACGTCCCGGAGACGCGGCTGCGGACCTTCGACGAGGACCATGGCCATGGTGACGACGACGACCCGCACAAGGATCACGACGCCGACGCGGTCGCCATCGATCCGCACGCCTGGCTCGACCCCGACAACGGCAAGCTCTGGCTCGACGCGATCGCCGACACCCTGTCGGAGGCAGACCCGGAGAACGCGATCATCTATGCCGCCAATGCCGAAGCCGGGCGCGCCGAGCTCGACGGGTTGAAGATCGAGATCGAGGGGACGCTCGCACCCGTGCGGGACCGGGGGTTCATCGTGTTCCACGATGCCTATGGATATTTCGAGGAGAAGTTCTCGATCCCTTCGGCAGGCGCGATCAACGTGAGCGATGCGGCGCCGCCGTCGGCCGCACGGGTCGCCGCGTTGCGCGATGCGGTGGTGGATGCGGATGCCGTTTGCGTGTTTTCGGAGCCGCAGTTCAACACGGGTCTGGTGACGACCCTGACCGAAGGCACCGGCGCCCGCTCGGGCGTGCTGGACCCTTTGGGTGCTGCGCTTCAGCCCGGCCCCGCGCTCTATCCGGCGCTGTTGCGCGGGCTGGCGACGTCCCTGTCGGAATGCCTCGCGGAGTGAAATCTGCGCCGGGGGGACTCGACAAGCCCGGCCCGAAGCTGGAACATTAGGGGAACATCATAGCGATTCTCCCGGTGTTCCATTCATGACGGACCCCGATCTTCCGACCTTTACCGAAGCCTTCTCGAACACGCGGGACGGTGCCGGGACAGGTTTGGTCCTGGCGCAGATCGACGCCTGGCTGGGGGCGGACGGGGCGCGGGACGGGCCGATCCTGTGGGTGCAGGACAGGACCGCCGCGCGCGAGGGCGGGCTGCCCTGCCTTCGGGGAATCGCCGGAACGGGTTTGCAGATGCCCATCCTGCGGGTCGGCGCGCGCAACGCGGCCGATGCGCTCTGGGCAATGGAGGAGGGGTTGGAATGCGCCGCATTGTCCGCCGTCGTGGGCGAGGTCTGGGGAAACCCCCGGTCGCTGGACTTCACTGCGACCAAGCGGCTGGCTCTGCGGTCGCGACGATCGGGCGTGCCGGTCTGGCTTCTCAGGCCCGACGGGGTGGCCGACCTGTCGGTGGCGCCCGACCGCTGGCGTGTCGATCCGGCACCTTCCGCGGACAACCCGTGGGACGCGCGGGCGCCGGGACAGGCGCGCTGGTGGGCCGATCTGTTCCGCACGCGGCGGGGCGCGCCCACGCGCTGGGTGGCCGGTCATGACCGCGCGGCGCATCGTGTCGATCTGGCTGCCGCGCTTTCCGATGGCACGCTGGGAACGGGCGGAGGCGACGACGCCGCGACCGGACCCCGCGCCGTGGGATGACCCGGCGCCCGGCCCCGATGCCGACGCGCCCCTGGTGCTGGCCGCCGAAGGACCCCACGGGCCGGTGATTCACGCCGCGAACGTCGCCGCCATGCAGGCCGGGGCGGTGCGGGGCGGGCGGGTGACGGATGCGCGCGCGCTCTGCCCCGACCTGCAGGTGATCCCCGCCGATCTGGCGGGCGATGCGGCGGCGCTGGAGCGGCTGGTCCTCTGGGCCCGGCGCTGGTGCCCCTGGTCGGCGGTGGACGGGGCCGACGGGATGGTGCTGGACACCACCGGATCGGACCACCTGTGGGGGGGCGAGGCCGCGATGCTGGCGGACATGGAGACACGGCTGGAAGCGCTGGGCCAGTCCGTCCGCATCGCTCTGGCCCCCACCCATGGCGCGGCCTGGGCGCTGGCGCGATACGGCGACGCGCGCGAGATCTGCGGAGGCCCGGCGCTGAAGGCGCGGGTGGCGATGCTGCCCGTTGCGGCGCTGCGGCTGGACGGGACGACGCTGCTGACGTTGCGGCGGCTGGGGCTGAAGCGGGCAGGCGACCTCATGGCCATTCCCCGCGCCACGCTGGAACGGCGGTTCGGCAGGGACGGCAAGGCCCTGGCCACGCCGCTGCGGCGGCTGGACCAGATGACCGGCGCGCTGCCCGAGCCGGTCGTCAGCGCCGCCCCGCCCCGCCGGTTCCGCGTCGTCCGCCGCCTGCCCGAGCCGGTGATGGACCCGCAATCCCTGCTGGAGGAGCCGATGACGGACCTCTGCGCCGACTTGGCACAGGCGGGATGCGGCCTGCGCGGCCTGCGGCTGGAGCTTTACCGGACCGATGGCACCGCGACGCGGCTGGAGTCGGGCTGCGCGCGGGCCAACCGCGACGCGGCCCACCTGATCCGCCTGCTGTCGCGTCATTTCGAGAGCCTGGACGCCGGGTTCGGCTTCGACACCCTGAGCCTGGAGGCGCTGCGGGTCGAGGACATGGCCGCGGCGCAGGTCCGGCTCGACGGCGGCATCGACAGCGAACTGGCCGTCGCCACGCTCATCGACCGGCTGTCGGCGCGGCTGGGCGGGCAGGCGGTGCAGATGCCCGACCCCCGCGCCAGCCACCTGCCCGAACGGGCCGAGGGCTGGGCCCCCGCGCTGCGGGGCGGGCGCGCCGACCTGCTGGCGCCCGGCGGTCTGGGCGGCGGCGGCATGGTCGCGCCCGCCCGCGACCGGCCCGTCCGTCTGCTGCAGGTGCCCGAGCGGATCGAGGTTCTCTATGCGGTGCCCGAAGGGCCGCCGGTGCGGTTCAAATGGCGGCGCAAGCCCTATCTTATTCGGCGCCATCAGGGACCGGAACGCATCGCCCCCGAATGGTGGCGCGCGCGCCCCGGCACTCGGCTGCGCGACTACTACAAGGTCGAGGTGGCGGAAGGTGCGCGCTACTGGCTGTTCCGCGAAGGCATGGCGGGCGACGGCCGGGGCGATGAGCCTGACTGGTTCCTGCACGGGATGTTCGCCTGATGCCCGACGCCCCGCCGACCCCCGACCGGCGGCAGCTCGACCCCGATGCGCCGCTGCCGCCGAACCCGCCCGCGCCCTTCGTCGAGCTTGGGCTGACCACGGCATTCTCGTTCCTGCACGGCGCGTCCGAGCCGGTGGACCTGGTGCTGCGCGCGCATGAGCTGGGTTATGACCGGCTGGGCGTGGCCGATCGCAATTCGATGGCGGGCATCGTGCGCCTGCACGTCGAGGCGCGGACGGCGCGGATCCGGCCCCTGATCGGCGCGCGGATCGTGCTGAACGACGGGTCCGAGTTCCTTGCCTATCCGCGCGACCGCGATGCCTATGGCAACCTCTGTGCGCTGATCTCCAAGGGGCGGATGACGGGGCTGGAGGGGGAATGGCAGGCCAAGGGGCGATGCGACCTGTCGCTGAACGATCTGGCCGCGCACCAGAAGGGCATCACGCTGATCGCCGTTCCGCCCGAGGACGACGTGGCCTTCGCCGCGCGCCTCGCCGCCCATGTGCGGCGCTTGCCCGAGCTGTCGCATGTGGCCGTGGCCCACCTTTATCGCGGGGACGATCATGCGCGGATCGAACGGCTGGACCGGCTGGCGCGGTTCCATGGCCTGCGGATCGTGGCGACGAACGAGGTGCATTACCACCGCCCCGACCGGCGTCCGCTTCAGGACGTGATGACCTGCATCCGCCTGAAGCTGAAGCTGCACGAGGCGGGGTTCGACTTGCATGCCAATGCCGAGCGTCACCTGAAGTCGCCCGACGAGATGATCCGCCTGTTCGCGCGCTGGCCCCATGCCATCCGCGAGAGCCTGGCCATCGCCGGGCGGCTGGATTTCTCGTTGGACGAGTTGCGTTACGAATACCCCCGCGATCACGTGCCCGAAGGCCGCACCCCCGACGAGCATCTGCGCGCGCTGACCGAGGAGGGCGCCGCACGGCGCTATCCCGACGGCGTGCCGGCGCCCGTGCGCGCGACCATCGAGAAGGAGCTGATCTTCATCGGGCGCAAGGAACTGGCCCGCTATTTCATCACGATCCATGAAATCGTGGCCTATGGCCGGTCGCGCGGCATCCTGTGTCAGGGGCGGGGGTCGGCGGCCAATTCGGCGGTCTGCTTCTGCCTGGGCATCACCTCGGTCGACCCCGCGCATCACGAGGTCCTGTTCGAGAGGTTCCTGTCGGAAGAACGCAACGAACCCCCCGACATCGACGTCGATTTCGAGCATGAGCGCCGCGAGGAGGTCATCCAGCACATCTACGACCGCTATGGCCGCGCCCATGCGGGGCTGGCAGCGACGGTCATCCATTATCGCCCCCGCATGGCGATCCGCGAGGTGGGCAAGGTGCTGGGCCTGACCGAGGACGTGACCACCGCGATGGCCAAAACCGTCTGGGGGTCGTGGGGGACATCGGTTGATGACATGCACCTGCAGGATTCGGGCGTGAACCTGAACGACCCGCGCATCCGGCAGGCCATTGCCCTGACCGATCAGCTGATCGGGATGCCGCGGCATCTGGGGCAGCATGTGGGCGGCTTCATCCTGACCGAACAGCCGCTGACGCGGACCGTGCCCATCGGCAACGGCGCCATGCCGGACCGCACGTTCATCGAATGGGACAAGGATGACATCGACGCGCTGGGCATCTTCAAGATGGACGTGCTGGCGCTGGGGATGCTGACCTGCATCGCCAAGTGCTTCGGCCTGCTGCGCGATCATTACGGCCGGGACATGACCCTGGCCGATGTCGAGCCGGACGACGAGCCGACCTACGATATGCTGTGCCGGGGCGACTCGCTCGGGGTGTTCCAGGTGGAAAGCCGGGCGCAGATGGCGATGCTGCCCAAGCTGAAGCCGCGAGTGTTCTACGATCTGGTGATCCAGGTCGCCATCGTGCGTCCCGGCCCGATCCAGGGCGACATGGTGCATCCCTATCTGAAACGCAGGCGGGGGGCGGAAGTCGTGGAATACCCCACGCCCGGCCCCGAACATGACCCCGACGAATTGAAGAACATCCTCAAGCGCACCCTGGGCGTCCCGATCTTTCAGGAGCAGGCGATGAAGATCGCCATCGTCGCGGCCGAATTTTCCGGTGCGGAGGCCAACGGGCTGCGCCGCGCCATGGCGACGTTCCGGTCGAAGGAATCGATCACCAACCACAAGGCGCGCATGATCGACCGCATGATCGCGCGCGGCTATGATGCCGAATTCGCCACCCGCTGCTTCAGCCAGATCGAGGGGTTCGGGGAATACGGCTTTCCCGAAAGCCACGCGGCGAGCTTCGCGCATCTGGTCTATGTGTCGAGCTGGCTGAAATGCCACCACCCCCATGTCTTCGCCTGCGCGCTGCTCAATTCGCAGCCGATGGGATTCTATGCCCCCGCCCAGATCGTCGAGATGGCGCGGCGGGCGGGGGTCACGGTCCTGCCGGTGGACGTGAACTACAGCGGTTGGGACAACCTGCTGGAGCCTGCGGGGCGCGACGGCTTCGCGCTGCGCTTGGGGTTCCGGCAGCTGTCGGGTCTGAAGGAGGAGGAATTGGCCCGCCTGACGCGGGCGCGCACCGCGCCCTTTGCCGGGGTGGAGGATCTGCGCCGCCGCAGCGGGTTGTCGCGGCGCGCGATCGAAGTGCTCGCCTCGGCCGATGCCTTCCGGTCCTGCGGGCAGGATCGGCGTGCCGCGCTCTGGGATGCCAAGGCGATCCGGCAAGGGCCCGACCTGCCGCTGTTCGCCCATGCGGAAACGGCCGATACGGGCGCCGAGCCGGTGCATGACCTGCCCGAAATGCCCCTGCGCGAACATGTGGTGGCCGATTACCAGACCGCGCGCCTGTCGCTCAAGGCGCATCCACTGGCCTTCCTGCGGAGCGGCATGCGGAGGGCGGGCTATACCCGCGCGGCCGACCTGCGGACCCTGCGCTTCAACCAGAAGGTCTCGGTCGCGGGGCTGGTCCTTGTCCGGCAGAAGCCCGGCAGCGCGAAGGGCGTCTGCTTCGTCACGCTGGAGGACGAGACCGGCGTGGTCAACGTGGTCATCTGGCCCGACCTGTTCGCCCGGTTCCGCAAGGCCATCATGACCTCGCGCCTGATGGCGGTGCGTGGACACGTCCAGTTCGACGACGCCGTCATCCACGTCGTCGCGCATGAGATCATCGACCGCAACGATGCTCTGACCCGGCTGTCGGAGGACGAGCTCTCGCCTGCCTTAGCCCGCGGGGACGAGATGGCGCGGGGCGTACCCGAACGCCTGTCGCCCGGCCATGTGATCCGCCATCCGCGGGACGTTCAGGTCATCCCGAAATCGCGGGACTTTCACTGAGATGAGTCGAGCACCGATTCTGCCGCAATTCGCGTCTCGTGCGGGCCTATTGTGCGCCGTCCGTATCCAAATCGTCGCACGACCATCCATTCCAGCGACTCGAAAAACGATCTTGACATATTCCTGCCGCGAACGTCGGGCAATTGAGGCAGAATGAAGTTGGAGACCTGAACAATGCCGATCATCGACGCAGTCATCCTGGCCGCCTGCCTTGCCGGACTGGCCGGCATCATCCGCCTTTCGGTCCTGATCTTCATACCGGACAGCGCCGCCGCGCGCCTGCTGTCGCGGACGGTCCGCTAGGCAGCGCGCAGCGCGTGGTGGTCAGAAATCCAGATGTTCGACCGACAGGGCGTTGTCCTGGATGAACTCACGCCGGGGTTCGACCACATCGCCCATCAGCTTGGTGAAGACGTCATCGGCCTCGGTCACATCCTCGATCCTGACCTGCAGCAGGGTCCGCGCCTCGGGGTCGAGCGTCGTTTCCCACAACTGCTCGGGGTTCATTTCGCCCAGACCCTTGTAGCGTTGCAGCGTCAAGCCCTTCTCCCCTTCGGCCAGCACGGCGTCCAAAAGGTCCGTGGGGCCGTGGACGACGTTTTCGCGATCCTTGCGGACAAGCCGCGCCGGGTCGGCATAGACGTCGCGCGTCTCGGCCGACACCTGCGCCAGCTTGCGTGCCTCGCCTGACCGCAGGACGGCGCCGTCCAGCGTTCGCACCTCCTCGACCCCGCGCAGGACGCGCGCGAGGCGAATGCCGTGATCCTGCGTGATGCGCCCGGTCCAGCCACGCTCGTATTCCGCAGCCACCTGGTCCAGCCGCCGTGCGACGGCGTCCGCCACCCCCTGAAGGTCGGCATCGGCCTGCCCAGCCTCGAAGGCGCCGGCCAGCGCGGCCTGTTCCAGGATGTGGCGCGGATAATGGGTCGGAAAGGCATCGAGGATGCGCTTGAACGTCCGTGCCGCCTGAACCACGCGGTCTAGGTCACGACCGGCCAGTTCCTCGCCGCCCGGCAGGCGCAGGACCGCGCCTTCGGTTCCCTGCTGGATCAGGTAATCCTCCATCGCGGTCTGGTCCTTGAGATAGACCTCGGACTTGCCGCGACCGACCTTGAAGAGCGGCGGTTGCGCGATATAGAGATGCCCGCCCTCGATGATCTGGGGCATCTGGCGATAGAAGAACGTCAGCAGCAGCGTACGGATATGCGCGCCGTCGACGTCGGCGTCGGTCATGATGACGATCTTGTGGTAGCGCAGCTTGGCCAGGTCGAATTCGTCGCGCCCGATGCCGGTGCCCATCGCGGTGATGAGCGTGCCGATCTCCTGGCTGGCGAGCATGCGGTCGAAACGCGCGCGCTCCACGTTCAGGATCTTGCCCTTGAGCGGCAGGATCGCCTGGTTCTGGCGGGAGCGGCCCTGCTTGGCCGAACCGCCGGCGCTGTCGCCCTCCACCAGGAACAGCTCGGCCTTCGACGGATCCTTCTCCTGGCAGTCGGCCAGCTTGCCGGGCAGGGAGGCCACGTCCATCGCCGTCTTGCGCCGCGTCAGTTCTCGCGCCTTGCGGGCGGCTTCGCGCGCGAAGGCCGCCTCGATGATCTTGCCGACGATCTGGCGGGCCTGCTGGGGGTTTTCCTCGAACCACTCCGCCAGCTTCTCGTTCACCAGGTTCTCGACCGCCGGACGCACCTCGGAAGACACCAGCTTGTCCTTGGTCTGACTGGAGAATTTCGGGTCTGGCACCTTGACCGACAGCACACAAGTCAGTCCCTCGCGCGCGTCGTCTCCGGTGAAGCTGACCTTCTCCTTCCGCGCGATGCCGCTGGACTGGGCATAGAGGTTGATCGTCCGCGTCAGCGCGCCGCGCAGGCCCGCCAGATGCGTGCCGCCGTCGCGCTGCGGGATGTTGTTGGTGAAAGGCAGCACCATTTCGTTGTAGCTGTCGTTCCACCACATCGCGACCTCGACGCCAATGCCGTCGCGCTCACCCTCCATGTAGATCGGGTCTGGCATCACCGCGGTCTTGGAGCGGTCGATGTAGCGCACGAATTCCCGTACGCCGCCTTCGTAGAACAACTCGGTCCGCAGGGCCTCGACCGGACGCTCGTCCTCGAGCACGATGCGGACGCCGGAGTTCAGAAAGGCCAGCTCGCGCAGCCGGTTCTCCAGCGTCTTGAAGCTGTAGTCGCGGTTCGAGAAGGTGTTGAGCGAGGCCATGAACCGAACCTCGGTTCCCGTCCGGTCGGTGTCGCCGACCACTTTCAGATGTTCCACCGTGTCGCCGTGCTCGAAGCGGGCGACATGTTCCTTGCCGTCGCGCCAGATCCGAAGCTCCAGCCAGTCGGACAGGGCGTTGACCACCGAGACGCCCACGCCGTGCAGGCCGCCTGAGACCTTGTAGGAGTTCTGGTCGAATTTTCCGCCGGCGTGCAGCTGTGTCATGATGACCTCGGCCGCGGACACGCCCTCCTCCTCGTGGATGCCCACGGGAATGCCACGGCCGTTGTCGCGGACCGATACGCTGGAATCCGCGTGAATCTTGACGCCGACCTCGGTCGCGTGGCCGGCCAGAGCCTCGTCGATGCCGTTGTCCACGACCTCGTAGACCATATGGTGCAGGCCAGACCCGTCGTCGGTGTCGCCGATGTACATCCCAGGACGCTTGCGAACCGCCTCCAGACCTTTGAGAACCTTGATGGAATCAGCGCCGTAGTCGCTGGACTTCGCGTCTTGCTCGGACATGTGTGCTTCTTTCGGTATCGTTGCCCCAGATATATCCATCCGGGGGGGCATTGTCACGGCGATAGCCCCATATTTTGTGGGTCAGCGCGATGTGGCGCGGCCCGGGATGCAGGTCATGGATCGACCTCCTCCGTCCGGCTCTCGCCCGCCCCGTCGGTCACGCGCAGGTGGCGGGCGGCATCGCCGAGTTCGCGGAACAGCCGGGGGTCGGTCCCCGTGAGGAACGCCTGCCCCCCGATCCCAAGCAATTCGCCGTAGAGCGCGGCGCGGCGGTCGGCGTCGAGATGCGCCGCGACCTCGTCGAGCAGAAGGATGGGGGCGGTCCCATCCTCGGCCCGGAGCGCGCGCGCGTTGGCGAGGATCAGCGAGATCAGCAGGGCCTTCTGCTCGCCGGTGGAGCAGAGCCGCGCCTCCATCCCCTTCGCGGCATAGACGGCAGTCAGGTCGGCGCGGTGCGGCCCCGTCAGCGTGCGTCCCGCCGCCATGTCGCGGCCCCGACCGGTGGCCAGCGCCTCGCGCAGCGTATCCTCCGTTGTCGCATCGTCGGGGCCGGTCAGGGTCAGGTCGGCGGTGGGAAAGGGGCCATCGCCGTCCTGCGCGGCGGTAAGCCGGGCCAAGGCGTCTGTCCGGCGGGCGTGGATGGCGGCGCCGTGCCGGGCCATCAGCACCTCCAGTGCCTCGAACCATCGGGCATCGCGCACGCCGTCCTTCAGCAGGCGGTTGCGGTCGCGCATGGCCTTCTCATAGGTCAGGACTCCTTCCGCATGGTCAGGCAGGAAGCTGAGCGTCATGCGGTCGAGAAACCGCCGGCGACCCTCCGCTCCCTCCAGCCAGAGCCGATCCATCGACGGCACCAGCCACAGGATGCGGGCGATCCGGGCCAGTGCCACCTGCGGCGCGGGCTTGCCGTCGATTGCCGTGGTGCGCGGCGCGCCGGGTTCGGCGCGAAGCTCGACCTCGTGCCCGCCCAGCGTGGCGGAGACCTTCCAGCCGATGCCTTCGGGACGGCGGATGATTTCCTCGGCCCCCGCACGGCGCATCCCCCGGCCGGGCGAGAGGAGCGATACGGCCTCCAGCAGGTTGGTCTTGCCGGCACCGTTGTCGCCATGGATCGCCACAGGCCTCGTGTCCAAGGTGAGCCGGGTCCGGCGATGCGACCGGAAATGCGACAGCGCCAGTTCGGTCAGGCGGACCGGATCCGGAGCCCTGTCGTCAGACACGCATCGGCATGACGACATAGATCGCCGAATGATCGTCGCCTTCGCGCATCAACGTCGGATCGCCCGCGTTGTTGAACAGGAAGGTGGCCATTTCCAGATCGACCTGTGCCGCGATTTCCTGAAGATACTTGGCGTTGAACCCGATCTCGAGCTTTTCGTCGCCATAGGCCACGGCGAGTTCCTCCTCGGCGGCGCCGGCATCGGGGGCGTTCACCGACAGGGTCAGGCGATCCTCGTCCAGCGTCAGCTTGACGGCGCGGGAGCGTTCGGACGACACGGTCGCCACGCGGTCCACGGCCTTGGCGAAATCCTTGGCGTCGACCTTGAGCTCGCGCGTGTTGCCCGTGGGAATGACGCGCGCATAGTCTGGAAAGGTGCCGTCGATGACCTTGGAGGTCAGCGTGATCTGCGGCGTGACGAAGCGGATCTTGGTTTCCGAGACCGATACGGCGATCTGCATGTCGTCGTCCGACAGGAGCTTGCGGACTTGATCGACCGTCTTGCGCGGGACGATGACGCCGGGCATGTCCTCCGCGCCTTCGGGCAGGGGCGCATCGACGCGGGCCAGGCGGTGCCCGTCGGTGGCGACGGCGCGCAGCGTGCGGCCGCCCTCGGCTTCGGCCACATGCATGTAGACGCCGTTCAGGTAGTAGCGCGTCTCCTCGGTCGAGATGGCGAAGCGGGTCTTGTCGAACAGGCGCCTCAACACCTTGGCCGGGCAGCTGAAGTTCGCGGCATAATCCGAACTTGCCATCACGGGGAAATCCTCGCGCGCGAGCGTCGCCAGCGAGAAATGCGACCGCCCGGCGGTGACTTCCAGCCGGCCCTGCGCCTGATCCTCGACCAGTTGAACCAGCGCGCCGTCGGGCAGCTTTCGGACGATCTCATGCAGCAGGACGGCCGAGACGGTACTCCCGCCCGGACGTTCGACCTGGGCCTCGGCCTTGTCGATCACCTCGATGTCGAGGTCCGTCGCCTTGAAGCTGACGCCCTCGGGCGTCGCTTCCATCAGGACGTTGGCCAGGATCGGAATGGTGTTGCGCCGTTCGACCACGGCCTGCGCCTGGCTGACGGCATCAAGAAGCGCGGCGCGCTCGATCGAAAACTTCATGGGGCGAACCTCGGGCGGTGGAAGCGGCACAATAACGACGCGCCGCCCTGTTGCAACTAGCCTTCGAGCTTGCGCTGCAGCAGCTGCGCGTCCTCTGCGATCTGGGTGTCCTGGGCGATCAGCTCCTCGATCTTGCGCACGGCATAGAGAACCGTGGTGTGATCGCGGCCGCCGAACTTGCGTCCGATCTCGGGATAGCTGCGTGGCGTCAGGCGCTTGGCGAGGAACATCGCCATCTGCCGGGGCCGTGCCACCGTGCGCGACCGCCGCGCCGAGGTCATGTCGGACATCCGCAGGGCATAATGCTCGCAGGTGACCTTCATGATCTCGTCGATGGTCAGCTTCTTCTCGGAGGCGCGCAGCAGGTCCGACAGCGCATCCTGCGCCTGCTCCAGCGTCACCACCTGCTTGATGAGGTCGGCATAGGCGAAAAGCCGCATCACCGCGCCTTCGAGCACTCGGATCGACGCCGTGATCCGGCTGGCCAGGTATTCGAGCACGCCGTCCTCGATCTGGAACTCGGGGTTCTGGGCGGCGAACATGTCGACCCGGTGCTGCAGGACGCCCAAACGCAACTCATAGTCGGCAGGATGCAAATCGACCACCAGCCCGGACTGGAGTCGCGAGGTGATCCGTTCCTCCAGATCCGAGATGTCGGCGGGGCTGCGGTCGGCGGAAATGACCACCTGCTTGCCCTGGTCGACCAACGCATTGAAGGTGTGGAAGAACTCCTCCTGCGTGGACTCCTTGCCGGCGATGAACTGCACGTCGTCCACCAGCAGGACGTCGACGGTGCGGAACAGCTGCTTGAAATCCATCGTGGCCTTTTCGCGCAGCGACTGCACGAAGCGGTACATGAACTGCTCGGCGGACAGGTACATCACGCGCTTTTCCGGATGCGCTTCCTGAATCTCCCAGGCGATGGCCTGCATCAGGTGCGTCTTTCCAAGGCCCACGCGGCCATGCAGGAACAGCGGGTTGAAGCTGACCGTGCCGTCGCTGGCGACCCGCCGGGCGGCGGCATGGGCCATCTCGTTCGACTTGCCGACGATGAAGCTGTCGAAGGTGAACCGCTTGTCGAGCGTGTTCTCCTGCCGCGCCCGCGACCGGGGGGTCGATTCGTCGGGCGTCTCGCGCGGGGACGGGCGGGCGGACGAATGGGCCTGCGCGCCGCAGACGAGGCGCGAGGCGGCATGGCCGTTGCCGGCGACATGACGCAGGATCACGTCCTGGAAGTTCTGCATCACCCACTTGCCGATGAACTCGGTGGGCGACGAGAGGCTCAGCGTGCCATCCTCGAGCGAGCGGAACGACAAGGGCTCGATCCATGTGGTGTAGTTGTGGGCACCGATATCCTTGCGGATATGTCCACGGGCCAGATCCCATGCGTCGTTCGTCATTCTTTCGGCCCCATCCGCTTGCTCGTTCGTTGCGTTCAGGACTGGCGCCATGCCAGCCCCCGGGCCTTCCATCCGTTGAGGCCCCCCCGGTGATCGTCCGCGTCCAGATCGCCTTCGAACCCTTCGGCCACGTTGATGCAGGGCACCGCTTCCCCCCTGGCAGAGAGGGCATCGGCGACGGCCTCGGCCGCATGCATCGAGCGTGCGCCGGAGCGGCAGATGAACAGGAAACGGGATGGCAAACCCCCTGTCCGGTCCATCAGCGCCCCGACGAAAGCCGGGTTCGGGGACATGTCGGGCCAGGACTTCCATTCGATCCGAATGACATCCTTGCCGAGGTCCGACAGATCGGCCCCGCCCACGAACGACCATTCGGGCCCGGTCCTGACGTCGACGAGAACGGCATCCTTGTCGCCAGACAATATGTTCCACGCCTCCCGAGGCCCCACCTCGGAAATCAGCGGATTGTGATCCGTCTTCATCGATGTCCCCACAAGAGCGATATGACTCGCAGGACATGGGATAGCGCCGGGGCCGCGGGGGCTTCAACTGATCTTCTGCCTTGACTTCGGGCGGGGGCTAAAAGAATCCGCCGAAAGGGCACAAGGTCTTGATCTAAAATGGCAAAAAAGCCCGCCAGGGGCGGGCTTCCGAATCTCTTGACCTGTGGCCGGGCAAATTGGCAGCCCCGCCGGGAATCGCTCAGGCGGTCTCGAGCGCCTTCACGCGAGCCGACAGCCGCGACATCTTCCGCGCGGCGGTGTTCTTGTGAAAGACGCCCTTGGTGACACCGCGCATCAGCTCGGGCTGGGCGGCGCGCAGCGCCTCCGTCGCCTGCTCCCGGTCACCGGAGGCGATGGCCTCCTCGACCTTGCGAAGATAGGTGCGGATGCGCGAGCGGCGGGCCTTGTTGACGGCGAATCGACGCTCATTCTGGCGGGCGCGTTTCAGGGCTTGGGGTGAATTGGCCATTGTAATCCGGTCCTTACGGGTCAGCTCATGTTTCGACTGCGCCCGAGGGCCGACCGGTGGACCCCGCACTGAGCGGGATCGGGTCAATTCCGGCCAAAGCGGGCCTCACACGCATGATCGGCGCGATCTAGACGAGACGTCGCACGGCGTCAACAGGCGCTGACCGACCCTCAGCGGTCGCGGAACTGCGGCTCGCGCTTCTCGACGAAGGCCTTCATGCCCTCGACCCGGTCCTCGGTGTTGAACAGCGCGTGGAACATCCGCTTCTCGAACAGCAGGCCATCGGACAGCCCGACCTCCTGGCTCTGGTTGACGGCTTCCTTGATGGCCGTGACGGTGACCATGGATTTCTCGGCGATCTTTCCGGCCGCGCCCATCGCTTCGTCCATCAGCTTCTTCGCCGGCACGACCCGCGACACGAGGCCCGCCTTCTCGGCCTCGGCCGCATCCATGAAACGGCCGGTCAGATGCATGTCCATCGACTTGGCCTTGCCCACGGCGCGCGTCAGGCGCTGGGTGCCGCCGATGCCGGCGATCACGCCCAGGTTGATCTCGGGCTGGCCGAACTTCGCGGTGTCGGCGGCGATGATGATGTCGCACATCATCGCCAGCTCGCATCCGCCCCCCAGGGCATAGCCGGCAACGGCAGCGATGATCGGCTTGCGGATCCGCAGGAACTGGTCGACCTCGTCACCGAACAGGTCGCCCATGAAGACGTCCACGAAGGATTTTTCCGACATCTCGCGGATGTCGGCACCGGCGGCGAAGGCTTTCTCGGACCCGGTCAGCACGATGCAGCGGACCTTGTCGTTGGCCTGCGCGGCCTTCAGCGCCTTGGCAAGCTCGCCCAGAAGGGTCGAACTGATCGCATTGAGCGCTTCGGGGCGGTCCAGCCGGATGACGGCAACGTGGTTCGACGTCTCGACGTTCAGTGTCTCGTATCCCATGGGCCGCTCCGCTGGTTGTCCGCTGATTGACAGAAGATCAGGCCTGCCCCGAACCGGGATGGGTTTCAAGTCACCTCTGACAGGCCGGGCAGTGGAATGTGGACCTTCCCGACTGGACGATGCGGCGGATGTTGCCGCTGCAATCCGGGGTAGGGCAGGGGCGTCCCTCGCGGTCGTAGACGCGGAAGCTGTGCTGGAAATACCCCAGTTCCCCGTCGGCCTGCCGGTGATCGCGCAGCGACGATCCGCCCGCCGCGATCGCCTCGGTCAGCACGTCGCGGATCGCCGGCACCAGCGCCGCGACCCGCGGCCGCGCGATGCGACCGGCCTTGCGGGTGGGGGCGATGCCCGCCCGGTGCAGCGCCTCCGAGACGTAGATGTTGCCCAGACCGGCGACCACCCTCTGATCCAGAAGCGCAGCCTTCACGGAGGTCTTCCGGCCCCCGAAGGCCTGCACCAGATGATCGCCGTGGAAAGCATTGCCCAAAGGCTCCGGACCCAGCTTCGCGATCAGCCAGTGGTTCTCGATGTCGTCTGTGGGCCACAGATCCATCGCGCCAAATCGTCGCGCATCGTTGAAGACGACCCGCGCCCCGGCTTCGGTGTGAAAGACGACGTGGTCATGCTGCGGCAACCAGCCCGCCGGATGATGAAAGGCGCCCGGCGTCCGGTCGTCCACCACCATGCGGCCCGACATCCCCAGATGCACGATCAGGGTCTCGCCCGTGTCGAGATGCATCAACAGGTACTTGGATCTGCGCCCAAGCCCCGTGATCGCCGTGCCCGTCAGTCGCGCGGCCATGTCCTCTGGAAAGGGCCAACGCAGATCGGGGCGATTCACCTCGACCCGCGACAGGCGCGCACCGGCGAGCGCGGGGGTCAGGCCGCGGCGGACCGTCTCGACTTCGGGAAGCTCCGGCATGGATGCCCTTCATTGCAGGCGGGCGCGACCGCCCTATAAGTCAGCCCGACACATGAGGAGCCAAGGCCGATGACGCAAGACACCGGACGCACCACACATTTCGGCTTCGAGACCGTCCCCGAGGAGGAGAAGGCCGCCCGCGTCCACGGCGTCTTCACCAACGTCGCCTCGAAGTACGACGTGATGAACGACGCGATGTCGATGGGGGTCCACAGGCTCTGGAAGGATGCGATGATGGACTGGCTCGCGCCTCGGTCCGGCCAGCGCCTGCTCGATGTCGCAGGCGGCACGGGCGACATCGCCTTCCGCTTTCTCGACCGCGCGCCGGGGGCAACAGCCGTGGTCTGCGATATGACCGAAGGGATGCTCGTCGCCGGGCGCCAGCGGGCGGAGGCTGCCGACATGGCGGACCGTCTCGACTGGGTCACGGGCGACGCGATGGCGCTGCCCTTCGCCGACGGCAGCTTCGACGTCTACACCATCAGCTTCGGCATCCGGAACGTCACGCGGATCATCGACGCCCTGCGCGAGGCGCACCGCGTCCTGCGGCCCGGTGGTCGTCTCATGGTGCTCGAGTTCAGCCAGCTGCCGAACCCGCTGATGCAGAAGGCCTACGACCTCTACTCGTTCAACGTGATCCCGCGCATGGGGCAGGCCATAGCGGGCGACCGCGAATCCTATCAGTATCTGGTCGAGAGCATCCGCCGCTTTCCGGATCAGGATCGGTTCGCCGGGATGATCGTGGATGCGGGGTTCGCCAACGTGAAGTACCGCAACCTGTCCATGGGGATCGCCGCGCTGCATTCGGGATGGAAGATTTGACGGGCCGGCGATCGTGAGGGGCCCCCACAACATCTGGCGGTTGATCCGCACCGCCGGCACCTTCGAGAAGACGGGTGCGATGGACGTCGTGCTCGAACAGGCCAGTGCGCCGCGCGAGCTGCGGATCGCGGCGCGGGTGCTGGGCTGGCCGTTCAAGTGGCTGGGCTATTCCGGCGATCCGGCCTTGCCGCCGGTCACGCGTGCGCTGACGGCGCTTGGCCCTAGCTACATCAAGCTGGGCCAGATCCTGTCGACGCGGCCGGACTTCGTGGGCAGCGACCTCGCCATGCAGCTCCGCGTCCTGCAGGACAAGCTGCCGCCGTTTCCCACCGCGCAGGCGCGCGCCATGGTCGAGGTCGACCTGGAGATGCCGGTCGACGTCCTGTTCTCGGAGTTTTCGGAACCTGTGGCTGCCGCGTCCATCGCTCAGGTGCATCAGGCCCGGCTGGCGACCGACGGGCGCAAGGTCGCAGTCAAGGTCCTGCGACCCGGCATCGCCCGCGCGTTCCGGCGCGATATCGACGCCTTCTATCTGGCCGCCAGGCTGATCGAATGGCTGTCACCGCAGGCCCGGCGCCTTCGGCCGATGGACGTGATCGCCCATTTCGACGAAACCGTGCAGCAGGAACTGGACCTGCGGACCGAGGCCGCCGCGGCGGGCGAATTCGCCGCCAATACCGCGCGGGACGAAGGTTTTTCGGTGCCGGCGGTGGAATGGTCCCTGTCGGGGCGCGCTGTGATGACGCTCGACTGGGCCGAGGGGATCGCGATGGGCGACGTCGACGCCCTGGACGCGGCGGGCCATGATCGCGCCGCACTGGCCGACCGGGTGATGCGGATGTTCCTGCGTCACGCGCTGCGTGACGGATATTTCCACGCCGACATGCATCAGGGAAACTTGAAGGTCGCTCCCAACGGCGACATCGTGGCGCTCGACTTCGGCATCATGGGTCGCCTCGACGAATACACCCGCCGGGTCTACGCCGAGATCCTGATGGGCTTCATCCGCAAGGACTACCGCCGCGTGGCCGAAGTGCACTTCGAGGCCGGTTATGTGCCCCCGGACCGCGACATCGACCTGTTCGCGCAGGCGCTCCGCTCGGTGGGCGAACCGATCTTCGGGATGGATTCCTCGCGCATCTCGATGGGGCGGCTCCTGTCCTATCTGTTCGAGGTGACGGAGAGGTTCGGCATGGAGACGCGGACCGAACTGATCCTGCTGCAACGCACGATGGTGGTGGTCGAAGGCGTGGCACGCACGCTCAACCCGCACATGAACATCTGGCAGGCCGCACGCCCCGAGGTCGAAAGCTACATCCGCGGAAACCTCGGGCCTCAGGCCTTCGCTCGCGATCTGGCTCGGACGGTCCGCGTCATGGCACGCTTCGGTCCCCACCTGCCCCGCGCGGTGGAGGCGGCCCTGGTGCGCCATCGCCCCGACCGCGCGCCGCTGGATGGGGCCGACCGGAAGCCCCGTGTGCAGGGCGGCATCTGGTTCGCCGCCGGCGCGTTTACCGTGGCGCTCGTCTGGGGGCTGGTCGCCCTGGCGTGACCGAAGCTCAGGTGGCGGGCCGCCGGATCGACTGCATGTCACCCGCGGGCAGGCGCACGCCGCCGGGCAGGATCATTTCGGCGCCGCCGTTGGCCAGGACGACTTCGGTGACGCGCGCGTAGTGGTCCACGGTCGTGGGCTCGAGCTGCCGGTCCCCCGCCCAGGCATCGACGTGCAGACGATATTGACCGGCCGGCACTGTCCCGCCCTGTCCGCTGGCGGGCCAGCGGAGCGTTTCGGCCTTGGGGTCGATTGGGTGGCGCGCGACCTCCTTGCCGTCGATGCCCATGATGACCAGTTCCGCGCGGTCGGCAACCGGGTTGACCTTCGCATGCAGGACGGTGGAGCCGCCATCGTGCGCGACCGGCCCCGCGTGCCGCACTTCCATCCCGATCCAGCCGGCCGCGCCGCTGACCTGCTGGCTGTCGAGCCGCTGGATCATCTGAGACAGCAGGTCGTTCGTCTTCACCGACTGCTCCACGTTCGAAAAAGTGGCGAGCTGTGCCGTGTAGGCGGTGGAGTCCGCAGGCTCCAGCGGGTCCTGATTGCGGATCTGCGCCGTCAGCAGACGCAGGAAAGTGTCGAAGTCCGACGTGGGCGACGTCCCCGATGCGGGAGCGGCGATCGAGGCGGTGGCGGCGGACCCGAGGGTCGGTGCGGTGACATCCATGAAGGTGCTCCTAGAGGCTGAGGTCGAGACGGCCGTCGGCGACGGGTCTTCGCAGGCGAATGTCGGCGGGCGGCGGCGGAGGGCCGTCTTCATCGGGGCTGCCGATGCGCCCTGGCGCTTCATGGCCAGGGACCGTCCGTTCGCCGCCCCGGCCGTGGTTTTCCGCCCCGATGTCGATGCCGTCCAGCGTGACGCCGTCCGCGAGGAGCGATCGATGCAAGCCGTCCAGGTGCCGTCTCACGGCATCAAGCGATTCCGGTCGTTCCACCGCGACCGTCAGGTGCAGGCCCCGTTCGCCGGTCTGCAGGACGATGCGCAGCTTGCCGAGTTCCGCAGGCGCAAGTTCCAGTTCCGTGGACAGGCTTCCATCGGCCCCCCGCGTGGTCGAGGCTTCGGCGGCGAGCGCCTGCACCTGCCGGGCGAGGACGTCGCGCAGGCCCGAGAGTGGGACCGAGGGTGGAGGCGAAGCGCCCTCGGCTGACAAGGCGGGCAGACTGGCAAGGGCCTGAGGGCCGATCTCCGACAGGCTGTCCGGGATTGTCGAGGCGGACAAGGCAGGGGCGGCGGACGGGTCGGACGCGGCGAACGTGGCAAGCAGATCGGCGATCCGGTTGGTGGCGTTCCCCTCGCCGACGTTCTTCGTCGGCGAGGGGACAGGGTCGTCGGACTGTATCGATGGGCCGTCGCCTTCCGCCGAGAGCATCGCCGGCAGGGCGTCCAGCGCCTCCTCCCCGCTCGAGATACCGGCAGGGGGCATGTGATGCGAAGCGGTGCCGAAAGCCTTCACGCCCGCGTTTCCCGCGAGTGGGACCACGACTTCCCCTGCCTCTGCAGAGCCTGACGCGGTCGTCGCGCCGGGGCGCGGTCCTGCCAGGGCCTGGACGAACCATTCGGGCAGCTCGCCGTCTCCGGTAGTGCCCGCCATCAATTCGGCCAGCGGATCCGTCGCGGCGTCTTCCGTATCCTCATCCGACGTTTCGTCCCGGAGGCTGGGCTCCCCGGGAGAGCGGTCCTCCACGAGAAAGCGGAACGCTGACGGATCGGACGTCCGTCCATCGGAGGGACCGGTCGCCGACGGCGATGCGCTTGCCGGACGGGCGGGGCCGGACATCGGCAGGAAATCTGGCGTCATCGCCCCTCCGGCGGTCGGGAATCATCTCTCCCCACCGGACCTAAAGCCTTCGCGTTACCGAATCCTTTACCCCGCCATGATCAATTCCGAATCGACCGGATCGAAAGGACCTCCGATGCAGATCGACGCATTGCCTGCCGCCAGACCCCCCGACCCGCGTGAGGACCCGCTCCGCGCCCAGGCCGTCGAACTGGAGGCGTTCCTGTTCGCGGAATTGTTGCGGGTATCGGGCACGGGATCCCCTTCGCCCGCGGGGGGTGGGGCGACGCAGTTCGACAGCTTCCTGCGGCAAGCCCAGGCCGAATCAGTCGCGTCCAGCGGTCAGACGGGTCTGGCGGAGACGATCTGGCGGTCCCTTTCCAAGGGCGAATGACCCTGCGGACTCAGCGGCAGCGGGGAAGCTGCTGCTGGTACATCGCCGCGCGCGTCTCGATCTCGCCCGCGATGCGGACAAGCCAGGGCTTGGAGTTATAGGTGCCCCGGCGGTAGCCATTCCGCCCATCGTGATAGGCCAGGTATTGATTGCGCGCATCGGCGAGCGAGATGCCCAGCGTCCGCTGCGTCTCGGCCATGTACCAGCCCATGAAGTCGGTCGCATCGTTGATGTTGTCGCGCTTCTTGCGACGACCGCCGTGCTTTTCCTGATACTCCTTCCAGGTTCCATCGAGCGCCTGGGAATAGCCGAAGGCGCTGCTCTGCCGACCGACGGGAATGACGCCGAGGGAGTAACGCAGCGGGGTCCGCGCGTCCGATATGAACTTCGACTCCTGATAGATGGTCGCCATCTGCACGTGGACAGGAACGCCCCACTTGCGCTCCGTCGCGCGGAAAGCCCGCAGGTAGCCCGGACGTTGCGACAGGATGGCGCAGGCATCGTCGAGGTTACGAGGAGCACTGCCGCTTCCGCCTCCGCCACAGGCGGCCAGAACGAGCAGACAGGAGATCTGCAGAAGTCTTTTCATGAATCACTGCCCGGTCGTTCGTTGCCGATTTTGATCGTAGCCTACACCAGATCAGACCCGCGTGCCAATCGGATCAGACGAAGAACACCGCAAACCGGTGAAGACCGCCCATTCGATCCCGTCCGCGGTCGGGAACATTCACGACGGACCCATCCCACCGGCACGTCCCCCAGGGCCGACTGTGTGGGGCGGATTCACACAGTGTTTCCACCGAATCAGGCGGGCGCCGATTTACAATCCGGAGGTTGCGAGGGTAGTATCGAACAGGGAAAAGGGCAGTCCGATGCTGAAAAACGAAGCGAAATACGCGCTGGGCGAAGTCGTGCGCCACAGGAAGCATCCGTTCCGCGGCGTCATCTTCGACGTCGATGCCGTCTTTTCCAACAGCGAGGAATGGTACGACGCCATCCCCCGCGACAGCCGGCCCCGGCGGGATCAGCCGTTCTATCACCTGCTCGCGGAAAACGACGAGAGCTATTATGTGGCCTACGTCTCGGAGCAGAACCTCGTGCCCGACCGCACTGGCGAGCCGGTGACTCATCCCGACATCGACGACCTGTTCGGCGCTTTCGACGGGCGGCAATACCCCTTGCAGGTCGACCTGAACTGACCGGCGCCCCGTCCGTTTAATTCGATCTTCACCTTCACCTGCAAGGCAGGACGCCGGTTGCCCCACGGGGCGCAGGTGGCGAGGGCGAGTTCCGGGATGGATGGTGCGGTTCCCGATGCGATGTATCTCGATGAACGACGTCGCAGGTTGGCGGCGGAACGAACGCTCGACCATACGCGTCGGGAGCTCGCGCGAGCGCATTCCGCGCTGGTGGCGAACGCCGATCGCCTGTCGCGGCGCTATCTCGCGGAACGCGACCAGAACCTGTCCCTGACGGAGCGTCAGCACGCTCTCCTGGCCCAGCGCAAGGAGGCGGCGGACCGCGCCGACCGCGCGCGGCGAAGGCTCTGGCACGCGCTCGAGACGATGCGCGACGGTTTTGCGCTGTTCGATGTCAGGGGGCACCTCGTCGCGGCCAACAGCGTCTACCTCGACCTGTTCGACGCGACGTCCGAGATCGGCCCGGGGGCTCATGCGACCGAGATATTCGAGATGGCGGCGGACGAGGGCGCATTCGACATCGGCGACCTGAGCCCCGCCGAATGGGCCGCCGAACAGGTCGCCCGCTGGGACGCCCCCGTGATCGAGCCGCTGGTGCTGCATCACTACGATGGCCGTGTGCTGAGGTTTCAGGACCGCCGCGCCCCGGATGGAGATCTGGTGTCACTGGCGCTCGACATCACGGAACACCGGCAGCGCGAGAGCTCGCTCACCGCCGCCCGCGACACCGCCGAACAGACCGCTCGCGCCAAGGCGGAGTTCCTGGCGCGGATGAGCCATGAGATCCGAACGCCGATGAACGGCGTCCTGGGTCTGTCCCGGATGCTGGTCGATCGGGCAGAGGATGCGGAAACGGTGCTCTACGCGCGGACGATCCGCGATTCGGCCGAGGCGCTTCTGGTGATCGTCAACGATACACTCGATGTCTCGCGGATCGAGGCGGGGCGGCTCGATCTGCGGATCGCGCCGCTCGACCTGGAAGCACTGCTGACCGACTGCCTGAGGCTCGCCATGGCGTCCGCGGCGCCGGATGTGCAAATGGCCATGGATTACCCGCTCGGGGCGCGGACGATGTTCGCGGGCGACGCGGGACGGCTGCGTCAGATCGTGATGAACCTGCTTGGGAATGCGCTCAAGTTCACGGACTCGGGCTCGGTCACGGTCACAGTGGACGTGGGTGAAGGCGAGCCGGCGCAGGTCGCCATCGCCGTCCGCGACACCGGGCCGGGCATCCCGGCGGAAAGCCATGAGACCATCTTCGGAGTCTTCGAGCAGATGGCCGAAGCCGACCGCCCGGCCCGCGAAGGCACGGGGCTGGGGTTGACGATCTCGCGCGGGTTGGCCCAGCGGATGGGCGGGACGCTGACCATCGACAGCAGGGAAGGGGACGGCGCCACGTTCATCCTGTCCGTTCCGCTGCCCCACGCGGGCACCTCCGATCCCGACCCGTTCCTGCCGTCCCGCGTGGCCCTGCCAGAGGGTGGCGGTGCGCAGGCGGAAATGGCCGCTGCCGCCCTTTCAGCCGCCGGGGTGGACGTCGCGCGCACCGTCTCGACGGAGGAGGCCGTCGTGATCCTGCCGCTGTCCCTGACGCCGCAGGCGCAGTCCGATGTCATGGAACGAACGGGAGCATCCACCCGCCTTGTCCTGCTGGGTCCCATTGCGGATGCTGTGCCGCAGGTCGCTGAACGCGCCGATGCCGTGGTCGCCGTACCTTTCGCCGGACGCGAGCTTCTGGCGGCCCTGGCTGCGGACGACCCGCTCCCCGCAATCCGGCGGCCCCGGCTGCTTCTGGCGGACGACAACGGGACGAACCGGCTGCTTCTGGACCGGATGCTGCGCGACGGGGCGTATGATCTCGACCTCGTGGCGGACGGCTTGCAGGCGGTCGAGGCTTACGGGCGCCACCGGCCCGATGCCGTCGTCCTCGACATCTCCATGCCGGGCCTCGACGGGTTCGGCGCCGCCCGGGCCATGCGCGCCCTCGATGCCGAACAGGGGCGCAACCCGGTGCCGATGCTCGCGCTGACCGCCCATGCGGGCGAGGACATGGGGGCGCGGCTGCGCGACACGGGCTTCGTGGCGCATCTGACCAAACCGGTGGACAAGGGGGATCTGCTGACCGCCCTGACCGCCGCGCTGGATCAGGCCAGCCGCACCTCGTAGCCGCCGGTCACCTTGCCCCGCGCATTGGTGATCGGGCCTTGCGTCAGACGGCGGGCCACCGGCGCCTCCGCCGGCAAGACACCCAGCCTGACCAGAAGCGTGGCAATCACCGCTTCCGACGCGCGGGTGCCACCGTCCACGATCTTGACGGCGATGCCGCGGTCCAGTTCCGGAATGATGGCGATGAACACGGCTTCGGCACCCGTCTTGACGGCTGCCTTGCCCCCCATCGCGCGCATGAGGTCCGTGCAGGCGCGGCCTTCGCCCGCCACCAGAACCGGCTCGGCCGCCATGGCCGCCGTCAGCCGGGCCATCGCATCCTCGCGCGGGTTGCCGCCTTCGCGGGCGCGGGCGAACCGGCCCATGGCCGCGCCCAGAGCGTCGAGCCGGGTGGCGAAGTTCGGGGCCGAACAGCCGTCGATGCCGTATCCGGGGCTTTCCATCCCCGTCACCTCCTCGAAGGCGCGGCGGACGGCAAGCTGCACGGGATGGTCCGGCTCGACATAATCCGGGCCCGCTCCCAGATGGCGCGACAGGGTCAGGAACCCCGCATGCTTGCCGGAGCAGTTGTTGTGCAACTGGCAGGCAGCCTCGCCCGCGCGGATCAGGTCGGCCTTCGCATCGTCGGAATAGGGCATATGCGCCCCGCATCGCAGATCGCTCTCGCCCAGTCCCAGATCGTGCAGCCAGGCCGCGACGGTACTCGTATGCACCGCGGCCCCCTGATGCGACGCGCAGGCCAAGGCGAGCTGCCGCTGCGTCAGGTCGCGTCCCGCTCCCGATTCGAGCAGCGGCAGCGCCTGCATCATCTTGCAGGACGACCGCGGATAGATGATGACCGACGGATCGCCCCAGGCTTCGACGATTTCGCCGGCTCCGTCGCAGATCACCGCATGTCCCCGATGCACGGATTCGACACGCCCGCCCCGGATCATCTCCACGAGATCGACGGCACCTTCGTTCACTTCGGTCATGATCGTGCCTCCTGCGCGGAAAGTTGCCGGTCGGGGTTTCGACCGGTACCTTGCTGCGCTACCATCTCGCCGCAATATTGGGAACCACGTGCGTCCGGGGTTTCAAGTCCGGGCCAACCGGGCAGCCGGGTCCGCAGATGATGAGACAGAGGCAGACACAGATGACATTCAAGGCGATCGGCCGATTCCTTTCCCTCGGCGCGCTTCTTGCCGTGACGGCGCTTCCGGCTGCGGCCCAGGACAGCGCCAACCGCGTCAACACCGAGACGGACTGGTCCGTCTTCGTCGAGGACAATCCCACCCAGTGCTGGATCGTCTCGGCACCCAAATCCATCCGCAACAGCCGCGATGGTCGCGAAGTCGCCGCGCAGCGGGGCGACATCCGCCTGTTCGTCAGCTACTGGCCCGGCGCGGAGAAGAAGGGCGAGGTTTCGGCGACCGGCGGATATCCCTATGCCGAGGGATCGACCGTGACGATCGAGGTGGGATCCGACAGGTTCGAGATGTTCACCGACGGCGAACTGGCCTGGGCTGCATCCCCCGCCGATGACGAGCGGATCATCAACGCGATGAAGCGCGGGTCCGACGCCAAGGTGACGGGCCGCTCCGGCCGGGGCACCCAGACCGAGGACACCTTCAGCCTCTTGGGCTTCACCGCCGCGGTCGCCGACGCGGAGAAGCGTTGCGGCGGCTGATCCGTTCCTGTTGGTAATTCGGCACGGGCGCCTCTATATGGGGCGCCCGTACCCGTTTCAGACCCCGCGCTCCGGAGGACGCCATGACCGATGCGCCACGACAGCCCGTCACCGCGCCCGTGACGCAGGACGTGATGACCCTTCCGCGCAAGCAGGCGGAGGGCGCGCGCCCGAACCTGATCGGCATGACCCGCGAGGCGATGCGCGATGCGCTGATCGCCATGGGCACGCCCGAGCGGCAGGCGAAGATGCGGGTCAACCAGGTTTGGCAGTGGCTTTATCACTGGGGGGTGCGGGACTTTGCGCAGATGACCAACCTCGCCAAGGAGTTCCGCGCGAAGCTGGCCGAGACCTTCGTGATCGAACTGCCCGAGGTCGTGACGCGCCAGGTGTCGGAGGACGGCACACGCAAGTACCTCGTCCGGATCAACGGCGGCCATGAGGTCGAGGTCGTCTACATCCCCGAGGAGGGCCGCGGAACGCTCTGCGTGTCGAGCCAGGTGGGCTGCACCCTGACGTGCAGCTTCTGCCACACCGGCACGCAGAAGCTGGTGCGGAACCTGACGTCTGCGGAGATTGTCGGCCAGGTGATGCTGGCGCGTGACGATCTGGGCGAATGGCCCGAGAAGGGCGCGCCGAACGACCCGACGGGGCGGCTTCTGTCGAACATCGTCCTGATGGGCATGGGTGAGCCGCTCTACAATTTCGAGAACGTCCGCGATGCCATGAAGATCGTGATGGACGGCGAGGGGATCGCGCTGGGCCGCCGCCGGATCACGCTGTCCACCTCCGGCGTCGTGCCCAAGATCGCCCGCACCGCGCGCGAGATCGGCTGCCTTCTGGCCGTCAGCTTCCATGCGACGACGGACGAGGTGCGCGACGCTCTGGTGCCGATAAACAAGCGGTGGAACATCGCGACTCTCCTGGATGCGCTGCGCGACTATCCCAAGGTGTCCAATTCGGAGCGGATCACCTTCGAATACGTCATGCTCGATGGGGTGAACGACAGCGACGAGGATGCGCGCCGCCTTGTGGGCCTGCTCGAGGGGATTCCGGCCAAGGTGAACCTGATCCCCTTCAACGAATGGCCCGGCGCGCCCTACCGGCGCAGTTCGAACAACCGCATCAGGGCTTTCGCGACGATCCTGATGCAGGCGGGCTATGCCTCGCCGATCCGCACGCCGCGGGGCGAGGACATCATGGCCGCCTGCGGCCAGCTCAAGTCTGCCACCGAACGGGAGCGCAAGTCACGCGCCCGGATCGAGGCCGAGGCCGGTCTCTAGAGCCAGTCCCACATCATGCGCAGCGCCATGGCGGTCGTGACGACGACCAGGAGCGGCTTGATGATGCGCGCGCCCCGCCCGGCCGCCAGCCGGGCACCCAGTTGCGCGCCAAGGATCTGTCCCGCGCCCATGCAGAGCCCCGTGACCCACCAGGGCGACGCGATGAGCGCGAAGGCACAAAGGCCGCCCGCATTGCTTGCCGCGTTCAGGAGCTTCGTGTGCGCCGTGGCCTTGAGGACCCCGCGCCCCGACAGCATCACGAAGGCCAGCATGTAGAACGCCCCCGCGCCCGGCCCCAGCAGCCCGTCGTAGGCCGCGATGGCGGGTACGGCGGTGATGTTGAACACGAATGGTCGCATGCGCTCCGCCCGGTCCAGGTCGTCGATGCCGGGCTTGAGCGCGAAGAACACCGCGACCGCGATCAACAGGATCGGAAGCCCCAGCCGCAGCGTGTCCGTCGGCAACAACGACACGCAGAGCGCGCCGCCGATGCTGGCCACGAAGGCGATCGCAGCGGGAAGCACCTGTCTGCGCGGATCGACCAGCCCGCGGCGGGCATAGGCCACGGCCGCGCTGACGGCGCCGAAGACCCCCTGCACCTTGTTCGTGGCGATCGCCGTGACCGGCGGTGCGCCTGCAAGGACCAGCGCGGGCAGGGTGATGAGCCCTCCGCCACCCGCAATGGAATCGACGAAACCCGCGAAGACCGCGGCCATGACCAAAAGGCCCAGCAGGTCGAAGGTGACTTCAGGCAACGAAATCGTCCTCGTGATAGCCCTGCAGATACAGCAGCGCTGTCAGGTCGCCATGGTTGATCCGACATCCGGCCTGCGCCTGCACGGCCGGCTTTGCGTGCAGCGCGACGCCCAGACCGGCGCGGCCAAGCATGCCCAGATCGTTGGCCCCGTCGCCCACGGCGATCGCGTCCTCCTCGGCGATCCGCAGGTCCGCGCAAAGCTGCACCAGCGCGTCGACCTTGGCCTGCCGTCCGAGGATCGGCTCGGCAACCGCGCCGGTCAGGACACCGTCCTCGACCAGGAGGGTGTTGGCGCGGCTCCAGTCGAAGCCCAGCTTCGCCGCGACGGCATCGGTGAAGGCGGTGAAGCCCCCGGACACCAGCGCTGCCGTGGCGCCCTGCGCCTTCATCGTGGCGACAAGAGTCCGGCCGCCAGGCATCAGTGTGATGCGGTCCTGCAACACCCGGTCGATCACCGTCGCATTCAACCCGGCCAGCAGCGCGACCCGTTCGCGCAGCGCGCCCTCGAAGTCGACCTCGCCGTTCATGGCCCGCGCCGTGATCGCGGCCACATGGGCACCCACGCCCGCCTCGTCCGCCAGTTCGTCGATGCACTCCTGACGGATCATCGTGCTGTCCATGTCCGCCAGCAACAGGCGCTTGCGCCGCTCCTGCGTAGCCAAGACGTTCAGGTCCACGCCCATCGCATCCATGTCGGCGCGCGTGGCTTCCAGCGTGTCGGGCAAGCGGTCCATGTCGAACTCCGCCGCCACTCCGCGCGCCAGCCACCGCGCCGATCCGCCGCCCCAGCCGTTGCACAATGCCTCCATCAGGGTGGCGTCGATCCGGGGCCTATCCGGCGAACAGGTCAGGACGGTCGTGAACATAGGCTTTCCCAAGTTGGACGTCGCGCGGCATTTGCGGCGCCTTAGCCGCATTATCCGGCTTGCGCGACCCCCCGACCGGCATTAGCCATGTCGGCGGGACACCCTTCCCCAACGAAGGGCGCTTATCTGGAAGGATAGCATGAGCGATCTGACGACCCCGGCCACGCGGCCGGTCAATCCGCGTTTCTCGTCCGGCCCCTGCGCCAAGCATCCGGGCTTTTCCCTGACCGATCTGTCCGACGCGCCGCTGGGCCGCAGCCACCGCGCCGCCGCGGGCAAGGCAAAGCTGCAATCCGCCATCGACCGCACCCGCGTTCTGCTGGGCGTGCCCGAGGACTACCGTATCGGCATCGTGCCGGCGTCCGACACCGGCGCCTATGAAATGGCGATGTGGACGATGCTGGGCGCGCGCCCCGTCACCATGCTGGCGTGGGAATCCTTCGGCTCGGGCTGGGTCACGGATGCGGTGAAGCAACTCCACCTCGACGTCGAGGTGCGGACCGCCGACTACGGCCATCTACCCGACCTCTCCATCGATTCCGACCGCGACATCTGCTTCACCTGGAATGGCACCACGTCTGGCGTCCGCGTGCCGGATGCGGACTGGATCGCGGACGACCGGGGCGGTCTGACCCTTTGCGATGCGACCAGCGCCGCCTTTGCGATGGACCTGCCCTGGGACAAGCTCGATGTGACGACCTTCAGCTGGCAGAAGGTGCTTGGCGGCGAAGGCGCGCATGGCATGCTGATCCTGTCGCCCCGTGCGGTGGAGCGGCTCGAATCCTACACGCCGGCCTGGCCCCTGCCCAAGATCTTCCGCCTGACCAAGGGCGGCAAGCTGATCGAGGGGATCTTCCGCGGCGAGACGATCAACACCCCCTCCATGCTCTGCGTGGAGGACTATCTGCGCGCGCTCGACTGGGCCGAAACGCTGGGTCTTCGGGGGCTGGTCGCCCGTGCCGATGCCTCCGCCCACCACATCTGGGACTTCTGCGACAGCCACGACTGGATCGCGAACCTTGCCGTCGATCCGGCCACGCGGTCCACCACTTCGGTCTGCCTGCGGTTCACCGACGACAGCCTGCCGGAGGATTTCGCCAAGCGCGTGGCCAGGCGGCTGGAGGCGGAGGGCGTGGCCTTCGACGTTGCCAACTACCGCGACGCGCCCGCGGGCTTGCGGATCTGGTGCGGCTCGACGGTCGAGCCCGCGGACGTCGCGGCCCTCCTGCCCTGGGTCGAATGGGCATACCGCGCCGAGCGCGCCGCCTGGTCCACGGGGCCGGCCGTGCCGCCCCACCGTCCTTTTCCGATTTCAAAGGAGCCCACCATGGCCCCCAAGGTTCTCATTTCCGACAGCCTGTCGGACGCCGCCGTCCAGATCTTCCGCGACCGCAGCATCGACGTCACCTTCGACCCCTCGCTGGGCAAGGACAAGGACAGGCTGGCGCAGGTCATAGGCGACTATGACGGTCTGGCGATCCGTTCCGCCACCAAGGTCACCGAAAAGCTGCTCGCAGCCGCGCCCAACCTCAAGGTCGTCGGACGTGCCGGGATCGGCACCGACAACATCGACAAGGATGCCGCCAGCCGGCGCGGCGTGATCGTGATGAACACGCCCTACGGCAACATGATCACGACCGCAGAACACGCCATCGCCATGATGTTCGCCGTCGCCCGGCAGATCCCCGAGGCGAACGCCTCGACCCATGCCGGAAAGTGGGAGAAGTCGCGCTTCATGGGGGTTGAGCTGTCCGGCAAGACCCTGGGCGTAATCGGCGCCGGCAACATCGGCGGCATCGTCTGCGACCGGGCGCGCGCGCTTCGCATGAAGGTGGTGGCCTACGATCCCTTCCTGTCGGAGGAGCGGGCGACGCAGTTGCAGGTCGAGAAGGTCGAACTGGACGACCTGCTGAAGCGCGCAGATTTCATCACCCTGCACGTCCCGCTGACCGACCAGACGAAGAACATCCTGTCGGCCGAGAACATCGCGAAGACGAAGCCCGGCGTTCGCATCGTCAACTGCGCGCGCGGCGGGCTGGTGGACGAGGAGGCGCTGGCCGAGGCGTTGAAATCCGGCCATGTGGCGGGCGCGGCCTTCGACGTCTTCGCCACCGAGCCCGCGACCGCATCTCCGTTGTTCAACCTGCCCAACGTCGTCGTGACACCCCATCTGGGCGCCGCGACCACCGAGGCCCAGGAGAACGTGGCCCTTCAGGTGGCCGAGCAGATGTCGGACTACCTGCTCACGGGTGCGGTGACGAACGCGCTCAACATGCCGTCGGTCACCGCGGAGGAGGCCAAGGTGATGGGCCCCTGGCTGAAGGTCGCGGAGCACTTGGGCGCCTTCGTCGGGCAGATGACGGACGAGCCGATCCAGGCGATCGAGGTCATCTATAACGGGTCGGTGGCCGCGATGAACCTCGACGCGCTGAACTGTTCGGCGATAGCAGGGGTGATGAAGGCCACCAACCCGGACGTGAACATGGTGTCCGCTCCCCTCGTCGCGCGCGAGCGGGGGGTCGAGATCAGCACGACGCGGCAGGACAAGACAGGGGCCTTCGACGGCTATATCAAGCTGGTGGTCCGGACGGACCGGCGCGAACGGTCCGTCGCCGGAACCGTCTTTTCGGACGGCAAGCCGCGATTCATCCAGATCAAGGGCATCAACATCGACGCCGAAGTGGGCGAGCACATGCTCTATACCACCAACCATGACGAGCCCGGCATCATCGGTGCGCTTGGGGTGACCATGGGCAAGAACGGCGTGAACATCGCGAACTTCACCCTGGGCCGGTCGGACAGGGACAAGGATGCGATCGCGCTTCTCTATCTCGACGAACAGCCGTCCGCCGGCGTGCTCGACCAGCTTCGCCAGACAGGCCTGTTCCGGAACATTTCGCCCTTGCGCTTCAACGTCTGAGACAAGGGGGGAAGCCGCGACCGGCTTCCCCTTCAGGGAGAGGGCCCCCGACGAAGGCGCGGACCCGGTCCACAATCTGTCCAGGCTCAGTGAATGACGGCCCCGGCCGGCGGTCTGTCCGTCTGCCCGCAGAGCGAAAAGCTCAGCCGGTTCTGTCCCTCCGCGCGTTCATAGACCATGTCGTCGGTCAGGCTGTGGATGATGAACCAACCGAAGCCGCCCTCGGGCAGATCTTCCGTCGTGGTTCCATGCCGCGGCAGGTCGCCCGAGGTCAGCAGGCCGGGCGGCAGGGGACGCCCCTCGTCCCGCGTCTCGACATGCAGGCAGCCGGCATGGCGCCGCACCTTCAACGCGATCCAGGCATCGTCCCGCCCGGCAAGCGCATGTTCCACGATGTTGTTGAGGATCTCGCCCAGGACGATTGCGACGTTCGCGCCCAGCGCCGCATCGAAGCCCCGCGCCGAAAGGAGGCCACGAAGCCGGTCGAGTTCCGTGCTGACGCCGTCCGGGGTCGCCCGAAGACGGAGTCGCACCACCTCCTCCGACATCGCAGGCCCCATCAGGCCGCCGTCCGGCCCCGGTGCGGCCCCGGGGGCAGCGTGTCGTGCAGTACGAAGACACCGTCCATGCGCGTCAGCATCAGCACCTTGCGGACGATGGCCCCGCAGTTCGCAAGCTCCAGCCGCCGGCCGCCGCCCAGCATCTTCATCACCGCGACAAGGGCGCCGAGGCCGCTGCTGTCGAGAAAGTCGACCTCCGCCATGTCGATCACCACGCGCTCCGCATCCGCTCGCAGCAGGCTGTGCACGCATTCCTTGAACGTTACCGCCCGCGCCGCGTCGAGGCGCGGCGACCGGACGGTCAGCACGAGCATCCCGTCCTCGACCCGACTGTCGATATCCATGTCCACCTCCGCCCGTTGCAGCGCCCACTGGAATCCCGGGCGATCGGCTGGCAGGGTACGGCCGAGGTCTTACCAGAAGGTGAACAGGGTCAGATGACACGACTCGACAGCGAAACGGCGCATCCCCGCTCGGCGGTCATGGTGGATTACCCCACACTCCACGCGGCCGTCGCTTCGCTCACCGAAGGCGAGGACGACCCTGTCGCCCTCATGGCCACCGTCGCCTGCGAGGTGCACCACGCCGACGACCGTTTCGACTGGACGGGGTTCTACCGCGTCGTGGCGCCGGACCTTCTGAAGATCGGCCCGTATCAGGGCGGGCACGGCTGTCTGGTCATCCCTTTCGACCGGGGCGTCTGCGGGGCCGCGGCGCGAACCGGTCAGGTTCAACTCGTCCCCGACGTCGATGCCTTTCCGGGCCACATCGCCTGCGCGTCCTCCACCCGGTCGGAACTGGTGCTTCCGGTGTTCGATGCGACGGGTCGGATGATCGGCGTTTTCGACATCGACAGCAACCGACCGGATGCCTTCACCCGGACCGACGCCGAGGAACTCGCGCGGCTTCTGGCGCAGGTCTTCGGTCGACTGGGCTGACGTCCGTTGCGAAAGGCGCCTTCATGCGAACCCTGAGGGATCTGATGGCCACGCATACGCGCGACGGTCGCCTCGACTGGATCGGCCTGCGTCCCGCGCGCCGCGAACCGATGGTCCCGGTCGACCGTGCCGAGGTGGAGGAGCGGGGCCTTTCCGCCGACCGGCATCCCAGCCCCGGCAAGCGCGCCGTGACGCTGATCCAGTCCGAACACCTGCCGGTGATCGGCGCGCTCTGCGCCGGGCCTGTTACACCGGAAAACCTCCGCCGCAACCTTGTCGTCTCGGGCATCAACCTCGCGGCGTTGCGCGGCGGCGACATCCGCATCGGCACCTGTGTCCTGCATCTGGAAGGCCCCTGCGCGCCCTGTTCGCGGATGGAGGAGACACTGGGCGGGGGCGGGTATTCCGCCGTTCGCCACCATGGCGGCTGGTGCGCGTCGGTCGTGCGTCCGGGCACCGTTGCGCTGGGCGATCCGGTGGTCCCGGCATGATCCGGCGAGCGACCCCCGCCGACCGGCAGGCGATCCGCGACCTGCATCTGGCGTCCTGGCGCGATAGTTACGGGGCGGAACTGCCGGCGGACTACATGGCGGACGGGCTGGCGCGCGACATGGACGCGAAGTGGGCGGCGCGCAGTTTCGACAGACCGGAGCTGACGCTGGTGGCCTATACCGACACCGAACTCACCGGCTTCGCCTGCGCGATTCTCGACCGCGATCCGCCGCTGATCGACAACCTGCACATCCGGCCGGAGCTTCGGGGCGGCGGGACGGGCGGCAAGCTGCTTCTGGCGATGAAGGTCGCGCTGCGGCAAGCGGGGTTCGACCGCGCCTATCTGACCGTGCTGGAATCGAACCCGCGGGCACGGGCCTTCTATCTGTCGCACGGAGGCATCGACGAAGGCCCGGTCGAGGACGTGATGGTGGGCCGCAGGGTGCGCGCCCGGCGCATCGGCTTCGATCTTCAAACCCGCGACGGGATGGGGTAGGCGGGCGCGACACTTCCGATAGGCGCGACATGAAATTCACCCTCTCCTGGCTCAAACGGCATCTCGACACCTCCGCCTCGGTCGATGAGATCGCCGAGACGCTGACCGACCTCGGGCTGGAGGTCGAGGGCGTGGAGGATCGCGCCGCCCGGCTGCGGGACTTTACCATCGGCAAGGTCCTGTCGGACGAGAAGCATCCCGATGCCGACCGCCTGAAGGTCTGCCAGGTCGAGACGTCGGACGGGGTCCAGCAGATCATCTGCGGCGCGCCCAACGCGCGCGCGGGCATAACCGTCGTCGTGGCGAAGCCAGGCGTCTATGTGCCCGGCATCGACACCACCATCGGCGTGGGCCGCATCCGGGGCATCGAGAGCTTCGGCATGATGGCGTCCGAGCGGGAACTGGAACTGTCGGACGAACACGACGGCATCATCGAACTGCCCTCGGGCAAGGTGGGCCAGCGGTTCACCGACTGGCTGGCCGAGAACGACCCCGCCAAGGTCGATCCGGTGATCGAGATCGCCATCACCCCCAACCGCCCCGATGCCCTGGGCGTGCGCGGTATCGCGCGCGATCTGGCCGCGCGCGGTTTGGGCACGCTGAAGCCGCTGCCCGCGCCCAAGGTGGACGGCACCTTCGACAGCCCCGTCACCGTGACAATCGACGACGATACCAAGGACGGCTGCCCCGTCTTCGCGCTGCGGATGATCCGGGGCGTCAGAAACGGCCCGAGCCCGCGGTGGTTGCAGGACTACCTGCGCGCCATCGGGCTGCGGCCGATCAGCTTCCTCGTGGATGTCACCAACTGGTTCACCCATGACCTGAACCGCCCGCTGCACGTCTTCGACGCCGACGCGGTGCGGGGCAACCTGCGTGTCCACCGCGCGGCGGGGGGCGAGACGATCGCGGCGCTTGACGACAGGACCTACACCTTCCCCGAAGGCGCCATGGTGATTTCCGACGCGACCGGTCCCGAGAGCATCGCAGGCATCATGGGCGGCGCCGGGACGGGCGTGACCGAAGACACCGTGAACGTGTTGGTGGAAAGCGCCTGGTGGGACCCTGTGCAGATCGCGCTGACCGGGCGGGCGCTGAAGATCAACTCCGACGCGCGCTACCGCTTCGAGCGCGGGGCCGATCCGGCCTTCACGCCGGAGGGGCTGGACCATGCGACCGCCATGATCCTGGAGCATGCGGGCGGCGAGGCGTCGCACGCCGTCATCGCCGGCGCGGTGCCCGACACGTCGCGGGCGTACCGCCTCGACACCGACCGGATCGAAAGCCTGGTGGGCATGTCCATCCCGGCCGAGACGCAGCGCGCCACGCTGACCGCGCTGGGCTTCACGCTCGACGGCGACATGGCGCAGGTTCCGTCCTGGCGGCCCGACGTGCAGGGAGAGGCCGACCTGGTCGAGGAGGTGGCGCGCATTGCCTCGCTCACCCGGCTGGAGGGGCGGCCGATGACGCGGGCGCCGGGTGTCCTGCGCCCCGTCCTGACGCCGGCGCAGGACCGCGAGCGGATCGCGCGGCGCACGGCGGCCAGCCTCGGCTACGACGAATGCGTGACCTATTCCTTCATCGACAGCGCTTCCGCCGCGCTGTTCGACGGGGGCACCGACGCGACGCGGCTGGAAAACCCGATTTCGACCGACATGAGCCACCTGCGCCCCGCGCTGCTGCCCGGCCTGTTGCAGGCGGCGGCCCGGAACCAGGCGCGGGGGATGGCCGATCTGGCGCTGTTCGAACTGGGCGCCGCCTTCCATGGGGGGGAACCGGGCGAGCAGCGGCAGATGCTGTCGGGCATCTTGACCGGCCACTCCGGCCCCCGGTCCGTCCACGGCGACCGGCGAGCGGTCGATGTCTTCGACGCCAAGGCCGATGCCGAAGCGGTGCTCGCGGCCATCGGCGCGCCCGCCTCGGCGCAGGTCCTGCGCGGGGCGGCGGACTGGTGGCATCCCGGGCGGTCGGGCCGCATCTGCCTAGGCCCGAAGAAGGTGCTGGCCGTCTTCGGTGAGTTGCACCCCCGCGTGCTTCGGGCGATGGGCGTGAAGGGCACGGTCGTTGGCTTTACCGTCTTTCCGGGCGAGGTGCCCCTGCCGCGCAGCACCGGCAGCGCCCGCGGGCCGCTTGCGCTGTCGGGCTTTCAGGCGGTGGAACGGGATTTTGCCTTCGTCGTTGCCCCCGAGGTCGAGGCGCAGACGCTGGTGAACGCCGCGCGGGGGGTCGACAAGGCGCTGATCGCGGATGTGCGGGTGTTCGACCAGTTCGTCGGCGGATCGCTGGGCGAGGCGAAGTCGCTGGCATTGACGGTGCGTTTGCAACCTACGCAGGCCACCCTGACCGACAAGGAAATCGAGGCGGTCAGCACCCGCATCGTGGACAAGGTTGTTCAGGCGACGGGCGGCAGGCTGCGGGGCTGACGGCACGGCGGCTCAGATGATCTCATCCTCGTCGAACATCGGGTCGTCGGCGATCTGCGCGCTCAGGTCGTCGACGGCGGTCTCCGCCCGCGCGACCGAGGCGACGCGCGCCAGGTGAAACACCGCGTCGCCCTCGTTGACGACGGGCATGACCGCGCGGCCCACGATGATGCCGTCGAAGGGGGCCGTGATTTCGCGCTCCTGACGGCCGAAGGGGTCGGATACGGCGGCGAGCGCCGCGCCCTGGCTCACCACGTCTCCGTCGCCGCGCCAGGTCCGCAAAAGGCCGCCGGCGGGCGCGCGCAGCCATCTCGACGAGGTGCAGACCTGCGACGGTGTCTTTGCCGCGGCGATCCCGCGTCCGCCGATCATGCCCTTGTAGCGGAGCACGCGCAGGATGCCCGCGACCCCGGCCCTGACCGAGTATTCGTCGAACCGCAGCCCTTCGCCCGCCTCGTAGAGCAGGACGTCGCGCCCCATGTCGCGCGCCGCGCCGCGCAGGCTGCCGTCGCGGAGGGGGGACTTCAGGATGACGGGCGCGCCGAAGACCTGTGCCAGATCCATCGTCACCGCATTGTCGGGCGAGATGCGGATCTGCGGCAGGTTGGTGCGGTGGACCGCCGCCGAATGAAGGTCGATGCCCAGATCGCTGCGCGCCACGATTTCGGTCAGGAACAGATGCGCCAACCGCGCGGCAAGCGACCCGCCGGGCGAGCCGGGAAACGAACGGTTCAGGTCGCGCCGGTCGGGCAGATAGCGCGAGTGGTTCATGAAACCGAAGGCGTTGACGATTGGAATGACCAGAAGGGTGCCCCGCAGCCCGCGCAACTGCGACGCGCGCAGCAGGCGTCGCACGATCTCCACGCCGATCACCTCGTCCCCGTGGATGCCCGCGCTGACGAAGACGGTGGGGCCGTCGCGGCGGCCATGGATGACCTCGACCGACATCGACACCGGCGTGTGGTCCGACAGGTGGCTGACCGGCAGGTCGACCGTCCCCCGCGTGCCCGCGGGCACGACAGCCGGGCCCAGCGTGAAGTCCTGCCGTGCGGGCATCAGCCCTTGCCCTTGGTCTTGGTCGCGCCGGGTTTCGCATTCTTTTCCAGATGCTCGATGATGCGTCCCGCGACGTCGAGGCCGGTGGCCTTCTCGACCCCTTCGAGACCGGGCGAGGAGTTGACCTCCATCACCACGGGCCCATGGTTCGACCGCAGCATGTCCACCCCGCAGACGGCAAGCCCCATGGATTTCGCCGCCCGGATCGCGGTCGAGCGTTCCTCCGGCGACAGCTTGATCACCTGCGCCGATCCGCCCCGGTGCAGGTTCGACCGGAAATCGCCTTCGGCCCCCGTCCGCTTCATCGCGGCGATGACCTTGCCCCCCACCACGATGGCGCGGATGTCGGTGCCGCCCGATTCCTTGATGAACTCCTGCAACAGGATGTTGACGCCTGCGCCGCGGAACGCCTCCACGACCGACTTGGCCGACCGCTTGGTGTCGGCCAGCACCACGCCGATGCCCTGCGTCCCCTCCAGGAGCTTGATGACCACCGGCGCGCCGCCCGCAAGCTCCAGCACCTCCTCGGTCTGCTTCGGGTCATGGGCGAAGGTCGTCACCGGCAGGCCGATCCCGTCGCGCGCCAGAAGCTGCATCGACCGCAGCTTGTCCCGCGACCGGCCGATGGCGACGCTTTCGTTGAGGGGATAGACGCCCATCATCTCGAACTGGCGCAGCACGGCGAGGCCGTAGAACGTCACCGACGCGCCGATGCGGGGGATGACGGCGTCGAAGCCTTCGAGTTTCTCGCCGTTGTAGTAGATTTCGGGACGCCGGCTGGCGATGTTCATGTAGCAGCGCAGCGTGTTGACGATATGCAGTTCATGCCCCCGCGCCTCGGCCGCTTCCTTCAGGCGCCGGTGAGAGTAGAGACCCGCGTTCCGGGCCAGCATCGCGATCTTCATGAAAGGTCCCTTTCCCGCCCGGCGGGCGGCGTTGCCGGCTTCTGCCGGAGCTTGACGCGGCGGGTATGGACCGCGACGTTATGTGCGCTGAGCGCGGTGCGGCCCACGATCATGGCGCTTCGCATATTCGCGCGGTCGGCCAGCGACAGGTCGATGCGCCAGCGGTGTCCCGCGATCAGAAGATCCGTCCGGATCACGATGCGGTCCTCGGGAACGCCGCTGGTGTTCTTGATCGACCGGATGTCGTGGACCGGATGTTCGGTCACGACGCGGCCCTTCGTGCCGTCGTGCTGGACGCGGAACCGGACCCATCGGGCACCGTCCCGCTCGAACGTCTCGATCCGGTCGGCATGCAGTGCCGAGGTGCGCGCCCCGGTGTCCACCTTGGCCTTGATGTCGTGCAGCCCGAGCCCCGGCAGGCTCACCCGCTCCATCCAGCCGACGACGATCAGTTCCTTCGGCACGTCCCGTCCCCCTGCTGGCGCCTCGCGCGCCCGGCCCATCTAGCCGATGCGCCGGGTCCGGGGGAAGGGAGGTTCAGCCATAGTCGCGGCGGTCGTCGATGACCTTGCCGTCATTGGGCAGGTCGTCGACCCGCTCGACCCGTCCCTTGAGCTTCAGCAGATCCGCGATCGAGGCGGCCCAAGCGCCCTCGTCGCCCCCCTCCGCCGTGACCTGGACGGTCATCGCGTCCATCTCGCCCTCGCGGTCCACGACGACGCGGGCGGCGCGGATCTCGGGGTGACGGGCGACCAGCGCCGCCACCTGCTCGGGACGCACGAACATGCCCTTGATCTTGGCGGTCTGGTCGGCCCGCCCCATCCATCCCCGGATGCGCCCGTTGGTCCGGCCGCAGGGCGAGACGCCGGGCATCATCGCCGAAAGGTCGCCCGTCGCGAAACGGATCAGCGGGTAGTCGGGGTTCAGCGTGGTGACGACGACCTCGCCCACCTCGCCCTCGGGCAGGGGGTCGCCGGTTCCGGGGCGCACGATCTCGACGATGACACCCTCGTCGAGGATCATTCCCTCCATCGCCGGGGATTCGTAGGCGACGTTGCCGAGGTCGGCAGTGGCATAGCATTGCAGCGTGGCGATGCCCCGGTCCGCGTATTCCTTGCGCAGGCTGGGAAACAGCGCGCCGCCGCCCACGGCCGCGCGGGTGAACGACAGGTCCACCCCCGACTCGTCGGCGCGGTCGAGGATCACCTTCAGGTAGTCCGGCGTCCCCGCATAGGCCGTGCAGCCGATGTCGCGCGCGGCGCGCACCTGCAGGTCGGTCTGACCGGTTCCGGCCGGCAAAACGCGCGCGCCCACCGCCCGCGCGCCGTTCTCGAAGATATGGCCCGCCGGGGTCAGGTGATAGCCGAAGCAGTTCTGCACAACGTCCGAAGGGCCGATGCCGCAGGCGTGCAGGAACCGCCCCATGCGCCACCAGTCATGGGTGGTCCCGCCGGGTTCATAGATCGGACCGGGGGACTGGAACACATGGGCCACGGGGCCGACGTGCATGCCCCCGAAGGGCGGGTTCGCCGCCTGTCGCGCCGACAGGTCGGATTTCCGCAGCACCGGCAGGCGCGACAGGTCCGACAGGTCGCGCAGGTCGGCCGTGACCCCGCCGAGCGCCCGAAGCGCCGCGAGCTGCGCCGCGTGACGCTCGTCGGAGGAGCGGGTTTCCAGGTCGTCGAAATGGCTCATGTCGCGTCTCCGTCCTGCAGGTTCAGATAGTCCGCCGCCCCGTCGAAGGTCGGACCGTGGAAGCACGGAACGCCCGCCGCCTCGATCGCGGCGATGGCTTCCGCGTCGTCGTCGCTCGCGCCGGGCACCGGCTCCCGCAGGGCCACGCCCAGCACCCGGCCGGGGTGGCGCAGCACCGCGTCGCGATAGACGGTCGCGTCGTGCTGGCCCGTGTCGCCCAGAAGCCAGCAGGACAGGCCGGGGTTCGCGGCCAGGATCGCGTCGATGGCCGCGCCCTTGTGGTCGTGGTGGCTGTCGCCGATCCCATCGTCGCCCACGCCCAGGTCGCGCAGGAACATCGGCCCGCGCGGAACGCAGTTGAGCGCGAAGATCCCCTCCAGGAACCGGTGCAGGTTCCAGGGGCTGGACGAGACGTAGAAGACCGGGTTGACGTCGCCCCGCGTCAGCTGCCGCATCAGGGTCGCGGCATCCTCATGCACGCGACGGGTCAGGGCCGATCCGGTGAAGGTGGTCCAGAGGTTGCGGATCAGCGACTGCGCCCCCGTCTCGATCATCGTGTCGTCGACGTCTGATATCACGATCCATTCCGCCCGCGCCGGGGTCAGCCGCACGGGAAAGGCGATCTCGGTTCCGGGGTCGTCGTCGATGCGCACGGGGACGCCGGCCCAGGGGGCGCCGGCGGCGAAGTCGGCCGCTCCGGCCGCGACGGTCAGGGTGACATAGCCCTCGGCGTCGCTGACCGCACGCGTGCCGCCACCGGTGACGGTGACCTCCGCGACCTCGTCGGTCAGGAACAGCGACAGCATCTGGCGCAGGTTCACCCATTTCGACTGGCGCGGATCGGGCTGCACCCCGCGCAGGTGCGTCAGGACCCGGCCGCGCAGGATCAGGCCATCGGGCGTGGAGTAGCCGCAATAGGCCTCCAGCACGGGTGCAGCACCGGGCCGCGCGCCGATCCGCTCCAGCAGGTGTTCGACCCGCCGGGCAAGGCGCAGGGCAAGGGATCTGGGCATCGACGGCTCCGGCTGCGTCGGTGGGAGGCGAACCGCGACGGTCACGCAGCCACCAGCGGGTAGGTGGCCACCTGATCGTAGATCGGGCCGGAGGGCGTCAAGCGCGAAGTCCACATCGCCACGGCGGGCGCGGGAGCCGGCGTGATCGCGGGCGCCCCGAGGCCCGTCAAGGCACGCATCAGCCGGTCGCCCTCGGGTGGGGCGGAGGCGGGATAGCGCAGCAGCGTCACATGGGGGCGGAACCTCTCACGCGGGAGGTCGATGCCCGCCCGGCGCACCGCGTTCCGCACGCCGTCGCGCAGTGCCGAGAGGTCGGGCGTCGCGCGGAGGTCCAGCGCCACCAGCCGCGCACGTCCGGCCCCGAAGACGGCGAAGGCCAGCGGTTCCAGCACGGCGGCCCTGTCGCGGCGCGCGTCCAGAAGGTCGTGCAGCGCCTCCAGCTTGTCCTCCGTCTGATCGTCGAGGAAGGCGAGCGTCAGGTGCAGGTCGTCCTCGGGCACCGGACGTCCGCCGGGGAGGCGCGACTGCGCGCGCAACAGCGGATCGATCCAGGGTTCGGGCAGGGGAAGGCCCACGAAGGCCCTCATGCCCGCCGGTCCCGTGGCTCCCCCGTCACGACAGCCACCGCTTGCGTCGGCGATAGCTGCGGACGTCGCGGAACGACTTGCGGCCTTCTTCGGACATGCCGAGGTAGAACTCCTTGACGTCGGGGTTCTCGCGCAGGGCGGCGGCGGGGCCGTCCATGACCACGCGGCCCGATTCAAGGATGTAGCCGTAGTGCGCGAAGCGCAGCGCCACGTTGGTGTTCTGCTCGGCCAGCAGGAAGGTCACGCCCTGTTCCTCGTTCAGACGCTTCACGATGTCAAAGATCTGCTCGACCAGTTGCGGGGCAAGGCCCATCGACGGCTCGTCCAGCAGGATCATCTCCGGGCGCGCCATCATCGCGCGGCCGATGGCGCACATCTGCTGTTCCCCGCCCGAGGTATAGCCCGCCTGGCTTTTGCGTCGCTCGCGCAGGCGGGGGAAGTAGTCGTAGACCATTTCCAGATCGTCGGCCGTGGCCTTGCTGCCGTCGCGGCGGGTATAGGCGCCGGTCAGCAGGTTTTCCTCGATCGTCAGATGCTCGAAGCAGTGGCGGCCCTCCATCACCTGCACGACGCCGCGCCCCACGAGGTCGGCGGGCGACAGATCCTGGATGCGCTCGCCTCGATAGGTGATCGAGCCCTTGGTGACATGGCCCCGCTCCGACCCGAGCAGGTTGGAGATCGCCTTGAGTGTCGTGGTCTTGCCGGCCCCGTTGCCGCCCAGGAGCGCGGTGATCCCGCCCTGCGGCACGGTCAGGCTGACGCCCTTCAGCACGAGGATGACGTGATTGTAGATCACCTCGATGTTGTTCACCTCGAGCAGGGTGTCCTGCGCGTCGGTGCGGTCTCGGGTCTCCGGGCGTGCATCCAGCATGACTTGTCTCCGTCGTGGCGGCCTCTGGCGGGGGTGTCCCGGCCCCCCGCGGGGCCGGGACGGTGGATCACTCGGCGCAGCCGGGCTCGATCCCGGACTCGGCGGCATAGGCCGCGGAATCCTCCGCGATGAGCGCGTCGATGACCTCGTTGTCGGGCGCGATGAAACCCGTCACAGGCTCGAACACACCGTCGGCGGCATTCCACCGCTGGACCAGCCCTTCGCCCGATCCGCCGTGGTTCTGGCACGAGATGGAGAACTCCGGCCCGATCTCCGGGGCGCCCAGTTCCTCCATCCGGGCGTTGGTCATCTCCAGCGCCTCCATCCCGTCGCGCATCTGTGCGGCGGTGATCTCCGTGACGCCGTGGATCTCCTGCGCCTTGGCGATGGCTTCGGCGGCCAGCATCGCGGCGTACATGCCCCGCGTATAGAGCACATTGCCCACGTTCGACCCGTCGCCCGCGCCCTTGCCCTTGTCGATCACGTTGGTGCGGATCTCGTCGAAGATCGGCGCCTCCGGGTTGATCGTGTTCATGTTGAGCGACAGGTAGCCATCGGCGGCCGCGCCCGCGGGGGCCACGTCATGTTCGGCCCCGGCCCACCAGTTGCCGATGAACTGGTCCATGGGATAGCGCACGTTCGCCGCTTCCTGGATGGCGGCCTGGTTCATCACGCCCCAGCCCCACATGATGACGTAATCGGGACGCTCGCGCCGGATTTGCAGCCATTGGGATTTCTGCTCCTGTCCCGGAGGCTCGACGGCGAGGGTGGTCAGGGTGAACCCGTGCTTCTCCGACAGCTCCTCGAGCGTGCGGATCGGCTCCTTGCCGTAGGCTGAGTTGTGATAGAGCAGCGCGATGGTCTTGCCTTCGAGCGATCCGCCGTTCTGCTCCAGCAGGTGATTGATCGCCACCGATGCCGCATCCCAGTAGTTCGCGGGATAGTTGAAGACGTTGTTGAACACTTCACCGTTCGACGCGGAGGTCCGGCCATAGCCCATGGTGTGCAGGGGGATGCCGTCGGCGGCCGTCTTGGGGATCAGCTGATAGGTGATGCCCGTGGACAGCGGCTGATAGACCAGCGCGCCTTCGCCCTTGGTCGACTCGTAGCACTCGACGCCCTTCTCGGTGTTGTAGCCGGTCTCGCACTCGATCAGGCGGATCGGTTCGCCCCCGATGCCGCCGTCGCGTTCGTTGAGCAGCGTGAAGTAGTCCTGATAGCCGTCCGAGAACGGGATGCCGCCCGCCGCATAGGGTCCGGTGCGATAGCTGAGGTCGGGGATCACCAGCTCGGCCATCGCCGGGCCGGCCAGCGTCGCGGCGCAGAGCGCGGCCGCGGCGAGGGGTCTGTGTTTCGTCATGGTCGTATCCTCCCTGGATATGATGCGGCCTTGTGCGGCCTGTCGTTCGCGCCCTTTCGGGAACGCGTTTGGATTGGTGGCCCCGTCAGTGCGGAAAGGGCCACAGGCGGAGCTTCTCCTTGGTCAGCCGCCAGAGCTGCGCCAGCCCGTGCGGCTCGACCACGAGGAAGAAGATGATGAGCGCGCCCACGATCACGAGGTTCAGGTGGGCGACCACGTCCGTGGGCCAGCCCAGGAGGTCGACGCCAACGGCCTTGAGCGCGACCGGCAGCAGCACCAGGAGTGCCGCGCCCGCGAAGCTGCCGAAGATGGAACCGAGGCCGCCGATGATGACCATGAACAGGATCAGGAACGACTTGTTGATGCCGAACGCCTCGTTCACCTCGACCGCGCCGAGATAGAGCGTGAAGAACAGTGCCCCGGCGATGCCGATGAAGAACGACGACACCGCAAACGCCGACAGCTTGGCTCGCAGCGGGTTCACCCCGATGATCTCGGCCGCGATGTCCATGTCGCGGATCGCCATCCATTTGCGCCCCACCGTCCCCCGCGTCAGGTTGCGGGCCACCCAGGCCAGCGCCACGACGAAGACCAGGCAGAAGAGGTATTGCGCCCAGGCCTCGGTGTTCGGGCCGGTGACGGTGATGCCGAAGACCGATCGCTCCGGCGCCGTGATCTGCCCCGAGGCAGAATAGTTGTAGAACCACGGCACCTTGTTGAAGAGCCAGGTCAGGAAGAACTGCGCGGCCAGCGTCGCCACGGCGAGGTAGAACCCCTTGATCCGCAGGCTGGGCAGGCCGAAGAGCGCGCCGACGGCCGCCGTGATGAGCCCCGACAGCAGCGTGATCGAGATCATGTCGAGCCAGGGGAACGCGGTCATCAGCTTGTAGGAGGAGTAGGCACCCACAGCCATGAACCCGCCCGTGCCGAGACTGACCTGCCCGCAGTAGCCCGTCAGGATGTTCAGCCCGAGCGCCGCGATCGCATAGATCAGGAAGGGCACGAGAAGCGAGCTGGCCCAGTAGTCGTTGATGACGAAGGGGATGACAAGGAAGGCCACCCCGAGCAGCACCCAATAGGCCCAGCGGTCGAAGCGGATCGGAAAGGTCTGGTTGTCGGCGCCGTAGGACGTCTTGAAGTCACCGGCTTCACGATAGAGCATCAGTTGGACTCCTTGAAGTTCGGGCCAATGCAAACGGCTGAGAAAGCGTGCTGGGGCCCCTTCGTCAGGCAGCCCGGTCGCGTTGCAGTTTCGGCTCGGATCGCCCGGTAAGGTCTCCGGTTCCGCGACCGGCAATCCGATCGATCACCTCCCGCTGGCTCATCCGGATTTCTTCCAGAACAAAGGCCACCCACGCGGAGAACATCGAACCGATAAAGGAGCCGACATAAAGTCCGATGACCGCCGCCGTGAGTTCCTGTCCGAACGGCATGAACATCACGCCCGTCCGCCGCAGCCATACGAGATCCGATATCAGGAACAGAAGAGACAGCCCGGCGCAGACCATGAAGAAACATCCGATCGGTCGTCCCATGAGCCCGGACCCTTCCGTATCGCGCAGAGCGTATGAAACGGGTCGCCTTGGATTGAGCCTTCGCCATGACGAGACCGCGCCAATTCGGGGGCACCGCGTCGCAGAAATCAAACCCGCTCAATGATCTTCTCCCCGAACAGGCCCTGCGGGCGGAACACCAGGAAACCGAGCGCCAGCACGTAGGCGAACCAGGTCTCGGTGGCGCCGCCAAGGTCGATGATGCCGCCGAAGCACTGCCCGTTGCCGAAGCAGAACTCGAACAGCTTCTCGCCCACCCCGATGATGAGGCCACCGACGATGGCGCCGGGGATCGAGGTGAAGCCCCCCAGCATCAGGACCGGCAGCGCCTTGAGCGCGATGAGCGACAGGCTGAACTGCACGCCCGACTTCGCCCCCCACATGATGCCCGCGACCAGCGCCACGAAGCCCGCGATGGACCAGACCAGCACCCAGATGAAGTTGAGCGAGATGCCCACCGACAGCGCTGCCTGATGGTCGTCGGCCACGGCGCGTAGGGCCCGGCCCTGTTTGGTGTACTGCGAGAACATCACCAGCCCCGCGACCAGCAGCCCCGCGATCACGGTCGCCACGATGTCGAGGTTGTCGATGAAGAAGCCATAGCCGAACAGGTCGAACGTCGCCGTATCGACCCAGTCGTTGATCCCCTGCGGCAGGCCCACGTCCAGCGTCTTGATCTCGGACCCCCACATCAGGTCGGCCACCCCTTCGAGGAAATAGGCCAGACCGATGGTCGCCATGAACAGGATGATCGGCTCCTGGTTGACGAGGTGGCGGAAGACGAAACGGTTCACGGCCCAGGCCAGACCGACCATGACCACCACGGTCAGCGCGATGGCCGCGAGCGCCGGAACCGACCAGCCGAAATGGTGGATGTCGGTGCCCAGGGCCGCGTTGATCATGTGGCTGAACGGCACCTGGCCGTTCTGGATGCCCACCAGCGTCATCGCGGCGAACAGCGCCATGACGCCCTGGGCGTAATTGAAGATGCCCGACGCCTTGAAGATCAGGACGAACCCCAGGGCCACGAGCGAATACATCACCCCCGCCATCAGGCCGTTGAGCGCGACCTCCATCGCATAGAGAAGCTGGTCAGGCATCGCATCCTCCGGTCACGGCAAAGGGCCCGCGACCGCGGAATGCGGTGCCGGGCAGCGTCAGTAGGGCAAGGGATCGTCCGGTGTGGTCGGATCGGACCTGTCGAGCGCCGATTCCACCGGTCTGCGGGCCGACGATCCGCCGTCGATCCCGGGGTTGGGTCCGACAGCCGCGGGGCAGGTGCATTCCGACAGAAGCTGCGTGGCCTTCTGCGACCGCTCGCCCGCAGGAATGGCCTCCAGCGCCGCCTTGGCCGCCCGCAGGCCCCAGTCCATGTCGCCATCCACATAGGCGGGCCGGTCCTCGCCCTCGCCCAACTCTCCACCGCGCGCATCGCGCGACTGATGGGCGACGCGGCGGAAGGCATCCCACACCGCCTGCCTCTCGTTCGTTCGCAACTCCGACAGGTCGTCGGGCCGGAACTTCCGCATCCGGTCGATCATGTAGTCGGGAATCCCCCGATCCTCGCCCAGGATGTCGGCGAGCGTCTTCTTCAGCCAGGTTTCGTGTTCGGACATGGTTGGATCTCCTCTTGCAGGAAAGACCCAACAGGCTGGTGCGGCCGATGTTCCCCTCGGCCCTTGCGGCGTGGCAGAGATCAATCATGCGCGACCCCCAGATAGGCGTCGATCACGTCCTGGTTGCCGCGCACCTCGTCCGGGGTGCCGTCGCCGATCTTGCGGCCGTAGTCCATGACGACCACCCGGTCCGACAGGTCCATGACCACGCCCATGTCGTGTTCGATGAGCGCGATGGTCGTGCCGAACTCGTCGTTCACGTCCAGGATGAAGCGGGACATGTCCTCCTTCTCTTCCACGTTCATGCCGGCCATCGGCTCGTCCAGCAGCAGGAGGCTCGGCTCGGCGGCCAGCGCGCGGGCAAGCTCCACCCGTTTCTTCAGGCCGTAAGGCAACCGCCCCACCGGCGTCTTGCGGATCGCCTGGATCTCCAGGAAGTCGATCACCCGCTCCACCGCCGCGCGGTTCTCCTCCTCCTCGCGGGCGGCGGCCCCCCACCACAGCGCCTGCGTCAGGATGTTCGTCTTCATATGGGCCAGCCGCCCGGTCATGACGTTGTCGAGAACGCTCATCCCCTCGAACAGGGCGATGTTCTGGAAGGTCCGCGCGATGCCCTGCTGCGCCACCTCGTAGGGCTTCATCGCCGGACGCGGCTTGCCGCGGAACCAGACCTCGCCTTCCTGCGGGACATAGAAGCCCGAGATGACGTTCAGCATCGACGACTTGCCCGCGCCGTTCGGCCCGATGATCGCGCGGATCTCGCCCTCGCGGATGTCGAACGAGATGTCCTTGATCGCCTCGACACCCCCGAACCGCAGCGTGATGTTGCGAAGGTCGAGGACGGTGGGCCCGATGGTGCGGCCGTCCTCGGTGACGAAGCTCTGGGATTGCGCGTTCATTCTGTCGCCTTCCTCTGAAGGGCGCGGCGGCCCGTTAAAAGCGACTGCCCACCGCAGCCGGGATCGCCCGCCGCCTCGGCCACGGACGACCGGAAATAGCCGTCTGCCGGATCGACGGTCATGCTGGCCGTCACGATGCAGCCGCGCGAGTTGGGTGCGGCAAGCTGCATCCCCGTCCTCGTCGTGCCGACGCCTGCATCGAGATCGAGTTCCTGCCAATCGCCGTCCGCGAGGCGGTCGCCGACCAGATCGTCGAATGCCACGAGAAGTGCCTCCGCCTCCGCATCGTCCAGCGCGGAGGCGTCATGCGCCACGACCACCTCGCAGATGGCGCGGGTTCCGTTGCGTGCGGGATACTCCAGAAGCTCAACTTCGAAGCGTCCGCCCTCCACGCCCCAGATCGCGGGAACGATCCGGCCCGAGGTGGCGAGCGTCCGGTAGTCGATCCGGTCGCGGAACGGCGCCTGCTCCACCACTTCGCCGACGACCGGGGGAGGGCGGGACGCGAGGCCGGTCGCGTCGAACGGCATGTCTGCGACGACGGCCGTCTCGCAACGCTCATACAGGTCGCGCCACTCTGGCACGGCGTCGGCGGCGGCCGCGTTGGCAAGGAGGAGGGTGAAGGTGAGGATTTTCACGCCGGGGCCTGCGGGAGCGCGAGGTTGCGCAGGCCCATGACTGTGCCGCTGATGGTGCGACCATTGCGGGTGGTGAATGGGGTGGTATCGAGCATCTACTTCATCCGAGAATGGAAAAGTTGAAAGAGTTCGGCTTCCACACCGACGATAAAATCTCCGCGGCGGACACCTTCCAAGTACCGCCGAAGATGTTGGGAAAACGTTCTGTCAAACAAAAAGGCTGCTTGTGCTTCCAGTTCCGAAGGCGCTCGGAGTACAAAGTTCTCGCTCTTTCCGCCTTCTGGATTAGAAGTAAACTGAGCGAAGTACTGAGCGTCTTGGAACAACGCATATCGTCGATCAAAAAGATCGTCAGCGCGCCGCTTTATGCCAAGCCACAGGTTTGCGCAGGCGATAACGAGGCCACCGAAGGCAATCGCAGGAACGGCCAAAGCCCGAAGCCATTCGATCCAAACGGGAAGCTCCTCACTCACTCCGCCGCCTCCAGCGTCGTCGTCTCGACGGGGACGACCTCCGCGTCGCACATCTTGACCGTCGCCTTGATCTTGCCCTTTCGCCCGTCCTCGTAGGTCACGTCGGTCTCGGTGTAGACCTCCTCCGCGCCGCCATAGAGCCCCTCGATCAGGTCGGCGTATTTCGTCTCGATCAGACCACGCTTGACCTTCTGCGTCCGCGTCATCTCGTCGTCGTCGGGGTCGAGTTGCTTGTGAAGCACCAGGAAGCGATGGATCTGGCAGCCCGACAGCATGCCGTCGCGGGCGACCAGCTTGTTCACCGCGTTGACGTGGTCGGTGATCGTCGCCAGCACGCGGGGGTGCTGCGCCAGTTCCTGATAGGAGGCATAGGCGATGTTGTTGCGTTCGGCCCAGTTGCCCACGGCCGTCAGGTCGATGTTGACGAAGGCCACGCAGCGATCGCGGTTGTTGCCGAAGACGACGGCCTCGTGAATGTCGGGGTAGAACTTCAGCTTGTTCTCGACGAACTTGGGCGCGAACAGGGCGCCCGAAGCCATCTTGCCGACGTCCTTTGCCCGGTCGATGATGCGCAGGTGGCCGGTGCCTTCCTCGATGAACCCGGCGTCGCCGGTGGCGACCCAGCCCTCCGGGTCCTTGGTCGAGGCGGTGCTTTCGGGGTTGTTGTAGTATTCGACGAAGCTGCCGGGCGAGCGGTAGAACACTTCCCCGTTCTCCGCGATCCGCAGCTCGACCCCCGGCGTGGGCGTGCCCACGGTGTCGGAGCGGACCTCGTTGTCCTTCTGCTGGGTGATGAAGACCGACGCCTCGGTCTGGCCGTAGAGCTGCTTCAGGTTGATCCCGATGGAGCGGTAGAAATCGAACAGTTCCGGCCCGATGGCCTCGCCCGCGGTATAGCCGACGCGCACCCGGCTCAGGCCCAGCGTGTTCTTGAGCGGCCCGAAGACCAGCGCTTCGCCCAGCCGGTATTTCAGGCGGTCGAAGGTTCCCACCGGCTCGCCGTCCAGAAGGCGCGGACCGACGCCCTTCGCATGGTCCATGAAGTGACGGAACATCGCCTTCTTCACCCGCCCCGCATCCTCCATGCGGATCATCACCGACGTCAGTTGCGTCTCGAACACGCGGGGGGGCGCGAAGTAGTAGGTCGGCCCGATCTCGCGCAGGTCCTGCAGGATGGTATCCGCACTCTCGGGGCAGTTGACGCAGAAGCCCGTCACCATGGCCTGCCCGATGGAAAAGATGAAATCGCCGACCCAGGCCATCGGCAGATAGGCCAGCACCTCGTCGCCTTGCCGCAACCGGTCGAATTCGGACGAGGCCTTCGACGTGGCGACGATGTTGTCGTGGCTCAGCACCACGCCCTTGGGCTTGCCCGTGGTGCCCGAGGTATAGAGCATGACGCAGGTCGTCGCCCCGGTCTGCTGCGCGCGCCGGCGGTCCATCTCGTCGCGGGGGGTGTCGCGGCCGGCCTTGCGGATCGTCTCCATCGACGACATCGCGGAGTGGTCGTATTTCCGCAGGCCCCGTCCGTCGAGATAGACGATGTGGCGCAGCCCCTCGATCCGGTCCTGCACCTCCAGCACCTTGTCGACCTGCTCCTGATCGCCCGCGATCACGAACTTGGCGGAGCAATGGCCCAGCACATAGGCGATCTCCTCGCCCACGGCATCCTGGTAGAGCGGCACCGGGATCCCGCCCGCGCATTGAACGGCCACCATCGCCATGTAAAGCTGCGGCCGGTTGCGACCGATGACGGCGACATGCTCCCCGATCTCCAGCCCGCCCGCGATCAGGCCGAGCGCCATCTCCGCGATCTCCTCGCGGGCCTGCGCCCAGGTCCACTCCTGCCAGATGCCGAACTCCTTTTCGCGATAGGCGGGCGCCCCGGCGAAGCGGTCGGCGTTGCGATCCAGGAAATCCGGGATGGTCCGCAGGTCGGTCATCGGCTGGTCCTCCGCCGCGCCCCTCCCCGGACGCGGCCTCTGCGGGAACCCTCGGCCCCGATTCCTGCACTGGTGTTTCCCAATTCCAACGAATTGTAACCGCTTGCCCGGACGCCCGCCCGTGATACCGTCACGGGCGACATGACCGACCGCCGTGCCTCCACGCCGCCCCTGACGCAGGCCGGGCTGAACCTGATCGGTCAGGCGCTGTCGATCTATGACGCCGACCTGCGGCTCGCGGTCAGCAACCGCATGTATCAGGCGATGTTCGACCTGCCCCCGCGCCTGACCCGCCCCGGCGTCACCTTCGCCGAGACGATCCGCTTCCTGGTCGAGCGCGGCGAATACGGACCGCCCGACGACCCCGACCGCATGGTGGCCGAACGCGTCGAACAGGCCATGGCGTTCGAGCCGCATTACCTGGAGCGCACCCGTCCCGGCGGGCAGGTCATCGCGGTCGAAGGCTCGCCCCTGCCGCAGGGCGGCTGGGTCACCGTCTATACCGACATCACCGCCACCCGCGCGCAGGAACGGCTGCTGCGGGCCCGGTCCGAGGTGCTGTCCGAGCAGCTTCTGACCCGGCACGAGGAACTCGCCCAGACCAACCGCAAGCTCGCGGCCACCAACGCCGCGCTGGAGGAGGCCCGGCGCGAGGCGACCGAGATGGCCGCCCGCATCCGGCTGACGACCGAGATGCTGCCCGCGCATATCGCGCGCCTCGGGCCGGACCGGCGCTATACCTTCTCGAACCGCAGGCTGGGGGCGGTCATGCCCGACGCCCCCTCGGACATCGTCGGCCTGACGATGGAACAGGCGCTCGACCCCCGCACCTATGCCCAGATCGCACCGCATCTCGACCGCGCGCTCGGCGGCGAGCCGTCGGTCTTCGAGATCACGCACCACCCTTCCAGCCGCCGCATCCGCGTCAGCTTCACGCCCGATACGAAAGGCGACGGCGGGCTTTATGCCCTGTCGGTCGACATCACCGAGGAGGCGCAGGCCCGCGCCGCCGTGGCGCAGGCCGCCGGGCGGCAGGTCGCGGCTCAGCTGACGTCGGGCATGGCGCATGACTTCGCCAACCTCCTCACCGTCATCATGGGCCTCAAGGAGAAGCTGGGGCAGATGGATCTGCCGGCGGCGGCCGTCGACGCGGTGCAGGCCATCGGCATCGCGGCCGCCCGCGGGGGGATGCTGATCGACCAGATCGCGGGCCTGTCCGGTCCGCGCGACCTGCGCCCCCGCGCGACCGATCTGCGCGCGTTCCTCGCCGAGGTGACGATGCTGGGCGGCGCCTCGCTGCCCGAGGGGACCACACTCGACTGGCAGGTGCACGGGCTGGAGGCGCCGGTCCTCCTCGACCCCGAGGCGCTGCGCGACGCGATGCTGAACCTCGTCATCAACGCGCGCGACGCCATCGGGTCCGGGCCGGGGACCATCACCATCACCGCGCGCGCGCTCCGCGACACATGGGTCGAGATCGACTTCGACGACAGCGGTCCCGGCTTCAGCGCCGAGGCGCTGGACAAGGCGCTGGAGCCCTTCTTCACCGAAAAGGGCGGAGACGGGACGGGGCTGGGCCTGTCCATGGTCTATGACGTGGTGAAGCTCGCCGGCGGACGCACCCGGCTGGGCCGGGCCCCCGGCGGCGGGGCACGGGTATCGCTGCGCCTGCCGCTGCGGCAACCGCCCCCCGGTCCGCCCCCCACGACGATCCTGCTGGTCGAGGATGCCGTCCACATCCGCGAGGCCGTCCGCGATACGCTGGTCGCCGCGGGCCATTCCGTGCTCGAGGCGGCGACGGTGGCCGAAGCGCGCGACCTTCTGGCCATCGACGGGATCGGCCTTCTGCTGTCGGACATCATGCTCAAGTCCGACGAGACCGGGCTCGACCTCGCCCGGCAGGCGCAGGCGCGCGCCATGCCCGTGGCCCTGATGACCTCGCTGCCGCCCGATGCGCCGCTCCACCGCGAGGCGGCGGCGCTCTGGCCGGTGATCCGCAAGCCGTTCAGCGTGGAGAAACTCGCGGCGGCACTGGCATGACCGCGCGCGTGGCCATCCTCGACGACGACCCGGCGATCCGCACCCTCCTCGCGGATGCCATCGCAGCCGCCGGGATGGAGGTTGCGACCTACGCCCGGGCCGATGCCTTCGAGGCGGCGCTGCGGCAGTCACTGCCCGACGTCTGCCTCGTGGACCTGGGCCTGCCCGACCGCGACGGGCTGGCGGTCGTGTCGCGGCTGGCGCTGGAAGGCGGGGCGGCGATCATCATCATCTCGGGTCGCGGACAGGTGCAGGACCGCATCACCGGTCTGGAACTGGGCGCCGACGACTACGTCGTCAAACCCTTCGAGCCGGCGGAGATCGTCGCACGTATCCGCGCCCGTCTGCGCAAGGCCGCGCCCCCCGCGCGCAGCATCGCCCGCTTCGGACCCTTCATCGCCGATTTCGACCGCTTCACCCTGACCGGACCGCCCGACCGCGTGAAGGATGGCGAAGTCGCCTTCAGCCAGGCGGAAGCCGAGATCCTGCGTCTGTTCCTCGACCGCCCCCGCCGCCTTCTCAGCCGCCCCGAGATGCAGGAGGCACTGGGCGGTGCCTCGTCGGAAAGCTTCGACCGCGCGATGGACGTCCGTATCAGCCGCCTGCGCGCCAAGCTGGGCGAAGATCCCCGGAACCCCGCGCTGATCAGGACGATCTATGGCGCGGGCTATATTTTCCTCGGCGACGTGGACTGGTCCTGACGCGCCTCACAGCGGTCGGGGCGGCACGATCGGCGTCACGTTGTCGGGTTCAAAGAAGGGCGAGTGCCTTTGCTTGCCGCCGATGAAGCCCCGGATCACGAAAGGCAGCACCGCCAGCATATCCTTGACGCCCAGCCTGCCGGAGATCGGAAAGGGCGGTTCACCCTTGGCGTCGCGACCGTATATGCGGCTACGCACGGGCCCGAGACGGCCGAGGCACTCCGGGTCCGCGGCACGATAGGCGCTGTGAAGGATGCCGAACCACGGGAATCCGGCGCGGGTATTGCCCACCGGCGAGTTGCAGCAACCTGTTGACCAGCGAAGCAGTCCTTCGGGAGCGAGCTGATTGCAGACAAGGAGATCCTTTCCCCTCAGGATGCGGATCTCGCTCGGGTATGCGGGGACGATCTCGGTGCCGCCATGGGGGTCGAGCAGGTCTTCACGGCCCAGCCGTTCCAGAAAGCGCTGGCAGTCGGCACAATAGCACATCAGACGACCGGGTGAATGCGCCGGAAAATGCGTCAATTCCGCCTGAAAGGCCCCGCAATCGCATTGGATCCGCATGCCCGGGACTCCTGCTGCATGGCTCCGGGTCCCACGACGGGAACAGGACCACCCGCAGGATAGCTTGCCGGCGACCTTCTACAAAGCGCTCGTTCCACGATCTCGCAGCGATCCGCACGCAGGGGATCACTGCCGCCATGCCTTTCATCCGGGTTCCGTCCATGACGCGAAGGTCAGGTCACCGTCTTCACCCTGCCGATCCGGCACGCCGGGCGTCAGTCCTGGCGGGCGAGCCAGTCCTGCATGAAGGCGATCTCCTGCTCCTGCGCGGCGATGACCTCCTCGGCCATTGCCCGCATCTCCGGATCGTCGCCGGATTCGAGCAGGATGCGCGCCATGGCGACCGCTCCTTCGTGGTGCGCGATCATCCCGCGCGCGAAATCGACATCCGCGTCACCTGTCGGTTCCAGCATCATGCCTTCCATCATGATCTCCATCGCCGGAGCGTAGATATCGGGCGTGCCGTGATCCATTCCGGAATGGTCCTGGGCGGCCACCGGCGCGGCAAGGAAGGCAAGGGCGAACGACATCGGTCGGAGTATCATGACGGGAGAGCCTCTTGCAGGAATGTGCCTGTCGATCTGGGGCCGCTTCCGCCGCGGTGCAAGGGCCTGTGCCATCATGCCGTCAGACGCGCTGCCGCATCCGCCAGGATACGCAGGCAGGCGGTCAGATCCGCTTCGTCCGTGTCTTCGGCGAAGTCGTGGCTGATCCCGCCGATCGAGGGGGCGAACAGCATCGCGACCGGCATCAGGCGGGCCACGTTGCTCGCGTCGTGGATGGCCCCCGACGGCAGGTCGCGCCAGCGCCCGGGCGCGACTCCCTCGGCCGCATGGGACAGCGCGCGTCGCATGTCGCCGTCCATCTCCACCGGGGCGAGGGCGACAGGGTCGGAAACCTCGATCTGAAAGCCGGCCCTGGCCGCAACCTGTTCCAGAGCCTGCGCGATCGCCGCCTCCATCGCATCGAGGCGCGGCACCTCGGCGTCGCGCCACTGCACCGTGAACCGCACACGCCCCGGCACGGCCGACGGCGCGTTCGGATGCAGCGCGACATGGCCGATGGTCCAGACCGACGCCGGGGTCACGATGTCGCGCAACGCCGTGCGGATCGCGTGGTCCGCATCCGACAGCCCGCGCAGGGCATCAGCCCGCAGCGCCATGGGCGTCGTGCCCGCGTGGTTCTGCCGCCCCTGCAGCGTCACGGTGACCTGGCGCATCCCCACGATGGCGGTGACGACGCCCGCGACCAGCCCCTCCGTATCCAGCACCGGGCCCTGTTCGATGTGATGTTCGAGAAAGCCCGTGAACCGGGACGGGTTGGGGAAATCCCCGGTCGCGAGAAGGGCGCGGCGTGCGGCGCCGAAGGTCAGCCCATCCAGATCGGTCAGCGCGTCCGCCTGCGCAGGTGTCAGGGCGCCCGACCAGAGTTCGGAGCCGGTGGTCGCTCCGAAACGGCCTTCCTCGTCCTGGAACGACACGACGCTCACACCGGGGTTGCCGCGTGCCACCTCCAGTGCCGCAATGACGCCCAGGGCGCCGTCGAGCCATCCGCCTTCCGGCTGCGTATCGCTGTGACTGCCCATCAGAAGCGGGCCGCGCAGGCCCCAGACGTTGCCCGCCGGGTCGATCCGCGCCTCGAGCCCCGCCTCGGCGAAGCGGCCGGCGAGCCACCGGCGGGCGCGCACATCCTCGGCGTCGAAGGCCCGGCGCACGACCCCCGTGCCCCGCGCCCCGATGGCGCGCAGGGCTTGGAGGTCGGACAGGAAGCGGTCGGTGTCAGGCACGGCCATAAATTTCCTCGCGGTGGTATCGCAGATAGTCGGGGTGCGGATGGTGTCGTGGATCGGCCGGCAGCATCAGGCGCCGGTCGGGGTGGATCAGGCGGGCCACCGTCTCAAGATCGACCTTGTTATGCGATACCATGATGGAATGATCCTCGGCCACGGCGATCAGCCCCCGGTCGAACATCCAGTGCAAGGTCCCCGACAGGGCCAGCCCGTTGCGCACCGCGTCGGGGCCGCCGTGGGCGACGGGGCGGATGTGCGCGGCCTGAACCTCGGCCCGCCCGCCGCCGTTTCGCAGCCGCAGTCCCGAAATCGCGCAGCGCCCGCCGTAGGCCCGGCGCACCATCCGACCGAAGGCCGCGTCCCGCGCCGCGCGCGACGTCAGCACCACGCGGCGGTCGATGGTGAAGGCGGCCTGATCCTCGGCCAGATCGTGGAGCGGCCCCGTGCGCGGATGGGCCTCGATGTCGGGCACCTCGCGCAGGCCTTCGTTCACGATGGCGGCGAAGTCCGCCTGGGACAGGGGGCGCACGCTGTCCTGATTGTTTCCGCCCATCGGGGCGAGCGTCGACTCGTAAAGCTGCCCGGAATGTTTCGCGCGCGAAACAAATCGCTCGAAGTCGAGGGCGGACCCCGGGTCCAGTTCGGCGAAGGAATGGGTCGGGTCATTTGGATCGGGCCGAACCGCGATCACTTTCCGGACGCAAGAATAGCCCATCCCGCCGCCGCTGCGCCGACCCTGATAGAAGACGACCCAGTCCCCGACCGTTTCAAGAACGCGCGGCAGAAGCTTCCTGTTGGGGAAGTGATACCGTTCCCCGCGCGTGTCGCGGTAGATCGACTTCGGGTTCTGGATGAAGACGGCGTGCATGGGGCGATCAGGTCATCGCCGGTCGGGGCCGGCAAAGGGCTTCCGTCGGCCGGATGACTGCTTGCACCGTCATCACACTTCCTCGACCGCCTCGATGCCGGCCAGGGACCGCAGGGCGCTCTTGACCTGCGGGTTCACGGGATACTCGCCGGGCAGGCTGATATCGACCTCGCCCGGTAGATCGTCGCTTCTCAGGCAAACGAGAAGCGGGCCGCGTCCGCGCGCGCCCGACTCGCCTGCTAACCGGCCCAGCAGCCCCTTGAGGCGCCCCACCGCCTCGCTGTCGTCGACGAAGATCCGCAACCCGACCTGCGGCGCGCCGTCCACGGCCTCATCCATGGGCGTCACGGTCCGGCAGAGCAGCTTGAGCTGGTCGGCCTCCTGCGTCGCCTCGACCTGCAGGATCACGCGGCAGCCCGCTTCCAGATGCTGACGCGAGGCGTCGAGCGTGTCGGAGAAGACCATCGCCTCATAGGCGCCGGTCGGGTCGCTGGCCTGCACGAAGGCGAAGCGATTGCCGCGCGCCGACTTGCGTTCCTGCCGCGACGAGACGATGCCCGCCATCTTGGCCACCATCGGCCCGTTCATCGTCCGGGCCTGGACGTCGGCCAGCGTCATTACCTGCTGGCGCTTCAGCGCGACCATGTAATCGTCGAGCGGATGGCCGGACAGGTAGAAGCCGATGGCCTTGAACTCCTCCGCCAGACGCTCCGCCGGCAGCCAGTCGTCGCGGAAGGGCAGGCGGGGTTCCGGCAGGTCCTCGCCCGCCTCGCCGAACAGCGACACCTGGTTCGACGCGCGCTGGTCGTGGATCGCCGCAGAGTATCCGACCAGCGCATCGAGCGCTTCCAGCACGCGGGCGCGGTTGCCGTCGATGCCGTCGAAGGCACCCGCGCGCGCCAGCATCTCGAGCGGGCGCTTGCCCACCCGTTTCAGGTCGACGCGGCGGGCGAAGTCGAACAGCGTGGCGAAGGGCCGGTCGCCGCGCCCGTCCACCACGAGGCGCATCGCCTCGACGCCGACGTTCTTGAGCGCGCCGAGGCCGTAGACCAGCTTGCCGTCGGACACGGTGAACCGCGCGCGCGACCGGTTCACGCAGGGCGGCACGATCTCGAGGCCCAGGCCGCCGCGGTCGGTCGCCTTGCGGACCTCCTCGGCATAGACGGCGAGCTTGTCGGTCAGGTGGATGTCGGAGTTCATGATCCCGGCCATGAACTCGACCGGGTGGTTCGCCTTGAGCCAGGCCGTCTGGTAGCTGACCACGGCATAGGCGGCAGCGTGGGACTTGTTGAAGCCGTAGTTGGCGAACTTGTCGAGGAGGTTCCAGACTTCGAGCGCCTTCTCCTTGCCGACGCCGTTCTTCGCCGCGCCGTCAAGGAACAGCGGCCGCTGGGCATCCATCTCGGCCTGGATCTTCTTGCCCATGGCGCGGCGCAGCAGGTCGGCGCCGCCGAGCGAATAGCCCGCCATCTCCTGCGCGATCTGCATCACCTGTTCCTGATAGACGATGATGCCCTGCGTCTCGTCGAGGATGTGGTCGATGCTGGGATGCAGCTTGTCGCGCTGCGACAGGCCGTTCTTGACCTCGCAGTACTTCGGGATGTTCTCCATCGGGCCGGGCCGGTAGAGCGCGACCAGCGCCACGATATCCTCGATGCAGGTGGGTTTCATGCGGCGCAGCGCGTCCATCATGCCCGTCGATTCCACCTGGAACACCGCCACGGTCCGCGCCGCGGAATAGAGCGCATAGGCCCCCTCGTCGTCGAGGGGGATGGCGTTGATGTCGTTCTCGGTGCCGGGGGCGGGGGCATAGATGGCGCGCCCGTCGGCGGCGGTGTGGATGTCGCGACCCTGCGCGCGGATAAGCTCGACCGCGTTCTGCACCTGCGTCAGGGTCTTGAGACCGAGGAAGTCGAACTTCACCAGCCCGGCCTTCTCGACCCATTTCATGTTGAACTGGGTCGCGGGCATGTCGGACCGGGGGTCCTTGTAGAGCGGCACGAGACGGTCGAGCGGCCGGTCCCCGATCACCACGCCCGCCGCATGGGTCGAGGCGTTCCGCAGCAGACCCTCCAGCTTTTCCGCGTAATCCAGCAGGCGCTTGACGGGGTTCGTGCGTCCGTCCCGCCGGTCCTGCTCGGACTCGCGCGCGGCCTCGCGCAGGCGGGGCTCATCCGTCAGGGCCTTGGTGATGCTGACCGGCTTGACCCCCTCCACCGGGATCATCTTGGAGAGCTGATCGCACTGGCCGTAGGGCATGCCCAGCACCCGGCCCACGTCCCGCACGGCGGCCTTGGACAGCATCGCGCCGAAGGTGATGATCTGTCCCACCCGGTCGCGGCCATAGCGGTCCTGGACGTAGTGGATGACCTCCTCCCGCCGGTCCATGCAGAAGTCGATATCGAAGTCCGGCATCGAAACCCGCTCCGGGTTCAGGAACCGTTCGAACAGCAGGCCGTAGCGCAGCGGGTCGAGGTCGGTGATCGTCAGCGCATAGGCCACAAGGCTGCCGGCCCCCGACCCCCGCCCCGGACCCACGGGGATTTGCTGATCCTTGGCCCATTTGATGAAATCGGCGACGATCAGGAAGTAACCGGGGAACCCCATCCCCTCGATCACGCCCAATTCGTAGTCGAGCCGTTTCTCGTAGTCCTCCACCGGGGCGGCATGGGGGATGACGGCCAGACGCGCGCGCAGACCCTCGACCGACTGACGGCGCAACTCCTCCACTTCGTCCTCGGCGAAGCGCGGCAGGATCGGATCGCGGCCATAGGCGCGGAAGGCGCAGCGGCGCGCGATCTCGACGGTGTTCTCCAGCGCTTCGGGCAGGTCGGCGAAAAGCGCGGCCATCTCGGCTTGCGTCGCGAAGTTGTGGCGGGGCGTCACCCGGCGGCGGGGGGCCTGCTGATCGACATAGGCCCCCTCGGCAATGCAGAGGAACGCGTCGTGCGCCTCGTGCATGGCGGCATCGTCGAAATAGACGTCGTTCGTGGCGACCAGCGGGATGCCCCGCGCATAGGCCTGCTCGACGTGGAACCGCTCGGTCGGCTCGGGCACGCGGTGGCGCTGAAGCTCCATGTAGAGACGGTCGCCGTAGATCGCGTGCAGGTGGCCCAGCACCGCCTCGGCCTTGGCCTCCTGCCCGTCGGCCACCAGCCGTCCGATGGCGCCGTCCGGGCCGCCGCTGAGGCAGATCAGCCCCTCGCCATGGGCCGCCAGTTCCTCCAGCGTCACTTGGGGCACCATCTCGGGCCGCGCGAGGTAAAGGCAGGAGTTCAGCTTCATCAGGTTTCCGTATCCCGTCTCGTCCTTGGCGAGCAGGACGATGGGCGCGGGGCGGCGGGGCTTTTCACCAGGAGCGGCCGGGTCGTGCATCACGTCGATCTGGCAGCCCATGATGGGCTGGATGCCCCGCCCGGCCAGCGAGGTCGCCGCCTCCAGCGCGGCGAACATGTTGTTGGTGTCGGTGACGGCCACGGCGGGCATCCCCGCCCGCGCCACGAGGTCGGGCAGGGTCTTGAGCCGCACCGCGCCTTCGAGCAGCGAATATTCGGTGTGGACACGCAGGTGGATGAATCGGGGATCGGCCATGCCAGAGGTCTAGACGCGCCGGGCCCGCGCCGGAAGGGCCTGCGCGCACGCCCTGCCGGAAAGCCCGCCGGGGGCTTGCCAAAGACCCCCTCCGGCCTTTCTACTGAAGGAACGGCCCGCCCCTTCTACGCCGCATCGAAGGGGGTTTCGCGGGCGCATCCGTACCGCGGCGGGCTGACCTTCGATGGAGATCCCCTTTCGCCTGAACGGCGAGGACGTCACCGCAACCACCGACGACCCGACCGCCACGCTGCTCGACTGGCTGCGCGGCAGGCATGGTCTGACCGGCACCAAGGAGGGCTGCAACGAAGGCGATTGCGGCGCCTGTTCGGTGATCGTGACCGGGGCCGACGGCGCGCCGCGTGCGCTCAATGCCTGCATCCTGTTCCTGCCGCAACTCGCCGGCCGTGCCGTTCGCACGGTCGAGGGGCTGGCGGAGCCCGACGGCACGCTGCACCCCGTGCAGCAGGCGATGGTCGACCTGCACGGATCGCAATGCGGCTTCTGCACGCCGGGTTTCGTCACCACGATGGCGGCGGCCCATGCGCGCGGCGACACCGACGATGCCGACCAGATCGCGGGCAACCTGTGCCGCTGCACCGGGTATGCGCCCATCCTGCGCGCGGCCCGCGCGGCCCGCGACGCACCCGTGCCCGACCTGATGCACGAACCGGCGCTGCCCGCGTCCCCCGTGCGCGGATCGGACCATTTCCACCCGCAAAGCGGCGATGAGCTGGCCGAATGGTATGCCGCCCACCCCGATGCGACGCTGGTGGCGGGGGCGACGGACGTCGGCCTCTGGGTGACAAAGCAGTTCCGGCCGCTGGGCCGCCTCGCGTTCCTTGCGGGCTGCGATGACCTGCGCGGCGTGACGGTGGCCGAGGACGCAATCGAGATCGGCGCGATGTGCGACATGGAAACGCTGCGCCATGCCATCGCGCCGCATTTCCCGGCCTTCGCGGAACTGCTGCGCCGCTATGGCAGCGTGCAGGTCCGCAACGCCGCCACCATCGGCGGCAACATCGCCAACGGCTCGCCCATCGGCGACAGCCCCCCGCCGCTGATCGCGCTGGGGGCGACGCTGCACCTGCGCCGGGCTGACGACCGCCGGTCGATGCCGCTGGAGGATTTCTTCCTCGACTACGGCAAGCAGGACCGCGCGCCGGGCGAATTCGTGGAGCGTGTGACCATTCCCCGCCAACCCGATACCCTGCGGTGCCACAAGCTGTCCAAGCGGTTCGATCAGGATATTTCTGCCGTCTGCGGGGCGTTCAATCTGCCCCTGGTCGACGGCAGGTTCGCCACGCCCCGCGTGGCCTTCGGCGGCATGGCCGGCACGCCGAAACGCGCGCCGTCGGCCGAAGTTGCCCTGGCCGGGCAAGCGCCTTCGGCCGACACCTTCCGCCGCGCGGCGGAGGCGCTGGCGCAGGACTTCGAGCCCCTGACCGACATGCGCGCCAGCGCGGACTACCGCATGCGGGCGGCGCAGGGGATGCTGCTGCGGCTGGCCTACGACGGCGACGACACGGTCGCCCACGACCTGATAGGGGTGCGGGCATGAGCGTCGCCAAACCCCTGCCGCACGAATCCGCGCGCCTCCATGTCACCGGCACGGCGCGCTATACCGACGACATCCCGGCTCCCGCCGGATGTCTGCACCTGGCTTTCGGCCTGTCCGAGGTGGCACATGGCACGCTCGATGCGCTGGACGTCTCGGCGGTGCGCGCGGCGCCGGGCGTGGTGGCGGTGCTGACGGCCGAGGATCTCGACCCGATGCCCGACTGCTCGCCCTCGCTGCACGACGAGCCGCTGCTCTGCACCGGCGAGATCCACTATGCGGGCCAGCCGCTGTATCTGGTGGTGGCCGACAGCCACCTCGCCGCCCGCCGCGCCGCCCGCCTGCACCGCGCCGAGGTGACGGAGCGTGATCCGGTACTTACCATCGAACAGGCCCTGGCCGCCGAGGCGTGGTTCGACGGCGGCCCGCGTGTCTGGGTCGACGGCGACGTGGATGCCGCGCTCACGGCCGCGCCGCATCGCCTGTCGGGGCAGATCGAGATGGGCGGGCAGGAGCATTTCTACCTGGAGGGTCAGGCGGCGCTGGCCCTGCCGTCCGAGGCGGGCGAGATGCATGTCCTGACCTCGACCCAGCATCCGACCGAGATCCAGCACAAGGTGGCCGATGCCCTGGGCCTGCCGATGCATGCCGTCCGGTCCGAGGTGCGGCGCATGGGCGGGGGCTTCGGCGGCAAGGAAAGCCAGGGCAATGCGCTGGCCGTCGCCTGTGCCGTCGCCGCGCGGCTGACCGGGCGGGCCTGCCGGATGCGCTACGACCGCGACGACGACTTCGTGGTGACGGGCAAGCGCCACGACTTCCGCATCGCCTACGACGTGGGCCACGACGACCGGGGCCGCGTCCTCGCCGTGACCTTCCGCCACTGGACGCGCTGCGGCTGGTCGCAGGACCTGTCGCTGCCGGTCGCGGACCGGGCGATGCTGCATGCCGACAACGCCTATGACATCCCCGTCATGCGGATCGAAAGCTGGCGGCTGCGCACCAACACCCAGTCCGCCACCGCCTTCCGCGGTTTCGGCGGGCCGCAGGGGATGCTGGGGATCGAGCGGGTGATGGACCATGTGGCCCATGCCGTCGGTCGCGACCCGCTGGAGGTGCGGCGCTTGAACTTCTATGCGGACGCGCGGGACGCATCGAAGGGGGGGCGCACCCACTACGGCCAGCAGGTCACCGACTTCTGCCTGAACGCGATGGTCGGGAAGCTGGCCGAAACCTGCGACTATGACGCCCGGCGCAAGGCGATCGCCGACTGGAACGCCGCCAATCCGCTGCTCAAACGGGGCATCGCGCTGACGCCGGTGAAGTTCGGGATCAGCTTCACGCTCACCCATCTGAACCAGGCGGGGGCGCTGGTGCATGTCTATGCCGACGGGTCGATCCACCTGAACCACGGCGGCACCGAGATGGGGCAGGGGCTTCATTCCAAGGTAGTGCAGGTCGCGGCGGACCGCTTCGGCTGCGACGTCGCGCGGGTGAAGATCACGGCGACGGATACCGGCAAGGTGCCCAACACCTCGGCCACGGCGGCGTCCTCGGGGGCCGATCTGAACGGGATGGCGGTCAAGGCAGCCTGCGACACGATCCGCGCGCGGATGGCCGACCATCTGGCCGCAATCCATCAGGCCGACCCTGCCGACGTGGTCTTCGCGGAGGACGCCGTGCGCGTGGCCGGGGCGGAATACCCCTTCGAGAAGGCGGCGGCCATGGCCTATGTCGCGCGCGTGCCGCTGTCGTCGACGGGGTTCTACGCGACCCCCGACATCAGTTGGGACCGCGAGGCGGGGCAGGGACGGCCATTCTTCTATTTCGCCTATGGCGCGGCTTGTTCCGAGGTGGTGATCGACCGCCTGACGGGCGAGAACCGCATCCTGCGGACCGACATCCTGCACGACGCCGGCGCCTCGCTGAACCCGGCGCTGGACATGGGGCAGGTGGAGGGCGGGTTCGTCCAGGGGGCGGGCTGGCTCACGACCGAGGAGCTGGTCTGGGACCACGCGGGCCGCCTGCGGACGCACGCCCCCTCGACCTACAAGATCCCCTGCGCGTCTGACGTGCCGCCGGTGTTCAACGTGACGCTGTGGGACGATCCGAACCGGGAGGAGACGATCTATCGCTCCAAGGCCGTGGGCGAGCCGCCGTTCATGCACGGCATCAGCGTCTTCCTCGCGCTCTCGGACGCGGTGACGGCCTGCGGGGAGGGTTATCCCGCGCTCGACGCTCCGGCGACGGCGGAACGGGTGCTGGGCGCGGTGCACCGTCTGGAATGACGCTGGACGTCGCCCGCCTGTCCGCGCTGATCGCCGCCCACGGCCCCGTGGCCCGCGTCGTGCTGGCCCGGACGCGCGGGTCGGTGCCACGCGGGGCGGGCACCTCGATGACGGTCTGGAGCGACGGCTTCGACGGCACCATCGGGGGCGGGGCTCTCGAATGGCGGGCGCTTTCCGTGGCGCGCGAGGTGCTGGCCAGCGGCGCGCCGCGGGTCGAGAAGATGCCGCTCGGCCCCGCGCTCGGCCAGTGCTGCGGCGGGTCGGTGACGATGGTGATCGAACGGCTGGACGCCACGCCCCCGTCGCCCTGGCTGCGGCGCGTCGAAGGCGCGGCAGCCCCGCCCGACCTGACCGGCTTCGCCTTCCGCGACGGCTGGCTGAGGGAGGAGGAGGCGACCCCCGCCCGCGCGATCTGGATCTGGGGCGCGGGGCACGTGGGGGCGGCGCTGGTGTCGGTCCTCTCGCCTTTGCCGGACATTGCGCTCACTTGGGTGGACACGGCTGCCGACAGGTTTCCGGCGGTGCCCGAGGGCGTCACGGGGCTGGTGGCCGCGGATTCGGCAGCGGCCATGCTGCATGCGCCGATCGCCGCCGAACACATCATCCTCACCTACAGCCACGACATCGACCTCGCGCTCTGTCACGCGGCGCTCGGGCGCGGGTTCCGGTCGGTCGGGCTGATCGGATCGGCGACGAAATGGGCGCGCTTCCGGTCGCGTCTGGCGGCGCTCGGCCACGCACCCGCGCAGATCGACCGCATCCGTTGCCCGATAGGCGATCCGGCCCTGGGCAAGCACCCGCAGGCCATTGCCGTGGGCGTCGCCGCCGCGCTACTGTCGCAGGGATCGTCCGCAGAGGCGACGGGAGGACGAACCGCTTGACCGCACTTCTGGAGCTTCGGGGCCTGACCAAGGCCTATCCCGGCGTGGTCGCCAACGACGGCGTGTCCTTCACGGTGGAAAAAGGCGGTGTCCATGCGCTGCTGGGGGAAAACGGCGCGGGGAAATCCACGCTGGTCAAGACGATCTACGGGTTGGTCCGGCCCGACGCCGGCACGATGCGGCTCGACGGCCAACCCTATGCCCCGGCCGAGCCGCGCGCCGCGCGAGCCGCGGGCGTGGCGATGGTGTTCCAGCATTTCAGCCTGTTCGATGCGCTCTCTGTAGCCGAGAACGTGGCTTTGGGGATGGAAAACCCGCCCGGCCTGCGCGACCTGAGCCGGCGCATTCGCGAGGTGTCGGATGCCTATGGCCTGCCGCTCGACCCTCTGCGCCGGGTGGGCGACCTCTCGGCGGGGGAGCGCCAGCGGGTCGAGATCGTGCGCTGCCTGCTGCAGGACCCGCGCCTTCTCATCATGGACGAGCCCACGAGCGTCCTGACCCCCCAGGAGGTGGAGATCCTGTTCGCGACACTTCGGCAGTTGTCGCAGGAGGGGGCGTCGATCCTCTATATTTCGCACAAGCTGGAGGAGATCCGGACGCTGTGCGATGCGGCGACGGTGCTGCGCGGCGGCAAGGTGGTGGGTGACGCCGACCCCCGGCAGGCCACGGCATCCGAGCTGGCCGAGCAGATGGTCGGCGCGAAGCTGACCGCCCCCAGGGCGCGCGCCCATGAACCGGGCGCGGCGATGCTGACCATGAAGGCACTCTCCATGCCGCCCGCCTCGCAATTCGGCACGCCCCTGCACGACCTGTCGTTCGAGTTGCGCGCGGGCGAGGTGCTGGGCATCGGCGGCGTCGCCGGCAATGGTCAGGACGAATTGCTGGCGGCCCTGTCCGGCGAGCGGCCGTCCGCCGCCGGAACCCTGTGGCTGGAAGGGCGCGACATCTCGCGCCTGCGGCCGACCCCACGGCGGGCCGCGGGCCTTCTGACCGCGCCGGAGGAACGGCTGGGCCATGCCGCCGCCCCGGACATGTCGCTCACGGAAAACGCGGCTATGACCGGTGCGGCCCGGCGCGGGATGCTGCGGCACGGATTTCTCGACTGGGGCCGCGCGCGGGCCTTCGCAACCGACATCATCGGCGCCTTCGACGTCCGCACGCCCGGCCCCCATGTGGCGGCGCGCGCACTGTCCGGGGGAAACCTGCAGAAGTTCGTGATCGGCCGCGAGGTCTTGCAGGACCCGCGCGTCCTCGTGGTGAACCAGCCGACCTGGGGCGTGGACGCGGCTGCCGCCAACGCCATCCGTCAGGCGCTGTTGGACCTTGCGGCCGACGGCGCGGGGGTCATCGTCATAAGTCAGGATCTCGATGAACTTCTGGAGGTGTCGGACCGCTTTGCCGCGCTGAACGCTGGTCGCCTCGGCGCGCCCGTCCCGGCCGCCACCCTGACGATGGAGCGGATCGGTCTGATGCTGGGCGGGGCGCACGACCTGAAGGGGTCGCGGGGAGAGGACGTGGCGCATGTCTGACCGGGTCGGAGCGGCGGCGGGCGCGGTGTGCCGATGATCCGGCTGGAGCGTCGCCCTACCCCGTCGCGTTTCTGGAGCGCGGCCGCGCCCATCCTTGCCGTGGCGCTGACGCTGGTGGTGGGCGCGCTGATGTTCGCGGCCTTGGGAAAGGACCCGTTCGAGGCGCTGCGCGCGATCTTCTGGGACCCGGTCTTCGGAGAGTTCGCCTTCTACTTCCGCGGCCAGCTGCTGGTGAAGGCCGGGCCGCTGATCCTGATCGCCGTGGGGCTGGCCCTGGGGTTCCGGGCGGGCATCTGGAATATCGGGGCGGAGGGGCAGTACATCGTCGGCGCGCTGGCCGGAGCGGCGGCGGGGCTGGCGTTCTACCCCTCCGACTCCTGGCTGATCTTTCCGCTGATGGTGGCCTGCGGCGCGCTCGGCGGGTTCCTCTGGGCGATGATCCCGGCGCTTCTGAAGGTGACGCTGGGGGTGAACGAGATCCTCGTGTCGCTGATGCTGGTCTATGTGGCCGAACGCAGCCTGCTGGCCTCGGCCGCCGTGGGATGGCTGCGGAACCCGGATACGGTGGGCTTTCCCGGCTCGCGCAACCTGTCGCGGTGGGAGGCGTCGGCCAACCCCGAGCTGATCGCGGGCACGGGCGCGCACTGGGGGGTGGCCGCGGCGCTGATCGCGGTGATCTTCGCGCATGTCCTGCTGACGCGGCACCTGACCGGGTTCCACATCCGCCTGACCGGCGCGGCCCCCCGCGCGGCGCGTTTCGCGGGCGTCGTGCCCGGCCGGCTGGTGATCTTCTGCATGGGCTTCTCCGGCGCGCTCGCGGGGCTGGCTGGCCTCTTCGAGGCGACGGGCCCAGCGGGCCAGATCAGCATCGACTTCGCCTCGGGCTATGGCTTCACGGCGATCATCGTGGCCTTTCTCGGGCGGCTCAACCCGCTGGGCATCGTGGCGGCGGGCCTTCTCATGGCGGTGACCTACGTGGGCGGCGACAATGCGGCGACGAATCTCGGGTTGCCCGCCGCCGCGATCAGCGCCTTCCAGGGGATGCTGCTGTTCTTCCTGCTGGCGGTCGACGTGTTGACGAACTTCCGCCTGCGGGCGGGGAAAGGGGTGACGGCATGAAGGGATCCACGGTCTTCACGATCTGCCTGCTGGCGGGGGCGGTGATCGGGTTTCTGGTCTGGCCTGCGGCGGCCGACACGGTCACGCTGCTGGTGGCGCCGCCGGTGGCCTTCGCGCTCGTCGTGCTGGTGTCGGTCGTGGCAGGGGTCCTGGGTCAGATCCTGCGCCAGCCGCTTCTCGGGCCCGCGGGTTTCGGCGTCGCCGCGGGGTTGAGCGTCGGCGCGGCCCTGTCGGTCTTCGTGGTGGCGGCCTGATGGACCTCTCCTCGATCTCCCCCACGCTCCTCATCGCGTCGCTCATGGTGGCGGCGACGCCGATCCTGCTCGCCGCAATCGGCGAGATGGTGGTCGAGAAATCCGGCGTCCTGAATCTCGGCGTCGAAGGCATGATGATCATGGGCGCCGTCACCGGCTTCATCGCCGCGATCGAGACGGGGTCGCCCTGGGCCGGGTTCCTCGCGGCGGCCGCCGGGGGCGCGGTCGTGGCGCTGCTGTTCGGTTTCCTCACGCAGGTCCTGCTGTCGAACCAGGTGGCGACGGGGCTGGCGCTGACGCTGTTCGGGCTGGGGGTGTCGTCCCTGATCGGGCAGGGATACGTGGGCATCAAGGCCAACGGTCTGCGGCGCATCGATCTGGGCTGGCTGACGGACCTGCCCTTCGTCGGGCGTGTGATCTTCGGGCACGACCCGATGGTCTACCTGAGCCTCCTCCTCGTGGCGCTGGTCTGGGGTTTCCTGAAATACACCCGCGCGGGCCTGATCCTGCGCGCGGTCGGCGAAAGCCACGATGCGGCCCATGCGCTCGGCTACCACGTCCGCCGTGTGCGCCTGATGGCGATTGCCTTCGGCGGCGCCTGCGCGGGTCTGGGCGGAGCGTATCTCTCGCTCGTCCGGGTCCCGCAATGGACCGATGGCATGACGGCGGGGGCGGGCTGGATCGCGCTGGCCATCGTCGTCTTCGCAAGCTGGCGGGCCGGGCGCGTTCTGGTGGGGGCGTATCTGTTCGGCGGCATCACGGTGCTGCAACTCAACCTGCAGACGGCGGGTGCCAAGGTCTCGGTCGAGCTTCTGTCGGCGGCTCCCTATCTTGTCACCATCCTCGTCCTCGTGCTCATATCGTTCCGCGCTGGACGGGGGGGCGACGCGCCCGCCGATCTGGCCCGGCCATTCCACGCATCCGGCTAGGGCTGCGGGATCACCAAGGGGGAGAACCACATGAAACTCAGGACACTTCTTGCGGGCGCCATGGCGCTCGGCCTCGCCACGGGCGCACAGGCGCAGGACGACCCGGTGAAGGTCGGGTTCATCTACGTCGGTCCCGTGGGCGACGGCGGCTGGACCTATCAGCACGACCAGGGCCGTCTCGCCGTGGAGGAGGAGTTCGGCGACAAGGTCGAGACCGTCTATCAGGAATCGGTGCCCGAAGGCGCCGACGCCGAACGCGCGATCACGCAGATGGCGCTGCAGGGCGCGGACATCATCTTCACCACCAGCTTCGGCTTCATGGAGGCGACGAACGCCGTCGCCGCCAAGTTCCCGGACGTGAAGTTCGAGCATGCCACCGGCTTCATGCGCGAGCATCCCAATGTCTCGACCTACGACGCCCGCTTCTACGAAGGCCGCGCGGTGCTGGGCACCATCGCGGGCCATCTGACCGAGACGAACAAGATCGGCTACATCGGCTCCTTCCCAATCCCCGAGAACATCCAGGGGATCAACGCTGCCTATCTCCACGCCAGGAAGGTCAACCCGGAGGTGGAGATGGTCGTGACCTGGGCCTATACCTGGTTCGACCCCGCCAAGGAGGCCGACGCGGCGCGCGCCATGATCGACCAGGGTGTCGACGTCATCCTTCAGCACACCGATTCCACCGCGCCCCAGGCGGCCGCGCAGGAGGCCAACGAGAACGGCGGCCGCGTCTTCACCTTCGGCCAGGCGTCGGACATGGAAGCGTTCAAGCCCCTGCCCCGCGTCGCCTCGATCATCGACAACTGGGCGCCCTACTACATCGAACGTGTGGGGGCGGTGATGGACGGCACCTGGGAACAGCAGGCCACCTGGGCCGGCATCGCGGGGGGCGAGGTCGAGATCGGCGAGATCACCGACGCCGTGCCCGCCGACGTCAAGGCCGAGGCGGAGGAGCTGATCGCCGCCATGGCCGACGGCAACTATCACCCGTTCACCGGTCCCATCAACAAGCAGGACGGCTCGGTCTGGCTGGAGGAGGGCGAGACGCCCGACGATGGCGAACTGGCCAGCATGGACTTCTACGTCGAGGGGATCTCGGGCGGCATTCCGAACTGATTTCGCGGCAACCGGCGCCCGGCGGAGCGATCCGCCGGGCGTTCGCCGTTGTGCGGCGCGCCCGATGCGGGCATCGTGACGCCATGACAACCCTCACAGCCATCGACGGCACCCCCGCGTCCTCCCTCTGCTTCGGCTGCATGCAGTTCGGCGGCACCGCGGACGAGACCGCCAGCCGCGCCATGTTCGACGCCTGCCGCGCGGCGGGCGTGACCTTCTTCGATACCGCGCATGTCTATACCGACGGCCGGTCCGAGACGATGCTGGGCACCTTCGCGGAGCCCGAGCGCGACGGCCTCGTGATCGCGACGAAGGCGAACTACGCGCGGGGAGCCGGGCGCGAGAATATCCTGGGAAGTCTCGACGACAGCCGCAAGCGGCTCGGGACAGAGGTCATCGACCTTCTCTACCTGCACCGCTGGGACGCGGAGACGCCGCTGGAGGAGAGTTTCGAGGCGCTGGCCAGGCTCAGGGATCAGGGCACGATCCGGTACGTGGGCGTCAGCAACTTCGCCGCCTGGCAGGTGATGAAGGCACAGGCTGTGGCCGCGACCTTCGGCATCCGCATCGACGCGATCCAGCCGATGTACAACCTCGTCAAGCGGCAGGCCGAGGTCGAGATCCTGCTCATGGCGCGCGATCAGGATATCGCCGTCGTTCCCTATTCGCCCTTGGGCGGGGGACTTCTATCGGGCAAATACGCCCGCGGCGGCAGCGGGCGCCTGACGCGGGACGACCGCTATGCCGCGCGCTATGCGCCCGACTGGATGCACGACGCCGCGCGGGGTCTTGCCGATCTGGCCGATGAGGTGGGGATGCATCCCGCGACGCTCGCCGTGGCCTGGGTCGCGGCGAACCCGGCCGTCACGGCTCCGATCGTCAGCGCCCGCGATACGGATCAGTTGGGCCCATCCCTGGCCGCCGCCGACGTGGCGCTGGACGACGATCTGCTGGCGCGGATCACCGCCCTGTCGCCCGCCCCGCCGCCCGCGACCGACCGGCTGGAAGAAGCCTGAGACGTGGCGCACGGGGCGACGGTCGAGTGGGACCGCGGCGGAGCCCCGTTCACCGACAACCGCTATTCCCGCGCGCATCGCTGGACGTTCGACGGCGGCACCGTGATCGCGGCCTCGTCCTCTCCGGCCGTGGTGCCGCTGCCCATGTCCGACGCAGGCGCCGTGGACCCGGAGGAAGCCTTCGTCGCCAGCATCGCCGCCTGCCACATGCTCTGGTTTCTCGATCTCGCACGGCAGGCCGGCCGCGTGGTCGACAGCTACCGCGATGCGGCGCGGGGCACGATGGCGCGGCGCGGGGACGGCATGCTCTGGCTCGCGCACGTCGATCTGCATCCGGCCGTGACCTGGGCCGGACCCGCCCCCGGGGCCACGGCCCTGCGCGACCTGCACGATACCGCCCACCGGCACTGCTTCATCGCCAATTCCGTGCGGACCGAGATCCGGCTTCACGCGCGGAACGGCTGACGGCCGGAAACGATGCGTTCGTTCCATCCCGCTTGAGGGGGGTGGGCTTGCTGTGACAATGTGGGCGTCGTGGATTGCGACTTTCTCATCATCGGCGGCGGAATCGCCGGAAGTGCCGCAGGGGCAGCACTGGCGGACCACGGACGCGTCGTCCTGTGGGAGGCCGAGGATGCCTTTGCGTATCACGCATCCGGCCGGTCCGCTGCGCTCTTCGAGGAAAGCTATGGCCTGGCCCCCGTCGTAGCTCTCAACCGCGCGTCGCGGCCCGCGCACGAGGCGGGGGGCTGGATGTCGCCGCGGGGGTTCCTGCTGGTCGCCACCAAGGGGCAGGAGGAGGCCTTCGACCGCGATTGCGACCAGATGTGCCTCGGCGCCATGCCGCCGGACGAGGCGCGCGCCATGGTGCCGATCCTGTCCGATGCGGTGGTCCGGGCGGCGCATGATCCGTCGGCCATGGACCTCGACACCGATGCGATGGTGCAGGCGGGCTTGCGGGCGATCCGGGCCGGCGGTGCGGCGCAGACGGGCAGGCGAGTGACAGCCATCGACCGTCTGCCCGGCGGGTGGCGGGTGCGGGCGGGGGAAGCCGAGATCACGGCGCGCCAGATCGTCGATGCCGCCGGACCCTGGGCCGACGCGGTGGCGCGGCTGGCGGGCGTCGCCCCGCTGGGCCTGACGCCCTTCCGTCGCTCCATGGCCCGGCTCGCCGCGCCGGGCGGGCATGACGTGCGGCACTGGCCCATGCTGATGGGGCCGGGCGAGGCCTGGTACGCGAAGCCCGACGCCGGTGCCTGGATCGTCTCGCCTGCCGAGGAGGAGGCCTTCGAGGCTTCCGACGCCTTCGCCGACGACATGGTGCTGGCCGAGGGGCTCGACCGCTACCAGCAGGCCGTCACGGTGCCGGTCACACGCCCGCTGGCGACCTGGGCCGGGCTTCGGACCTTTGCGCCGGATCGCTGCCTCGTCATCGGGCCGTCCGGAGTCGACGGGTTCTGGTGGTGCGCGGGGCAGGGCGGCTATGGCTTCCAGACGGCGCCCGCCGCCGCGCGCCTGCTGGCCGACCGTGTGGCGGGACGGGTGCCGGAGCTGGCCCCGGACGTGGTCGCCGCGCTCGACCCGCGGCGGTTCCATTGATCCGCCGGATCGTGACGACGGGCGCGGCGGCGACCCCGGATGCGGAGGGGCGGCTGGTCGCGCCCGCCGCCGCCCGGAACCTCGACCCGATCCTGTCGGTCCTGCTGCCCCGGATGCCCCGTGCGGGCGACGTGCTGGAACTGGCCTCGGGCACCGGCCAGCACATCGCCGCGCTGGCCGCGCACCGGCCCGACCTGCGCTTTCACCCCACCGACCCGGACCCGTCGCGGCGCGCGTCGATCGACGCCTATTGCCGGGGCCTGGGCAACGTGTCCGATGCGGGCGACATCGACGCGGCGCAGCCCGGTTGGGCGGTCGAGGCGGCGTCGGACATGGTGCTCATCGTGAACCTTCTGCACCTGATCTCGGACGCGGAACTGGCCGTCGTGCTGGACGAGGCCCGCCGCACGCTGGCGCCCGGCGGCCTGCTGGCGATCTACGGCCCTTTCCTGCGCGACGGGCAACCCGCAGGGGACGGCGACAGGGCCTTCGATGCCGACCTCCGCCGTCAGGACCCGGCCATCGGCCTCAAGGACCTGGGCATGGTCGAGACGGTGCTGACGGTGCTGGGCCTCAAGGTCGAGCGCGTCGAGATGCCCGTGGGCAACCTGATGATCCTCGGTCGCGCCGGTGCGGTGCCGGGTCTCTAGGCCAGCCGCTCCCTCAGATCCTCCAGCACGGCCTTCGCCGCCTTGTCCCAGGGCGCGTCCAGCGCGCGGAACAGGGTGGCCTGGCTCGCGTGGATCAGGCCGTCGTCCAGGACCTTGAGGTGGTTGGCCCGCATCGTCTCGCCGGTCGAGGTGATGTCCGCGATCGCCTCGGCCGTATGGTTCAGTACCGTCCCCTCGGTGGCGCCCTGGCTGTCGACCAGTTGATAGTCGGCCACGCCGTTCTGGCGCAGGAAATCGCGCACGAGCCGGTGATACTTGGTCGCGATCCGCAGGCGGTGGCCGTGGGTCGCGCGGAACTGCGCGCAGGCGGCGTCGAGGTCGTCGAGCGTGTCCACGTCGATCCAGACCTTCGGCACGGCCAGGATGAGGTCGGCGTGGCCGAACCCCATGGGCGCCAGAGCCTTGACCCTGGTGTCCCAGCGGGTCAGGCGCTCCCGGACCAGGTCGCTGCCGGTGACGCCGAGGTGGATGCGGCCGGCGGCCAGCTCACGCGGGATTTCCCCCGCCGACAGCATGACCAGCGCGATGTCCGCGCCTTCCACATGGCCCGCGTATTCCCGGTCGGACCCGCTGCGCGTCAGGGTCAGCCCGCGCTTTCCGAACCAGTCGAAGGTCTTGTCCATCAGCCGCCCCTTGGACGGCACGCCCAGACGCAGCATCAGAGCCTCCCCAGAAGGCCGGGGCGCACCACGCCGCCCACCGCGGGGATCGAGCGGCCGCGCCCCAGCACCGCCGTCAGCGCGTCATAGCGCCCGCCCGTTGCCAACGGCGGCAGGTCGGGCCGGCCGGGGGCCGACAGGGTGAAGACGAAGCCATCGTAATATTCCATCGCCGTGCGCCCCCGTGCGGGCGCGAAGGACAGGGCAGCCGGGTCATGGCCGCGCCGCGCCAGCGCCTCGGCCCGCGCCTCCAGCCGGTCGGCGGCCGGACCGAGGCCCGGCAGGTCCACTCCCATGTCGCGCAGCGGCGGGATCGCCAGCGTCATCGTCGTGTCGAGCGACAGGAGGCTGTCGATCACGTCGGCCTCGGTCCGGGTGATCGGCTCCGTCGCGGCGTCCTCCGCCAGGGCGTTCAGCCGGGCCGCGATTTCCGCCCTGTCGCGCAGGCCCACGGCGGGGCCGGCGGCGGCGATCAGCGTCTCGGCCGGCGTGTCCGCCAGTTGCGCCAGCAGCGTCGCGCGGGTCGCGGGGGTCGGCGTGGTGCCGGTGAAGCGGTCGATCAGGCGGCGGAACCGGGTCGGCCGCCAAATGTGCCGGCGCAGCGCCGCGCGCCGGCGGTCCGATGTCGTCAGCGCATCGACGGCGGCGATCAGCACGCCCAGGTCGCCCGTCGCCGCCACCGGAGCGGCGGCGGAGACCGCCTGCGACAACAGGTCGAAGACCTCCGCATCGGCCCCGGCCGGGTCGTCGCGGTCGAAGGCCTCATAGCCCACCTGAAGGTATTCGCGGGGGCGGCCCTCGTCGACCTCCTGGCGCCGGAAGACCTCGCCCGCGTAGCAGTAGCGCGCGGGTTCGGCGCCGTTTTCCATGTGGGCCTGCACCACGGGAACGGTGAAGTCGGGGCGCAGCATCATCTCCCCCGCGAGCGGATCCTGCGTGGTGAAGGCGCGGGCACGGATATCCTCGCCATAGAGGTCGAGAAGCGCCCCCGCCGGTTGCAGGATCGGAGTCTCGACCATCTGCGCGCCCGCCGCGCGGAACCGCGCCAGAAGGTCGGCCGCCCGCGCCCGGTCCTCGGCCGAGATCATCCGAGCAGCTTCCGCAGGAAAGGCACCAGATCGTCCAGCGCCACCTCGGTCTGCGAGGGGTTCTCCTTCCACTCGTCCAAGGTGGCATCCTGCGCCAGCCTGGCTCCCAGGATCAGGTCCTTGACCTGCACGACGCCGCGCGCGGCCTCGTCGGTACCCTGGATGACCGCCGCCGGGCTGCCGCGCCGGTCGGCGTATTTGAGCTGGTTGCCGAAGTTCTTCGGGTTGCCCAGATAGACCTCCGCCCGGATGCCGGCCTGCCGCAGCGTGGCGCAGATCGACTGGTAGTCTGCCATGCGGTCCCGGTCCATCACCGTCACGACGACGGGCCCCACGGCCGTTCGGTCGACGCGCCCCTTGGCGATCAGGGCGGCCAGCAGGCGGTCCACCCCGATGCTGACGCCGGTGGCGGGCACCGCCTGCCCCGTGAACCGCGTCACCAGGTCGTCGTAGCGCCCCCCGCCCGCGACCGATCCGAACTGCCGCGGGCCGCCCTTCTCATCGGTGATCTCGAAGGTCAGATCGGCTTCGTAGACAGGGCCCGTGTAATAGCCGAGGCCCCGCACGACCGAAGGGTCGATGACGATGCGGTCGGGGCCGTAGCCCTGGGCTTCGAGGAGGGAAGCGATCTGTTCGAGTTCGCTGACGCCTTCAAGGCCTGTCGCGCTGTCGGTCACGATGTCTCTCAGTCGTCCGCAGGTGGCCGCTCCGGTGTCGCGGCGGGCGTCCATGAAGGCCATGACCGCATCCGCCTGCGCCTCGTCCAGCCCCGCTCCCTCGGTGAAGTCCCCGCTCTCGTCCTTCCGTCCCTTGCCCAGCAGCGCCCGGACCCCTTCGACCCCGAGGCGGTCCAGCTTGTCGATGGCGCGCAGGACGATCCCGCGTTCGGCTTCCTTGTCGTCGCCGGACAGCCCCGCGACCTCCATCACGCCGTTCAGGACCTTCCGGTTGTTGACCCGGACAACGTAGTCGCCGCGCTCGATCCCGACCGCCTCCAGCGTGTCGGCCAGCATTGCGCAGATTTCCGCGTCGGCGGCCACGCTCGCTGTGCCGACCGTATCCGCATCGCATTGATAGAATTGCCGGAACCGTCCCGGTCCGGGCTTTTCGTTGCGCCAGACGGGCCCCATGGCATAGCGGCGGTAGGGGGTGGGAAGGTCGTTGCGGTGCTGGGCATAGACGCGGGCCAGCGGGGCGGTCAGGTCATAGCGGAGCGCCAGCCAGTCGCCGTCGGCCTCCGTCTCCTCCGGACCCGCTTCCCGGAACGCAAAGACGCCCGCGTTGGGTCGGTCCACGTCGGGGAGGAACTTGCCAAGCGCCTCGACCGTCTCGACGGCCGAGGATTCGAGCGCCTCGAACCCGTAAAGGTGGTAGACATGCGCGATCGCATCCAGCATGGCCTTGCGCTGCGTCACCTCGGCGCCGAAATAGTCGCGGAAGCCCTTGGGCGTCTCGGCGCGAGGGCGGCGAACCTTGTCTTTCCTGGCCATGTCGAACGGTCCTTTCGTCGGCTCGCCTCTTACGTCCCGCGCCCCGCGCGCACAACCGGGAAGCCCCATGCAGCACCTCGAAGAACGCATCGCTCACCTGACCCGCGCGGTCGAAGACCTGTCGGACGTCGTGGCCCGCCAGTCCGCCGAGATCGCGATGCTGGAACGGCGTGTCGGGATGCTGATGCAGCGGGCGGGCGATGCCGACGCGGCGTCTGGGACGTCGATCCCGCTGGCCGACCAACGACCGCCGCACTGGTGAGGGCGGGGCGCCTGCGGCCGGAGGCTTCCGGCCTTTCCACAGGCACGGTCGCCCGAAACGGAACGCGTCAGATCAGCCCTTCGGCCCGGAACAGGTCCGCCACGTCCACGGCGGGGCGCGGGCCGATGTGGCCGATGACCTCCCGCGCACAGACGACGCCCATGCGGCCGGAAGTGGCCGCGTCACGCCCGGAGGCGAGGCCGAACAGGAAGCCCGCCGCGAACTGGTCGCCCGCGCCGGTGGCGTCGACCACGCGCACCTGCCGCACCGGCACGTCGATCCGCTCTCCCTCCGTACGGATCCAGACCGACTGGCCGGACCGGGTGCAGACGACCGTCCGGCAATGTTCCGCCGCCCGGTCCAGCGCCTGTTCGATATCGTCGGTCTGATAGAGCGTCGTCCATTCGGCGGCATTGCCGATGGCGATGTCCATGTCCTCGCGGATGAGGCGCTGGAAATCGTCCCGGTGGCGGTCGGCGCAGAAGGGGTCGCTGATGGTGATGGCGGAGCGCCCGCCCGCCTCCTTCATGCGGCTCGCGGCACGGGCGAAGGCGGTCTTGCCCTCGTCCTTGTCGAACAGATAGCCCTCGAGGAACAGGATGCCGCCGCCGCCGAAGACATCCGGCACATCCTGCGACCCGAGGTCCGCCCCGGCGCCCAGATAGGTGTTCATCGACCGCTCGCCGTCGGGCGAGACGAAGATCATGCTGCGCGACGTGGGCAGGTCCGCGGCCTTGGGCGGATTGGGGAAGGCAGTGCCCGCGCCTTCCATCGTGCGGGCATAAAACTGGCCCAGGGCGTCGTCCCGGACCTTGCCGATGAAGGCCGTCGACAGGCCCAGGGCGCCGATGCCGGCAAGCGTATTCGCGACCGATCCGCCCGGCGCCTCGACCCGTTCCGACATCGCCTCGTAGAGGGTCTCGGCCCGGTCGCGCTCGATGAGCTGCATGATGCCCCTCTCGATGCCCATCTCCTCCAGGAACCCTTCCGGGGCCGGGGCGATCACGTCGACGATGGCATTGCCGATGCCGATGACGTCGTAGCTGGCGGTCATGGGGCGGATCTTCCTTCGGTCCTGGGTGTGGGTTCCAAGGTCTTGTCGTCGTAGGGGCAAAGATCGCGGATCAGGCAGGCGGGGCACTTCGGCTTGCGCGCGACGCAGGTATAGCGCCCGTGCAGGATAAGCCAGTGATGCGCGTGGCGCTGGTAGCGGGCGGGGACGTTGTCCTCGACCGCGCGCTCCACCGCCTCGACCGTCTTGCCGGGCGCGATGCCGGTGCGGTTGCCGACGCGGAAGATGTGGGTGTCGACGGCCTGCGCCGGATGCCCGAACCACATGTTCAGGACCACGTTGGCGGTCTTGCGCCCCACGCCGGGCAGCGATTGCAGCGCCGCACGGCTGTCGGGCACCTCGCCGCCGTAGTCGTCCACCAGGATCCGGCTCAGCCGAATGACGTTCTTCGCCTTCTGCCGGAACAGACCGATGGTGCGGATGTGGTCGGTCACGCCCTCCAGCCCCAGGTCGAGCATCTTCTGCGGCGTGTCGGCCACGGCGAACAGGGCGCGCGTCGCCCTGTTGACGCCCGCGTCCGTGGCCTGCGCCGACATGGCCACGGCGACGACGAGGGTAAAGGCGTTGACGTGCTCGAGCTCGCCCCGCGGCTCGGGCTCTGCTGCCTCGAAGCGGGCGAAGACCTCGCGCATCGTGGAATAGGGAAGCTGCTTCGCCATGCCCCGCTTTTGGCCCGCGCCCCCGCCGACGACAAGCAGGTTCCCGCAAGAAGCGGGTCGCGGCGGGACGCGCCCTGTCCTAGCGTGAGGCGCAGAAGACGAGGTGCCGCCATGACCCATGCCCAGCCCATCCCCGATGTCGAAGGCAGCTATCACTATGCCCTGATGCGCCGGGCCATCGAGCTGATCGACGCGCGCGCCGACGCGCCCCCCTCGCTGGAGGAGCTGTCGCGGGCCATGAACATGTCGCCCGCGCATTTCCAACGCATCTTCTCGGCCTGGGCCGGGGTCAGCCCCAAGCGCTTCCAGCAGTATCTGACGCTGGGGCACGCCAAGGCCCTGCTGCGTGACCGCTGCACCCTGCTCGACACGGCGATGGGGGCGGGGCTGTCGGGCACCGGGCGGTTGCACGACCTGTTCCTGCGGTGGGAGGCGATGTCGCCCGGCGATTACGCGCGGGGCGGCGAGGGACTGACGATCCGCCATGCCACCGCTTCCGGCCCCTTCGGCGAAATGCTGGTGATGGTGACGGAACGCGGCATCTGCGGGCTGGCACTCGTCGCCGAGACGGGGCTTGCGGCGGCGATGGAGGACATGACGGCCCGCTGGCCCCGCGCGACCTTCGTCGAGGACCAGGCCGCCGTCGCCCCGCACCTCTGCGCCCTGGCCGAAATGCGGGGTGAGGCGCGGCTGCACCTGATCGGCGCTCCGTTCCAGATCAAGGTGTGGGAGGCGCTGATGCATGTCCCCTCCGGCCACGTCACGACCTATTCCGGCATCGCCGCCGCCATCGGAAATCCGCGCGCGGTGCGGGCGGTCGGCACGGCGGTGGGGCGCAATCCGGTCGCCTGGCTCATCCCCTGTCACCGGGCGCTGCGGAAGTCGGGCGGGATGGGGGGCTATCACTGGGGCCTTCCGATGAAACGCGCGATGCTGGCCTGGGAAGGCGCGCGGAGCGAGGCGCAGGACGCCTGATCCCGACATGCTATTGCCTATCCCGCCGCCGCACGCCCAATAGCGGCGGAGCCCCGCGCATTCGCCCGTCGAGTCGCGGCCGGGGTGGAACAGACGGACCAGCCGTGTGTTGTGACACGGCACAATCACGGACCATTTTGGGAAGACAGACATGACACTCATCAAATCCCCTCTCGCGATCGCCCTCGCCGGAAGCCTCGTTCTCGCCGGATGCGTCGACGCCACCACGGGTGAGCCGAACCGCACCCGCAGCGGCGTCCTGATCGGCGCGGGCCTCGGCGCCGCGACCGGCGCGCTGGCCGGCAGCGGCAGCCGCGCGGACGAGATCGCGGCCGGCGCCGTCGCGGGCGGCCTGATCGGCGGGGCCGTGGGATCGCGTCTCGACCGGCAGGCGGCTGACCTCCGCAACCAGCTGGGCGACGACCGCATCACCATCAACAACACCGGCAGCCAGCTCATCGTGACGATGCCGCAGGACATCCTGTTCGCCACCGACAGCGCCAACCTGCGCCCCGACCTTCAGGGCGACATCCGCGCGCTGGCGGGCAACCTGCAGCAGTATCCCGACACCACGGTCCAGGTCATCGGCCATACCGACAGCGACGGCTCCGCTGCCTACAACCAGGACCTGTCCGAGCGGCGCGCCCGCGCCGTTGCCGGCGTCTTGCTGGAGCAGGGCGTGAGCAGCGCCCGCATCGTGCCGATCGGACGCGGCGAATCGCAGCCCATCGCGTCGAACCAGACGGCCCAGGGCAAGCAGCAGAACCGTCGCGTGGAAATCGTCATCACGCCGAACCGCTGATCGCCGCAGATCGCGGCAAGCGCCCGTCGGAGCATCTCCGGCGGGCGTTTCGCGTTGGCATCGCCGGGTGCCGCGCCTATTCTGTCGCCAGTCGCGGCGGAACCGACATGCACCAGCACCAGACCATCCACCAAGGCGCGAGCCCCGGTCATCGACCCGCGGAGCCTGTCCATTGAGCAACGGCGACCGACTGGCGGCGCTCGGCTGGCGCGCGTTCTTCGCCGATCAGGTCGATCCGGAGGTCCTGGCCGCCACGCCGCCCGCGCGTGTCGTTCGCGTGGACCGGACCTCGGTCCGTGTGACAGGGTCCGATTTCGACGCGGCGCTGCCTTTCGGGCCCGACATCGCCGTCGGCGACTGGGTGCTGGTGGACCGCGGGGCGGGCACGGTGGCCTGCGTGCTCGACCGTCACACCGTGATCAGCCGCCGGGCCGCGGGGCTGGACCGGCAGGTGGTCACGCAACTCATCGCCGCCAACATCGACACGGCCTTCATCGTCACCTCCTGCAACCGCGATTTCAACGTGGCGCGGCTGGAGCGGTATCTGGTGCTGACGATGGATGCGGGGATGGAGGCAGTCATCGTGCTGACCAAGGCCGATCTTTGCGACGACCCGGAGGCCTATGCGCGGCAGGCAGGCGCGATTTCCGACCGGGTGCCCGTCGTCATCCTCGATGCGCGGGACGAAGGCGCGATGACGACGCTTGCGCCCTGGTGCGGCGCGGCGCGGACGGTCGCGTTCCTCGGCTCTTCCGGCGTCGGGAAATCCACGCTGGTCAACGCGCTCTCCGGCGGGCTGGTCGGGGCCGAGACCGGTGCCATCCGCGAAAGCGACGCGCGCGGCCGCCATACGACGACGCGGCGGGAGCTGCATCCGCTGCCGCAGGGGTTCTCCGTCCTCGACACGCCGGGGATGCGGGAGTTGCAGCTGACCGACGTGGCGGGCGGCATCGACGACCTGTTCCCCGACCTCGCGGAACTGGCGCAGGCCTGCCGGTTCTCGGACTGCGCGCACCTGGCCGAGCCGGGATGCGCACTCCGCGCCGCCGTCGACGCCGGAGAGGTGGACCCGGACCGCCTGGCCCGCTGGCAGAAGCTGGCGGCGGAGGATCGCGGAAACACCGAACGCCAGACGGCCCGGCGCAAGCCGTCGGGCCGGCGCCCGCAGGGCGGCCCCCGTCGCAAGGGTCGCTGAGGCGTCAGCGGCTGCGAAGGTACTCCATCACCGCCTCGCGCACGGTCTGGTCGCCCGCTTCGCGTGTTTCGTCGATGATCCGCCGGACCGCTCCCAGATCGGCGCGCAGCAGGATGTGCTTGACCGGCCCGATGCTTGCCGGCCGCATCGACAGGCAGCGCAGTCCCATGGCCGCGAAGCACAGGGCCTCGACCGGGCGGCCGGCATCCTCGCCGCAGAAGGACACGGGCGTCGCCGTCTCGGCGCAGCGGCCGACGATCTGTTCGATCAGCGACAGGAAGCTGACGTTGAGCGTGTCGTAACGCCGCCTGACCCGCTCGTTCTCGCGGTCGGCGGCGAAGAAGAACTGCTTGAGGTCGTTGCCGCCGATGGAGATGAAATCCGCTTCCTCGAAGAAGCGGCGCGGCGCGAAGGCCATGGACGGCGTCTCCAGCATGGCGCCTACGCGCAGCGTCTCGGGCAGGCGGTGGCCCAGCGACTTCTCGCGGTGGATCTCGCGCAGCAGGTGGGCGCGGGCCTCCAGAAACTCCTCTACCTGAGCGATGAAGGGGAACATGATCTGCAAGGGCCGTCCATCCGCGGCCCGCAGCAGGGCCTGAAGCTGCATCCGCATCACGCCCTTCTTGTCGAGACCGACCCGGATCGCGCGCCAGCCCATCGCGGGGTTCGGCTCGTCCTCCGCCTTCATGTAAGGCAGCACCTTGTCGGACCCGATGTCGAGGGTGCGGAAGACCACCGGCTTGTCGCCCGCCGCCCCCATCACCCGCGCATAGAGGTCGGCCAACTCCCCCCGCTTCGGTACCTTGTTGCGCGTCAGGAACTGCAATTCCGTGCGGAACAGGCCCACCCCCTCCGCGCCCGAGGTGGGCAGCGACGGCAGGTCCGCCATCAGCCCCGCGTTCATCATCAACTCGATCCGCTGGCCGTCCTGCGTGACGCAGGCGGTGTCGCGGATCGTGGCATAGCGGCTCTGCGCCTCGGCCGCCATGGCGAGCTTCTCGCGGAAGGCGCCGCGCACGCGGTCGTCGGGGCGCAGGTGGACGATCCCCTGGTCGCCGTCCACCAGGATCGGATCGCCCGACAGCGCCTCGGTCGTGATGCCGCGCGCCTGAAGGACCAGCGGCACGGCCCAGGCGCGCGCCACCACGGCCGCATGCGACCCGACGGACCCCTCCTCCAGCACCACGCCGCGCAGCTTGCGCCCGTATTCCAGCAGCTCTCCCGGCCCGATGTTGCGCGCGACCAGCACGGCGTTGTCGGGCAGGGGGCCGCCCTCGCGCCCCTGGCCCGTCAGCAGGCGCAGGAGGCGGTTCGACAGGTCGTCCAGATCGGCGAGCCGGTCGCGCAGATAGGCGTCGGCACCGTCCATCCGGGTCCGCGCGGCGGTCTGTTCCTTTTCCACGGCGGCCTCGGCGGTCAGGCCCGCGTTGATGTCCTCCTCCATCCGGCGCAGCCACGATCGGGAATAGGCGAACATGCGGAACGCCTGGATCACCTCGGTCTGGGCGCGATCGCCCGACACCTGCGACAGCATCCGGTCCACCGTCCCGCGCAGCTTCTCGACCGCGGCGTTCAGGCGGCGGCATTCGCCTTCGGGGTCGTCGCTCACCGGATTGGTGATGACGACGCGGGGGTTGTGCAGGTGGACGACGCCCTCGGTCGCCCCTTCCTGCCCGGTGATGCCGCGGAACATGACCTGCTGCTGGTGACGGGGCTTCAGCGCTTCGCCCTCGCCGGTGAAGGCGCCCAGTTCGGCCATCTCGGCCAGGACCATCGCGACGACCTCCAGCGCGTAGACCTCGTCCTCGGAATATTCCCGCGCCTCGCGCGACTGCACCACCAGGACGCCCAGCCGTTCGCCAAGCCGTTGCACCGGCACGCCGAGAAAGCTGGAGAACACCTCCTCGCCCGTCTCGGGCATGTAGCGGAAGCCCTTGGTCGACGGCGCGTCGGCGGCGTTGACGGGGGTCCGCCCGCGCGCCACCCGGCCCACCAGCCCCTCGCCCACCCTCAGGCGCGTGACGTGGACCGACTCGGGCTTCAGCCCGTGCGTCGCGCAAAGCTCCAGCGTCTGCTCGTCGCGGTGCAGGTAGATCGAGCAGACCTCCGCCTCCATCGAGGACGCCACGAGGCTCACGACGCGGTTCAGCCGCTCCTGCCCGTCGCCGGCCTCGGCCAGCACATCCTTCAGCCGTCGCAGAAGCTTGCGGCTGTCGCTGTCCTTCGACGCTGACATCTGCTGGGCGATCCTCCCTGATCGGCGCCTTTCTAGCGGAGGCCCGCAGGAAAGGGGAGGGGGATGCGCGGCGAATTGCGTCCCTGTCCTCCGCCGCAAGCCATCCCCCGCCGGGGCGGGCGCTAGGCCTTCTCCAGCCCGAACTCGTCGTGCAGGGCCTGGACCGCCAGCTCCATGTACTTGCGGTCGATCAGCACGCTGATCTTGATCTCGGAGGTGGTGATGACGCGGATGTTGATGCCCTCGTTCGACAGCGCGCGGAACATGCGCGCGGCGACGCCCGCGTGGCTCCGCATGCCGATGCCCACGACCGACACCTTGCTCACGTCGCGGTCGGCGATCAGGTCGCGGAACTCGATCTGGCCGGCCGCCATCGCGTCGCGCACGGCCCTGTCGGCGCGGGCCACCTGATCGACGGGCAGCGAGAACGTCATGTCGGTGCGCCCGTCCTCGGCGATGTTCTGGACGATCATGTCCACGTTCACCCCCGACTCGGCCAGAGGGCCGAAGATCGCGGCGGAGACACCCGGCCGGTCGGCGACCGACACCAGCGTCATCTTGGCCTCGTCGCGCACGAAGGCGACCCCGGCGACCACATTCGATTCCATGATGTCCTCCTCGGCGCAGACGAGCGTTCCCGCGTCGTCGGATGGTTCCTCGAAACTCGACAGCACCCGCAGCTTCACCTTGTAGCGCATGGCCAGCTCGACCGAGCGGGTCTGCAGGACCTTGGCGCCCAGCGAGGCGAGCTCCAGCATCTCCTCGAAGGCGATGCGATCCAGCTTGCGGGCCTTCGACGTGATCCGTGGATCGGTGGTATAGACGCCGTCCACATCGGTATAGATGTCGCAGCGTTCGGCCTCATGGGCCGCGGCGAAGGCCACGGCGGTGGTATCGCTGCCGCCGCGGCCCAGCGTGGTGATCCGGCCCTCGGCGCTGATCCCCTGGAAGCCCGCGACGACGGCGACCTGCATCCCCTTGTCGAAGCGGTCGTCGAAATTGGCGGTGGGAATGTCCTCGATCCGCGCGCTCGAATGGGCGGACGAGGTCAGGACCGGCACCTGCCAGCCCTGCCACGACCGCGCCTCGACGCCGTTCTCCTGCAGGATCAGCGCCAGAAGGCCCGCGGTCACGTTTTCGCCGGAACTCACGACCGCATCGTATTCGCGCGCATCGTAGAGCGGCGATGTCTCGCCCACCCAGCCCACCAGCTCATTGGTCTTGCCCGCCATGGCCGAGACGACGACGATCACGTCGTAGCCCTTGGCCACCTCGACGCCCACGCGCTTGGCCACGCGCCGGATCCGTTCGAGGTTCGCGACGGAGGTGCCGCCGAATTTCATGACGAGGCGTGGCTTCTGGCGGGTCATCGGCGTTCCCGGTGGTTCGGATGCGCCGTGGAATAGGCAAGGCGGTTCGCGGGGGCAAGACCGCGCCGCCGAATCGTCCGCCCGGCGCCCGCCGCCATGACGCAGATCATTGCGCGGCCAGGCCCGACCGGGCAATCATCGCGCGACCGCCCCGACCGGAAGGACCGCGCCCATGACAGCGACCCCCGATCTCGCCGCCTCGCCGCTGCCCGATGTGCCGCGTCTCGACCGGGGCGACCTGGCCGCCGCATTGCGCGCGGGCTGGGCCGACTATCGCGCCGCGCCGCTCTATGGGCTGTTCTTCAGCGCGGTCTATGTGCTGGGCGGGCTGATCCTGACGCAGGTGGGCGCGGGGCTGTTCCTCTGGACGCTGACGCTGTCGCTCGGCTTTCCGCTCCTCGCGCCCTTCCTCGCCGTGGGCCTCTACGAGGCGAGCCGGCGGCTCCACACCGGCGAGCCGCTGTCGTTTTCCGCCGTCCTCGGCGTCGTCTGGCGGGAACGCGCGCGGCAGATCCCCTGGGCCGGCGCGGTCATGGTGCTGTTTTTCCTGTTCTGGAGCTTCCTCGCCCACATGCTCTTCGCGCTTTTCATGGGGCCCTCGGCCCTGCTCGGGCCACCCGACGACCTGCAAAGCTACCTGACCGGCGCGGGCATCGCGATGATGGCCACCGAACTGGTCGTAGGCGGCATCTTCGCCTTCCTTCTCTTCTCGCTCACCGCGATCAGCCTGCCCATGCTGGTGGACCTGGAGATCGACTTCGTCACCGCCATGGGCTTCAGCCTGCGCACCGTGCGCGCCAATCCCGGCGTGATGCTTGCCTGGGCCGCGACCATCGCGGTGCTGACCCTTCTGGCGCTGGTGCCCTGGTTTCTGGGCCTGTTCGTGGTGCTGCCGGTGCTGGGCCACGCAAGCTGGCACCTGTACCGCCGCGCGGCGGGCATGGCGTGACGGCTGGACGGACGGGCGCGGGAAGCTAGGACATGGGGTGACGCGAACGCTTCCGGAAAGGACGGCACTCATGACCGACGACCGCACCCACATGGACGAGGCCATCGCCATCGCCCTTCGCAACATCGACGAGGGCGGGCGCCCCTTCGGCGCCGTGCTGACCCGCGACGGCAAGGTCGTCGCCCGAGCCGCCAACACCATCCACCTCGATCACGATCCGACGGCCCATGCCGAACTGATGGCGCTGCGCGCCGCCGGGCGCGAACTGGGGACGCCGCGTCTCGACGGCTGCACCGTCTATGCCAGCGGCCAGCCGTGTCCGATGTGCATGGCGGCGATGCGACTGGCCGGCATTTCCCGCGTCGTCTACGCCTATTCCAACGCCGACGGCGAACCCTACGGCCTGTCCAGCGCCGAGGCCGCCGAAGACCTGTCGGCCCCCTTCGGCGCGCAGGACTGGGCCAGGATCGAACGGATGACGCCCGACACGGCCAGCGACGACAACCCCTACTCCCGCTGGGCCGCGCATCACCGGATGTAGGGCGCGGCTCAGCCGCTCCCGCGCAATGCCGCCGCCCGCTCCGGATCGCGCCGGGCCAGGTCGCGCAGCCAGCCGTCCACCGCCTGACGGATGACCGGGCGCGGATCGTCGGCCATGGCGGCGACCCAGCCCGACACGCGCTCCCGCGCGGCCAGGTCCCCCGCCGACGGATGGACGGCGCGCGCCAGCGGGACCGTCGCCGCAAGGGCGGTGCGCCTGGTCCAGACGTTGGCCGCCCGCGTCCAGTCCTCCGCCGCATCGAGCCGCGCGAGATCGGCCATGAGCCGTCGCTGGATCGCGGCCGCCCCCGCGTCGGCGATGGCGCGGCAGTCGAAGTGGAACACCCAGCGCGAGAGCAGGTCCCAAGCCCCGTGGTCGGACCGGATGCGCGCCTGCGTCAGAACCTTGCACGCCAGCATCCGCGCATCGAAAACCTCCGTCCGCCAGAGCGCATCGGCCAGCAGGACGCGGCGGTCCACGGTCACCGCCTGCCGCAGGTCCGCGGCCAGCGTGTTCAGATCGTCCGGCGCCACGCCCCATGTCTCGCGCGCGGTGCGGTTCGCGGCCCGCTGCTTCGCGGCGCGCGCCTCGTCGCCCACGGCCTGCAACCGCGCCAGCAGGTCGTCGGGCGCCGCATCGGCCAGCGGCACCTCCGCGCTCACTCGACCGTCACCGATTTCGCCAGGTTGCGCGGCTGGTCCACATCGGTGCCCTTGTGGACGGCGGTATGATAGGCCAGCAATTGCGCCGGCACCGCATAGACCAGCGGGGCGAAGACCGGATCGACGCGGGGCATCACCAGCACTTCCCACACCCCGTCGGAGGCCTGCGCGGCCCCGTCCGCGTCGGTGACGAGCAGCACCTGTCCCTCCCGCGCCATGACCTCCTGCATGTTCGACACGGTCTTCTCGAAAAGCGCGTCCATGGGCGCGAAGACCACCACCGGCAGCGTCCGGTCCACCAGCGCGATCGGCCCGTGCTTCAACTCGCCCGAGGCATAGGCCTCGGCATGGATATAACTGATTTCCTTGAGCTTCAGCGCCCCTTCATGCGCCATCGGATACATCGTGCCGCGCCCTAGGAACAGGATGTCCGACGCCTCCGCCAGCCGCGCGGCCAGTTCCTCCGCACGCGGCTCGGTCGCCAGCGCCTGCGCCAGGATGCCCGGCAGCAGGCGGAACGTCGCGACCAGGTCCGCCTCGCGCGCGGCGTCGATCTCGCCCCGCTGCCGCGCCGCATGGATGGCCAGCGCCAGCAGGACGCCCAGCTGGTTCACGAAGGCCTTGGTCGAGGCCACGCCGATCTCGACCCCGGCAAGGATCGGAAAGGCCACGTCGCTGTCGCGCGCGATGGAGGATTCGGCCACGTTCACCACCGACACGACCGCCCGCGCCTTTCCCTTGGCATAGCGCAGCGCGGCCAGCGTGTCCGCCGTCTCGCCCGACTGGCTGACGAACAGGGCGGTGGTCTCGGCGCCCACCGGCCCTTCGCGGTAGCGGTACTCGGAGGCGATATCGACCTCGACCGGCAGCCGGGCCAACTGCTCGAACCAGTATTTCGCGACCTGGCAGGCGATATGCGCGGTGCCGCAGGCGACCATCTGGATGCGGTCGGTGGCGGCGAAATCATAAGCTACCGGCGGCGCGATGCGGTCGCCGTCGACATAGGCCGCGATCACGTCGGACAGGGTCTGGGGCTGCTCGTGGATTTCCTTGGCCATGAAGTGCCGGTGGCCGGCCTTCTCGATCCGGGCGGCGTCGATCCGGATGCGGCGCATCTCGCGGTGGGTCTGCCGCCCCTCGGCGTCGAAGACCTGCGCGCCCGCACGGGTGACGACGGCGCGGTCGCCCTCCTCCAGATAGGTCAGCCGGTCGGTCAGCGGCCCGAGCGCGATGGCGTCGGAGCCGACGTACATCTGGCCCTCCCCATGCCCGATGGCGAGCGGCGACCCCGCCCGCGCCGCGATCAGCAGGTCCGGCTCCCCGTCGAACAGGAAGCACAGCGCATAGGCCCCGCGCAGCCGGTCGATGGTGGCGAAGGCTGCCTCCTTCGGGTCCATCCCGCAGTCGAGGAACCCCTCGCAAAGGCGCGCGACGGTTTCCGTATCGGTCTCGCTCTCCCACTCGCCGCCCAGTTCGGCGCGCAGTTCGCGGAAGTTCTCGATGATGCCGTTGTGGACGACGGCGACGCGGCCCGCCTTCTGCGGATGGGCATTGGCGACGCTGGGCACGCCGTGGGTGGCCCAGCGGGTGTGGCCGATTCCCGCGAACCCCGGCAGCGGGTCCGTCACCAGAAGGTCCGCCAGGTTCACCAGCTTGCCCACCGCGCGCCGCCGGTCCAGCACGCCGCCGTCGATCGTGGCGATGCCCGCGCTGTCATAGCCGCGGTATTCCAGCCGGCGCAGCGCGTCGACCATGATGGGTGCCGCCTGATGGTCGCCCAGTATTCCAATGATCCCGCACATCAGTTCGTCTTCCTTGCCCGGGCCGCCCGCAGCCGCGCCATCAGGCGGGCGGCAAAGCCGTCCTTGTTGACCTGTTTCGCCCGACCCAATGCCAGCGCACCGTCGGGCACGTCCATCGTCACCACGCTGCCCGACCCGGTCATCGCGCCCGCCCCCACCGTCACCGGCGCCACCAGCGCGGTGTTCGAGCCGATGAAGGCCCCCGCACCGATCACGGTGCGGTGCTTGAACACGCCGTCATAGTTGCAGGTGATGGTCCCCGCGCCGATATTGGCGCCCGCGCCTACCTCTGCGTCACCCACATAGGACAGGTGGTTGATCTTGGCGCCCTCCTGCACGGTGGCGGCCTTGACCTCGACGAAGTTGCCGACGCGGACTCCGCGGTCGAGTTCCGCGCCGGGCCGCAGGCGGGCATAGGGGCCGATCACGCAGGCGTCGCTGACGTGGCAGCCCTCCAGATGGCTGAAGGCGCGGATCGTGGCGCCGGATTCGACGGTGACGCCGGGGCCGAAGATCACATGCGGTTCGATCGTCACGTCGCGGCCGATGGCGGTGTCATGGGCGAAGAACACCGTGTCGGGCGCGGTCAGCGTGGCGCCGGTGGCCATCACCTCGAGCCGCGTGGCCGCCTGGAACGCGGCCTCGGCCATGGCGAGGTCGGTGCGGGTGTTCACGCCCATGGTCTCGGCCTCGGGGCAGGTGACGACGCGGGTGGTCAGCCCGTCCGCGCGCGCGAGGCCGGGCAGGTCGGTCAGGTAGTATTCGCCCGCCGCATTGTCGCGACCCACCCGGTCCAGGAGGTCGAACATCAGACCGGCATCGGCGCACATCACCCCCGAATTGCACAGGCGCACCCCGAGTTCTTCGGCAGTGGCGTCCCGCGCCTCGACGATGCGGTCCAGCCGGTCGCCCTCGACGACGAGGCGGCCATAGCGGCCGGGATCCTCCGCTTCGAACCCAAGCACCACGATGTCCGCGCCGTTCCGACGGGCGTCCAGCATCGCCTCCAGCGTTTCCGCCCGGATGAAGGGCGTATCGCCGTAGAGCACGATCACGTCGCCCGAAAACCCCTCCAGCGCGGCCCGCGCCCGAAGGACCGCGTGCCCGGTGCCGAGCTGTTCCTCCTGCCGCACCACGACCAGCCCCTCGTCATGGTCGCGCGCCGCGGCCTCCACCGCGTCGCCGCCATGACCCGCGACGATTACGGTGCGCTCTGGCGACAGGCCTTCCGCGCCGCGCAGCGCATGGATCAGCAGGGGCGCATGGGCCACGCGGTGCAGCACCTTGGGCAGGTCGGACTGCATCCGGCTGCCCTGTCCCGCGGCCAGGACGATCAATGCTGTGGGCATGTGGGGCCTTTCGCTTGGTTGCCCGCCGTTCTACCCGTCCCATGTATTGCCGCAACCCCGACCCCAACAGGAGATGACCCCGATGAAACGATGCGTGATCTTCGATCTGGACGGAACGCTCTGCGATACCGCCGGCGATCTGCTGGCCGCCGCCAACGCGGCCTTCGCCCATCTGGGCCATGACATCCGCCTCGACCCCGGCGCGGCGGAGGACCGGGCCGTGGCGCTCCGCGGCGGCCGCGCCATGCTGCGGCTCGGGTTTTCGCGCGTGGGTCCGGTCGACGATGATGAGGTCGACGCCGGCTATGCCCCCCTTCTCGACGCGTACGGGCGCGACATCGCGCGGCACACGGTCTTCTATCCGGGCGCGGTGGACGCGGTGCGGCGCCTGCGGGACCGGGGGGATGCCGTCGGCATCTGCACCAACAAGCCCGAGGAGCTGGCCGTGCGCCTGATGGCGGAGCTCGGTGCCACCGACCTCTTCGACAGCCTCGTGGGCGCCGACACGCTCGCCGTCCGCAAGCCGCACCCCGAACATCTGGTGGAAAGCATCCGTCGCGCGGGGGGCGACCTGTCGCGCAGCGTCATGATCGGCGATACGGAAACCGACCGCGAGACTGCAACGGCCGCGAAGGTGCCCTGTGTCCTCGTGACCTTCGCGCCGGCAGGCGGGTCCGTGGCCGACCTGCGACCCGATGCCCTCCTCCACGACTACGCCGAACTGGAAGCGGCGCTTCACGTCGTAGGTCTCTGAACTGTGCTGGGAACCTTCCCCCCCGGGTTCCGCATTGGGCTGTCTCGACCTGCAAACCCGGAGGATTTTCCCCATGAAGAACATCGCCTTGCTCGCCGCGCTCGCCCTGAGCGCAAGCCCCGCTCTCGCGCAGGACGGCGCCCTGTCCGCCGACGACGCCCGCGCCTTTCTCGAACCCCTGTCGGAGCAGGCACAGGAGGCCGTCGCCAACGGCAACTGGCAGGGCATCCAGTCGTGGATGGCCGAACACGTCGCCGACGAGGCGCCGATCTACATGTCGGGCGAATTCGTCAGTTCCAAGGGTCCCTCCATGACCTTCACCGGCTCGATGAAAGGCGAGGACCTTCAGGCCTTCGCCTCCAGGGGAATGGGCGGGCCGCAGAACGGCGGAATGAATACGGTCGAGGATTACACGCTCGAACTCCGCATCATGGACATCTGGGAGCTTGCGGACGGCCAGGTCGCCGCGGCCGTTGCCTTCTATGAGCACGGGCTGATCCCCGAAGGGGCCGACGCGCCGATGACGGGCGCCTTCTCCTCGGCCACCGAATGCGCGCTGCGCATGAGCGGCGGCGGCGATGACGTGAAGATCGAACTGGCGAACTGCACGATCGACGCCAACCTCTGAGCGACATCCACGATTGACGCACCCGTCCCGCCGGCCCTAGCTGGCGGGATGGACCGTTTCACCAAGCCCTTCATCCGGCAGGAACCCATCCCCGAGGCCGCGATCGACGCCGCCGTCGCCGTCCTGCGCTCGGGCGCGCTGCACCGATACGGCGCCGACCCCTCGCAGGCCGCGCTCCTCGAGGAGGAGTTCGCCGCCCTGACCGGCGCCCCCCACGCCCTCGCCGTGGCCTCGGGCGGCTATGCCATGGGCTGCGCCCTGCGCGCTCTCGGTGTGGGGCCGGGCGACCCGGTGCTGACGAACGGCTGGACGCTCGCCCCCGTGCCCGGCGCCATCGCCGCCGTGGGCGCACGCCCCGTGCTGGTCGAAGTGACCGAAGATCTGGTGATCGACCTCGACGACCTCGCCGCCAAGGCGGATCGCGCCACGGTCCTGATGCTCAGCCACATGCGCGGCCATATCGTCGACATGGGACGGCTCATGGAAATCTGCGACCGGCACGGCATCGCCGTGGTCGAGGATTGCGCGCATACCATGGGCGCCCATTGGGACGGTACGCCCTCGGGCCGCTTCGGGCGCATCGGCTGCTATTCCACGCAGACCTACAAGCACGTCAACTCGGGCGAGGGCGGGCTGATCGTCACCGACGACGCCGACCTCGCCGCGCGGATGATCCTGCTCTCGGGCAGCTACATGCTCTACGCCCGCCACGGCACCGCGCCGGACGACGCCGTCTTCGCCCGCCATCGGGGTCAGATGCCCAACGTATCGGGGCGGATGGACGAATTGCGCGCCGCCATCCTGCGTCCGCAACTCGCCGACCTGCCGCGGCAGGTGGACCGCTGGAACGCCCTCTACCGGGTGCTGGAGGATGGGTTCCGCAACCGGCCGGGCCTGCGTGTGATCGACCGCCCCGCAGCCGAAGGCTTCGTCGGATCGTCCATCCAGGCCATCGCGGCGGACCCCGCCCGCGTACCCGTCTTCACCGCCGCCTGCGCCGCGCGGGGGGTCGAATGGAAATGGTTCGGCGCGCCCGCAGCCCAAGGCTTCACCTCGGCCCACCGCCACTGGGAATACGTCGCGTCCCAGAGCCTGCCCCGCTCGGATGCTGTCCTCGCCGGCCTCCTGGACATGCGCGTGCCGCTGACCTTCGACGCGGACGACTGCGCCTTGATCGCCCGCATCGTGGGCGAGGAGGCGCATCGTCATCTGGCGTGATCAGCCGATCAGGCCGTCGGGCTCCCCGTCCGCGAAGGACGCCCGCGCGTCGTTCCAGGTGTCGGTGTGGTCCCGGATCGCGCGCAGCAGGTCGCCCGGTGCATAGAAATGCGGCATGTCGAGCCGCAGGGCATGGGCCACGAGTTCCGAACAGAACCACCGTCCCCGCGCCTGCCGCCGGAAGTTGAACAGCTGCGACAGGACCATGGACCACAGCTCATAGGGCTCCCCCAGCCGCGCCTCCGCCCGCTCCCAGGTCCCGCGCGGCGCCCATGTCACCTCGTAGATGCACCACTTGTCGGGCGTGAGCTCGATGTCCTTGATCCGTACGCCCCCATCCCGCCCGGAGGCCGACAGGCAGGTCGCCACCTCGCCCAGACGCGGCGGCGTGGCGGCCCGGATCAACTCGCAATGCGAAAACGGCGACCGCGTGGCATACTGCACGATACGGTCGGCCAGGGTGCCGCGTCCGCGATAGAAGGCAACGAAATGGCGCTGCATGGCGACCCCTCCCCTCGGAATATCGGAGTTGTCCCATGGTGGGCGGCAGGTGACGAGGCGTCAAGCAGGGAAAACCCGACCCCTTTGCGCGATGTCCGGCAGCCGTCACGCCCGGCCTCTTCGCTATCTCGACATGGGCTTCCAGCGCAGCGTCGCCCATGAATTCGAGGCTTCGCGCGCGGCCATGTCCCGATGGCGGCGGCCTCGATGCGCGGACGGGGCATGTCTCCTACGTCTCGGACGTGCCGCAGGACGATCCTGCGGAAGCTGTCGCGCCGATTGCGGAGGGTTCGCCCGGTGCGACGCCCCTCACGGAGTTGATCGACGAGATGGAGGAGGTCGGGCACCGTGACGATGAGGTGGCTGGAGACGATGTCGCATCCGCCCGGAAGCGAGCGATGGCCGTCCGCCATCACGCGGCGTTCGCTGCGGTTCAGCCGTTCGGTGTCGTAGGGGTCTCGGCCCCTGTCGCCAGAGCCGGCGGCCGTCACGTCCTGAGGCTCGGAACAGATCGGCTTGCGGTCCGGCCGCGTCCGGTTTTCCGGCGCGCTGTGCCCGATCATGTGCAGCAGCGCCATCATGATCGACGCCCCTGGCCCGATATGGCTTCCGGCTTCGCGGAAAATCGGTTCGACGATGGAGCGGTGGTGGCCCTGCAAAAGGGTCGGGAGGGTCTCGTCTGGTACCATCGGTTCGTCCTTGCTCTTGTGGGTGAGGCGTCGGCGGACATGATACATCCGGTCGCACAGATGGTGTTTTCTCTTGCCTGCCATGTCGGGGAGCTTTGGAACCGGTCCTTGACCAGCCGGCATGTATGGGCGCCAGTTCCTGTTCCATTTCCCCCTCGCCTGGGTCACGTCTAATCGGGGGTCGCTTCTCCGGGGGTTTGCTCTCTCGTTCGATCCTTTATGGACCGTCGAGAATTTTGTTCTGCGGGCCAGGGGAGCGGAGCAGTGATTCACGGGTCCCGCCCGTGCTGCGCGTCAGTAAACGACCCGTTCCAAACCGTAATTGCCCGCGTAGTCGCGGCAGTCCGCGCAGACGGCCCGCATCGAGATACCGGGGCAATCGTCGCCCCATCGGAAGGGACGCCGTACGCCGTCGGCAAGGCGGCCATGGAGCAGGTCGACCAACGGTAGTCGTTTTGCAGACGATGGTTTCCGAGAGGCGGACAGTGGACGTGCGGTTGCACGCCTCGTTACCGTCGTTGCCGCTCTTACACTGATGACCGAGGATCATGTAGACCCGGCTCGACTGGACAACGCTGAACTCGGGCACGCTGATGTCGATGTCGGCCGGTCCGTCCCGGTCGATGTAGTCCTGAGCGCGCTGAAGGCTGCATCCTTCCGGTAAGGGCATCGCAGTACCGCCGCTCGCATGACGAAAAACGGCAGCCTGCGGCGCGAACGTGGGATCGTCGCATGGGAGTGGTGCGCTTGGGCAGGATCGGATCGGAATCTCGATGCCATCCATAAGGGCGTCCCAGATGCTCAGGGGGGAACTGGCCGGGTCCGCCTCGAAGGACGCTCCCATGGGGCCCCGCCAGATTTGCAGCGGCGGATCGACCGGCTTGGGTGATCCGTCGGATCAGCCCGTCACGGCGCGGGCGCTGGGGACCGATGCGGGTCGGACGCCGCACGAATACAGCGGAGTCGCGCAGTCAACCGGATAGCTCCGGGCCTCCGCCTTCTGCGGACCGGCAGCCATTTTCGATGCGGCGGTGCCTACGGCCGACGCGGTTGATCTTAGGCATTCCATCGGCGGCCATACCCAGTCCTGGTCCCGTTTCGGAACGCCGTCGCCAACCCGTGCGGCACGCTTGAATCGCCCTATCGCGGTACGCCGACAGCCCGAAGCCTATCGCAACATCGTTCCGCCGCCATCGGCCATCACCGTCTGCCCGGTCATGTAGCGGCTGTCTTTGCCCAAAAGGAACGCGACGACCGGCGCGATGTCCTCTTGCGGGTCGCCCAACCGGCCGAGGGGGACCTTGGCCGCGACCTCTTCATATTGGTCTGGATGCGCCTCCTTCCATTTGGCCACACCTTCCGTCAGCGCGAGCGGGCAGACGACGTTGACGCGGATGCCGTCCTCTGCCCATTCGTTGGCCGCCACGCGGCTCAGGCCGCGGATCGCCTCCTTGGCGGCGGCATAGGCGGCCTGGTTCGGTTGCCCGTTCAGCGCCGCGCCGGAGCCGAAGTTGACGATGGCGCCCCCGGTCCGCGCCAGTTCGGGGTGTGCCGCCTTCATGAAGTTCAGCGTTCCCCAGAACCCCGTGTCGAAAGACAGGGCCCAGTCCCTGGCCGTATGTTCGAGCAGCGGCTTTTGCCGCGAGGCATGCGCGTTGTTGACGAGGCCGGTCAGCTTGCCGAACCGCGATACCGCCATCTGCACGGCCTCCCGCGCCACGGCCTCTTTCGAGATATCGCCCTCCATGAATGCGATCCGTTCCGGGTCCGCGGCGGAAATCTCCCGGCCCGCATCCGCATCCAGATCGACGGCAAGGACATGCGCCCCCCGCCGAACGAGTTCGACGGTGATGGCCCCGCCGATGCCCGCTGCACCCCCGGTGACGATAACGACATGGTCTTTCATTGGATGCTCCTTTGGTCGACTGGTCGGGAACAGCCCCTCGCGATGCGCGGGGGGTCAGGACATGTTGCGGCGCTCGCCGGTTACAGGTCGAGGTCGATCTCGAAACTCGGGTCCGGGCGCTTGAAGAGGTACTCGCCCCGCCGGATGGAGGCGAGGACACCGGCGCGCGTGCGCACCGCCTCGAAGGGGGTCTCGGCGTCGAGCACGAGGAAGTTCGCGGGCTTGCCCGTCTCGACCCCGTAGGCGTCTTCGACATTCATCGTTTTCGCACCGTTATGGGTGATGAGGTCGAGGCAGCGGTCGAGCTGATCCATGGACATCGTCTGGGCAAGGTGGATGCCGTTGTCGAGGATGTTCATCAGGTTGCCGTTGCCCACCGGATACCACGGGTCGTTGATCGAATCCTGTCCGAAGCAGACGTTGATGCCGCTTTCCCAGAATTCCTTGACGCGGGTCAGGCCGCGGCGCTTCGGGTAGCTGTCCTGACGGCCTTGCAGATAGGCGTTTTCGGTCGGCAGCGAGATGAAGTTCATCCCCGATTTCTCGAAGAGGCCCATCATGCGGAACGCATAGGCATCGTCGGCGGACCCGAACGAACAGGTATGGCTCGCCGCGGTCCGGGTTCCGAGGCCTTCCTTCATCACCAGCGCATTGAGAAGCTGCACGTGCCGGCTCTGCGGGTCGTCGGTCTCGTCGCAATGCACGTCGATCAGCTTGTCGTGCTTCATCGCCAGCTCGATCGTGCGGTGGACGGATTTCTGACCGATCTCGTAGGCCCATTCGAAATGCGGGATGGAACCGACGCAATCCGCGCCCATCCTGAGGCCCTCCTCAACCATCTCGTCGCCGCCCTCATAGGCGTACATCCCCTCCTGCGGGAAGGCGACGATCTGGATCGTGACCTTGTCGGCAAGCTCCTCGCGCAGCTCCAGCATGGCCTTCAACCCGGTCAGCTCCGGGTCGCAGACGTCGATATGTGTGCGAATGAACTGGACGCCGTGGGACATCTCCTCGCGGATGCCCCTGAGGGCGCGCTCACGGGCGTCCTCCTTGGTCTGGCTCTTCTTGACGTCATGCCAGCGGGCGATGCCTTCGAACAGCGTCCCGCTCTCGTTCGCCGCGCCCGGCCCGCTGCCGGTGTAGACATAGTCGAGATGGAGATGCGGATCGACGTAGGGAGGCACCACGAGGCGGCCCTTGAGGTCGATGGTCTCATCGGCCTCTGCCAGGCTCGCGCCGATCTCCTTGATGAGGCCGTCATCGACGAGGATCTCGTTCGTCTCGTCGTGGCGGCCGTAGATGCGGGCGTTGGTGAACTTTTTCATGGAAGGTCTCCTTTGCAGGTCGGAAAGAGGGGCAGGGTCGAGGAACGGACGGTGGCTCAGGCCGGGCGCAGGGTCCGTCTCGACAGGAAGGCGACGATGGTGGCGAGGACGAAGCAGCCGAGCGACAGCCAGACGATGCCCGTGACGTCGGACGACCCTAGAAGCCCGTCGAGGAGCATCCCGCCGATCCAGGTGCCGACCATGATCGAGAGGTTGAACACGCTCGACTGGACCGAGGTGGCGACGTCCTTGGCTTCGTCGATCTGCCGGCTGACGGCAGTCTGGTACATCGTGACCAGCGGCCCGAAGGCGAGGCCCCAGAGCAGGAAGCCCGCGATCGAGACCGTGGTGCTGGAAGGAAAGGCCAAAAACAGCGCCATCGCCGCGCCGCCCGCGGCCAGCGCCGTGACGATGAGCGGTCGAAGGTAGGCGTCGATGTAGCGCGCCGACAGCACCACCGAGATCACGGAGCCGATGCCGAAGATGAGCAGCGCCAGCCCGATGCCGCCGGGCAGGTCCAACCGCGCCACCAGCAGCGTGATGTAGGTGTAGATGCCGTAATGGGCGACGACCGACAGGAACGTGAGCAGGAGCACGATCAGGATCGTGGGCATGCGGATGATGGCGAGCGGAGAGTTGGTCTTGCTCATCCGTTCGCCGTCGACGGAGGGCAGGAAGAACTGCACCAGCACGCCGATCGCCACGACGATAAGCCCCAGCACAACGAAGGCCGATCGCCAGCCGAAGGTCACGCCGATCGTCGTCATGACGGGCAGGCCGATGCTGATGCCCAGCGTGTTGCCGGCCATGATGACGGTGATCGCCCGGCCGTGGAGGTGTTCGGGGACGAGGCGCGTGCCATAGGCCGCGATCATCGGCCACATCACGCCCGCGCAGATACCGCCGAGGATCCGGCTGGCGACGATGAGGTAATAGGAGGATGCAAAGGCGACCACGATGTTCGATATCGCGAACCCCGCGAGCAGGATCTGCAACAGCAGCTTGCGGTTGACGGCCAGCGTCGCGCTGACGAGCGGAATCGCGAAGACGGCGGAGGCCAGAGCATAGACGCCGACGAGGAACCCCACGTCGCCCTCGTCGATGGCAAGGCTGGCGGCCATCTGCGGCAGGATGCCCGAGGGCACCAGTTCGGACAGGATGCCGACGAAGGTGACGCTCGACATCAGGCCGAACATGAACCACGAAAAGGTCTGCCTTGCGCCGGGCGAGGTGGTGGTAGTCGCGGACATGGGTGAGGCTCCCGAGCGCGCCGGCGCGCTGTTCATCGCAGAGGATTAACCGTCTCAACGGCGCCGGCAGCAAAGGGTTCCCTCCGTCGCGTCCCGGCCGGCGCGATCGCGTCCTCGACCAGCGTTTAGCCAGGGACCGAAGAGCCTACAGCCGGTCTGACCACCCCGAAACGAGGTCCCGCTTCGGGGTGTTCTGCGTCTTCCTCGCCAACGCGTGGAATACCATCGCCGCATCCGCCATCAGCGTGACGTAGAGCGGACGAAACACGCCGCCGCCCCTGCGGAAGCGGATTTTCCGAACGCCGGTGCCCTGCGCGCGACGGAGTAGCCGATCGACACGTCCTCGCCGGCGGCCAAGGCGTTTCTCGACATGCAGGGCGTATTCGTCGAATTCGGGCTCGATGTCCGCAGGGAGCGGCGTATGGAGGGGATCGGAAAGGCGAAAGCCCATACCGTTCATCTGGGTTGAAAGGCGTCCATCGACCCGAATTGCGCCCACCGGCCGATCGCCGGCGGCATCCGATCAAGCGCGGTCACTCGCCTACATGACACCAACCGGATGGGCGTGTGACAGCTGGCTCTCGGCTACTCGGCGACAAGCCACCATAGCGGCGATCCGGGGAGTCGACGAAGATGTCTCGGGACCGTTCCACCGAGGTCGGGCCCCGGCCTGTCATGCGATGAGACTCAAGCGAAACAGGTCCGAACGTGCCGCGACGGCGCAGGCCAATGGAAAACAGCCGGACGCGGTAACGGGCACCACACACGTCCCTTTTCCCGAACGAGGCCCGCGCCCACGGGGCTCCGGACCGACCCGTTTGCCCCGCGGCGGATCCTACCAGAGACCGCGCCGATGGTTGTCGACCCAGCGGAACATGCCTTGGATGTTGGCGAAGCGCATGAGCTCGTAGCCGAACCAGTCGTCCTTGTACACGCTCGCGGCGTCGACGTTGCGATAGAGCTGGTCCCAGATCATCCCCTCGCGCGAGAGCGCGAGCACCTGGTCGTGCAGGTCGGTCATGTAGTCGCGCAACGCGACCTGGTCCTCGGTGGTGGCCGGTGCGTAGTGGCCCACGTCGATCACGTCCGGGTCCTTCTCGATCACCCAGTCCAGCGTCTCGATCCATCCGGGATAGTAGAAGTCGAGGAAGTCCATGTAGGGATATGTCTGCGATTGGCAGACATCCGTGCACTGCATCGCACTCAACTCGGGAAAATAGACCTGGATCATGCTGTTGGAGTGATTGCCCGCCGGCTCATGGTGGAGCAGGATCTCGTGGTCGCCGAAGGTGACTGTCATCTCCTCGTCGAAGGTGATGGTCGGGTCGGCGACGGGCATCTTCTCGCCGATGATCGGTTCGAAGGCGTTTCGCTGGGCGATGATCTCGGCGCCCGCGTCTGCGTAGACGGTCGATCCCGCAAGGTGGTCGAAATGTGCGTGGGTCAGGATGGCGAGCGTGATCTCCCTGTCGAAACGCTCCCGGATCTCGTCGCGCAGCCATTCGGCCGCGCAGTGGTTGCCCGCGTCGATGACCAGCGCTCCCTCGTCCTGTATCAGCACCAGCCCCGAATGGGTCGATGGGAAGGTCGCATTGGTGTGCCGGAAGAGGTTCTCCTTGCCCTCGATGGGCACGAGGCTGCGCTCCACGTCGCAATCGTCGATCCATGGGTCGGGCAGGATCTCGCGGCCTTCGAAGATCGACGGGTCGACCTCCTCCCCGGTATGGGTGAAGGCCGCGGCGGGCAGGGCGGTGCCCAGAAGCGCCGCGGTCAGGGTGATCTTGCGAAGCATCGCTCAGCCTTCCTGCATCGTGGCGCTGGGGCCGGTGACGGAGATATAGGACGGGTCGAGATCGGCCACCGACCGCGCACCCGTCAGCAGCATGTCGGAGCGCAGCTCGGAGGCCAGCGCCTCGAGCACCGACTGCACGCCCGGTGCGCCGCCAAGGCCCAGACCGTACATCACCGGCCGGCCGACCGCGACGCAGTCGGCGCCCATCGACAGCGCGCGGATCACGTCGATGCCGCGCCGGATGCCGCTGTCCATGATGACCGGCACGCGGCCGTTCACGGCGCGCGCCACCAGCGGCAGCGCGCTGATCGCGCCGGGAACGCCATCGATCTGGCGCCCGCCATGGTTCGAGACCTGGATCGCGTCCGCGCCGCCGGCGATGATCGGATCGACATCCTCGGGGCGCAGGATGCCCTTGACGATCACCGGCAGGCCGGTCTCGTCCTTGATCAGCTTGATATCCTCCGGCGTCAGATCGACCTTCTGCGCGAAGAAATCGCCGCTGCCGCCCTTGGCGGGGTCGTGGTTGCCGAAGGTCATGTCGGAACGGAACGGCATGCCCATGGCGAGGAAATCGTCGGGCGTGCCCGGCCCGAGCGCGTCGGCCGTCAGCACGATGGCGGAGTAGCCAGCGGCCTTCGCGCGCCGGAGCAGCGACCGGGTCACGTCCTCGTCCCGGTTGAAATAGAGCTGGAACCACTTCGAGCCCGTGGTCGCCTCCGCGATCTCCTCGAGCGTCCGGTTGGAGGCGCCCGACGAGCAGTAGAGCGCGCCAGCCATGCCCGCGCCGCGCGCGGTGGCGACCTCGCCCTCCTCGTGGGTCATGCGGTGCGCGCCCATCGGGGCCACGAAGAACGGGAACGGCATCCGCTCGCCCAGGATCTCCACGGAGAGGTCCACATCGCCGGAGCTGACGCCGGTCAGCCGGTGGGTCATGATGCGGAAATCCTCCATCGCCCGACGGTTCTCGCGCAGGGTCCATTCGTCCCCCTTGGCGCCGGTGACGAAGACGTAGCCTGCCTCCGGGATGGCCTCGCGGAACGGCTCCCTGAGCCTCGGCAGGCTGATGACGTCGATGTGGGAGCTGGCCGTCGAGGCGCCGTAGCCCGACGGGGGAGATACGGCGTCCGAGGCGACTCCGGCGGTCGCCTCGGACCCGGTGTCGGCCTGCGCCATGGCGGTGCCGGCAAAGGGCATCGTGCCGATGGCGGTCGCGGCGGTTCCAAGAAAGGCTCTTCGGCTGGTCATGTCGGGTCTCCGGTCCTGGGTTGGCCGCGCAGGTCGCGACGGGGCAATGTCGGCTTTCGCCAGTGTCTAGTCCGTGACGGTGATCGTCCCGTCCTCGGCGGCGATCAGGAACACGTCCGTCCGCGCCGCCCGTTCGCCATCCTCACCGCCCACGATGAGCAGGCCGCCATCGACAGCGAAGGATGCGCCATAGGCGAGACCCTCGGGCAACTCGCCGGGCTGGGACCAGGTTCCGTCTTCCAGAAGGAAGACTTCGCCGGCCCAATGCTTGTCGAGACCGTCGTGGGCGTACCACCGCCCCGCATCGGCGGCTGCGCGCGCGCCCTGGAAGTTCGCGCCACCCGCGACAAGGAGCCCGGCATCGGTCGCGCCCGCATAGGCGCCGGCCAGCCCTTCCTGGACGTCGCTACCCTCAGGCGCGGGAATCGGCGCGTCGTCGGCCCAGTCCGCCGTGTCGCCGTCGATGCTGACGGTCCGGACGGCGTCGGTGCGCAGGCCCGGCTTGATCTCGCCGTTCACGAGGGTGAAGGTCTGCGGCCCGGTGGCGACGATGGCCGCGCCGGTGTTCGGATCGGAGGGATCCCGGCCCAGGTCGCCCCATTCGTTCGCAGCGGGATCGTAGGTCAGGATCAGGTCGTTCCAGCGGTAATCGGTCGGCTCCATCCCCATGTAGGCGTCCACCACGGCGTTCCAGGCGTCGGGGTCGGTGTCCTTGTCGATGGAGGTGATGTCGGCCAGGTAGGTGTCGAACAGCTCCTTGTTGTAGCCGCCGAAGACGGCGATGCGCCCGTCGTCCAGCGTCACGGCCCCCGCGCCGAGCAGGCCCGCGGGCGTGGTCGTATCGAGCGCGGACCAAGCGTCGGCATCGGGGTCGTAGCGCCAGACAGTGTCGAAGACGATCGGCGAGGCCGCGTCCTCGGTCGCCTTGCCGGAGCCGCCGAAGACGTAGATCGCACCGTCCACTACGGTGGCGGCGGGTTGCGAGGGGGCGGGACCGGTGAAATCGGCGCGCTCCGTCCAGCCAGCGGCGCGGTCATTCAGGTCGAGGGCGTAGAGCGCGGTTCCCGCCGAGCCGAGGCCCACATAGATCGTGTCGTCCACCCGGACGCCGATGCCGTTCTTCACGCCTTCGGGAAGGTCGGGCCAGTCCTCGGCTGTGGCAGCGGTCGCTGTGACCACGACTGCGAGCGCGAGTGCCGCGGAGAGGGGAATGGATTTCGTCATGGTCGTCTCCCTTGGTTGGATCATCGATCGCATATGGCTCAGGCAAGCCACGGCTTGACGTCGTCTCGCGCGAGGACGGCTCGCATCCGGTCCTCGGCGTCCTCCACGCGCAGGGCCATGGGCGCCCGGGTCGGGCCGCAATCGATGCCGATGGTGCGGAAGGCGGCCTTCATGCCGGGCAGGACGCCGATGTCGAGGAGCGCCTCGACGAAGATCTGCGACACGTCCTGCAACTCCTGCGCGCGGGTCAGGTCGCGGGCGGCGATGGCCGCGTCGAGCGCGACGTAGAGCTTGCCCAGAAGATTGTAGGTCGTGCCGATGCCGCCATCCGCGCCAAGCGCCGCGCCGGCGAGGTAGATCTCGTCGAAGCCGAAGAAATAGGTGGCGTCGGGACGGCGGCGGCGCAGCATCGAGAACTTGAAGAGGTCGGTGGAGGTGAACTTGATCCCCGCGACGTTCGGAAGATCGAGGATGCGGACCAGCGTGTCGAGCCCGATGGGCCGGCCGGTGCGGATCGGCACCTCGTAGACGATCAACGGCAGGTCGGTCGCTGCCGCGAGGTCGCGGTAGTAGCCTTCGATCTCGGCATCCGAGAAGGGATAGGAATGGGGCGGCAGGGCGGAAAGGCCGTGGTAGCCGAGTTTCTTCGCCTGCTTCGCCAGACGGATCGAATCGCGCAGGCTGGGCATGCCGACATGGGCGATGAGGCGGGCGCCGGAGGCGCGGGCAAGGTCGGCCACCACCTCCTGCTGGGCGGCAAGTTCGTCGGCGTCGAGCAGGCCCGATTCGCCGCTGCTGCCGCCGACGTAGAGACCCGCAAGGCCCTGGCGCAGGACGTAGTCCGTCAGCGCACGCTGGCGGTCGGGGTCGAAATCCCCCGCGTCGGTGAGCCCCGTCATCAACGCCGCATACATTCCGGCCAGTCGTTCGGTCATCTGTGTCGTTCCTTCGTTTTCCGGCCGCGGTGCGCTCACACGGGGCGATTTCGATTTTCGTAATACCATCGCAGTTTGGGTTTACAAAGAAGGTTTTTGGTAATACCAAATCAGGAAACGCAACGGAGCCGGGACGGGAGGGTGCCGCGACGTGACGAGCGAGATCGACACCGACCGCCCGACCGAGGCCGCGGACCGCCAGCGCAGCGTGTCTTCGACCATCGCCGGCGTGCTGGTCGAGGAAATCCGCGACGGAACCTTTCCCGAAGACAGCCCCCTGCCCACGGAACGCGCGCTCTGCGAGCGGTTCGGCGCCTCGCGCCCCACGGTACGGGAGGCGCTGGCGCAGGTGCAGATGCGCGGCTTCGCGCGGGGCGGGGCGGGGCGGCGCCCGCGCGCGGCTTTGCCGTCGATGGATTCGGCGCTGCGTGCGGCGGCGGGCCATGTGCGCGACGTGCTGGGCGACGCGGAAAGCGGCGCGCACCTGGAGCAGATGCGGCAGTTCATCGAGACGGGGGCGGCGCGCACGGCCGCCGCGCGGGCCGACAGTCTGCAGATCGCCAAGCTGCGGTCCGCGCTCGCCGCCAATGCGGAGGCCATCGGCACGGCGGAGTTCGCGGCCACCGACATCGCCTTCCACCGCGCGCTGGTCGCGGTCGTGGGCAACCCGGTGATCCTGACGCTGCACGACATGTTCGTCAGCACCATGATCGCGCACCGCCCCCCCACCGAGGACGCCGCGCGCTACGACAGCATCGCCCATGGCGAGCACCGCGAGATCTATGAGGCGGTGGTGGCGCGCGACGTGCTGCGCGCGACCGACGTGATGGACCGCCATCTGGAGCGGTCCTGGCGCGCGCGGCTGGCCGCGCCGCGGGGTCCGGAAAAGAACGATCGATCAACAGGAGGATGATCATGAACATCAAGGCCACATTGCTTGCCGGGACGGCGGCGCTGACCCTTGCCGCGACCGCCGACGCGCGGGAGCTGACGCTGGGGATGCAGGACAACGAGGCATCCAACGTCTATGCCGGCGCGCAGGAATTCGCCGCCAGGCTGGAGGAGCTTTCGGGCGGGGAGCTGACCGTCAACATGTTCCCCTCGTCCACGCTGGGCGATTTCAAGGCGATGGTCGCGCAGGTGCAGGCGGGCGAGCTGGACATGGTCATCACCGGCTATCCCGACATGAGCTACATCATCCCCGAGCTGAACCTGATCGGCGCGCCCTATGTGGCAACCGATTTCGAGAACCTGCAGGCCATCATCGCGGGCGACTGGGGGCAGGAGATGGCCGCGAAGTTCGAGGAGCAGGGCGTCCACCTGATCGACGTGTGGTACTACGGCACGCGCCAGACCACGTCGAACCGCCCCATCGAATCGATCGACGACATGGCAGGCCTGCGCCTTCGGACGCCCAACGTGCCCTTCCTGATCGCCTATGCCGAGGCCGTGGGCGCGACCCCCGCCCCGGTGGCCTTCGCGGAGGTCTACCTTGCGCTCCAGACCAACCAGGTCGATGCCGAGGAGAACCCGCTGCCGACCATCGAGGCGCAGAAGTTCTATGAGGTCCAAAGCCATGTGGCGCTGACCAACCATTTCGTCGCCTCCGCCGCGGTGCAGGTGTCGAACGACCTGTGGCAGGGTCTGAGCGAGGAGGAGCGCGGCTGGATCCAGGAGGCCGTCGAGGCGGGGGGCGAGGTCAACGACAACGCGACTGTGCAGGCCGAAAAAGACCTGATCGCCACCTTCGAGGAGCGCGGCCTGACCATCACGCGCCCCGACCTCGCGCCCTTCCGCGCGGCGATGCAGCCTTATTACGACACGCTCGAGGCCGAGTTCGGCGAAGGGTCCATCGCGCGCCTGACCGGCGAGTGACGCTTCGGTCCGCGGGGGCCTCCGGGCGCCCCGCGGACGCATGACGGAAGGACACGGGATGGACGGCAAGCGCAGATACAGCCCCGAAGGCATCGTCGCCTCGGTCCTGTTCATCGTATTGATCGGCATGGTGCTTGTGCAGGTCTTCGGGCGGACGCCGCTGTTCCGCGGGCCGGTCTGGACGGAGGAGGCGGCGCGCTGGCTCTGGGTCTGGATGGCCTTCATCGCCATCGCCGAGGTGGAGCGGCAGGACGGGCAGCTTCGCATGGCGTTCCTGGCAGACATGCTGCCCCAGGGCGCGCGGTGCGTCCTCTATACCGTCATCGACCTCGTCTATCTCGGGATCATGGGGCACCTTTGCTGGATCGGCTGGAAGACCGTGCAGCGGACGTGGAACAACGTCTCGGTCACGCTGCCGACGACGGATGCGCTGCTTTATGCCTCGGCCTTCGTGGCCTCGTTCCTCATCGTCTACCGGATCGTCCGCCGCCTGTTCGGCCGGCGCGACCTCTCAACGCAGAAGGAGCCGACGCTGTGATCCTCGGAACCGTCGGCATCCTCTGGCTCGTCTTCGTGCTGCTGGGCGTTCCCATCGGGATCGCCATGATCTTCGTCTCGATGGGCTATTTCTACTGGACGGGCATGGGGATCAGCTTCGCGGTGCAACGGATGGTGGACCAGCTCAACAGCTTTCCTCTGCTCGCCGTGCCGCTGTTCATCCTGGCCGCGGGGGTGCTGAATTCCGCCGGGATCACCAACCACCTGTTCGGCTTCGCCCGCAGCCTCGTGGGCCACATCACCGGCGGGCTGGGCCACGTCAACGTCCTGGCCTCGCTGTTCTTCTCGGGCATGTCGGGCTCGGCCCTGGCCGATGCGGGGGGTCTCGGCAAGATGGAGATCGAGGCGATGAGGGAGGCGGGCTACGACGACGAATTCGCCGGCGCCGTCACCGCCGCCTCCTCGATGATCGGGCCGCTGGTGCCGCCGTCGATCACGATGGTCCTTTACGGCGTGATCGCCAACGTCTCGATCGGCAAGCTCTTTCTCGGGGGCATCGTGCCGGGCGTGCTCTGTGCCGTGGCGCTTATGGTGATGGTCTGGTTCATCGCCAAGAAACGCGACTATCCCCGCGACCCGATCCGCAGCGGGGGCGAGATCGGGACGCTCTTCGTCAAGTCGCTGCCCGCGCTGCTGACGCCCGCCGTGATCGTCGGCGGCATCTTCTCGGGCCTGTTCTCGCCCACGGAAGCGGCGGCGGTGACGGTGCTCTATGCCATCCTCATCGATCTGCTGTTCTACCGCGAGCTGACGCTGCGCCGCCTTTGGGACGCGATCTACGACACGACCGTCACCTCGGCCTCCATCGCCACCATCGTCGCGGGCGTGGGGCTGCTCAGCTTCATCATGGCGCGCGAACAGGCGCCCCAGCAGATCGCGTCGTTCTTCCTCGATATCGCCAGCGGACCGATCACCTTCCTGATCGCCGTCAACCTGATGGTCTTCGTCCTGGGCTGCTTCATCGAGAGCCTCGTGATCCTGCTCGTCGTCGTGCCGATTCTGGTGCCGGTGGCCATGGGGTTCGGCATCGATCCGGTGCATTTCGGCATCATCGTGGTGCTGAACCTGATGATTTCGATCCTGACCCCGCCCATGGGCATGGCGCTGTTCGTCGTCGCACAGGTGGGGAACATTCCCTATCAGCGGCTGGCGCGCGCGATCCTGCCCTGGCTCATCCCGCCCTTCGTGGTGCTGTTCCTCGTCTGCGCCTTCCCGATCCTGGCGACCGGCCTGCCGAGCCTGATGGACTGATGCCCATGGATGTCCTGCAAACCCTGCGCGGCGGTCTCGTCGTGTCCTGCCAGCCGGTCGACGACGGCCCGATGGACCGGCCCGACATCGTCGCTGCCATGGCCGCGGCGGCGGTCGCGGGGGGCGCGGCGGGACTGAGGATCGAAGGGGTCGAGAACCTCGCCGCCGCCCGCGCGGCCGTGCGCGTGCCGATCATCGCGATCCTGAAGCGCGACCTGCCGGACAGCCCCGTCCGCATCACGCCTTTCGCCGACGACGTCCGCGCGCTCGCGGCCGCCGGGGCCGACATCGTGGCCTATGACGCGACCGACCGCATCCGGCCGGAACCCGCCGCCGACCTGGTCGCCGCGATCCGGGCAAGCGGGCGCCTCGCCATGGCGGATTGCGCCATGTTGGACGACGGTCGCCGCGCGCTGGTCGACGGCGCGTCGATCCTCGGGACGACCCTGTCCGGCTATACCGAGGCGACGGCGGGGCGGAGCGACGGGGTCGACCTGGCCCTGATCGGCGCCTTCCGCGATCTGGGCGCCTTCGTCATGGCCGAAGGGCGCGTGAATACGCCCGACCTCGCGGCGCAGACCATCGCGGCGGGGGCGGATGCCGTGACGGTGGGCACCGCGCTGACCCGGCTGGAAATCATGACGGACTGGTTTCAGAAGGCCGTCGTCGACGGCGTTCGGCGTCGCGAATGACCGGGGGCGACAGAAGGGACCTCGACGGCTTCGCGGTCGATCTGGGCGGCACGAAACTCGCGGCTGCGCGGATCGCGCGCGGTATCGTGGTCGAGCGGCTGCAGGCTCCGACCGATGGCGCCGCGCGCCCCGAGACGCAGGTCGCGGCGATCGGGGGGCTGCTCGACCGATTGGGTCACGATCCGGGCGCGCATCTCGGCGTGGCCGTGGCCGGCCGCATCGACGACGCCGGTCGCTGGCACGCGGTCAATTCCGGCACGCTCAGGACCATCGCCGGCTTTCCGCTGGCCGAAGCGCTTCGACGCGACGTGGGCCCGGCCACCTGCCTCAACGACGCTTCCGCGGCCGCCCTCGCCGAGGCGCGTTTCGGAGCCGGCCGCGACAGCGCGAGTTTCGCCTATCTGACCGTTTCCACGGGGATCGGCGGCGGGCTCGTCGTGGGTGGCCGTCTCCTCGAGAGCGCGAACGGCCTCGCCGGCCATGTCGGCTTCGTCTCGAGCCGTCGGGCGGAGGGTCTTTGCGGCAGCGGGCGGACGGCCACGGTGGAGGCGGTCGCCGGAGGACGGGCGATCGCGGCCGCCGCGTTGCGGGACGGACATCCCGCGGCAGATGCGCGGGCGGTCTTCGACGCCGCATCGGCGGGGGCGGACTGGGCCGAGCGGATCGTCGCCCGCTCGGCCGAAGCGGTGGCTTTGCTGATCGGCGACCTGACCACGATACTCGGGCTCGACACGGTCGCGATCGGCGGCAGCATCGGGCTGGCCCCGGGCTATCTCGATCGTCTCGCGTCGGCGCTGGCGCGCGAGCCCACCCTGTTCCGACCCCGCATCGCCGCCGCCGAACTCGGTCACGACGCACCGCTGATCGGCGCCCTCGCGGCCCATCTCGATAGGAGCATCCGGTGAAAGTCCTGATTCTGAACGATCCCGAAGCCGCGATCGAGCGCGCGGGCGACATCGTCTCCGGAGCCGTGCGCGCACGGCCCCGGACCGTGCTCGGCCTCGCCACGGGTGGAACGATGCTGCCCCTCTACGACGATCTCGTCGCACGGCACGACGCGGGCTTGCTGTCCTTCGCGGGGGCGACCACGTTCAACCTCGACGAATATGTCGGTCTCGCGCCTGATCATCCCTGCTCCTATCACCGCTACATGCGCCAGGCGTTCTTCGACCGGGTCGATCTGGATCGCGCCCGAACCCACCTTCCGCGCGGCGACGTCGCGGATCCGCAGGGCGAAGCCGAGGATTACGAGCGGCGGATCACGGAGGCGGGGGGGATCGACCTGCAAATTCTTGGGATAGGCCGGAACGGGCATATCGGCTTCAACGAACCTACTGCCAGCCTCGGCTCGCGGACCCGGATCAAGACGCTGACCGACGACACGCGGCGCGCGAACCAGCGATACTTCTCGTCCTTCGAGGAGACGCCGCGCTACGCCATCACGATCGGCGTGGCGACGATCCTCGACGCGCGGGCGACGCTCCTTCTGGCGACGGGGGAGGCCAAGGCGGAGGCGGTCGCGCGCATGGTGGAGGGGCCGCTGAGCGCGGCCTGTCCCGCGTCGGCGCTGCAACTCCATCCCAACGCCACGATCGTCCTCGACGCCGGGGCCGCGTCATCGCTCACCCTGCGATCCTATTACGAGACCGTCCATCCGGGAGGGCAAGACAGTGCCTTCGACTGACGCCGCGACGAGATCGTACCGGATCCTCGCCCGCAGGTGCTACGACGGGATCGGCGACGCGCTGCGGTCCGACACCGTGATCGAAGTCGAGACGGGGCGCATCGTCGAAATCCGTCCGGCCACCGGGCAGGACGCCGGCGATCGCGACCTCGTCGCGCACGATCTGGTCGCACCGGGCTTCATCGATCTGCAAATCAACGGTGCGGCGGACACCCAGTTCAACTTCGACCCCACGCCGGACGCCCTCGCGCGGATCGCGCGGGGCGCGCGTATGGGCGGCACGGCCGGCATTCTCCCCACATTCATCACCGCGCCCGGCCGGGACTATGTCCGCGCGATCGGCGCGGTCCGGACAGCGATCGCCGAGGGCGTTCCGGGGATTCTCGGCGTCCATCTCGAAGGTCCGTTCCTGTCGCCCGACCGGCCCGGTATCCACGATCCGGACGCGATCAGGGCGCTGGAACCGGCTGATCTCGACCATCTGATCGCCGCGAAGGCGGGGACGATCCTGTTGACGGTCGCGCCCGAGGAGTTGCCCGATGGCATGATGGCGCGGCTCGCGGCGGCCGGCCTTCGCGTCTTCGCCGGGCACACGGCCGCCAGCGCGGATCAGATCGCGCGTGCGGAGGCGGAGGGGCTCGTCGGCGTCACGCATCTCTTCAACGCGATGACCCAGATGACAGGGCGCGAGCCGGGCGTCGTCGGCGCGGCCTTCGCCTCTCGCGGGCTCTTCGTCGGATTGATCGCGGACGGGCATCACGTCGATTGGCGCAACGTCGCGACGGCCATACGCCTGATGCCGGACCGCGCCTGCCTTGTGACGGATGCGATGCTCACGCTTGCCGGCACCGCCACGTCCTTCGACCTCCACGGCCGCCGGATCGAACTCGGCGACGGACGGCTGACGGATGCAACCGGCCGGCTCGCCGGGGCGCACATCAGCTTGATCGAGAGCCTTCGGAATGTGCTGGAGCATGTCGGGATTGGCTTGCCCGCGGCCCTCCGGCTGCTGACGCGAAACCCCGGGCGGGCGCTTGGGCTCGAAGATGGCACAGGGACGATCGCTCCAGGCGGGCCTGCCACCCTGACCTGTCTGACGAATGGGATGGAAGTCGCCGAAGTCGTCATCGACGGCACACGGTTCGGGGCGCGCGATGGATCACCCCTCCGGTAGCAAATCCTGAGGCTTCCTGCGCGAGAGGGGCGCCCGCCCGCGGAAGCGGGACGAGGAAGATGCCCGGTCTGATCGAAGGCAGGTTCCGAGTGGCCCGGACCCGCGGGACGTCCCTGACCACAGAACCCTCAATTCCGATCAAACAAGTCCCATAGCCGATCGATAACGGTCATGGTCGATCGGCGTTATGGCCGTGCCCCATCATGCGATACGTCGATGAAGTCACCCGGTCCGGGATGGGCCGGGGCGTTTGTGACCTCATGGCCCGCTCCGCATGCGGAACAACCCCTGATCCGGTTTCGTACGATCTTGCAGGGACGTCCTCGCTCTCGATCCGTGCAAGGCTCTGCGCCATGCCGATCCGTACCTTGCAGCGATACGTCGAGCCGGTCGACTGGCCGCAATTGTCGCAAGTGATCCCCTTCGGCCGGGCCAACGGGTGGTGCGGACGGCCAGATGGAGCATATGTCCGACGTCGGAGCCGCCATGCTGTCGCCGGGCGGCGTGGCTTCCGATGGGTCGCGGTCGCTGGCGCCGCGCCGCAGGCCCTTTCCCGACCGCCTCCTGCCCCCGCCCGGGATCGTGCCGGGGCTTCCCTCGACGCGCGCAACGTGGCCACGCAGGAGAGCATCCTGTTCGTGATCGACGACTACGGGAATTTGCGGCGTGCGCGGCGGGTCGCGACGGCGACGGCGTTGGAACATGCGGCCGAGCGCGCGGACGCAGCCGTCAATACGCTGCACACGGTCGAGCCAGCCGCGGCGGTATCCGCTCTGACGGGACGGTCCCGGTCCGAATGTCCGGCGGTCGGCAAGGTCGGAGTGCCTGGAACTCCTCGCTCTGGAAGGCGAAGGCTTCGAACAATTCCTCGACATCCCGCAATAGCTCAGCGTCCGAATGTAATGACGTCAGGCCAAACCGCACCACCGCGCGTGACCCACCTGTCATCGCGATCGTTCCTTGCCAGGGTCTCCTCACCGCCGCCACGCATACCGTGTCTCCCTTCAGCCAGACGTTCTCAGGTCTGGAGAAGGCCAACCAGGCTACCCACAAGGTTCGGTGCGCCCTTTTCGGCGGCTGTCGGTCATCGCGCGTCGTGTTCCACCCTGATTCCGCACGGGCTTTCGCGGATGCCCGCGTTCCATGTCCTCGCTGGTACAGGCTTGCCCGCGCTTCGCTGGATCCATGCGCGCATCACGGGTTGCAGGATGAAGCTCCCGGTTGTCCGCTTGTAGATGACATCAGCGCAAATCTTCCAGCGTGGCGGACGACTCGTGACGTCCGTCATCGAGTGCATCGAGCGCCTCACCCGGACAATGAGGATGCTCGTCCTCCGGACCCCTCCCGAAGCTGCTCATGGCTTGCGTCCTGGCCCTGTCCGCCTGCACGTCCGGCGCGAACGACACTGTACGCCAAGGGCTTCATCGGCGGCAGGCCCACGGGTCCGGCACGGGTCGAAGGCGCCGTCGGCACCCTCCATGCCGAAGTCCCGGTCGCGGTTTCCGTCTTGCGGCGCGGCGGGGCCGTCATCCGGTCCGGGACCGCGACGCTCAGGCGGCGCAACGACGTTCCTGGATGCTCCCGCGCCGGACGCCGCTGGCGCCTGTCGGCGATGTCGCCGTCCCTTCTGGACGGATCGCCCCCGGCGCGCTAGGATTTGAACAAGCGTTCAATTCCCGACGGGAGGGATTCGGAGAATGTTCACCGCGACGATGCAGTTCGACCTGGGCGAGGATGTGGGCGCCCTGCGCGAGATGGTCCACCGCTGGGCGCAGGAGCGTGTGGCCCCGATGGCCGCGCAGATCGACGCCGACAACGCCTTCCCGCCCGAGCTCTGGACCGAAATGGGCGACCTCGGCCTTCTCGGCATCACCGTCCCGGAGGAGGACGGCGGCGCCGGCATGGGTTACCTCGCCCATGTCATCGCGGTCGAGGAGATCGCCCGCGCCTCGGCTTCCGTCTCGCTCAGCTACGGCGCCCATTCCAACCTCTGCGTCAACCAGATCGCGCTGAACGGCACGGCCGGGCAGAAGGCGAAATACCTGCCGGGGCTGATCTCGGGCCGGAACGTCGGCGCGCTCGCCATGTCCGAGGCCGGGTCCGGCTCCGACGTCGTGTCGATGCGCCTGCGCGCCGAGAAGCGCAACGACCGCTTCATCCTGAACGGCACGAAATACTGGATCACGAACGGCCCCGACGCCGACACGCTGGTGGTCTATGCCAAGACCGATCCCGACGCCGGATCGCGCGGCATCACCGCCTTCCTGATCGAGAAGTCGATGGCCGGATTCTCCACCAGCCCGCATTTCGACAAGATGGGGATGCGCGGGTCCAACACGGCGGAGCTCGTGTTCGAGGATGTCGAGGTGCCCTTCGACAACATCCTGGGGCAGGAGGGCGGCGGCGTCCGGGTGCTGATGTCGGGGCTCGACTACGAACGCGTGGTGCTTTCGGGCATCGGCACGGGCATCATGGCGGCCTGTCTCGACGCGATCATGCCCTACCTCGCGGAGCGCAGGCAGTTCGGCCAGCCCATCGGGAACTTCCAGCTCATGCAGGGCAAGATCGCGGACATGTACACCGCGATGAACTCCGCCCGCGCCTATGTGTACGAAGTCGCCCGCGCCTGCGACCGGGGGCAGGTCACGCGGCAGGACGCGGCGGCCTGCGTCCTCTATGCCTCCGAACAGGCGATGGTGCAGGCCCACCAGGCGGTGCAGGCCATGGGCGGCGCGGGTTTCATGGCTGACAGCCCCGCGGCCCGCCTGTTCCGCGACGCCAAGCTGATGGAGATCGGCGCCGGCACCTCCGAGATCCGCCGCATGCTCATCGGGCGGGAACTGATGGGGGCGATGGGGTGATGGCGGCGCCCACCGACCCCACGGGAGCGCGCGCCTGATGGAGCGGACCGCGAACCCCACCTTCCTCGGCTACGTCCGCGAGGGATCGGTCCTGCACGAAGAACTGGGCTGGCTGGTGCATGGGCTCGAATACCTCGTCGTCGCCATAGACATCGTGGGCTGCCTGATCCTGCTGCTGGGCGCCGCGCGGTTCGTGATCGGGTTCCTGCGGGCCGAGGTCGCGCGCGAGGCGAAGGCACGGGTGCGGGGGGTGAACGCCGAACGGGTGGAACTCGGCCGCTATATCCTTGCGGGGCTCGAACTGCTGATCGTGTCGGACATCGTGCACACGGCGCTCAGCCTCGCCATGGCGGACCTCGTGTTCCTGGGTCTTCTGGTCATCATCCGCTCGCTCATCTCCTTCTTCCTCGACCGGGAGCTTGAGCAGGTGAAGAAGGAGTTGATGGAATGAGATGGCCGCGTTTCACCCTCCTGATGGCGGCGTTCGCCGCGACCCCGGCCATGGCGCAGCAGCCGGTGTTCGACGCCGCATCGGTGCGGGCCTGCTTCGAGGGCGCGGCCGATCCCGCCGCGCCCTGCATCGGAGAGGCCGCCACCGCCTGCATGGAAGCGAGCGACAACGGCTATACCACCATGGGAATGGCCGAATGCACCAACCTCGAGACGGCGGAATGGGACCGGCTGCTCAACATCGAATACCGCCGGCTGCGCGACCAGTGGGAGGCCCTCGACGTGGAGGCCGCGGGAACGAGTATCGGCGCGGGCATCGACCGGAGCGATGCGTTGCGCGACGCGCAGCGGGCCTGGATCGCCTTTCGCGATGCCGATTGCGCCGCGCGATACGCGCAGTATCAGGACGGGACGATCCGCACCACGATCGCCACCGGATGCCATCTGTCGCACACCGCGCGGCGCACGCTCGAACTCGCGGCCATGGGGCGCGGCCTGGACGGCGAATGATGACTGCCGCCCGCGCGCGCCCTGAAAAGGACCGGACATGAAACTCACCTCATCCCTCATTGCCGGCTCCGAGCAGGCCCGCGCCAACCGCGCCGCGCATGAGGCCGCGCTGGCCGAGGTGCGGGACGCCGCCGAGCGGGCCGCGGCGGGCGGCGGCGACCGCGCCCGCGACCGGCACCTGTCGCGCGGCAAGATGCTGCCCCGCGACCGGGTGGCGGGCCTGCTCGACCCCGGCTCCCCGTTCCTCGAGATCGGCGCCTTCGCGGGCCACGGGATGTACGACGACGCCTCGCCCGGCGGCGGCGCCATCGCGGGCGTGGGCCGGGTCCACGGGCGCGACGTGATGGTGGTCTGCAACGACGCCACGGTGAAGGGCGGCACCTACTATCCCGTCACGGTGAAGAAGCACCTCCGCGCGCAGGAGATCGCGGAGGAATGTCGCCTGCCTTGCGTCTATCTGGTCGACTCGGGCGGGGCGAACCTGCCCAACCAGGACGAGGTCTTCCCCGACCGCGACCATTTCGGCCGCATCTTCTACAACCAGGCGCGCATGTCCGCCAAGGGCATCGCGCAGATCGCCGTCGTCATGGGCTCCTGCACGGCGGGCGGGGCTTATGTTCCGGCCATGTCCGACGTGTCGATCATCGTGCGCGAGCAGGGCACGATCTTCCTCGCCGGCCCGCCGCTGGTGAAGGCCGCCACGGGCGAGGTGGTCACGGCCGAAGATCTGGGCGGCGGCGACGTGCACACCCGCCTCTCGGGTGTCGCGGACTATCTGGCCGAGGACGACGCCCATGCGCTGGCCCTGGCGCGGCAGGCTTTACTTTCTGTTAACACGTTGACGGCATTCAACTTTCCGGCCGGTGAGCCCCCGGCCTATGACCCCGAGGAGCTGTTCGACGTGGTGCCCGGCGACCTGCGCACCCCCTACGACATCCGCGAGGTCATCATGCGGCTGGTCGACGGCAGCCGCTTCGACGAGTTCAAGGCCCGCTTCGGCGACACGCTGGTCACGGGCTTCGCCGAGGTCGAGGGCATGACCGTCGGCCTCGTCGCCAACAACGGCGTGCTGTTTTCGGAGGCCGCGCAGAAGGGCGCGCATTTCATCGAGCTCTGTTCGCAGCGGAACATCCCGCTGGTGTTCCTGCAGAACATCACCGGCTTCATGGTCGGCCGCAAATACGAGAACGAGGGGATCGCCCGCCACGGTGCCAAGATGGTCACGGCCGTGGCCACCACCGCCGTGCCCAAGATCACCATGCTGGTCGGCGGCAGCTTCGGGGCGGGGAACTACGGCATGGCGGGCCGCGCCTATCAGCCGCGGTTCCTCTGGACATGGCCCAATTCGCGCATCTCGGTCATGGGCGGCGCGCAGGCGGCGGGGGTGCTGGCCACCGTGAAACGCGACGCGATGGAGCGGGCGGGCGAGGAGTGGTCCGCCGAGGCGGAAGCCGCCTTCCGCCGCCCGACGGAGGAGATGTTCGCGCGCCAGTCGCACCCCCTTTACGCCTCCGCCCGGCTCTGGGACGACGGCATCATCGACCCACGCAAGTCGCGGCAGGTGCTGGCCCTGTCGCTGCGCGCCGCGCTCAATGCGCCTGTCGGGGAGACACGCTTCGGCGTGTTCCGCATGTGACCGGGGTCGGGTGCCTCCGGCGGGCATATTCGGAAAGCAGGGACGGGAGCGTGCCACGATGACGAGCCTGCAGGAGATCGTGGACGCGAACCCCGAAGCCGAGACCTTCCGCTTCGGCGACGACGCGGCCCGCTGCGACGCGATCCTGGCACTGGTGCGGTCGGGGCGGAAGACCGCGACCTGCGAGGCGGCGCGCCACTACGGCCCCCGCGGCGATGCCTGGCCCGAGGTCGGGCGGCGCGACGTGGCGTTGGACTGGGACGGAACGCCCGCCCTGATGGTCGAGACCGTCGCCGTCGAGACGCGCCGCTGGTCTGAGATGGACGAGGCCTTCGTGGCCGCACAGGGCGAGTTCCGCGACCTGGCCCACTGGCAAAAGGTCTACCGCCCCTATTTCGCCGCCACGGGGGGCTGGTCGGACGACATGAAGATCATGTGCGAGACCTTCCGCATGGTCGAGGATTACGCGGGAAAGGCCCCCTGATGTTCGCCACCATCCTGATCGCCAACCGGGGCGAGATCGCCTGCCGCGTCATCGACACCTGCCGCAGGCTGGGAGTGCGGACGGTCGCCGTCCATTCCGACGTCGACCGCGGCGCGCGGCATGTCGCCATGGCGGACGAGGCCGTGTCGCTGGGCGGTGCCGCCCCCGCCGACAGCTATCTGCGCGGCGACGCCATCATCGAAGCCGCGCGGGCCACGGGGGCGGAGGCGATCCACCCCGGCTACGGCTTCCTGTCCGAGAACCCCGCTTTCGTCGAGGCGGTGGAGGCGGCGGGGCTGGTGTTCATCGGCCCGTCCGCCAGCGCGATCCGGGCGATGGGCCTCAAGGACGCGGCGAAGGACCTGATGGAGAAGGCCGGTGTGCCGGTCGTGCCCGGCTATCGCGGCGAGAACCAGGACCCCGCGCATCTGGCGCGGCAGGCCGGGGACATCGGCTATCCGGTCCTCATCAAGGCTGTCGCGGGGGGCGGCGGCAAGGGGATGCGGCGGGTGGAGGCCCCCGACGCCTTCGCCGACGCGCTGGAGGCGGCGAAGTCCGAGGCCGCCAAGGCCTTCGGCAACGACCATGTGCTGATCGAGAAATGGATCGCCTCGCCCCGCCACATCGAGGTGCAGGTCTTCGGCGACGGCACCCGCGCGCTGCACCTGTTCGAACGCGATTGCTCGCTGCAACGCCGCCACCAGAAGGTGATCGAGGAGGCCCCGGCCCCCGGCATGACGCCCGAAATGCGCGCCGCCATGGGCGACGCCGCCGTCCGCGCGGCCGAGGCCATCGGCTATTCCGGCGCGGGCACGGTCGAGTTCATCGTCGACGGATCGGACGGCCTGCGCCCCGACGGCTTCTGGTTCATGGAGATGAACACCCGGCTTCAGGTGGAACACCCCGTGACCGAGGCCATCACCGGCGTCGATCTGGTGGAATGGCAGCTCCGCGTCGCCTCGGGCGAGCCGCTGCCCGCCGCGCAGGAGGACCTGACGATCGAGGGTCACGCCTTCGAGGCGCGGCTCTACGCCGAGGATGCGGAAAACGGCTTCCTTCCGCAGACGGGCCGCCTGACCCACCTGCGCTTCCCGCCGGGCGTGCGCGCCGAGACGGGGGTGCGGGCGGGCGATACGATCTCGCCCTGGTACGACCCGATGATCGCCAAGGTGGTGGTCCACGGGCCGACGCGGGCCACGGCGCTTCTGTCGCTGGAACGCGCGCTGGCGGGGACGCGGGTGGCGGGGACGGTCACGAACCTCGCCTTCCTGCGCCGCCTCGCGCGGCACGAGGGGTTCCGGGCGGGGGACGTGGATACCGGGTTGATCGATCGGGATATCGCGGCCCTGTCCGCGCGGCCGGAGCCTTCGTCGCAGGTGCGCGCGCTCGCGGCGTTGGCGGCGCTCGGGCTCGACCGGCCGCAATGGCAGGAAGGCGCGCACCTCTGGACGCCGCTCGCCTGGACGGCGCGGCTGGTCTCGCGGGGCGACGAAATGACGGCGCGGGTCGAGGCACGGGGCGGCGGCAGCTGTCGCGTGACGCTGGAGGACGCCGCGCACGAGGTGACGCGCGACGGCGGCTGGCGCATCGACGGCGCGCCCGTTGCGGCCGAGGTGGCGCATGGGCCCGGCGTCGTCCATGTCTTCGACGACGACGCGCACAGCTTCGATGTGCCCGACCCCCTGGCCGTCGATGCGGCGGGCGGGGCCGCGTCGGGGCTGGTCGAGGCGCCGATGCCCGGCCTCGTCAAGGCGGTCTTCGTCGAGACGGGCGCGACCGTGGCGCAGGGCGACCGGCTGGCCGTGCTGGAGGCCATGAAGATGGAGCATGTGCTGACCGCCCCCCGCGACGGCACCGTGGCCGAGGTCCTGGCGACCGCCGGCACCCAGGTCGAGGCGGGCGCGCCCCTGATCCGGATGGAGGAGGAATGAGCAAGATCACCCTCCACCACGTCCCCGGCACGCGGTCCGACCGCGTGCTGTGGCTGCTGCGCGAGATGGGGCTGGAGGCGGAGGTCCGCGTCTGGCCCTTCGACAAGGCGCTGCGCGGGCCGGAGTTCCTGGCGCTGAACCCTGCCGGACGGGTGCCCGCGCTGGAGATGGGGGGCCGGTCGCTGTGGGAAAGCGGCGCCATCATCGAGATGCTCTGCGAGACCCATCCCGAGACGGGCCTCGGCCGCGCGCCGGGTGAGGCGGAGCGGGCGGACTGGCTGATCCTGCTGCATTTCGCGGAGACGATCAGCCAGCACTCCGCCGCGCTGACGCAGCAGCACATCGCGCTGCGCGAGGACTGGATGCGCTCGCCCGTGGTGATGAAGCTGGAGGCGGCGCGCGTGGGCAAGTGCTTCGACGCCATCGAGGCGCGGCTCGCGGGCGACTGGCTTCTCTCGTCGTTCTCGGCCGCCGATGTGGCGGTGGGGCAGGCGGTGATGATGGCGCGGCATTTCCACCGCATCGGCGACCGGCCCCAGCTTGCCGCTTGGCTGGCACGTTGCGAATCCCGCCCCGCCTGTCCGGTCGAGCCGGTGAACGCGCTGCACGCCCGGGACTTCTACGAGGTGCCCGATGCCTGAGGCCGTCGAGATCTTCGAGGTCGGCCCCCGCGACGGGTTGCAGACCGAAAAGCGCCCGATCCCCACCGCCGACAAGATCGCGCTGGTCGACCTTCTGTCGCGCGCGGGGTTCCGGCGGATCGAGGTGGCGAGCTTCGTGAGCCCCAGGTGGGTGCCGCAGATGGCCGACGGGGCCGAGGTTCTGGCCGGCATCGCGCGCGCGCCGGGCGTGGGTTATGCGGCGCTGACGCCCAACCTGCGCGGATACGAGGGCGCGCGGGCGGCGGGCGCGGACGAGGTGGCGATCTTCGCTTCGGCCTCCGAAGGGTTCTCGCGCGCGAACCTGAACGCGACCATCGCGGAAAGCCTCGCGCGGTTCGCTCCGGTGGCGGCGGCTGCACGGTCCGACGGCGTGCCGGTGCGGGGCTATGTCTCCTGCGTGACCGACTGCCCCTTCGACGGGCCGACCGCGCCGGGCGATGTGGCGCGCGTTGTGGCCGCGCTGCGCGACCTAGGCTGCCACGAGGTGAGCCTGGGCGACACCATCGGACGCGGCACGCCCGAGGCGGTGGACGCCATGCTGGACGCCGTTTCGGGCGAGATCGAGGCGGCGGCGCTCGCCGGACATTTCCACGACACGGCCGGTCGGGCGCTGGCCAATATCGACGTGGCGCTGGCGCGGGGCCTGCGCGTGTTCGACGCCGCCGTGGGGGGGCTCGGCGGCTGCCCCTATGCGCCGGGGGCGGCGGGCAACGTGGCGACCGAGGCGGTGCTGGCGCATCTGGAGGCGGCGGGCTTCGATACCGGACTGGACGCGCAGGTGGTGGCGCAGGCGGCGGCGCTGGCGCGGGGCATGCGGTCGGGCTGATGGATGTGTTCCGGGGGGCCGAACGCCTTATGGCGATGGACGACGCGGCCTGGGCGCGGCACGGCAACCCCCGGTCGGTGGCGACGCGGTTCACCGTGCTGCCGCTGATCGCGCTGGCCATCTGGTCGCGCGTCTGGCTGGGCTGGTGGGCGCTGGTCCCGCTGGCCGGGGCGCTCGGCTGGAACTGGCTGAACCCGCGCCTCTTTTCCGCGGAGTACGACCCCGACAACTGGGCCACCCGCGCGGTGGAGGGCGAGCGCATCTTCCTGCGCCACCGCGCCGACATCGCGCCCCGTCACCGGCGGATGGCCGTCTGGCTGAGCATGGGCAGCCTGCCCGGCCTCGCGGTCATGGGTTGGGGGCTCTGGGCGCTCTGGTGGGACTGGGCGGTGTTCGGCGTGGCGCTCGCGATCCTGCCGAAGCTGTGGTTCTGCGACCGGATGGTCTGGATCCATGCCGATTGGACGAAAGGGAGGGCAACATGACCCACGAGACGCTTGAGGTCGCCCGCGACGCGCGCGGCGTCGTGACGGTGACGCTGGACCTGCCGGAGACGCACAACGCGCTGTCGGCGGCGATGATGGACGAGTTGACCGGCCTGGCGGGCACGCTCGGCGCCGACGACAGCCGGGTGGTCGTGCTGACCGGGCGGGGCGCGTCCTTCTGCGCGGGGGGCGACCTGCGGTGGATGCGGGCGCAGTTCGATGCGGATGCCGCGGCGCGGGCCGTCGAAGGGCGGCGGCTGGCGGGGATGTTGCAGGCGTTGAATACCCTGCCCAAGCCCCTGATCGCGCGGGTGCAGGGCAATGCTTTCGGCGGTGGCGTGGGGCTTTGCTGCGTGGCCGATGTGGCGGTGGCGGCCGACAGCGCGCTGTTCGGCCTGACCGAGACGCGGCTGGGCCTGATCCCCGCGACCATCGGCCCCTATGTCATCGCGCGGCTGGGCGAGGGGCCGGCGCGGCGCGTCTTCATGAACGGCCGCCGCTTCGGCGCGGCCGAGGCGCGGGACCTGGGCGTGGTGGCGCGCGTGGTCGCCCCGGACGATCTGGACGCCGCGGTCGAGGCCGAGGTCGCGCCCTATCTGTCCTGCGCGCCGGGGGCCGTGGCCGATGCCAAGCGGCTGGCCCGCAGCCTGGGACCCGTGATCGACGAGGACACGATCGCGGCCACCATCGACGCGCTCGCCGCCCGGTGGGAGGGGGAGGAGGCGGCCGAAGGCGTGGGCGCCTTCTTCGACCGGCGCAAGCCGCGCTGGGCCGACTGACCCGCCGTCACCTTGCCGAAGGGGCGGGGGCGCGATCTGACGTCTTGCCGTCGGGACCGGTATCGCTAGGCTCGGGCGAAACCCTCGCCAGAAGGATCACAGGCCCATGCTCACCCGTCGTGCGTTCACCCTCGCCGCCTCCGCTGTCCTGGTCACGGGCTGTTCGGGCAGGCCCCCCGGCGCGGGCGTGGCCGCCCGGCGGCAGGACCCCGCGCTGCTGCCGCAGCCGAACCCGGGCTGGGATGCCTGGGTCGCGTCGTTCAAGGGGCGGGCTGCGGCGCAGGGCATCCGGCAGGACGTCATCGACGGTGCCTTTCGGGGCGCGGGCTTCCTGCCCGGCGTGGTCGAGCGCGATCGCAACCAGACCGAGTTCAAGCGCAGCTTCGAGGATTACATCGCCATCGTGGCGCCTGAACGGAAGGTTGCCGAGGGCCGCGCGGCCTTTGCGCGCAACCGCGCGACGCTGACCGCGATCGAGGGGCGATACGGCGTTCCCGCCGAGATCGTCGCGGCGATCTGGGGCGTCGAGAGCAATTTCGGCCAGCGGCGCGGCGATATCGGCACGGTCTCGGCCCTGTCGACGTTGGCCTATGACGGCCGCCGCGGCGCCTTCTTCGAGGCGCAGTTGATCGCGGCGCTGAAGATCCTCCAGGCGGGCGACGTGACACCCGATCGGATGGTCGGAAGCTGGGCCGGGGCCATGGGCCACACGCAGTTCATCCCCACGTCCTATCTGCAATCGGCGGTGGATTTCACCGGCGACGGGCGCCGCGACATCTGGGGCGAGGACCCGACGGATGCGCTTGCCTCGGCCGCGGCCTATCTGGCGGGGGCGGGCTGGCAGCGGGGCGCCTCCTGGGCGGTCGAGGACCCGAACGGCAACCTGACGCCCGACGCGGGCGGGCCGTCGTTCCGGACGGGGCCGAACTTCCGCGTCATCAAGCGCTACAACAACTCCGACAGCTATGCCCTGGGGGTGGGCCACCTGGCGGACCGCATCGCGGGCGGCGGGCCGCTACGGCAACCCTTCGGGCCCGACCGATACGGCTTGACCATCGACCAGCGGCAGGACCTGCAACGGCGGCTGACGGCGGCGGGATTCGACACCGACGGCAGCGACGGGGTGATCGGCCCGAAAAGCCGCACGGCCATCGCCGCCTATCAGCGGTCGCGCGGCCTGCCCGCCACGGGCGACCCGTCGGCGGCCCTGCTGGCAAGCCTCGGATAGCCGATAACACCGGCCCGTCCTTGCGGCCGCCGTCACGCCATGCGACCGGCGAGGGGCGGGTGCCGGACCCCGCGGTGCCGCCCGGAGGCTTTGATGAAACGGATCGTCGCGATCATCCTTGTCGCCCTGTTCTGCGCGCAACCTGGCGTGGCACAGACGATCCGCAACGCGAACGCCTATCCTGTCTTTTTGCGCGAGGGGCCTGGACTGTTCTATCCCGAGACCGACCGCCTCGACCCGGGCGAGGTGGCGGACCTGGGCCATTGCGACGAACGGGGCCTGTGGTGCATCGTCTCGACGAACGCGAAATGGGGCTGGATCAACGTGTCGGTCCTGGGCGCACGGGGTGGCACGGCGGCGGCACCGCTCGACCCCATGGACGTGGCGCCACAGCCGGTGCCCATGTATCCCGTGTTCGTCGACCCCCTGCCCGATGCGCCGGACCGAGCGTCGCCTGAGGCGCCCCGGGTGGCGGACGGGGTGCCGCCGCTGATCTTTTCGGTGACCGAGCCGTTCGGCAACGTCACGGCCGGGCTGGTGAACATGCGGGCGGGGCCGGGGACGGAGAACGCCGTCGTCGGGCGGTTGCGCCCCGGCGAGGGTGGCCGGATCGACGTCTGCAACCCGGCGCAGGACTGGTGCCGCATCGCCGCGCCGGGCGTGGGGCCCGCCTGGGTCAAGATGACGCTGATGGGCGCGCCCCGGCCCCGGTCGGCCGCCGGGCGCGTTGACGTCGCCCCGACCCGGCCTTAGAGCGGGGGAACCCGAGACGCCCGGAGGCTGCCCATGGACTTTTTGCTTCGCGAATACCTGCCGATTTTGGTCTTCCTCGTCGTGGCGGTGGGGCTGGGGCTGGTGCTGGTTCTGGCGGCCGTGGTGCTGGCTGTCCGCAACCCCGATCCCGAGAAGGTCTCGGCCTACGAATGCGGCTTCAACGCCTTCGACGACGCGCGGATGAAGTTCGACGTGCGTTTCTACCTCGTGGCGATCCTGTTCATCATCTTCGACCTCGAGATCGCGTTCCTGTTTCCCTGGGCCGTGTCGTTCGCGGGCCTGACGGAGGCCGCGTTCTGGTCGATGATGGTCTTCCTGGGCGTCCTGACGGTGGGGTTCGCCTACGAATGGAAGAAGGGCGCTCTCGACTGGGAGTGATCCTGTCCCCCGGCCGCGTCCCGGGCGGACGCGGCGCCGGTGAGTATTTCCGACAGGAAGAAGCCTCGTTCACCCGATCTTAACCCGCCCGCGGCAGGCTGACCCCTGCGGAACAGGCTGGAGAGCCGATGGCCGTACAGGGAGAAGCCTGGCTTCCCCGCCCCCGGATGGCCTTACGCCTGGCGATCTGTCCGCCGGGGGCGACCTGCCCCTTTCTTCCTGCCCTAAATACTCCCGCCGGAGGCTCCTGCCCGGTGGACACGCGCGAGGGTGGCTTGGGGGCGGGACGCCATGTCGCGGGCGGGGGCCTGCAATTCCGTCGCCGTCCGTTCTATGTAACGTATCGCGGTGCGCGCGTTGACCCCCAATGGGGCGCGGGCTACACCGCAGACCGACCGGGGGCCCCGCGCCCCCGCCGAGATTCCCGAAGGAGCGGCGACGATGGGCGTGCAGACCGGACTGAACACCGCGGGCGGCGACAAAGAACACGCCACCCAGCTTCTGAACCGAGAGCTTCAGGACAAGGGGTTCCTGCTGACATCGACCGAGGACATCATCAACTGGGCGCGCACCGGCAGCCTGCACTGGATGACCTTCGGCCTTGCCTGCTGCGCGGTCGAGATGATGCACACGGCCATGCCCCGCTACGACATGGAGCGGTTCGGCATGGCGCCCCGCGCCTCTCCGCGCCAGTCGGACCTGATGATCGTCTCGGGCACGCTGACCAACAAGATGGCGCCGGCGCTGCGCAAGGTCTACGACCAGATGCCCGAGCCGCGGTACGTGCTGTCCATGGGGTCCTGCGCCAATGGCGGCGGATACTATCACTACAGCTATTCGGTGGTGCGGGGCTGTGACCGGATCGTGCCGGTCGACCTCTACGTGCCGGGCTGTCCGCCCACGGCCGAGGCGCTGCTCTACGGTCTCCTGCAACTCCAGCGGAAGATCCGCCGGACCGGAACGCTGGTGCGCTGATGGAAGAACAACTTCGGGAACTGGCGGCGCATATCGAGCTGCGGCAGGGCGATCTGGTGTCGTCCCATTCCATCGCCACGGACGAGCTGACGCTGGAGGCCACGGCGTCGGACGTGCCGGCCCTGGTGGACTTCCTGCGGAGCGACGAACAGTGCCGGTTCGCGTCGCTCGTGGACATCACCGCGATCGACTATCCGGGCGACGACCGGCGGTTCTGCATCGTCTATCACTTCCTGTCGATGTACCGGAACCAGCGCATCCGCGTGAAGGCCCGCGTGCGCGCCGAGGAGATCGTGCCCTCGATCACCGGCATCCATCCCTCCGCCAACTGGTTCGAGCGGGAGGTGTTCGACATGTTCGGCGTGCTGTTCTCGGGCCATCCGGACCTGCGCCGCATCCTGACCGACTACGGCTTTCGCGGTCATCCGCTGCGCAAGGATTTCCCGACCACGGGCTATACCGAGGTGCGGTACGACGAGGTCACCAAGCGCGTGATCTACGAGCCTGTGAACCTGACGCAGGAATACCGGCAGTTCGATTTCATGTCGCCGTGGGAGGGTGCGGAATACGTGCTGCCCGGCGACGAGAAGGGGGAGGCGAAGTGAGCATCTTTTACCTTCTTGCGACTACTGGTGGTGGCCTTGTAGCTTTTGCCGTGGGAGTGCTGACCTTGTCTGATAGACTATCGATCTGGTTGAGCGCAAAGAAGCAAAAGCGGAACATGAATCGCTATTTCTGCGACTTAGAGGATCGCTATTTACGTAAAAAAGGGGGCAGGTGATGGACGGCGACATTCGCAGGAACACCTACGACGACGGCTCCCAGGATATGCTGACGGGTGAGCAGCGGATCCGGAACTTCAACATCAACTTCGGGCCGCAGCATCCGGCGGCGCATGGCGTGCTGCGGCTGGTGCTGGAACTCGACGGCGAGATCGTGGAGCGCTGCGACCCCCACATCGGGCTGCTGCATCGCGGCACCGAGAAGCTGATGGAGAGCCGGACCTATCTGCAGAACCTGCCATATCTCGACCGGCTGGATTACGTGGCGCCGATGAACCAGGAACACGCCTGGTGCCTCGCCATCGAGCGGCTGACCGGGACGGAGGTGCCGCGCCGGGCGAGCCTGATCCGCGTCCTCTATTGCGAGATCGGGCGCATCCTGTCGCATCTGCTCAACGTCACGACGCAGGCGCTGGACGTGGGCGCGCTGACGCCGCCGCTCTGGGGGTTCAACGAGCGCGAGAAGCTCATGGAGTTCTACGAGCGGGCGAGCGGCGCGCGGCTCCACGCGGCCTACTTCCGGCCCGGGGGCGTGCACCAGGACCTGACGCCCAGCCTTCTGGACGACATCGAGACGTGGTGCGGCACGTTCCCCGCCGTGCTCGACGACATCGACGGGCTGCTGTCGGAGAACCGCATCTTCAAGCAGCGCAACGTCGACATCGCCATCATTTCCGAGCAGGAGGTGATGGACTGGGGCTTCTCCGGCGTCATGGCGCGGGGGTCCGGCCTGACTTGGGACCTGCGTCGCGCGCAGCCCTATGAGTGCTACGACGAGTTCGACTTCCTGATCCCCACGGGGCGGAACGGCGACTGCTTCGACCGGTTCCTGGTGCGCATGGAGGAGATGCGGCAATCGGTCCGCATCATGCTCCAGGCCATCGAAAAGCTGCGGGCCCCCGAGGGGCAGGGCGACATCCTGGCGCGGGGCAAGGTGACGCCGCCGAAGCGGGGCGACATGAAGACCTCGATGGAGAGCCTGATCCACCACTTCAAGCTCTACACCGAAGGGTTCCACGTGCCGGCGGGCGAGGTCTATGCCGCGGTCGAGGCGCCCAAGGGCGAGTTCGGCGTCTACATGGTGTCGGACGGGTCGAACAAACCCTACCGCGCCAAACTGCGCGCGCCGGGCTACCTGCATCTTCAGGCGATGGACCATATCTCGAAGGGGCACCAGCTTGCCGACGTGGCCGCCATCATCGGCACGCTGGACGTGGTGTTCGGGGAGATCGACCGTTGAGGCCGCGTCCCGCGTGCAGGGAGGAATCGGCATGATGACGATGATCGCGGTCGCCCTGCTTCAGGTCACGTCCGTCAGCCTTGCCATCTTCGCGGCGCGCAGGTTCCGTGATCCCGGCCCGGCCTATCTGCTCGGGAACGTGATCGGCCTGTCCCTTCTCGCCCTTGGGGGCGCGGGGGTGATCTTCGGATCCTCGTTCCTTCTTCTCGCCCAATGATTTGACCTAGCCGACCGGATTCCACGCCATGCTCCGCCGCCTTTCCCCCGACCAGCCCGAGACCTTCGCCTTCACCCCCGCCAACCGGGAGTGGGCCGAGGCGCAGATGACGAAATACCCCGAGGGGCGGCAGGCCAGCGCGATCATCGCGCTGCTCTGGCGCGCGCAGGAGCAGGAGGGCTGGCTGACGCGGCCGGCGATCGAGCATGTGGCCGACATGCTGGGCCTCGCCTATATCCGCGCGCTGGAGGTGGCGACCTTCTACTTCATGTTCCAGCTTCAGCCTGTGGGGAAGACCGCGCATATCCAGATCTGCGGCACCACCTCCTGCATGATCTGCGGGGCCGAGGATCTGGTCGCCGTCTGCCGCGAGAAGATCGCGCCGCGTCCCCATGAGGTCAGCGCCGACGGGCAACTGTCATGGGAGGAGGTCGAGTGCCTGGGCGCCTGCTCCAACGCGCCGATGGCGCAGATCGGCAAGGACTACTACGAGGATCTGACCGCCGCGCGGCTGGGCGAGATCCTGGACGAGTTGCGTCAGGGCGCGGTGCCGGTGCCCGGACCGCAGAACGGACGCTTCGCCTCGGAACCCTTGGGCGGCGCGACGACGCTCACGGATCACGCCGAAGACAAGGACCATGAGCACAACGTCTCGGTCGCGCAGGCGCTGGCCATCGGCGACACGATCCGGCGCATCGACGGGACCGAGGTGCCGCTCCGCACGCCGTGGCATCGCGCCGAAGCCGCCGACCTCGATCCGAAGACTGCCGCCCGTGACCCGATGCTGGGCCCTTCGGGACCAGACGGCAAGCAGGCCGGCAAGGTGCGCGGCGAAGACGACGCCAACCGCGAGCGCGGCGACGCCAGCGATGCGGTGGCCAATGTGCGCGGCTCGGACGCCGAGGCCAAGGGCCGCCCGGACGAGGGTGAGGTCGCACCCGGCCTGCCCGGCGACGCGGCCGAAGGCATCGGCGAAGGCGCGCGCCCGGTCGTCACCGGCGGGTCGGTCGATGCCGACGGCCAGCCGGACGGCCAGAGGACCGCGACCGAGGTGCGGGCCACGAGCGAATCGGTCGGCGCTGGCGCGGGCACTCGCCCGGCCGGCCTGGCGCAACCCCGCGCCGGACGGGGCGACGACCTGAAGCGCCTACGGGGCGTCGGACCTAGACTGGAAAACATGCTCAATTCCATGGGGTTCTGGCATTTCGACCAGATCGCGGCCTGGTCCGACGCGGAAATCGCCTGGGTGGATTCCAACCTCGAAGGGTTCAAGGGTCGCGTGACGCGTGACGAATGGGTCAAACAGGCTAAGGTATTGGCGGACGGAGGAGAGACCGACACCTCCGCGCGCGACACGTAACTGGGGGCGTCGACCGGGATGATCCCCCGACCATCTGGGGAGATGCACAATGGACGACACCGGAGCCACCGTTCACAGGAACCGGATGCCCATCGCGGCGGCCAGCGGGGTCGTCGCGTGGCTTCTGTTCTGGCTGGCCGCCGACTGGGGATTCTTCTGGTCGCTGATCGCCGGCCTGATCGTGTTCGGGATCGTGCTGCTGCTCCTGGGCCTGATCGGGCGGGACGATGCGGCCTCCGCACCGCCGTCGTCGGCCTCGTCCCGTCCGCAGGACGCACCGCAGAGCGCCGTGCCTCCGACCGTCGCGGGCGGCGGGGCGGCTGCGGGGGGCGGGGCCCCTGCCGCGACATCCCCCGCGATGACGGGCACGCCCTTGGGCGAAGGTGCGCGCGCCGGCGGCACGGCGCCGGCCGCGGAGGCCGAAGCTCCCCCGGCCGAGGCGAGCGCCAATCAGGCGGGCGTCGTGCTGACGCCCGAGCCCGCGCCGCAACCCACCAACCGGCCTGCCCCCGGCGCCCCCGACGATGCACTGCCCGCCTCGGCCCGGAAGGCGGTGGAGACGCCGTCCACTCCCACCGTGCCCGTGCCCGACGCGATGAACGAGGGCGGCGCGTCGAAGCCCGCAACGCTCGACGCACCGCGCGACGGCAAGGGGGACGACCTGAAGAAGATCAAGGGCGTGGGCCCGAAGCTGGAGCGCCAGTGCAACGAGCTCGGCTTCTGGCACTTCGACCAGATCGCCGCCTGGACCGATGCCGAGGTCGCCTGGGTCGACAGCCACCTGGAAGGGTTCCGGGGCCGGGTGAGCCGCGACGACTGGGTATCGCAGGCCAAGACGCTGGCGCTTGGCGGCGCGACGGAGTTCTCGCGGCGGGGGAGCGCCGACGGCGCGCGGTGATACCTGCGACCCCGCGGTCGCTTGACGCCGCCCATACCGACCTGTTCAAGAGGCGCCGAAATGACCGGACCCTCGGATCTCGACGTGGCGATCGCCAAACGCTCCGCCCGGGTGGCCATCGTCATCCTGGCGGTCTTTCTCGGCTGGGCGCTGCTGCAGTTTCTCGGCGCGCAATTCGACCTGTCGCGGCGGGTCATGGGCCTGGGCGATTCCGTGGCACTGGTCGGCATGGCCTGGGCGATATATGACACCGTGATGATCTGGCGGATGCGCCGGATGAAGGAGTGACGACGATGCTGAAAGACCAGGACCGGATCTTCACCAACATCTACGGGATGGCGGACCGTTCGCTCAAGGGCGCCCGGGCGCGGGGCCACTGGGACGGGACCGGCGACCTGATCGCCATGGGCCGCGACAAGATCGTCGAGGTGATGAAGGCCAGCGGGTTGCGCGGGCGCGGCGGCGCGGGGTTCCCCACCGGCCTCAAGTGGTCGTTCATGCCCAAGGAAAGCGACGGACGCCCGGCCTACTTGGTCATCAACGCCGACGAGTCGGAGCCCGGAACCTGCAAGGACCGGGAGATCATGCGCCATGATCCCCACACCCTGATCGAGGGCGCGCTGATCGCCTCCTTCGCCATGGGCGCGCATGCCTGCTACATCTACATCCGCGGCGAATACATCCGCGAGCGCGAGGCGCTTCAGACCGCCATCGACGAGGCCTATGACGCCGGGCTGATCGGCCCCGACGCCTGCAAGTCGGGCTGGGACTTCGACCTCTATGTGGCGCATGGCGCCGGCGCCTACATCTGCGGCGAGGAGACGGCGCTGCTCGAATCGCTGGAAGGCAAGAAGGGGATGCCGCGGATGAAGCCGCCGTTCCCGGCGGGCGCGGGCCTCTACGGTTGCCCCACGACGGTGAACAACGTCGAGTCCATCGCGGTCGTGCCCACCATCCTGCGGCGCGGGGCCGAATGGTTCGCGGGCTTCGGCCGGCCCAACAATGCGGGCACCAAGCTTTTCGCCATCTCGGGCCACGTCAACCGCCCCTGCGTCGTCGAGGAGGCCATGTCCATCGGCTTCGAGGAGCTGATCGACAAGCACTGCGGCGGCATCCGGGGCGGCTGGGACAACCTCAAGGCGGTGATCCCCGGCGGCGCCTCGGTGCCGCTCCTGCCGGGCAGCGAGATGCGGGAGGCGATCATGGATTTCGACTACCTGCGGGAGCAGAAGTCGGGCCTGGGCACCGCCGCCGTGATCGTGATGGACAACTCCACCGACGTCATAAAGGCGATCTGGCGGCTCTCGGCCTTCTACAAGCACGAAAGCTGCGGCCAGTGCACGCCCTGCCGCGAGGGCACGGGCTGGATGATGCGGGTGATGGACCGGCTGGTGCGCGGCGATGCGGAGGTCGAGGAGATCGACATGCTGCTCGACGTGACCAAGCAGGTCGAGGGACACACGATCTGCGCCTTGGGCGACGCGGCCGCCTGGCCGATCCAGGGCCTGATCCGGCACTTCCGGGACGAGATCGAGGACCGCATCAAGCACAAGCGCAGCGGTCGCGTGAGCGCGGTGGCCGCGGAGTGATCCGCGCCCTGCCAGCCGCGCTGCCGTTCCTGGCGGCCGGTCCGGCGCTGGCGCAGGTCGCGCCCGCGGACGTCGTGACGCCGCTTTTTGCGCCCTATTCGCACGCACTGGCCGCGCTGGCGCTCTGGGCGCTGCTGCTGATCGTGCTGACCGGCCTGTCGGGACACGGCACGTCGCGCCGTCGGACCGACAGCGGGCATCCGGCGCGGGACTATTCCGACCCCGCCTATCGCCGGTCACGCGCGCATCTGAACGCGGTCGAGACGTCGGGCGTGTTCGTCGCGGCCACGGTCGCGGCCATCCTCGCGGGCGGGCCGCCGTTCTGGGTGAACCTGTTCGCCGCGCTGTTCATGGTGGCGCGCATCGCAATGGCCGCCGTCCACATCGGGACCGAGAACCAGATGCTGCGCTCGGCCTGCTATGTGGCGGGCGTGGTCTGCACGCTGACGCTGGCGGTGATGGCGCTCATCGGGGCCTTCGTGTCGTGACGCAGGCCCCGCGCCATACCCCAACCCACCGACGGGAGGTCGCCGCATGAGGCTGACGGTTCTTCTTCTGGGCGCGATGGCGCTCGCATCCTGCGGCACGCTCGACAGCCTGGGCTCCGCGGCCTCGGGGCCGTTCAGCGGGGCAGGGGGGCTGCGCGGCAGCCAGACCGAGATCGGGGGCGTGCGGTTCCGCACCCGCGTGACGCCCGCCACCGCCGACGGCCGCGGTTTCGCCACCGCGACGCGGGGCGAGGGGCGCAACATGGCCGCCGCGCTGGAGGCCGGCCGGGCCGAGGCGGTGGCCTATTGCCTGCGGACCTTCGGCGGATCCGAGATCGCCTGGTCGCAGGGGCCGGACCGTGCGCCCGAACAGGTCGCGGTGGACGAAACCGGCGCCGTCCTGCTGGCCGGAACCTGCATTTCGCGCTGACCTGCGCGCGATCCGGCCCCCGGGGCGGGGGCGATATTGAATAGCATCGCCCTTGCCCCAAGTTCTGTCCTCTCCCCCAGCTTGCGACCCGAGGACGGACCCATGCGCTTTCTTCCCATCCTGCTGTCGGCCGCGATCCTCGCCGCCCCCGCTTCCGCCGCCCTCAAGGACGAGGCGGGGATCACCGAAGGGCTGATCGTCGTCGGCATCGCCTACGAGATCTCGCGCGTGTGCCCCGACATCGACGCGCGGCGGCTGCGCGGCCTGAGCTACCTTCTGTCGCTCAAGTCGGCGGCGCGGCAGATGGGCTACTCCCCGGCCGAGATCGAGGCGTTCATCGACGACAAGGCCGAGAAGCGGAAGCTGGAGGCCGTGGCCCGCGACAGGCTGGCCGGGATGGGGGCCGTACGCGGCGACGTCGCCGGCCATTGCGCGGTCGGCCGGACCGAGGTGGCGCGCGACACCAACATCGGGCGGCTTCTGGCGCCGCGCTGATCGGTCGCCCCGATTTGGCACCTTGACGCACTGGCCTCCGCCGCGCGGCCGGTCTAGAACCACCTCCGAAACGCGCTGCTAGCAGACCGGAGCGATGGGCATGGCCGACCTCAAGAAAATCGTCATCGACGGGACCGAAATCGAGGCTCCGGCCGAGATGACCCTGATCCAGGCCTGCGAGATGGCGGGCGTGGAGATCCCCCGCTTCTGCTATCACGAGCGTCTGTCCATCGCCGGCAACTGCCGGATGTGCCTGGTCGAGGTCGTGGGCGGCCCGCCCAAGCCCGCCGCGAGCTGCGCCATGCAGGTGCGCGACCTGCGCCCCGGCAAGGACGGCGAGCCGCCGCAGGTCCGCACCAACAGCCCCATGGTCAAGAAGGCGCGCGAGGGGGTGATGGAGTTCCTCCTCATCAACCATCCGCTCGACTGCCCGATCTGCGACCAGGGCGGCGAATGCGACCTTCAGGATCAGGCGATGGCCTACGGCGTCGACTTCAGCCGCTACCGCGAACCCAAGCGCGCGGCCGTCGACATGGATCTCGGCCCGCTGGTCGAGACGCATATGACGCGCTGCATCTCCTGCACCCGCTGCGTGCGGTTCATCACCGAAGTCGCCGGCACCTCGGCCCTCGGCCAGACCGGGCGCGGCGAGGATTCGGAGATCACCTCCTATCTGGGCGAGACGCTGAAATCGAACCTTCAGGGCAACATCATCGACCTTTGCCCCGTGGGCGCGCTGGTCTCCAAGCCCTATGCCTTCACCGCCCGGCCTTGGGAGCTGACCAAGACCGAGACGATCGACGTCATGGACGCCCTGGGCAGCAGCATCCGGGTCGACACCAAGGGGCGCGAGGTCATGCGCATCCTGCCGCGCAACCACGACGGCACCAACGAGGAATGGATCAGCGACAAGACCCGCTTCGTCTGGGACGGCCTGCGGCGCCAGCGGCTCGACACGCCCTATGTGCGCGTGGACGGCAAGCTGACGCGGGCCACCTGGCCCGAGGCGCTGGCGGCGGCGGCCGCGGCGATGAAGGACCGGCGGGTCGCGGGCATCGTGGGCGACCTTGCGCCCACCGAAGCGGCCTTCGCCCTGCGCAGCCTGATGGACGCGATGGGCGGCGTCACCGAATGCCGGACCGACGGGGCGAAGCTGGGCACGGACCGCGCGGAATACGCGGGGACCGCGGCGGTCGAGGATATCGACACCGCGAAGGACGTCCTGCTGATCGGGACGAACCCGGCGGTCGAGGCGCCGGTGCTGAACGCGCGCATCCGCAAGGCCTGGCTGCACGGTGCCGACGTGCGGCTGATCGGTCAGCCGGCCGAACTCACCTACGAGCATGAGCATCTGGGAACCGGGCGCGATGCGCTGGCGCGGATCTCGGCGGAGGACGAGGCGAGTCGCGACAAGCCCTCGATCGTTATCCTCGGCAATGCCGCGCTGACCGGCGACGACGGCGCGGCCGTTCTGGCGCACGCCCGGCAGATCGCCGAAGCGCGGGGCGCGGGCCTTCTGATCCTGCACACGGCCGCCGGGCGGGTCGGGGCGATGGATGCCGGATGCCATACCGAGGGCGGGATCGACGCCGCGTTGTCGGCCGACGTGGTCTACAACCTGGGCGCGGACGAGATCGACGTGCCCCCCGGACCCTTCGTGATCTACCAGGGCTCGCACGGGGACCGGGGCGCGCACCGCGCCGACATCATCCTGCCGGGCGCCGCCTGGACCGAGGAGCAGGGGCTTTTCGTCAACACCGAAGGGCGGCCGCAACTGGCGCTGCGCTCGGGCTTCGCACCGGGCGAGGCCAAGGAGAACTGGGCCATCCTGCGCGCGCTTTCTGCCGAAGTGGGGTTCCAGCTGCCTTTCGACAGCATCGCGCAACTGCGCCGGGCCCTGGTGGAGGCCGCGCCGCAACTGGCCGAACTCGACGAGGTTCCCGTCAACGACTTCGCGCCCGCCGGCCCCCTTCCCGACCTGGGGCAGGGCGATTTCGGATCGGCGGTCCGCGACTTCTATCTGACGAACCCCGTCGCGCGGGCGAGCGAGCTCATGGCCGAACTGTCGCGCCTGGCGCGCGAGCGCGAGACGGCGCCGATCGCGGCGGAGTGACGATGGTGCCGCGGATCGGCCCGGTTCTGGCGGCGGTCGCGGCGCTGGCCGGCTGCGCGACGGAGGACCGGCCGGAGGGGGAGGTCTTCCGCCCCGAATACCTCGGGGTCGAGACGCGTCTGCTGGCCGACGATCTGGTCAACCTCCTCGTCACGATGGGGGGCGCGCGCGACCTGCAGGACGTTGTGGACTATGCGGAATGCGCGGCCGCGCAATATGCGCTGATCCGGGGCTACGGATTCGCGCGGCAGGTGCGGACAAACGTTGTGGAAGAGGGTGGCCTTTGGCGCGGAGATGCGGTTTACACCGTTTCGCCGACGCTTCCCAAGGGACTGCGAACGATCGATGCCGAAGTGGCGGTGGAAGATTGCCGCGCGAAGGGCATCCAGACCGTATGAGGAACTGAAATGGTCGAATTCCTGGCATCACCTTTGGGCATCGGCCTGACGATTCTGGCGCAGATCCTGCTGCTGGTGGTGCTCCTGCTCATGAGTCTCGCCGTCCTCCTCTATGCGGACCGCAAGATCTGGGCGGCGGTGCAGATGCGCAAGGGGCCGAACGTGGTCGGGCCGTTCGGCCTTCTCCAGTCGTTCGCGGACTTCTTCAAATACGCCCTGAAGGAGATCGTGATTCCCGCGGGCGCGGACCGGGCCATCTTCCTGATGGCGCCGATGATCACCTTTACCCTGTCGATGATCGCCTGGGCGGTGATCCCCTTCGGCGACGGCTGGGCGATCGCCGAACTCAACGTGGCCATCCTCTACGTCTTCGCCGTCTCCTCGCTCGAGGTCTACGGCATCATCATGGGCGGCTGGGCCTCGAACTCGAAGTATCCCTTCCTCGGCTCGCTCCGTTCGGCGGCGCAGATGATTTCCTACGAGGTGTCGATCGGCCTCATCCTGATCGGCGTCATCATCTCGACCGGATCGCTCAACCTGACCGACATCGTGCGCGCACAGCATGGCGACCTCGGGTTCCTGAACTGGTACTGGCTGCCGCACCTGCCCATGGTGTTCCTGTTCTTCATCTCGGCCCTGGCCGAGACCAACCGCCCGCCCTTCGACCTGCCGGAGGCCGAGTCGGAACTGGTGGCGGGCTATCAGGTCGAATATTCCTCCACGCCCTTCCTTCTGTTCATGATCGGCGAATACGCCACCATCGTGCTGATGACGGCCCTCATCTCGCTGATCTTCTTCGGCGGCTGGCTGTCGCCCGTCCCGTTCCTGCCGGACGGGGCGTTGTGGATGGTGGGCAAGATGCTCGTCATCTTCTTCCTGATCTCCATGGTGAAGGCCATCGTGCCGCGTTACCGCTACGACCAGTTGATGCGGCTCGGCTGGAAGGTGTTCCTGCCCTTCTCGCTCGCCTGGGTCGTGCTGGTCGCCTTTCTTGCCCGCTACGAGGTGCTGGGCGGGTTCTGGGCGCGGTGGCCCGAAGTCCTCGTGGTGATCCAGTGATGCGCGGCCGGACGATCATATCCACGGTCCCGGGTGGCCATTCGGCCCCCGACCGCATGAGGAGAGTGCCATGACTCAGCAGATCGACTGGACCCGTTCGGTCAAGTATTTCCTGCTCGCGGACATGTGGGCCGGGATGCGGATCGGGCTGAAGTATTTCTTCGCGCCCAAGGCCACGGTGAACTATCCGCACGAGAAGGGCCCCCTCAGTCCGCGGTTCCGGGGCGAGCACGCGCTGCGCCGCTATCCCAACGGCGAGGAACGCTGCATCGCCTGCAAGCTCTGCGAGGCGGTCTGCCCCGCGCAGGCCATCACCATCGACGCCGAACCGCGCGACGACGGCAGCCGCCGCACCACGCGCTATGACATCGACATGACGAAGTGCATCTACTGCGGTTTCTGCGAGGAGGCCTGTCCGGTGGATGCCATCGTCGAGGGCCCCAACTTCGAGTTCGCCACCGAGACCCGCGAGGAGCTGTTCTACGACAAGGCGAAGCTGCTCGAGAACGGGGAGCGGTGGGAGCCGATCCTCGCCCGCAACCTGGAACTGGATGCGCCGTACCGATGACCGACCAGAACCCCTTCACGGCCTGGATGGGCCACATGCAGGGCATGGCCAAAGCCATGAACCCCGCGCTGGAATCCTTCACCCCGCAGGGGTTCGAGAAGCTGTGGCCCACGATGCCGCGCGACCTCATGGAGCAGTTCATGGGCAAGGGGCTCAACCCCGATGGCCTGGACGCCAAGACCAAGATGCTGCTGACGCTCGCCGGTCTGACCGTGCTGGGCGCCCAGGCCGAGGCGCAGGTGCGCCTGACCGTGCGCCAGGCGGCCGAGCAGGGCGCGTCGAAGCAGGAGATCGCCGAGACGATCGGCCTCATGGGTCTGTTCGGCGGCCTGCCGGCGATGAACAAGGCCATGACCCTCGCCAACGAGGTTCTGGAGGGGGACGCGGAATGACGATTCTCGACCTGTCGTTCTACCTCTTCGCCTTCGTCACCGTCGGGTCGGGGCTGTTCGTGGTGGTCGCGCGCAACCCGGTCCATTCGGTGCTGTGGCTCATTGCCTGCTTTCTGTCGACGGCGGGGCTGTTCGTCCTGCTCGGCGCCGAATTCGTCGCCATGCTCCTCATCATCGTCTATGTGGGCGCGGTCGCGGTGCTGTTTTTGTTCGTGGTCATGATGCTCGACGTCGATTTCGCCGAACTCAAGGCCGAGATGGCACGCTACGTGCCGCTCGCCGCGCTGATCGGGCTGATCCTGCTGATGCAGCTGGTGATCGCCTACGGCGTCTGGGGCGCGGCCGAGGGCGTCGTCGTGGCCGAGGGGCTGGCCGACATCGCGGTCCCGCCCGCACTCAACACGACCTCGCTGGGCCTGATCCTCTACGACCGCTATTTCCTGATGTTCCAGCTTGCGGGGCTGATCCTGCTGGTCGCCATGATCGGCGCGATCACCCTGACGCTGCGCCACCGCAAGGACGTCAAGCGCCAGAACGTGCTGCATCAGATGTGGCGCGATCCGGCCACCGCGATGGACGTCCACGACGTGAAGCCGGGGCAGGGGCTCTGACCTGCCGCCCCGCCGCGACCGGCGGACGAGACTGACAAGGCCCGGACCCGTCCGGGCGACACGAAAAAGGGCACGGGCCGCCACAAGGCCCGGAGGGACGAGATGATCGGACTTGAACACTACCTGACCGTTGCGGCCACGCTTTTCGTGATCGGCATCTTCGGCATCTTCCTGAACCGCAAGAACGTCATCATCATCCTGATGTCGATCGAGCTGATGCTGCTGGCGGTGAACATCAACTTCGTCGCCTTCTCGGGCTTTCTGGGCGACCTCACGGGGCAGGTGTTCACGCTGTTCGTCCTGACCGTCGCCGCCGCCGAGGCCGCCATCGGCCTCGCCATCCTGGTCTGCTTCTTCCGCAACCGTGGCACCATCGACGTCGAAGACGTCAACGTGATGAAAGGCTGAGGGGATGAGCATGGGCACGACCGAGACAGGCTATGAGAACGCGAACGGCCAGAAGGTTCTGGGTCCGTCCGATCTGACTTCAAACCACCACAATCAACGGCTTTTCGAAATGAGCTGTACGCACTGCGGCTGCGGCTACAATGCGAACGGCTGCGACATCCATATTCGCCGTTGTCCCTCCTGCCAGAATGGCAAGCCAAGTTCTGAGGCGCTCTAATGGTGACGATCATTCTCTTCGCGCCCCTGCTGGGCGCGATCATCTGCGGCTTCGGCTGGAAGTTCATCGGCGAGACGGCGGCGACCGTGGTTGCGACCGCCTTCCTGTTCCTCGCGGCGGTCCTGTCTTGGGTCGTCTTCCTCGGGCATGACGGCGACACCCTGATCGTGCAGCTGTTCCGCTGGATTGAGAGCGGCACCCTGATGGCCGACTGGTCGATCCGTCTGGACCGGCTGACGGCGATCATGCTGATCGTGGTGACGACGGTCTCGGCGCTCGTCCACCTCTATTCCTTCGGCTACATGGACCACGACCCGCAGTTCCGCGAGGGCGAGATCTACAAGCCCCGGTTCTTCGCCTACCTGTCGTTCTTCACCTTCGCGATGCTCGCGCTGGTGACGTCGGACAACCTTCTGCAGATGTTCTTCGGATGGGAGGGCGTGGGCCTCGCCTCCTACCTGCTGATCGGGTTCTACTGGCGCAAGCCCTCGGCCGGGGCGGCGGCGATGAAGGCGTTCATCGTCAACCGCGTGGGCGACTTCGGCTTCATGCTGGGCATCCTCGCGCTGTTCCTCCTGACAGATTCGATCAACTTCACCGACGTCTTCGCCGCCACGCCCGAACTGGCCGAGACGCAGATCAGCTTCCTCTGGACCGATTGGAACGCCGCGAACCTGATCGCCTTCCTTCTGTTCATCGGCGCCATGGGAAAATCGGCGCAGCTCGGCCTGCACACGTGGCTGCCCGATGCGATGGAAGGCCCGACGCCGGTCTCGGCGCTCATCCACGCGGCGACCATGGTGACGGCGGGGGTGTTCCTCGTCTGCCGGATGTCGCCGCTGATGGAATACGCCGATCAGGCCATGGCCTTCGTCGTCGTCGTCGGCGCGGCCACGGCCTTCATGGCGGCGACCGTGGGCCTCGTGCAGAACGACATCAAGCGCGTCATTGCCTATTCGACCATGTCGCAGCTGGGCTACATGTTCGTCGCGGCGGGGCTGGGCGCCTATTCCGTGGCCATGTTCCACCTGCTGACGCACGCCTTCTTCAAGGCGATGCTGTTCCTCGGCGCGGGCTCGGTCATCCATGCCATGCACCACGAGCAGGACATGCGGAACTACGGCGGGCTGCGCAAGAAGATCCCCTATACCTTCTGGGCGATGATGATCGGCACGCTGGCCATCACCGGCGTCGGCATCCCGCTCACGCACATCGGCTTCGCGGGCTTCCTGTCCAAGGACGCGGTGATCGAGGTGGCCTTCGCCGGCAACACGGGCGCCTTCTGGGCGCTGGTCGTGGCGGCCCTGTTCACCAGCTTCTACTCCTGGCGGCTGATGTTCCTGACGTTCTACGGCAAGCCGCGGGGCGACATGCACACCCATGAGCACGCTCACGAAAGCCCGGCGGTAATGACCGTGCCGCTGGCCGTGCTGGCCGTGGGCTCGGTCCTGGCCGGGATGGTGTTCTACGGGCCCTTCTTCGGCTCGCAGGAGCAGGTGGACCGCTTCATGGGCGTGCCGGTCGAGCCGGTGGCCGCGCCGGTGGAGGAAGGCCTCGTGACGGAGGCGCCAGCGCATGGCGAGGCCCCCGCGGGCGAGGCCGGCGCCCTCCACGTCCGCGCGCCGCAGGTGCCGGGCCAGGGCGCGATCTTCGCAGGCCCCGAGAACCACATCATCCACGACGCGCATGAGGTTCCCGCTTGGGTCAAGGTCTCGCCTTTCGTGGCGATGCTGCTGGGGTTCCTCGCGGCCTGGGTCGGCTACATCGCGCGGCCGTCCCTGCCGGGCCAGTGGGCCGCGAACCTCGCGCCGCTGCACCGGTTCCTGTTCCGCAAATGGTATTTCGACGAGATCTACGACGTCCTCTTCGTGCGCCCGGCCAAATGGCTCGGCCGTTTCCTGTGGAAGCGGGGCGACGGCGACGTGATCGACGGGTCGATCAACGGGATCGCCATGGGCATCGTGCCGATGGCGACCCGCTGGCTGGGCCGGATGCAGTCGGGATACGTCTTCACCTACGCCTTCGCGATGGTCATCGGGATCGTGATCCTGATCACCTGGACGACCATCGCAGCAGGGAACTGAGACATGGACAACCTTCTCTCCATCGTCACCTTCACGCCGCTGGTGGCCGCCGCGATCCTCGCCCTGTTCCTGCGCGGCAACGACGAGGCGGCGCAGCGCAACGCCAAGTGGCTGGCGCTCGGGGCCACGGGCTTCACCTTCTTCGTGTCGATCTTCGTGCTGGCGGGTTTCGAGCCGAACGCCCCCGGCTTCCAGTTCCTGGAAGACCGCGAATGGCTGTTCGGCCTGCACTACCGCATGGGGGTCGACGGCATCTCGGTGCTGTTCGTGATGCTGACCACGGTGCTGATGCCCCTCGTGGTCGCCGCCTGCTGGGACGTGACCACGCGGGTCAAGGACTACATGGTCGCGCTTCTGGTCCTCGAAGGGCTGATGATCGGCGTGTTCTGCGCGCTCGACCTGATCCTGTTCTATGCCTTCTTCGAGGCGGGGCTGATCCCGATGTTCCTCATCATCGGCATCTGGGGCGGGGCGAACCGCATCTATGCGGCGTTCAAGTTCTTCCTCTACACGCTCCTGGGGTCCGTCCTGATGCTGGTGGCGATGATCGCCATGTATGTCGACGCGGGCACGACGGACATCACCCTGCTTCTCTCGCATGATTTCAGCCACGCGCCCCTGAACGTTCTGGGCCTGAACGTGGTGGGCGGGATGCAGACGCTGCTCTGGCTCGCCTTCTTCGCCAGCTTCGCGGTCAAGATGCCCATGTGGCCGGTCCACACCTGGCTGCCCGACGCCCACGTGCAGGCGCCCACGGCGGGGTCGGTCGTGCTGGCGGCGATCCTGCTCAAGATGGGGGGCTACGGCTTTCTGCGCTTCTCGCTGCCGATGTTCCCCGTGGGGTCCGAGATCATGGGTCCGCTGGTCCTGTGGCTCTCGGCCATCGCCATCGTCTACACCTCGCTCGTGGCGCTGATGCAGGACGACATGAAGAAGCTCATCGCCTATTCGTCGGTCGCGCACATGGGCTATGTCACCATGGGCATCTTCGCCGCCAACCAGCAGGGGGTCGACGGCGCCATCTTCCAGATGATCAGCCACGGCTTCGTCTCGGGCGCGCTGTTCCTTCTGGTCGGCGTCATCTACGACCGGATGCACACGCGCGAGATTTCGGCCTATGGCGGCCTCGTCAACCGGATGCCCGCCTATGCGCTGGTCTTCATGTTCTTCACCATGGCGAACGTCGGCCTGCCGGGCACCTCGGGCTTCGTGGGCGAATTCCTGACGCTCGTCGGTGTGTTCCAGGTCAACACCTGGGTGGCCGTGGTGGCGGCGACCGGCGTGATCCTCTCGGCGGCCTATGCCCTCTGGCTCTACCGCCGGGTCGTCTTCGGCGACCTCATCAAGGAATCGCTGCGGTCGATCACCGACATGACGGGGCGGGAGCGCGCGATCTTCGCGCCCCTCGTGGTGGCCACGCTGGTGCTGGGCGTCTACCCCGCACTGGTCCTCGACATCATCGGCCCCGCGGTGGCGAACCTCGTGGAAAACTATGACGTCGCGACCGCCGACTTCGTGCCCGGGCACGTCGTCGCCGCAACCGGACACTGAGAGGCTGATATGCTGAGCGCGGACCTGAAGATCATCCTGCCCGAGATCCTGCTCGCCCTCTACGCGATGGGCGCGCTGCTCGGCGCGGTCTACACCCGGCAGGACGCGCTGGCGCGGCCGCTGGTCTGGCTGACGGCCGCGGTGCTGACGGCCGTGGGCCTCGGCGTCGCCTTCTCGTCGGGCAGCGGCGCGGCCTTCGACGGCATGATCCTGCGCGACGGCTTCGCCCGCTTCGCGCAGGTGGCGATCCTTTTGTCGGCGGCGGCGGTCCTCGTCATCGGACAGGACGCCATGGCCCGCGCGGGCCTGCTCAAGTTCGAATACCCGATCCTCGTCATCCTCGCGGTGATCGGCATGATGGTCATGGTCTCGGCCGGCAACCTGCTCACCGTCTACATGGGGCTGGAGCTTCAGTCCCTCGCGCTCTACGTCGTCGCCGCCATGCGCCGCGACAACGTCAAGTCGACCGAGGCGGGGCTCAAGTATTTCGTGCTGGGCGCGCTGTCCTCGGGGATGCTGCTCTACGGCATCTCGCTGACCTACGGCTATGCCGGCACGCTCGACTTCGCGGGCGTCATCCTCGCCACGGCGGGCGAGGCGCCGCTGGGCCTGCTGTTCGGGCTGGTGTTCATGATCTCGGGGATGGCCTTCAAGATCTCGGCCGTGCCCTTCCACATGTGGACGCCCGACGTCTACGAAGGCTCGCCCACCCCCGTCACCGCCTTCTTCGCCACCGCGCCCAAGTTCGCCGCCATGGGCATGTTCACCCGCGTGGTCTACGACGCCTTCGGCGGCATCGTCTCCGACTGGCAGCAGATCATCGTGGTGCTGTCGGTGCTGTCGATGTTCCTCGGCTCCATCGCCGCCATCGGCCAGCGCGACATCAAGCGGCTGATGGCCTATTCGTCGATCGCGCACATGGGCTACGCGCTCATGGGGCTCGCGGCGGGCACGGCGCAGGGGGTGGCGTCGATGCTCCTCTACATGGCGATCTACGTCGTCATGAACATCGGCACCTTCGCCTTCATCCTCGCCATGCGCCGCGACGGGCGCGAGGTGACGGACATCGCATCCCTCAACCTGCTGTCGCGCTCGCGGCCCGGGGTGGCGCTGGCGCTTCTCGTCCTGATGTTCAGCCTCGCCGGCATCCCGCCGACGCTGGGGTTCTTCGCCAAGTACGGCGTGGTGCAGGCGGCGGTCGCGGCGGACCTGATCTGGCTTGCGGTGCTCGGCATGATCTCGACGGTGATCGGCGCCTTCTACTACTTGCGGATCGTCTACCTGATGTACTTCGGCGAGGCGGACGAGCCGTTCCGCCCCGAGGTTCCGATGGTACAGATGGTTGCCCTCGTGGTGTCGGCCATCCTCATGGTCGCCCTCCTGCCGCAGCTTCTGGGGCTGGAGCCGCTGGCCGCCGCCGCCGCCGCCGCGCTGGTCAACTAGGTGCCGTCCGCCCCTTGGCCACAGGGGGTGGACCGCGTCGTCCTGCCCGAGGTCGACAGCACTTCGGCCGAGGCCGCGCGCCGCGCGCTCGCGACCCCCACCTGGATCATGGCGCATCGCCAGACGGCGGGCCGTGGCAGGCGGGGCCGGGCATGGGCCATGCCCGAAGGCAACTTCGCCGCCTCGCTCGTCTGGCGGCCGGGGGGCGATCCGGCGGCGATGGCGCTGCGCAGCTTCGTCGCGGCGCTGGCGCTGCGGGATGCCCTGGTGTCGCTCGGCGTCGCGGGGCTGACGCTCAAGTGGCCCAATGACGTGTTGCTCGACGACGGCAAGCTCGCGGGCATCCTCCTCGAATCGCCGGCGCCCGGCCTTCTGGTGCTGGGCGTGGGCGTGAACCTGATCGCCGTGCCCGAGGCTACGTCCCTTGAACCCGGTGCCGTGCCGCCCATATCGCTCCTGTCCGCATCGGGCCTGCGCGTCGAGCCGGCCGTGATGCTCGACGCCCTCGCTCCCGCCTTCGCCGCGCGCGACGCGCAGTTCCTGACCTGGGGCTTTGCGCCGATCCGCACGGCCTGGCTCGACCACGCGGCCCGTCTGGGGCGCGGCATCACCGTCCGCCTGCCGGGCGAGACCCTCACCGGCATCTTCCGCGATCTCGACACGGACGGCTGCCTCGTCCTCGAGACCGGCCACGGCCTGCGCCGCATCGCCGCGGGCGACGTGTTCTTCGGAGAACCGCAATGCTCCTGACCATCGACTGCGGCAACACCAACACCGGCTTCGCCATCTGGGACGGCACGTCCTTCCTCGCCTCCTGGCGCTGCGCGACGCAGCACCAGCGCACGGCCGACGAATACTACGTCTGGCTCCAGACCCTGATGCACCTGCACCGGATCGACGTGACCATAACCGACGTCATCATCTCCTCCACCGTGCCGCGCGTCGTGCTGAACCTGCGGGTGCTCTGCGACCGCTATTTCGACACGCGGCCCTATGTGGTGGGCAAGCCCGACACCCTTCTGCCCGTGGACGTGCGCGTCGACGCGGGCACGCAGGTCGGGCCGGACCGCCTCGTGAACACCGTCGCGGGCTGGGACAGGCACGGCGGCGACCTCATCCTGGTCGATTTCGGCACGGCCACCACCTTCGACGTGGTGGACACCGACGGCGCCTATATCGGCGGCGTGATCGCGCCCGGCGTGAACCTGTCGCTCGAGGCGCTGCACATGGCCGCCGCCGCCCTGCCGCACGTCGACATCACCCAGCCGCAGCGGGTCATCGGAACCAATACCGTAGCCTGCATGCAGTCGGGCATATTCTGGGGCTATGTCGGCCTCATCAAGGAAACCTCAGCCCGCATCCGGGCCGAACGTGGCCGCGCCATGAAGACGGTGGCCACCGGGGGCCTCGCCCCCCTGTTCCAGCAGGCCGAAGACCTGTTCGATTCATATGAAGAAGACCTGACGATGCACGGCCTGACCGTGATCCACCGATTCAACAAGGAAAACACATGAGCGCCAAGCGCGAACGACTGATCTATCTCCCCCTGGGCGGGGCCGGCGAAATCGGCATGAACGCCTACGTCTACGGCTATGGCCCCGAGGGGAAGGAACGCCTGATCCTCGTCGATCTGGGCATCGCCTTTCCCGACATGGACACCACCCCCGGCGTCGACGTCATCCTGCCCGACATCGCCTGGCTGAAGGACCGGCTCGACCGCCTGGAGGCGGTATTCGTCACCCACGGTCACGAAGACCACCTGGGCGGCGTCGGGCACCTTTATCCGCAACTGAAGAAACCCGTCTACGCCCGCAAGTTCACCGCGAACCTCGCCCGCCGCAAGCTGGCCGAAAAGGGCCAGGACCAGAACGCCGTGACCACGGTGGGCCCCTGGCCCGAGACGGTCGAGGCGGGGCCCTTCACCGTGGGCTTCCTGCCGGTATCCCATTCCATTCCGGAATCGGCCGCACTGGTGATCGACACGCCCGCGGGGCGGATCATCCACTCGGGCGACTTCAAGCTCGACGCCGCCCCCATCGTGGGCGAGGCCTTCGACCCCGACCTCTGGGCCGAGGCGGCGAAGCCCGGCGTTCTGGCGCTGGTCTGCGATTCCACGAACGTCTTCTCGCGCCATCCCGGCCGGTCGGAATCGCAGGTCGCGCCGAACCTCGTGCCGCTGGTGAAGGACGCCACCGGCATGTTCGTCGCCACCACCTTCGCGTCGAACGTGGCGCGGCTCAAGTCGCTGGCCGACGCGGGCGTCGCGGCGGGTCGGTCGATCTGCCTCATGGGGCGCGCCATGCGCCGCATGACCGAAGCGGCGAGCGAGGAGGGGCTGCTCAATGACTTCCCCCGGACCGTCAGCCCGGAGGACGCGGCCAGCCTGCCGCGCGAGAACCTGATGCTGATCGTCACCGGATCGCAGGGCGAACGCCGCGCGGCCTCAGCGCAGCTGTCGCGGGGCAAGTATTTCGGGATGGAGATGAAGGAGGGCGACACCTTCCTCTTCAGCTCCAAGACCATTCCGGGCAACGAAAAGGAAGTCGCCCGCATCATGAACAACTTCTCCGAGATGGGGGTGGACGTGGTGACGGACGACGACGGGCTCTACCACGTCTCGGGCCACGCCAACCGGCCCGATCTGGAGACGGTCCACGGCATCGTGAACCCGCAGACCGTGATCCCCATGCACGGCGAGCACCGCCACCTGCGCGAACATGCCAAGCTGGCCGAATCGCTCGGCCGCACCGGCGTCGTGGCGCCCAACGGCACCATGCTGGAACTGTCGGGCAACGCTCCCCGCGTCGTCGACCATGTCGAGACGGGGCGCACCTATCTCGACGGGATGGCGCTGGTGGGCCAGTTCGACGGCGTGGTCCGCGACCGCCTCCGCATGGCGCTGAACGGCCATGTGGTCGTGGCGCTGATGATCGATGACGACGATGCGGTGATGGAGGACACCTGGGTCGACATCCGCGGCCTGCCCGACGCGGCCAACGGCGCACCGCTCGCCGACCTGATGGAGCAGCACCTGGCCGGCGTCCTGTCGCGGGTCGACAGCCGCACGGCGGGCGACGACGAGAAGCTCGAGGACCTCATCACCAAGGGCGTGCGCAAGGTGGCACAGGACGAGGTCGGCAAGCGGCCGGAGGTGACGGTCCTAATCACCCGGCTGACGGCGGACTAACCATCTGTTAACAAACGATTAAAGCAGGACAAGCCCTTGATGCGGCTGGCGAAAGGGGGCAATTGCCAATTGGCAATTCGCCCCCTTTTCCGTCATTCCGCAGGCACGGCCTCGGCGGCCTCGGCGGCCTCGACCCGGACGGCGCTGAACTTGAACTCCGGGATCTTGCCATAGGGGTCCAGCGCCGGATTGGTCAGCAGGTTCGCCGCCGCCTCGACATAGGCGAAGGGCAGGAACACCATGTCGGGCGCGATGGCCCGATCCTCCCGCGCCATGAGCGTGACCGTCCCCCGCCGCGTCGTCAGCCGCACATGCCCGCCCGCGGGCACCCCCAGCCGCCGCAGGGTGGAGGGATGAAGCGAGCAGTTGGCCTCCGGCTCCATCGCGTCGAGCACCTTCGACCGCCGTGTCATCGACCCGGTGTGCCAATGCTCCAGCTGCCGACCCGTGGTCAGCACCATGGGATATTCGGCGTCGGGCACCTCGTCGGGCGGAATGATCGACGCGGGCGTGAACCGCGCGCGGCCTTCGGGGCGGGGGAAGCCGTCGGCGAAGACGATGGCCTGCCCCGGATCGTCGGGCGACAGCGACGGATAGGTGACGGCCCCTTCCGCTTCCAGCCGGTCCCAGGTGATGTTGTCGAGCGACGGCATCACCCGCTTCATCTCGGCGAAGACGTCGCGCGGATGGGTATAGGCCCAGTCGAGCCCGCACCGCCGCGCCAGTTCCTGCGTGATGGTCCAGTCCTCGCGCGCCTCGCCCGGCGGGGGCGTCGCGGGCCGGCCCATCTGCACCTGCCGGTTGGTGTTGGTCACGGTCCCGGTCTTCTCGGCGAAGGCCGAGGCGGGCAGGATCACGTCGGCGTAGTTCGCCGTCTCGGTCAGGAAGATGTCCTGCACCACCAGGTGATCCAGCTTGGCCAATGCCGCGCGCGCATGGTCCAGATTGGGGTCCGACATGGCCGGGTTCTCGCCCAGGATGTACATTGCGCGGATGTCGCCCGCATGGACCGCATCCAGGATCTCCGTCACCGTCAGCCCCTTCTCGGCCAGCGGCTCCTCTCCCCAGAGGTCGGCATAACGCTGCCGCACCTCGGCCGATCCGACGGGGGCATAGTCGGGCAGGAACATCGGGATCATGCCGGCATCGCTCGCTCCCTGCACGTTGTTCTGGCCGCGCAGCGGGTGCAGCCCCGACCCCGGCCGCCCGACCTGCCCGCACATGAGCGCGAGGCTGATGAGGCAGCGCGAATTGTCGGTGCCGTGGATGTGCTGGCTGACGCCCATCCCCCAGAAGATCATCGCCGACCGCGCGCCGGCGAAGGTGCGCGCGACGTCGCGGATGGTGTCCGCGTCGATGCCGGTCAGGCCCTCCAGCCCCTCGGGGGCGAAGCCCTTCAGATGTTCGCGTTCCGCCTCCCAGTTCTCGGTCATGGCGGCGATGTACTGGCGGTCGACCAGCCCCTCGTCCGCGATGACATGCATGATGGAGTTGAGCAGCGCCACATCCGCGCCGGGCCGGAACTGGAGCATGTGCGACGCATGCCGCTTCAGCGCCTGACCCCGCGGGTCCATCACGATCAGCTTGCCGCCGCGCTTGGCGAACTGCTTGAAATAGGTGGCGGCGACGGGGTGGTTCTCGACCGGGTTGGCGCCGATGACGATGGCCACGTCGGCGTTCTCGATCTCGTTGAAGGTTGCGGTGACGGCGCCCGACCCGACGTTCTCGATCAGCGCGGCGACCGACGACGCATGGCAAAGGCGCGTGCAATGGTCGACGTTGTTGTGCCCGAAACCCTGCCGGATGAACTTCTGGAACAGATAGGCTTCCTCGTTGGAGCATTTGGCGGAGCCGAAGCCCGCCACCTGCTGCCCCCGTCCGCGCAGGCCGTCCGCCGCGCGGTCCAGCGCCTCCTCCCAGGTCGCCTCGCGGAAGACGCCGCTCCAGTCGCCCGGATCGACGTTCAGCCCCTTCGCGGGCGCGTCGTCGCGGCGGATCAGCGGCCGGGTCAGGCGGTGGGGGTGGTGGATGTAGTCGAAGCCGAACCGCCCCTTGACGCAGAGCCGCCCCTCGTTCGCGGGGCCGTTCACGCCGTCGACCTTGACCACCCGGTCGCCCCGCACCTTGAGCGAGATCTGACAGCCGACGCCGCAGAAGGGGCAGACCGATTGCACCTCGCGGTCGAAGGCCGCGCTGTCGCCTTCCTGAGCCGCATCGACCATCGTCGCGGGCATCAGCGCACCCGTGGGGCAGGCCTGCACGCATTCGCCGCAGGCCACGCAGGTGCTCTCGCCCATGGGGTCGTCGAAATCGAACACCGGCCAGGCGTCGTGCCCGCGCCCGGCCATGCCGATCACGTCGTTGACCTGCACCTCGCGGCAGGCGCGGACGCAAAGCCCGCACTGGATGCAGGCGTCGAGGTTGACGCGCATGGCGACATGGCTGTCGTCGAGCAGGGGGATCCGCTCCGCCTCCAGCGTGGGCAGGCGGCTTTGGGTGACGCCCGTGGCCTCCGCCGTGGCCCAGAGGTGCGAGGAGCGGTCGTGGGCGGCGGCGCGCTCGGGCTGGTCGGCCATCAGCATCTCGACCACCATGCGGCGCGCGGCCTTCGCGCGGGCATTGTCGGTGGTGACGACCATGCCGGGCAAAGGCTCCCGGATGCAGGAGGCGGCGAGCACCCGCTCCCCCTCGATCTCGACCATGCAGGCGCGGCAGTTGCCGTCGGGGCGGTAGCCGGGCGCGGGCTTGTGGCACAGGTGCGGGATCACCAGGCCGCGGCCGTTCGCCACCTCCCAGATGGTCATGCCGGGCGCGGCCTCGACCGTTTCGCCGTCGAGCGTGAAGCGGATCGTCTCTGACATGGCCAGCCCTCCCTTGCGCCCGATCCTAGGGGCAGGGAGGCGCCGCCGAAAGCCCCCGCGCGACCGCGCCGCGCCGGGATGCGACGCCCCGCCGTCAGCGACGGCCGAACAGCCGATACCACAGCCAGTCGGGCAGGATCTGCCCGCCCCGGAACAGCCAGGAGAAGGGCGAGGGAAAGCTGCGCTTGAAGTCGTCGGTGCACATCATCTCGAACATCCGCTGCGCGGCATCCTCGGGCGACATGAGGAAGGGCATGGAAAAGTCGTTCCTGTCGGTCAGGCGGGTGCGGATGAACCCCGGATTGGCGATCTGCACGGTGACGCCGGTGCGCCGCAGGTCGGCGTGCATCCCCTCGGCCAGCGCCATGACGCCGGCCTTCGACGCGCCGTATCCCGTGGCCCCCGGCAGGCCGCGGAAGCCCGCCAGCGACCCGGTCAGGACGATATGGCCCGCGTCACGCTCCACCATGTCGCCGATGACGGCGCCCACGACGCGGGCCGCGCCGGTGAAGTTGATGTCGCACATCGCCGCGACCTGATCGGGCACCCAGTCCTGCGCCGCCTGCGGCCAGTAGACGCCGGCGGTGAACACCAGCCCGTCCAGTCGCCCCGCCCGCGCCGCCGCCTCGCGCACGCTGGCGCCGTCGGACACGTCGCAGGGGACGACGCTGCTGCGGCCGGGCAGGGTGGCCGCGACCTCGTGCAACCGGTCCTCCGACCGGGCCGACAGGATCACCTCCGCCCCCGCGCTCGACAGTTTGGCCGCCAGTGCCGCGCCCAGCCCTTCGGAGGCGCCGACCATCCAGTATCGCTTGCCCGTCCAGTCACGCATCGTCGTCACCCTTCTTTGTCAACAAAAGCCGCGCCACTGCCTTCAGGCCCGGCGGCACCCCAGCATGGAAGAGCGAGAGCATCCAGAGCGCCTCCGCCCCGTTCGGCGCGGCCCCGATACGGCGCGGCGATGGCGGCCGACAGCAAAATGAGCAAAAGCAGCGGGCCCTGCCCCCCCGGGTGCGCGCAGATGGTCGGCCATGTGGACGAGAAACAGGGTCGCGGTGACGGCCACCGGCGTCGCGTCGACGAGCACGATGAGCAGCAGACGCCGTGCGGGGCCATCGCGCAGCACGGCGTCGAGCCCGCTGACGGGCGCCCCGTCGCCGCGCGACGACCATTCGACCGCCATCACCCGTCGCGCGAGCAGGACCGCCATGGCGAAGATCGCCGCATACCAAGCCAAGGACGCCCCGGTTTTGGCCAGTGCCGGGGGGGTCGCGGCGGCGACCACGAGCTGGCGACAGCGGGGCGAGCGTGACGCCATGGCCTTCGACGCAGAAGCGGGGCGCGTAATCGTAGTCGGGAAGCCCCGACGCCGCCAGCATCGCCGCGAAGGAAGCCGGACGGGGCAGACCGGTGCTCACCGTGAGACGCCGGAAGACGGCGGATCGGGCCGGTCGCGGAACGGCGCCCCCCGCCACCAGAGCCGCAGCGCCTGCCAGTGGATCAGCGCGAGCACCCGCCGGCTGCCGAAGGGCCGACGCAGCGCCGCGCGGAGCAGCGCGCCGTCGGTCAGGGGACGGCGCGGGCCGGTCAGCGTGGCGAGAAGCCTTCCGCCGGGCATCCGGTAGTCGATCCAGACGCCCACGCGGCTGTCCGAGATGTCGAAGCGGAACGTGTATCGCCCCTCGACCGGCTGGAAGGGCGAGACATGCAGCACCTTCTGCACCGTGATCCGCATGTCGGGCGCGATGGGGGCGAGGTCGTCGGCGTGGCAGAGATAGGAATGGCGGTCGCCATAGGTGTTCGTCACCTCGGCGATCACGGCGCGCAGCCCGTCGCCACCGTCGTGGATCAGCCAGAAGCTGACCGGGTTGAAGGTGTGGCCCAGCACGCGCGGCTGCGCCAGAAGCAGGATGCGGCCCGGCGCGAAGTCCGGCAGGTGACACGCCAGCACGTCGCGCGCCCAGGGCAGGCCGCGCCCCTCGCCCGGCGGGCCGCCGTGGTCGCGGTCGCGCAGCGAGACGAGGTTGGCCCGGTCGCGCGAGAAGAACCGCGGCAGCGGGCCGGTGTCGGCGGGGTCGAGAAGGACGTAGTCGACGCCGTAGCGGAAGGTGTTGGCCACGCCGTCGGCCCAGCGACCGTGGAAGGTCGTGCCGGGCACATGGTCGAGGACGCGCCTCATTCGGCGGCGACCTGCACCGGGTCGCGCGCGGCCAAGGCGTCGGCCACGTCAAGCGCGCTGACGAAGCCGTCCTCGTGAAAGCCGTTCCGCATCCAGGCGCCGCAGAACCAGGTGCGATCGGTGCCGTTCGCCGCGCGCAGCCCCTCGACCGCCTGCATCATCGGCAGATCGTAGACCGGGTGACGGAAGGTGGTGACGTCGTGGATCAGATCCTCGCGGATGGGGCGCTGGGGGTTGAGGGTCGAGAAGAGCGGGTCGTCCTGGGGAATGGGCTGGAGCCGGTTCATCCAGTAGGTCAGCCCGATCCGGTCGGGGCGCGCGGCCTGCTCGGCGTAGTTCCAGGCGGCCCAGACCTTGCGCCGGCGCGGCATGACCGAGGGGTCGGCATGCAGCACCGCCTCGTTGTCCTGAAAGCGCACGCGGGAGAGGAGCGCGGTCTCGTGCGGGCGCGGATCGGCGAGAAGGCGCAGGGAGTCGTCGGCGTGGGTGGCGAGGACCACATCGTCGAACCGCTCCGGCCCCTGGCCTGCCAGAACCTCGACCCCCGGGGCATCGCGGCGGATGGCGCGAACCGGGGTGCCGAGCCGCTGCTCCACCCCCATGCGGGCCAGCCGGGCCGTCAGGCGGGCGACATATTCCGCCGAGCCGCCGCGCACCGTGTACCACTGGTGCTGGCCCTTGTGGCTGAGCAGGTTGTGGTTGCGGAAGAAGCGCATCATGGCCTGCGCCGGAAACTCCATGACCTGCCGGGTTGGCGTGGACCAGATCGCCCCCGAAATCGGGGCGAGATACCAGTCGCGGAACTCCTGCCCCATGCCCAGCCGGTCGAGGAAGGCCCCGAGCGGCAGGTCCGGGTCGCAGGCCGCATCGGCCGCATGGGCGTTGAACCGGAAGATGTCGCGCACCATCCGCAGGAACCGCGGCGACAGAAGGTTGCGGCGCTGGGCGAACATCGTGTCGGCGGTGCGGAGCGAATATTCCACGCGCCCCCCGTCGAGCGAGGCGGCGAAGGACATGTCGCTTTCCGCGACAGGCACGCCCAGGTCGTCGAACAGCGCGACGAGGTTGGGATAATTCGCGCGGTTCCAGACGATGAAGCCGGTATCGACGGGCCGGTCGCCGTTGCGCCCGGCGAGGATCGTGCGGGCATGGCCGCCGGCGCGGGACTCGGCCTCGAACAGGGTGACGCGGTGGCGGGGGGCGAGGGCATGGGCCGCGATCATGCCGCCGATGCCCGCACCGACGATCGCGATGCGGCGCGGCGGGTGGTCGTGAAAGGCGGGGGGCAAGTGCGGCGGTGTCCGTCCTGTTGTGTTGTATTCCGGCATCCATGCCGGGGGAATTCGTCCGGATCATCACGGCGCGCGGACCCAATGGTGCGACCATCGCATGAAAACTGATCCGCGCAACAGCCCGCGCCGTAGTCAGGATGAACTTGAAGCCCGCGCCGATGTTCCCGATAACGCGACCACGGCAGGCATGTCCGCCCGCCCGGAGCCGGAGACGCATGTGGCGGAGACCGAAAAGGACGATGCCCATTGGACAGCGCAGATGATTGCCGTCGGAGCGGCCCGCGACCGCGCGGCCTTCGAGGATCTGTTCCGCCACTATGCCCCGCGCATCAAGGCGTTCCTGATCCGCACCGGGCTTGCGCCCCCGGTGGCGGAGGACTGCATGCAGGATGTGATGGTCACGCTCTGGCGCAAGGCGCATCTCTACGATCCCGCGCGGGCGAGCGTGGCGACATGGGTGTTCACCATCGCGCGCAACCGCAAGATCGACATGATCCGCAAGACGCGCCGGCCGGAGCCGGAGGACCTGACCTGGGGGCCGGAGGCCGAGCCGTCGCAGGCGGACGTGGTCGCCATGCGCCAGGAGAGCGCGCGGCTGGCGCAGGCGGTGGCCGAGCTGCCGGAGCGGCAGCGCGACCTGGTGCAGCGCGCCTTCTTCGGCGAGGCGACGCACAGCGAGATCGCCGCCGCGACGGGCCTGCCCATGGGCACCATCAAGTCGCGCATCCGGCTGGCGATCACGCGGCTGCGCGAGGCCATGCCGGAGGGTACGGCCGACAGGGACAGGGACGGGACGTGACGACATGAGCATCCGGCATCCCATCGGGGACGACCTTCTGCTGGGCTTCGCGGCCGGAACGCTGCCCGCGGCGCACGATCTGGTGGTGGCGACGGCGGTGTCGCTGGACGACGACGCACGCGCGCGGCTGGGCGGGTTCGAGACGCTGGGCGGCGCGCTTTTGGAGCAGGCCGATGCCGCGCCGGTGGGGGACGACGCGCTGACGGCGGTTCTGGGCCGGCTCGACGAGGAGGAGGACATGGCGCCCCCGCGCCGTATCTGCGGCGGGATCTTTCCGGCACCTTTGCAGGACGCGGTGGGCGGCGATCTGGCGGCGGTGCGCTGGCGGCCCGTGGGGATGGGCGCGCGGCAGGCGGTGCTGCACCGGAGCCCGCGCGGGACCGCGCGTCTGCTTTCGATTCCGGCCGGTCAGGCGATGCCCGACCACAGCCATCGTGGAACCGAGCTGACGCTGGTGCTCACGGGCGCGTTCCGCGATGGCGACCTGCGGTTCGCGCGGGGCGACCTCCAGGTTGCGGACGCCAGCACCGAGCATCGCCCCACGGCGGAGCCTGCGGAGGACTGCATCTGCCTTGTCGTCACCGACGCGCCGCTGCGCTTCGCGGGGCTGTTGCCGCGCCTGTTCCAGCGGTTTCTCGGGATCTGAGGGTCAGGGGGCCACGGGCACGTAGAGCGGCACGGTCGAGATCGCCATCTTGGCCGACCCCTCGGTCAGTTCGGCGGCATGGGCCAGATAGACGAGGGTCTGGCGTTCCTGATCGAAGATCCGCTTCACCCGCAGCGACTTGAGGACGATGGACCGGCTTTCGCGGAACACCTCCTCGCCGCTCTCCGAGGTGTCGATGTCGCCCAGCGTGATCGGCCCGGTCTGGCGGCAGGAGATGGAGGCGTTGGAGGGGTCCTCGAACCAGTTGCCCTGCGACAGACGGTCGATGATCGAGCGGTCGAAATAGGCGATGTGGCAGGTGACGCCCTCGACCTTGGGGTCGTCGATGGCATCGATGACGATGTCGTTGCCGACCCAGTCGACCCCCACCTCGCCGATCTTTTCGGCGGCGGCGGGCGTGGCGAGGAGGGCGGCGATCAGTGCGATGTATTTCATGCGGGCGAACGCGCCGCCCGGTTCCGGGTTCCGCCCGCCGTCGCGTCATGGCAGGGTCGGGCTCGTCCGCCCCGAACCCGGAGAAGATACCGTGCTTGTCCTTCTGACGCTCCAGAGCCTCGTTCTCGCGGGATGGGTGGTGACGACGCTGGGCCTTTTGTCGGGCATGGGGTGGCGGGCGGTGGCCGACCGTCGCGCGGTGCCCGACATGGCGCCCCGCCCGCCCTATCTCCGCGATCCCGGGACGCGGGTCAGGCGCATCGTCTGGTGCGTGCTGACGGCGGCGCTGGCGGTGCTTGCGGCGATCACGACGGTGACGCTGGCCTCGGCCTGACGCTTCCGTTCGCGCCCTGTCCGCGCTAGGGCGCGGGGATGACCGGCCCCTCCACTCCCTATCGCCCGCCGCATGGCCCCATCGCGGTGATCCACCGGGACGATCACCTGCTGGTGGTGGACAAGCCGCAGGGCCTTCTGTCGGTGCCGGGGCGGGGTCCGGACCTGACCGATTGCCTGCTAGCGCGGCTGGCGGCGATCTGGCCCGAGGTGCTGCTGTGCCACAGGCTCGACCGCGACACGTCGGGGATCATGGTCTTCGCGCTGACCAAGGAAGGCCAGCGCAAGATGGGCCGCATGTTCGAGGTGCGCCGCGTCCGCAAGCGGTACATCGCGCGGGTCGCGGGCCGGGTGGCGGCGCCGTCGGGGACGATCGACCTGCCGCTGATCGTCGACTGGCCGAACCGTCCCCTTCAGCATGTGAACCACGAGACCGGCAAGCCCGCCGTCACCGACTGGACGCGCGTCGCGCATGAGGGCGACACGACGCGGATGCGCCTGATGCCGCGCACCGGGCGCAGCCACCAGTTGCGCGTGCACATGCGCGAACTGGGCCACCCGATCCTGGGCGATCCGTTCTATGCCACGGGGGCGGCGCTGGATCATCCGCGGATGATGCTGCACGCCGAGGGCCTGAAGTTCGAGCATCCGGTGACGGGCAAGGTCATGCGGCTGGAGGCGCCGGTGCCGTTCTGACGCGCCGCTCTGGTCTGGCGCGGCGGAGATGACTAGGTATCGGGCGAGCCATTCAACCCGAGGAGACATGCCATGAGCCTGCGCATCAACCAGACCGTTCCCGATTTCGAGGCCGAGACCAGCGAGGGGCACATCCGCTTCCACGACTGGATCGGCGACGACTGGGCCATCCTGTTCAGCCATCCCAAGGATTTCACCCCGGTCTGCACCACCGAGTTCGGCGCCGTCGCGCAGCTCGACGCCGAATGGAAGAAGCGCGGCGTCAAGGTGATCGGCATTTCCGTCGACGGGGCGGAGGAGCATCGCAAGTGGAAGTCCGACATCTCGGAGTTCGCAGGCGCGGAGGCGGGGTTCCCCATCATCGCCGACGAATCGCTGGAGGTGTCCAAGGCCTATGACATGCTGCCCGACGACGCCTATCTGCCCGACGGCCGCACGCCCGACGACACCGCGACGGTGCGCGCCGTCTACATCATCGGGCCGGACAAGAAGCTGAAGCTGTCGATGACCTATCCGATGAACGTGGGCCGCAACTTCGCCGAGATCCTGCGCGCCGTGGACGGGTTGCAGACCGCCGCCAGGCACGGCGTGGCGACGCCCGCCAACTGGGAGCAGGGCAAGGACGTGGTGATCCCCACGTCGCTGTCAAACGAGGATGCGACGGCGAAGTTCGGCGACTTCAAGACGCATTTCCCCTATCTGCGGATGACGCGCGACCCCTCGCAGTGATCCGGCGCGCGTGAGCGACGGGCGGCCCGTCTCGCCCTATCTGGTGCCCGGTTTCTACGACCGGGCGCTGTCGCAGGGGCGCCACCGCGAGATCGTCGGCGGCCGCTGGGACGAGACGGGGCGCGCGCAGATGGATGTCCTGCGCGCGGCGGGGCTCCGGCCGGATCACCGGCTTCTGGACGTGGGCGCGGGGGCATTGCGCCTAGGGTGCCGGGCGGTGCCCTGGCTCGACCCCGGCAACTACTGGGCGACGGATGCCTCGGGCGGGCTGATGCGGCGGGGGCGGGAGGTGGAGCTGGCCGACCCGGCCCGCCTGCCGGTGGAGCAGCTGATCGAGGATGCGGAGTTCGCCTATCCGGGCGTGACGCCCCGGATCGACGTCGCCATCGCCTTCGCCGTCTTCACCCATCTGCCCCATGACCGGCTGGCCGCTGCGCTGGGCCGGGCGCGGGTGCGGTTTCCGGGCCTGCGGGCGTTCCTGTTCACGGTGTTCCTGGTGCCCGAAGACCGCTTCGCCGGGGCCTTCCGACAGGCCGACGGCGTCGTGACGCATCCGGCGCGGCCGCCCTGGCACATGACGGAGGCGGTGCTGCACGCGCTGACGGAGGCGGCGGGGTTCGGGATGGACCTGCGCGACACCGTGCTGCCGCGCGGACAGCGGCTGGTCGAGGCGCGGCCGAAGTAGCCCACGAAAAAGGCCACCCGAGGGTGGCCCATCCGTCACGGTCTCGTGCCGATCCTCAGCCCTGGCGGGCCTTGAAGCGGCGCTGGGTCTTGTTGATCACATAGACCCGGCCCTTGCGGCGCACGACGCGGCAATCGCGGTGCCGGTTCTTGAGCGACCGGAGGGAATTGCGAACCTTCATGGCTGCGTCTCCTATCATCGCGGCGCGCTGTGACGCCGTGGGTTGAACCTCATGCCCCCGGGACGGGAGCGGCGTGGTGGGCGATACTGGGATCGAACCAGTGACCCCTTCGATGTCAACGAAGTGCTCTACCGCTGAGCTAATCACCCCCTCACGACGAAACCACGGAACGGAATCCGTGGCCCCTTCGATTGGTGGCCGGTGGATAGATGCTTTCAACGGGTCGTGCAAGAGGGGTTTGTCAGAGTTTCCCCGCCGCCCTATCTTGCCCGCCAAGGAGGGGCCGCAGCCCGTGACGACCGCACCGTTCAACCTGATCCGGCCCGACGTCCCGGCAGCCCCCGTGGTGGTGGCGAGCCCCCATTCGGGCCGCTTCTACGACGCCGGATTCCTGCGGGCCAGCGTGCTGGACGCCGCGCGCATCCGCTCGTCGGAGGATGCCTATGTCGACCTCCTGCTCGACGGCATCCCCGCGCTGGGCGTGCCGGTCCTGTCGGCGGTGATGCCGCGCGCCTTCGTCGACCTGAACCGCGCGCCGGAGGAGCTGGACCCCGCCGTCGTCCACGGGGTCCCGCGCGGCCGGACCACGCCGCGCATCAGTTCGGGGCTGGGCGTCATTCCCCGCGTGGTGGCGCAGGGGCGGGCGATCTATCGCGGGAAGATCGGGCTGGAGGAGGCCCGGGCGCGCATCGACACCTGGTGGCGGCCCTATCACGCGACGCTGGAGGGCCTCATGGCGGAGGCGGAGGGCCGGTTCGGCCGCGCGATCCTGCTCGACATCCATTCCATGCCGCACGAGGCGATTGAGGGGGCGGGCGCGCCGGGGCAGGAGCCGCAGATCGTGCTGGGCGACCGGTTCGGCGCCGCCGCCGCGCCGGCGCTGATGGATGCGGCCGAGGCGGTGTTCACGGACCTGGGCCTGCGGGTCGCGCGCAACGCGCCTTTCGCCGGGGCCTATGTCACCCAGGCCTACGGCCAGCCCGAACGCGGGCGCCATGCCATCCAGATCGAGATCGACCGCGCGCTCTACCTCGACGAGGCGACGACCGAGCCCGGTCCGGAGTTCCAAGCGGTGCAGGCGATGATGACCGAGGCCATCGCGCGGTTCTGCGCGCAGGTCGCGCCCGCCCGGGACCTGGCCGCCGAATAGACCTCAGCGCAGCGCGCGGCCCTTGGCGATGGCCGCTGCGCCGAACCGTGCGCGGATCGCGTCGGTGGCCCGCTCGGCGGCGGCCCGGCGCGCGGCGCCCGGATCCAGCAGGTCCCCGCCCCGGTCGGCCGCATCGGCCGCGCAGAGGTCCGCCAGCCCCACCCCGATCAGCCGCGCGGGGCCGGGGCCGCCCAGCGCGTCGAACAGCGCCCGCCCCTCGCGGTAGATGCGGTCGGCCATCTGCGTGGGCTCGGACAGGGCATGGCGGCGGGTGATCGTGGTGAAGTTTGCGCGCTTGAGTTTCAGCGTGACGACCCGGCCCGCCAGATCACGCGCCTTGGCACGGGCCGAGACCTGTTCGGCAAGACGCCAGATGTGGCCGTCGAGGATGTCGGGGTCGGCGGTATCCTCATCGAAGGTCGTCTCCTTCGAGATGGATTTGACGGGGCGGTGGGCGCGGACGGGGCGCATGTCCTCGCCCCGCGCCAGATGCCAGAGGCGGTCGCCCATCGAGCCGAAGCGCCGCGCGAGGTCGGCGCGATCCCAGCGCCTGAGGTCCGCGATGGTGTCGATGCCCGCGCGCCGCAGCGATTCCTGCCCCACGGCGCCGATGCCGAAGACGATGCCCACGGGCTTCGGCGCAAGGAACGCCTCGGTCTCGGCTCGGCCGATGACGGAAAAGCCGCGTGGCTTGTCGAGGTCGCTGGCGATCTTTGCCAAAAACTTGTTGTGGCTGAGGCCGATTGAGCCGGTGATCCCGATCTCGTCGCTGATCCGCCGGGTCAGGCGGGCGAGCATCACCGCGGGCGGCGCGCCGTGCAGGCGGGCGGTGCCGGTGAGGTCGAGGAACGCCTCGTCGAGCGAGAGGGGTTCGATGGCGGGGGTCAGCTCCTCCATCATCGCGCGGATCTGGCGGCTGACCTCGACATAGAGGTCCATGCGGCCCTTGATGATGACCGCGTCGGGGCAGAGTTTGAGCGCCTTGAACATCGGCATGGCGGAGCGCACGCCGCGGATGCGCGCGATATAGCAGCAGGTCGTCACCACGCCCCGCCGCCCGCCTCCGACGATCACGGGCTTGTCGGCCAGTTCGGGCCGGTCGCGCTTTTCCACGCTGGCGTAGAACGCGTCGCAATCCATGTGCGCGATGGAGAGGTCGAAAAGCTCCGGATGGGCGGTGACGCGCGGTGACCGGCAGGCGGGGCAACGCGTCCCGTCGTCGAAGGTGGTCAGGCAGTGGCGGCAGAGCGCGGGCATCGGTGCAGTCTAGCCGGAGACGCAGGCAACGGGAACTGTCGCCGCGCCGGCGGGTTGGCTTCGTGCCGCATGACCTTGCGAAAGGACGGACCGATGCCCGACGTTACCCGCCCGCAGGATTCCCGCCGCAAGCGCCCCGCGCCCGGGGGGCCGGTGCCGGGTGGCGAAGACCTGACCCCTTCGGACGTGGCGCCGCACCGCTCGCGCGCGACATTCGGATGGGTGCTGGTCGCCGTGGTGATCGTGGTGGCCGCCGTCCTGATCGTCGTCTTCGCCGGACGCGCGCCCGACCTGTCCGACGGCGCGCCCGAAGCCGAGATCGTGGGCGAGGACGCCGTTGTCATCGTGCCCGAGGACTGACCCCGCGAACCCGTCGTTGCATCGCGGCCCCCGCTGACCCAGAGTGCCGCGACAACGGATCGCAGGGACGGATCATGGACGGGCAGGACGAGGTATTGGCTTTCGCGGGCGAGAACGCGGTGTTGATCGGCGTGGCGATCCTGGTGGTCGTCTGCATTCTCCTTGCGGTCCGGATCGTGCCACAGTCGGAGAAGTTCGTGGTCGAGCGGTTCGGCCGGCTGCGGTCGGTTCTGGGGCCGGGCATCAATCTGATCGTGCCGTTCCTCGACCGCGTGGCGCATCGCATCAGCATCCTGGAGCGGCAGCTTCCCAATGCCCATCAGGACGCCATCACCCGCGACAACGTGCTGGTCCAGGTCGAGACCTCGGTCTTCTATCGCATCCTGCATCCCGAAAAGACGGTTTACCGCATCCGCGACGTGGATGCGGCCATCGCCACGACGGTCGCGGGGATCGTGCGCGCCGAGATCGGGATGATGGAGTTGGACGAGGTGCAGTCCAACCGCTCCGAGGTGATCGCGAAGATCAAGGCGCAGGTGGCGGATGCGGTGGACGACTGGGGGATCGAGGTGACGCGCGCCGAGATCCTGGACGTGAACCTCGACGCGCAGACGCGGGACGCGATGCTGCAGCAGCTCAACGCCGAGCGGGCCCGCCGGGCGCAGGTGACGGAGGCGGAGGGCAGGCGCCGCGCCGTCGAGCTGGCCGCCGATGCGGAGCTTTACGCCGCCGAGCAGACCGCCAAGGCCCGCCGGATCGCCGCCGATGCGGAAGCCTATGCCACAAGCGTCGTGGCCAAGGCCATCGCCGAGAACGGGCTGGAGGCGGCGCAGTATCAGGTCGCGCTGAAGCAGGTGGAGGCGCTGACCGCACTGGGGCGCGGGACCGGGTCGCAGACCGTGGTCGTACCGGCCTCGGCGCTCGATGCCTTCGGCGAGGCGTTCCGCATGCTCAAGGGTCGCGGCTGATGCTGTCGGAATGGTGGGCCTGGGCGCTGGCGGCCGTCGTTTTCGGCATCCTTGAGGTGGTGGCGCCTACCCATATCCTGCTGGGGTTCGCGGTGGGCGCGGGCCTCGTGTCGCTGGGCCTCGCCTTCGGCCTGCTCGGGGCGCTGGCGGCGACGGGCAGCGGGGCGGCCTGGCTGCTTCTGGTTTTCGCGGTGCTGTCGCTCGGCGCCTGGCTCGTGCTGCGGCGCCTGTTCGAGAGGCCGGACGAGACGCCCCGGACGTTCGACCGCGACATCAACGACTGAACCGCTATCGGCACCAATCCATCCGGGCACGGAACGCCCCCGCCCGGATCGACGTTCCCCCTGCGACAACGAAGGAGGATCGACATGGTCAGGGAACCCGAGGACGCCCCCGTGCCCGAACGGTCGAAAGGCATTTTCTACGTCGGACTGGTGGTCGCCGTGGTGTTGGGCGCCGTCCTGCTCTTCATCATTCTGCCGAACATGATGACAGCCGCCGACGACGGACCGGCCGAAGGGGTGGACGGCATCGTCATGCCGTCGGACGACGGGTTGGTGGAAGGCGACGGCGACGAGATCGTGGACAACCCCGCGCTGGAGTGAGCGGCGCCGTCAGGCCCGCAGGTCGGCCAGGATCGCGCGGGCGGCGGCGGCCGGGTCGTCGGTCGCATGGATCGGCCGGCCCACGACGATGTGGTCGGCGCCCGCATCCACGGCCGCGCGCGGCGTGGTGACGCGCTTCTGGTCGCCCATGGCCGCGCCCTCGGGGCGGACGCCGGGCGTGACGATGAGCCTGCCCTCGGCCTGCGGCAGGGCGCGGATCAGTGCCGCTTCCTGCGGGGAGGCGATGACGCCGTCGGCGCCCGCCTCGAAGGCACGGGCGGCGCGGGCGGCCACGAGGTCGGGGATGTCGCCCGGCACGATCAGCGCCGCGTCGAGGTCGGAGCGGTCGAGCGAGGTGAGCACCGTCACGGCAAGGATCTTCATGGACCCCTTGGCCTGCGCCGCCGCCGCGACGACGGTCGGATCGCCGTGGACCGTCAGGAAGTCGAGGTCGAACCGCGAAAGGCCCCGCACGGCGGCTTCCACCGTGGCGCCGATGTCGAAGAGCTTGAGGTCGAGGAAGATGCGCTTGCCGTGTTCGTCCTTGAGCTCGTTGGCCAGCGCCAGCCCGCCCCCGGTCAGCATCCCCAGCCCGATCTTGTAGAACGACACCGCATCGCCCAGCCGTTCGGCCATGGCGAGGCCCGAGAGCGCGTCGGGCAGGTCGAGCGCCACGATCAGGCGGTCGTCGGAACGGGTGGTGTCGGTCATGCTGCCTCCGCCGGTCGGGTCGGTCGGGGCCTAGGTCAGGGCGCGGCCGCTGTCCAGCCGGTCAGGCCTGCGACCGGGCGGTCAGGGCGCGCACGGCATCGGCATGCGTCCAGAGCGGATGGGCGGGAATGGAGAGGTGCTGGCGCAGGACCCGGCCGCTGCGGTTGCGGCGAATGGCGACGCCATCGACGCGCCCGGTCAGCGGGTCGAACCTTATGTCGGCGATCCGTATCAGACGGTGTGCGGTCATCCCGGTCCTCCTTTACCCAGGGGCAACGCCGGCCGAGACGAGATGGTTGCGATTCAGTTACGAAGGCCGGCCATCCGTCGGACAAGGCGCCATTCTTCGGGCGTCACGGGCTGCACCGACAGGCGGCTGTTGCGGACCAGCGCCATGTCCGAAAGCTCCGGCGTGTCCTTGATGCGCGCCAGCGTGACGGGGCTGGGCAGGGGTTCGACCGCGCGCAGGTCGACGCATTCCCACCGGGGGTCGTCGGTGGTGCTGTCGGGATGGACCGCCGCGCAGACCTCGACGATGCCGACGACGGCCTTCTCGTCCTGGCTGTGGTAGAAGAAGCCGAGATCGCCCACGGCCATGTCGCGCATGAAGTTGCGGGCCTGATAATTGCGGACGCCGTCCCATTCCTCGCCCGCGTCGCCGCGCGCCACCTGGTCGTCCCAGGACCAGACGCCGGGTTCCGACTTGAACAGCCAGTGATTCACCGCGACAGGACCCGGTTCCAGGTCACGATCCGCACTTCGGCGAACAGGCCGGCGGTGGCATAGGGGTCGGCGGCGACGAAAGCCTCGACATGGGCGCGGCTGTCGGTGTCGAAGACGATGAGGGAGCCGCACATCTCGCCCGTCGCGTCGAGCAGCGGCCCGGCCTGCACGATGCGCTCGTCGGCCTTGACGCGGGCCAGGTGGGCGTCGCGGTTCGCCTTGCGGACGTGCAGGTGGTTGGGCTTGTCGGTGCAGATCAGGGCGTGGAGCATGGTCATTCCTCGGTCAGGTCACGGTCCAGAAGGGCCTTCATCGCATCCTTGACCGTGACGCGCCCGGCGACAAGGGCCGCCGTGGCTTGGGTGACGGGCATGTCGACGCCGTGGGTTTCCGCCAGCCGCAGGGCGGCCGTGGCGGTGGCGGTGCCTTCGGTCGTGGCGTCGGGCGGGGCGTCGCCGTGGCCGATCGCATGCCCCAGGGCGAAGTTGCGCGACTGCGGCGACGCGCAGGTCAGCGCGAGGTCGCCCAGCCCCGAAAGGCCCATCAGCGTCTCGCGCCGGGCGCCCATGGCGGTGGCGAGGCGCATCATCTCGGCCATGCCCCGCGTCATCAGGGCCGCGCGGGCCGAATCGCCCAGGCCCGCGCCGATGGCCGCGCCGCAGGCGATGGCGACGACGTTCTTCAGCGCGCCGCCGAGTTCGACGCCCGCCACGTCCGTGGTGCGGTAGAGGCGCAGCGTCGGTGTGGAGAGGAGGGTCTGGAGCGCGGCACCCGCCGCTTCGTCGATGCACCCGAGCGAGAGGGCGGTGGGCAGGCCGCGCGCGATGTCGGTGGCGAAGCTGGGCCCCGAGAGGATGGCGGGAACGGCACCGGGAAGCGCCGCGCGCAGGATGGCGGTGGGTCCTTGCAGGGTGGTCAGGTCGACCCCCTTGCAGGCCGCGACCGCATGGCGCGGGGTCAGGCCGAGAGTGGGCAGCGTGGCGCCCAGCCTCTGCATCGGGATCGCCAGCAGCAGCGTGTCGCACTCGCGCAGGTCGGCGGGGTCGGCGGTGGGGTGGATGCCGGCCGGAAGAATCACGCCGGGCAGGCGCGGCAGGGTGCGGGTGCCGCGGGCCGCCGCCATCGTCCCCGCGTCGCGCCCCCAGAGCCGCACCTGCCGACCCGCGCGGGCCAGCGTGACGGCCAGGGCCGTCCCGAAGGCACCGGCACCCACGACGCCGATCACGCCTTGGCCCCGCGCTTGCCCGACCCCAGCATCGGCGTCGCGCCCTCGTCGAGCGGCCACCGCGGGCGGGCAGCCAGGGTCAGGTCGTCGCGGTGGCCCAGCACGAGCCTTTCCGCCCCCGCCCAGGCGATCATCGCGGCATTGTCGGTGCAAAGCGCCAGGGGGGGTGCCACGAAAGGCACGCCCGCCGCCCGGGCCACGTCGCGCAGTGCCGCGCGCAGGACGCCGTTCGCCGCCACCCCGCCCGCGACGGCGAAGGCGGTGACGGGCGCCCGTGCCAGCGCACGGCGGGATTTCTCGGCCAGGACGTCGCGCACGGCGTCCTGGAACCCGGCGCAGATGTTCGCGCGGACGGCGCGCGGCAGGCCGCCGTGGTTCGACACCGCCGCATCGCGAGCGCGCAAAACGGCGGTCTTCAGGCCCGAGAACGACATGTCGCAGCCCGGCCGGTCAAGGAGCGGGCGGGGCAGGCGCAGGGGGGCCTCGGCCGTCATCGCGCAGGCTTCGACCGCGGGGCCGCCGGGCTGCGGCAGGGCCAGAAGGCGGGCGACCTTGTCGAAGGCCTCGCCCGGGGCGTCGTCGATGGTGCCGCCGAGGCGGGTGAAGGCATCCGGCCCCTCGACGCGCAGGAACTGGCAATGGCCGCCCGAGACGAGGAGCATCAGGTAGGGGAAGGCGAGCCCGTCGGTCAGCCGCGGCGTCAGCGCGTGGCCCGCAAGATGGTTCACCCCGATCAGCGGCAGGCCTGATGCCGCGGCCAGCCCCTTGGCGCACATCACCCCCGCCAGCACCCCGCCGATCAGGCCCGGCCCGGCCGTCACGGCGATGGCGTCGCAGTCGCGCAGGGCGAGGCCCGCTTCGGCAAGGGCCTGACGGACAGCGAGGTCGATCTTCTCGGCATGGGCGCGGGCGGCAATCTCGGGGACGACCCCGCCGAAGGCCGCGTGCAGCGCGTCCTGCCGCAGCACCACGTCCGACAGGATCGTGCCGCGCCCGCCCGCCCCGCGCCGCACCACGGCCGCCGCCGTGTCGTCGCAGGAGCTTTCGAGCCCCAGAACGGTCAGATCTTGTGCCAAGGGGCGTCCCGGTCCAGTGTCGCGGCCCGCGGGGAGCGGGGCGCATCGCCGACCCGTCTAGCGCGGGGCCCGTCCCGTCACAACGCCGGAGGCCCGCCATGCCCGACCTGCCCGTCCTGCTGACCCGCCCGCAAGCCGACAGCGAGCGTCTGGCCGGATCCCTGCGTGCGGCGGGCGTCGGGCGCGTGGTCGTGTCGCCCCTGTTGCGGATCGTGCCGGAGGGGACGCTGCCGGAGTTCTCGGGGGGCGTCCTCCTCACCTCGGCCAACGCGGTGGCGGCCTTCCGGGCGCTGGACGGGCCGCGAGGCCTGCCGGCCTGGGTCGTGGGGCCGCGCACGGCCGAGATGGCGCGCAGGGCCGGCTTCGACGTGCGGCTGGAGGCGCCCGATGCCGCGACGCTGCTGCCGCAGGTGCCGCAGGATGCGCCGCCGCTGGTGCATCTGCGGGGCGCGGTGGCTCGGGTCGATCTGGCGGCGGCGCTGCGGAAGCGGGGGATCGCGGCGACGGATGCGGTGCTATACCGGCAGGACGCGCTTGATCTGAGCAGCGAGGCGCGGGGGCTCCTGCGGGCGGGGCCGGTGCTGGTGCCGCTCTACTCCCCCCGCAGCGCGGCGCTGTTCGCGGCGGCCTGTCCGCCGGAGGCATGGCCGTCGGTACGCCTCGTCGCGCTGAGCCCCGCCGTGGCCGAAGCCGGGCCGGTGCCCCCCGTTGCGGTGGCGGATCGGCCGGACGGCGAGGCGATGATGCGCGCGATCCTCGCGAATTTGGCTGCGATGGAAGGTTGAGGGGCGCGGGGGGACGGTCTAGGTATCGTTCCTATCGGTCTGATGCGGCAGTCGCGTCGGGTCAGCCAGCCGGGAGGGGTGCCGTGGCGCGCAAAACCAGACGATCCACGTCAGCGGACGAGACCGGCACGCCCGAGACCGGAAACCTGACCGAGGACAAGGCGGCCGACCGGGCGCTGCCCGACGACGTGCCCCCGCCCGACCCGCGAAAGGACGAGGCGCGGACCGAGGACGAGGATGCGACCGCCGAGGGGAAGCCCGACCTGCCCGACGACGTGCCCCCGCCGGACCCGCGACAGGACGAGGCGCGGCCCGAGGACGGGGAGGTGACCGCCGAGGGGAAGCCCGACCTGCCCGACGACGTGCCGCCGCCCGACCCGCGACAGGACGAGGCGCGGGCCGAGGACGGGGAGGCGACCGTCGAGGGGAAGCCCGACCTGCCCGACGATGTGCCCCCGCCGGACCCGCGACAGGACGAGGGGCGCCCAGAGAACGGGAATACGACCGCCGGCCAGGACGCGAAGGCGGACCGCCCGGCGGGCACGCTGCCTGCGCCGGTTCCGCCGACGGATGACGCGCGGCGCGGCCCGGGGTTCGTGCCTCTGGTCTTGGGCGGTCTCGTGGCGGGCGCCATCGGATATGCCGTCTCGGCCTTCGTCGTGCATCAGGACGAGGGGTTGGACCCCGCGCGGATCGACGCGTTGACGGCGGAAGTCGCCGCCCTGCAGGCGGTCGAGCCGCCGGAGCCGGTGGACCTGTCGCCGCTGAAGCAGGGGCAGACCGACCTGTCGTCGCGTCTGGATGCATTGTCCGATCGCGTCGGCGCCCTGGAAGACCTGCCGGAGCCGCGCACCGAGGCGGAGGCCACGTCGACGGCCGAGGCAGTGGTCGACCCGCTCGAATCGACCCTGGACGACCTGTCGTCGCAGGTGGCGGACCTGTCGGACCGGCTGGACGAGCGTGTCTCGACGCTGGAGACGGATCTGGGGGAGGCCACCTCCGGTCTGGACGACGTCCGGGCGCGTCTGTCCGAGGTCGAGGCCGGGCTGGAGGAAGCGCGGACGAATGCCGCCGCCGTGCGCGACCAGTCGCAGGCCCGCGCGGAGGAGACGGCGCGCAACCAGATCCGGCTCGCGCTGCAATCGGGCGCCCCCTATGTCGAGCCGCTGACCATGCTGGAGGGCGAGGCGCCCGCCGCGCTGGCCGGACCCGCCGAGACCGGGGTGGAGACGCAGGCGGCGCTGGCGCAGGCCTTTCCGCCGCTCGCGCGCGATGCCCTGCGCGTGGCGCGCCGTGCGCAGGAGGCGACCGGGGTGGGGTCGCTGTTCCGCAACACCTTCAACCCCCGCAGCCTCGAGCCGCGCGAGGGCGACGATCCGGACGCCGTGCTGAGCCGGGCCGAGGCCGACGTGCGCGCGGGCGACCTGGACGCGGCGCTGGCCGAGGTCGAGACATTGCCGCCGGATGCCCAGGCCGTCCTCGAGGGATGGATGGAACGTGTTCGGACGCGGGCGGCGGCATTGTCGGCCGCCGACGATTACCTTCAGGACGGGTGAGGATTTCAGATGCTGTGGTCGCTTTTCAAGATCCTCCTGTTCGTGGCGCTGGTCGCGGCGCTGGCCTTCGGGGTGCAATGGGTATTGTCCGTCTCGGGCGAGGTCATCCTGACCTTCGACGGGTCGGAATACGTTTTGCCCCCGCTCGTCGTCGTGATCGGCGTGCTGGTGCTGATGCTGACGCTCTGGGTGGTGTTCAAGCTGGCCGGCCTGCTGCTGGCGACGCTGCGGTTCATCAACGGCGACGACACCGCGCTCAGCGCCTATTTCGACCGCCATCGGGAGCGGAAGGGCTATGCCGCGCTGTCCGACAGCCTGATCGCGCTGGCCTCGGGCGAGGCCCGGGAGGCCGCGGCCAAGGCGGAGAAGGCCGAGAAATACCTGCAGAATCCCGAGGTCACGACGCTGGTCGTGGCGCAGGCGGCCGAGGCCGCGGGCGAGAAGGACCGCGCGCGCGAGGCGTGGAAGACGCTCGTCACGCATGAGCGCACGCGCTTCGTCGGCGTGCGCGGCCTGATGCGCCAGAAGCTGGAGGAAGGCGATACCACGACTGCCATGAAGCTGGCCGAGAAGGCCTTTGCCCTGAAGCCTCGGCACGTCGAGACGCAGGACACGCTGCTGCGGTTGCAGGCCCAGGACGAGAACTGGGACGGCGCGCGGCGCGTCCTGACGGCCAAGCTGAAATCCGGGGCGCTGCCCAAGGATGTCTACAAACGGCGCGAGGCGGTGCTGTCGCTGGCCGACGCGCGCGACCAGCTCGCGTCGGGCAACGCCGAAAAGGCCCGCGCCGAGGTGCTGGAGGCGAACCGCCTGTCGCCGGAACTGGTCCCGGCCGCAGTGCTTGCGGCGCGGATGCACATCGAGGCGGGCGAGTTGCGCCGCGCGTCCAAGGTGCTGCGGGCCGCACGCGCGACAACGCGGCATCCGGACCTGGCTGCGGCCTTTGCCGACATCCAGCCCGACGAGACGCCGGAGGCGCGCATCAAGCGGTTCCAGCCGTTCCTGAAGGTCGCGCCGGATGCGCCGGAGACCAAGATGCTGGAGACTGAACTCTACCTCGCGGCGGAGGATTTCCCCGGCGCGCGGCGTGCCCTGGGACAGCTTTACGAGACGCATCCGACGACCCGGTCGCTCAGCCTGATGGCCGCGATCGAGCGGGGCGAAGGCGCGTCGGAAGCGGTGGTGCGCGGCTGGCTGGCCAAGGCGCTGAGCGCGTCGCGGGGGCCGCAGTGGGTCTGCGACGTCTGCGGCACGGTCCATGGCGACTGGATCCCGGTCTGCACGAACTGCGAGGCCTTCGACAGCCTGACCTGGAAGGAGCCGCCGACGGGTGCCGCGTCGCGGACGGTGACGTCGGACATGCTGCCGCTGCTCATGGGCCCGCAGGCGGGGCCGCCCGCCCCGGCCGCGGCAGGTTCGGATGACGCGGCCGTGCCACAGGTCACGGAGCCCGAGGTTCCGGACGCGGAGGAGGTGGCCGAGGGACCGCCCGAGCCCGTCGTGACCTCGCCCCCCGTCAACCCGGCCGTCGTGGGCACGACCCGCGACGTGGACGAGCCGGTGACGCTGCCCCGCCGCTGAGCCCGCGATTTCGCGCGCGGTCTGTGCATTTCGGGGCTGGAAACGGCCCCGGACCCCTGCTAGGGACGCGCCACGGCGCCGCAGTAGCTCAGCTGGTAGAGCACCTCATTCGTAATGAGGGGGTCGGGGGTTCGAGTCCCTTCTGCGGCACCATCTGTCATCTGGATGATCCCTCGGTTTCGGGCATATGTCCTGACGTTGCGTGGCAGAGTGCCGGTGCTACGGACGGAGGCTGTTGTTCCGGGAGGAACAGCGGTCCCTGACGGAAGCAGCCCCTGCGATCTGTTGCAGCGGCGCCAATGGACCCCGATCAGTACCCGCGCCATCCGCGCATCGAAGGTCGTGCCGGGTCGGGTATCCGCAGAGGGATCCCGTCCGGCCCGGCGTCCTACAGATCCCGCGCGATCCGTTCCGCCAGCCTCAGCCAGGCGGCTTCGTGGGCGGCGATGATGGCGGGGTAGCTGGCGATGTCGGCGACGGGAACGGTGATGGCGAAGTTGCCGACGCGGTCGCGGCCGACCTCGGACTTTACGGCAAAGGTTCCGTTCAGGCGCAGTTGGCTGTTCGAGGAGACTATCATGTCGTCCACGAAGACCGACACCTCGGCTTCGGGAAAGCCCGACAGGGGCCAGGGTTCGGTGGCCACGCGGGCGTCGGTCATCGTGTTCAGGTGACGGGTCAGGGCGCCCTGCATCGCGCGGTCGGGCAGGTCGGCCCAGAGGCGCGACGTGTCCGTCAGCAGGCTTCCGTCGGGCTGCTGGATCGGGATTTCCTGGTTCAGCGCGTATTCCGGCACCGACACGCGATTCATCTGCACCGTCTGGGCGGCCACGTTGACGCGGATGTCCGTGATCACGGGCGGCGGCGTGAAATACTGCGTCTGGCCGCAGGCGGCGAGCAGAAGGGGAAGGGCAAGGGGCAGCATCTTCGACATGGCATCACCGTCCGAGCAAGAGGGAGTTGGGGTTGCGTTCGATCGTCCGCGAGAGGGAGCTTACGTCTTCGGCCGCCCGGACCGCGGCGCGAAGGGCGGAATAGAGTTCCGTGTTGATCCGGCTGCCCTGCCCGTAGGCTTCGAGCATGCCGCCGGCCTGATCGCCCAAGGCCGTGAAGCGCGCGACGAGGGCGGGAAGGTCGCCCGAGGCCACACGCAGGCTGTCGGCGGCAGAGGCGGTGGACCGCAGGGTGGAGTTGAGGTTGTCGAGCGTGCCGCCCGTGCGGATCGTCTCGAGCGTCAGGCGCATCTCCTCGAGCGTCTGGGCCAGCACGACGGGGACGTCGTCCGCCTCGTCCGAGGAAAGGAAGGCGTCGGCGGTCGTCATGAGCTGCGTCGTCGAATTGACGAGCCGGTCGAGCGCCAGGTCATTGGCCTTGACGGACAGGCGGTTGAGGTTCGCGCCCAGGGTCTCGGCCTCGGCCATGACCCGTTCGGCAGAGGCGGCGAGGGTGGGCAGGTTGGCGGTACCGTCGGCCAGGGACGCGGCCGCGGCGCCCGCCGTCTCGATCGTCTCCGCGAGGCTTGCGGCGACCCCGCTTTCGGTCAGGGTCTGCGTCAGGTCTCGCAGGTCGCCGGTGATCGTCTCGATGTCGAGAAGGACGGAGGCCACCTGCGGCGAAGCGACGATGGCGCGCCCGTCGCGGACGAGACCCAGCACCTCGGAGGGGATCTCGCGCGTGGCTTCGTCGGATGCGATGCGGTTCGCGCTGTCGAGGAGGTTGGTGGCGGAGGCCAGCAGTTCCTCGATCGGCAGGTCGTTGATCCGTTCCAGCACGGATTCCGCGCTGGCGGTCAGGCCCTGGATGTCGGCGGGAACGGTGGGAATGAGCGGGTTGGCGGCCACGCCGATCTCCAGCCCGGGGGCGGCCGCGACCTCCGGGTCGTCGACGAGCTCGATGGCAAGGTCGCCCCCGAGAAGCGACGTCGAGACCAGCTTGGCGCGCATCCCTTCGGCCACGAGGCCGTCGATGAAGTCGATGCCGTCCAGGTCGTTGCTCATCATCTCGAGGCCCATCTGCGCGGGCTGCAGCGCCAGGACGGCCAGAAGCTGCACCTGCCCGTCGGGATCGTCGGGACGGATGAAGCCGGTGATGGACGTGACCCGTCCCACGGTCACGCCCTGGTAGCGCACCGCCGCCCCGTCGGTCAGCCCCGAGGCCGCAGAGGGGAAGACAGCGCCCAGGAGGATGGACTTGCGGTCCGGCGTCTCGAACGTCGAGGCGCGGGCGGCGGTCTCGTCCTCGTAGATGTCGTAGACATGGCCCGGACGGATCGGCTCGCCCCCGGAGATGAGCGTGTCGAAGTTGACGCCGCCTTCGAGGATGGAGGCGATGGAGCCGATCCGCAGTTCGACCCCGCCCGCGCCCAGGGTGGCCGTCACGCCGGATGCGTCCCAGAAGCGGGTCGCGGTGGAAAGCTGCCGGTCGTAGGGCGCACGGATGAAGGCGTCGACGCGCACTTCGCTGCCGTCCGCGGTCAGGCGGGGGGCCGCGACCTCGCCCACCTCGATCCCGCGATAGAGGATCGGGGCGCCCGAGCCGAGGCGGGAGCTGTCCTGGGCCCGGAGCGTGATGGCCGTTCCGCGCACGCCCGGGGGGACGATCGGCGCGCGTTCGTCGCCGATGAAGGCGGTCTTGGCCTCATCCATGGTGCTGTCCCAGGTGCCCTGGATGTAGGTGCCCGACAGGATGGTGTTCAGGCCCTGCACGCCCCTGGCGCTGACCTCGGGCTGGACGACCCAGAAGCTCGCGTCGTCGTCGAGGTAGGGGGCGATGCTGTTGTTGACGCGGATGAAGACGTTGACCTGGCTCAGGTCGGCGGTGAAGCCCACGTCTTCGACCACGCCCACCGTCACGTCGCGATAGCGCAGCGTCGTCTGCCCCGCCGTGACGCCCGAGGCATCCGGAAAGGCCACCGATATAAGCACGCCCCGGTCGGACCAGGATTGCCAGGCGATGGCGAGCGCCACGAGGATCGCCACGATCGGCACGAGCCAGACGGCCGAGACCATGCCGCCGCGGCGTCCGGTCCGTTCGGCGACGGGGGTGGCGGGGCGGTCGGAGGGGTCAGTCATGAAGCGCTTTCATCGGATATGATCTCGATCTCGTCCCAGATGCGGCGGCTGTCGAAGCTGAGCGCCGAAAGCATGGTGAAGACGACCGACAGGGCGAAGCAGACGGCCGCGATGCCGGGGTTGATCGTCGCGATCAGGTTGAATTGCACCAGCGCGACCAGGATGGCCACGACGAAGACGTCGATCATGGACCAGCGGCCGATGAACTCGACGATCTCGAACAGGTGGAGCATGTGGCGCGGGCGATACCCACGGGAGCGGCGGACCATCACGGCGAGATAGCCGATGGCGATGAACTTGCCCACGGGGATCATCACCGAGGCGAAGAAGACGATGCCCGCGACCGCATAGGCCCCGTGGTGCATGAGCTCGATCACGCCGCCGACGATGGTGGCGTCGGAGGCGAGGCCGACGGTCCGGGTAATGAGCATGGGATAGAGGTTCGCGGGAATGTAGAACAGCAGGCCCACCAGCCACCATGCCCAGACCCGTTGCAGCGACGTGGGGTCGCGGCTTTGCAGCCCGCCGCCGCAGCGGGGGCAGACCTCCGTATCGGCGGGCCAGACGCGAGTGCAATGGCGGCATCCCACCAGTCCCGCGTCCAGCGCCGTCAACGCGGCGAGTTTTTCGCTGCCGTGTCGAGCGCCGTCCATATCGAATGCTTGCTCATCTGCGTGTCCTGAAGCGCCGTTATGAAGACGATGGCGGCGAAAGACCAGAACGCAGGTCCCATCGACAGGGTGGCCAGATCGGCCAGCTTGACCAGCGCCACGGCCACGCCGACCATGAAGATCTCGGCCATGGCCCAGGGTTTCACCGTCTCGGACAGGCGCAGCATGAGGGCGGCGCAGGGCAGGGGCGCGCGCTCGATGGCGAGGGGGCCGAGCGCCCAGAGGATGGCGGCGAGGCGCCCGACGGGCAGGATGATGACGAAGAAGGCCACGGCGATCGACAGGGGCGCCATGATCCCTTCGGAAAAGCTCATGACCGTCTCGAAGACCGAGGCCCGGCTGGTGAAGACGCCGTTTCGCAGTTGCAGGAACGGGTAGAAGATCACGATGGTCATGAGCACCAGAGAAGTGGCGGCCAGCGTGACGATGCGGAGGATGGCCTCCGGCCGGCCGACGGCGATCACCGTCCGGCAACGGACGCAGCGCAGCCGGATGCCGTCGGGGATCTCGTCCACCACATGCAGCGCGTCGCAGACCGGGCAGCAGATCAGGTCTTCCAGCGCAGCGGGGTCTGCCCCGTCCATCAGTAGTCCCGTTCGTAGAACAGGCCGAGCGCCGTTCCGCCCGCGGCGCCGGCCGACCCACGCACCGTCAGGTTCGGCGAGACGTCGAGGTTCAGCGAAATCGCAGCCTCGCCGTTCTGGTCGACCTGCACGTCCGTATAGACGTTGTCCGACAGGTACTTGCCTGCCCTCAGCGCCACGTTCCCGTCGTCGTCCGTGGTGATGTCGAGATCGTCGAGCCCCGCACTGCCGCGCAGGTTATCGAGCAGGCCGCCGCTGCTGCGTCCGGCGAGGACCGCGATGGAGTTGGCCAGTTGCAGGGCCTGCAACGGCGACAACTGGTCGAGCCCGCGACCGAAGAAGATCTGGGCCACGACTTCTTCCTGCGGGACTTCGGGCACCGACTCGAAGGTCACGCCGATGTCGTCCGCCGGCCCTTCGATCACGATGGATGCGGTGATCGTGTCCGTCTGCGTCGTCGCCACGAGGCGGATGTAGGGCACGAGGCTGCCCTGAAAGCTGATCCGACCTTCGTCGAGATCGAACCGCTGTTCCAGGATATCGAGGCGTCCGCGGACCAGCTCGAACCCGCCCGAGGTGATCGGGTTCTTCGTCGTTCCCATGAGGCGCAGCGTGCCCCCGAGTTCGGCGTCGAGTCCCCGGCCGCGCACGAAGATGCGGCCCGGCGCGTTGATCGTGAGGTCGAGGCCGTAGGCCGGCCCCGCACTTTCCGCACGGGCGGCCTCGGCGCGGGCTTCCTCGGTCTGGCCCGCGCGGGCGAGCGTGCGCTGGACGGGACGCGGCGTGCTCAGGTGCCGGATCTCGGGCAGATCGCCCACCGCCGTCAGGCCGGAGGATGGGACCGCGATTTCCGCGCCGTCGATATTGATGACCCCGCCGATCGTCGCCCCGCCGGTGAGCGGGCCGGTGACGGTCACGCGACCGTCGAGGTCGGCGGTATAAAGCGACGGATCCTCCAGCGTGATGTCGAAATCCGCCACCAGGTTGGCGTCGAACGGCGGCGACAGCGTGACCGGGCCGGTGACGGACAGGCGCCCCCCGGATTGGGGCGATGCGCTCAGGTCCACCTGGGCCCGACCCCCGGTCAGCGTCACCGTGGCGTCGATGGCCTCGAGGCCGTTGCGCAGCGTCGGCAACGACAGGGCCGCGCCCGAGGTGGTGATGCGCCCCGAGACGCTGTCGAGCGAGGGCGGGCCGTTCAGCGTCAGGTCGAAATTCGCGGTTCCGGCCAGCCGGCGCGGGGCCAGCGCCGCATTGGCGAGGCCGAGCGGCGCGGAGCCGTCGACCGACAGGTTCAGCGTTCCGTCGGTGCCGATGGTGCCGTCCACCGCCGCCTGCGTGCCGGAGGGACCTTGCAGGTCGATGTCGATGGCATAGGCATCGCCCTGGCCGCGCGCGGTGCCCGAAACGCGCAGCGGCCCGGAGATGCCGGTCAGCGGCCCGATGTCGGGCACGGCCAGCGTGAACTGCGCCTGCGGAGCCTGGCCGGTCAGCGTGCCGCTGGCCGTCAGGGTTGAACGGAGAGGGCCGGAAGCGTCGAGGTCGACCGCCCACTGTCCGTCCTGCTGGAACAGGCGGCCCGAGGCGGAGAGCGCGCCGTTCAGACCTGGAACGAAGGGCGAGACGTCAGCGGCCGACAGGCGGAAATCGAGCGCGGCATCCGGCCCCGTGGCAATGCCGTCCACGGCCGCCGACAGGCCCTGCGCGCCGTCGACCGTCGCATCGACCTGCCACTGGCCGTCGGTCTGGCTGGCGGTGACGGCATAGGTCAGCGGCCCGCGAAGCTGCGGCGCGAGCGCGGAGCTTTCGGGGATCCGGCCGCTGGCCTCGATCGCCGGCGCGTCGCCGGTCAGGTCGACCGTCGCATCCACCGTGGCCGCATAGGGGCCGGTGCCGTCCAGGTCGATGAGAAAGCCGTCGTCCGTCTGCACCGCCTGACCCGTGACCGACAGGCCGCCGGGCACGGGGGCAAGTTCGCTCAGGTCGGGCACGTCGGCGGTGAAGTCGACGACGAGGGGCGAGGCCGTCAACACGGTCTCCGCCGTCACGACAGCGCCGAACGGCCCGCGTGCCGTGACCTGGGCCATCCAGTCGTCGGCCGTCTTCGCCACGCGGCCGTCGACATCGAGCCTGCCTTCGACGGCGGGCACGAAGTCGGAGATCTCGGGCACGGTGCCTGCGAACTCCACCTGCGCGGACTCGCCCGTCACCGGGCCTTCGGCGCGCAGCGTGATGCCGGAGGGGGCCTCGGCGCGCGTATCCAGCACCCAGGCGCCGTCTTGCTGCGCCAGCGTCCCGTCGAGCGTGACCGCGCCCCGAAGGGCCTCGATCGTCTCGACGGCGGGGACGGGTCCGCTCAGGTCGGGCAGGTTGGCCGAGAAGGCGATGCGCGCCGCCTCGCCCGTGACGGGGCCTTCGACGGTGGCGGTGGCGTTCCAGGGGCCGGTGGCGTCGGCGTCGAGCGACCAGATGCCATCCCGTGCGAAGGCCCGGCCTTCGAGGGTGACACCGCCCGGAACGCCCGGCGCGAAGGGTTCGAGATCGGGCACGGTGGCCGAGAACTCCACATCGGGGGCCTCGCCCGTCAGGGTGCCGGAGGCGCTGAGGGCGATGCCCTGAGGGGCCCGTCCCTCGACCGTGCCCTGCCAGACGCCTGCCGCATCCTGCGTCAGGTCCGCCGACAGGTCGACCGGGCCGTCGAGCCGCGGGTCGATCGCGGTCCCGTCGGCCAGACGGGCCGACAGGGTCGCGCGGCTGGTCTGTCCGTCCTGCCGCTGGGCGGCTTCCTCGGCAAGGAGGGCGGCACTGCCTTCGACGCTCAGTTGGGCGTTGGAGAGGTTCAGATCGTCGACGAAGGTTCCGTCCACCGTCCGCCGGGTTTCGAGCGCGAGCGTCGTCTCGCCCGACAGCACCGCGTCGGCTTGCGGGATCCCCAGGCCCAGATCCCGGGTCCGCGCCCCGAGGGTCAGGTCGAACGTTCCGGCCAGCGGGGAAAAGTCGCCCGTCACCGTCGCGTCGGCCGAGCCGGACAGGTCGCGGCCCGCGACGCCGGAAAGGCGGGCAAGGTCGTCGACCATGACGGAGAGGTCCATGCCGATGTTCAGCGGATGCTCCGGATCGGCACCGGCGATGGTGACGCTGCCGTCGAGCCCGTAGCCCGCGCCGTCGAGCGACAGGTCGCCGAGCCGCACCGGCTGGCCCCTGTCCCACGCGAGATCGGTGGAGAGCGTGACGGCGTCTCCCACGGCGCGGGCCAGATCGGGGTCGGCGAAGTCGAGCCCGTCGAGCGCCGCCTGGATCGCGGCGGTCGCGCCGGTGACGGCGCTGTCGGCACGTTCCAGCGTGCCCGTCGCGGTCAGGTTGGCGGTCTCCAGCGACAGCGCGGGGCTGTCGTAGTCCTGGAGCGAAAGATCGAACCGCCAGTCGTCGGAAACGCTTGCGTCCTGACGGACGGTAAGGCTGGCCTGACGTATGCGCGCGTCGGAGGAGGTCGGAAGCAGCACGGGCGTCCCGTCGTCGGAGGCGATGCTGCCGGTCAGGTCGATGTATTCGGGCCAGCCGTCCGCGCCGATCCGCGCTTCGCCCGAGAGGTCGAGCGCCTGCGTGTCCACCTGCAGCCAGTCGAGATCGATGCCGCCGCCGTCGCGTTGCAGGCCCTGCGCCACAAGCTGCACGTTCTCGCCGAAGAAGGGCTTGTAGCGCGGCGCGAAAAGCTCGGTCACGTCGCCGCCCAGATCGACGTCGAAGCGGCGGCCGTCCTCCGTGCCGGTCAGCGTGACCTGCCCGGCCAGCCGGTCCTGTCCGTCGGAGGCCAGCGCGATGTCGGCCGAGAAATCGTCGAGCGGCCCGTTTCCCTTGACCGTCAGGTCGATGGCCGGGTCGCCCGGCAGTTGCAGCAGGGTGGCCGCGACGCCTCCTTCGGGTTCGCTGATGTCGAGGTCGATGGACAGCGGCTGGCCCTCGCCACCGTAGGACGCCTGGATGGAGTAGCGGCCGGCGGTCTCGTCGATGCGCTGCGCCTCGATGCTGATCGATCCGGCGCCGTCGGCCAGTTGCGCCGTCGCGTCGAGCGTCAGGGCGAGATCCTGCCCCAGAAGCGGTGCGCCCAGTTCGATGCGGTCGGCATGGAGTGCCTCGATATCGACCGCGACCGGGAGTTCGGGCAGCGAGAAGCCCGAGGCGCCCGCGTCGGGCAGGCGGTCCACCCCCTCGGGCGGCAGGGGCGTGCGTTCGACCACGATGCGCGCGGCGGAGAGTTCCTCCACCTCCAGCCGCCCACGCAGGAGGGCCGAGCGGTTCCAGTCGAGGACCACGTCCTCCATCCGCAGCCAGGCGCCTTCCTCGTCGGAGATCTGCAAAAGGTCGATGGAAGCGCGGGACGACAGCGCCCCTTCGAACCCGTCGATGCGGATCTGCAGGCCCGGCGACGACAGGTTGTCCTCGATCAGGCCGGCGATGAACCCGCGGTCGCGATCCTCCTCGCTGTCCTGCGCGAGGGCCGGATGCGGGAGGGCGAGGGCGAGAGCCATGGAAAGCGTGCGTGTCTTCATTAGAATGCCTGCCCTATGCCGATGTAGACCTGCACGCCGGACGGATCGTCCGGCCCCGAGACGGGAAAGGCCACGTCGAAGCGGATCGGGCCGATGCCCGTGTCGTAGCGGATGCCGAGGCCCGCGCCCGACTGCGTGTCGCCGCCCGAAAAGTCGCTGTCGGGGCTGACGAGGCCGAAATCGGCGAAGCCCACGACACCGATCTTCTCGGTCACCTGCTGGCGCACCTCGGCCGAGAGGCCGGCGAAGGACTTGCCGCCGACGACCTCTCCACTGGGAAGCGTCACGCCGAGGGACTGGAACTCCTGCCCGCGCACGGTGCCGCCGCCGCCCGAGAAAAACAATGTGTTCGCCGGCACTTCGTCGAGATCGGGGCCCACGACGCTGCCCAGTTGCAGCCTGGCGGCCAGGACGGTGCCGTTCTCGGCCCCGAACCCCTGATAGCCGCGCAGGTCGCCCCTGAAGACCGCGCCGCTGCCGCCCGTCTGGAACCCCGCGAAGGGGCGCAGCCCGGCCTCGACGTAGTAGCCGTCGGCCGGGTTCAGAAGGTCGTCGCGCCGGTCGTAAGTCGCGGTCAGGGGCAGCGAAAGGATCGAGAACTCCCGCTCGCCGAAGGCATCGGTGTCGCGGCTGTATTCGTAGCCCACGCCGTAGGAATACTGGAACTCGTCGGACACGATGCGACGGGCGCCCGCCTCGATATAGGCGCGGTCGGTGGTGAACTTCGGCTCGTCCAGGCTTTCGACGCCCCCGTTCACGAAGAGGTCCGTTTCGGGATTGAAGGTCGCCGGGCGGTTGTAGGCGAAGTTGATGCCATAGTCGGCGCCGCCCTCGTCGGCGCCGATGTCGTTCACTCCGCCCTCGATCCGCAGGCTGTCGGCATAGCCGGTCAGGTTGCGGTGCAGCCAGTAGGCGGTGGTCGAGATCCCCTCGTTCGAGGAAACCTCGGCCCCGAACCCGAAGCGGCGGGGCAGGCGCTCGACCACCTGGACGGTCATGGGCAGGGTATCGCCGGGCCCGATATCGTCGGCTTCCGTGATCGAGACGGAGCTGAAGGCGCCGGTGCGTTGCAGGCGGCGGGCGGATTCCGCGACTTCCTCCGGGTCGAAGACGTGGCCCTGCCGCAGGTCGGCCAGGCGGGAAATCTGACGGGTGTAGACATCCTCGTTGCCCGTCACGGCGACGTTGCCATAGACGAGCCGCGGCCCGGGGGCGACCGTCAGCCGCGCGTCGAGGACGTCGGCTGCGTGGTCCGCGACGATGTCCTGGCCGGCAATCTCGGCCTTGGCGTGGCCGATGGCGCGCCACGCCTCGACCCCGGTGCGTGCGGTCCGCCGCAGGATGTCCGTGCCGGCGGGCTGGCCTGTCGCGAAGCCTTCGGGAAGTTCCGTGCCGGGCGCCAGGGGGGCGATCTGCGTGGTGCGGAACAGGAACCGCGGCCCTTCCTGCACGCTGATCGTGACGGTGCCGACGGGATCGGTCGATCCGATGGTCGGCAGGTTCGCGGCCTCTACCCCGTCCACCTGAATCGAGATGACAGGGCCGAAATGCCCGGCCTCGAACAACACGGCCAGCAATCGGCGGTAATCCGCCTGCGCGGCCGCGACCAGGTCGCGCCGCTCGGTCTGGCCGTCTTCGACGGCGCCGACGACGAGCGACGCATTCCGCAGGCTGTCCCGCAGGTCATCGTCTTCGGGGAAGGCAAGATTGACGGTCGCAGCCCGAAGGGGCACCGCAAGCAGCAGCAGGGCAAGCCCGGTGGCAGTCACAAATCTCACGATGGTCTCGTCCCGTTAGCTTGCCGGCACTTGCGCCCGGTCAGGGTGTGCAATGCCTGCGCATCCTCGCAGGTTCCCTATCATCCTGAAAGACGCAGTGAAAGTTCGGCGCAGGTCCGCAATGTTGCAAACGTGCACGGACGGGAACCCGATGGCCCACCCGGTGTTTCGCAGCCACGACGTCCCGGCCGTCGGACATACCGCGCAAGGAGGCGCGCGTCCGGCGGAACGGGACGTCGGATCGCCGCGCCTGTCCTGCCAGACTTACGCAACGGTTGCGCGTTGGCCTTTCAATCGACATCGTGTGCCGATGGACGATACTTCCCCCTTCGACGAGATGCTGCGCCCGGACGGATCGGTGCGCGACGCCTATCGCGCCTTCGAGGCGTGGTTCTCCTCCGAACGACCGGGCGATCTGCGCGCCAAGGCCCGCGAGGCCGAGGCCGTGTTCCGCCTGACCGGGATCACCTTCAACGTCTACGGCCAGGCCGAAGCGGGCGAGCGCCTGATCCCCTTCGACATCGTGCCGCGCATCATCGCCGCCCGCGAGTGGGCACGCCTCTCGAAAGGGATCGAGCAGCGGGTGCGCGCGCTGAATGCCTTCCTCCACGACATCTACCACCGTCAGGAAATCGTGCGCGCCGGGCGCCTGCCGGTCGGGATGATCGCGCGCAACGACGCCTATCTGAGCGGGATGATCGGGGTGGAGCCGCCGGGCGGCATCTATACCCACATCGTCGGCATCGACCTGGTGCGGACGGGGCCGGACCAGTTCTACGTGCTCGAAGACAACGCACGCTGCCCCTCGGGCGTCAGCTACATGCTCGAAAACCGCGAGACGATGCTGCACATGTTCCCCGAGCTGTTCTCGGCCAACAGGGTGCAGCGCGTCAGCCGCTATCCCGAGACGCTGCACGCAAGCCTTGCCGCCTGCGCGCCGAGGATGTGCGAGGGTGACCCGACGGTCGCGGTGCTGACGCCCGGCATCCACAATTCCGCCTATTACGAGCACAGCTTCCTGGCCGACCAGATGGGCGTCGAACTGGTCGAGGGGCACGACCTGCGGGTCGTGGACGGCCGCATCGCCATGCGGACGACGCAGGGGTATCGCGCGATCGACGTGCTCTATCGCCGGGTCGACGACGATTTCCTCGACCCGCTGAACTTCCGCCCCGACAGCCAGCTGGGCGTGCCGGGCATCTTCGACGTCTACCGCGCGGGCGGCATCACGATCGCGAACGCGCCGGGAACCGGGGTGTCCGACGACAAGGCGATCTACAGTTACATGCCCGAGATCGTGGAGTTCTACACCGGCGAGAAGCCCCTGCTGGAGAACGTGCCGACGTGGCGCTGCTCCGACCCCGACAGCCTGGCCCATGTCCTCGACAACCTGGAGGAGCTTGTGGTCAAGGAGGTGCATGGATCGGGCGGCTACGGCATGCTGATCGGCCCCACCGCGTCGAAGAAGGACATTCGGGAGTTCCGTCGCAAGCTGGAGGCGCGGCCCGGCAACTACATCGCGCAGCCGACGCTGGCCCTGTCGACGACGCCCATCTTCACTAGGGCCGGTCTGGCGCCCCGGCATGTGGACCTGCGGCCCTTCGTGCTCGTCAATCCGAACGGTATCGAGATCACGCCGGGCGGGCTGACGCGCGTGGCGCTGAAAAAGGGGTCGCTGGTCGTCAACTCCTCGCAGGGGGGAGGCACCAAGGACACCTGGGTGCTGGAGGACGAATGATGCTGGGCAAGACCGCAGGCGGGCTCACCTGGCTGTTCCGCTACATGGAGCGGTGCGAAAACCTCGCCCGGCTGGTCGAGACCGGCCAGAGGATCGCGCTGACCCGGCCCGACCGGGCCGAGAGCGAATGGGCCGGCGTGCTGAAGACCGCCTGGGCCAAGCCCGGCTTCGACGCCCACAACGATGCCGTGACGGGCGAGGCGGCGGTGGACTGGCTGCTGCGAAGCCCCGACAACCCCTCCTCGGTGCTCAGCTGCATCGAGAACGCGCGCATGAACGCCCGGCTGGTCCGCACGGCCCTGACGCGAGAGGTCTGGGAGGCGGTCAACGAATGCTGGATGACCCTGCGCCGCGAGTTGCAGCGCAAGGTCGCGCCCCGCGACCTGCCCCGCGTGCTCGGCGTCATCCGGCAGCGGTCGGCCTTCGTTCGCGGATCGCTGACCGGGACGATGCTGCGCAATGACATTTATAACTTCGCACGGCTCGGCACCTTTCTGGAACGCGCCGATGCGACGGCCCGGCTGCTCGACGTGAAATACTACGTTTTGCTGCCCTCGGCCGCCGGCGTGGGCTCGACCCTCGACAACGCGCAGTGGGAGATGATCCTGCGGTCCGTCTCGGCGGAGGGGGCGTTCCGCATGATCCACGGGCGTACCCGCCGGCCCGCGGCCATCGCGCGGTTCCTCATCCTCGACGGACGGCAACCGCGCGGGTTGTCGTTCTGCTATTCCAAGATCGGAAGCAATTTGAACCATCTGGAACGGGACTACGGGGCCCGGTTGCCAAGTCACGACATGGCAGACGCCATGTGCGAGGATCTGGAGCGCGCGACGATCGAGGACATCTTCGATACCGGCCTGCACGAATTCCTGCAGGACTTTCTGAAACGCAACGCCGAACTGGGCGCGCAGATCGAGCGCGACTACAGGTTCTTCGCATGACCGCGCGCCTGTCCATCCGCCACACCACTACCTATCGCTGGTCGGAGCCGGTGACCTATGCGCTGCAACAGCTTCGCCTGACGCCGAAAAGCCGGGCAGGCCAGACCGTGCTGGACTGGACCACCGAGGTCGAGGGCGGCCGGGTCGAGGCGACCTTCGATGACGCCCATGCCAACCAGACCCAGCTCGTGTCCGTCGATGCCGGCCAGCGCGAGGTGACCATCACGGCGCGCGGCACAGTCGAGGTCGAAGCCCGCAACGGCGTGGTCGGCGCGCAGAAGGGGTTCATGCCGCTGTGGATGTTCCTGCGACCCACCGATCTGACGCGGCGGGGGCCGGGGACCATGGCGCTGGCGCGCGAGGTGCGCGACGTGGCCGACCCGCTCGAGCGGATGCACGCGCTCTCGGCGGCGATCCGCGACCGGGTGGCCTTCGACACCACGGCCGCCGAAGTGACGCGTACGGCCGAGGATGCCGTCGCGGCCGGCGCCGGCGTCTGCCAGGACCATGCCCACATCTTCCTGACCTGCGCGCGCCTTCTCGAGGTGCCGGCGCGCTATGTCTCGGGCTACCTCAAGATGGACGACCGCGACGAGCAGGACGCCACCCACGCCTGGGCCGAGGCGCATCTGGAGGGTCTCGGCTGGACCGGGTTCGACGTCTCGAACGTGATCGCGCCCGACGACCGCTACGTTCGCGTGGCGACGGGGTCGGACTATTCGGACGCGGCCCCCGTGACGGGCGTCCGCCAGGGCGCGGGGGAAGAGACGCTGGACGTCCACCTGTCCGTCCGCCAGGCCCAGCAATAGCGTCGCCTGTTCCCGAGTCCCCGGCCGGACATTGACACGGCGCCGTGCGGGGCAGACATCGGGCCTTCACATCAGCGGAACCCCCAATGACCTATTGCGTCGGCATGCAACTTCGCCAAGGCCTCGTCTTTCTGTCTGACACGCGGACGAATGCCGGGCTCGACAACATCTCCAGCTATTGCAAGATGACCACCTGGGAGGTTCCCGGCGACCGGGTGATGATGCTCATGACGGCGGGCAACCTCGCCACCACACAGGCCGTCGTCAGCCTGCTGGAGGAGCGCAATCTCGCCCCTTCGGACCGCGATCCCACCCTGCTGGGGGTGCCGTCGATGTTCCAGGCCGCGCGCCTGATCGGACAGACGCTTCGCGACGTGATCGCCGAACAGGCGCGGACGGGGCCGACCGCCGCGTCGACCTTCAACGCGACGATGATCTTCGGTGGGCAGGTCAAGGGCGGGCCGCCGCGTCTCTACATGATCTATCCCGAAGGCAACTTCGTCGAGGCGCAGTCGGATACGCCTTTCTTCCAGATCGGCGAGACGAAATACGGCCGCCCCATCCTCGTGCGCGCCTACGACCCGGACATGGATTTCGCGCGGGCCGTCAAGCTTCTGATGGTGAGCTTCGATTCCACCATCCGCGCGAACCTGTCGGTCGGCACCCCGCTCGACCTGCGGATCTACGAGGCCGACAGCATGAAGATCGGCTACTCGCGCCGGATCGAGGATACGGACGCCGACTGGCGCGCGGTATCCGACGGCTGGTCCGATGCCCTGCGACAGGCTTTCGACAGCTTGCCGGACGTGACGCTCTGACGCGGTCGGGCGGGGCATTGAATGTCGTGGGGGTCCGCCTAGGCTCTGCCCCATGCTGCTGACCGTTCGCGATGTCGAGAAGAGCTTTGAGACGGCGGACGGCCCCCAGCCGGTCCTGCGCGGAGTATCGCTGTCGCTCGGGACGGGGCGGACGCTGGCGCTGACGGGGGAAAGCGGCTCGGGGAAATCCACGCTTATGCACCTCATTGCCGGGCTCGACACGCCCGACGCAGGCCGGATCGAGATCGACGGGCAGGACATCGGCGCCATGGGCGATGCCGCGCGGGCGGCGATGCGGCGCGATGCCGTGGGCCTGATCTTCCAGCAGTTCAACCTGATCCCCTCGCTGAACGTGGCCGACAACCTGACCTTCCACGCCCGTCTGGCCGGCCGCGATCCGGGCGAGGTTGGCGATCTGGCCGCGCGCCTGGGCCTGTCCGATCATCTGCATCGCTATCCCGAACAGCTGTCGGGCGGGCAGCAGCAGCGGGTCGCCATCGGCCGCACCCTGGCCGCGCGGCCCCGGCTGGTGCTGGCGGATGAACCGACGGGCAACCTCGACGAGGCGACGGGCGACGCCATGATGGCCCTGATGCGCGACCTCGCGCGCGACACGGGGGCGGGGCTGCTCATGGTGACCCATTCGACGCGACTGGCCGACATGCTCGACGAACGCCTGCACCTGCGGGCGGGGCGGATCGCGTGAACCGGGCGGCCCTCAAGGCCCTGACGGCCCATTGGTGGCGCCACCCCCTGCAACTCGTGACGCTGGTCGTGGGGCTGGCGCTGGCGACCGGGCTCTGGACCGGGGTGCAGGCGATCAACGCGCAGGCGCGGCTGAGCTACGACCGCGCGGCGGCGACGCTCGGGCAATCCGACCTGCCGCGCCTCGAAGGGGCGCTGACGCTCGCCGATTTCGCCACAGCCCGGCGCGCTGGCTGGCGCGTCACGCCGGTGCTGGAGGGGCGCTTGCCGGACAGCACGCTGCGGATCCTCGGCATCGACCCCTTTACCGCGCCGCCGTCGGGCGGGACGCCCGATCTGTCGCAGGGCGACGACCTGACGGGGTTCCTCGCCGGCAACGTCATCTTCGCTGCGCCGGATGCGCGCCTTCCCGACGGCCTGCCGCCCGCGCGCGTGTCGGAGGCGCTCGCCCCCGGCATCGTTCTGGCCGACATCGCAGCGGCGCAGGGCATCCTCGGCACTGACACCGTGACACGCCTGCTGGTCCTGCCGGACCAGCGCACGGGCCTTCCGCCGCTGACCGAGCTTCTGCCCGGCACGCGCCTGGTCGAGCCGCAAATGGGCGCCAACATCGCCCGGCTGACCGACAGCTTCCACCTGAACCTGACGGCTTTCGGCCTGCTCGCCTTCGTCGTCGGCCTGTTCATCGTACACGCGGCCATCGGCCTCGCCTTCGAACAGCGCCGCCCCCTGTTCCGAACCCTGCGCGCCCTGGGCCTGCCCGCATCGCGGCTGACGCTGCTGCTTGCGGTGGAGCTGCTGGGGTTCACGCTGGTGTCGGGGGCGCTGGGCATCCTGCTGGGGTACGTCGTGGCGGCGCTGCTGCTGCCCGGTGTCGCGGCGACGCTGGCCGGGCTTTACGGCGCGGGCGTCGCCGGCAGCCTGTCGCTGTCGCCGGTGTGGTGGCTGTCGGGCTTCGCGATGGCCGGCGCGGGGCTGGCGCTCGCGGGAGGGCAGAGCCTCTGGCAACTGGCGCATCTTCCGGTGCTGGCGCCCGCCATGCCGCGCGCCTGGGCCCGCGCCCGTGCCGCGACCCTGCGGCGGCAGGCGGTGGGCGGCGGTGTTCTTCTGCTGTTGGCAGGCGCGATCGCGGTTCTGGGCGACGGTCTGGTTGCCGGTTTCGCCTGCCTTGGGGCGCTGCTTCTGGGCGCGGCCCTGCTGCTGCCGCCGCTGCTGTCGATTGTGCTCGATCTCGGCACGGGCCGGGCGAAGGGAGCCGTGGCGCAATGGCTCTGGGCCGATGCCCGCCAGCAGGTCCCGGGGCTCAGCCTCGCGCTTATGGCGCTGCTCCTGGCGCTGGCGGCCAATATCGGTGTAGGCACCATGGTCGGCAGCTTCCGCGCCACCTTCACCGGCTTTCTCGACCAGCGCCTTGCGGCGGAACTCTATGTCTACGCCGCCGATCCCGGCGAAGCGCAGGCGATCCGCGCCTTCGTCGCCCCGCGGGTCGACGCCGTGCTGCCGGTGGTCTCGGTCGACTCCACGCTCGAGGGGGCTCCGGGGCAGATCTACGGTCAGGCCGACCATGCGACCTTCCGCGACAACTGGCCGCTGCTCGACGCGGCGCCCGGCGTTTGGGACCGCCTGGCCGCAGGCGAGGGTGCGCTGATCAACGAGCAGCTGGCCCGCCGGACCGACCTCTGGTCCGGCGAACGCGTCGATCTGGGCAGCGGAGGAATGCGGGACATTCTGGGTGTCTATTCGGACTACGGCAATCCCCTGGGACAGGCGATCCTGACCGACGCTCTGTTCCGAGAGGTCTTCCCCGGCATTCCGACATTGCGGTTCGGCCTGCGTCTCGACCCCGCCGACGTGCCTGCCCTGTCGCGCGACCTGACCGAGCGGTTCGACCTGCCGTCCGATCGTGTGGTCGATCAGGCACGCATCAAGGCCTTCTCGCTCGGGGTGTTCGAGCAGACCTTCGCGGTGACCGCCGCGCTGAACGTGCTGACGCTGGGGGTCGCGGCCTTTGCGCTCTGGGCTTCGCTCACGACATTGGGCACGATGCGGGTGCCGCAGGTGGCGCCGGTCTGGGCGCTGGGTCTGACACGGGCGCGGCTGGCAGTGGCCGATCTTGTCCGCGCGTTGCTGCTCGCGGCGTTCACCGCGGCGCTGGCCGTGCCTACCGGCATCGCGCTGGCCTGGGTTCTTCTCGCGGTGGTCAACGTGCAGGCCTTCGGCTGGCGCCTGCCGCTGCTGCCGGACCCGGCGGGGTGGGCAGGCCTCGTCCTCTGGTCGCTGATGGCGGCGGGGCTTGCGGCGGCCTTCCCGGCCTGGCGTCTCTGGCGCATGGCCCCCGCCGATCTGGTCAAGGTGTTCGTCAATGAACGTTAGGGCGCTCCTCATCCTTCTCTGGCTCGCCTTTCCGGCGCAGGGCCAGGGTTTCGCCGGGCTGGGCCAGGGGGGCGAGGGGTTCGCGCTGCCGCGGCCCGATCCCACCTTCGCCTTTCCCGCCGACCACGGCCCCCATCCCGACTACCGCATCGAATGGTGGTACCTGACGGCGACGCTGACGGGCGATGACGGCCGTCCTTATGGCATCCAGTGGACGCTGTTTCGCTCGGCCCTGACGCCCGCGGGGCCGCAGGTCTGGATGGGGCATTTCGGCCTTACCACCCCCGACGCGCATTTCTCGGGCGAGCGTCTGGCCCGTGGCGGGGTCGGGCAGGCCGGCGTGACCCCGGACCCCTTCGCGGCCTGGATCGACGACTGGTCGCTGGCGGGCCCTGACATCGACACCCTGACCCTGCAGGCGCGGACGGGGGAAGCGGGCTACGACCTGACGCTCCGCGCCGAGGGGCCGCTCGTCCTGCACGGTGACGGGGGGTTCTCGCGCAAGTCGGCGGCGGGGCAGGCGAGCTATTACTATTCGCAGCCTTTCTACCGCGTTTCCGGGACGTTGCACCTGCCTGACGGGCCGGTGGAGGTGACGGGCAGCGGATGGCTCGACCGCGAATGGTCGTCGCAGCCCCTGCAGGACGACCAGGATGGCTGGGATTGGTTCTCGCTCCATCTGGACGATGGCAGCCGGGTGATGGCCTTCTCGCTGCGCGGCGGATCGCCTTTTCACTACGCAAGCTGGATCGAACCGGACGGAACGCTTCGACCCTACTACGGCGATGCGCTGACCGTCGCGCCGCTGGCCGTGACGGAGGTCGCCGGCCGTGAGGTGCCCGTGCGCTGGCGCGTGGCCCTGCCGGCGGAGGGGCTGGACGTCACGGTCGCGGCGATGAACCCGCATAGCTGGCAGCCGACGCTCTTTCCCTATTGGGAAGGCCCGGTGACGGCATCGGGCAGTCACGCGGGCGCGGGCTATCTGGAGATGACCGGCTATGAGTGATCCTTTCGCCGATCTGGGCTGGCTGCTCGACCATGTCTGGACGCGGCTCGAACGCGGGGCACGCGACGCCTCCGACCCGTTCCGCCTGGTGACGCTGGCGACGACAGGCCCGCATGGCGCCGAGGCGCGGATGGTCGGTCTGCGCGTGGCCGACCGGATGGCGCGCACCGTCGAGGTCCATACCGACCTGCGGACGGCCAAGGTGCGGGCGGCGATGCACGACCCGCGCGCGGCGCTGTTGGCCTGGGACACCGGGGCGCAGGTGCAACTGCGCCTGTCGGTAATGCTTGAGGTGATTGCCGCGGATGCCGATCGCTGGTCGCGGATCCCGGCGGAGGCGCGGCTCAACTACGGCACCGATCCCGCCCCCGGGGCGCCGGTCGATGCACCGCGCCAGGTCACGCGGACACCGGACATGGCCCGGTTCGCCGCGCTTCAGGGCAAGGTTTTCGCGATCGACATCCTGTCGCTCGCGCACGATCCCCACCGGCGCGCACGGTTCGACGGGACCGGGGGGCGCTGGATCGCGCCCTGACGCTAACGGATTCTTCACCTCCGCCTCCTAGACCCGCGGGGCGGAGGGCCGGACATGGCAGGCAAGAAAGACAACCAGCGTCCCATCATCATCAAGCGCAAGAAGGTGGTCGAAGGGGGGCATCACGGCGGCGCCTGGAAAGTCGCCTATGCCGACTTCGTCACCGCGATGATGGCGTTCTTCATGCTGATGTGGCTGCTCAACGCGACCACGGAGAAACAGCGAAAGGGTCTCGCGGACTACTTCAGCCCTACCATCGCCGTCAGTCGCGCGTCCGGCGGCGGCGACGGCGCCCTGGGCGGACGCTCCATGAGCACCGATGCAAGTCAGGTCCAGCTCGGGCGCGGCGGCATCACCCCGTCCGAAGCCAACGGAACCGCGGCGGAGGATGCCACGCTGGCCGCGATCGAAGCGGCGATCATGGGCAAGGGCGGCGACAGCCTGGTGGACGAGGAGCTGTTGCGCCACGTTACGGTCCGCCTGACGGACGAGGGTCTGGTCATCGAGTTCTTCGACCTGCCCGGATCCCCCCTGTTCGAGGGAGAAGAGCCGACGCACCTCATGAGCCGCCTTCTCGCCTCGGTGGCGCCGGCCCTGCGCGAACATCCCAACGCCCTGGCCATCGAGGCCTATACCGCGGCCGAACCCGTGGTTACCCGCGAACCCATGGTCTGGCCCCTGTCGTCTGCGCGCGCCGACGCGATCCGGCGCGCCCTGCCCGAGGCCGACGTGGTGGACGGCCGGGTGGTGCGCGTCACCGGTCATGCGGACCGGCGGCCCGCCGCATCGGACCCCTTGTCGTCGCGCAACAACCGCATCGAGATCGTGGTGATCCGCGACCGCGTGGCGCCCCGCCGATGACCGTCGCCCCAAAAGAACCGCCGCGTTAGGCCGCTCTTAACCCCCGTGCCCCATGGTCGGCACAGACGACTCGCGTCGCTTCATGATGAGATCCCGAAAGGACCGCCGATGACGATTTCTTCTTCCCTCAATGCCGGCGTCACGGGCCTCAATGTGAATGCCAGCAAGCTTGCCACGATCTCCGACAACATCGCGAACTCGGCGACCTTCGGCTACAAGCGGTCGGTGGCCGACTTCCACTCCCTGGTCCTCGACCAGACTCGGGGCGCCTATTCGGCGGGGGGCGTCCGTGTGACCACCGGCCGGGCGGTGGAGCAGCGGGGCACCCTGATCACCACGAACAATCCCACCGACCTGTCGGTCACCGGCCGTGGCATGCTGCCGGTCACGTCCGTCACCGCCGTCAACAGCACCTCCGGCGAGCTTCCGCTGCGTCTGACGTCCACAGGCTCCTTCCGGGCCGACGCGAACGGCATCCTCCGCACCTCCAGCGGCCAGGCTCTGCTCGGCTGGCCGGCCAACCAGGACGGCACGATCCCCGGCTATCCCCGCGACGCGGTCGGCGGCCTCGTTCCCGTGCGCGTGGACGCCAACCAGTTCGAGGGCGACGCGACCACGCGCATGTCGCTGGGACTGAACCTGCCTGCGACCGATACCGCCGCCGGGGCGTCCGGGGCGCCGCGCAACCTGACGCTCGAATATTTCGGCAACCTGGGCCAGGCGGAAAACCTCGACATCACCTTCACGCCGACGGTCCCGGCCGCGGGGGCGAGCAACGAGTGGACCGTCCGGATCGCCGATCAGGCCCAGGCCGGCGCCCTCGTCGGGGAATTCACCGTGGTCTTCGACGACTCGCGCGATGCCGGCGGCACCATCGCCAGCGTGACACCGCTTTCAGCCGGAACCTACGATCCTGCGACCGGCATGATCGGCATCGCCGCGCAGAGCGGCCCCATCTCCATCGAGGTCGGGCGCGAACGCGTGCCCGGCGGCCTGTCGCAGCTTTCGGACACCTTCGCACCGCTCGCCATTACCAAGAACGGGTCGCCCGTGGGCACGCTCGCCTCGATCGAGGTGGATGCGCTCGGCATGCTCACCGCGATCTACGACAGCGGTTTCACCAAGACGCTCTACCAGATTCCGATCGTCGACGTCCCCAACGCGAATGGGCTCAAGCCTTTGGCGAACCAGACCTATCAGGTCTCCGCCGAGAGCGGTCCCTTCTATCTGTGGAACGCGGGCGAGGGGCCGGTGGGCGACATCATCGGTTTCTCGCGGGAGGAAAGTGCGACCGACGTGGCCTCCGAACTCACGCAGCTGATCCAGACGCAACGCGCCTACAACTCGAACGCGAAGGTCATCCAGACCGTCGACGAGATGTTGCAGGAAACCACGAACATCAAGCGCTGATCGCGCCAGAACGCCGGAGCCCGACATGAGCCTCACCTCATCCCTAAATTTCGCCGTCGCGGGGCTGGATCTCGCCTCGCGCCGGGCCGAAGTCGTCTCGCGGAACGTCGCGAACGCGGACCGCGCGGGTTACGCCACTCGCAATGTGGAGACGGGCGGTGTCGGGCAGCCCGGAGCGGTCGCAACGATCGCCCGCGGCACGGATCCGCAACTCGTCCTGCTCCGCCGCGACGCGCAATCACGGTTGGGCGGCAACGAAGTCTTGCAGTCATTCCATACCGCCCTCGATGCAGCGATCGGCGACCCGGACACGCCGGGCGGGCTTCAGGACCGTCTCGCGCGCCTCGACGCGGCCTTCGTCTCGGCAGCAGCCGATCCGTCGTCCAGTCAGGGGCTGGCCGGTATCTCTCGGGCGGCGAGCGATCTCGCGACCGCGTTCAACGGATTGGGCGACCTCGTCGACCGGCACAGGCAGGACGCCGACGGCGCCATCGGCAAGGCCGTAACGCAGATCAACCAGGATCTGGAAGATGTGGCACGTCTCAACACCGACATCCGCAGGCTCCATTCGTCGGGTCACGATACCGCGGACCTGCTCGATCAGCGGGGCGTCCTCATCGACCGGATTTCCGGACAGATCCCCCTGCGCGAGATGCCGCGCGACGGTGGCGCGGTCGCGCTCGTGTCCCGGGGCGGGGTGATGCTGCTCGACGGCAAACCCGCCACGCTCGGATTCGCGGCGCGCGCGCCGATCACTGCCGCGATGACCTTTCCGACCCATCTGTCGGGTCTCGAGGTCAATGGCCGGCCAGTCAATGTGACAGAGGGGTCCGGCGGGATCCCCGGCGGCAAGCTCGAGGCGCTCTTCGCGCTGCGCGACGATACCGCGCCTGAAGCCATGCGCCGTCTAGACGGTCTGGCAGGCGATCTCATCGCCCGGTTCGAGGCGGGCGGACTCGACGCCACGAGACCTGTCGGCGCCCCGGGTCTGTTCACCGATGCCGGGAACGCGTCATCGCCCACGGCACCGTCAGGTCTGGCCGGGCGGATCTCGATCAACGCGCTGGTCGCTCCGGACAATTCCGCCAATCTCTGGCGGCTGCGCGACGGGCTGGGCGCGACGGCGCCCGGGACGGGGGCCGACGGCAATCTCCTGCTCCGCTACGGTGCGGCGCTGGCCGAGCGACGGACACCGGCGGTACCGGGCCTGCCCGATGTTCCCGAAGACGTCGCCGGCCATGCCGCGACCCTGCGTTCGCTCGTCTCCGGCGCCCGTGTGCGCTTCGACGATGCGGTCGCCTTCGGGACGACGGAAGCCCAAGCGCTGGTCGAGGGCCGCGACGGCGGCAAGGTCGACGTAGATGGCGAGATGCGCCGCCTGATCGAGATCGAACAGGCCTATGCCGCGAACGCCCGGATCGTACAGGCGGTGAGCGACATGATGAACCGACTGACGGAGATTTGACATGCTGACCAAGCCTCCCCTCCTGCCGATGATCACCCCCCGCGACCATTCGGCCGAAACCCGCGCCCGTCTCGACGTCCTCACGGAAGAACTCTCGAGCGGCAGGGTTGCGGATGCCGGCCGCGCGGTCGGCAGCGAATTCTCGACGGTATCGCGCGTCTCGCACCTGCTGCGAACGCATGACGCGCGCGCCGCGGCTCTCGGGCAGGCTTCGACGTGGCTGGAGGTGGCGCAGAGCGCCTTGGCCGTGGTGAGCGAAGCCGGGGATCGGGTATCCTCCGAACTCGTAAGCGCGCTCACCCCCGGAAGCAGGGCTCAGATCGACGGTATCGCCCGGACGGCGCTCGGGGCCCTGTCCGACATCGCCTCGACGTTGGGACAGACGATGAACGGCCGTGCGGTCTTCGGCAACGGCGATCCGTCAGGCGAACCCCTGATCGACGTCGACCGGATGATCGCGGAGACTTCGGCGCTGGCCGCCACGGCTACGGATGTCGCCAGCCTGACGCAGGCTTTCGACGCATATTTCGCATCCGGTGGTGGCATCGATGCGGGCGTCTTGCGGTCTTATCCGGCCGACCCTGTCCGGTTCCCCCTGGGTGACGGCACCGCGGTGGAGGTGCCGGTTTCGGTGGGCGACGCATCGATTCGCCATGCGCTCCGACAGGCGGCGCTCGTCGCCGCCCTGCCGGACGTGGGATTCCCGATCGACGCGGATGTGCGCGGCCGCCTGACGAGCGATCTGGTCGGTCGGGCGGGAACGGCGGCCGCCGGACTGGTCGCGACGCGTGCGGATCTCGGTAGCACGGAGGAACGCGTTTCCGCTCTCTCCGACCAGCTTGCGGATGAGCGGATGCGCCTCGAAGCTCGCCGGTCGGACGCCCTTGCCGCCGATCCTTTCGAGACTGCGACGCGCCTGAAGGATGAGATGAGCCGGTTGGAGACGATCTATACGGTCACCGCCCGGCGGTCGCGGTTGCGGCTGACGGATTTTCTCCGTTGAGGCTGGTCCGTCGCGTCATGACCGCGCTGCGAAGCGGATTGATCGCGCTGGCGCTGGCGGGCATTGCCATGTCCGCTTCGGCGCAGACCATCCGGATCAAGGATCTGGTGGAGTTCGACGGCGTCCGGGGCAACGACCTGGTCGGCTACGGGCTCGTGGTCGGCCTGAACGGCACCGGTGACGGATTGCGGAACGCGCCCTTCACCGAAGAGATCATGTCGAACATCCTGGAGCGTCTCGGCGTCAACGTCACAGGAGAGCAGTTTCGACCGCGAAACGTCGCCGCGGTGATCGTCACGGCCGCCCTTCCGCCCTTTTCCCGGAGCGGGGCGCGGATCGACGTGACCGTGTCCGCCATCGGAGATGCCAACAGCCTGCTCGGAGGAACGCTGGTGATGACCCCGCTGACCGCAGCGGACGGGGAAATCTACGCCGTGGCCCAGGGGACGATCATCGCGGGTGGCGTGTCTGCGACGGGTGATGCGGCGACAGTGGTGGAGGGGGTTCCGACCTCTGGCGTCGTCCCGGCCGGGGCGCGGGTGGAGCGGGAAGTCGACTTCGACTTTTCCTCCATGACGCAGATCCGGCTGGCGTTGCGTGATCCGGATTTCACCACGGCCTCCCGCGTTGAAGGGGCCATCAACCGCGAGATCGGAAGCGGCGTCGCGCGCATGCTCGACGCGGGAACGGTCCTTCTGGACATCTCTCGCACGGGAACCTCCTCGCCGGCGCATGCCCTGAGCGCCATCGAGAACGTCACCATCACGCCGGAGCAGCGCGCGAGGGTGGTCGTGGATCAGGCCTCCGGAACCATCGTGATGGGGAGCAACGTCCGAATTTCCGAAGTCGCGGTATCGCAGAACAATCTGACGCTGCGAATCGAGGAAGCACCGCTGGTCGTCCAGCCAAACCCGTTCACCGAGGGCCAGACCGTCGTGGTGCCCCGGACCGGCGTGGCCCTTCAGGAGGACGCGGGTCCAGGTCTTGCGCTGGTGCAGGGAGGGACGACGCTGTCGGATGTGATTGCGGGACTGAACGCACTCGGGGTGTCGGCCCGCGACATGATCGACATTCTCAAGAGCATCAAGGCTGCAGGTGCCCTCCATGCGGAATTCGTCGTGCGATAGTGTGGCGACGGGCGCTGTCTCGCTGGCGGCAGACGCGTCCGGCGGAGGTCCGGTGGCGACTGCGCCGGCAGGCGGGGCACGGATTGTCGGGGGGAGCGGACAACGGATTGGCCGCGCCGTCCGATCCGACCGATGACCTCCGGCGATCCATGCGGCCTATCGGCGTGGGGCCCGATCACGGTTACGGTCCGCGACGCTTTGACAATGCCCGGCCAGCGCCAGCGGCATGCGTCCCTCGTTCGGACCGCGAAGATTGCGGCCTTGGCTTGTTCCCGGTGGGGGAGGGCTATACATCCCCCCCATGGCGCGCCGCTTTCCCATTCCGTTCCGTCCGAAGGGCGCCCGCGTCTGCATGTTGCGTCTTCAAGGCGTGATCAGCGCCGGCGGAGGGCGCGGAACGCTCGGCCACGCGACGCTCGCCCCGTTGATCGAGCGGGCGTTCCGCAAGGGAAAGCCGGACGCCGTTGCTCTGGCCATCAACTCGCCCGGTGGATCGCCGGTGCAGTCTGCATTGATCGGCGCGCACGTCCGGCGGCTGGCCGAGGATCTGAAGGTGCCGGTCCACGCCTTCGTCGAGGATGTGGCAGCCTCCGGCGGCTACTGGCTGGCCGCGGCCGCCGATGATGTCTGGGTCGATGCCAGTTCGATCACGGGCAGCATCGGGGTCATTTCCGCGGGTTTCGGATTTCAGGACTTCATCGCACGCTACGGAATCGAACGCAGGGTGCATACTGCGGGGACCGACAAGTCCATGCTCGACCCATTCAGGCAGGAGCGTCCCGAGGACGTCGAGCGGCTCAAGGCGATCCAGTCGCGCATCCACGACCATTTCATCGCGCATGTGACCGAGCGTCGGGGCGCGCGGCTCGACACGGCGCGCGACCTGTTCAGCGGGGACGTGTTCGTCGGAGCGGAGGCGGTGGAGGCGGGCCTTGCCGACGGTCTGGCTCACGCAGGGCCCAAGCTGCGCGAGCTTTACGGCGACAAGGTCCGGATCACCCAGCTGGGCCAGCGAAAGCCTTTGTTGCAGCGTCTCGTGCCCGGTATCCTCGATGCGGCACTGACCTCGCTCGAAGAGCGGGCGAGTTGGGCACGCTATGGCCTCTGAGTTGGGAGGCGTTCAATGATCGTCAAGATCGTCACGCTTTTCCTGATCGGCATGGCCGTTCTGGCCATGTTCGGCCGCCTGCGATTTCCGGGTCGGGCGCGGCTTGCCCGGGCCAGATGCGCGCATTGCGGCGCGGTCTGTGCCGGACGCGGTCCATGCCCCTGCGGAAAGTCCTGATCCGATGACCGTCGATTTCCTGATGGTGGCCATTGGTCTCCTCATTCTGATCTTCGCGGGTGACGCGCTGGTCAAGGGAGCGGTGAACCTTGCGCTGCGCCTTGGCATTCCCGCCCTCGTGGTCAGCCTGACGGTGGTGGCCTTCGGCACCTCGGCGCCGGAACTTCTGGTCAGCGTGCAGGCCATCCTGAACGGGGCGCCCGGCCTGGCGCTGGGCAACGTCGTCGGATCGAACACCGCGAACGTCCTTCTCGTGCTGGGCATTCCCGCGCTGATCGCCACGCTGCACACGTCGGGGTGCGATACGCGGCGGGACTTTTTCTACATGCTCGGGGCGACGGTCCTGTTCATCGGCCTTTGCCTGACAGGTGAGCTGGTCTGGTGGAACGGGCTGATCCTGCTCGCGGTGTTGGGGGGGGTCCTGGTCGCCACTTTCCTGAGTAGTCGCGGCGAGAAGGTCGAGGTCGAAGGCGCCCAGCCGGGGCTTCCGGGCTGGAGGGTCACGGTCTATCTGCTGATCGGCCTTATCGGCCTGCCGCTCGGGGCGAACTTGCTGGTGAACGGGGCGACGTCGATCGCGCGGTCGGTGGGGGTGAGCGAGACGGTGATCGGCCTGACGCTGGTGGCGGTCGGCACCTCGCTGCCGGAACTCGCGACGACCGTGATGGCTGCGATCCGGCGCCACGCGGACGTGGCACTGGGCAACGTCATCGGGTCGAACCTCTTCAACCTGCTCGGGATCATGGGCGTTGCCGTACTCGTCGGCCCGGTCCCGGTCGAGGCGACGTTCCTGTCCAAGGATCTCTGGGTCATGCTGGCGGCGACGCTCATGCTGGTGCCCTTCGTGTTCTGGGGGCGCGACATCACGCGTCTTTGGGGGGTCGCGCTGTCGGCTCTCTATTGCGGGTATCTCTGGTGGGCGCTCGCATGACGGGACGGGCGCTTGTCACCGGGGGCGGCGCGCGTCTGGGAGCCGCGATGGCGGTCGAGCTTGCCCGGATGGGGCACGACGTCGCGATCCATTATGCCCACAGCCGGGACGGCGCCGAGGCGGTGGCGGAGGCCGTGCGCGCCGAGGGCCGGAGGGCAGCGACCCTTCGTGCGGATCTGCTGGACCTCGACGCCTGCGACGGGTTGGTGCCGGCGGCGGCCGAGGCGCTCGGCGGGCCGCTGAACGTCCTCGTCAACAACGCGTCCATCTTCGAGCATGACGACATCGCCACGGCCACGCGCGAAAGCTGGGACCGGCACGTCGGGTCGAACCTGCGGGCGCCCTTCATCCTGACGCAGGCCTTCGCGTCTCAGGCTCCCCCGGTGGCAAGCGACGGCGAGCCGCTGAGCACCGGCGTCATCGTCAACATGATCGACCAGCGTGTTCGCAAGCTGACGCCCGAGTTCATGACCTACACTTTGGCCAAGGCCGGATTGTGGACGCTGACGCAGACCGCGGCGCAGGCGTTGGCGCCCGCGATCCGGGTCAACGCGATCGCGCCCGGCCCCACGCTGCGCGGCAGCCGGCAATCGGTCCGCCACTTCGACGCGCAGCGGGCCGCGACGATCCTTGAACGCGGCGCGGACGCGGACGATATCTGCGGGGCGCTGCGCTATATCCTGACGGCCAAGGCGGTGACGGGGCAGCTTTTCTGCGTCGACGGCGGCCAGCATCTGGGCTGGCGCACGCCCGATGTGCAGGGCGTCGAATAGACGGTCCGCCACTGACCCTGGGTCAGGTCGGCGGAATTTCTCCACCAGCAGTCCAAGGGAAACGCAAGTTCAGGATTTCGTGTGAAATATTCGGTTCGATTGAAAAAATCGCTTTTGGAATCATATAGTTGAAATTAACCCATCCCGACGTTGCGATGGGTCCGGGGTCGAGATTTCCCCTTATGGAGCAAGCCGATGGCAAATCCACTCCCAAGTTTATCCACATCGGGATCGCCGGCATGCGTCATCGTGCGGCCCTTGATCCGCCTTCGCATCCGAGGCAGCGCATCGGAGAATCGCGCGAGATGACCGAACCGACGATCCGGACGCCGCGGCAGACCGGCCCGGAGGTCATAAAGCGCTTCCTGCGCACCCTCGACGGATCGCCCGGCGTCTATCGGATGCTGGATGCGGAAAACCGCGTTCTCTACGTCGGGAAGGCGCGCAACCTGAAGAACAGGGTTGCGAACTACACCCGCTTGCAGGGCCATTCTGCCCGGATCGCCCGCATGATCCGCGAGACGGCATCGATGATGGTGCTGACGACCGGCACGGAGCTTGAGGCGCTGCTGCTGGAGCAGAACCTCATCAAGCAGCTCAAGCCGCGCTACAACGTGCTGCTGCGCGACGACAAATCGTTTCCGAACATCGAGGTCACGACCTCCCACGCCTTTCCGCAGATCCGCAAGCATCGCGGTCGCAAGGGGGACGGGCTGTACTTCGGGCCGTTCGCCAGCGCCGGGGCGGTCAACCGCGTCCTCAACCAGTTGCAGCGGGTCTTCCTGCTGCGCAACTGCTCCGACAGCGACTTCGAGGCGCGGACGCGGCCCTGTCTCAACTATCAGATCAAGCGGTGCAGCGGCCCCTGCGTCGGCCTGATCGACGCCGCAGCCTATGGGGCCAGCGTCCGGGACGCGGAGCGGTTCCTGCGGGGCGAGACAACCAGCATTCAGGAAAAGCTGGCCGCCGAAATGGAAAAGGCCAGCGAGGACATGGAGTTCGAGCGGGCCGCGGCGCTGCGCGACCGCATCAAGGCCCTGACCAACGTGCAGGCGGTGCAGGGGGTGAACCCGAAGGGCGTGCCGGAGGCCGATGTGATCGGCCTGCACATGGAGGGCGGGCAGGCCTGCATCCAGGTGTTCTTCATCCGCGCCAACCAGAACTGGGGCAACCGCGACTTCTATCCCCGCGTGGCCGAGGACATGTCGCCCGCCGAGGTGATGGAAGGCTTCATCGGCCAGTTCTACGACGGCAAGGAGCCGCCGCGGACCCTTCTTCTGTCGCATGGCGTCGAGGAGGGCGACCTGATGACGGCGGCGCTGTCCGACCGCGCCGGGCGCAAGGTGCAGATCCTGGTCCCGCAGAAGGGCGAGAAGTTCGATCTGGTGCAGGGTGCGGTGCGGAACGCCCGCGAAAGCCTGGGGCGCCGGATGTCGGAGACGGCCACGCAGACACGGCTTCTGGCCGGGCTGGCCGAGGCGTTCGAGCTGCCCGCCCCGCCGAAACGGATCGAGGTCTACGACAACTCCCACATCCAGGGCAGCTATGCGGTCGGCGCGATGATCGTCAGCGGGCCGGAGGGGCTGGAGAAATCCCAGTACCGCAAGTTCAACATCCGGGGCGACGACCTGACGCCGGGCGACGACTTCGGCATGATGTCCGAGGTGCTGACGCGGCGGTTCAAGAGGCTGCTGAAGGAAGACCCCGACCGGACCTCCGGCCTCTGGCCCGACCTTCTGCTGATCGACGGCGGCGCGGGACAAGTCAGCGCGGTCCGCAAGATCATGACCGACATGGGCGTGGGCGACATCGCGATGGTCGGTGTGGCCAAGGGCGTCGACCGCGACCATGGCAAGGAGGAGTTCCACCGCACGGGCCATCGCCCCATGGCTCTGCGGCGCAACGATCCGGTGCTTTATTTCATTCAGCGTCTGCGGGACGAGGCGCACCGCTTCGCCATCGGGACCCACCGGGCCAAGCGCGCGAAGGCCTTCGTGTCGAACCCGCTCGACGACATCGCGGGCGTGGGACCGGGCCGCAAACGCGCGCTGCTGGCACATTTCGGCAGCGCGAAGGCCGTGTCGCGGGCAGGGCTCGTCGATCTGAAGGCGGTGGACGGTATTTCCGATGCCCTTGCCGAGACCATTCACCGGCACTTTCATGAACGCGGCTAGCGGGTCCGGGCAACCCGCGCTAGAACCGCCTGCATGACCTGGACGGTACCGAACATCCTGACGGTGATCCGACTGCTCGCCGCGCCCGGCGTGGCGGTGATGTTCCTGTTCTTCGCGCGTCCCTGGGCCGACTGGTTCGCGCTCGTGCTGTTCGTCACGGCCGCCGTCACCGACTGGTTCGACGGCTATCTGGCGCGCGAATGGCAACAGGAGACGCGGTTCGGCGCCATGCTCGACCCGATCGCGGACAAGGCGATGGTGGTCATCGCGCTTCTGGTGATCACCGGCTTTTCGGGCATGAACCCCTGGATCCTGCTGCCGGCGACGATCATCCTGTTCCGCGAGGTCTTCGTCAGCGGGCTGCGGGAGTTCCTGGGCAATACTGCCGGGCTCCTGAAGGTCACGAAACTCGCCAAGTGGAAGACGACGGCGCAGATGATCGCCATCGCCGTCCTTTTCGCGCAGGGCGTATTCGAGCATTACCTGATCCTGCAATCCACCGGCATGGGCGACGACGTGCTGGACCGGGTCCTGCGGGGCGACATTCCCGACCAGCTCGGTCTCAAGTGGAAGTACATCGGAATGCAGGCGAGCTTCGTCCTCGGCACCGTCATCCTGTGGTTGGCGGCGGCGTTGACCGCGCTCACCGGCTGGGACTATTTCGTCAAGGCCAAGCCCTATCTCAAGGATCGACCGTCATGACGCTGGACGTCCTCTATTTCGCCTGGCTGCGCGAACGCATCGGTCTGGGCCGCGAGGTGATCGAGACCGAGGCGGCGACGGTGGCCGACCTCGTGGCGGAGCTTCGCACGCGCGAGGAACGCTATGCCCTCGCCTTTTCGGACATGACGACGGTGCGCTGCGCCGTCGATCAGGATCTTGTCCCCCTCGACACGCCTCTGACCGGCGCGCGGGAGGTGGCCTTTTTTCCCCCGATGACAGGTGGCTGAGGGCCCGACCCCGCGTATCGTCGTGGCCGAGGCGGATTTCGACCTCGGGACCGAGGCCGGGCGGCTCGAGGACGGCCCCGACACGGGCGCCGTCGTGACCTTCACCGGCCGGGTGCGCGACGTGCCGGGCGACGCGGACGCATCGCTCGACCACATGCTGATCGAGCATTATCCCGGCATGACCGAACGTGCCCTGACCGATATGGCCCGTCAGGCGGCCGAACGCTGGCCCCTGTCGGGCGTGACGATCATCCACCGGCACGGGCGCCTGGCCCCCGGCGACCGCATCATGATGGTCGCCACGGCGTCGCGGCACCGAGATGCCGCCTTCGACGCGGCGGCCTTCCTGATGGACTATCTCAAGTCGCGCGCCCCTTTCTGGAAAAAGGAAGTGACGGCCGACGGCGCCATCTGGGTCGACGCACGCGAAACCGACGAGGCGGCGCTGGATCGCTGGATCGACTGACCGCGCGTCAGCGGGCCGAGGCGCGGCGCAGGATCTCGGCCGCGTTCAGCCCGTCCAGATCGGCGGCATTCGGTTCCACCCCATGATGATGTCTGTGCGTGCGTCCGCGCATGCTGCGGGTCAGGTCGCGGGCCAGATCCTCACCCATCCCGGCGAGGTTCTCGGGCGAGACCAGCAGGCTCTCGGCCGGGATGCCTTCGACATAGATGATCTCATGGGCGTCGAACAGCAGATGGAAATAGTCGACGTGCCCATCCTCGTCGCGGACGATGGTGTCGCCGTTGACCAGATGCCGGGCCCGCAGCAAAACCTCCGCCCGGCCCGCCCCGATGGCATCGTGCCGCTGATAGATGAACAGCCGGTGGTCGGGCGACAGCCGCAGGTCGTTCGTGTTGTTGAGCGCGCCGGCCGCGATCACCACCGGCGCGTTGGAGCCTTCGGCCCGCACGGTCTGCGTGCCGATCCAGCGGACCGGCTGCGCCCCGTTGTCGCGGGTCAGGACGCGGTCGCCCGGCGCCAGATCCTCGACCCGGACCTGAAGCCCGTTCGCCATCGTGACCCGCGTGCCGCGCGCGAAACTGACCTGCGAGACATGTCCCAATTCGCCCGCGACCGGTTTGGACGCGATGAGTGTGTACTCGTCCGACGATGACAACGGACCCAGCGGCAGGGCCAGTCGCGCCCCGCCCACGTCGAGCACCAGAACCTCGACCGTGGCCCCCCGCTCGCCCATGATCTGGTGACGCGCGAGCGGCAGGACGGCCTGCCCGGGGACGCCAACCGATGACCCGCCGGTCACCGCCATACCCGCGCCTTGTCGGGCGATCACGAGTTCCCGCGACACCGATCCGGGACGGAGGACATAGACGTCGCCTGCCACGACATCCCCCATCCCACCCATGGGGTCGCCCATCAGCGCGCCGGTTTCAACGCGGAGCGCATCGGCCGGGTAGACCATGCAGCGGCTGAGGCCGGTGCGGGGGGACGCGGAACTTGCCATACGCGCAGTATGCGCCCGAAAGCCGGGCGAAAACAGGGCAGGCGCGGTCCCGTGGCGGCCATAGTTCGCCCACGCGCGGATCATTGCCGGTGATCCCCGCGTCGCCCGGTGCTAGGTCTGCGGGGACAATCAGGGGAGGTAGCGATGGATCTGGGAATCAGGGGCAAACGGGCGCTGGTCTGCGCTTCGTCCAAGGGGCTGGGGCTGGGCTGTGCCGCCGGCTTGGCCGAAGCGGGGGTGGATCTGGTGATGAACGCGCGCGGGGCCGATGCGCTGGAATCCGCTGCCGAAGACCTGCGGGCGCGTCACGGCGTCCGCATCGTCACCGTCGCCGCCGACATCACCACGGCCGATGGCCGGGCCGAGGTGCTGGAGGCCGCAGCCTCGCCCGACATCCTGATCACCAATGCGGGCGGCCCGCCGCCGGGCAACTGGTCCGACTGGGACCGCGACGATTTCATCGCGGCGCTGGATGCCAACATGTTGACGCCCATCGCGCTGATGAAAGCCTGCCTGCCCGCGATGATGGACCGGGGCTGGGGCAGGGTGGTCAATATCACCTCGCAATCGGTCAAGGCGCCGATCGCCGCACTGGGCCTGTCGAACACGGCGCGCACGGGTCTCACCGGTTATGTCGCGGGGACCGCGCGGCAGGTGGCGCCGTCGGGGGTGACGATCAACAACCTGCTGCCGGGCATTCACGCGACCAGCCGGGCCGACAGCCTGGACCGGGGCGTGGCCGAGGCGCAGGGATTGTCGCTGGAAGATGCGCGGGCACAGCGCGAGAAGACGATCCCCGCGCGGCGCTACGGCACGCCGGAGGAGTTCGGCGCGGCCTGCGCGTTCCTCTGCTCCCGGCACGCAGGGTTTATCGTGGGGCAGAACGTCCTGCTGGACGGGGGCGCGACGAACGCAACGATCTGAGGCGGAGAAGCGTCAGGGCGGCCACGAGAACGGCCGCACCCACGGCCAGCATCCCTACGAGGGTCGCCCCGTCGCGCACCGTCACGGCGATCAGCGCCCAGACCACCGCCGCTCCGTACATCAGCGACGGCCGGGCACGCAGCAGGACGACGGTGATGGCGAGGGCCAGGGCCAGCATGGCGACCGACCAGCCCACCGGACCGAAGGGTGGAATCGCGAAACCGATAAGCAGCGTGCCGAGCGACACGCAGGACGCCGCCGTCAGCCATCCGGCGTAGAGGCCGACCGGCGCGCGAAGCAGCCAGAGGTCGCGCTGCGGCGTGCGGATCAGCCCGGCCAGCGCCGCGGCCAGCATCGCCCAGATAAGCACCGTTGCCCAGAGCGGCGACACCAGCGCCACCGGCAGCCAGACCGAGCCGATGCCGATGCTGATGATGAGTGGCAGGCGTGTCGCGTCCCACTCCGCGTCGAGATCGCGCCGGATGAGCCCGAACCCCGCCATCACGATGAGCCAGAGATAGATCACCCCCCACAGCGCAAAGGCGTAGCCCGCGGGCAGGATCGGGGGGTCCTGTTCCAGGGCCGGGAACTGCGACGGCTCGTAGCCGCCGAAGCCGGGGACCATGAGGGGCGAGGCCGCGAAGGCCAGCGCCACGACGAGGAGGAGGACGGCTTTGATCTTCATCCCCCGGACCTAGGCCGGCCGTTCGTCGGGCCAAGGGGCGCCGCGCGGGCGCCTCCGCCGCGTCATTCGGTCCAGCGGACTTCCGACAGGTCGTTCGCCTGCGTCGGCGCATTCTCCCAAAGCCCTTCCAGACGTGCATCGGCCACGCCGGTCTTGGCAAGCTGGAACAGGAAGGCGTTGACGTGGTCGTCCGCGATCATCTCCTGCGCCTGCTGCAGGAGGGCGCTGCGCTCGGCCGGGTCGGTGGCGGTCTCGGCGTTCTCCATCAGGGCCTGGAACTCCGGGTTGTCGTACTGGAAATAATAATCCGGCCGGGCATAGATGTTGATGTCCATGGGTTCGGTGTGGCTGACAATGGTCAGGTCGAAGTCCTTCCCCTTGAAAACCTGCTCCAGCCATTGCGCCCATTCGAGGTTCGTCACCTCGGTCTCGATCCCGACCTCGCGCAGCTGGCTCGCCACGATCTCGCCGCCCCGACGGGCATAGCTGGGCGGCGGCAGGGCCAGGCGCAGCTTCAGGTCGCTCGCCCCCGCCTCCTCCAGCAGGGCGCGGGCCCTGTCGGGGTCATGGGGCGCCCGGCCGGTCAGATCGACGTAGTCGGGGTTGTGGGGGGCGAAATGGCTGCCGATGGGGGTGCCATAGCCGAACATGGCGCCGTCGATTATTTCCTGCCGGTCGACGGCGCGGGCGATGGCCTCGCGGATGCGCGGATCGGTGACGACGGCGTTGTTGATGGCCAGGATCGTCTCGCCCTCGGTCGATCCGACGATGACGGTGAAGCGCGGATCCGCTGCAAAGCTGCTCAGCGTCTCGGGGGCGGGAAAGTTCGGAAAGGCATCGATGTCGCCTGCCATCATCGCCGAAAAGGCCGCATTGGGATCGGAGATGAACCGGAACACCGCGCTCTCCAGCGCCGGTGCCTCGCCCCAGTAGTCGTCGTAGCGCGTCAGTTCCACCCGGTCGCCCTGCACCCAGTTGGCAAAGCGGAACGGGCCGGTGCCCACGGGATCGGTCGCGTTCGTCTCTGCGCTTTCGGGCGCCACGATCACCGCATCGCCCCACGCCAGGTTGAAGCCAAGGTTTCCGTTGGGCGCGCCGAGTGTGATGCGGACGGTCTGGGGGTCGACGGCCTCGACCGTCTCGATCCCCTCGAACAGGGCCTTCTGCGCGTTGACGGAGTCCTCCGCCCGCGCCCGGCCGAGCGAGAAGACCACGTCGTCGGCGTCCATGGAGGTGCCGTCATGGAACGTCACGCCCTCGCGGAGGTGAAATGTCCAGACGGTGCCGTCTTCGGACACGTCCCAGCTTTCGGCGAGGCCGGGCTGGATCGAGCCGTCGGGGCCGAAGCGGGTCAGCCCCTCGAACACGTTGGCATAGACGACCTCGTCGATGGCGGCGGCGGCGCCTGCCGTGGGGTCGAGGTTCGGCGGCTCCAGCACCATGCCGATGGCGATGTCCGTCTGTTGGGCCATCGCGGTTGTGGTCATCAGCGCAAGCGCCGCGGCGGTTCTGAGCAGCATGTCGGTATCCTCCCCCGTTGTCGGCGCCACGTTAGGCGCGGGGACGGGCGGGGGGCAAGCGTCCGATCCTCAATCGAGGATTGCGGGAAAGGCTTCGCACAGGTCGCGCAGCACGCAGGTCGGGCAGAGCGGCGCCCGCGCGCGGCAGGTCCGCTTGCCATGGGTCAGGAGGAGCAGGTGCCCGTCCGACAGAAATCCGTCCGGGATGCGCGCTTCGAGCGATGCGGCCGTCTGCGCCTCGGTCTTGCCATGGGCCAGGCCCGTGCGGTTGCAGACGCGGTGAACGTGCGTGTCGACGGCCACGGTGTCCTGACCGAAGGTGAAGTGCAGCACGATGTCCGCGCATTTCCGGCCCACGCCCGGCAGCGACATCAGCCCCTTGCGCGTCTGCGGAACGGTCCCGCCGTGCTCGTCGATCAGCGCACGGCACATCCGGCGCAGGTTGCGCGCCTTGACGTTATAAAGCCCGGCGGGACGGATCGCGTCGACGATCCGCTCCTCAGGCAGGTCGAGGATGCCTTGCGGCGTATCGGCCAGCGCGAACAGCGCCTTCGAGGCGGCCGCCGTGTTGCGGTCGAGGCTCTGCGCCGACAGCAGGCAGGACACGACCGACCGGAACGCGTCGCGACCGCCCTTGGCCTGCGGTTTGGGCGCATCGGGCAGTTCGGCGCGCAGCCGTTTCATCAACTCGAACCGTTGGTCTTCGTCCAGCATCCCGCCTCAGCTAGCACCGTGGCCTATCGCGTCGAGATAGGTCCGAACGGCGGTCTGGACATGGCGAAACCGGTCGCCGCCCAGATGCTTGCCGCCGAACCATCGCGTCACCACGACGACATGATTGCGCAGCCCCTCGCGCTCCAGCATCCGCAGGATCACCATGCCGGCACCCGCCTCGCCGTCGTCGGCCTTGACCGGGCCGTTCGCGCCGATAAGCGCCCAGGTATTGTGCGTGGCGCGCGCGAACTTCTTGTCGCCGCAGAGGTCGCGCACCAGATCGCGGGCCGCATCGGCGTCGTGAGCCGGGCCGCCCGTCACGGCATAGCGGCTGCCCCGGTCGTTGATGTCGAGGTGGATCGTCCGCACACCTCAGCCCAGCAGGTCGTGCAGCGCCAGCGCCATGACCTGCCCCGACTGCACCATGTCCCGCACCCCGATCCATTCGTCCGGCTGATGGGCGAGGTCGAGGATGCCCGGCCCGTAGGCGATGCAGTTCCTGAGCCGCCCGATCCGGTCGATGTGCTTCTGGTCGTAGGTTCCGGGGCTGACGACGAATTCGGCCGACTTGCCCAGGACGCGATGCACCGCGTCCTGCACCGTGCGGACGACGGGGGCGTCCTGCGCGGTCATGGTGGGCAATACCTCGAACAGATCACGGATCTCGTAGCGGAAATCGGGCCGGACCGCGCGGATACGCTCCATCATCGCCACGACCTCGGCCTTCACCTCGGCGATGTCCTCCTCGATCAGGAAGCGGCGGTCGATAGTCAGGATGCAGCGATCGGGCACGCAGGCGGAGGGCAGGCCGGTGTAGTCGGCCTCCTGCACCGGCTCGCCGCCATGTATCGAATTGAGGTTCATCGTCGAGGACCGCGCGCCTTCGGGCACGACGGGCATGTCGGTACGTCGCCCGGCGAGCACCGGAAACAGCGTCCGCGCCATCTCGTCCAGCACGGCGCCCATGTGACGCACCGCGCAGTCGCCGAGAAACGGCATGGAGCCGTGGGCGATGTGGCCCTTCGTCTCGATCTCGGCCCACCAGACGCCCCGGTGGCCCAGGCATATGCGATCCTTGTTGAGCGGCTCGGGAATGATGACATGCTGCACGCGGTCCGGGTCGAAGAAGCCCTTCTCGGCCAGATAGGCCACGCCGCCGAAGCCGCCCGATTCCTCGTCGGCGGTTGCGGAAATCTCGATGGCGCCGCGGAACCCGGGGGTCAGGGCGGCGAAGGCCTCGGCCGCGACGATGGAGGTGGCGATGCCGCCCTTCATGTCGCAGGCGCCGCGCCCGTAGACCCGGCCTCCGGCCAGTTCGCCGCCGAAGGGATCGCGCGTCCAGCCGTCGCCCACGGTGACGACGTCGTGGTGCCCGTTGAAGTGGACGCAGTCGCCGGGGCCGCCACGCCCCTCCAGCCGGCAGACGACGTTCCAGCGCGGATGGCTTTCGCTGTCTCCGATGGCGCCTTCGGCCCGGATCAGGCGCACGTCCCAGCCCTGCGCCTTCATCCGGGCGCCCACCAGATCGCAGATGTCGCGGTAATGCAGGCCCGGCGGGTTCAGCGTCGGAATGCGGATCAGCTCCTGCGTGAGCGACACGAGATCGCCTTCGCGCCGTTCGATTTCCGCAAGCAACGCATCCATGGCCGTCCCCTTTTTCACGCTTAGGTCCTTCGGGGAGGCACCATGGTCCGAAACCGCGCCGGACGCCAGTTGGCCGGCCGCGGCCTCCGGAGCCGACGGCGCTTGATCTTGCCCCTCGGATCGGCCCCTATCGCACCGTCGAACGGGGAACGGGGGAGCCGACATGGGACGTGTTGGCAAAGGGGATGGAATGGCCAGCCCGTCGGTCAGGGCATGGGGTTGAGCGTCTGGGCGCCCGTCATCGGCCTCGCGCTGGTTTCCTGGGTGGTGCCATGGCTCTGGTCGAGGATCCTGCCCGAAGGGGTGGGCTGGCTCCTGGTCATCGGCCTTCTGTCCACCGCGGTGCTCGCACTGGTTTCGGCGGTGGGCTTCTATGTCCTCTACGGCGAGGCGGGGGCGACCGTCCTGCGCGGCGCGCCGCTGCACTTCGCCCTGCTGTCCGCCAAGTCGGGCCTGCTCTGGGGGCCGGTGATGGTGCTGTCGCTGGCGAACCTGCCGCGTGGCTGGAAGACGATGAAGTGGTGAGGTCGCCGTCCGACGGCTCGTCTCCGGACCCGATGCGGGGTATGATCCCCCAGGGTCGGGTATTCGGTCAAGGGGACGCGATGGCACTGCTCAAGCTGACGATTCCGGTGCTGGCGGGACTGACCGTGATCTACTGGTGCCTGACCATGTGGTTCCGCGCCGGCGAGCGGCAGCGGCTGGAAGCCCGGTGGGAGCGCGACCGCCCGCCCCTGCCGCAGCACACCTATGTGCGGAACGGCATCCGCGACTATGACGCGGGGCTGCGGCGCCGGCTGGTGCTGGGGGTCTATGTGGTGCCGATCGCCTGCCTCGCCGTGCTGATCTATGCGATCAACGCGACCTGACGGGACGCTCAGGGCCGGTCGTTTTCCGGTGGTTTTTTTACCCCGAGCTTGATGTGCGCATCCGGGTCGATGCGGGTCGGCGGCCAGAGCGGCACGCCCGAGCGGAAAGCCGCGCGCCCGATCATGTGCGCGCCGACGGGCGCCGTCAGCAAAAGGAAGACCACGATGGCCACCGCCCGCGCGACGGTGGAGGCATCGCCGAACCCCGCCGCCACCGCCAGCATGATGAGGCCCGAGGCCAGCGTGCCGGCCTTGGCCGTCGCGTGCATGCGGATCAGCACGTCCGGCAGGCGCAGGATGCCAAGGCCCGCCACGAAGGCGAAGAACCCGCCCGACAGGACGCAGACCGACATGAAGATCTCCAAGATCACGGCCCCTCCTCCGGCGGGTGGTCCGCGCGAAGCAGATCCTCCGGCGCGGGCCTGCGCCGCTTGCGCTCCACGAACCGGGCCAGCGCGACCGTGGCCAGAAACCCGATGAGCGCCAGCACGACCGCCACGTCGAGGAACGCGGTCGACCCCGCGTCGATGGCGAACAACCCGCAGAAGGCCACGATCAGCACCGTCATCGTATCGAGCGCGACCACCCGGTCGGGCAGCGACGGCCCCTTGATGAGGCGGACCATCGCCAGAAGGACCCCCGCCATCACCATGACGAAGGCGATCTGGACGCAGATGTTCAGGATCGGCATTTGCTCGGTCAGGGTCGGGGACATCATTCCAGCGCCTCCCGCACGCGGCGCTCGATTCCGTTCTCGATCTGGCGGGCGATGGCCTTGGGGTCGTCGGCGAACATGGCGTGGACCACCAGGGTGTTGCAATCCTCGGTCACGTCGAGGCTGAGCGTGCCGGGGGTCAGCGAGATCAGGTTCGTGACCAGCAGCACCTCCGCCTCGCCCCGCGCCTTGAGCGGGATGCAGATGATACCCGGCCGGGCGCGGTGACGAGGGGTCAGGACGTCGCGGGCGACCTGGAACGAGGAGACGACCAGTTCGTAGTGAAACAGGACGAGGAGCCTGATCCAACGGTAGACCCGCACGAAATAGCCCCCGCCCCGGTTCTCGAACAGGGGCTGCACCAGCCAGAGCGCGCCGAACCCCACGGCAAAGCCGATGGCGAGGCCCGGCAGGGTGAACTGCCCCGTGAGCGCCGCCCAGGCCAACGCGAGCAGGAGGTTCAGCAGGAACAGGCTCATGACCTCTCTCCCAGAACGGCGGTCAGATAGGCGGTCGGGTCAAACAGTTCCTCGGCTGCGCGAGTGGCTATCCGCAGGAACGGCTCGGGGAACAGGCCGATCGCCACGGTCAGCGCCGCCAGCCCCGCGATGGGGACGAGCAGCGCGACCCGATCCCCCGGCGGCAGCGACGACAGGCGCGGCACGACGGCGCCCGGATGCGGCGCCCAGAACGCGCGGCCCCAGATCTTGGTCATCGAATAGATCGTCATCAGCCCGACGGCCAGCGCGATGCCCGCGACGACCCACATCCGCAGATCCATCGCAGCGGCCACGAGGACGTATTTCGCCCAGAACCCCGACAGCGGCGGAAATCCGGCGAGCGAGAACGCCGGGATCAGGAACAGGAACGCCAGAACCGGCGCCCCGCGATAGAGGCCCCCGATCCGGTCGATCTCGGTATCGCCGGCGATCCGCTTGACCACGCCCGCGACGAGGAAAAGGTTGGCCTTCACGATGATGTGGTGGACGAGGTAGAAGACCGCCCCCGCCAGCGCCAGGGGCGTCAGAAGCGCGAGCCCCAGCACCATGTATCCGATCTGGCTGACGATGTGGAACGACAGGATGCGGCGGAAGTCCGATTGTGCCGCCGCACCCAGGACCCCCGTCACCATGGTGGCGCAGGCGACCCAGAGCAGGAGCCCGTGGGTGAAGCCCGTGTCCTGCGTGAAGACCAGCGTGAACATCCGCATCATCGCGTAGACCCCCACCTTGGTCAGCAGGCCCGCGAAGACCGCCGAAACCGAGAAGGCCGGGGTATGATAGGCGGCGGGCAGCCAGAAGAACAACGGGAAGACCGCGGCCTTTACCCCGAAGCCCACGAGGAACATGCAGGCGATCACGGTCACGAGGCCCTCGTCGGCCCCGGCCACGGCATAATGCAGGTCCGCGAGGTTGAGCGTGCCCGTGACCCCGTAAAGGAGCCCGATGCCCGACAGGAACAGCACCGTCGAGATGAGGTTCAGGGTCACGTACTTGATGCCCGCGTCCATCTGCACCCGCCGTCCGCCCATGACCAGCAGGCCGAACGAGGAGATCAGCATGACCTCGAACCAGACGTAGAGGTTGAACAGGTCCCCCGTCAGGAACGCCCCCGTGACCCCCGCGATCAGGACCTGGAACAGGGTGTGATAGCCCAGGTCCTCCATCTCGGCCGTGATGTCCGACAGGGCGTAGACGCTGACCGCCAGTGCGGTGATGCCGGTGATGACGACCATGACGGCCGAGAGCGTGTCGGCCACCAGCGTGATGCCGAAGGGCGCGGGCCAATTGCCCATCTGCGCGGCCTGCGGCCCCTCGGCCAGCACGCGCACCAGCAGGATCGACCCCGCGACCAGCATGACAGCGGAGCCCGCGACCGAGATCCAGCGTCCTTCGCGCCCGCCGCGGAACAGGAACGCGAGGATCGCCGTGGCGAAGGCGATCAGGATGGGGGCCGGCAGCAGAAGGGCGGTCAATCGCGACCCTCCGGCTCGGCCAGGCGCATCCGGTCGGAGTCGAGCGTGCCCATCGTCTGATAGCTGCGGTAGATCAGGATCAACGCGAAGGCGAACAGGCCGAAGCCGATGACGATGGCCGTCAGCACCAGCGCCTGCGGCAGCGCGTTCGCCACGTCGGGCGGCGGTGCCTTGAGCCCCTCGGGGACGAGCGGCGGCGCCTCGGGCGTCAGCCCGCCGGAGGCGAAGATCAGCAGGTTCGCCGCGTTCGAGACCAGCACGAGACCGAAGAGGAAGCGCAGCACGTCGCGCGCCAGCATCAGGTAGACCGCCGCCGAGACCAGCGCGCCGACCATGAGGGCCATCAGGAACTCCATGTCAGACCTCCTCCTCCAACGCGAAGACGATGGTCAGAACGGCGCCGAGCACCACGAGGTAGACCCCCAGGTCGAACAGCAGGATCGTCGACAGCGGCAGGCCCTTCTCGCCCTCCGCCCCGCCGAGGAACAGCCACTGCCCGGTAAAGATCGCATCGCCGGCCAGAAGGCCCGCCACCCCCGCCAGAAGCGCCACGCCCAGCCCCGCGACCGCGATGGACCGGGGATCGGCCCGCAGCGCGCCCCGCGCGGCCGCGCAGCCATGGGCGATGGCATAGAGGATGAACCCCGTCGCGCCGATCAGCCCGCCGATGAAGCCGCCGCCCGGTTCGTTGTGCCCGCGCAGCAGCATGAAGATCGAGAACACCAGCAAGAGGCCTACGAGAACCCGCGTCGCCGCCCGGACGATGAGAGACGTCATGGCCGTGCCCCCCGCGTGCCACGCAGCACCGCCCATGCGCCGAGGGCGGCGACGGCGACCACCGCGATCTCGCCGAAGGTATCGAGCGCGCGGAAGTCGACCAGGATCACGTTCACGATGTTGCGCCCATGGGCGAGGGGCACCGAGGCCGCTTCGAAGAAGGCGGTGAGGCGCAGGTCCAGCGGCGTCGCCATGACCGCGATCAGGATCGTCGCGGTCAGCCCGCCGATGGCGAGCGCCAGCACCGCATCCCAGGCCCGCGGCCGGGTGTTCATGTCCCGCCCGAGGTGCGGCAGCTTGAGCATGGCGACCGCGAACAGGACGACCTGGAGAACCTCGATCAGAAGCTGGGTGATGGCGACGTCGGGTGCGCCGAACATGATGAAGATCAGCGCGACCCCGATGCCCACCACCCCGAGCGCGGCCACCGCGGTCATACGCGATCTGGTGAAGGCGGTCAGCAGGGCGCCGGCCATGATGAAGATCAGGACGGACCAGTGCTTGGCCCTCAGGTCGTCGAAATCGGGCGCGGCCAGCGTGACTTCCGCCCGCCAGAGCGCGACGGAGAGGACCGCCGCGAGGGTCGCGAAGGTCACGAAGATGTAGCGCCGGAGCCGTCCCGTCTGGATCGCGCCCGTCAGCGCAGTCGACCCCGCCGCCACCAGGTCCATGAGCCGATCCCACCCCGGATCGAACAGCTTGGGCGTGCGCGAGAGCCCGGCCCGGAGCCGCGCGTGGGACAGATAGAGCGCAAACCCCGCCGCGAAGGTCAGAAGCGACAGGACGAAGGCCGCATTGACCGTTCGGAACAGGTAGAGGTCCACCTTGGCCGCCACGCCGAGGACGGCCGCCGTTGCCGGGCGCACGAGCGGTTCGGCCAGGTCCGGCATGATGCCCAGGGCAAGCCCCAGGAGCGCCAGCACAAGCGGCCCGGCCAGCATGGGCCAGGGTCCTTCGTGCGGGGCCGTGGGCGTGTCCGCGGGCTTGCCCATGAAAGGTCGCCAGGCCACGATCCCCGCGGCCGCGAACATCAGGGCCGAGGCCGCGAAAGCGCATCCCGTGACCCAGAGCCGTCCGACGTCGAGGTCGAGCGCGGCCTTGTAGAGGAACTCCTTGCCGACGAACCCGAACAGGGGCGGCACCCCCGCCATGGACAGGGCCGCCAGCATCGCGGCGACCATCGTCACCGGCATCGCCCGGCCGAGGCCGCGCAAAACCCGCGCATCCCGCGTGCCCGTGCCGTGGTCCACGACCCCGATCATCAGGAACAGCGCAGCCTTGTAGAGGCTGTGGACCACGAGGAAAGCCATCGCCGCCTGGACGGCGTATTCGGTACCGACACCTATGAACATGATGAGCGTGCCGAGAGCCATGAGCGTCGTGTAGGCCAGCACCTGCTTGATGTCGGTCTGCCGCAGCGCCATGACCGAGGCGAAGACGGCGGTGACGCCCCCGAACAGGACCAGCGTCCAGAACCACGGGTCGGTCCCGCCCAGCGACGGGTTCATCCGCGCCAGAAGGTAGACGCCACCCTTCACCATCGTGGCCGAGTGGAGATAGGCGCTGACCGGGGTGGGGGCGGCCATGGCGTTGGGCAGCCAGAAGTGGAACGGCACCTGCGCCGACTTGGTGAAGGCGCCGGCCACCACCAGCAGGAAGATCGGCAGGTACAGGGGATGCGAGGCCAGCGGCTCTCCGATGCCCGAGATGTCGAAGGTGCCGGCCGCCATGCCGATGAGGATGATGCCCGCGAGGAACGCCAGACCCCCCGTGGCGGTGACGAGCAGCGCCTGAAGCGCGTTGCGCCGCGCCGTGCCGCGGTCGGCGTCGAAGCCGATCAGCAGGTAGCTGGAGATCGTGGTGACTTCCCAGAAGACGAACAGCGACAGCAGGTTGTCCGACAGCACGAGCCCCAGCATCCCGCCCATGAAGGCGAGGATGTAGCAGACGAACCGGCCATAGTCGCGATGCCCGCCGAGATAGGACGTGGAATAGAGCGTGACCAGCGCCCCGATCCCCGTGATGAGGAGCGCGAAGGTCAGCGACAGCCCGTCGAGCAGGACGCCGAGCCCAACTTCAAGCGAGGGGACCCAGTCGATGCGGTAGACGACCGTGCCGCCCGCCGCGATCTCGGGCAGGAATTGCAGGAACCAGCCGAACAGCGCCAGCGGCACGGCGACCGAGATCAGCCCCGCGGGCCGGGTCAGAGCGCGGCTGTCTGTCTGTGTCGCGGCCATCGGCCCCCCTTTGGAGTTCGGTGAGAGACATAACAGGGCGGGTTGATTGTTCAATACATCCGTTGTCATATATTCGATAGTCAACACCTATCGGAACCGCCATGCCGACCCTGCAACAATTCCGCTATCTCGTGGCGGTCGCGGAAACGCTCCACTTCCGCAAGGCCGCCGAGAGCGTCCACGTCACCCAACCCACCCTGAGCACCCAACTGCGCGAGCTGGAGGAGAAGCTGGGCGTCCAGCTTGTCGAGCGGTCGCGCTCCGGCGTGACGCTGACCCCTGTGGGGTCGCAGGTCGCCGCCCGCGCGCGGGGCGTGCTGCGTGACGTGGCCGATATCGCGGCGCTGGCGCGCAGCGGGTCCGACCCGTTGGCGGCGACGGTGCGGGTGGGGGTCGTGGGTTCGCTCGGCAGCTACTTCCTGCCGCTGGTCATCCCGGCGCTGCACGCCCGCTTTCCCGACCTGAAGTTCTATGTGCGCGAGGGCACCGCCACCGACCTGCTGGGGCGGCTGCGGGACGGGACGCTCGACCTTTTGTTCTTCCCCACGCCCGTCGAAGGCGCCGACCTGCATGTCGAGCCGCTGTTCCACGAGCCGCTTCTGGTTGTCCTGCCGGTGGACCATCCGCTGTCGGCGCACGATGTCGTCGACCGCGCCGCGTTGAGGGGCGAGACGGTGATGACGCTGGAAGCCGGGCACCGGCTGCACGATACGGTCGCCGCCCTTTGCGAGGAGACGGGCGCGCGGCTGTCGCTCGATTACGAGGGGACGTCGCTCGATACGCTGCGGCAGATGGTGGCGACGGGGCTCGCGCTGTCGGTACTGCCTGCGCTCTACGTCCGCTCGGAGGTCGCGCGCGAGGCGCTGGTGACGGCGCGGCCCCTGTCGGACCCGGCGCCGGGGCGTGACATCGGCATCGTGTCGCGCAAGACGGCGGCGCAACGGGCCGCCTTCGGCAGGCTTGCCGCGACCATCCGCGACACGCTTGCCGCGACGGCGCCGGAAGTGCGGGTCATCGACCCGGACTGATCGGGGCGTCAGGTGCCGAAGGGGATCCAGATCGTCTGCGTCTCGGTCGCATGGGCGAGCCAGGGACCGGGATCGTGCGCCGCCCAGTCGCGGCCGCGACCGTGGTTCACCCAGGTCCGTTTCAGGTCGTGCGCCGCCTCGCGCTCAATCGTGCCCGAGATGTCGACCGAGGAAAACGACCAGACCGCATCGACGTTCGCGTGCCCGGCCATCTGCGCGGCAAGATCCTCGTGGCCGCCGGTCAGGATGTTGACCACCCCGCTGGGCACGTCGGACGTGTCGAGCAGTTGGTAGAAGTCGGTGGCCGTCAGCGGCGCCCCCTCCGGTGCGACCAGCACAAGGCGATTGCCCATGGCCAGCGCCGCGCCGACGATCTGCGCCAGACCCGAGAGCGGCGCCTCCTCCGGTGCGAAGGCCCCGATGACGCCGACCGGCGTGTTGAGCGCCAGCGCCAGCCCCCCGATGGGCACGCCAAGCGTCCGCCCGTCGTGCTTGTCGGCCCAGGCGGCCCAGCGGAACAGGTTGCGGACGGCTCGTTCGGCCTCGCCCTTGCCGCCGGTCTGGGCGGTAAGCCGGGCGTCGAACTCCGCCGCGCGGGCCGACAGGTTCTCGGCCAGGTAATAGAGGATCTGCGCGCGCATGTGTCCCGTGCTGCGCGACCAGGAGGCGGCGCCGGCGGCCGCCTCGACCGCGTTGCGAAGGTCCTTGCGGTTGGCGATGCCCACCTCGCCCACTGGCCCCTTCGGGCCCGCCACGAGGCGGGTATAGCCGCCGTCGGGGCGCGCCTGCTTGCCGCCGATGTACATCTTGGCGGTGCGGTCGATGGCATCGGAAGGCGCGACGTCCGCGTCGAAGGTGCGCCGGGGGCCGAGCTTCGCAGCCGCCGCAGGCCGCACATAGGCGCGTAGGCCAGCAATGCCGCCTTCGCGGCCGAAGCCCGATTCCTTCATGCCCCCGAAGGGTGCGGCGGCATCCAGCATGTTGGCGCCGTTGACCCAGACGACCCCCGCCCGGATCTTCGGCGCGGTGTCCAGCGCCACGTCGATGTCCTGCGACCAGACCGATCCGGCGAGGCCGTAGCGCGTGTCGTTGGCAAGTTGCACCGCCTCGGCCGGGGTGCGGAAGGTGGTCATGGCGAGGACGGGGCCGAACACCTCCTCCTGCATCAGGGGGTCGGCGCCGTGCAGGTCCGTCACCAGCGTCGGCGGCAGGAAGCAGCCCTCCGGTGCCGATCCGCGGTGGACGGTGCCCGAGGTGCGCGCCAGCAACGCCTCGACCCGCGCCTTGTGCTCGGGATGGACGAGGGCGCCCATGTCCACCGCCTTGTCGAGCGGATCGCCCACGCGGATGCGCGCCATGCGGTCCTTCAGCCGCGCCGTGAAATCGTCGGCGATCCCCTCCTGCACCAGAAGGCGCGCACCGGCGCAGCAGACCTGCCCGCCGTTGAACCAGATCGCGTCGATCAACCCCTCGATCGCGCCGTCGATGTCGGCATCCTCGAAGACGACGTAGGGGGACTTGCCGCCCAGCTCCAGCGTCAGGCCCATGCCGCGCCCTGCCGTCGCGCGCCGCAGGATGCGCCCCACCTCGGTCGAGCCGGTGAAGGCCAGCTTGTCGATCTCGGCCGCGACCAGCGCGGCGCCTGTGTCGCCGTCACCCGTGACGATGTTGACCACGCCCGGCGGCACGCCGGCCGCGTCGCAGACGTCGGCGAAGGCCAGCGCGGTGAGCGGCGTCCATTCGGCGGGTTTCAGGACCACCGTGTTGCCCATCGCCAGCGCCGGCGCGATCTTCCACGACAGCATCAGGAGCGGAAAGTTCCACGGCACGATCTGGCCGCAGACGCCCCAGGGCTCCGCATCCGGCAAGGTCTCGGCGCGCAATTCGGCGTGGCCCGCATGGTGATAGAAATGCCGCGCGGCCAGCGCCACGTCGATGTCGCGCGACTCGCGGATGGGCTTGCCGGTGTCCAGCGTTTCCAGCACCGCGAAAAGGCGCGCATGTTTCTGCAAGCCCCGCGCGATGGCATAGAGGACGCGCGCGCGGTCATGGTCCGGCGTCGCCGCCCAGCCCTTCGCGGCCTTGCGCGCCGCCTTGACCGCGGCCTCCACGTCGGCCGGCGTCCCCTGTGTCACCCGCGCCAGTTCCGCGCCGGTGGCCGGGTTCATTGTGGCGAAGGTGTCGCCCGGTGACAGCCGCTTGCCGCCGATGAAATGGCCGAAGGTCCGGCCATGGGCGTCGAGCCAGGCATCCGCTTCGGCGCGGCTTTCGGGGGCGGGGCCCCAGTCCATGCTCTCGAATATCTCGGCCACGGTCATTTTGCGCCTTCTTTGCTTGTCCAGTTTCCCAAGGAGCGCGAGGGGCCGGCCCCTGACCCCCGCCCGTCAGCCGACCGCATGCCGGTAGGCGGCCGAATACCGCCCCGTCACATGATGTTCCAACTGCCGCTCGATATCCCCCAAAAGGGACGAGGCGCCGAAGCGGAACAAGTCGGGGCGCAACCAGCGGTCCCCCAACTCGTCCTTCAGAAGCGCCAGATAGGTGATCGCATCCTTCGCCTTGCTCACGCCGCCCGCGGGCTTGTAGCCCACCTTGAAGCCGCTCATCGCCTCATAGGCCCGGATCGCCCGCATCATGGTGAGCGAGACGGGCAGGGTGGCGTTCACCGCCTCCTTCCCTGTGGAGGTCTTGATGAAGTCCGATCCCGCCATCATAGCGACGAGGCTGGCCTTCATCACGTTCTTGAGCGTCCCCAGCTCCCCCGTCGCGAGGATCGCCTTCATGTGCGCGTCGCCGCAGGCCGCTCGCATCTGCGCCGTCTCGTCATAAAGTGCCGCCCAGTCGCCGGTCAGGACGTGGCGGCGCGAGATGACGATGTCGATCTCGTTGGCCCCGGCCGCGACCGACCGCTCGATTTCCCGCAGGCGGAGGTCGAAGGGCGACAGTCCGGCGGGGAAGCCGGTCGAGACGGCCGCGACGGGCAGCCGCCCGTCCAGCGCCTCGACCGCCACGGGCACCATCTCGTGATAGACGCAGACCGCGCCCACCGTCAGGTCGGGCAGGCCGATTGCTTCCAGGATGTCGGGGCGTACCGGCGACAGTGCCTTGGCGCAGAGCCTGCGGACCCGGCCCGGGGTGTCGTCCCCCGACAGCGTGGTCAGGTCGATCATGCTGATCGCGCGGGCGAGCCAGGCCGCCTGCCACTCCTTCTTGAGCGACCGCCGTGCCGGGATCGTGGCGGCCCGGCGCAGGGTCGCGGGCGTGTTCACGCGGACGGCTGCGACCAAGGCGGGGTCGAAGGGCAGGCCGGCGTTCCGGGGCAGGGCGTGTGAAGTCACAGGCGGTCCGTTGCTGGAAGGAGGACATCGGCAAAAACCGTGACATGGGGTCCGGCCGAGTGCAACCGTGCCCATGCGGCGCCTCCGGCCTCGGGGAGCGGTCCGGCCGCGCCGATGGGTCAGCGATAACGGTCGAAGTCGGAAAAGCTGCCGGTCACGCGGATCTCGCCCAGCGTATCGCTCAGGTCCTGCGCCAGATGGCGGGTGGCGGCGGCCACTTCCTCGAACAGGAAGTTCCCGGTGACGATGACGGCGACGGTCAGGATCGCCCAGTCGACGAGGACGGCGCCGCGCTCATCGGCGAGGAAGGACCCAATCGGGATGCGGTGAGCCATACTGGCACCGCCTGTCCCGGCCAAATCCGACCGGATTGTGGTTCCCTCAGTCGGAAGTGCGGATGATTTTGGCGAACTTTTCGAAGATCGCGCTGGACCCGGCGACGACGTGCCCGTCTTCGAGCAGGGTCTGACCCTCGCGGATCGGCTCGCAGAAACCGCCTGCCTCGCGTACGAGCAGGATGCCGGCGGCAATGTCCCAAGGCTTGAGCCCGCGTTCCCAATAGCCGTCGTAGCGCCCGGCCGCGACATAGGCGAGGTCGAGCGATGCCGCCCCCCACCGGCGCACCCCCGCGCAGACCGGCAGGATGCGGCCAAGGTCGCGCAGGGCCGCCGGAAGATACTTGTTACCCGCGAACGGCAGGCCGGTGGCATGCACCGTCTCGATCATCGACGTGCGGCCCGACACACGCAGCCGCACCCGTCCGTCGAGCCAGGCGCCGGTGCCCTTCTCGGCCCAGAACAGCTCGTCCTTGACCGGGTCGTAGACGACCGCCGACGTCACCTCGCCCTTGTGTTCGAGCGCGATGGACACGGCCCAATGCGGCATTCCGTGGAGGAAATTCGTCGTCCCGTCCAGCGGATCGACGATCCAGCGGCGGGTGGGGTCCTTGCCTTCCACGGGCTCCGACTCCTCGGCCAGCCAGCCGTAGTTCGGGCGCGCCTCGGTCAGTTCCTCGCGGATGATCTCCTCGGCCTTGCGGTCGGCGCGGCTGACGAAGTCGCCGGGGCCCTTGGAGGAGACCTGAAGGTTCTCGACCTCGCCGAAATCCTTGACCAGCGACCGGCCGGCCTTGCGCGCGGCCTTGATCATCACGTTGAGGTTGGCACTGCCTTGCATCGGTCCGCTCCATTCGGTCAGGCCGGGCGTCTAGCGCGGGATGGCGCGCGGGTGAAGGGGAAAGACAGGGGCCCGCCGCTTCGGCCTTTGCGTTAACCGTCCGTTTACCACTGGCTGGCTAGCTGGATGCGACATCGAACGGCAGGGCGGACAGGCAGTGAAGACACCATCCCTCGACCTGGCAAGGCTGCGCGACCGGGTGCTGGAGCGTCTGCCGGGAAAATCCGCGCCGCCCGAGATTCCCGTCTATGCGGCGCCGGAGCCGACCGCCGCGCGCGGGTTCGCCGAAGCGGCGCAGGGCGGGTTGGCGGACCTTGAGGCGCGGATACCGCCGATGGGCACCCCTACGGAGCCCGCTTTCGCCCCCCGCTGGCAGAAGACCGACCGCCTGTCGCCCGAGGCGAGCGCGGGCGGCGGTCTGGTGCGCGGCGCCGATGGCAATGCGCGGCCCCACTACTGGGGGCACCGCGAACGGCTGCGGGCGCGGTTCCTGACCGGGGGGCACAAGCCCATGCCGGAGTACGAGTTGCTGGAGCTTCTGCTGTTCAACGCGATCCCCCGCATCGACGTGAAGCCCCTGGCCAAGCGTCTGCTGGCGGCCTTCGGCGACCTGAACGGCGTCGTCGCCGCCTCCGAGCGCAACATCCTGCGGATCGACGGGGCGACCGACAAGGTCTGGCTGCAACTCCGGATAGCCGAGGCCTTCGCCCATCGCATGGGCCAGGCCAAGGTGCTGAACCGCGAGGTGCTGTCGTCCTGGTCAGACGTGGTTTCATACTGCCGTACCACCATGGCCCACCGCGACACGGAGCAGTTCCGCATCCTGTTCCTCGACCGCAAGAACGTCGTCATCGCCGACGAGGAGCAGGCGACAGGCACCGTCGATCATGTGCCCGTCTACCCGCGTGAGGTGGCGCGCCGGGCGCTGGAGCTGAATGCAAGCGCTCTCATCCTGATTCACAACCATCCGTCGGGCGATCCGACTCCCAGCGGCGCGGACCTCGACATGACGCGGCGCATCGTCGCGTCCTGCGGCGCGCTCGACATCGTGATCCACGACCACATGATCATCGGTAAGGATCAGGAGGTGTCGTTCCGGGCGCTTGGCCTTATCGACGACCCTGTCGCGGGCTGACCGGACCGATCAGGCGGACGCGTCCTGACGCTGAAGTTTCAGCGGCTCGGTCCGCATCAGACGCAGGACATGGGCCATGAAGGGCCGCGCCGCATCCGTCTCGCGCACCGCCGCATAGAGCCTGCGGGTCAGCCCGCCGGCGGTCAGCGGACGGGTGACGTAGTCGGCGTTGTATCGCACCTCGCGCACCACCCAGTCGGGCAGGACCGAGACACCCCGGTTCGACGCCACCAGCAGCAGGATGACGGCCGTCAACTCCACCTGCCGGATCGCGGCGGGTTCCACCCCAGCGGGCGTCAGGAGCTGGCTGAAGACGTCGAGCCGGGCGCGGTCGACGGGATAGGTGATGAGGGTCTCGCCCGCGAAATCCTGCGCCTCGATATGGTCGCGGGCCGCGAGGGGATGGCTGGCGGAGGCGAGGAAGACCGGCTCGTAGTCGAAGAGCGGCGCGAACTCGACGCCCGGCAGCTTCTCGGGGTCGGAGGAGACGACGAGGTCGATCTCCTCCTTCTGCAATGCCGGCAAGGCCTGGAACTGGAGACCGGGGCGAATATCCACGTCGACGTCCGGCCAGGCGCGGCGGAACTGTTCCAGCACGGGAAACAGCCATTCGAAGCAGGCGTGACACTCGATGGCGATGTGCAGCCGCCCGGTCTTGCCGGTCTTGATGCCGGCGAAATCCTGCTCGACCGCCTCGACCTGCGGCAGAACCTGTTCGGCCAGCCGGAGCAGGCGCTGACCGGCGGCAGAAAGGGTCATGGGGCGCGAGCGACGGACGAACAGCTCGACCCCGATCTGATCCTCGAGGTTCTTGACCTGATGCGACAGGGCCGACTGGGTGATGTTCAGCCGATCCGCCGCGCGCGCGAGCCCGCCGCATTCGCTGATGGCACGGATTGTCCGCAGGTGTCGGAATTCGAGATGCAGCTTCGGGGCCATGTCTTTCGCAACCTGCCTCATGTTGATCTTGAAGATTATGAGCCTGTCTCACGAAACCCGATTGCGGCACAAGGGTTCAACGCCAGAGGAATCGCATCATGCCCAGCCGCAAGCCCACCGTCTCGTTCGAGTTCTTTCCGCCCAAGTCGCTGGAAGGCAGCTTCCGCCTGTGGGACTGCGTCAGCACGCTGGCCCCGCTGGGGCCCGAGTGGGTGTCGGTCACCTACGGCGCCGGCGGCAGCACGCGGGAGTTGACGCGCGAGGCGGTCGCAACGCTGGGTCGACAGTTCGACCTGCGGGTGGCGGGGCACCTGACCTGCGTCGATGCCAGCCGCGAGGAGACGATGGAGGTCGCGCGCGGCTTCCGCGAGGCGGGCGTCACCGACATCGTGGCATTGCGGGGCGATGCGCCGAAGGGATCCGAAGGCTTCGTCGCCCACCCCGACGGCTTCGCGGATTCGGTCGAGCTGATCACCGCGCTGGCAGGCAACGGCTTCAACGTGCGCGTGGGATGCTATCCGGACGTGCACCCGGAGGCCGCGTCGGCAAAGGCGGACATCGACTGGCTGAAGCGCAAGATCGACGCGGGCGCGTCCGAGGCGATCACGCAGTTCTTCTTCGACGCCGAGACCTTCCTGCGGTTCCGCGACCGCTGCGTGGCCGCCGGGATCGACGCGCCGATCGTGCCCGGCATCCTGCCGATCGAGAACTGGAAGAACGCGTCGCGCTTCGCCGCCAGTTGCGGCGCCGTCATCCCCGACGATCTGGCGGCAGCGTTCGAGGTGGCGACCCGTGACGACCGCGCCGACCTTCTGGCCATCGCGCAGGCCGCCGAACTGGCCGATACGCTGATCGGCGAGGGCTGCGGACACCTGCACTTCTATACGCTGAACCGGCCCGAGTTGACGCGTGACGTCTGCGTGGCGCTGGGTCTGGCCGCCCGACCGGCGCTGAGCCAGGTCGCCTGACGGGGCTTTCGGAGCGGAGGAGTCGGCTCTAGGGTCGACGCCGACCGCTGCGAGAGATTGCCCATGACGCCGACCGCCAGCCGCATTGCCGACAGTTTCGCCCTTCAAGGCATGATGCGGACCTTCGGCGCCGTGCTGGAGCATGTGGGCGATGGCGTCGTGCGGATCGCCTGCGACGTGACCCCCGCGACGAGCCAGCAGCACGGGCACGGCCATGCCGGCTTGACGTTCAGCCTGGCGGATTCGGCCGCTGGTTACGCGGCGCTGACGCTGATCGACCCGGAGTTCGAGGTGGTGACCTCCGAATTCCGCATATCGCTGCTCGCCCCCGCGCGGGGCCGGCTGGTGGCGGAGGGGCGGGTGATCCGGCCCGGACGGCGTCTGATCGCGGTGGCGGCAGACGTATTGGGGCCGGACGGCACCCATGTCGCCACCGCGCTCGGCACGATGGTGCCCGTCCGGTCCTGACCGGAGCCGTCAGCCGCCGTCGCGGACCGCCTCGACCATCTCCTGCAGCTGGTCCGCATCGACCAGTCCCGGCGCACGCATGTCGCCGATGACGAAGCTGGGCGTGCCCGAAAAGCCGAGGGACTGGGCCAGCTCCATCGAGGTGTCGATATGGGCCTGCACCTCGGGCGCCTCCATGTCGGCGCGCAGCCTGTCGGTGTCGAGGCCGATCCCGTCCGCGATCGCCATGACGGATGCTTCGTCCAGACGCCCGGTCGCGCCCATCAACGCCTCGTGGAACTCCGCGTAGCGATCCTGTTCCCGCGAAGCGAGGGCCGCCTTGGTGGCGAAGACGGAGGCTTCGCCCAGGATCGGCCATTCGCGGTAGACGACGCGAACCTGATCGTCGGCATCGAGCAGCCTGGCGACCTCGCCGCCCGCGCGACGGCAATAGGGGCAGTTGTAGTCGAAGAACTCCACCACGGTGACATCGCCGTCGGGGTTGCCAAGCACGGGGGCGTTCGGGTCGCGCTCCAGCCTGTCGCGGCTGTTGCCCAGCGTGGCCTGCGCCTGTGCCTCGGCTTCTTCGGCGTCGCGCTGCTGCAGGATTGCGACGGCCTCCATCACGACCTGGGGGTTCTCCAGGATGGCCTCGAGCGCAAGTTCCTTGATCCGGGCGTCCGAAACGTCCTGGGCCGCTGCGGGCAGGACCGTCAGGGCCAGGGTCGAGGACAGCAGAAGGGGGGTGAGGGCACGCATTCGGGGCTCCTGATCGTCGCGGGTCGGCGGCAGGGTGACGTGCCGCGCCGCCCGGCGCAAGGCAGGGCGGCAGTCACGTTCGCGTCAAGGGGTCGCGGGGGTCTCGCCCAAGGCGCGCGGCTGGCTTAAAGGGTGGCCCATGTCGCGGATCCTGACCCTCCTGTTCTGTCTGTTGGCCACGCCGCTGGCGGCGGCCGTCTCGGACCCGGCCTCGGGAAGCGCGCTGACCGCACGGCTCCTGTCGGCTGAGGACGGCATCGGGCCGGGGGGGGAGACGGTCTCGGCCGGGTTGCAGGTCGATCTGCAGGATGGCTGGAAGACCTACTGGCGTTCGCCGGGCGAGGTGGGTCTGCCCCCCGAGATCTCGTGGGAGGGCAGCGACAACATCGCCTCGGTCGAGCTGTCCTATCCCGCGCCGTCGCGGTTCGATGCCTTCGACATCCAGAATTTCGGCTATTCGCACCGGGTCGTCTATCCACTGACCGTGCTGCTGCGCGACGCGGGGGCGCCCGCGACGTTGCGGCTGCGGGCCGACCTTCTGGTCTGCGCCGAGATCTGCGTGCCCGAGACGGTGGAGATGGCGCTGGACCTGCCACGCGGCGGGGGGCTCGACGCGGACTCCGCCGCGACCCTGGCCGAGTGGATCGGCCGGGTGCCGGGCAACGCGGAGGACGCGGGGGTCACGCTGGAGCAGGTGCATCTGGACGAGACCGCGCTGACGCTGACGGCCCGCGCCGACATGCCGTTCGAGGCGCCGGATGTCTTTCCCGAACACGGCGACCGGGGCGCCTTCGATGCGCCGGAGATCGTGCTGTCGGACGGAGGGCGGAGCCTCTGGGCGCGGCTTCCCGTCGTGGGCGCGGGGGAGGGGCCGCTCGACCTGACGCTGGTGGACGGCGCCCGCGCGGCCACCGTCCGCGCCGATCTGGCCGATGCGCCACCGTCCGCGCCGCGCGGCGGGGGCGCGGGTGGCGGGCTTCTGGCCATGCTTCTGGTCGCGGTGCTGGGGGGGCTGATCCTCAACGTGATGCCCTGCGTCCTGCCGGTGCTGTCGATCAAGCTCGCCGCTGCGCTGCAGGCGGGAGAGCAATCGGCGACGCGGGTCCGGGCGGGGTTCCTCGCCTCGGCCGCGGGGGTGATGGCGTTCTTTCTGGGCCTTGCCGCCGTGATCGTGGCGCTGCGTGCCGCCGGGGTCGCCGTGGGCTGGGGCATCCAGTTCCAGAGTCCGGTGTTCCTCGCCCTGATGATCGGGCTGATCGCCGTCTTCGCAGCGAACATGATGGGGTTCTTCTCGCTCTCGCTCGGGCAGGGAGCGATGACCGGGATGGCCCGCGCCGGATCGCGCGGGGGCTGGGGCGGCGATTTCGCGACCGGCGCCTTTGCCGCCGTCATGGCCACGCCCTGCTCGGCGCCCTTCATCGGGACGGCCGTGACCTATGCGCTGACCTCCGGACCCGCGCAGATCGTGGCGGTCTTTGCGGCGATGGGGCTCGGGCTCGCCACGCCCTATCTGGCGGTGGCGGCGCGGCCCGGCATCGTCCGGCGGCTGCCCCGTCCGGGACGCTGGATGCGGACCGTGCAGATGGTGCTGGGGGGGCTTCTCCTCCTGACGGCGGTGTGGCTCCTCACGGTGCTGGCGGCCAGCGCGGGCGCGCGGGTGGCCGTTCTGGTGGCAGTGCTGACCGGGGCGATGCTGGTGGCGCTGGCGGCGCGGCGCCGCACCGCAGTCGTCATCGCGGCGGGACTGGCCTGCGTCGTGGCCGGGGCCGCGGTCATGCCCGCACCGCCTGCGGCGCCCGCTGCTGTCGCGCAGGGGTGGGAAGCGTTCGAGCGGGAGCGCATCGCCATCGAAGTCGCGGCGGGCAACACGGTCTTCGTCGACGTCACCGCCGACTGGTGCCTGACCTGCAAGGCCAACAAGCGGCTGGTGCTGGAGCGGGGCGCGGTGCCAGATGCGCTGGCCGGGCTGGTCGCGCTGCAGGCGGACTGGACGCGGCCGGATGACCGGATCGCGACGTTCCTGTCGGACAACGGGCGTTTCGGCATTCCCTTTGACGCGGTTTATGGACCGGCCGCGCCCGAGGGGATCGTCCTGCCGGAACTGCTGACCGAATCGATGGTGCTGGAGGCGATCGACCGGGCGGGGGGCTAGCCCCCGATGCCCCCCGAAGTATTTTCGACAGGAAGAAGGGGGGCCTCGTGGAGTTGACGCAGCCAGTCGTCCACGAGCCCCGTCTCCTGCAAGGTCAGGGTCTGGGCACGGGGATAGACGGGGGCCGCGCGGTCGTCGCGGATCGGGGCGTCCCAGCCGTCGGTGGTCCGGAAGAAGCGCTCGACACCCTGCTCGCCGTATTCGGCCAAATATCCCTGCACCACCACGTCCAGATAGCTGAGCAGGATCGGATGCGCCGCGTCGGGCGCGGGATGCAGGTCTTCGGGGATGTGGTAGATCGAGGGTCCCTCCGGCAGGGGTTGGCGAAGGTATCCCGCCTCGCGCCGGTCGAGCGCGACCCAGTCGCCGCCGGGCACCTCGGCCGACAGACCGTCGATGCGACCGGTCGGGTCGGGCACGGCGGTCAGGAAGGGCGCGGGATGGAAGGTCGTGTGCCGCCACGCGCGCCGCCAGCCGGCGACCGTGACCCGCTCGCCCTGCGGATAGGCATGGGTCTTGCGGTTCACGAGGCTGCCGTAGCCGAAGAAGCGGTGCCTCTTTTCCCCTTGCATGATCCCCCCCGGCTTTCCTATGCCAGTCCTGCACGGCACGGGAGACTCTGTCGCAGGACAGGGCCGAAGGAGCAACCGCCCCGGTAAACTCTCAGGCGAACGGACCTGGCGTGCGACGGACTCTGGAGAGTGGTGCGAAGGCACCCGCCGAAGGGATAGCGATCTCAGGCGACAGGACAGAGGGGGCATCTGACGCGGGCCGCATGGCCCCATGGAGGTGCGTGTGAGTGATCTTGAAACCTTGCCGCTCGCGGCGCTGCATGCCGAACTGGGCGCGAAGATGGTTCCCTTCGCGGGCTACTCCATGCCGGTGCAATATCCGGCGGGTGTGATGGCGGAGCATCTGCATGTGCGCGCCAGGGCGGGTCTGTTCGACGTGTCGCACATGGGGCAGGTGATCCTGCGCGGGCCGGACGCCGCGCTCGCGCTGGAACGGCTGGTGCCCGCGGACGTGGCCGGCCTGGCCGAGGGGCGGCAACGCTACGGGATGCTGACGCTGCCGGACGGGGGCGTGGCCGACGATCTGATGTTCGCCAACCGGGGCGATCACCTGCTGCTGGTGGTCAACGGCGCGATGAAGCATCTCGACATGGAGATCCTGACGGCCGGCCTGCCGAAACAGTCGGTCACGCTGCTGGACGACCGTGCCTTGCTGGCGCTGCAGGGCCCATCGGCGGAGGCGGTGCTGGAGGCGATGGTTCCGGGGGCGGCGGCGATGCGGTTCATGGACCTGCGCGGCTTCGACTGGCAGGGTGCGGACCTCTGGATCAGCCGGTCGGGATATACCGGCGAGGACGGGTTCGAGATCAGCGTGCCGATTGAGCAGGCCGAGGAGTTCGCCCGTGCCGTGCTGGACCACGGCGACGTGATGCCCATCGGGCTTGGCGCGCGGGACAGCCTGCGCCTGGAGGCGGGGTTGCCGCTTTACGGCCAGGACGTGACGGCCGAGACGTCGCCGATGGAGGCGGGGCTGACTTGGGCCATCCAGAAGGTCCGGCGCGCAGGCGCCGACCGGGCAGGCGGGTTTCCGGGCGCCGACGTCATCCTGCGCCAGCTCGACCAGGGGACGGACCGTCGCCGGACGGGACTGTTGCCCGAGGGCCGCGCACCGATGCGGATGGGTGTCATGCTGTATGACAGTCCGGAGGCCACCGCCCCCTGCGGCACCGTGACCAGCGGCGGCTTCGGCCCGACCGTGGGCGCGCCCATCGCGATGGGCTATGTTCCCGCTGGCGTCGTCGCGGGCACCACGCTTTATGGTGACGTCCGGGGCAAGCGCTTGCCCGTCACCGTGACCGACCTGCCCTTTTACAAGCCGCGCTACAGGCGCTGAGACCGGAGACCCGAGATGAAATACACCGAAGACCACGAATGGCTGGACGACAACGACGGGATCATCACCGTGGGCATCACCGAACATGCTGCGACGCAACTGGGTGACGTGGTGTTCGTGGAACTGCCCGAGGTGGGCCGGACCGTGACCAAGGGCGAGGAGATCGTGGTGATCGAATCGGTCAAGGCCGCCTCCGACATCCTGGCCCCCCTGGACGGCGAGATCACCGAGGTGAACACGGCGCTGGCCGATACGCCGGGCCTCGTGAACGAGGACGCCGAGGCCGCATGGTTCTTCCGCATGACCACCACCACGCCGGAGGAAATGGACACGATGATGGACGAGGACGGCTATCGCGACTTCGTGGAATGACGACTGACCCCTCCCATTGACGTGCCATCCATTCCGCCTGACCCGGAGCCCACCATGCCCCTGACCGACTACGACACCTACGATTTCGCCAACCGTCGCCATATCGGCCCCTCGCCCGACGAGATGGACGAGATGCTGAAGGTCGTGGGATGCGACACGCTCGACGCCCTGATCGACGAGACGGTGCCGAAGTCGATCCGGCAGGCTGACCCGCTGCCCTGGCCGCAGATGACCGAGCACGCGATCCTGAACCGGATGCGCGACTTGGCGGCGAAGAACCGCGTCACGGTCAGCATGATCGGACAGGGCTATTCCGACACGGTCACGCCCCCGGCGATCCAGCGCAACATCCTTGAGAACCCGGCCTGGTACACGGCCTATACCCCCTATCAGCCCGAGATCGCGCAGGGCCGGCTGGAAGCGCTGCTGAACTTCCAGACGATGGTGTCGGACCTGACGGGGCTGCCGGTGGCGAACGCGTCGCTTCTCGACGAGGCGACGGCCTGCGCCGAGGCGATGGTGATGGCGCAGCGGGTGGCGAAGTCGAAGGCCGGGGCGTTCTTCGTCGACGTCCGCTGCCATCCCCAGAACATCGCCGTCATGCGGACGCGGGCCGAGCCTTTGGGGATCGAGCTGATCGTGGACGAGGTCGACGCGCTGGATGCGGATGCGGTTTTCGGCGCGATCTTCCAGTATCCCGACACCTACGGCGGGTTGCGCGACCTGACGCCGCAGATCGAGGCGTTGCACGGCACGGGCGCATTGGGCATCGTCGCCACGGATCTTCTGGCGCTTTGCCTGCTCAAGGAGCCCGGGGCCATGGGCGCCGACATCGCGGTGGGCAGCGCGCAACGCTTCGGCGTGCCGCTGGGATATGGCGGCCCCCATGCCGCGTTCTTCGCCTGCGCCGACGCCTACAAGCGGTCGATGCCTGGACGGCTGGTGGGTGTCTCCGTCGACAGCCATGGCAACAAGGCCTACCGCCTCGCCCTTCAGACGCGCGAGCAGCATATCCGGCGCGAGAAGGCCACCTCCAACGTCTGCACCGCGCAGGCGCTGCTGGCCGTGATGGCGAGCTTCTATGCCGTGTTCCACGGGCCGAAGGGCCTTCACCACATCGCCACGCATGTCCATTCCCATGCCGTCGCGCTGCGCGACGCGCTGAAGGGGGCGGGATTCGCCGTGGAACCCGACCATGTGTTCGACACGCTCACAGTAAACGTGGGCGCGATGCAGGGCGTGATCTGGCGGTCCGCCCGGGCCGAGGGGATCACGCTGCGGCGTCTCGGTCACGACCGCATCGGCATCGCCTGCGACGAGCTGACGGATGCGGACGTCCTGACCCGTCTGCTGCGCGCCTTCGGGATCGAGGCACAGGTGGCCGCGATGCGGACCGACATCCCCGATGCGCTCAAGCGGCAGTCGGACTATCTCACCCATCCGATCTTCCACATGAACCGCGCCGAGGCCGAGATGATGCGCTACATGCGCCGCTTGGCCGACCGCGATCTGGCGCTCGACCGCTCGATGATTCCGCTGGGAAGCTGCACGATGAAGCTGAACGCGGCGGTCGAAATGATGCCGGTAACCTTCCCGGAGTTCGGGCGTCTGCATCCCTTCGCGCCGGTGGAAGACGCGGAAGGCTACGCCGAGATGATCGGGGAGCTGTCCGACAGGCTCTGCGTGATCACCGGCTATGACGCCATGTCGATGCAGCCCAATTCGGGCGCGCAGGGCGAATACGCGGGCCTTCTGACCATCGCCGCCTATCACCGCGCGAACGGGCAGGAAAACCGCCGTGTCTGCCTCATCCCGACCAGCGCGCATGGTACGAATCCGGCGTCGGCGCAGATGGCGGGAATGAAGGTCGTGATCGTCAAGGCGGCCGACAACGGCGATGTGGACCTCGACGATTTCCGCACCAAGGCCGAGGCGGCGGGCGACGATCTCGCCGCCTGCATGATCACCTATCCCAGCACCCACGGCGTGTTCGAGGACACCGTGCGCGAGGTCTGCGAGATCACCCACCGTCATGGCGGGCAGGTCTATCTCGACGGTGCCAACCTGAATGCGTTGGTGGGCCTGGCCAAGCCCGGCGAGATCGGGGCGGATGTGAGCCACCTGAACCTGCACAAGACGTTCTGCATCCCCCATGGGGGCGGCGGTCCCGGCATGGGCCCGATCGGCGTCAAGGCGCATCTGGCGCCCTATCTGCCCGGCCACCCCGAGACGGGGGGCGAGACGGGGCCGGTGTCGGCCGCGCCCTACGGCAGCGCGTCGATCCTGCCCATCAGCTATGCCTATGTGATGATGATGGGCGGCTCCGGCCTGACGCAGGCGACACGGGTGGCGATCCTGTCGGCGAACTATATCGCGAAGCGGCTGGAAGGGGCGTTCGACGTCCTGTTCACCGGCCAGAACGGGCGCGTGGCGCATGAATGCATCCTCGACACCCGGCCCTTTGCCGACAGCGCGGGAGTGACCGTGGACGACGTGGCCAAGCGGCTGATCGACAACGGCTTCCACGCGCCGACGATGTCCTGGCCGGTGGCCGGCACGCTGATGGTGGAGCCCACGGAGTCGGAGCCCAAGCCCGAACTCGACCGGTTTATCGCGGCCATGCTCGCCATCCGCGAGGAGATCCGGCAAGTCGAGAGCGGAGATGCCGATCGGGAGGACAATCCGCTCAGGAATGCGCCGCATACGATGGAAGACCTCGTGCGCGACTGGACTCACCCCTATTCGCGCGAAGCGGCCTGTTTTCCGCCGGGGGCCTTCCGGGTCGACAAGTACTGGCCGCCGGTCAACCGCGTCGACAACGTGGCGGGCGACCGCAACCTGATCTGCACCTGCCCGCCGGTCGAGGAATACCTGGAGGCCGCGGAGTAGTCAGTCGTCGGGCGCCGCGGCGCGGACGCGGTCCTTGTCCTCCTGCAGCAGAAGGCTCTGGTCCGCACGGTCGAGCGCGCGGCGCGACAACCAGCGCGCCGCCTCGCGCATCTCGGGGTGGTCGTGGGTTGCCAGGCGCGCGAGCGTCTCCTGCACCGCCAATTGGATCTCGACCATGGCCGCCCCGTCGCGCGCGATGGGGTCGAGGGCCACCTCCACCGCCTGGTGCGCCGACAGCGGGCGGACGTGCAGCCGGGGGAACTCGGGCTCCTCCGACGTCGAATCCCACAGGTGCAGAAGGCGGGACTGTCGGGAGAGGACGTCGATCGCCGTCCCCGGATCGTTGATGCCGGGCGACAGGGCACGTTCCGCGATCTCGCACATCACCGACAGGCCGAAGATGGGATCCTGATCGAAGGATCGCAGGTCGCCCGTCAGGACGGCGTCCCGAAGCTCCTCCTCGACTTCCGGGCCCACGGGCGGGCCGACCACGTGCAACGCGGGATCGCCCGGTCCGACCCAGTCGCCGGGCTGGACGGCCACGTCGATTTCGGCGCCCAACCGTTCCGCAAGGTCGGAGAGTGCCTCCATGTCGATATGGCGGACATAGCCGAAGCTGTGCGTCGTGACCGGCCATCCCATCGGTTCGCGGTCGAGCGGCCGGCCGCCGAGATAGGGCGAGGCCATCCGTTCCTTCATCGCAAGGGTCGCGGCCTCGTCGACGCGGCCCGTGGTCTTCTCGATCGACCCGAGACCGGCCAATTGGTCCACCCAGCGGATCAACGCGACGATCACCAGTGCGATCACCGCCATCGTCGTGGCGTAGACGACGAGGAAGTCGCGGCCGTCATAGAAGCCCGCGTTGATGATGACATCGGACACCAGCGCATAGACGAAGGCGCCGATGAAGGTCGAGATGACCGATTGCGTCCGCCCGTCCGACCGCAGCAGGCGGTGGGACCGGGGCGTCACCTGGCTCGACGCGAAATGATGCGCGGCGACCATCACGGACAGCGAGAAGGTCGCGACCGTCAGCATCGAATTGTTCAGGATCGACAGCAGGGCCAGCGCCGCGGCCTCGTCGATGCGGTCGCGCAGGGATTCCGGCAGGAGCCAGGAGATCAGCGGCGCCACCGCGGCCGAGACGAGCGCCAGCGTCGAGATCAGCGCGACACGGATCCAGACCTTCCGCGCGAGGTCACGCAGCTTCCAGAAGGTCCTGCCGAGATTCATTGCCGCATCACCCGTTCCGACGCGCGTTCGCGGCGCCTTACGGGCGGTGACATAGCGCATCCGGCGCCGCTTGACACGCCCCGGACCCCCCGCCATATGAGGCGCCGTTGGGGTCGTAGCTCAGTTGGTAGAGCGCGTCGTTCGCAATGACGAGGTCAGGGGTTCGATTCCCCTCGGCTCCACCAGTTTTCCATTTGCATGTCGTGGGGCTGCCGCCTTCCGATTGACGACGCTGGCTTTCTGACGCATGGTCATGCCGCACCGCAGCATGAGGGTCGCCATGGCTTCCGTAATTACCGTCTGCCAGCAAAAGGGCGGGTCGGGAAAGACCACTCTGACGGCCCACCTGGCATGCGAACTGGCCAGTCGCGGCCTGCGCGTTGCATTGCTCGACGTCGATCCGCAAGGCAGCCTGGGGCGATGGTTCATGATGCGCTATGACCGGCAGGGCGGATTGAAGGGCGACATCACCTTCTCGACATCCTCTGCCTGGGGCGTCAGTTTCGAATGTTCGAAATACGCCGAAGACTATGATTTCGTGCTGATCGACACACCGCCCAAGATCGACAGCGACCTGAAGCCCGCGCTGCGCGTGGCCGACATGGTGATCGTGCCCGTCTCGGCGTCCGAGGTCGACCTCTGGGCCACGGAAGGGGTGCTGGACCTTGCCGCGCGGGAAGGAAAGCGGCCGCTGGTGGTCCTCAACCGCGCGCGGACCGGAACGAAGCTGACCGGGCGGGTCCTGGCGGCGCTGTCTGACCTCGATGCGGATGCGGCCAAGACGGTGCTGGGCCAGCGTGTCGCCTATGCCGAGGCCTTGGGGGTGGGACAGGGCGTCTGCGAGTTTCCGGGGGCGCAGGCGGCGGCAAACGAAATCTCGGAATTGGCCGATGAGGTTCTGCGCCGGCTCGACCGCTAGCGCCAGAGCCAGGCCTGGCTGGCAAGAGCGCCCTGCGTCTTGGCCAGCAGGCGATTGGCGGGGCCTGGCGTCGGCACGGTGCCCTTGGCAAGACGGTCGATTACGACTTCGGGCGGACAGGCCGCGCCGGTGACGGGGTCGAGATACCTTGGGTAGTCGATCAGGGCGGCGTGGACCAATGCGTCGAGGCTAGGCCGTGCGGCGCGGCGGCGGGCGGGCGTGCGCCCCAGATCGCGGGTCAGGCCCCAGCCGGCATAGAAGGGCGCGCCAAAAGTGATGACGGGCCGGTCGCGGATCAAAGCCTCGAACCCCAGCAGGCTTGTCATCGTCCAGACCTCGCTGGCCCGGTCGATCAGGGCGATCGGGTCGGCGCGATCTGCCACGAGGTCGGCGTCGGCGGCGTCGATGGCCCCGTCGCGCAATCCAGCCTCGACGTCGGGGTGGGGCTTGTAGACGATGAAGGCGTCCGGGTTCTGTCGGCGCACGGCCGCGAGGAGCGCGGCGTTGTCGGAAACGTCCGTCGTGCCCAGCCGGATCGACGCGTCGTCGGCCACCTGACCGGGCACAAGGATCACGTCGCCCGCAGGCAGATCGGGCGTGGCACCGGTCAGGTTGTATTTCGACAGCCGCGACGCGACGACTGCCGCGCGCAGGTGGCGGGCACGTTCCAGCGCCTCGGGCGGCAGGGCCGCGGCGCGGACTACCGCATCCTCCAGGTCGGAGGGACGGGTCGGGTCGAAATACATCCCCTGCCGGTCGAGGACGAGCGACAGGGGCGCGATGAGGTCGGCGCCCAGACCGCGGGACCGCAGGAAGCCGTCTTCGATCCGGGTGGCCGCGGGGCCCTCGCCCTCCCTGACCGCACCCCAGGTCAGGCGGCGCCGCGCAGGATCGTCGCGGAACTTGACCTTGCCTGACAGGAACCGCCGCAGCGGCGCGCGTTTCCACAGCCGCATCCCCGGGGCCGACCAGCCCGCGCGGTCATCGCGCCAGGCGCGGGCGCGGGCGTCGAGCATGCGGACGACATCCACCGGATCGCACAGCCGGTCGCGGTGCGGATCGTACCACCGGGGATAAAGGACCATCGCGCCGGCGAACATCTGCGTCCGGGTCAGGCGCCGCTGCCGTCGGTCGAGCGGGTTCCTATCGTCGTCCAATCCCCAGCCGGAATAGAAGGGCTGCCCGAAGGTGACGGGGCGATGGCCATGCAGGATCGCCTCGAACCCGAGCTGGCTCGACACCGTATAGACGCGGGTGGCACCGGCAAGCAGGGCCGCCGGGGGCAGGGGGCGGGCTTCAAGAGTGGCGCCGAAGACGGCGTCCGCGTCGGAGAAATGACCCGCGCGATGGCCGACCGCGGTCTCAGGGTGCGTCTTGATGACGATGCGCGCGCCGGGGTTTTCCTCCCGCGCGATCAGGAGCATCTCACGGAAGGTCGCAGCGGAGGCATTGCTCAGGGCGATGGAGGCATCGCCCCGCGTCTGGTCGATGACCAGCACATAGCCCGGATGGGGGGGCGGCAAGTCGGTGCGGGTGGCATTGTACTTCGTCACGCCGGCACGGACCATCTCCTCCATCGCGGTGCGTGCGCGGGCGATGAGGTCGCCGTCGTCGAAGGGATGGGTGGCGAGCAGGACCTCCAGATCGGAGGGGGCGCGGCTGTCGAAATGGGCACCCCGGCGGTCGATGACGAGACCCAGCGTATCCTCTCCGGACCGACCGGGGTGGAGCGAGCGCAGGAAGGCATCTTCGATCCGCAGGACGGGCGCGCCGCGCCAGCGGGCGACCCGGTCGGCCCGGACGGAGGTTCCGGCATGGCCCCAAGCCGCGACCCATTCGCCCGGTCGGGGCAGGCCGGGCCGCAGGTCGATGCCGGAAAGCCCCGCGATGCGCCGGATGCGCCGATTGAAGAACCCGCCGGAGACGTAGCGTGCGGTCAGGCGGCCCCCGTCGGGGGCTGCCTTGTCGTCATTCGACCCCAAGGGCGCGACCGGTGGATCCGACTTGTCCGAGCGATCCGAACAGTGCCGCGACCGATCGGTTCCACGCCACGATGGGCGCCTCGGTGACATAGATCGTGTCCTCGCTGCGGATCACGAAATCCCGGGCGTCGAACATGCCGTTGGGTTCGGTCAGGTCCAGCACATAGACCATCCGCTGCGCACCGATCAGGTCGTCACGGCCCATGACGGCGCGGGCGATCTCCTGCGGTTCGTTGCGGAAGACGAAGACGCCGGTGGGGTTGGCGAGGTTTGCGTTCAATCCGCCGACCTGCGCCAGCGCCTCGATCGCCGAGATCACCTCGGTCTGGAATTCGAGCCGGTTCTGCGCGCCCGTGGCCCCCAGGATGGTGAAAGACCGGGTGTCCTCCTCGACGAAGATGGTGTCGCCGTCGCGCAGCGCGATGTCGAGCATCGGGTTCTTGTAGAGGTCGGCGAGATATGCGGTTTCGGAACGGCCGCCGCGAACGACCGTCACCAGTGCGATGTCCGGCTTGATCGCCACGCCGCCCGCCGCCGCGATCATCGCCGTCAGCGTGCGGGTCGGCCGTTCGATGGGATAGACGCCCTGCGCCCCGGTTCCGCCCACGACGCTGACCGTTGCGCCGTCGCCGGCCAGCCGGCGGATCAGCACCTGCGGATCGGGTGTCTGTTCGTCCAGACGCTGCGTGATGATCTGGCGCAGTGCCTCGGGCGTGTTGTCGGCGGCCCGGATGCGGCCGGCGTAGGGTATGAAGATCATGCCCGACGAATCGACCTGCACCTCGTCTATGAGGGAAGCGGACGTGCCGGCATTGGCCAGAAGCCCGTCCTCGACGTTCTCGTAGATGATGAGGCCGAGCGTGTCGCCCGGACGGATCGTATCGGCGCCGATTTCGGCCGCGTTGCGGAAGGCTTCCGAAAATCCGAGGGCTGGCGTGACCGAGGTGGCCGCCGTGACGCGGGGATTGACGCTGACGACGAAGGCGTCGCCGTCGCGCAGGACCGATCCCGCATAGATCTCGCGTTTGCTGGGGCCCGACCGGGGAAGCGCCCCGCAGGATGCCACCAGCGTCACGGCGACGATCGCGGCGATGGACCGCGCCATCCGTGTTGCCTGTCTGCTCACTTGCTCTGCCTTTCAATCCTGGTCTGCATGCGGAGGTGTGCCCCCGTCCTGCGAAATGTCAGTTCCGTCGCGTGAATGGCCGCAACCTAACGCGATTCGTCCTAGCCCGAAACAAGTTTGAACGTCCGGCGCGGTGCGGGCCTGCCGGACGCCAGCCTGTCGTAGGGATCGAGGTCCGACAGCATCATGTCCACCACCTGCCGAAGCAGCTGCCGTCGCCCGCGGGAGGAATAGAAGCCCCCCGCGACCTGGGAGGTTTCGAGGAGATAATGGCGGTAGTCGCGGTAGGCGCGGCTGTCGGGGCGCTGCGGATCCGCGAAGAATTCGGCGATGGGCTGGTCACTGACGAACTCGGGCTTGGAATAGACCGACCGCCCGAGCGCCTTGACCGGCAGGCCCCGCCAGAGCGCCTGCTGCGCCGCGGTGGAATTGACGGTGATGGCGCTGCGCGCCTCGTTCATGAGCGACGCGAGCTTGCCGCCCCCCAGGTAATGTACCCGCCCGTCGAGACCGTAGTGATCGATCAGCCGCCGGATCGTCGCGCGGACCGGCGCACGGCCGTCCTCCAGCGGATGAGCCTTGAGGACGAGATGGTGATGGGTCGGCGCGCCGCGGGCGAAGCCGCCGATCACCTCCTCGAGAAAGTCGGTCATCGAGGCGTAGGGCGAATGGGCGCGGAAGCTGGCGTCGTGTTCGAGCTGCATCAGGCACAGGTGATAGGGAAACCCCCCGTGGGTGATGCGCCAGGTCGAGATCCGCCGCTGGACCGCCGTCGCGGGCATGGTCAGGAGCCGGCGGAGATACAAGCGGAACTCCGCCAGCACGCCGACGCCACGATGCGGGCGATAGGCGGGATATCGCCCCCGCCGGGCCATCACGAGCCAGTGATAGAGCATTCCGTAGAAGACGTGATGCCGCATGTCGCCCCAATGCGCCGGCGCATCCGGCAGGTCGAGGTCCAGCGCCGCGAGCGCCTCCTGCATGTCGGCCACGGACTTGTCCATCAGGCGGGAGTGGGCATTCGATCCGCCACGCTCGTAGCTGACCCACCAGGGGCGCAGGTATCCTTCCTCGAACACATGGACGGTCAGGCCCTGCGCCCGCGCCATGGCGATGGCCTGCGCGTGGATGTCGCGCACGTCGCCATAGAGCACGAGGTCGGTTATCCCCTTGTCGCCTACCAGCCCCGCGAAGGTATCGGGCCAGTCCTCGGGCGTGCCGGTATAGGGAACGTAGCTGTCGCGATCGGGCCAGAAGGCCTGATCCCCGTTGTTGAACCCCACGCGCCACACCTCGGCCCCCGCCGAACGGAGCAGGCGCCCCAGCCGGTGGAAAAAGGGACCATGCGGACCCTGCAGGAACATGAAGCGACGATCGGGGCGCATCGGGACCCTCTGGTTCATTGGATGCCCCTTATCCGCCTTTGAACCGGCATGGAAAAGGCGCGTTTGTGACGCCAATGGGGCACTTGCGGCGCATTTGCCACGGCGTTAGCTGATTCCTGCCACTTTGGGGGATTCAATGTTCACAGGTATCGTTACCGACATCGGCCGCGTGCGCGCGCTGGAGCATCGCGGCGACCTGCGTGCGCGCATAGGCACGGCCTATGACCCGGCGACCATCGACCTCGGCGCCTCCATCGCCTGCGACGGCTGCTGCCTCACCGTGGTGGACCGGGGGGCGGATGCCGAAGGCGCCTGGTTCGACGTGGACGTCAGCGCGGAGTCGCTGTCGAAGACCGCGCTGGGCAACTGGCAGGTAGGCCGCCGCGTGAACCTGGAGCGGTCCCTGCGGGTCGGCGACGAGTTGGGTGGACACATCGTGTCGGGCCATGTCGACGGCACCGCGCGCATCGTGTCGATCACGCCGGAGGGAGATTCGCTGCGCTACGTCCTGGAGGCCCCGGCAGACCTCGCGCGGTTCATCGCGCCCAAAGGCTCGGTCGCGCTGAACGGCACGTCGCTCACGGTGAACGAGGTGGACGGCGCAACCTTCGGCGTGAACCTCATCCCCCATACGCAGGCCGTCACCTCCTGGGGCGATGCGGCGCCGGGCGATCGCGTCAACCTCGAGATCGACACCCTGGCACGGTACGTCGCGCGGCTGGCCGAAGCCCGATAGGGGTTGCCAGCGCGGTCGGGCCGCGTCCACCCTGTCGGTGCCGCCACAGGATGCGCCCATGACCCCTTGCAGAACCACCGCCCGCGACCGCGGGGCAACGACATGACGCTGGCCCTCGTCACCGGCGCATCGGGCGGGATCGGCCGCGCTTTCGCCGAATACCATGCCGCGAAAGGCGGCGACCTGATCATCGCCGCCCGGCGGGCCGACGCGCTGGAGGCGCTGCGGGACGAACTGGAGGCGCGGCACGGCGTCTCCGTCACGCCCGTTGCCTGCGACCTGGGCACACCCGAGGGGCTCGCCACCCTGATCGTCGCCACCGAAGGGCGGGACATCGGCATCCTTATCAACAACGCGGGGTTCGGCGGGCGGGGTGAGTTCCTGTCCCGTCCGCTGACCGACGATCTGGCGATGATCGACCTCAACATTGGCGCCGTGGTGACGCTCTGTCATGCCATCGCACCGAGCATGGTGTCGCGCGGCGGGGGGCGCATCCTGAATGTCGGCTCGTCGGCCGGTATGATGCCGGGGCCGCTTCAGGCAACCTATTTCGCGTCCAAGGCCTTCATCGACAGCTTCAGCCAGGCCCTGGACGAGGAGTTGCGCGGCCAAGGCGTCACCGTCACCCTGCTCGCGCCCGGCTACGTCGAGACGGACTTTGCCGAGCGGGCCGACATGCACGGCATCCCGCTCACGAAATCCGGCCGGTCGGCCAAGGCCACGGCCAAGGTAGGCTATGACGCCATGATGGCCGGCCGCCTGCATGTGGTGAGCGAGGCCGGGCTGTCGCTTGCGGCGAACTGGATCCTCCCCCTGATGCCCCGCCGGGTGGTCCTGAAGGTCGTGCGCCGGATGCAGACGCGGCAGGATGGCGCGGCACTGGCATCGCGGGGCCGCAACCGCTAGATGCCGTGACAAACAGGAGGCACCGATGGCCGATCCCATCCCGTTCGAACAGCCCGGCCCGGTCGAGGAGGAATTCCGCGACGTGATCTCCCCGGTCGAGGACATCATCGAGGATGCGCGCAACGGGCGCATGTTCATCCTTGTCGACCATGAGGACCGGGAGAACGAGGGCGATCTCGTCATCCCCGCGCAGATGGCCACGCCCGACGCGATCAACTTCATGGCCACCCACGGGCGCGGCCTGATCTGCCTGACCCTGCCGGGCGAGCGGATCGACGCGCTGGGCCTGCCGCTGATGGCGTCGCAGAACTCCTCGCGCCACGAGACCGCCTTCACCGTCTCGATCGAGGCGCGGGAGGGGGTCAGCACCGGCATTTCCGCCCATGACCGCGCCCGCACCGTGTCGGTCGCCATCGATGCCACCAAGGGCGCGACCGACATCGCCACGCCCGGCCACGTCTTTCCGCTGCGCGCGCGCGACGGCGGCGTACTGGTGCGCGCGGGTCATACCGAGGCGGCGACCGACATCGCGCGGCTGGCCGGGCTGAACCCGTCCGGCGTGATCTGCGAGATCATGAACGACGACGGCTCGATGGCGCGGCTGCCCCACCTGATCGCCTTCGCGCAGCGACATGGCCTGAAGATCGGCACGATCAGCGACCTGATCAGCTATCGCCGCCGCCACGACAATCTGGTCAACCAGACCGACTCCCGACCCGTCAGCAGCCGCGTGGGGGGGGAATGGCTGATGCGGGTCTTCACCGACGAGACGCAGGGCGCCGAACACATCGTCCTGACCAAGGGCGATCTGGATGCGCCCGGCCCGGTTCTGGTGCGGATGCATGCCATGAACCCGCTGGAGGATGCGCTTGGGGTGGGCGACAGCGACCTTGCCGGTGCCATGAAGGTGATCGCGGAGGCGGGGCGCGGCGTGGTCGTCCTGTTGCGCGACACCGAGATGAAGATCGACCACGACGGCATCAGCCCGCAGAAGCTGCGGCAGTACGGGCTGGGGGCGCAGATCTTGGCCGCGCTCAACATCCACGAGATGGAGCTGGTGACGAATTCCGGCACGCCGCACGTCGTGGGGCTGGAGGCTTACGGCCTGACCATCACGGGCACGCGCCCCATTCCGAAGGACATCTGACATGGCGGGCCATTCCGACAACGTGCTGGCGCTGCCGACCTTCGACCGCCCGACCCGCGTCCTTATCGTGATCGCGCCTTATTATGGCGCGATCTCCGCCGCCCAACTCGCCTCGGCCCGAGCCGTTCTGGACGGGGCCGGCGTCGCGCATGAGACGGTCGAGATGCCGGGCTCGCTGGAAATTCCCACGGCCATCGGCATCGCCCACCGTCAGACGGATTTCGACGGCTACGTCGCACTCGGTTGCGTGATCCGGGGGCGGACCTCGCACTACGACGTGGTGGTGAACGAAAGCGCGCGTGCCATCGCCACGCTTGGGCTTGCCGGGGCCTGCATCGGCAACGGGATCATCACCGTCGAGAACATGGAGCAGGCCGAGGAGCGCGCCGATGCCGACCGGCTCGACACGGCGGGCGGGGCGGCGGCGGCGGCGCTGCACCTGATCGCGCTGGCGCGGACGATGCGGAAGGCCGACACCGGCGTGGGGTTCAAGCCGGGCAGCTTTCATCACGATGCCGCCACGAAGGGTCCGACGGTCGCTTGACCGCGCCGCGCAGCCCCCATAGGTCGCGCGCATGGATCCGTTGACCCCCGACGAAAAGCGCCTTCTGAAGCGCCGGATGAAGTCCGCCGCGCGTCTGCACGCCGTGCAGGCCCTGTTCCAGATGGAAGCGATGGGCCAGACCGTCGACCGCGTGCGGGCGGAGTTCGAGAACCACCGCTTCGGCATGGTCACCGAGGAAGGCGAAGTATCGGAGGCCAACGTCGACCTGTTCCGGTCGCTGCTCGAATCGGCGGTGGCGCACCAGTCGCGGATCGACAAGCTGACCGATCGCGCGCTGGTCGCGAAATGGCCGTTGGGTCGCATCGACCCGACCCTGCGCGCCCTGTTCCGCGCGGCCGGCGGCGAGATGGTCGACAGCGCCACCCCGCCCCGCGTCGTCATCAACGAGTTCGTAGAGGTCGCCCGCGCCTTCTTTCCCGAAGGCAAGGAAGCAGGCTTCGTCAACGCCGTGCTGGACCACATGGCGCGCGAGGCGAAGCCGGACGCCTTCTGATCAGGCCGCCCGGCGCCGCGCCCCGGCCAGCGCCGCCGCGACCCAGACCGCCAGCAGAATCGCCGCCGTTCCCGCGGCGAACAGGCCGAAGGCCCCGGGCACCGTGTCGACCGGCAGGCCCGCCAGCGGCGGCGGGAGCGTGCCGGCCACCAGCATCCAGCCCAGCGTGACGCCACCCCAGAGCGCGACCGCCATGACCAGACCCAGGGCAAGGAAGCCGGCGCTTCGTCCCCTGTCCTGCGTCGCAAGGCCCAGCATCCGGCGCAGCGCCGCAGTCATCCGCCCCATGTCGTGCCCGATGGCCAGCACGGCGGGCACCAGGATCAGCACAAGGACGATCCCGAACCCGAGACCGTAGGACAGGGTGATGACCGTCGGCCGCAGGAACTGGGCGTCGCTCGACGTCTCGTAGAGAAGCGGCGCGAGGCCCAGCACGGTCGTCAGCGTAGTGAGCAGGATGGGCCGCAGCCGGTCGCTCACCGCGTCGACGATGGCCGGGAGAAGCGCGCGGTCCTTCGCGTATTCGTCGACCGTCGAAATGAGGACGATGGAATCGTTGATGATGATGCCGGTCATGCCGATCAGCCCCACCACCGAAAACATCGACAGTGGCACGTCCCACCAGGCATGGCCCCAGATCGCGCCGATCAGGCCGAAGGGGATGATCGCCATGATGGCGGCAGGGCGCGACCAGCTCGAAAAGATCCACGCCAGCACGAGGTAGATGCCCAGAAGGGCGCCCGCGAACCCCAGGAAGGCATCGGTCAGGAAGTCGCGTTCCTCCTCCGCCAGGCCGCCTTGGCGGAACGACACCTGATAGGTCCGGGCGATGTCGGGCAGGATGCTCTCGGTCAGTTCCCGCCGGATGTCGGCCGCGCGCGCGGCGTCGTCCTGTGCGATGTCGCCCGAGACGGTGACCACCTGCACCCCGTTGTCCCGCCGGACCGTGCCGAACCCCGACCGGACCGTCGCCGTCACGATGTCCGACAGGGCCACGTCGCCCCCCGCAGGCGACGTCAGGCGCAGCGTGTCGAGGAAATCGGAGCGCATTTCGCCCTTTGGCAGTTCGACCCGGATGGTGCCGGTGCGGGGGCCGGCGGGAAAGGTCGCCGCCTCGATCCCGTTCAGGCGGTTGCGGACGATCCGGCCCAGGGCGTCGATGTCGAAGCCGAGCGCCTCGCCCTGCGGCGTCAACTCCAGGATGATCTCGTCCTTGTCGTAGGGCAGGCTGTCCTCGACCCCCGATACTTCGGGGAACTTCAGCACGGCGGTCCGCAGCGCCTCCGCCGCGGTCTTGAGGGTCGTCGAATCTGCGCCGTAGAAGTCCACCGACAGGGCATCGCCGCCCGGACCGGACCGCCAGCCCCGAAAGCTGATCTCCTCGGTCAGGGGCATCTGCACGGCGAGGGCCTGAAGCTCCGCCACGAAGTCGAAGCTGGAATAGGGGCGCAGGTCCGCCTCGATCAATTCTATCGAGATGGCGCCGAGCTGCTCGGGTTCCTTGTCGTCGGCCGAGGACAGCGGCCGGCCGGAGTTGCCGCCGATCTCGGCCAACACATGCACGAGGGGGTTCACGCCGTGCTCCGCTTCGTAGCGCGCCCCGAGCTCCAGCGTCGCGCGCTGCAACTCGCGCATCTGGGTCAGCGCATCTGCGCGAGTCGCCCCGTCGACCATGGCGAAGTTGCCGGTGACGGATCCCTGTTCCGGCGCATTGAACAGCCGCCACTGCACGTCGCCCCGCACCACCGCCGCCGCCTGCGTCATCAAAAGCAGGATGCACGCCGCCACCACAGGATAGCGCGCGCGAAGCGCAACGCGCACCAGGGGCCGGAACGCGCGCGTCCGCAGCCACTCGAAACCCCGGTTCACGACGCGCGACGGGCTATCATACCAATGCCCCCGCCCGACGTGCTGCAGCGCGCCCGCCATGTGATGCGGCAGGATCAGGAAGCACTCCACCAGCGAGGCGACGAGAACCGCAATGACGGTGAACGGAATGTCCACGATCAGGCTGCCGAAATTGCCGCCGATGGCGACCAGTCCGAAGAAGGCGATCACCGTCGTGACGGTGGCCGAGACGACGGCGGGGAACATGCGGCGGGCGGCGTTTCCGGCGGCGACCATCGGCGGCTCGCCCAGGCGGCGGGCGCGGAAATCGGCATGCTCGCCCACGACGATGGCGTCGTCCACCACGATGCCCAGCGTGATGATGAGCGCGAAGAGCGAGATCATGTTGAGCGTGATGCCGGCCGCCCACATGAACGCGATGGCTGTCAGCATCGCCACCGGGATGCCGGCCGCCACCCAGAAGGCCGTGCGCGCGTTGAGGAACAGGAAGAGCAGCCCCACCACCAGCGCCAGCCCGATCAGCGCGTTGTCGAGCAGCAGGTCGATACGCCCGGTGATGGCCTCGGTCCGGCTGCGGATCAGGTCGATCCGGGTTCCCTCGGGCGCATCGCGCAGCAGGTCGTCGGCGACGTCCTCCACGGTTCTCTGCAGCGCGATGGCGTCGCCCTCGGCCGAGCGGTCGACCCGCAGGCTGATGGCCGGGTCGTCGCCCACGAAATACGCCCGCTCCCGGTCCACGCCGCCTGCGGTGACGCGCGCCACGTCGCCCACGGTCAGGGCCGTGCCGTCCGCCTGCCGCCGCAGGACGATCGCCTCGATGTCGGCGGCGTCGCGGCGGGCGGTGCCGGTGCGGACACGGGCGTTGGCCCCGCTCACGTCGCCCGCAGGGTCCGCCTGCGCCTGCGCGCCGATGGCCTGGGCGACATCGGCCATGGTCAGATCATGGCGGAGGAGGTTCATGGTCGGGATCTCGACCAGTACCTCCGGGTCGGCGACCCCCCGCAGTGTCGTCCGCGTGACCCCGGCCGCGAACAGGCGCGTGACGAAGTCGTCCGACAGGCGGGCAAGCTGGTCCACCCCGATCGGCCCGGTGATGATGACGTCGGTCACGCGGTCGCGCCAACGGCCCTGCTGCACCTCGGGGTCGTCGATGCCGTCGGGCAGGCCGGTCACGCCGTCGATTGCAGTCTGGACATCGTCCGCCGCCGCCGCCACGTCGCGGCCCGGTTCGAACTCGAGCTGGATCGTGGTCCCCCCCTCGCGCGAGGTCGCGGAGCTTTCGGTCACCCCCTCCACGGCCAACAGCGCGGGTTCCAGCAGTTGCACGACGCCACGGTCCAGATCTTCGGGCCCCGCCCCGTCCCAGCGGACCGAGACCGAGACGCTTTCGACGATGATGTCGGGGAAGAACTGCGCCCGCATGTTGGGCAGCGCCATCGCCCCAGCCGCGACCATAAGGACCAGAAGCAGGTTGGCCGCCGTCCGGTGACGGGTGAAATACTCGATCAGGCCCATCGCATCAGCCGCTCGTCCGCGCTTCGATGCGGTCGATCAGGGCGGCCGGGACGGTCTCGGCCTCCAGCTGGTCCAGCATCCGGGTCTTGACGGCCGCCGGGATGCGGCCACTCGCCTCGACAATGGCGCGAAGGCGGGCGCGCCGTTCCGGAGCCAGGGTCACGACCGACGGCTCCGTCGCGTCCAGGGCCGCCTGCGGGCGCAGGGGGCTGACCTTTATGCCGGACCCGAGCGCCGGCGTGCGTTCGGCCACGACTTCCTGCCCGGCGATATCGCCCGTCACAAGAACGTCGTCGCCCTGGCGGCGCAGCAGGGTTACGGGAGTCTCGACCAACCGGTCGTCGGACCCCAGCACGAGAACCGTATCGCGCGACGACAGGGCGCGCGCGGGCAAGCGGATGGCGTCGGCGAGCGTCGGCTCCTCCACTTCGACGCGCACGAAATCGCCCGGCCGCAGGCCGCGCGCAGTGTCGAGCGTGGCAAAGACCAGCCGTCCGGTCTGGCCCGTGCCGACCGATGCGGCCTCTCGCGTGACGGTGCCGCCGGCCTCGATCTCCAGCCCCTCGACGTCGAGAACGACACGAACGGGCGCGCCCGTCAGGTCGCCGGATCCATCGAGCAGGCGCGCGTGCTGCGCGGCCGACAGGCGGAACGCCACTTCGAGCGCGTCGGGGTCGATCAGTGTGCCCAGCATCTCGTTGGGCGACACCAGCCCGCCCATCAGCACCGAGACATCGCCAAGCTGCCCGTCGAATGCGGCGGTCAGGATCCGGTCGTCCAGATCGCGCTCCGCCAAGGAGACGGCGATCCGCGCGCGCTCGATGGCCAGTTCGGCGGAGTCGATGCGTGCCTGCGCCTGATCGACCGCCCCGCGGCGGGTCAGGATGGTCTGGTCCGCCGACGACAGCGCCAGTTCGGCGGTCTCGACCTGTGCGTCCGAGCCCACGCCGCGGTTCGCGAGATCGCGTTGGCGGGCAAGGGACGACGCCTGAAGGTCGCGCTGCGCCTCGGCCCCGGCAAGCTCCGCCTGCGACAGATCCAGCCCTCGCCGCGCCTCGCGCAGCTCCGCCTCCGCACCGGCGAGGTCGGCACGGGCGACGGCAAGGTCGGCCTCGGCCTGTTCGGGGTCGATCCGCACCAGGACCTGACCTTCGGCGACCCTGCCGCCTTCCTCGAACCCGGCGGCGAGTTCGACGATCCGGCCACCGACAGGGGCGCGGATTTCCAGCGCGCGACGGGCGCGGATCTCGCCGAAGGTGGTCAGAAGGGGGGCCGCCGCTTCCTCGGCCGCGCGCACGACGTTGACGGCCAGCACCCGCTCGGCCGCGGGCGGCCCCCCGGCATCGCGGGCGGCCCGTTCCTGCACCGCCGACAAGGTGATCTGCGCGGCCCAGGCCAGAAGGCCCGCCGTCAGGGCGAACAGGAAGATGGCGAGCAGGCTTCGGCCGAGAAAACGCATGGATACTCCGGTGCCGGGGCACGATAGCTATGCAAGATAAGCCCTTCGGACCCGCCCGCCAACGTCGGCCTCACTTGCGCCGCAGATGCTCGTCCAGCCGCGGCATGATCTCGACGAAGTTGCAGGGCCCGTGCCGGAGGTCGAGCTGATGGACCAGGATCTCGTCCCAGGCGTCCCGACAGGCCGAGGGAGAGCCCGGCAGAGCGAACAGATACGTGCCCTTCGCCACCCCGGCGCAGGCCCGCGACTGGATGGCCGAGGTGCCGATTTTCTTCCATGAGACCATGGTGAAGACCGTCCCGAAGGCGTCGATCTCCTTCTCGTAGACGTCGCGGTGCGCCTCGACCGTCACGTCGCGCCCGGTCAGGCCGGTGCCCCCGGTGCTGATGACCACGTCGATGTCCGGGTCCGCGCACCACGCGCGCAGACGGTCGGCGATCTCTGCGCGCTCGTCGGGCAGGATCGCCCGATCCGCCAGCGCGTGTCCCGCCGTCGTCAGGCGGTCCACCAGCGTATCGCCCGACCGGTCGTCCCCGGACGTTCGCGTATCGCTGACCGTCAGCACGGCGATCCGGCAAGGCAGAAAAGTCCGGTCGGTCATTTCGTGAAGTCGTCCCGCGAATGGCGTTCGCGCAGCGCGCCGGGGTCGTCGGAATTGCGGTTGACCATGCGGCCCCGTTGCACCGCCGGGCGCGCGTCGATGCGTTTCGCCCATTCCATGACGTTGCCATAGCTCGTCACGTCGAGAAACTCGCCTGCCTCGTAGAGCCTGCCCAGCACGAGCTGTCCGTACCAGGGCCAGATCGCGATGTCGGCGATGGTATAGGCGTCGCCCGCCACCCACTCGACCTCCTCCAGCCGACGGTCCAGCACGTCGAGCTGACGCTTCGCCTCCATAGCGTAGCGGTTGATGGGGTATTCGAGCTTTTCGGGCGCGTAGGCGTAGAAATGGCCGAAGCCGCCGCCCAGGAACGGCGCGCTGCCCATCTGCCAGAACAGCCACGACAGCATCTCGGGCCGGTCGTCGCCCAGGAAGGCGCCGTAGCGTTCGGCCAGGTGCATCAGGATCGCGCCCGATTCGAAGACCCGCGCGTTCAGCCCGTCGGTCCGGTCGAACAGGGCGGGGATCTTGGAATTCGGGTTCACGTCCACGAAGCCCGATCCGAACTGGTCGCCCTCGCCGATCTGGATGAGCCAGGCATCGTATTCCACAGGATGCCCGGCCTCGATCAGTTCCTCGAACATCACGGTGACCTTCACCCCGTTCGGCGTGGCCAGGGAATAGAGCTGGTAGGGATGCTTGCCCACCGGCAGATCCTCGTCGTGCGTCGGCCCGGCCACGGGACGGTTGGTGCTGGCGAACGTCCCGCCGGAGGACGTGGGCGTCCAGACGCGGGGTGGGGTATAGGTCATCGTTTCGGTCCTCGTTGCGCGACGCCCGGAAGGCGCCTCTCGGATGGGCGACATCGGAGCGGAGGCAATCAGCCTTCGAGCCTGGCCGCAAGGTCCAGAAGGTCCGCCCAGGTGTCGCGTTTGGCGTGGGGCTGACGCAGCAGATAGGCCGGATGCAGCAGCGGCAAAGCCGGGCGCCCGAACCCGTCGGTCCAACTGCCCCGCAACCGCGTGATGCCCCGCTGGCCCAGGACCGCGTTGCAGGCATGGTTTCCCGTCAGGACCAGCAGGTCGGGGTTTGCCAGTTCGACATGGCGGCGCAAGAACGGCAGCATCATCGCCACCTCGTCGGGCGCCGGGTCGCGGTTCGACGGCGGCCGCCAAGGCAGGATGTTGGTGATATAGACGGCGCGGGAGGGATCGGCGTGGTCGCGCGCCAGCCCGATGGCGGCCAGCATCCGGTCCAGAAGCTGCCCCGCCTGGCCCACGAAGGGGCGGCCCGCGCGGTCCTCCTCGCGCCCCGGCGCCTCGCCGATGATCATGACGCGGGCCGCCGGATTGCCGTCGCTGAAGACCAGCGACTTGGCCCCCCGCCGCAGGTCGCAATGCGGATAGGCGTCGAGCGCGGCGCGCAATTCCTCCAGCGTTCCGGCGCGGGCAGCCATCGTCTCGGCCTCCGTCACCGGATCGACCGGCGCGGGAGCGTCGCCGGGGGCTAGCGACAGGGGTGGCGGGGCGGCGGGCGGGGCCGCCCTCTCGACCAGGGCGAAGCGGTTCACGGGGTGGTCGCCGATAGCCTCGTCGCAGCCCATCTCGACCAGCCATTCGAGGGCGGCGCGGGCGGCGTGGGGGTCCATCTCGTCGAGCATGATCCGTGGATAGCCTGCGGGCGGGGGCAGGGGAAGGCCGCCGCGATGCCGACGGGGACTTGATCGCACGGCCCGCGCGGCCCATGAGACGGCCATGAGCTTCACCCGACGCCACCTTCTGGGCATCGAGCCCCTGCACCCGTCAGAGATCGTGACGCTTCTCGACCTCGCTGACGATTACGCCGAGGCCACCCGGCGCGGGGAACGTCACGGCCAGGCACTGCGCGGCCTCACCCAGATCAACATGTTCTTCGAGAACTCCACCCGCACGCAGGCCAGCTTCGAGATCGCGGGCAAGCGGCTGGGCGCCGAGGTGATGAACATGGCGATGCAGGCGTCCAGCGTGAAGAAGGGCGAGACGCTGATCGACACGGCGCTGACGCTGAATGCCATGCGCCCCGACCTGCTGGTGGTGCGTCATCCCCATTCCGGCGCGGTGAACCTGCTGGCCGAGAAGGTGAACTGCGCCGTCCTGAACGCGGGCGACGGGCGGCACGAACACCCGACGCAGGCGCTGCTCGACGCCCTGACGATCCGGCGGGCGAAGGGGCGGCTGCACCGGCTGACCGTGGCGATCTGCGGCGACATCGCGCATTCCCGCGTCGCGCGGTCGAACCTGATCCTGCTGGGGAAGATGGAGAACCGCGTTCGGCTGGTCGGTCCGCCCACGCTGATGCCCGCGCAGGTCGCCGAACTGGGTGTCGAGGTCACGGACGACATGGCCGAGGGACTGCGCGACGCCGACGTCGTGATGATGCTGCGCCTCCAGAAGGAGCGGATGGACGGCGCCTTCATCCCGTCGGAGCGCGAATACTACCATCGCTTCGGCCTTGACGCGGCAAAGCTGGCGCATGCGAAACCCGACGCCATCGTCATGCATCCAGGCCCGATGAACCGCGGGGTGGAGATCGACGGGACGCTGGCCGACGACATCAACCGCAGCGTCATCCAGGAGCAGGTCGAGATGGGCGTGGCCGTCCGCATGGCCGCCATGGATCTTCTGGTCCGGAACCTTCGCGCCGCCTGATGCGCGGGCTTCGGACCCATCCGGCCCCAAGATCGTTGTATCCGGCACAACCGCCATCAGCCGGAGACCCGAGATGACCTTTGCCCTGACCCCCCGCGACCGACGCATCCACGTGTTCTCGGTCAGCGACGGCACCGTGAAGCTGGCGCACCAGACCTATCTGTCGCGCCTTGCCTCCGAGCCGGAGGGAAACTCGCTGGCCGATGCGGTCGGAGCCGAGATCGACCCGACCTATGCCGAGGTCTTTTCTGTCCACGACGTGGAGCCTATGGGCCTGCGCGCCTATCTGGCGCAGGCGCACGACATCCCCGACGCAACCCTTGCCGCCGACGCGGCACGGCTCGACGCGCTGTCGGGCGATGTCGTCGTGCTGGCCCCCGGGGCGGTCGAGGGCGTGGAGGAACTGCACCCCCGGCCCGAACTGACGCACATCGGCAGCTATGCCCCTGCCGAGGTCGACGACAGCCCGCGCGAGTTGCCCAAGGCCGCGCATACGCCGAGCGCGGCGGCCGAACCGCCGCGTGCGACGGGTCGGCCGATGGCGAACCGCACCATCGTGCTCGTCGTCGTGGCGGCGCTGGTGATCGCGGCGCTGCTGTTCCTGCTCTGACGGCCGTCGCGACCGGGATCGCGATTTACTTGATTGCGCGTGGCGGCTAGTCGGTTGGCATGACCGCGACCCTGTTTCAGAACGCCCGCCTGATCGACCCCGTTGCGGGGGTCGAGACGCTGGGCGATCTGCGCATCGAGAATGGCCGCATCGCCGGGCCGGGACCGGCGGAGGCAGTCGTCGATTGTCGCGGCAAGTGCCTTGCGCCCGGAATCGTGGACGTGGGCGTCAAGGTGGGCGAGCCGGGAGAGCGCCACAAGGAGAGTTTCCGCACCGCCGGTCTGGCCGCCGCACGCGGGGGCGTGACGACCATGGTCTGCCGCCCGGACACCACCCCCGTGATCGACAGCCCCGAGATGCTGGAACATGCCCGCGCCCGTGCGAAACAGGCCGCCGTCCGCGTGCATCACATGGCGTCGCTGACCAAAGGTGCGCGGGGGACCGAGATGGTCGAGATCGGCTTTCTGCGCGATGCGGGCGCCGTGGCCTTCAGCGACGGGCACCACGTCGTCGCCGATACGCGGGTGTTGTCGCGGTGTTTGACCTATGCGCGGTCGCTGGGCGCGCTGGTCATCGGCCATCCACAGGATCCCGGACTGTCGGTCGGCGCCTGCATCACCGCGGGCAAGTTCGCCTCGCTTCGGGGTCTGCCGGGCGTGTCGCCTTTGGCGGAGCGCTTGGGGCTCGACCGGGATCTCGCCTTGGCCGAGGCCACGGGCGTGGCCTACCACCTGGATCAGATCACCACGGCTGCCGCCCTTCCGGCGCTGAGGCGCGCACGGGAGTCCGGCGTGGATGTGACGGCCGGGACGTCGATCCACCACCTGACGCTGAACGTCCTGGACGTCGCGGATTACCGCACCTTCTTCAAGGTCACGCCCCCTTTGCGTGACGAGGACGACCGTATCGCCGTCGCCGAGGCACTGGCCGAGGGGCTGATCGACGTGGTCTGTTCGATGCACACGCCGCAGGACGAGGAATCGAAGCGCCTGCCGTTCGAGCAGGCCGCCGCCGGGGCCGTGGGGCTGGAGACCCTGCTGCCTGCCGCCATGCGGCTGGTGCATGCGGGGCATGTCACTCTCCCGATGCTGTGGCGGACGCTGTCGCTCAATCCCGCCCGCAGGCTGGGACTGGAGGGGGGTACCCTGCAACCGGGCGCGCCCGCCGATCTGGTGCTGTTCGACCCGAATGCGCCCTTCGTGCTGGATCGCTGGCAGATGGCGTCCAAATCGAAGAACACACCCTTCGACGGCGCACGGATGGAGGGGCGGGTGCTGGGAACCTGGGTCGGTGGTGAGCGCGTCTGGGATGCCGAGAAGGACCGGGCATGCGCGCCCGGATGATGCGCCGCATCCTTCGGATTGGAGATCCATGCCATGCCTGAGCTTGTCACCTCTTATGCATTGCTGGCCCTGACGGGCGTGCTGTCCTATCTTCTGGGGTCCGTGTCCTTCGGCATCGTCGTGACGCGCCTGTTCCGAATGGACGATCTGCGGACCATAGGATCGGGCAACATCGGTGCGACCAACGTCCTGCGGACGGGCAACCGGACCGCGGCTTTCCTGACCCTGGTGGGGGATGCGGGAAAGGGGGCGCTGGCGGTTCTGCTGGCGCGCTGGCTCCTCGCGGAGGATGCGGCGCAACTCGCCGGGCTCATGGCTTTCGTAGGGCACAGTTTTCCGGTTTTCCTGCGGTTTCGCGGGGGCAAGGGCGTCGCGACGGCTTTGGGCACCCTCCTCGCCCTGTCGCCGGTTTTGGGTATCTGCGTTTGCCTGACATGGCTCGCGACCGCCGCCGTCACGCGCATCTCGTCGGTGGCGGCCCTCCTGGCGGCGGCGTCCTCCCCCCTCTGGGCGCTGTGGCTGCGGCCGCAGGCGGCGCTTCTGTGCCTCGTTCTCGCCGGGCTGATCATCTGGTGGCACGCCCCCAACATCCGCCGCCTCAGGGCCGGGATGGAGCCGCGCATCGGGCAGAAGTGATGTCGGGCGACCGGGCCCGGGCGGTGGCGGATGCCCTCCTCGATCTGCCTCTGGGCACCTTCCGCGGCCGGTCGCTGGGATGCGACTGGATCGTGACGCGATCGCTGTTCGCGGACGGGGCCTCGGAAAAGCTGGTCGCCCGGTCGCTGGACGGGGCAGGCTATGTCAGCCTGAACCTCTACCGGCTGGCCAGCGGCCCCAGGCTGCGCCCCTGCGAGATGCCCGCGGCACGGGTCGCGGCCTTCGTGGCCGACCTCGTGCCGCGGGACTGACCTCAGCGGCGTTCGAGCGCCTCGGCGGTCCGCTTGGTATTCGCGTAGATGCCGAGGAACAGGTAGAGCATTCCGCCAGTCACCAGCAGATAGAGCGTGCCGCCGATCAGGAGGCCCAGTGCCGGCAGGATACCGCCACCCTGGCCGAACAAGGTGGTGATCGTCCCGATCAGAACGGCGATCGCGCCCAGGATGACGATGACGCCGACGATCTTGTCGAGGGCGTTGATGAAGAAGTCGCGCATGGTTCTGTCCCTTTCGGCGATACGGCATGGGTGCCGAGGGGCAAGGTCCACAAGATGGAAGTCCTGCCAAGACGCCATGCGGAACATCCGCGCGTTGCGTTACCCTTGGGTCACGCCTCGATCGGGAGTCGGGTCAATAACTGTGATCGCCGTAGATGCGCGTCAGGTCGCCGCCCCAGGGCCCATGGTATTCCTCCAGAAGCTCGTCCGACAGGGTGCGGCCCGTTTCGACCGATTCCTTGAGGGCATTGAGGAAATGCGTCTCGTCCGGCACCAGACCGCCCGCGCCGGGCATGGCGCGGGCGCGCAGGCCGGCATCGGAGATCGCCACCAGTTCCCGCGCGAGGTCCAGCATGGCGATGTCGCCGACCTTGGCCTGCAATCCCTCCACGCTCGCCGCGACGCGAAGGGCGAGGCGCGTCTCCTGATCCCACCCCTTCGCCAGATCCCAGGCCGCGTCGAGCGACGTCTGATCATAGAGGATGCCGACCCAGAACGCGGGCAGCGCGCAGAGACGCCGCCAGGGGCCACCGTCCGCGCCCCGCATCTCCATGTATTTCTTGATCCGCGCCTCGGGGAACAGGGTCGTCAGGTGATCGGCCCAATCCGACAGCGTGGGCGTCTCGCCCGGCAGGGCGGGCAGGCGGCCGTCCAGGAAATCGCGGAACGACTGGCCCAGGGCGTCGATGTAGCGCCCGTCACGATAGACGAAATACATCGGCGTATCGAGCGCGTATTGCACCCAGCGTTCGAATCCGAAGCCGTCCTCGAAGACGAAGGCCGGGATGCCCGTGCGGCTTTCGTCGAGGTCGCGCCAGACGCGGCTGCGCCAGGATTTGTGCCCGTTCGGCGCCCCGTCTATGAAAGGCGACGAGGCGAACAACGCCGTGGCGACCGACTGCAGCGCCATGGCCACGCGCAGCTTCTGCACCATGTCAGGCTCGGAGGCGAAATCGACGTTGACCTGCACGGTGCAGGTCCGCCGCATCATGGTCTTTCCCATGGTGCCCACCTTGTCCATGTAGGCATCCATCAGCTTGTAGCGCCCCTTGGGCATCAGGGGCATGTCCTCGTGCCGCCAGATGGGGGCCGCACCCAGGCCGATGAAGCGCACGCCGATCTCGTCGGCAACGGATTTCACCTCGCGCAGGTGGTCGTTCACCTCGTCGCAGGTCTGGTGGATCGTCTCCAGCGGCGCGCCCGACAGCTCCAGCTGGCCGCCGGGTTCCAGCGAGACGTTGGCGCCGTCCTTGGTCAGGCCGATCAGATGGCCCCCTTCCTCGACCGGGGACCAGCCGAAACGGTCGCGCAGCCCGGACAGGACCGCGTGGATCGACCGCTCACCCTCATACGGCAAAGGCTTCAGGCTATCCTCGCAGTAGCCGAACTTCTCGTGCTCGGTGCCGATGCGCCAGTCCGCCTTCGGCTTGCACCCGGATTCCAGGTATTCCGCCAGTTGCGAATGGTCGGTGATCTTGCCGCCGCCGGACTGGGGAATGGACATGGGGCAGGCTCCTTCGCAGGTATCCGGTCGTGAGTGAGCGCCGCGCGCGGTCAAGTCAAGGCGCGGAGGGGTCGGCGGCGCCAGACGGTGATCGTGGCGGGACCCTGCCCCCGGACCGCGCGCACCATGGCCCCCGTGTCGAGACCGGGAAGCGGCGCCAGCGCGTCGAGCAGCAGGTCCGCCCCGGCCGCACCTTCGGGGATGACCATGGGGCGTCCTGCAATGTGCGACAGGCGCCAGAATGCCTCGCCCTGGGCAGTGCGGCGGAAGGTGATTTCCGTGATGTCGTCCAGCGCGACCATCCCGCCCAGGATCGGCCCCATGTAGGTGATGCGTCCTTCGTCCACCTCGACCACGCCGGGGGCGGTGATCGCGCTGTGGAACAGGGCGTGACGCACGCCCGACAGCAGCAGCACCGCGCCCACAGCGAACGCCACCGCCCCGAACAGGGCGATCAGGCCGGATGAGGAAAACCAGAGCACCGAACCGGTTGCCACGGCCAGCGCACCGATCAGCGCCTCGCGCCATCGGGTCAGCATCCGGGCCACCTCCGGGCGGATCATGGCGTCACCTCTCCGTCGAACAGGATCAGCGTGAAGGTGCCGACCCGGCGGAACCCCAGCGGGCGATAGCAGGCCGTCGCCGCTTCGCTGGCGGCGAACAGCGTGGCGCGGGTGGCGCCGTCCTGCCGCGCCTGCGCCAAGTGCAGCGCCACCGCGCGACGGGCGTGTCCGCGATTGCGGGCCGCAGGGGGCGTATAGACGCCGCCCACCTGCACGATTCCGGGCAGCGCCGCATTGAAGCCCGTCATCGCGACCGGCCGGCCGTCCACGACCAGGACGCGGTGGCTGTCGCCGGCGATCCAGCTGTCGACCCTGGCGGTGGCCATGGCGGCGTCGGGCTCCCCGGTTCCGGTCTCGCGTTCATAGGCCATGAGCCATTCGGCGACCTCCTCCCGAAAGGCCGCGATTGGGGCCAGGTCGCCCGGCCCGTCCGGCACGGACAGACCGTCCAGCGACAGAAGGAACTGCGGCTCGTCCCGGTCCAGCCGGGCCACCGCGCCGTCCAGCCCCGTCGCGGACATCAGCGCGCGGACCGGGCCGGCCAGACCGGCCATGCCGCAGATCCGCTGCCCGTCAAGGCAGGGTGCGGCGTCTTCCACGTCAAACCCTTCGTCCCAGACCGGCAGGACCATGCCGCGGCGGGTCAGGCCGAGGACGGCGGTCGGCGCTACGGAGTCGTCGATCCAGAAGGCTGTCGCGTTGTCGTGACCACCCGCCATGCCGTGTCGCACCAGGTTCGCCAGCGGGAACATCGCCCGTTCCGGTTGGCGGGACAGGACCGCCTCGATGGCCTGCCGATGGGTGCCGTCGGCGCGGATCACGACCAGTCGCCCCGCGCCGCCTGCCACAGCGTCAGCGCCGCGACCGCCGCCGTATCCGCCCGCAGGATGCGCGGGCCGAGGCCGACGGGCACGGCACCGGGATGCCCGCGCAGGCGGTCGCGTTCCTCGGGGGCGAAACCGCCTTCGGGTCCGATGAGGATGGTCGCGGGCGCGGGCGGCATCGCGCCGCCGTGCCCGCCCTTCGCCCAGACCGGATCGTCGGACAGCGTCTCGTCGCAGAAGACCAGCGCCCGGCCCTGGGGCCAGTCGTGCAGCAGCCGGTCGAGCGGCACGATGTCTTCCACCTGCGGCACGAAGGTGCCGCCGCATTGTTCCGCCGCCTCGACCGCATGGGCCTGAAGCCGGTCGCGGCGTATGCGTTCGGAATTGGTGAACCGTGTCGCCACCGGCAGGATGCGCGCGGCGCCCAGTTCGGTCGCCTTCTCGACGATGAAGTCCGTCCGCGCCTTCTTGATCGGCGCGAAGGCCAGCCAGACGTCGGGCGGATCGCGCTGTGGTGCCACGCGGTCCAGCACCGTCAGATCACCGCCCCGCTTGGACGCCGTCTCGATCCGCGCCAGCCACGCGCCCGAGACGCCGTCGAACACCGTGATCGTATCGCCCGGCGACAGGCGCATCACCCCCGACAGGTAATGCGCCTGATCGCGCGTCACCCCGGCAGGTTGCCCGGACGCCAGCGGACCGGCTATGTGCAGCCTCACCTTGCTGTCCATGGGATCTCCTTCGATGACCGACACGACCGATCAAGGGCAGGTGGCCGACGCCGTCAAGGGCAACTGGGTCGACAGGCACGCGCCGGGCTCCTTGCGTCCCTATCTGCGGCTGTCGCGGGCGGATCGGCCCATCGGCACCTGGCTGCTGCTGCTGCCCTGCTGGTGGGGGCTGGCCCTGGCGGTCGCGGCCACGGGGTTCCGCGCCTTCGACCTCTGGATCGCGCTGGGCTGCGCCTTGGGGGCCTTCCTGATGCGGGGAGCGGGCTGCACCTGGAACGACGTGACCGACCGGCATATCGACGGCGCCGTGGCGCGCACCCGGTCGCGGCCGATCCCTTCGGGGCAGGTCAGCCTGCGGCAGGCGCTGGTCTGGATGGCGGGGCAGGCGGCCGTGGCGACCCTCATCCTGCTCAGCTTCAACGCCGCCGCCATCGCGCTGGGGGTGCTGTCACTGCTGCCGGTCGCGATCTATCCCTTCGCCAAACGGTTCACATGGTGGCCGCAGGTCTTCCTCGGGCTTGCCTTCAACTGGGGCGCGCTGCTCGCCTGGGCCGCGCATACCGGCGGATTGGGGTGGCCGCCGATCCTGCTGTATCTGGGAGGTATCGCCTGGACGCTGTTCTACGACACGATCTACGCCTATCAGGACGTCGAGGACGATGCGCTGATCGGCGTGAAATCCACCGCCCGCCGCTTCGGCGATGCGCCTACCCCCTGGTTGCGCGCTTTCGCCGCGGCGACGGTGATCCTGCTTTCGGCCGCCGTCGTGACCGCCCTGCCGGTGCTGCCTGCGATGGCGGCGCTTCTGGGCGTCTGGGCGATGGGCTGGCATCTGGCCTGGCAAATGGCCGCGCTCGACATCCACGATACCGGCACCTGCCTGCGGCTGTTTCGCGCCAACCGGACGACCGGGCTGATCCCCCTGCCGTTTTTCGCCGTTGCCGCCCTCCTCTGATTGCCCCGGCCGAACGGGGAGGATAGTCAGGCGGCGAGGGGTTTCTGGATACGCATGTCTCGCAAACGATCTTTCGCCACGGTCGCCGCCTTCGGTCTGGCCGCGCTCGCAGCGACCGCCGGGGCTTGGTTCGGCGCGGGCTACATCGAACGGACGTCGCAGGCGGCGGTGACGCGGACGCTGGCGGATGCCTCGCTCGGCTGGGCCGAGGTCGAGACCGATGGCCTGCAGCTGATCCTGTCGGGCACCGCCCCGGATGAGCCTGCCCGCTTCCGCGCCATTACCCGCGCGGGCGGCGTGGTCGACCCGAACCGCATCATCGACCGGATGGACGTCGCGGCGAGCCGGCCCGTCAGCGCGCCGCGCTTCTCGCTCGAGATGCTGCGGAACGAGGCGGGCGTCTCGGTCATCGGCCTGATGCCCGCGGACGTCGGCCCCGACCTGCTCGACACCCTTCTGTCGCGGGCGGACGGCGGCGATCTTACAGTCACCAACATGGTCGAGACTTCGGATCATCCCGTTCCCGACACCTGGGAGGAGACGCTGCGCTTCGCCATCAGCGCGCTTTCCGACCTTCCCCGTTCCAAGATCTCGGTCGAGGCCGGGCGCATCACCGTGACCGCCGTGGCCGACAGCGACGAGCAGAAGCACGATCTGGAACGCACCCTGCACCGCGCCAAGCCCGATGCGGTCGCGATGACGCTCGACATCGCGGCACCGCGGCCGGTCATTACCCCCTTCACCCTCCGCTTCGTCATCCCGGTCGAGGGCAATCCCCGGTTCGAGGCCTGCGCCGTCGACACCGAACGCGCCCGCGCCCGCGTGCTGGAGGCGGCGGCCGAGGCCGGGTTCTCGGGGCGGGCCAACTGCGTGATCGGACTGGGCGTTCCTTCGGCCAGCTGGGCGGAGGCTTCGGCGCAGGGCATCGCCGCGCTGTCCCGGCTGGGGGGCGGGGCGGTGACGCTGTCGGATGCCGATGTCTCGCTCATCGCGCGGGACGGAACCTCGCCCGAACTGTTCGACACGGTGGTGGCCGAACTGGATGCCTCGCTGCCGGACCTGTTCGTCCTCTCCGCCGTCCTGCCGGAAGCCGCGCAGGTGGACGGCACCGGGGATGCCGAGACCGGCCCGCCCGAATTCGTCGCCACCCGCGCGCCGGAGGGGCAAGTCCAGCTTCGCGGACGCCTGTTCGACGAGGCGCAGCAGGCCGCCGTCGTCAGCTATGGCCGGGCGCTGTTCGGGGTGTCGAACACCTACATCGCCACGCGCGAGGATGCGACGCTGCCTCAGGGCTGGCCCACGCGGGTGCTGGCAGGGCTCGACGCGCTGTCGCGGCTCGAGTCGGGGTCGGTCGTGGTGCAGCCGGACCTCGTCGTTCTGCGCGGCCGGACCGGCAACGCGCAGGCCGAGGCGCAGATTTCGGGGCTTCTGTCGTCCAAGCTGGGGGCGGAGGCCGATTTCCGCGTCGAGGTCACCTATGACGAGGAACTCGATCCGCTGCTGAACATCCCCACGCCCGAGGAATGCGCCGAGGAGTTGAACGAGATCCTCGTCGCGCAGAAGCTGTCGTTCGCGCCGGGCGAGCCGGTGATCGACGAAGCCGGGGACGGGCCGCTGGGGCGGCTGAAGGAAAAGCTCGACGCCTGCGACCGGGCCGTCTTCGAGATCGGTGGCCACACCGACAGCCAGGGCAGCGAGGGCGGCAACCAGCGCCTGTCGCTCGCGCGGGCGGAAGCCGTTCGCTCGGCGCTGATCTCGCGCGGTGTCTCGCCTGGCCAGTTGATCGCCGAAGGCTACGGCGAGGCGCAGCCCATCGCAGACAACGAGACCGAAGAGGGCCGGGAGGCGAACCGGCGCATCACCTTTACCCTGCTCGGCAGGCGCGACCGGGATGAGCCCGTGGTGGCGCCCCCGCCTGCGGAAGATGCGCCGACGGAAGCCGCCGAGCCGGACGACGACACGCCATCCGAGGAGGCCACGGAATGAACCGGACGGAATTCGTGATCGGGATCGCGGTCATCCTCTTCGTCGCCTTCGCCCTCGGATGGTTCGCCTCCTGGCTGGTCTATCGGTTCAGCCGGGTCACGGTCTCGGATGTGGCCGAACTGGAGGACATGGCCAAGGCGCTGCACGATGCCGAGGAACAGCGCGACGAGGCGATCACCTACCTGCAATACCGCGAGCAGGAGCTTTCGACCAAGCTGACGCAATCGGAGGCGGAACTGCGCGCCGCCATGGACGGCCTGCGCGAGGCGCGCCAGGAAGCCGGCGAATTGCGTGCTTATATCGAGAAGATGAACGCCTGATCCTGCTCTGGTGACGGGGAACAGGGCTTCGGCGCGCCGCCGCCGAAGGACGGAAGGGCTGTGAGCCGCCGTTTGCATCAGGCCCGCGCCGCCCCCACGTGACTAGCGAAGGTGAGGGGGCCATGACACCGACCGAACCGCACGGGCCACGATACCTTGTCGAGCCGGGGCTGCGTCCCGATCACCGGCCCCAAGCCGCCATGGACTACTGGCAGGCCTTTTCCCGCAAGCTGCGCTATCCGCTCGGGCCCCGTCGCAAGGCCGTGGCCTTTCTGGAGCGTGTTCTGGACCCGGACCACGCGATAAGTGCGGTGGGTTCCGATGGCGAGTTTCTGGGCGTCGCGGGGTTCAAGTCACCGCAGGGAGCCTTCGTCGGGGGCGGCATCCGCGACATGATCGAGGTCTATGGCTGGATCGGCGGCCTGGCGCGGAGCCTGCTCGTCGCGACATTGGAGCGGGAGTGCGAGGGCGGCGTTTTGCTGATGGACGGCATCTTCGTGCGGAACGCGGCGCGCGGTCTGGGTATCGGCACCGCGCTGCTCGCCGCGGTCGAGCAGCGCGCGGCGGACTGCGGTCTGCAGCAGGTCCGCCTCGATGTCATCGACACCAATCCGCGGGCGCGGGCGCTCTACGAACGGCTGGGGTTCCGGGAGACGTCGACGGTTTCCATGGGAGTCCTCGGGCACATCTTCGGCTTCGAGAGCGCGACGACGATGACGAAGGAGGCGCGCGACGCCGGGTGCGAACGGCCATGACGGAGCGGAAGCACCATCGGCCGCAAGCCGGTTTTCAACGAAGAAGGGGCCGCCCGAGGGGCAGCCCCGACCGTGATGGCGGATCAATCCTCGTCTTCGTCGTCGTCCTTGTCGGGCAGGTTGAAGAAGCTGTCGGCATTGCGGACGTCCCGGCGGTCGCGCGGCGCTTCGTCGTCGTTGCCCGACAGGCTGAAGTTCTCCAGCCCGGCCATGTTCGATGGCATCCGGTCGTCATCCGTCCCGAGCGACTGTTCGGTCGAGACGAGCTTGCGACGCTCATCGTCCGACATGACCTCGCCCGTGGCGGCGCTCTTGCTGGCGGCCTTCTGCACGGCGGCGTCGAGCTCGGTCTGCTTGCAGAGGCCCAGGGCGACGGGGTCGATCGGCTGGATGTTCTGGACGTTCCAGTGCGTCCGCTCGCGGATGGCCTGGATTGTGGGCTTGGTCGTGCCGATCAGCTTGCTGATCTGCGCGTCCGACAGCTCCGGGTGGAACTTCACCAGCCACAGGATCGACGCAGGCCGGTCCTGGCGCTTCGAAAGGGGAGTATAGCGTGGACCGCGGCGTTTCTCCTCGCCCACGGCGGCGGCATTGAACTTGAGCTGGAGCTTGTGCTGCGGGTTCTGCTCGGCCTTGCGGATCTCTTCGGCGGTCAGCTGGTTGTTGCTGACGGGGTCGAACCCCTTGACGCCCACGGCCACGTCGCCGTCGGCGATGCCCTGGACCTCCAGCTCGTGCAGGTCGCAGAAATCGCCGATCTGCTTGAAGCTGAGGGTGGTGTTGTCCACCAGCCAGACGGCGGTGGCCTTTGCCATGATCGGCTTGTTCATCGATGTGCCTCCTTCAGGCATGGCTCGGGCGCGGCCCGGGTCAGGGGTTTGCGGCTGGGCCGCCTGGTCTCGCTTTCGGGGAACCTTGACGGCTGTATAAGGAAATCCGCGACGATGCGAAAGACCCTAGATGACCCGTCTCATTGTCCTGCTGGCCCTGCTCGCCACACCGCTTCACGCCCGTCAGGACCGGGCGGGCGACTTCGACTACTACATCCTCGCGCTATCCTGGACGCCGACCTGGTGCGCGCTGGAGGGCGACAACCGCGCGTCGCCGCAGTGCGACGAAGGGCGGGGGCACGGCTTCACGCTGCACGGTCTCTGGCCGCAATACGAACGCGGCTGGCCGGCCGATTGCCCCACGGTCGAGCGTCCGCCCACGCGGGGCGAGACGGGGGCGATGGCCGACATCATGGGCAGCGCGGGACTGGCCTTCCACCAGTGGCGCAAGCATGGCGCCTGCTCCGGCCTGTCCGCGCCCGCTTACTTCGCCGCAGCGCGCAGGGCCTACGACGCCGTGAACCGGCCGCAGGTGCTCCGCGACCTCGGCCGCGAGGTGACGCTCCCCGCCCTTCTGGTCGAGGAAGCGTTCCTCGACGCCAATCCGGCCCTTGGGCCGCGCGGGCTGACCGTGACCTGCAAGTCCGGGCATGTGCAGGAGGTGCGCATCTGCCTGACCAAGGACCTCGCCCCCCGCGATTGCGGGGCCGACGTGGCGCGTGACTGCGATCTCGACCGGGCCCGACTGCCGCCCGTCCGCTGATGGGGGTCAGATGGAATGACCGCCCGCGATCCGGGCCGCCCATTCGGTCGCCGGCGCGGGCCGCCCGAGGTAAAACCCCTGCGCGAAGCCGATGCCCAGGTCGCGGCAGGTCCGGACCTGTTCCGCCGTCTCGACGCCTTCGACCACCATGGCGATGTCGAGCCCGCTGGTCAGCGCGACGAGACTGGCCAATACGGCTTCCTCCCGTCCCGCACCGCCCAGGCCCTCGACGAAGGCGCGGTCGATCTTGAGGATGTCGACCGGATAGCGCCTCAGCCGCTCCAGGTTCGACAGGCCCGACCCGAAGTCGTCCAGCGCGATGCGGATGCCGCGTGCGCGCATCTGCTCAAGCAGCTTCTCCGCGCGGGCCGGACAGACGATGACGGCCGATTCGACGATTTCCAACACCAGGTTCTCGGGCGGCAGACGCTCCGTCACTTCGTCCAGCCAGCGTCCCGCGGGCATGCCCGCGCCATCGAGTACGGCGCCGGTGATGTTGAAGGTCGCATAGATTGGCGCAGGCCCGGTCACGAAGGCGGTGGCGGCCTCGACCGCGAGGTCGGGGAACAGTTCGGCCCCGGCCTCGGGGATGCGGTCGAGCGTGTCCATGAACCCGCCGGGCCCCATGATCGATCCATCGGGGCGGTTCCAGCGCAGAAGCGCCTCGACCCCGGCGGCCGTGTTCGTGCGCAGATCGAAGATGGGCTGGACGTGGTATTCGAGCGCGCGGGTCGCGATCGCCGTCTCGATCACCTCTCGCGGGGGGGTGAGGGACGGCATCGGCAGGTCGCGCTCCGCCTCGGTCCGGCCGCCGCCGAGCCCCTTTGCCTGTGTCAGCGCGACATCGGCCCGCAGGATGGCGCGCGCGCGGCTCTCGCCCGGCATGGTTGAGATGACACCGGCCGAAAGGCTGCGCCAGACCAGCCCGGACGGCGCCTCCACGACGGTCTGCGAGGCCAGGTTCCGTAGCCGCTCGGCCGCTTCCGTCGCGAGGTCGAGCGTCATGTCCGGCATCCAGGCGAGGAACCGCCCGCTTTCCAGCCGCTCCAGCCCGGCGCCGGTCGGCAGCGCCCGCCGTAACGTGTCGCCCACCGCATTCAGCAGGCGGTCCCCGGTGTCGAAGTCGTTCCCGGTGTTCACGCCCTTGAGATCGTCCAGATCGAAGAGCGCCAGGGTCGGCGCCTGCGGGCGGGGGATTCCTGCCGGAAAGGGAAGGGGCGCCGGCGGCGGAACCGGCGTCCACCGGCTGCGCCGTCCGGCAAGCCAACCCAGGGCGCCGGCCGCCAGGGCAGCGGACCCCACTGCAAGCGTGAAGGCGATCACCGGGTCCACGGCATCAGAACGGCTTGCGCGACGACAGCGCGGCGCGCAGCGTCCCGTCGTCCAGATAGTCGAGTTCCCCGCCCACCGGGACGCCCTGCGCCAGGCTGCTGACCGTGACCCCGGTGGGGGCCAGTTCGCGGGCGACGTAATGCGCGGTCGTCTGTCCGTCGACGGTGGCGTTCAAGGCCAGGATGACCTCCCGCAGCCCCTCGGCCGCGATCCGGTCGCGCAGCTTCGGGATGTGCAGGTCATCAGGCCCGATGTCGTCGAGCGGCGACAGCGTCCCGCCCAGAACGTGATACCGCCCCGAGAAGACCTGCGCGCGTTCCATCGCCCAGAGATCGGCCACATCCTCGACCACGCAAACCTGGCCGTTCGCGCGTTTCTCGCTGTTGCAGATGTTGCAGATGTCTCCGGTCGAGAGGTTGCCGCAGTTCAGGCATGTCCGCACCGACCGGCCCACGTCGGACATGAGCTGCGCCAGCGGCAGAAGCTGGCTGTCGCGCTTCTTCATCAGGTGCAGCACCGCGCGCCGCGCCGACCGCGGCCCCAGCCCCGGCAGGCGCGCCATCAGCCCGATCAGGGCCTCGATGTCGCGGTGGCCGTCCACTCAGAACGGAAGCTTCATTCCGGCGGGCAGGCCCAGTTCCTCGGCCATGCGGCCCATTTCCTGCTGGGACCGTTCGGTCGCACGGGTCTGGGCGTCCTTGATGGCGGCCAGGATCAGATCCTCCACCATCTCCTTCTCGGAGGCGACGAAGATCGAAGGGTCGATGTCCAGCCCGACGAGGTCGCCCTTGGCAGTCGCCGTGGCCTTGACCAGCCCCGCTCCGGATTCGCCCGTGACGGTGACGGACGACAGGCTGTCCTGCATCTCGCCCATCTTCTCCTGCATCTCCTGCGCCTTCTTCATCATCCCGGCCATGTCGCCGAGGCCGCCCAGTCCCTTGAACATTCCATCTCTCCACAGGATCGCCTCCCTTTCAGGTAGCGGTCCATCCCCGCGCCCGCAACCGAGGCGCACAAGGAAAAGGGGCCGCCCCGAAGGACGGCCCCGATGAAAGTCTACCATGCAAGGATTACCGCGCTGCGTTGGCGCCGATGAACCAGGCATCCTTGTCGACGATCCGGCTCACCTCGGTGAACAGGTCGGCGGCATCCTCGTCGCCTGCCTCGCCGGCGGCGTCGATGGCTTTGCGCAGCGCCTCGCCATAGGCCTTGAAGCGCTGGACCAGTTCGTCGACGTGATCCTGCAGATCGGTCAGTTCGACCGGATAGGGCTTCAGCGAGGTGTTCTCGGCCACGGCCTGCGTCGTGCCACGGGCAAACCCGCCCATGATGGCGACACGCTCGGCCATGGTGTCGTTCGTTTCGCCAAGACGGTCCGCGACCTCATCGAGCAGTTCGTGGACACCGATGTATCCCCGTCCGCGCAGGTTCCAGTGCGCCTGCTTGACGGCAAGCCGCAGGTCGCTTCCATCCGCCAGCCGCGCATTGAGCAGCTCGCACATCTGCTCCTGGGTCTGCTGGTCCAATCCAGTGACAAAGCTCTCGGGCATCGTATCCTCCGGTCTGGTTATGAATTCGAAGGATCAACGACAGGCGCAGGCATTCGGTTTCATGCGCCCCGTGCAAGCCCGCTACCCACCTCCGGCGCAGCGTCTCATCCCTCGTCGAAGGGATCCCATTCGCCTTCGACCTCGGCCAGGGCCTCCTCGGCCGCTTCGCGGGTGATCGCCTCGCGTGTGCGGACCTCGACCAGTTCGGCACCGGGGAACGCCTGCAGCACGGCCTGCGTCATCGGATGGGCCATGGCGTCCGTCTCGGCTTGCCGCACCTCGCCGTCGCGCACCTCGGCCAGTGTCGGGGCGCCGCCGCCAGACACGACGGACACGCCCCAGTCGGCGCCGGTCCATCCCTTCAGTCGCCCGCGCAAACGGCCGGCCAGATCGGCGGCTGCGCCCGGCGCAGGCTCGAATTCGATCCGGCCGGGGGAGTATCGGACCAATCGCACTCCGGTCTCGACCTCGACCAGCAGTTTCACGTCGCGGTTGGCCCGGATCAGCTCGACGACTTGGAGAAAGGTCTGGAACCGTGCCAGCGCCGTGTCCGGCTGCTGTGCGACGGCGGGCTGTGCGCTGCCCCGCGCGACCGGGCCGGCGCCACCCTGCGGGGCGAGGCGGGGCGCGGGAGCGGCCTGCGCAGGCGGGGCGTCGCGCAACTTGCGGACCAGATCGTCGGGACTGGGCAGATCGGCCACATGGGTCAGGCGGATCACGGCCATCTCGGCGGCCATCATGGCGTTCGGCGCGTTGGCCACCTCCTCCAGCGCCTTGAGCAGCATCTGCCACATCCGCGTCAGCGACCGCATCTGCAGCCCCTGGGCGAAGGACTGGCCGCGCGCGCGTTCGTCGGGGGTCACGGTCGGGTCTTCGGCGGCATCGGGCGTGATCTGGATGACGCTGACCCAATGGGTCAGTTCCGCCAGGTCGCGCAGCACCGCCATCGGGTCGGCACCGTCGGAATATTGCGACCCGAGTTCCAACAGCGCACCCGCCGCCTCGCCCCGCATGATGAGGTCGAACAGGTCCATCACCCGGCCCCGATCGGCGAGCCCGAGCATGGCGCGCACCTGATCGGCCGTGGTCTCGCCCGCGCCGTGGGAAATGGCCTGGTCGAGCAGGGACATCGCGTCGCGCACCGATCCTTCGGCCGCGCGGGCGATCAGCGCCAGCGCATCGTCGGCGATCTGCGCGCCTTCCCTGGCCGCGATGCGCCGAAGGTGGTCGATCATCACCTCCGGTTCGATCCGGCGCAGGTCGAACCGCTGGCAGCGGGACAGGACGGTCACGGGGACCTTGCGGATTTCGGTCGTGGCGAAGATGAACTTCACATGCGCCGGCGGCTCCTCCAGGGTCTTGAGCAGCGCGTTGAACGCGCTGTTCGACAGCATGTGGACCTCGTCGATGATGTAGATCTTGTAGCGTGCGGAAGCCGCCCGGTAATGCACCGAATCGATGATCTCGCGCATATCGCCCACGCCGGTGTTCGACGCTGCGTCCATTTCCAGCACGTCGACATGCCGTCCCTCGGCGATGGCCACGCAGGGTTCGCAGACGCCGCAGGGGTCGGTCGTGGGGCCGCCGGTCCCGTCGGGACCGACGCAGTTCAGGCCCTTGGCCACGATGCGCGCGGTCGTCGTCTTGCCGGTGCCACGGATGCCCGTCAGGATGAAGGCCTGCGCGATGCGGTCCGCGGCGAAGGCGTTCCGCAGCGTACGCACCATGGCGTCCTGGCCGATCAGGTCGGCGAATGTGGCCGGGCGATACTTGCGCGCCAGCACCTGGTATTCGGTCGTGGTCATCGGGCCTCCGGGGTCGGGCGCAATCTAGGCGTCCGGGCCGCCCGGGTCCACCGCCGTCAGAGGGTCCAGAGGACCACGCCGGTCGCGACCGACCCGATGCTGAACGTGACGGTCAGCAGGGTGAAGACCCGCGCCGACTGCGCCTTGGCCTCATGGGTGCTGAGCCGGTCGTGCGCCTTGCCCGCGTTGTTTCGTGCCGTCCAGAAGATCACGAGCGCGGCGACGATGAAGATCGTGGCAATGGACTTGGGCACCCAGGTCGGCTCCGCCGCGCTGAAGACGGCGCGCAGACCGATGGCGACCGCCAGCGCGGCCATGCCCGTCCGCATCCAGCCCGCGAAGGTCCGCTCGTTCGACAGCGCGGTGCGATCCTCCGACCAGCGGGTGCGCTCCTCGGCCATGTCGGTCTTGTCGGCGGAGTTCCTGCCGCTGTCGTCGTCTTTGCTCATGTCCGTCAGATAGCATATCGCGCGCCGCTGCCCATGGGGCCCGAAAGCAAGATCGGCGACTGTCGGAAAACCGCAACGCGAACCCGGCGGCTGGGGTGAGAGGCTGGACGACGACCCAAGTGGGACTCGTTGTGGCTGCTTCCTTCCGGACCTGACCAGGTTGGCGAGGCACTTGCCCGCGCCAACCTCTCACCCCGTCAGATAGGGAAAGCGGCCGCCGGATGCAACACCCCGCACGGCCACTGGACAGCGCCGTGCCATTGTTCCAGACCCTTCCGCGTATCGGGCCCGGGGGGAGCATATGAAGATCGCGGAGAGCGTCACCTTCGGCGGCGGCGGCCTCGACCGGGCCGAGGATCTGCGCCGCCATCCTGACATGCTGGACGACCTGACCGCCATGACCCTGCCGCTCTGGCGCGGCAAGCCGCTGACGGCGCCGTCGCGCGACGCGCTGTCCTTCCTCGACGGGCATGCCTTCGACGGCCACGGCACGCCCGTCCTGGTCGGGCGGCTGGGAGAGAGGGCGCTGTTCGCGCGCGACGTGTCCGCGCTGGAGGTCGATGGCGTGGACGACGACCTGGGGGCCTTCCGCGACTCGTCGGAGCAGACCCATGCCGACCTGCCGGCAGGCAGCGCCTTCGTCGAGCTTCGGCAGACGATGACGCGCCTCTCGCCCCTCGATGCGGAAATCGCCGTCTGCGCCAAGGGGATGCTGGAATGGCACCGCACGAACGGCCACTGCGCCAACTGCGGTACGCCCACCCAGCCGGGCAAGGCGGGATGGATGCGCGGCTGCGCGGGCTGCGGGCGGATGCATTTCCCGCGTACCGATCCGGTGGTCATCATGCTCGTCACGCGCGGCAACGACGTTCTGCTGGGGCGGTCGCATGGCTGGCCCGAGGGGTTCTTCTCCTGCCTCGCAGGCTTCATGGAGCCGGGCGAGACCCTGGAGAGTGCGGTCCGGCGCGAGGTCTGGGAGGAGACGGGCGTGCGCGTGGGGCCGGTGCGCTATCTGTCCAGCCAGCCCTGGCCCTTCCCCGGCAGCCTGATGCTGGGCGCACAGGCCGAGGCGATCACCGACCGCATCGAGATCGACCCCGAGGAGATCGCGGAGGCCGTCTGGCTGAGCCGGGAGGAGGTGATGGAGGTCTTCGCCGGCACCCATCCCCGCATCCTGCCCGCGCGCGACGGGGCCATCGCCCACTTCCTGCTTCGCGCCTGGCTGGCGGACCGACTGGACTGATTGACGCGGCGTGCGCGCCGGGTCAATCAGGTCACGCCCAGCAGGAAAGACCCGCCCATGAAGTTCGTCGCCACCGAGGATATCTCAGCCCCCATCGACCGCGTCTGGTCGCGCGTGTCCGATATCGAAGGGTTCGAGATGCGGCTGCGATCCCGCGTCGACGGACTGACCCGCACGCCGCCCGGCCCGCCGGCCGAAGGGACAACATGGACCGGCCGTGCGGACGTGATGGGCAAGAAGCGCGAGATGAAGGTGGTGCTGGGCCAGATGCAGGCGCCCGCACGGCTGGAGGCGGAGGCCGCGACCGACGGCATGGCCGTCACGCTCGACGTGGAGCTGGCGGAACTGGGGCCGCGTCTGACGCGCATGACCGTCACGACCGAAGCCCGCGCCCGCAGCCTGACGGCGCGGCTGATGCTTCAGTCGGCCAAGATGGCCCGGCAGTCCATGGCGAAGCGCTATCGCACCCGTGTCGCCGACTTCGCCGCCAAGGTGGAAAAGGGCGCGGCCTGATCCGTCAGCCGTCGGTGCCGCCGTCGAAGTGGTCCGGATCGGCGGGATAGACCCCGAGGATGTCGAGCGAGGAGGTGAAATACTCCAGCTCCTCCAGCGCGCGGGCCACGGGGGCGTCGTCGGGATGGCCCTCGATATCGGCATAGAACTGCGTCGCGGTGAACTGGCCGTCCACCATGTAGCTTTCGAGCTTGGTCATGTTCACCCCGTTCGTCGCAAACCCGCCCATGGCCTTGTAGAGCGCGGCGGGAATGTTTCGCACGCGAAACACGAAGGTCGTCTTGACCGGCCCCGCGCCTGCGGCCGGGCGCACCGGGTCGCGGGACATGATGAGGAACCGCGTGGTGTTGCGGTCGTGATCCTCGATATGGCGGGACAGCACGTCGAGGTCGTAGATCTTGCCCGCCATCTCGGAGGCCAGCGCCGCGACCGACGGATCGCCCGCCTGCGCCACCTGCATCGCCGACCCGGCGGTATCGGCGCCTATGCGGGGGGTGATGCCGTGACGCGACAGGAACTCCCGACACTGACCCAGCAGCACGGTATGCGACTGCGCCACCTTCACGTCGGCGAGCGCGGTGCCCGGGATCGCCAGCAGGTTGATGTGCACCCGCACGAAGGCTTCGGCCACGATATGCAGGCCGGACCGGGGCAGCAGGGAATGGATGTCGGCCACCCGGCCATAGGTCGAATTCTCGACCGGCAGCATGGCCAGATCGGCACGCCCGTCGCGGACGCTGTCGATCACGTGCTCGAAGGTGGGGCAGGGCAGGGGGTCGTGGCCGGGACGGGCGTCATGGCACGCCTGATGGGAATAGGCGCCCAGCTCCCCCTGGAAGGCGATCGTTGCCATATGCGCGAAACCCTCCTTGCGGTGATGCGTATCGTCGCAGTCTGTATCCCTTGCGTCGGACGCGTGAAACCACATACATGTCCGCGACCCGAAACGGGACCCGGGACGACGGAGAGGGAACTCAGATGGACACGATGACGATCACCAAGGCGGGCGGAGCCTTCTGCGGCGCTCTTCTGGTGCTGCTTCTGGGGGCCTGGGCCGCGGAGGGGCTGTACCACGTCGGAAGTGAATCGCACGGCGACGAGATCGTGCAGGGCTTCGCCATCGAGGTCGAGGGCGGCGACGAAGGCGATGCGGCCGCCGAGGCCGAGCCCGAGGTTCCGTTCGAGGAAGTCTACGTCAGCGCCTCCGCCGCCGACGGCGAGAAGCTGTGGCGCCAGTGCGCCTCGTGCCACAAACTCGACGGAACGAACGCCACCGGTCCCCATCTGGACGGCATCGTCGACCGGGCCAAGCATGCGGTCGACGGCTTCGCCTATTCCGACGGTCTGCTTGCGCTGGAAGGCGACTGGACGCCGGAGAACCTGAGCGGGTTCCTGCACAACCCCAAGGAATACGCGCCGGGCACCAAGATGGCGTATCGCGGCATGGACGACGTGACCGACCGGGCGAACCTGATCGCCTATCTGGCGACGCAGGGCGGCTGACCGGTCGCTGGCGGACCGTCCCGCCCGCATCTCACCCGAACGTGCATGCGGCGCCCCTTGATCATCGGGCGCCGCCTTCGTTACCTGCGTCGAACGCCTGAGGGAGGATACGCCATGTTCGCACGGATCGCGCTTGCCGCGACGATGATCTCCGCGCCCGCCTTCGCGCAGGACGACGTGACGGTCAGCCACGGCTACAGCAATTTCGGCGAGCTGAAATATGGCCCGGACGAGCCGTTTTCCTATGTGAACCTGGACGCGCCGAAGGAGGGCGAGGCGAGCTTTGCCGCTCTGGGTACTTTCGACAGCTTCAGCATCTATACCCGCAAGGGCGTGCCAGCCGCGAACACCGAGCTTCTGTATGAGAACCTGATGATCGTCGCCGCGGACGATCCCTATGCGATCTACTGCAACCTCTGCACCACGGTCGAATATCCCGCGGACCTGTCCTGGGCCGTGGTGAACCTGCGGGAGGACGTAACATTCTCGGACGGCACGCCGATGACGGCCGAGGACGTCAAGTTCACCGTGGACCTGTTCCTGGAGCAGGGCATCGCGGAATTCCGCAACGTGGTCGACGGCTTCTTCAAGTCGGTCGAGGTGACGGGCCCTCATCAGGTGAAGTTCGAGTTCAACGAGGCGGCACCGATGCGCGACCGCATGGGGCTGGTGGGCATCTGGAACCCCTTTTCCAAGGCGTGGTTCGAGGAAACGGGGACGCGTCTGGACGAAGGAACGGCCCGGCCGTTCCTCGGCACCGGGCCTTATGTCCTGGACGAGGTCGACATGGGGCGCAGCGTGGTCTACGCCAAGAACACCGACTGGTGGGGCGCGGACCTGCCGATCAACCGGGGCCGGTTCAACTTCGACCGCATCCGCATCGAGTACTTCGGCGACTCCTCCGCCGCGATGGAGGGGTTCAAGTCCGGCGAATACACGATCCGGGTCGAGTCGTCGTCGAAGGAATGGGCGACCGCCTACGACTTCCCCGCCGTCGACCGCGGCTGGGTGGTGCGCGAAAGCCTGCCTGACGGCAACATCAGCACCGCGCAGGGCTTCGTCTTCAACCTGAGCCGCGAGAAATGGCAGGACCCGCGCGTGCGCGACGCCATCTCGATGATGTTCAACTTCGAATGGTCGAACGACACTTTGTTCTACGGCCTCTACGACCGGCCCTATTCCTTCTGGGGCGGCTCCGACCTCGCTGCCGAAGGCGTGCCGACCGAGGGTGAGCGCGCGACTTTGCAGCCGCTAGTCGAGGCGGGCCTTCTGGACGAGGGCATCCTGACCGACGAGGCGCGAATGCCCTACGTCAACGAGGCCGCCCGCAACCAGCCGCCGCGCGGCACCCGGCGCGAGGCGCTGCGCCTCATGGCCGACGCCGGCTGGACGCCCGGCAGCGGCGGCCTTTTGCGCGATGCGGACGGCAAGACGCTGGAGCTGGTCATCATCCAGTTCAATCCGACCCTGGACCGCATCATCAACCCCTTCATCGAGAACCTGCGGGATCTCGGCGTCGATGCCCGGCTGGAGCGGATCGACAGTAGCCAGTACGTCGAGCGCCGGCGCAAGGGCGACTGGGACCTGACCAATCAGGCCCTGGGTCAGGAATTCGAGCCGAGCCTCGGGCTGCGCCAGTGGTTCGACAGCTCCACCGCCGAGGACAGTTCGCGCAACATCATGGGCTTGCGCGACCCGGCGATCGACCGCCTGATTACCGAGGTCATCGCGTCCGACAGCCTCGACCTGCTGCGCGACCGGGTACGCGCGCTGGACCGGGTGCTGCGGGCCTATGGGTTCTGGATTCCGCAATGGGGGAACAAGGAACACTGGGTCGCCTATTGGGACCAGTACCGCCACCCCGAGACGCTGCCGCCGCTGGAGTTGGGCATCCTCGATTTCTGGTGGTTCGACGCCGAGGCCGCGGAACGTCTGCAGAAGGCCGGTGCGCTGTAGATGGGCGCCTATATCCTTAGACGCCTGCTGCTGATGATCCCCACCTTGCTGGGGATCATGATCATCAACTTCACGCTGGTGCAGTTCGTCCCCGGCGGGCCGGTCGAGCAGATCATCGCCCGCATCGAAGGCAGCGGCGACAGCTTCGCCGGGTTCGCCGGCGGCGGCAGCGAGTTGCAGTCGCAATCCTCGGGCGAGGGGTCGGGCTATATCGGCGCGCGGGGCCTGCCGGAGGAGTTCATCCGTGAGCTGGAGGCCCAGTTCGGCTTCGACAAGCCGCCACTGGAGCGGTTCCTCAACATGATGTGGGACTATGCCCGCTTCGACTTCGGGGAAAGCTACTTCCGGTCGATCTCGGTTGTGGATCTCGTGCTGGAGAAGATGCCCGTATCGATCACGCTGGGTCTCTGGTCCACCTTGCTGGCCTATTTCATCTCGATCCCGCTGGGCATCCGGAAGGCGGTGCGTGACGGCACGGCCTTCGACACCTGGACCTCCGGCATCGTGATCGTGGCCTATGCCATCCCGGCTTTCCTGTTCGCGATCATGCTGCTGGTGCTGTTCGCCGGCGGGTCGTTCTGGAAGATCTTTCCGCTGCGCGGCCTGACGTCTTCCGATTTCGACCAGATGGGGCCGATCCGACAGGCTCTCGACTACCTGTGGCACATTACCCTGCCGGTGCTGGCGCTGACGATTTCGGCCTTCGCGGGGCTGACGCTGCTGACAAAGAACAGCTTTCTCGACGAGATCCGCAAGCAATACGTCACCACTGCCCGCGCGAAGGGCCTGAGCGAAAGTGGCGTCCTCTATGGCCACGTCTTCCGCAACGCCATGCTGATCGTGATCTCGGGCTTTCCGGCGCTGTTCGTATCGGTCTTCTTCGGCGGATCGCTCATCATCGAGACGATCTTCTCGCTCGACGGGCTGGGTCGGATGGGCTTCGATGCGGCGGTCGGCCGGGATTATCCGGTGATGTTCGGCACGCTCTACACCTTCGCGCTGATCGGGTTGGTCATGGGGCTCATCACCGACCTGACCTATATCTGGGTCGATCCGCGCATCGACTTCGAGAGCCGCGAGACATGACGCTCTCGCCTCTCAACGCCCGCCGCTGGCGCAACTTCCGGCGCAATCGCCGCGCCGTGTGGTCGCTGTGGATCTTCGGTGTGTTGTTCGGCCTTTCGCTCTTTGCCGAGTTCATCGCCAACGAACGGCCCATCCTCGTGAACTACCGGGGCGACCTGCACGTGCCGATCTTCAACTTCTATCCCGAGACGGTCTTCGGCGGCGACTTCCAGACCGAAGCGGCCTACCGCGATGCGGAGGTGCAGTGCCTGATTGTGTCAGGCGGGCTGGAGGATTGTTTCGACGACCCCGACACCGTGATGTCCGAGGTGCGCGAAACCGGCAGCTTCGCGGGCGCGGAGGTCGCGCAGGGATGGCTGCTCTGGCCGCCAATCCCCTACAAGTACAACACCGTCAGCAACATCGAAGGCGCTGCGCCATCGGCGCCCGACGCGCAGCACTGGCTGGGCACCGACGATACCGCGCGCGACGTGCTGGCGCGGGTCATCTACGGCTTTCGACTGTCGGTGGCCTTCGCGCTGATCGTAACGGCGCTGACCTCTGTGCTCGGGATCGCGGCGGGGGCGGTGCAGGGCTACTTCGGCGGTTGGACCGACCTCGTCTTCCAGCGGATCATCGAGATCTGGGGGTCCACGCCGGAACTCTACATCATCATTATCGTGGCGGCGATCATCCCGATGAACTTCTGGTTGCTGGTGGGGCTGATGGTCCTGTTCGGCTGGACCAAGCTGGTCGGTGTGGTCCGCGCCGAATTCCTGCGCGCGCGCAACTTCGAATACGTCCGCGCCGCGCGGGCGCTCGGGGTGGGCGATGCCACGATCATGTTCCGCCACGTTCTGCCCAATGCCATGGTGGCGACGGTGACGTTCCTGCCGTTCATCGTGACGGGCACGATCGGCGCGCTTGCCGTGCTCGACTTTCTGGGCTTCGGCCTGCCGTCGTCGTCGCCGTCGCTGGGCGAGTTGACGCTTCAGGCCAAGCAGAACCTGCAGGCGCCCTGGCTCGCCTTCACCGCCTTCATCACCTTTGCGCTGATGCTGTCGCTGCTCGTCTTCATTTTCGAGGGCATCCGCGACGCTTTCGACCCCCGAAAGACCTTCTCGTGACCCCGCTCCTGCAAGTCCGCGACCTGACCATCGCCTTCCGGCAGGACGGTGTCGAGACGCCCGCCGTGCGCGGTGTCGGCTTTGACGTGAACCGCGGCGAGACGGTCGCCATCGTGGGCGAATCCGGGTCGGGAAAGTCGGTCACGGCGCTCAGTACCGTGGCCCTGCTCCCCGATTCCGCGGTCGTGCGCGGGTCTGTCATCTATGACGGCACGCAGATGATCGGCGCGCCCGAGGCCGACCTGCGCCGGGTGCGAGGCAACGACATCAGCTTCATCTTTCAGGAGCCGATGACCTCGCTCAACCCGCTCCACACCATCGAGAAACAATTGGGCGAGAGCCTGGCCCTGCACCAGAACCTGCGCGGCGACGCGGCGCGCGCGCGTATCCTCGACCTGCTCGACAAGGTGGGCATCAACGACGCGGAAAGCCGGCTGTCCGCCTATCCTCACCAGCTGTCGGGCGGTCAGCGGCAGCGGGTGATGATCGCCATGGCGCTTGCCAACGGCCCCGATCTTCTGATCGCGGATGAGCCGACGACCGCGCTTGACGTCACCATCCAGGCGCAAATCCTGGAACTGCTGGCCGACCTCAAGCGCCGGGAGGGGATGTCGCTGTTGTTCATCACGCACGACCTGACCATCGTGCGCCGCATCGCCGACCGCGTCTGCGTGATGAAGCAGGGCGAGATCGTCGAGACGGGGCCGGTTGCCGAGATCTTCGACAACCCGCAGCACCCCTATACCCGGATGCTGCTGGAGGCCGAATCCACCGGCCTGCCCGATCCGGTCGCCCCCGATGCCCCGCAGATCGTCGGAACAGCGCACCTGAAGGTCTGGTTTCCGATCACGCGCGGCTTGCTCAAGCGGACGGCCGGATACGTCAAGGCCGTGAACGATGCAACGCTCGCCGTGCGGGCGGGCGAGACGGTCGGGATCGTGGGTGAATCCGGGTCCGGCAAGACGACGCTGGCGCTCGCGATCATGCGGCTCATTTCTTCCGAAGGGCCGATCAGCCTGGAAGGGCGGCGCATCGACGGGGTGAAATCACGCGCCTTGCGGCCCTTGCGGCAGGACATGCAGATCGTGTTCCAGGACCCCTACGGCAGCCTGTCGCCGCGGATGACTGTGGCCGAGATCGTGGCCGAGGGCCTGCGCCTGCACGACACCGGCGACGACCGCCCGCACCGCGAACAGGTGGCAGACATGCTGACCGAGACCGGCATCGACCCCGCGTCGATGGACCGCTATCCGCACGAATTCTCCGGCGGTCAGCGTCAGCGCATCGCCATCGCGCGGGCCATGATCCTGCGGCCGAAACTGGTGGTGCTGGATGAGCCGACGTCGGCGCTCGACCAGACGGTGCAGGTGCAGATCGTGGAGCTTCTGCGCGACCTTCAGCGGCGTCACGGGCTGGCCTATCTGTTCATCAGCCACGACCTCAAGGTGGTGCGCGCCATGTCCCACAAGGTCATCGTGATGAAGCGCGGCGATGTGGTCGAGGCAGGCGAGGCGGCGCAGATCTTCGATACGCCCGCCACGCCCTATACCCGTGCTCTGATGGCGGCGGCCTTCGACCTGAAAGCCGACCGGGCCGCCGCCGTCTGAGGGCGGGTCAGCCGCCCATCGAGACCTGACATTCCACGTCCCGCGCGCGAAGTCGGGTGCAGGCGCGCTGCGCATCGCGTTCGGACAGGCCGACGAAGCTGGGTGCGAAGCCGCCGCTGGCACGGTCGATCTGGCGCAACGCACCGTCGAGCGCGTCGAGTTCCTGAAGCGCCGTCCGCAGCAGCAGTTTGTCCGCCGCCGACCGGGACGGCTGGGGCTGGAGCGAGATGGCGAAGTTCTGGCCGGAGGTGGAGGCACGGGTGACGACGACGCGCGGCGGCTCCGTTCCCGGCCGGGGCGCAGGCACGACCGCAGGGCCCGAAGCCGAAGCGTAGAGCATCATACCGGCTGGCGCTCGGCGCATCTGCGGGCGCATGGATATCGCCGGCGCGCTCGGCCCGGGAGTCGTGCCGACGTTTTCATAGACCGGCGCGGAAGGTCGGCGTTCGGTCACGCTGTCGGGCACCGATTGGAAGCCGATGTCCAGAAGCTCGGCGATGCGGGCGTTGCGGGTGGCGGTGGAGCGTCCGCCGAAGACGGTCGCGATGATGCGCTTGCCGCCCCGATCGGCCGAGGCCACCAGGTTGAAGCCCGCCGCGACGGTATAGCCCGTCTTGATCCCGTCGGCGCCCGGATAGGCGTCGAGAAGGCGGCGGTTGGTGTTGCGCACCTGCGTGACGCCCGCATCCGTGGTCCGGCGCGAGAACAGGTTGTAGTATTCCGGATAGTCGTAGAACAGCCGCCGCCCCATCACCGACATGTCGCGCGCAGTGCTGAGGTGCCCCGACCGCGTCAGGCCGTGCGCGTTGCGGAACGTCGAATCGTTCATGCCCAGGGCCTTGGCGGTGCGGTTCATGCGTTCGGCGAAGGCTTCTTCCGATCCGGCGATGGCCTCGCCGATGGCGGTGGCGGCGTCGTTGGCCGATTTCACCGCCGCCGCGCGGATCAGGTAGCGGAAGGCGATGCGCTGGCCCGACCGCAGGCCCAGCTTGGAAGGCGGCTCGTTCGCGGCATTGCGCGAGATGCGGACCTCGGTGTCGAGCGTGATCTCGCCCCGTCGCACCGCCTCGAAAGCGACGTAGAGCGTGACCATCTTGGTCAGCGACGCGGGATGCAGCCGGGTGTCGATATTGCTGGCCTTGATGATCTCGCCCGTGCGGGCATCCATCACCAGTTCGGCGTAGGGGGCGGCATGGCCGGGGATCGCGAGGATGGCGGCCACGAATAGGGGCACCAGACCCGCGAGGGCCCGTCTGATCTGATTCATGTTCACACGACTGCTCTGTCTGCCTGGGGCGACCCGATCTTGCGCCGGTGACGCCATTTCCGTTCGCGTCCAGCCTAACCCGAATCCGCCGGGGAAATCCATGGTTGACGTGCATGCCTTCAAAATACCCAGATTGCCCCGTGTGGCTGCGATATCTGGTGGTATATGGGCCACCCCCCTACAACTTGCAGGCGGGATCGTGGCAGGAATGGGGCGCCCTCCACGTCAACCCGCCGCAACCCCGCCCTTGCGCCCGAACGGACAGCCCGATGACAGACACCGACGACGACCGGAAACGACGCGCCGCCAATTGGTTCCGCAGCCTGCGGGACCGGATCACCGCAGCCTTCGAGGAGCTGGAGGATGCAGACGCTCCCGGCCCCTTCGCGGACCTTCCGCCCGGCCGGTTCGACGTCACGCCGACCACGCGCACGGCGGAGGATGGATCGGACGCGGGCGGCGGGATCATGTCGGTCATGCGCGGCGGCCGCGTGTTCGAGAAGGTCGGCGTGAACTGGTCGGAGGTCCACGGAACCCTGGCTCCCCGCGCGCAGGCCGCGATGGCGGCGCGGGGGGTGCCGGGCATGGCCGACGATCCCCGCTTCTGGGCCAGCGGCATCAGCCTCGTGGCGCATATGCGCAACCCGCACGTCCCCGCCGTGCACATGAACACGCGGATGTTCTGGACGCCCCATGCCTGGTGGTTCGGCGGTGGCGCCGACCTGAACCCCTGCATCGAATACGGCGAAGACACGGCCCATTTCCATGCCGCGATGCAGGGGGCCTGCGATGCGCACGAGGCCGGGCGGTACGGCCGCTTCAAGGCCTGGGCGGACGAGTATTTCTACATCCCGCACCGGAAGCGCGCACGGGGCGTAGGGGGCATCTTCTACGACGACCTGAACACCGGCAGTTGGGAGGACGACTTCGCCTTCACCCAAGATGTAGGCCGCGCGTTCCTGCCGGCCTTCGTGCCGCTTGTGGAACGCCGCCGGATCCATGAGTGGACCGATGCCGACAAGCAGGTGCAACTGGTGCATCGCGGGCTCTATGCGGAATACAACCTCGTCTACGACCGTGGCACGAAGTTCGGGCTGGAGACGGGACACGACGCGAACGCCGTCCTCATGTCGCTGCCGCCCGAGGCGAAGTGGCCCTGACCGTCAGGCGCCCCGCAGCGTCTCGATCATCAGGGCAACGTTGTCGGGGTCGGCGTCCGGCGTGATGCCGTGGCCGAGGTTGAAGATATGCGGCCCCCCGGACAGAGCGTCGCGGATGCGGCGGACCTCCGACACCATGGCCTCGCCCCCCGTCACCATATGGTGCGACGCGAGGTTGCCCTGGACGCAGCCGTCGGGCTGGACGTTCCGGGCGACCCATTCGGCGCTGACCGAATCGTCGACGGCCACGCAGTCGGCCCCGGTCGCGGCGTGGAAGCCGATGTAGTTGTCGCCGGCCTGACGCGGGAAGGCGATGACGGGGATGCCGGGATGGCGGGTCTTGAGTTCGGCGATGATGGTCTTGGTGGGTGCGACAGCGTAACGCGCGAAATCCTCGCCCGAAAGCGATCCGGCCCAGCTGTCGAACAGCTTGACCACCTCGGCGCCGGCCTCGATCTGCGCCGACAGATATTCGATGGTGGCCTTCGTCAGCAGGTCGATGAGCGCATCGAAGGTCGCGGGGTCGTCCCTTTTCAGCGCATGGGCCGGCCCCTGGTCGGGCGTGCCCTGACCCGCGATCATGTAGGTTGCCACCGTCCATGGCGCGCCCGCAAAGCCGATCAGCGCGACCTCCGGCGGCAGGGCGCCGGACAGGTTCCGCACAGTCTGATAGACCGGCGCCAGCGTGTCGTGGATGTCGTCCACGCCTTTCAGTCGAGCGAAATCGGCGGGGCCGGTGATAGTGGACAGGCGCGGGCCTTCGCCCGTGACGAACCAGAGATCGGCGCCGAGCGCCTGCGGCACGAGCAGGATGTCGGCGAACAGGATGGCCGCGTCGAAGCCGAAACGGCGAAGTGGCTGCAACGTGACTTCGGTCGCGAGATCCGGATTGTAGCAGAGCGACAGGAAATCCCCCGCCTGGGCCCGGGTTGCCTTGTATTCCGGCAGGTAGCGCCCCGCCTGCCGCATCATCCAGACGGGGGGCACGGGCAGGGTCTCACCGGCAAGACTTCGCAGAAGGGGTTTGGTCATGGGGCAAATCTCCGGTGGCGGGGTCTGGACAGCACCTGTCGCGGTGGGCAGGTGGTGTCAACTCGACCGAAAGGCCACGACATGACCGACCTGCCCACGTCCGCCGCCCCCCTGCGCATCGGCACGCGCGGATCGCTCCTCGCGCTCGCCCAAGCGCATGAGACCCGCGACCGCCTGATGGCGGCCTTCGACCTGCGGCGGGACGCCTTCGAGGTCGTCGTCATCAAGACCACCGGCGACCGGGTGCAGGACCGTTCGCTGTCGGAAATCGGCGGCAAGGGCCTGTTCACGCGCGAGATCGAGGATGCGCTGCTTTCGGGCGAGATCGACATCGCGGTCCATTCGATGAAGGACATGCCGACGCTGCAACCCGATGGTTTGCTTATCGACGCCTACCTGCCGCGCGAGGATCCGCGCGATGCCTTCATCACGCTGGACGGCGGCAGCATCGCCGACCTGCCCCGGGGGGCCACCGTCGGCACGTCGAGCCTGCGCCGCCGCGCGCAACTGATGCACCGCCGGCCCGACCTGAACGTGGTGGAATTCCGCGGCAACCTCCAGACCCGCATGACCAAGCTGCGCGACGGCGTGGCACAGGCAACGTTCCTCGCCATGGCAGGGCTGATCCGGCTCGGCATGGACGAGGTGCCGCGCCGGCCGATGGACCTGTCTGACATGCTGCCCGCACTCGCCCAGGGCGCCATCGGGATTGAACGGCGGGCCGACGATGCGCGCATGGCGGAGATGCTGGCCGCGGTCCACGACCGCGAGACGGGGCTGCGGCTGGACTGCGAACGCGCGTTCCTCCTCACGCTCGACGGGTCGTGCCAGACGCCCATCGCGGGGCTTGCCGAACTTGACGGCGGAACGCTCCGCTTTCGCGGGGAGATCCTGAGGCCCGACGGGTCCGAGGTTCTGGCGACCTCGGGCGATTGTCCGGCCGAAGAGGGCGCGGCGCTCGGCACGCGGATGGCGCAGGACCTGCTGGACCGGGCGCCCGATGGGTTCTTCGACTGGCGGAGCTGACCGCCGGTCAAACCTTCGGCGTGGCTGCCGCCTTGGCCCACGGCCCGTGTTGGTCGGCCTTGCCGTTGACGTGCACGAAGCCGTGCAGCCCGAAGAAATCCCGTTGCGCCTGGATCATGTCGGCCGTGCCGCGCGCCGTCCGCATCGCGTCGAAATAGGCCAGCCCCGACGACAGGGCGGGCGTCGGATGGCCATGCAGAGCGGCCTGGGCCACCACCTGCCGCAGCGCGTCGTGGGTGTCGCGCAGGATGGCGGCGAAATGGTCGGTGAACATCAGGTTCACACCAGGCTCCCCGTCCAGGGCGCTGGCCATGGCGTCGAGCATGGTGGATCGGATGATGCAGCCCTCCCGCCAGATCTGGGCGATACGGGCCATGGGCAGGTCCCATCCGAAATCCCGCGTGGCCGCCGATAGCATGGCGAAGCCCTGCGCGTAGCAGAGCACCTTCCCCGCGATCAGCCCCCGTTCCAGCGTTTCGCGGTCGAGCGTGTCGAACCGCTGGGGCGCGGGGCCGAATACCTCCTGCCCCCGCGCGCGCTCCTCCAGCCGTGCCGACAGGTTGCGAGCCACGACCGCGGCTTCGATGGCGGGAACGGGGGCCAGTCGGTGCTGGCTTTCGATGGCGGTCCAGCGGCCCGTGCCCTTTTGCCCGGCGGCATCGACGATCTGCGACAGCAGCGGCTTGCGGGTCGCCACGTCGCGCGCATGGGCGACCTTGCCGGAAATCTCGATGAGGTAGCTCTGGAGCGGACCGCGATTCCAGGCGTCGAAGACGTCGCCGATCTCGTCGGCATCCAGCCCATGCCCGTCGCGCAGGATACCGTAGACTTCGGCGATCATCTGCATGTCGGCGTATTCGATGCCGTTGTGCACCATCTTGACGAAATGTCCGGCGCCCCCCGGCCCCATCAGCGCGGCACAGGGATCGCCCTCGTGCTTGGCGGCGATGGCCAGCATCACGTCCTCGACCCGGGCCCAGAGCTCCGGCGTGCCGCCCGCCATGATCGACGGGCCGTGCCGCGCGCCCTCCTCACCGCCGGAGACGCCGACGCCCATGAAGGGTCCGAACCCTTCGGCCACGCGGCGGTCGGTATCGTGGAAGTTGGCGTTGCCGCAGTCGATGATGAGGTCGTCGTCGTCCAGAAGGGGGGTCAGCGCCGCGATCTGCTGATCCACCGGGTCGCCCGCCGGCACCATCAGGATGATCGCGCGGGGGCGTGCGATGGCGGCGACCAGATCCTCCAGCGTCTCGGCGGGGGTTATGCGGGGGCCCAGGTCGCCCGCCTCGGCCGCGAAGTCGCGCGTCACCTGCGTGGTGCGGTTGAAGACGGCGATGTCGAAGCCCTTTTCGGCAATGTTCGACGCAAGCGCCGCGCCCATCGTGCCCAGGCCGATCAGGCCGATCCGTGCGTCTGCGGACATCGCGCCGCTCCCTGTCGTTTCCGTTCCGCGAAAACCTAGGGGTACCGGCGGGACAAGGAAAGCCTCAGCGTCTGGCGTGGTCGTGGCACAGCGTCTCGAGCAGGGCGAGCCAGTCGTTCGCCGCGGTCAACACCCGGTCGGGCAGGGCGCCGTATCCGGACGTCGTCTCGAGATCGGCGCACAGGCTGCGCCAGGCGTCCGCGTCGCGCGGGGCGAGCAGATAGGCCGTCCCGTCTGCACCGTCTGGAAGCGACCGCGCCAACATTCGCAGCGCGAGACGCTGCCCATGCCAGACATATCCCCGCGCCAGCGCGTCGTCGGTCGCGGGCGGGGTTCGGGGCACCGGCGGAGCGTCGTCCCCCAGAACGGCCAGATCGGCGGCCAGCAGGTCGAGCGCATGGACCAGTGCAGCGTCCAGCGTGCCGTCATCGGCCCGTCGCAGGGTGGCGATCGTGTCGGCCTGCGCCCGGAGAAACCGGCCGCGTCCGTCGCGGGATGACAGGTCGAACCGGCGCTGCGCCCGGTCGAGCGCGTCCTGCGCGGCGCGGGTGCCGAACCGCAGTCGGTCGCGGAGGGTCTGGTTGGCGGAGATCATCGTTTCAGATGCCCCCTCGAACCCCTCCGCCGCAAGGTGTTTTCGACCTTCCGCGCACGCGTCAGCCCGTGGGCCAGGACATTCCCGACAGCCAATCGGTAAAAGCATCCACCGGCTCCGCGAGGGGGCGCCCTTCGGGGACGAGGATGTGATGGCGTTCGGCCGGTCGCAGCGGCGGCACGTCCAGCGCGACGAGGCGGCCGTCCGCCAGCGGCCGTTCCAGAAGGCCCGTCCAGCCCAGTGCCACGCCTTGCCCGTCCATCGCCGCATAGTCCGCATCGCTGTAGCTGCTGAAGCGCAGGCGCGCGCCGTCGAACCCGCCCGCCCACCCCTTCCGTGCGAACCACCCCGCCCAGTCGAGCCAGCTCGGCTCGGGCGAGGCGCTGTCGATCAGCGGAATGTCCCCGCCCCGCGCCAGGCCGCCCATCGTCACCGGGCCAAGGTCCGCGGCCATCGCCGGCGCGCAGACGGGAACGACTGCCTCGCCCAGCGAGGCCGCGACGCGCATGCCGCGGAACGGCGGCCGGCCGTAGCGGACCGCCACGTCGACCTGGCCGTCGTCGGGCGCGTTCCAGGCATCTTCCGAGATGACGCGCAGGTCGATGTCCGGCTCGGTCGCGCGGAACGACGAAAGCGCCGGCAGCAGGCGGAAGTGACCGAAGGCCACGGATACCGCCACCGTCAGCTTGGCCCCCGGCCGGCGGATGGCGTCAACCGTGCGCGTCAGGTCGTCGAAGGCGCGTCCCACCGCCGCCGACAGGTCGCGGCCCGCGTCGGTCAACCGGACGCGGCGGTTTCCACGGTCGAAAAGGGGCTGGCCGATCTCGTCCTCCAGCGCCTTGATCCGGCGGCTGACGGCGGCCTGCGTCACGCCCAGCGCCGCGGCGGCGCGGGTGAAGCTCTCGTATCGCGCGGCGGCCTCGAAAGCGGTGAGGGCGGTCAGCGACGGCAGGGAACGGCGGAGCGGATGCATGACCTCACCTTGCGACCGATCGGCTACGGCTCAACGCTATCAGGATAGCCAGACCCGATCCATTACATGAACGCATGGATGATGCACCTATTTGTGACGTTGCGACGACGGCCTGCCGCCGTATCCTTCTTGCGTGCAATCACGGGGAGGGGGTCGCCATGCTGATGGAACACCGGACGCGCGACGGACTTGGCGCCTGGCTTGCCGCACGGCGGCCGGGGCACAGCCTTCCCGCGCCTCTCTATACCTCCGAGGACGCGTGGCTCGCCGATTGCGACGCCATCTTCTCGCGCCACTGGGTCGCCGTCGGCCTGGCCTGCGACGTGGAGGAGGCGGGCGACGTCATCGCGCTCGACATCGGGCCGTCGTCCATCGTCATCCTGCGCGACGAGGAGGACCGGCTGCGCGCCTTCCACAACGTCTGTTCCCACCGGGGCGCGCGTCTGGTGCCGCCCGGCCGGTCGGTGGTGGGCAAGCTGGTCTGCCCTTATCACCAGTGGACCTACGATCTGGACGGGGCGCTGGCACTGGCGCCGCACATGGGCGTCGATTTCCCGCGCGGCCTGCATCACCTCAAGCCTGTGGCGCTGCGCGACGTGGGCGGCATCCTCTATGCCTGCCTGTCGGACGATCCGCCGGACGACATCGACGAACTGGCACGCGTGATGGAGCCGCGCCTTGCGCCCTACGACCTGCGAAACGCCCGTGTCGCCCATGAGCAGGATGTGATCGAGGCGGGCAACTGGAAGCTGACGATGGAGAACAACCGCGAGTGCTATCACTGCGCGTCGAAACATCCGCAGCTGTCGCTTTCGTTCCATGCGGCCGACTTCGGATACGACCCCGACGGCCTGTCCGACGGCGAGCGTGCCGAGTCCGACGCGCTGGCCGAGGCCTACCGCCGTCACGGCGCGCACTGGGATGCCGAAGGGCTGCCCCATGCGGCCGTGGAACATACCGTCGGCTGGCCCACGAATTTCCGCACCCAGCGGCTCATCATCGCGGGGCTGGGCGAAAGCCAGACGCCCGACACGCGGGCGGCGGTGACGCTGCCGCTGGGCGGGCAGGACCGGCCGTGGTCGGGGGACATGCATCTCTGGGGCATCAACTCGTGGAACCACGTCATGTCGGATCACGCCGTCGTCTTCGCGGCCTATCCGCTGGGGCCCGACCGGACGCTGGTGCGGACCAAGTGGCTCGTCCACCGCGACGCGGTGGAGGGGGAGGATTACGACCTCGACAACCTGACGGCCGTCTGGCGCGCGACGAATGCGGAGGACGCGCATCTCGTGGCGCTGGCGCATCGCGGCGTGGCGTCGGCAGGCTATCGCCCTGGACCCTATTCGCGGTTCACCGAACGTGCGCTGGACGAGTTCTCGACCTGGTACGTCGACCGAATGACGGCCCATGGATACGCGGGATGAGCGATTGGGCGACCCGCCGCCGGCGCCGGTTTCCGTCCGACCGCTGGGGCACGTTGACCTGTCGCGCCGTGCGCGATGACGGGCCCGGTGTCCGCAGCTTCCTTCTGACGCCGTCGGACGGCAGCCGCGTAGAACACGACCCCGGCCAGTTCCTGACCTTCCGGATAGAGACGCCCGGTGGCACGGTCGAGCGGTGCTATACCATCGCTTCCTCGGCGGCGCGCGACGGCGGGGTGGAGATCACGGTGAAACGACAGCCCGGCGCGGCATCGGGCGTGCTGCACGATGTAATGACCGTCGGGGCCACCATCGAAGCCTTCGGGCCGTCCGGTCGGTTCGGCCCCGTCGCCTGGCCGGGCGAGGCCCATGCCCTGATCGCCGCCGGAAGCGGGGTGACGCCGATGCTGTCGATCCTGCGGACGGCCGCGGACCGGGGCATCGACCTCGACGCCGTCCTTGTGCAGGTCGCGCCGACCGTCGCCGACCTGATCGCGGGCGACGAACTGGCAGTCCTGTCGCGTTGCCTGCCCCGCCTTCTCGTCACGCGGATCGCCACGCGCGCGGCCGGACAGGTGCGGCCCGATGCGGCGATGCTGACGCGGATCGTGCCCGACATGGCGGCGCGGACGGTGCTCTGCTGCGGACCGCAGGGGTTCATGGAAATGGTGCGCGGGGCGGCACGCGATGCCGGCGTGCCCCCGGACCGCTACGGCGAGGAGAGCTTCGACTTCTCGTCGCCGGAAACCGAGATCACGCCGGGCACCGACGCCCCCCTGCGCCGCATCACCTTCGCGCGCACCGGCCGGGCCTTCGACTGCGCCGAGACGACGACGATCCTCGGCGCCGTGCGGGCGGCGGGCCTGCCGTTGCCGTCCTCTTGCGCGCGGGGCTTGTGCGGGACCTGCAAGACCTTCAAACATTCGGGCGAGGTCGTGATGGCGCACGAGGGCGGCATCCGCCAGCGAGAGATCGACCGGGGATTCATCCTGCCCTGCGTCAGCCGCCCCCTGACCGACATCGTTCTGGATTGCTGAAAGGTTCGCTGCCATGAAGGACACCGTCACCCGCGACCCGCTGCTGCAGCCTTATCGGTTGAAGCATCTGACGCTGAAGAACCGGGTGATGACGACCAGCCACGAGCCCGCCTATCCCGAGGACGGCATGCCCAAGGAGCGGTACCGGGCCTATCACGCGGAACGGGCGAGGGGCGGCGTGGCGCTGGCCATGACCGCGGGGTCGGCCGCCGTGTCGCGCGACAGCCCCCCTGTCTTCAACAACATCCTGGCCTATCGCGATGAGGTCGTTCCGTGGATCGCGGAGTTGACCGACGCCTGCCACGAACACGGCTGCGCGGTGATGATCCAGCTGACGCACCTGGGTCGCCGAACCACCTGGAACAAGGGCGACTGGCTGCCCTCCGTCTCGCCCGGGCCGCACCGCGAACCCGCGCACCGCGCCTTTCCGAAGGTGATGGAGGACTGGGACATCGCCCGCATCATCACCGACTATGCCGACGCGGCCGAGCGGATGCAGGCGGGCGGCATGGACGGGGTCGAGCTTCAGGCCTACGGGCACCTGATGGACCAGTTCTGGTCGCCGCTGACCAATGCGCTGACCGGCCCTTACGGTGCCGACACGCTGGAGAACCGGCTGCGCTTCACCTTCGACGTGCTGGGCGAGGTCCGCAAACGGGTCGGGCCCGAATTCATCGTGGGGCTGCGCTATACCGCCGACGAGACCCAGCCCGGTGGCATCGACGCGGAGGAGGGTATCGAGATTTCCCGCCGTCTGCGCGACAGCGGGATGGTCGACTTCCTGAACGTCATCCGGGGCCGCATCCACACCGACCCCGCCATGACCGATGTCATTCCGATCCAGGGCATGCGCAGCGCGCCCCATCTGGATTTCGCGGGCGAGGTGCGGCGGGCGACCGGCATGCCCACCTTCCACGCCGCCCGGATCCAGGATGTGGCCACCGCGCGCCATTCGATCGCGGAGGGCCTTCTGGACATGGTCGGCATGACGCGCGCGCACATGGCCGACCCCCATATCGTGCGCAAGATCGTGGAGGGCCGGGAGGAGGACATCCGGCCCTGCGTCGGCGCGAACTACTGTCTCGACCGGATCTATCAGGGGGGCGAGGCGCTCTGCCTGCACAACGCCGCCACCGGGCGGGAGCTGTCGATGCCGCACGATATCCCGGCCGCCGCGACGCCCCGTCGCGTGGTCGTCGTGGGCGCCGGTCCCGCGGGGTCGGAGGCCGCGCGGGTGGCGGCCGCGCGCGGGCATGACGTCACCGTTCTGGAGGCGGCGGACGGCCCCGGCGGCCAGGTCCGCCTGACCGCCCGCTCGCCCCGCCGGGCCGAGATGATGGGGCTGATCGACTGGCGCGTCGCACAATGCGAGGCGGCGGGCGTCAAGTTCCGGTTCAACACCTGGGCCGAGGCCGGGGACGTGCAGGCTTTGGCCCCCGACGTGGTCATCGTCGCCACCGGTGGCATGGCGCATACGCGGCTTTATGAGACGGGCGAGGATCAACCCCATGTCGTGACGAGTTGGGACATCCTGACCGGCGATGTCGTGCCCTCGGGCCACGTTCTGATCTACGACGAGGCGGGCGACCACGCCGGCCTGCAGGCGGCCGAAGTCGCGTTGAAGGCCGGGGCGACGGTCGAGATCATGACCCCCGACCGCACCTTTGCCCCGGAGGTGATGGCGATGAACCTGGTGCCCTACATGAAGACCTTGCAGCACGACGACGTGACCTTCACCGTGACCCGGCGCCTGAAGGGGGTGGAGCCTGCCGGCAACCGTCTGCGCGCGACGATCGGCACCGATTATTCGGACCGGCTGACCCATGCGGACTACGACCGGATCGTCGTGAACTATGGCACGTTTCCGCTGGACGACCTCTATTTCGACCTGCGCGACGGGTCGGTCAACGACGGGGCAGTGGACCATGACGCCCTGATCGCGGGCCGCCCGCAGGATGTGCGGACAAACCCGGAAGGAAGCTATCAGCTGTTCCGCATCGGCGACGCGGTGTCGGCACGCAACACCCATGCGGCAATCTATGACGCGCTGCGGCTGATGAAGGACCTGTGACCGGAGATGGTGGCGGTGCAGGGACTTGAACCCCGGACACGCGGATTATGATTCCGCTGCTCTAACCAACTGAGCTACACCGCCACTGGCGCGCGAAATACGGCCAGTCGCGGGGGGCGTCAAGTCCGTGAGCGCCTTTTCATCCTGCCTTGCACATGCCATCGACCGTCGTCGGAGGAGACCGCGATGAAAGATCATTCCGACGCCCTGTCCGACCTGCGCGACCTGCTGGGCAACGGCCACGTCCTGACGGGCGATGCCGTCGCGCATCTGGCGACGGACTGGACCGGCAAGTGGCATGCCGATCCGCTGGCTGTGGTGCGGCCCTCCGATACCGCGCAGGTCGCGGAGGTGGTGAAGCTGGCGGCGCGACACGGGCTGGCCGTGGTGCCGGTGGGTGGCAACACGGGTCTCGTCGGGGGCACGGCCAACACCGGGGCCCTGATGGTGTCGCTGGAGAGGATGGCGGCAATTCGCGAGATCCGGCCGGAGGCAGGAATCGCAATCGTCGAGGCTGGGGTTGTCCTGTCCCATCTTCATGCGGCGGCGGAGGATCACGATCTGATCTTTCCCCTCACCTTCGGCGCACGGGGCTCGGCGCGGGTCGGCGGGTTTTTGTCCACCAACGCGGGCGGGTCCAACGTGGTGCGGTATGGCCCGACGCGGGGGCTGGTGCTGGGGCTTGAGGTAGTGCTGGCGGACGGGCGCGTGCTCGACCTCATGTCGGAGCTTCGCAAGGACAACTCGGGCTACGACCTGCGCGATCTCTTCATCGGGGCGGAAGGCACGCTGGGCATCGTGACCGCCGCCGTCCTGCGGTTGGCCTCGCGCCCGCGCCACCATGCGGCGGCCTTCGTCGCGGTCCGCGACCTGCCCGCCGCGCTGACCCTTCTGCGCCGGCTTCAGGCCGCCACCGACGGCGCGGTCGAAGCCTTCGAGTACATGCCGCGCACCTACATGACCGAACTGGTCAGGCACCGTCCCGACCTGCGACAGCCGTTCGCCCCACGCGACCATCACGTGATGGTCGACCTCGGTGGTCTGTCCCGGCCCTTGGGCGATGTGCTGGAGGATACGCTGGCGGAGGCGGTCGAGTCAGGCGAGGTGCTGGACGCGATGGTCGCCCAGAACGAGGCGCAGCGCCGCCTGATCTGGGAGATGCGCGAGGCGGCGGCCGAAATCACCTTCACCCGCCTGCCCATCGTCGACAACGATGTCGCGCTGCCGCTCGACCGGGTCGAGACCTTCATCGACGACATGCACGCCCGCCTGGCCAAGATGGACCCCGCGGCCGAGACGCTGATCGTCGCGCATCTGGGCGACGGGAACGTGCATCTGACGGTCTATCCGACCGACGACGGCGATCTGGACGGGATTCGTTCCATGGTCGAGGATGTGACGGTCTCGCTCGGCGGATCGATCAGCGCGGAACACGGGATCGGGTTGTCGAAGCTGTCCACCATGTCGCGGCGCAAGGATCCGGTGGCGCTGGACGTGATGCGGGCGATCAAGCGCGCGCTCGACCCCGATGGGCGCATGAATCCCGGCAAGGTGGTCCCCGACGCCTGATCCCCGTCAGCCGCGCGGCGCGAACTGCGTCAGCGCCAGCCCTGCGGCCATCAGGACCAGGCCGCCCACGCGCAGCGGCGACAACGCGACCTGCCTTGCCCCGAACAGGCCGAACTGGTCGATCAGGCCGGCGGAGACAAGCTGCCCCAACAGGACGAAGAATACCGCGTTGCCCACACCGAAGACCGGGGCGATCCAGGTGATCGACAGGACGTAGAAGGCCACGAGGACGCCTGCGCCGAACAGATGCGGCGGCTGACCCGCCAGCCGCGTCAGCGCGCCGGGACCTGTCAGCAGGGTCGCCACCCCGGCGCAGGTCAGCGCCACGGTGAACAGCACCAGGGCCGCCGCAGCCGGTCCGCCGATGTTCGCGCCGAGCCGGGCGTTCAGGGCGGCGAGGACGGGGATGCCGAACCCCGCCGCGAGCATGATGAGGGCGTGATGCGTCATGCCCTGTCCACCCTGTCCAGCCAGCTTCGCAGGGCGCGCGTGGTCACCTCGGGCTGTTCCAGCGTGGGCAGATGGCCCGCGCCTTCGACGACCACCAGCGTTGATCCTTCGAGCAGGTCGTGCATCGCCTCATGCCGGTGGAGCGGGCAGAGCGCATCGTCCCGCCCGCAGAGGACGAGGGACGGCACGGTCACGGTGGCCAGGGTATCCTGACGGTCGGCCCGCGTCTGCAGGGCGCGCGACTGGCGGACGAAGACGGCGGGGCCGAGAGCTTCCGCCATCGCCGTGCAGGTGTCGAGGATCGCGCCGCGACGGGGTCCGTCGGCCAGATAATTGGGCTTCATCTCGTCGCGCATCACAGCGCGCAACCCGCCGTCGCGCACGCTCGCGATCTGGGGTTCGCGGCCTTTGGCCACCTCGGGATGCTCGGCCTTGGGGTTCGTATCCATCAGGCACAGCCCCGCGATCCGGTCGGGGGCCTGCGCCAGCATCTCCATCGCCACGATCCCGCCCATGCTGAGGCCGGCCAGGGCGAACCGGGGCGGTGCGTGGGCCAGCACCTCCGCGGCCAGGGCGGCTGTGGTATCGTGACCGGTGATCGGAGCGATCATGACGGCGCGATCATGGATGGCCGCGATCTGGGGGGCGAACAGTCGCGCGTCGCACATCATTCCCGGCAAAAGCAGCAGCGCGGTCAACGGCAGCTCCCGGAAAGGATCGGGACCATCGGTCCGATGGGGGAGGGCAGGGTGGTCATCTGCGGCATACTCCGGCGGCTGCACCCCTGTTTCTGGCCTGCTTCCGGCTTCCATCGCAAGCGCCGGGGCGTGGAATCGGGGTCCGTAGCTTTTGCATACGGTAACAGGGGCGCGGACACGACGTGGCAGGTTTCCGCCGATCATGAAATATGGAAGTCGGGCGCAGGAAGGCAGGTTCATCAACGTGTCCGTCCCGGTCGCGCCGAGGCTTCCATCCACGTTAACCATTACGCGCTTTCTGGCGGGTTTCCGCCGTGCTAGCCTCGTCTTCGATGGTTCATGCCTTCGGGAGAGAATGAATGACTGAGTTCTTCTTGCTCGCCGTTGCGGTGTTCGCCGCGCTGGTTCTGGTGAGGCTGCTGACCCATGACTGGAAAGCGCCTGAGGACACCGAGGAGGCGGAGGGCTAGACGTCCGCGCCCAGATGTCGCGCGCCACGGGCGCGGGCCAACTCCATCTGCCGCATCCTTTCCCGGAACCGGTTTCGATCGGCCTCGGCGAAGGTGTCGAGGCAGAGGTGACAACTGACCCCCGCCTCGTATTCCGGGCGCGACTTGTCCGAGGGATCGAGCGGCCGGCGGCAGGCATGGCAGAGGACATGGTCGCCGGGCACGAGACCGTGCCCCACGCTGACCCGGTCGTCGAAGACGAAGCAGCCCCCGTGCCACAGGCTGTCGGACGCGGGCACGTCTTCGAGATACTTCAGAATCCCGCCCTGCAGGTGCATCACGTCCTTCACCCCCTGCGCGCACAGGAAGGCGGTGGATTTCTCGCAGCGGATGCCGCCCGTGCAGAACATGGCGATCCGCCTGCCCTGGAACCGTGCCGCATTGGCCGCCCACCACGTGGGGAACTCCCCGAAGGACGCTGTGCCGGGGTCCACCGCGCCAGCGAAGCTGCCGATCGCGACCTCGTACGCATTCCGCGTGTCGATCACGACGGCGTCCGGGTCGCGGAGGACCGCATTCCAGTCGCCCGGCTCAACGTAACGTCCGACGTTGCCCAGCGGGTCGATATCGGGTTGACCCATCGTCACGATCTCGCGCTTCAGGCGGACCTTCATCCGCCCGAACGGCGACGTGTCCGCACGGCTGATCTTCGGCTCCAACCCGGCACATCCGGGCAGGCCGCGCAGATGGTGCAGCAGAGCGTCGATGGCCGCCCGCGTGCCGGCGACGGTTCCATTGATCCCCTCGGGTGCCAGAAGGAGCGTGCCCGTGATCCCCTGCGCCTCGCAGAGGGCCTGCAACGGGCCCTGAAGGGTCGCGAGGTCGGCAAATGCCGTGAAACGATAGAAGGCTGCGATGACGGTCATGGGATGCCGATATGCCGTTGCGCCCGCCCCCTCAACCCGTAGGCTGCGACGGACAAGGAGAGTGACGCCATGACCAACGCCCTGATCGTGATCGACGTGCAGAACGGCTTCTGCCCCGGCGGCAACTTGGCCGTGGCGGGGGGCGACCGCATCGTGCCGGGCATCAACGCGCTGATGGAAGACTTCGACCATGTCATCCTCACGCAGGACTGGCATCCGAAAGGACACTCATCCTTCGCGTCCTCGCATTCCGGCGCACAGCCCTATTCGACCACGCAAATGTCCTATGGCCCCCAGACGCTCTGGCCCGACCACTGCGTCCAGGGCACCGAGGATGCGGAATTCCACCCCGGTCTGCGGACCGACCGTGCCCGTGCCATCGTCCGCAAGGGGATGAATTCCGCCATCGACAGCTACTCCGCCTTCTTCGAGAACGACCGCACCACGCCCACGGGTCTCGACGGGCTGCTCCGCACGCTGGGCGTGACCGACCTGACGCTGGTGGGGCTGGCCACCGATTTCTGCGTCGCCTTTTCCGCCATCGATGCCGCGCGGCTGGGGTTTGCCGTGACCGTGCGGCAGGATCTGACCGGCGCGATCGACCTCGACGGCTCGCTCGCGCGGGCGCGCGACGACATGGCCGCTGCCGGCGTCACCCTCGCCTGATCCGGGCGCCCACCCTTTCCAGGAATTCCGCACATGATCGACATCGCCACGCGCGTCTGGAACCAGCGATGGAGGATCGACCCGATCGTCCGATCCCTGATCGACACCGATTTCTACAAGCTGCTGATGTGCCAGTCGGTGTTCCGCAACCACCCGGACACGCGCGTGCGGTTCAGCCTCATCAACCGCTCCTCGGACGTGCCCCTCGCGCGGTTGATCGACGAGGGAGAGTTGCGGGAACAGCTCGACCACCTGCGATCGCTGTCGCTGACGCGCGGGGAGTCCACCTGGCTGCGCGGCAATACCTTCTATGGCAAACGCCAGATGTTCCGTCCCGATTTCATGGAGTGGTTCGAGACGATGCGCCTGCCGCCCTACGACCTGCAGCGGGTGGGCGACCAGTACGAGCTGACCTTCGAGGGCAGCTGGCCCGAGGTCATGCTGTGGGAGGTTCCGGCCCTTGCCATCCTGATGGAACTCCGCTCCCGCGCGGTGCTGCGCGACATGGCCCGGTTCGAGCTTCAGGTCCTCTACGCCCGCGCGATGACGCGGGTGTGGGAAAAGGTGGAGCGGTTGCGTGCCCTCGACGGGTTGCGGCTTGCGGATTTCGGCACCCGGCGGCGCCATTCCTTTCTCTGGCAGGACTGGTGCGTCCAGGCCCTGCACGAGGGGCTGGGCAGTGCCTTCACCGGCACGTCCAACTGCCTCATCGCCAAGGACCGCGACGTGGAAGCGATCGGTACCAACGCCCACGAACTGCCCATGGTCTATGCCGCGCTGGCCGAAGGCGACGCCGCCCTCGCCCGCGCGCCCTATGACGTGCTGGCCGACTGGCAGGAGGAGCACGACGGCAACCTGCGCATCATCCTGCCCGATACCTACGGCACGCCCGGCTTCCTGCGGAACGCGCCCGACTGGCTGGCCGGCTGGACCGGCATCCGCGTCGATTCGGGCGACCCGGCCACGGGCGCCGAAACCGCGATCCGCTGGTGGAAGGAGCGGGGGGAGGACCCGACGGAAAAGCTCGTCATCTTCTCCGACGGGCTCGACGTGGCGAAGATCGAGGAACTCCACGCCCGCTTCGCCGGCCGCGTCCGCGTGTCCTTCGGCTGGGGCACGCTGCTGACCAACGACTTCCGCGGCCTCGTCGCCGGCGACGCCCTGGCCCCGTTCTCGCTAGTCTGCAAAGCCGTCTCGGCGGACGGCCGGCCGACGGTCAAGCTGTCGGACAACCCGAGGAAAGCGATGGGGCCGTCGTCGGAAGTCGAACGCTACAAGCGGGTGTTCGGGGTGGGCGAGCAGGTGGGGATGGAGGTGGTGGTTTAGGGGCCGGAAATTAAATCTTCAATTGAGTACACTAGCCCAACAATAAACATTCGAGTCCGGATCGCATCATTTAGGCGTATCTTAGTTTTTACGCCGCCTGAGTCATCGAAATCTGCGTTGTGTACGATTAAATTTCGTCGATTTGCAATCGACGAAAGTAAGCCTCGACAACTCTTTGCCGTGAGACCAAGATATGCGCCGATTTTCTTCCATTTTTCGTCAGCCTTCCAGATGAACGAAAGTCCATCTGCAACGTCATTCGGAGATTGAAATGTCATTCGTTCGACTGTTTCACGTATTAGTGAGCGAAAGGCTATCGCACTTGCGGCGGAATTATTTTCCAGTAACGAGTATATACTATCAAATCGGCACGCCTCCGAAAGAAGCCTTTTTTCTTGAACGATGCTATTCTCAAAACGATGCGTCGAGATTTCGATGATGAGCTGCGTGATGTAGTCATCAAGCGCAGACACCGTGCTCACCCAAACAAACCGGAGTGCGAAATCAGCCCTTAGCCCGTTTTTATTAAGGTGATTATAAATAACAATAGCTTCATCCGCCTCTTCAATGTGTTGAAGAAAGCGGTTACCGGCTGCAGTCTTCATCAAGTAGAATCTCAATTTTTTCTACAATAGCATTAAAGATTAGATTGAAACTTTCAGCATTCTTTACGGCATTATCGAGAGCATTCCCATATAGACCTTTAGCACTCAACGCAGCGCGATCCATGGAAAAAACAGGAACCTCATCTTCATTTGCATAATGAATAAGCGATTGAAAATCTGGTATCCGAGCCAATGCGTAGATACCCTCGATGTCGTAACGTAGTTCAGCCTGCCACTCTTCATACGCTGCTTTGTAACAAGATTTTTTATAGGTCATCCCGTTCTTTTGGAGGCGAGGGAAAAGTTGATCTTTCACAACGCCATCGACAAGTCGGATTCTTTCGTCGAATTTCTTGGCGGCTTTACTCGAGTGCTTGTTAAATCTTGAATTTAAAGTCCCTAAAAATTTCGGAACGGTACCGGGCAGTCTATATTCCGCCGACTCAAAGCGGTCTAGGTGCATTTTTTTCCAGTTCGTCCAGCGTGTTAAGTATTCACCTAACGTCTTCACTGCCATTGCGGAAAAGGGATCTGGATTGGTCGGGACAATGAAAGATGAGCAAAACATCAAAAAGTTTTGATTGATCGCGCCAAGGCCAGGGTTCAGATCAATTAGCGTTATATCGATATCATGGTATTCCTCAATTTCACTTACAAGTTCGCTTAGTGCTCCTGGGAGATTTTTCAATGCCGAAAGGGAGCCGGCAGTCTCTTGAGCAAGGCTTAGTTGACCTTCATAAATTGAGAGTTCTGGGTGCCCTGGAAGGAGAAACAGTTCGTCATTATTTGTAGCAGTCGGACAATCAAAGGGTTCGATTGCTGAAGGCTGTCCGTCGAAGACCGGCAGGACTCCATCTTTAATATTTTTACTTCGGGTATTGGCGTCCTCGTAGTAGGCATCGAACCTATCGGTTCCCAAGACCATTGCCGATAAATTAACCTGAGAGTCACCATCGACAAGAAGGACCTTTTTTCCTTTCTCAGTATATTTCCATCCAATATTATATGCTGATACAGTTTTCCCGACGCCGCCCTTATGATTGAATATAGCAATACGTTCAGTCATGAGAGAGCCTTGTTAATGATTAGCAGTCGTGATCGTGCACTATGGAAGACGGCCCCGCAACGCCTTTATTTCCCCCCGCCGCTTCTTCGCCTCCACCCGCTTGCGCTTCTGGTTGGCGGAGACCTTCGTCTTCACCCGCTTCTTCGGCACCACCGTCGCCGCCCGCACCAGCTCCGCCAGCCGGTCCCGTGCGATGTCGCGGTTGCGGGCCTGACTGCGTTCGTCGGAGACCTGGATGACCACCGCCCCGTCCTTCGTCCAGCGTCGGCCCGCCAGCCGCCGCAGGCGTGCCTTGACCGGGCCGGGGAGGGAGGGCGAGCGGTCGGCCTCGAACCTGAGTTCCACCGCGCTCGACACCTTGTTGACGTTCTGCCCGCCGGGGCCGGAGGCGCGGACGAACTGCTCGGTCAGCTCCCAGTCCTGGATCTCGATCTTGGGCGTGACGGTCAGGGGCATGGCGATTCCGCTACGGGTCGAAATTAAGAAGGCCGCCCCTAGTGTGGAGCGGCCTTCCGAAAGGTTCAGGAGGCGGGGTCGGTTAGACGCATCCACCCCGGATGAGAACGTCCAAGGGCTGCCTCAGACGTGGACACCCGAAGTTGTCCCGACCGCATTCTCCACCATCTTTCTTGACACTGGATCACCTCCTTTCAATGGGTTGCCGATGGGGTACGTTCGCACAGATGTGGTGTGCGTCAACCCCCTTTACGCAACCCGTTGCGCAAACTTCCGCGTGATGACGCGAAACGGCACCAGCGCCAGCAGCGCGATCGACAGCTTGACCGACCAGTCCGCCAGCGCCAGCCCCACCCAGTAGGGCCCGACCGCCGTCACCGCGTTCGCCCAGGCGACGTCGCCCCAGCCGGCGGACAGGGGCAGGAAGGCGGCGAAGGCCAGGGTGAAGAAGATCGCCGTGTCCACCACGCTGCCCACCAGCGACGACACCAGCGGCGCCGTCCACCACGCCCGGTCCCGCAGGCCGGAGAAGACGGCAAGGTCCACCGTCTGCGCCGCGAGAAACGCCGCGGCCGAGGCCAGCGCGACGCGCGGCGTGACCAGCGGCCCGAACTCCCCCGCGATCTGCGTGCCGATCAGGGAGCAAACCAGCCCCGCGGCGAACCCGCTCAGCACCACGCGGCGGGCCGCGCGGGGGCCGTACAGACGGTTGGTGACGTCGGTCACGAGGAACGCCAGCGGATAGCTGAACGCCCCCCAGGTGAGCCAGCCGTCGGCCACGAGGAACTGCACGCCCACGTTCGACGCGACGACGATGACGGCCATCGCGATGATGGCGGGAAAGAGCTTCATGGATCTGGTCCGTTTTGACATGGTGGTCGGAGACATGGCCCGAAAGGGCAGGGCCGCGATCTACTCCGACGCCTTCCACGGTGCAAGGTGGTCGGTCCGGAACGCCCGGGGAACGGCATCGCGCCCGTCGAGGATCAGATCGGCCATGACTTCGGCCACCTTGGGCGCCATGCCGAACCCGATCTTGAACCCGCCGTTGACGATATGATGCCCGGGCCGGCACGGCCAGGCCCCCAGAAACGGCGCGCGGGAGCGGGCACGGGGGCGGACGCCGGCCCAGCGGGCGATGACCCTGGCCCCGGTCAACGCGGGCACAGCCGCGATGGCCCGGTGCAGGACGCAGTCCAGTTGCGTGTCGGTCGTATCGGGGGTGTCGAACTCGCGCTCCGACGTCGATCCGATCGCGGTGGTGCCGTCGGCATGAGGCACGATATGCAGGCCGTCCGCATAGAGTTGCGGCAGGTCGCGGCGGTCGAGGTCGAGAAGGATCGCCTGACCCTTGACGCCCCCGCCCGCCGGTCTTCCGCGGTCGTCCCGCATCGCAGCGAGCCCCTGCCAGCCGGTGGCATGCAGCACCTCACCCGCGACGTCTCCCCGCCGTACGATCTCACCGCCATGCTCGCGGATCGCCATCGCCAGCGCCTCACAAGCGCGACGGGGATGGAGGCGGGCGGTCAGCGTATCGCGGATCACCAGCGCCGTGCCGGGCGACCAACCGTCCGGCGCAGGCTCCACCGACCACTCCGCCCGCCCCTGCCAGAGCGCCGCCACCCCTGCCGCGCGCTCCTCTGCGCGGGCCAGCGCTTCGGCACCCGCGATGGGTTGCAACCGGCCGGTGCGGGCATAGCCCGGATCGTCCCCGGCATCCGCGACGCCGGCCCACCAGTCGTCAGCCATGAGCAGGCTCTCCAGTTGAAACGCCTTCTTCTCGTTCCATTGCTCGGGCACATGCGGCGCCAGCGCGCCCACGATGCCGCCCGAGGCACCCGCGCCGATACCAGCAGGGTCGATCACCCGGACGCGCGCTCCGCGTCGCGCCATTGCCCAGCCGCAGGCCAGCCCGAAGGCGCCCGCCCCCAGAATCGTCACGTCGACAGTCATCGCGCCCCTTTCCGTCCGGTCCCATCAGCGCCATAGGACAGGACATGGACGGCGAAAACCTCTCTCCGGCGATCGAATGGCGCGACGGCACGCCCGTCGCTCTCCGGTTCGACGATCCCTACTATTCACTCGCCGGGGGCGCGGCCGAGACGCGCCATGTGTTCCTGGCGGGAAACGGCATTCCCGCGCGTCTGCGCTCCGGGTTCCATATCGCCGAACTCGGGTTCGGCACGGGCCTCAATGCGCTCGTGACCGCGCAGTCGTGGAAGGGTGACGGACGGTTGCGCTTCACCTCCTTCGAAGCGTTCCCGATGACGCGTGACGACATGGCAAAGGCCTTGGCCGCGTTCCCCGAACTCGGCGGCGGCGCCTTGCTGGACCAGTGGCCGGGGTCACGCATCGTCCTGCCCGGCATGGACGTCGAGCTCGTGATCGGAGACGCGCGTGAGACGTTGCCCGTCTGGGAAGGGCACGCCGATGCCTGGTTTCTGGACGGGTTCTCACCCGCCCGGAACCCCGAACTCTGGACCCCGGACCTGATGGCCGAGGTGGCGCGTCACACGGCGTCGGGCGGAACCTTCGCCACCTATGCCGCGGCGGGGCACGTCCGTCGCGCGCTCGCGTCCGCGGGTTTCACCGTCGAACGGGTGCCCGGCTTCGGCCGCAAGCGCCACATGACGCGCGGGTGTCTGTCGCGATGTGATCCGGCCTAGTTGCCGCGCGTCGCCTTCGACCCGGCCGGCGCAAGCTCTGCATAGCCCGATTTCAGCCATGACATCAGGCGCACGTCGCCCGTGCTGCCGCTGAGCCGCGCGCGATAGGGCAGCAGGCTTTCGGACACGCGCATGATATAGTTGCGCGTCTCGGCGAAGGGCACGTCCTCGATCCAGTCCACGATATCCACCGACGGATCGGCGGGGTGGCCCATGTCGGACGACCAGCGATGCGCGCGGCTTGGGCCTGCGTTGTATGCGGCGGGAACGAGAACGGGGGAAAAGCCGAACTCCGTCTCCAACTCGCCCAGATAGGCGGTGCCGAGGCGCGCATTGTAGAGCGGGTCCGAGGTCAGCGATGCCTGCCGGTACTCCGCCCCGAGCAGCTTCGCCATCTCGCGCGCGGTGCCCGGCATCAACTGCATCAGGCCGGACGCGCCCGCGTGGGACACCACGACCGGATCGAACTCCGACTCGCGGCGGGCAATTGCCAGCGCAAGCTCGGGCGCCACGGGGCTGTCGAGCTGGGCAAGGTCGGTCAAGGGGAAATACCCCTCATGCAACTCATGCCCCGCTTGTGCGGCCCGCTTGGCGATCAGGAGGGCGATGTGCGGATCGTCCATCTCGTCCAGCGCCACGTCGATCAGGCTGCCGATCTCCGGCCGTGTCAGGCTCTCGGCCAGATGGGTCATGAACCGCTCGGCCAGCGTCCGCTCGCCCGCCGCGTCGAGCAGGCGTGCGGCGGCCAGAACGCTGCTGCCGGCGAAGGTGGTGCGGTCAAGCGGCGGAAAACTCTCTGTCCCTGCAAGGAGCGGATCGGCGGGCAGCGACGCCCGTTCGGCCGCGAGCTGGCCGTAGAAGCTCGTCTGATACTTCGCCCCCATGCCATAGGCCGAGGCCGCGCCCGCTGCGTCGCCCGAAGCTTCCAGCGCCCGGCCCAGCCAGTATCCGGCGCGCCCCTTGCTGATGGGCGACAGGACGTTGGCATCGAAGGTGCGGAAGTGCTCCACCGCCCGCGCCGGGTCGTTCATGAACCGCAGCGCGATATACCCGGCCAGCCATTCGTTCGCGGCGACGGTGCTGTCCGCCTCCTCGGTCGACAGTGCATTGGGCAGGTGATGGTTCGCCGCGACGCGGTAGGCATCCTCGCGGCGGCCGTCCTGCATCAGGCCGCGTGCCAGCCGCTCGCGATGCTGGGCCCAGGCCTCCGGGTGGCCCAGCGTGTCGGCGCTTTCGTCATGCGCGAACAGCAGCGTCAGCGCGTCGTCGATGCGGCCACGGTCGAGCCGCCAGCGGAACCGTTCGTAGGCCAGCCCCTGATGGTCGCGCCAGCCTTCGGGCACCGCCTCGATCAGGGTGTCGACCCCGCCGCGCCCGTCGCGCAGGGCAATGCGCGCCCGCGCCAGCGCGGCCTCCGGGCCCGAGACGCGGTCCAGGACCCGCTTCGCGGACTGCGTGTCGCCCGACCAGGTCATCGCATCCAGCCGCGCAGCGTCGAAAGGGTGCAGCAGGGTGCCGAAGATCTCGCGGAAACCCGCCTCGGCCGCGGCGGACATGGGGCGGGTCAACCAGGCCTCGATCGCCACGGTTTCAGCCTCGGTATCGCGGCCCAATGCCTGCAATGCGATGGCAAGAACGAGCGCCCCGTCCGGTGTCTCCGGCGTCCGGCCGTCGAAGAAGGCCACGATGCGGTCCGGCGCCGTCGCCGGCGGAATGTCCTGCTCGACCTTGGCTCTCAAAAGCTCCAGCCCCGGCCAGTCGGGGTTCCGCTGCAGAAAGGCCTCCCCCTCCGCGAACGTCCCCTGCCGCGCGCGGAGCAGGTGCCACATCAGGATGTCGCGGGCCACGGGATCGGCGATCGGCGTGAGGGCGGCGCGGATCGCGGTCTCGCCCCCGGTCCGGAGCGCGGCCATGCCCGCGGGCAGTGCGGGATCGGCGAGAGCGGGTGACCCGCAGGACAGGGCGGCACAGACGGCCAGGGCAAATCGGAATGTCATGGCGCGACCATAGCGTGAATTCGCGGCTTGCGCGACGGGCAATCCTGCGCCCGATTAAAGATCAGCGCCTTGCCGCGCGACCCTGCCGCCGTTAGGTTCCGCGCGACCCCCGACCGACAGAAGGACGCGTCGATGTTCAAAGGCTCCATGCCCGCGCTGGTGACGCCCTTTCGGGGCGACGAGGTCGATTTCGACGCGCTCGACGCCCTTGTCGACTGGCAGATCGACGAAGGCAGCGACGGTCTCGTACCCGTCGGCACCACCGGCGAGAGTCCGACCCTGAGCCACCGCGAACACGAAGCCGTGGTCGAGGCCGTCGTCCGTCGTGCCGCGGGCCGTGTGCCCGTGATCGCCGGCGCAGGTTCCAACAGCACGCGGGAGGCGCGGCGCCTGGTGGAACACGCCAAGGCCGTTGGCGCCGATGCGGCGCTGGTCGTGACGCCCTACTACAACAAGCCGACGCAGGCGGGACTGATCGCTCATTTCACCGCCGTGGCCGAGATCGGTCTGCCGATCATCATCTACAACATTCCCGGCCGTTCCGTCGTCGACATGTCGCCCGTCACCATGGGGGAGCTTGCAAAGCTGCCCGCCATCGTCGGCGTGAAGGACGCGACCGGCGATCTGGCCCGCGTGTCGGCGCAGCGCATGACGTGCGGCACCGATTTCATCCAGCTTTCGGGCGAGGACGCGACGGCGCACGGCTTCAACGCGCAAGGGGGCACGGGGTGCATTTCCGTCACCTGCAACGTGGCGCCCGGCCTGTTGGCCCGAATGCAGGCGGCTTGCCTCGCAGGGGATTATGCCCCCGCGCTCGACATCCAGGACAGGCTGATGCCGCTGCATCAGGCCATATTCGCCGAGCCGGGCGTGGTTGGAGCGAAATACGCATTGTCGCTCCTGGGGCGCTGCGCGCCAGACGTCCGCCTGCCGCTGGTGGGTGCGACCGATGGCGTGAAGGACCGCATCCGCGACGCAATGGTCCACGCGGGCCTCATCGACTGACCGCCCCGGCTGGACAGCGCCGGGGGCCGCGCCTATCTGGCGACCATGGCCAAGGACGTCAAAGACAAGAACTACAAGGTGATCGCCGAGAACCGGCGGGCGCGATACGATTACGCGATCGAGGACGATCTGGAATGCGGGATCATGCTCGAAGGGTCCGAGGTCAAGTCGCTGCGGCAGGGCGGCGCGAACATCGCCGAAAGCTATGCCGAGGTTAAGGACGGCGAGCTATGGCTCGTAAACGCGTACATCGCCCCCTATTCGCAGGCCAAGACCTTCGGGCATGAAGAGCGGCGTCGGCGCAAGCTGCTGGCATCCAGGCGCGAACTGTCGAAGCTCTGGAACGCCAGCGCACGCGAGGGCTACACCATCGTGCCGCTGGTGATGTACTTCAACCACCGCGGCATGGTGAAGCTGAAGGTCGGCGTCGGCAAGGGCAAGAAGACCCACGACAAGCGCGAGGCATCGGCCAAGCGCGACTGGCAGCGTCAGAAAGCCCGGCTGATGAAGGACCACGGCTGAACCCCCATCCGCGCATCGTCGCTTGGGCGGCCTTGCCGGAGCCGGGCTTGCCAGACCGGCGGCGGGCTGGCACCTGACGATCTGGATCGCCGGAAGGAACCCGTCCCATGTCCATCCTCTCTGCCCTGCGCCTGAGCCGTGCGCCGGTCGCGGCCTTCATGGCCGTGGGCCTGACCTGGGGCTGCGTGGCGGCGATGGCGCCTGTGCTCAAGGCACGGATCGGCGTCGATGACGCGACCTTCGGGCTGCTGCTGCTGGGCACGGCGGTGGGGCTCGCGACGACCCTCTATGTCGCGCCGCGCTGGGACAGGCGGATGCGCGCGTTGGCCTTGCCGGTGGGCACCGTGATCCTCGGTCTGGCGGCGATGCTGCCTGCGGTGGCCTACACGTTGCCGCTGTTCTTTCTCATCCTCACGGTGATGGGCGCGACCTCCGGCCTCACGGACGTCGTGATGAACGCCCGCGTCTCGGAAATCGAATCCCGCCACGGGCAGAGCTTGATGAACGTGAACCACGCTATGTTCTCGGTGGCCTATGCCGTCTCGGCCCTGCTGACCGGCGCCATGCGCGAGGCGGGGTGGCCGCCCGAGACGATCTTCCCCGTGATCGGCGTCCTCGTGCTGTCCACGGCCCCGTTCCAGATGATGCAGGTCCTGCCGCCCGAAGACGGCGACGGACCGGCGCCACGCCTTCCGCTGAACCTCGTGGCGGTCTGCGGCGTGATCGTCCTGATCGCCTTCATGGCCGAATCCACCGTCGAATCCTGGTCCGCCCTGCACGTAGAGCGGACGCTGGGCGGCGGGGCGGCCGAAGGCGCCTTTGGCCCGGCGATGCTGGGCATGACCATGGCCGTCGGGCGTTTCTCGGGGCAGGCCGTCGCCGCGCGCCTGTCCGAACTCGGGGTGATCCGGGTCGCCACGGGGTTCGCCGTCGTGGGCGTCCTGATCGCCGCATCTGCACCCACGCCGACGGTGGCCTATGCGGGCTTCGGCATGATGGGCCTCGGCATTTCGGTGATCGGGCCGATGGGGCTTGCGCTGGCCGGTCGGATGTCGGCGCCCGGCCTGCGGACGGCGGTGATCGCGCGGGTCGCCGTGATCGGCTTTCTCGGCTTCTTCATCGCGCCCGCGCTCATGGGTCTGGGCGCGCAGGTTTTCGGCCTGCGGTTGGCCTTTGCACTCGTCGCGGTTCTGCTGACGGTGATCTGGCCGCTCAGCGCGGCGGCGCGGCGGGTTCCCAGTCGCCCCTGAACCCCCTGGGGACCAGCAGGTTGTGCGGCCCGAGGTCGTGGATGTCCTTCTCGCCGCATAGCGCCATCGTCGTGTCCAGCTCCTTGCGGATGACTTCCAGCGCATGGGTCACGCCCTGCTGGCCCATCGCGCCCAGGCCGTAGACGAAGGCGCGCCCGATGTAGGTGCCCTTCGCGCCCAGGGCGAGCGCCTTCAGCACGTCCTGACCCGACCTTATGCCGCCGTCCATGTGGACCTCCACCCGGTCGCCCACGGCATCGACGATCTCGGGCAGCATGCGGATAGACGACAGCGCACCGTCGAGCTGCCGCCCGCCGTGGTTCGATACGACGATGGCGTCCGCGCCCACCTGCAGCGCCATGCGCGCATCCTCCGCATCAAGGATACCCTTGAGGATCAGCTTGCCGCCCCACTTGTCCTTGATGCGCCGGATCTTGTCCCAGTCGAGCCGGGGGTCGAACTGCTCCGCCGTCCAGGACGACAGGCTCGACGCATCCCCCACGCCCTTGGCGTGTCCCACGATGTTGCCGAAGAACCGCCGCTTCGTCCGCGCCATTCCCATCCCCCACCGGACCTTGGTCGCTAGGTTGGCGATCGACGCGGGCGTCAGCTTGGGCGGTGCCGACAGGCCGTTCTTCAGGTCCTTGTGCCGTTGCCCCAGGATCTGCAGGTCCAGCGTCAGGACCAGCGCGTCGCAGCCTGCCGCGCGCGCCCGTTCGATCAGCCGGTCCACGAAGTCCTCGTCCTTCATCACGTAGAGCTGGAACCAGAACGGCTTGGTCGTATGTTCGGCCACGTCCTCGATGGAACAGATCGACATGGTGGACAGGGTGAAGGGCACGCCGAAGGCCTCGGCCGCGCGGGCCGCGAGGATCTCGCCATCGGCGTATTGCATCCCGGTCAGGCCGACGGGGGCCAGCGCGACGGGCATCGTCACCTCGCGCCCGATCATGGTGCCGGCGACCGATCGCCCCTCCATGTCGACGGCGACGCGCTGGCGCAGGCGGATCAGGTCGAAATCCGTCTCGTTCTCGCGGAAGGTCTGCTCGGTCCAGCTGCCCGACTGGCAGTAGTCGTAGAACATCCGCGGCACGCGGCGGCGATAGAGGGCGTGCAGGTCGTCGACGGTGGTGATGACGGGCGGCATGGGCGGTCTCCGGCGATGTTCGGGTGATGCTAGCGGGTCGGTCCGGGTGGCTCAATCCGCGAAAGGATCGGCTGGATAGGTCACACCCGTCAGAAACAGGCCGAACGGCGGCGCGACTGGCCCGCATGCGGCGCGGTCGCGGGCGGCCAGGGCCTGCGCCACCCGTTCCGGCGGCCAGGCGCCCGCGCCGACGCGCTCCAGCGTGCCGGCGATGGACCGCACCTGATTGTGCAGGAACGACCGCGACCGCAGGTGCAGGCGGATATCCTGACCGGTGGCGCAGGGCACCTCCTCGACCGTGATCTCGTCCATCGTCTTGACCGGCGACTTCGCCTGACACCCTGCCGCGCGGAAGGTGGTGAAGTCGTGCCGTCCGATCAGATGCGCCGCCCCCTTACGCATCGCCGCGACGTCGAGCGGTCCGATGACACGCCACGCCTGTCCCGCGTCGAGCGCGAGCGGTGCCCGTCGCGCGATGATGCGGAAGGTATAACGCCGCTCGACGGCCGAAAACCGGGCGTGCCAATCGTCCGGCACCCGCGCGCAGGCGACGATGGCCACGGGCGCTGGCTTCAGGTGCCAGTTGACCGCTTCCGACAGGCGGAACGGCGCCCAGTCGCGGCGCAGGTCCGCATGCGCCACCTGTCCAGTCGCATGCACGCCCGCGTCGGTCCGCCCGGCGGCCGAGACCGCTCCCATGTCCGGCTCCAGCTTCCGCAACGCCTCCTCCAGCGTCTGCTGGACCGATGCGGGGCCGTCCTGACGTTGCCAGCCCGCGAAGGGGCGGCCGTCGTATTCGATGCGGAAGGCATGGCGGGGCATGGCCCGCTGATACGGCGGTGCGCCGGCGGGGCGCAAGACGCCCCGAGGGACGGGCGGTTTCCCTTCGCCCGTTCCGCGCCTACATTGCCCGCGGAACCCCTGGGGATGTTTGCGCGACATGATCGGACGGATGGCGGACGCGGTGACGCGCGGGGTGGGCGACCTGACGGCAGGCGTGACCGAGGTGTTCGACCCGACCCTGCGGCTGGGCGTTACCGGCCTGTCGCGGGCCGGCAAGACGGTTTTCATAACCTCGTTGGTGGCCAACCTGATCGACCGGGGCCGGATGCCCGGCTTCACTGCCGGCAGCCGGATCGAGACCGCATTCCTGCAACCGCAGCCCGATGATACCGTGCCGCGCTTCGACTACGAAAGCCACCTGTCCGCGCTCACGTCGCGCGACCCGCACTGGCCCGAAGGGACCCGCGCGGTGTCGGAGTTGCGGCTGTCGTTCAAGGTCCGTCCGGCGGGGCTTCTGTCGGGGTTGCGGGGGGTGCGGACGGTCCATCTGGATATCGTGGACTATCCGGGCGAATGGCTGCTGGACCTCGGCCTGATGGAAAAGACCTACGACGAATGGTCCGAACGCGCACTGGCGCGCCTGACCTCCTGGAACGCTTCCGACTACGAGGCGGCGATGCAGGCCGTGGATGCGACCGCGCCGCTCGATGAGCCGATCGCCCAGAAACTCGCCCGCAGCTATACCGCGGCACTGCACCTTGCGCGCGATGCCGGCGCCTATGACCTGACACCCGGCCGGTTCCTTCTGCCCGGCGATCTGGAGGGATCGCCCGCCCTGACGTTCGCGCCCCTGCCGCCCGGCGAGGCCCCTCGCGGCAGCCTGCGCCGTGAGATGGCCCGCCGGTTCGAGGCCTACAAGTCGCAGGTCGTCCGCCCCTTCTTCCGCGACCACTTCGCCCGGCTCGACCGGCAGGTGGTGCTGCTCGACGTGCTGGGCGCATTGCGGCGCGGCCCCCGCGCGGTCGAGGAGATGCGTGCGGCCATGGCCGACATCCTGACCGCGTTCCGCCCCGGCACGCTGGGATGGCTCATGTCGCTTCTGGGTGCTCGCCGCGTCGACCGGCTGCTGTTCGCGGCGACCAAGGCCGATCACCTGCACCACGGCCAGCACGCCCGCCTGACCGCCCTGACCGAAGCGCTGGTCCGCGATGCGCGCAGCCGGGCCGATTTCGCCGGCGCCCGCACCAGGGCCATGTCCATCGCCGCCCTGCGCGCCACCGTCGAGGAGACGCGCGAGCATCAGGGCGTCGACCTGCCCGTCGTGCGCGGGCGCCTTCTGTCGACGGGGCGCGAGGCGGCGCTTTATCCGGGCGAGCTGCCCGACGATCCGTCCCACATCCTGAACCCCGCGCGGCAGGGGGCCGATGCCTGGCTCGACGGCGACTACGACCTGATGGACTTCGCGCCCGCGCCTCTGACCCTCCGGCCGGGGGAGGGGCCGCCCCATATCCGCCTCGACCGCGCGGCGGAGTTCCTGCTGGCGGACCGCCTGTGACCTCGCTTGCAATGGCTTGCATCGTGTCTAGCTATGGGACGACGCATCACCGGGATCGCCAGCCATGACCGACAGACCCCCACCCCGGTCGATCCTGTTCGACATCGACGATGCCGCACCGCGGACGCCCCGACCCGGAGCCGTCACCCTCGACGCCAGCGGCCCAATCGACCCGGCGTCGGCGCCACCCATCCCCGATGACGAAGTGCCGCCCGCCGCATCGGGCCGCGCGATGCAGACCATGGCCCTGCTCGCCACGCGGCGGCGGTCGCGGCTGGGCCGGTGGTTCTGGGGCCTGTTGGGCGCGGTGCTCACCTTCGCGATCTCGGTCGCGGCCTGGTCCTTCGTCACCGGGTTGTTGGCGGCGAACCCGGTGCTGGGCTGGGTCGCCACGGCGCTGATCGCGGCCTTCGTCGCCGTCAGCCTCGCCATCGCCTTGCGCGAACTCGTCGCGCTGTCGCGGCTCGCACGGATCGACGACCTGCGGACCGCGGCGCTCTCGGCGACGGACCTCACGTCCGCACGCCGCTTCGCCGACAGCCTCGTGGCCTTCTACGCGGGCCGTCCCGACACCCGCTGGGGGCGACAGGACGTCGCCGCCCGAAAGGACGACGTCTTCGACGCCGATGCCCTGATGGCCCTGGCCGAGCGTAGCCTCCTCGCCCCCCTCGACGCCGCCGCGACCCGCGAGGTCGAGGCGGCGGCCCGGCAGGTCGCGCTGGTGACGGCGGTGGTGCCCTTGGCACTGGCCGATGTGGTCGCCGCGCTGACGTCGAACCTGCGGATGATCCGGCGCATCGCGCTCATCTACGGCGGACGGGGCGGCACGCTTGGGTCCTGGCGGCTGGCGCGGACGGTGCTGACGCATCTGGCGGCAACCGGCGCGGTGGCGGTGGGCGACGACCTGATCCAGTCCGTCGCGGGCGGCGGCGTCCTGTCCAAGCTGTCGCGCCGGTTCGGCGAGGGCGTGGTCAACGGCGCGCTCACGGCCCGCGTGGGCGTCGCCGCGATCGAGGTGTGCCGGCCGCTCCCCTTCACCCACGAACGCCCGCCGCGCGTGACCGACGTGATCGGACGCGCCCTCACGGGGCTGTTCGGACGGTCGGGCGCCTGACGCGGCAGGTTTGCCACGTGGCCTTTCAATTCTGCTCCGCCCACTGCCGCGGGCTGCAAGGCTGCCCTAGGGTCGCACCGCGCAGTGTGTGGGGACGATCATGGAAGTGACGCTCGGGCTTTTGGCCCTGTTGATCGTATTCGGCATCCCCGGCACGATCATCGGCATCCTGATCCATCTTCGCCGCCTGGGCCGGCGCCTGAAGGACGTGGAGCGACGGCTGGCGATCCTGACGGCCGGGCCTGCGGACGGTGCGCCCGTCGCGCGGACCGATACGGGTCCCGCGTCTCCGCCGCTTCGCACGCCCGACGCCATCCTGCCGACGCCGCCCGTCGAGCCCGCGGCCAAGGATAGCCCCTGGCCCGCCGTCGCGCGGCCGGAGAGGGAGGGGCCGGGGCCGGTCGACCGCCTGTTCGCCTGGATGGCGGTCAACTGGTTCTATGTCGTGGCGGCCGCCTCGCTGGCGCTGGCCGGCATCTTCCTCGTGCAATACGGCGCCGAACGGGGTCTGCTGCCGCCTTCGGTGCGCGTGCTTTCGGCCGCGATCTTCGGCGCCGCGCTGATCGGAGCGGGCGAGTGGATCCGCCGCCGCTGGGGCGACGGCGAGGACGTGGCCACCGCCTATCTGCCTTCGGTCCTGTCGGGGGCAGCGGTCGTCACGCTCTTTGCGGCGATCCTGGGGGCGCGGCATCTTTACGACCTGATCGGACAGGGCACCGCACTGATCGGGATGGCTTTCGTCGCTATGGGCGCGGTGGTGCTCGGGTGGTTCCACGGGCCGGTCCTCGTGGCCGTGGGACTGATCGGCGGTGCGGTCGCCCCCTTCGTCGTGGGCGGCGACCGGGGGTCGGATCTGTGGCCCCTGCACGGGTATTTCCTGATCCTGACGCTTGGGGGGCTGGCGGTGGATGCCGTGCGCCGCTGGCAGGGTCGCTGGGTCAGTATCCTCGCCCTGACCCTCGGGTTCGGGGCCTCCGCCCTCCTGGTCACGGGCGCGCCGGAGACGACGCTCGCTCACCTGCTGGCTTGCGCCGCAATGGCACTCGCGGCGCTGGCACTGCCCATCGGACGGTCGGTGCCGGACCATGAGGCTCCGACCGTGACCGAAGCCGTGATCCGGCGCAGGCCGCCGCCAGTCACCACGTTGATCGCCTTCGGTGCGGTCGCCGTGGCCTCGGCGCTGGCCGTGCTGGGGACAAGCGACAGCTTCTGGCCTGCCGTCGCGGTGCTGGCCCTGCTGTTCGGCGCCGTCGCGCTCTGGGCGGCACCGGCGGAGGGGGTGCAGGACGCGGCCGTCCTGCCCGTGGTCGGGTTGATCGCGTCGGTCGCCCTCTGGCCGGCTCCGCCCGGCGATGCGGCGGTCACGCTCGTCCTGATGGTCGGGGCGGCCATGTCGGCGGCGGCGCTTTTGCGTTCCCTGCGGACGGCGGCGACACTCCGGCTTGGCTGGTCGCTCGGCACCGTGCTGATCGCGCCGGCAACGGGTCTTGCCCTGCATCTTTCGTGGCAGGCTCCCTTCCTGGTCGGGGCCTATGCCTGGTCGCTGCACGCGCTGGCGGTTGCGACGGGGCTGACGCTGGCCGCGGGGGTCTGGGCGGCGCGGGACGGCGAGGACCGTCTGCGCCCCTCGCTCGCAGCGCTCGTGGCCTTCACGCTGATCGCCTATGCCCTGGCCCAGATCGCGGGGGAGGCGGCGCTGACGGCAGCGGTGGCGACGATGGCCGCGCTGGCGGTTTGGATGGCGCGGCGGTTCCGGCTGCCGCTTCTCGACTGGTTCGTGATCCTGGCCGCGCCTTTCACCGTCTGGCGCCTGACGGCAGAGCCGGGGATCGCGTGGCATGTCGACGGCCCGTTGCCTCCCGCGCTGCTGTCGCTCGGAACCTCAGTCGCGGGCTTCGCGCTTGCCTGGATGTGGCTGCGCGGGCGCGGTGCGGCCACGCCCGTGGCGGTCGCGGAAACGGCCGCGCTGTCGGCGGGCGGCTATGCCCTGACCGTCCTGCTCTGGCGCGGGCTTCGCGCGGCGGGTTGGGAAACCGGGCATCTGAACCTCGGCCTGACGGCGACGATCTGGCTGTCGCTGATGTGGGCGCAACTGGAACTGCGTCACCGGGGTGGAGGCCTGCCTTGGCTGCGCTCCGCTCTCGCGGCGTTGTTCGCGCTGTTCGCGGCGCTGGCGCTGGCGGGTGCGGTCTTCCTCGGCCCGCTGTTCAACGATTCAACCTCGTTCTTCCGGTCCTTCGTGCAGGGCTGGCCAATCGTGAACAGCCTGATCCCGGCCTACCTCTTGCCTGCTGCAATCCTTCTCGCCGCGGGATGGCAGCAGCGGCGCGTGCATGGTCCGGGCCAGCCAGGCCGAAACCTGACCATCGCGGGAACGGCGCTGGGCGCGTTCTGGGCCGTCCTCGCAATCCGGCACTTCTGGCGCGGAGCGGGCGAGATGGTCTGGTGGTACGGCATCTCGGACCCGGAACTGACCAGCTATACCGTGGCCCTCCTGATCCTCGGCGGCGTGCTGTTCTATCAGGGGGTCGCGAAACGGTCGGATACCTGGCGCCGGGCGGGAACGGCGGTGCTGGCCCTGACCATGCTCAAGGTCTTCCTGATCGACGTGTGGTCGCTGGGCGGCCTGATGCGCGTCGGGGCCCTTTTCGCGCTGGCGGCCGCGCTTCTCGGCCTCGCGTGGCTCTATCGCTGGGCGAGTGGAGCCGGCGCATCGGGAGCGGTGCCTTCCGCCGGGCCGGACTGACCGGCGAGCGGCACGGGCCGTCCGCGTCGTATCGGCAGGCAGAGTGGGCCGAGCACGAGCGCGCAGGTCGCCATGAAGGCAAGGAACAGGGACAGGGACATGGGGCAGCACCTCCTGAAGCGGAGACTGCACCGCAAACATGAAGGTTCCGTTAATCCGGCAGCCCAAGGCCCGACAGGACCGGCGGCACCAGATGCCCGCGGACCAGCGGCGGCAGCATGGCGCGCGCGGGCCAGGCCTGCGACAGCGGCATGAGCAGCCTGTCGCGCACCCAAGGCAGGACGCGGCTGTCGGATTGATACTGTGGCGTAAACGCCCCGCTCAGCGCCTGATAGGCCCGGACATGGGCGCGCCGGGCGTTGAACATGCGCCGCCCCGCCTCCTCCACCGGACCATCGGTCAGCGCGCGCACCAGCGCCCAGGCGTCGAGCAGCGCCATGTTCGCACCCTGGCCCAGTTGCGGGCTGGCCCGGTGCCAGGCATCGCCCAGATGCACGATGCCATCCGAGAACGGGCGCCGCAGCGTGCCGTGGGAATAGCATGCCATCGTCATCGCGTCGTGCGCGCCGATCCCGGCGAGGAAAGGCTCGACCGCGGGCCAGAGGGCAGTCGCTTCCGCCTTCCAGTCGTCGAGGGGACGCGCGCGCCAAGCGTCATGCGCGGCGCGGGGCATCGACCAGAAGACTGCGGCAAGCTCCGGCCCCTGCGCCGTCTGTCGCCCGACGGGCAGGATCCCGATCATCCTGTCGGCCCGGCGATAGCATTGCCGAAGCTCGTCACGGGGCAGGTCGGTGCCCTGGGGCCAGGCCACGTTGCCCCAGATCGCGCCGTAGGGCAGCGGCCGGGCGCGCAGCGGCGAGAGCACCGAACCGGCGCCCGCCGCATCCACCAGCAGGTCGAAGGCGGCGCTTCTGCGGTGGCCGATCAGCAGGCGGGTACCGTCCCGGCCGGTGATATCGGCACCCAGTTCGAACGCGGCACCGGCCTTTCGCGCGGCGTCCAGCAGCACGCCGTGAAGCGCGGCCCGGTGCATGGCGAGCCCGTGCCAGCCGCGGCCGGTCGGGTCATAGGTCACGTCGAGAACCTGCCGCCCCGTCCGCGCCTCGTGCCCTGCCATGCGGCGGATGCCCCGGCCCAGCGACCGGGCCGCCGGTCCCGCACCGAGCGCCTCGAGAACCGCCAGCCCTACCGGCTGCACCACGAGGCCCGACCCGACGGGCAGGGGCGCCGCGAACCGGTCGAAGACGGTGACGTCGTGGCCGCATCGTGCAAGCCCGGCCGCCGCCCCCAGACCCCCGATACCCGCCCCCGCGATCCCGATGCGCGCCATGTCCCGTCCCGCTTGCCGTTGCCGTCCGCGCCCGCCTATAAGGCGCGCGATGACGGGGCCAGTGTCCATAGCGTCCGATGTCGGACGAATTAGCCCCCCGGCGCCCTGATCCGCAGGGCGGCCGGGCAAAGGTGTCGCGCGACGGCATCGACATTCACGCACGCAAGACCCGAAGGACGCCTGACATGAGCGCCGAGTCCCACGACTACAAAGCCACGCTGAACCTGCCGCAGACCGACTTTCCCATGCGTGCGGGCCTGCCGAAGCGCGAACCCGAATGGCTGGCGCGGTGGGAGGCCATGGGCATCTACGACCGCCTGCGCGAAAGGCGCGACCGCGCGCCCTTCACCCTGCACGACGGCCCGCCCTATGCGAACGGGCACCTGCACATCGGCCATGCGCTGAACAAGACGCTCAAGGACATGGTGGTGCGGTCGCATCAGATGATGGGGTTCGACGCGCGGTTCGTGCCCGGCTGGGACTGCCACGGCCTGCCCATTGAATGGAAGATCGAGGAAGCCTATCGCGCCAAGGGCCGCGACAAGGATGCGGTCGACGTGATCGAGTTCCGGCAGGAATGCCGCGACTTCGCGGCGGGCTGGGTCGATGTCCAGCGCGAGGAGTTCAAGCGCCTGGGCATCACCGGCAACTGGGCCGATCCCTATCTGACGATGAACTTCCACGCCGAGGCGGTGATTGCAGCCGAGTTCCAGAAGTTTCTGATGAACGGTCTGGTCTATCAGGGGTCGAAGCCCGTGATGTGGTCGCCGGTGGAAAAGACCGCATTGGCCGAGGCCGAGGTGGAATATCACGACCGTCAGGTGGATGCGGTCTGGGTGAAGTTTCCGGTGATCCAGGCGCAATCGGACATCTACGACAGCGAAATCGTCTACGCCGAGGAGGAGGAGACGCAGGAGGGCCGCGCGGAGATCGTCAAGGCCGGCACCCGGCGCGAGCGGGAGCTTCTGTCGGCGACCGTCCTGATCTGGACGACGACGCCCTGGACCATTCCCCAGAACCGGGCGATCTGTTTCGGACCGGGGATCGGATACGGGCTCTACGAGGTGACGGGTCGGCCCGAGGAGTGCTGGGCCCGGATCGGCGACCGATACCTGATCGCGGACGCACTGGCCGAACAGACGCTGGCAGCCGCGCGGCTGGAGTCCGGAATGTGGCGGCGTCTGCGCGCGGTGCAGACGGAGGAACTGGCCGCGCTGGTCTGCGCCCACCCGCTGCGCGGCGTAGCGGGTGGAAATGGCGAATGGGACTATGACGTGCCGCTGTTTCCAGGCGACCATGTCACCGACGACGCGGGCACGGGCTTCGTGCATACCGCGCCCAGCCACGGCGACGACGACTACCAGATCGGGTTGAAGCACGGGCTGGAGATGACCTTCAACATCGAGGCCGACGGCAGCTATCGCGCCGACCTTCCCCTGTTCGGCGGCAAGGCAATCATTCGCCCGAACGGCAAGCCGGGCGACGCCAACAAGGCGGTGATCGACGCGCTGGTCGGGGCGGACGCCCTGCTGGCGCGGTCGCGCATCACCATCAGCGATGCCCATTCGTGGCGGTCCAAGGCGCCTGTCATCCGCCTGAACCGCCCGCAGTGGTTCGCCGCCATCGACCGACCCGTGGGCGACGGTCAGGACGAATACGGGGAAACAGTGCGGGGTCGCGCGCTTACCTCCATCGACAAGCTGGTCGAATGGACACCGCGCACGGGTCGCAATCGCCTCTATTCCATGATCGAGAACCGGCCCGACTGGGTGCTGTCGCGGCAGCGCGCCTGGGGCGTGCCGCTGACCTGTTTCACGCGGGTGGGAGCCAAGGCAACTGACGACGACTTCATCCTGCGCGATGAGGCGGTGAACGCCCGCATCGTCGCCGCCTTCGAGGCCGAGGGCGCGGACGCCTGGTATCGCCCCGACGCCAAGGCGCGATTCCTCGGCTCCGATCACGATCCCGCCGAATGGGATCAGGTGTTCGACATCCTGGACGTCTGGTTCGACTCCGGCTCGACCCATGCCTTCGTCCTGCGCGACCGGCCGGACGGCACGGCGGACGGCATCGCCGACGTCTATCTGGAAGGGACCGACCAGCATCGCGGCTGGTTCCATTCGTCGATGCTGCAGGGCTGCGGCACCATCGGGCGCGCCCCCTACCGCGCCGTCGTCACGCATGGCTTCACGCTGGACGAGAAGGGCGTGAAGATGTCCAAGTCGCTGGGCAACACCATCGTCCCGCAGGAAGTCGTGGACCAGTACGGGGCCGACATCCTGCGCCTCTGGGTGGCGACCGTGGATTACACCAGCGACCACCGGATCGGGCCCGAGATCCTCAAGGGCGTGTCCGACGGCTATCGCCGGCTGCGCAACACGATGCGGTTCCTTCTGGGGTCCCTCACCGATGACCCGCCGGTCGATCCGCTGGAGATGCCGGAGCTGGAACGCTGGGTGCTGCACCGGCTGTCCGAGCTCGACGATCAGGTGCGCCGGGGATACGCCGACTACGACTTCGCGGGCGTCTGGCAGGCGATCTTCCAGTTCGCCACCGTGGACCTGTCGGCGTTCTACTTCGATATCCGCAAGGACGCGCTCTATTGCGACGGCGACACCCCTCGCCGCCGCGCCGCGCGCACCGTGCTGGGCCTGTTGCACGAACGGATGACGACCTGGCTTGCCCCGATCCTGCCCTTCACGATGGAGGAGGTCTGGCTGGAGGTGCATCCGGGTGACGACAGCTCGGTCCACCTGCAGGATTTCCCGTCGGCGCGTCCCGGCTGGCGCGACCCGGCGCTGGCCGACAAATGGTCGCGCATCCGCAGCACCCGCCGCGTCGTTCTGGGTGCGCTGGAGGAGGCGCGGCGCGACAAGGTCATCGGCTCCTCCCTCGAGGCGGCGCCCACCGTGCATGTCGACGGATCGACGGCGGCAATTCTGCGTGACGTCAACTTCGACGACATCTGCATCGTCAGCGGGATCGAGGTGACGACGGACCCCGCGCCGGACGATGCCTTCACCCTGGCCGACGCGCCCGGCGTGGCGGTCGTCTTCGCGCAGGCCACGGGCGGCAAATGCGAGCGGTGCTGGAAGATCCTGCCCGATGTCGGCCACCATGGGCACGACGGGGTCTGCCGCCGGTGCGACGCGGCGCTGTCCTAGGCGCCCCGCTCCGGCGTCACGCCTGCCGGCGCTGACGCTGCAACTTCTGCTCCAGAAGGCCCGCCCGCTGCGGATAGCGGGCGGCGTGCAGCTTGGCCCAGGGCGCTTCGACGCCCAGACGTTCGCAGAGCAGGACCAGACGCTCCAGAAGGAAGGGCCGGTTGCCCGTCATCTCCCATGCGCGTTCCAGCAGCAGGCGGGCCGCGACGGGGTCGCCCGCCGCCAGATGCAGGTTGGCCCGCTGCACCATCATGTCCGGGTCCGCCATCGTCTGGTTCGGATGGCCGTCGAGAAGCCGCGCGAGCGCGTCGGTATCGCCCGTCCGCGCCAGCATCCGCGCGACTTCGGCCAACCAGTCCGGATCGTCGATCCTGACCTGCCCCAGAATGGCGTCGACGTAGGCAAGAACCTTCCGCTGTCCGTCGGGTCCAAGGCGCACCGCCTGGAGGGGGCGCGACCGGATCGGCGGGCCTTCGGCGGGATCGTCGACGTTGAAATCGGCGAAGAGCGAGGTGTAGCGGCACCCCGAGGCGATGGTGTGGGGCAGGAAATCGCGCCAGCGGAAGCGGCAGGTCTGATGGGTTCCGATCTCGATGCAATGCGTCTCGGGCGAAGCGAAGAGCATGTTGGCGAAGCCAGCACCGTGGTAGGACATCATGATCTCGGCCTGCGCCAACAGGGCCACCTGTTCGAGGGGGGAATAATCCTCGAAGTAGACGATCTCGAACCCTCGCTTGGCCAAGGCGCGGGTCAGGGCCGCCTCGCCTTTCATCGGACGGTGGCGCTGCGACTTCCGCCCGACCCAGAACCGGCGCGGCAAATGGCTCCAGTCGCCCCCTTCGATGCGGGAGAGGGCCGTTTCCCGCAGCAGCAGCAAGGTATCGTCGCAGGAATTCATGTCGAGCACGAGCATCGACTTGCGGTCGGGGACGCGTCCAAGCCAGTGCGGTGTTTCCGGCGCCTCCTCCTCCAGCCCGTCGATGGCGCTGGCGCCCGTCTGAAACCAGAGGTGCCGGGCATTCAGGACCGACAGGCAGCGGTCGTAGGAATGATTGCCCGACAGGAACTCGACCCGACCCCGGAGGCGGGGGAAGATCTGGTCGATCCAGTCGCGGATGAAGGTCTTCACCTCGGCCCGGTCGCTGTGGATCAGAACCCGGCCGGTGAAGTCGTCGCGGTCGACAAGGCAGAGTTGGCCCAACGTTTCCGTGGCGAAGTGGTAGAAGTTGAACGCGTTGCGCGTGTCGATCACGAAATCCAGCCCGTCGATCGATCCCTCCCACACCGGGGGCACGGGATCGGCCGCCCGCAGTTCGGCGAAATGCGCGGCCGTCTCCGCGTCGGCGTCGAAATGCCCTTCGTTTGCCCAGCTGTACTTGTTCCGCAGGCGCGTCCCCGCGGCCCCGTTGAGAATGTGCTTGCCGTCGATGGCCAGGAAGTGCCCTTCGGTGGTGACGTTCTCCAGTACGACGGGAACCGTCCGCATGAGGAGGCCGGACCGAAAGATGCGGTCCCTGAATGTCGAGGTGACGTAGTCGCGGGTGGCGGTGCGGAACTTGTCATAGTCGCTGACCGAAGCGGCGGCGATCCGCCCCTTCGGTCGCCGCTCCCACATCTGCGGCAAGGGCGCGGTCGTCCAGAGACCCGCATCGACGCCCGGTGCGAAGAAGAACTCCTGCGGGGGGCGCCGCCAATCGAGTTGAACCCTGGGATTGAAGCCGTTCATGACGCGGGCATGGCATGGGGCGGTGACGGTGTCATGGCAAAACCACGGCCCCGCGGCTTCGCGCGGCCGGGTGCCGACTCGCCGCCGTCAGCGGGTCGTCAGAACTCCACGCCCGCCTGCGCCTTCACGCCGGACCGGAAGGGGTGCTTGACCAGTTCCATCTCGGTAACGAGATCGGCCACCTCGATCAGCTCCTCCGCCGCGTTGCGGCCGGTCAGGACGACATGCGTCATCGGGGGCTTTTCGTCGCGCAGGAAAGCCACCACCTCGGCCACATCCACATAGCCGTAGCGGATCGCGATGTTGATCTCGTCCAGCAGGACCATCCGGTTGCCGGGGTCGGCGATCAGCTCCTTCGCGGTGGCCCAGGCCGCCTGCGCCATCTCGGTGTCGCGGGACTTGTCCTGCGTCTCCCAGGTGAATCCCTCGCCCATGGTGTGAAAGGCGCATCGGTCGGTGAAATGGGCCAGGATCAGGTCGCGTTCGCCGGTGGACATGCCGCCCTTGATGAACTGGACGACGGCACAGGGCATGTCATGGGCGATGCAGCGGAAGATCATCCCGAAGGCGGCGGACGACTTGCCCTTGCCCTTGCCCGTGTGGACGATCACCAGACCCTTTTCCTCGGTCTTGGTGGCCATGATCTTGTCGCGCGCGGCCTTTTTCTTGGCCATCTTGGCGTTGTGGCGGTCGGCGTCGTCGGGTTGCGGCTGGATGTCTGACATGGGGGCCTCCGGTTCGGAACGATCCTAGCCATCCTCCGCCGGGCACGCCACCGTTTGCGGACCGGCCTTGGCGGGGCAGTGCCTGCCCGCCGCCCCGGATGAGGGCCCCAAACGTCCGAAGCCCGACACGAAGATGGTCTCCGCCCTCGCCAAGGCCAGCTTCAAGGCCCGCCGCAAGATGGAGGAGGCCATCGACGACGAGAAGGAAGCCTGGCGGGAGGCCCGCAAGGACGAGAACCGCCGCGCCCGCCTGATGCTGCGCCGCCTGAACTCGCGGCGTCTGGACTTCGTGGCGCGCGATCCCCAACCTGCGGACTGATCCGCCGTTAACCTGCCGTTCATCTATCTGGGCGAGACCGGGAACATGCGCTTTCCGGTCTTTCTTGTTCTGATCCTGTCCGCCTGCAACACGGCCCACCCCCTCGACCGCCTCGACCGGTCCGGGGCGGCCAGCGCCGGGGGGCATGATTTCCGCGTCAACTGGAACCTCGAGTCCGCTCAGGCAACCCGAACCAACGTGACCTGGAGGCCCGGCTTGCCGCAGGTGGTGATCGCCGCCGTGGAGGCCACGGAACAGGTCACGGGATGCGCCGTCAAACCCGGCAGCGCGGTGGGCGACATCGCGTTGGTGAACATGGCCCTGGATTGCCGCGCCGGTGACCCGGCGCGACAGGGTCGTTAGCGGGCGGCCTTCTGGCGCTCACCTTCCGCCTTGCAGATCGCGTCGGCCTGGCCGACCGACATGCTGGCGGGGCGGTCGATGGAGCGGTCCCAGACGACCCGCCTGGGGGTATAGAGCTGGCATACGACATTGCCCGCCTCGGTCGGGACGGTAACCGGCGCGGTCTCATAGTTCTCGGGGCTGGGGACGCAGCCGGCGACGAGGCCGGCGGCAACGATGGCGAAAGCACAGCGGGTCATAGGGGGTCTCCTCGGTTCGGGGGCATCCTGCGCGGCGTGGCGCAACCTGCCGGTCAGGCCGCAGCTTTGCCAAGCGCGCTGCCGTGGCGGCAAGGGATTCCCGGCAGGTCGGCTCACCTTGGGGGCGATTTGTTGCATCGTTGCCCGCGCGGTGCGGGGCGGTCCAATCCGCCGATCCGCACCCGTCAGTCCCGACCCCGCGCCAGCCGGTCGATCAGATCGCGCGCCGAATTGGATCGGGGCCGCCAGAGCCCGCGGTCGATGGCTTCGGCCAGGCGGTCGGCGATGTCGGCCAGGGCGGGCGCATTGGCCTCGGCGATGAAGTCGCGGGTCGCCTCGTCCTCCAGCACGGCGGCAGCGACCAGATCGAAATGGTGGTCGCGCACGGCGCCCGTGGTCGCGGCGAAGGCGAACAGGTAGTCTACCGTCGCCGCGATTTCGAACGCGCCCCTGTAGCCGTGGCGCTTGACCCCCGCGATCCACTTCGGGTTGACCACGCGGGAGCGGACAACGCGGCCGATCTCCTCCTCCAGGGTGCGGATGACGGGGCGTTCTGGGCGGGAATGGTCGTTGTGATAGATCGGTCGCCGGACGCCCTGAAGCATCTCGACCGCAGCCGCCGCACCCCCTTCGAACTGGTAGTAGTCGTCGGAGTCGAGGAGGTCATGCTCCCGGTTGTCCTGATTCTGGACGATGGCCTCAACTTGGCCCAGCCGCTGCCGCAGGCCGTCGTGATCCGGCGTGCCCTCGCCCGTGCCATAGGCATAGCCGCCCCATTCGACATAGGATGTGCCGAGGTCGGCCGCGTCCGACCACAGCCTCTCGTCGATCATCGCCTGAAGGCCCGCGCCGTAGGCGCCCGGTTTCGAGCCATAGACCCGGGCGGCGCTCTCGCCCGCGCGGAACCGCGCTGCGGCGGGGTTGTCCTCCTCCGCCTCGTCGAGCGCCTGCACGGCGCGCGCGGCGGCATCGACGAGCGCCATCTGCTGCGGAAAGGCGTCGCGGAAAAAGCCCGACACCCGCAGCGTGACATCCACGCGCGGGCGCCCGAGCGCGGTGGCGGGGATGATTTCGAACCCCGTGACGCGGCGATTTGCGGCGTCCCAGCGGGGCCTGACCCCCATCAGCGCCAAGGCCTGCGTGATGTCGTCGCCGCCCGTCCGCATGTTGGCCGTGCCCCATGCCGTGACCAGCATCGCGCGGGGCCAGTCGCCATGGTCCTGCAGGTGCCGCTCGACCAGCAGGCTGGCGGACTTCCAGCCGAGCTTCCATGCGGTGGGCGTCGGCACGGCGCGGCTGTCTACGGAATAGAAATTGCGCCCCGTTGGCAGGACGTCGGGCCGCCCGCGCGTCGGCGCGCCGGACGGGGCGGGGGCCACGAACCGGCCGGACAGCGCCGCGAGCAGCCCCTCGCCCTCGGCCGGGCCGCAGCGGTCCAGCACATCGCGCAGCCGGTCCGCATCCTCCAGCACCGCGCGGGTCGCGGGGCCGGGGGGGGGTGCCTCTCCGGTCAGCAGGCGCGTGGACAGCGTCTCGATCCGCTCCACGGTGTCGCCATGGCTGCGCCAGGCATCGTCCCCGGTCAGCGCATCGGGACGGGGGCCATCCCAAAGCGCGGCCATCTCGCAGTCGAGGGGGTCGAACCCCAGCCCCAGGTCGGCGGCGATGGCGCGCGGCAGGCTGCCCTCCTCGCCTCGCGGCAGGCGCAGCAGGGCCTGAAGCAGGTCGTCGCGCAGGCGTCCTTCGGGGCTTATGCCGAAGATGTGCAAACCGTCGCGGATCTGCGCCTCCTTCAGGTCGCAGAGATAGGCGTCGAGCTTCGCCAGATCGCCTTCGTCGCCCGAGAACCCTGCGTCGACGTCGATGCCGGTGACGGAGGCTAGACTGAGGATCTCGCCCCGCAGAACGTCGATCCGTCGGGGGTCCACGCCCGCGGCCTCGTAGTATTCATCGACCAGCCCTTCCAGATCGCGCATCGGGCCATAGCTTTCGGCGCGCGTGAGCGGCGGCGTCAGGTGGTCGACGATGACTGCCTGCGCCCGACGCTTGGCCTGCGTGCCCTCGCCCGGATCGTTGACGATGAAGGGGTAGACATGGGGCATCGGCCCGAGCGCGATCTCGGGCCAGTCGGTGTCGCCCAGGGCCACGGCCCGGCCGGGCAGCCATTCCAGATTGCCGTGCTTGCCCATGTGGACGACGGCGTCCGAATTCGCCCGCAGCCAGGCGTAGAAGGCGAGGTAGTTGTGCGGCGGCACGAGGTCGGGGGAGTGGTAGGTGTCGGTCGGGTCGATGTTGTAGCCCCGCGCGGGTTGCAGCGCCACGACCGCCTTGCCGCAGCGATGGATCGACAGGGCAAAGTGGCCGCCGGTTCCGTCCTCGGCTTGGCAGAAGAAAGGGTCGTCCGCAGGCGCCCCCCACCGTTCGGCGATCCGTTCCCGTGCGGCGAGCGGCAGGGTCGCGTGGAACCGCAGGTAGGCGTCGAGCGGCAGCCGCTCACCCCCTGTCCGCTCCGCCCGGTCGGTCAGCCAGTTCGTCGGCCCGGCCATGATCCGCGCCATCAGCGCGGCGGCGTCCTCGGGAGGGGTGGCGTCATACCCCGCGCCGGCCAGCAGCCGCAGGACGTGGACGGTCGCCGCCGGCGTATCCAGCCCCACGCCATTCGCCAGCCGCCCGTCGCGGTTCGGATAGTTCGCCAGCACCAGCGCGACGCGCCTGTCGGCGGGGGCGAGGCGGCGCAGCCGGCACCACTTCGCGAGAAGGTCGGCCACGAAGACGATCCGGTCGCCCTGCGCCTTCCACGTCGCGATGGGGCACTGCGTCGCCGTATCGAAGAAGGCTTCGCCCTTGAACCCGATGGCGCGGGCCAGGACCCGGCCGTCAAGTTCCGGCAGGGCGACGTTCATGGCGATGTCGCGCGCCGCGAGACCGGTCAGCCCGGCCTGCCATGCCTCCTCCGTCCCGCCCGACAGGACCGCCTGGAACACCGGCGCGGCATTTGCATAGGGCGCCGCGAGGGGGTTCGCGGCCGGGTCGCCCACGGCGAAGCTGGTCAGGTTCAGGATGGCATCCGGAGGAGCGGCGGCGAACAGCGATTCGAGCGTCGCCTGCGACACCGGGTCCTTGAGCGACGCCACGAAGACGGGCATCGGGTTCATTCCCGCCCGCAGCAACGCCCGCACCATGCGGTTCACCGGGTTCAGGCCCGCGCCTTGCAGCAGCGCGCGGTAGAAGACGACTGGGACCACGGGGGCATCGTCGGTCCAGGCCGCGCGCAGGGTGGCGAGATCGGCGTCCTGCAGGCCGGGCCAGTAGAGGCCCGCGCGCAGAAGGGGGCGGGCGGGGGCGGGGCGGTCCTTTCCCCGGACCATGGCGCGGGCATGGGCGAGGAAGGTCGTCGCGTTCTGCGGGCCGCCTTCGACGAGGCAGGACCAGAGGGCGTCGTAATCCTCGGCCGACACGGTGCTGAGGTCGCGCAGTTCGGCGTCGGGCCGGTCATCGCCCGGCAGGGCGGCGAAGGGCACGCCGGCCTCGTGCAGGCGGGCGGCGTATTGCTCGAGGCCATAGGACCAGTATCCGCGCCCGCCCAGGATGCGCGCGATCACCAGCCCCGAGCGCGTCGCGCAATCGTCGAGGTGCATGTCGACCGACATCGGGTGGCGCAGGTGCATCAGGTTCGCCAGCCGCAGGTCGGGCGGATCCTCCATCGCGGCACGCGCTCCGGACAAGGCCGCGAGTTCGGTATCCGCGGCGGTGATGACCACGACTTCGGCGGGTGTCTGCCCCAGGTCGACGGCCTCGCCCTTGTCGATTGAACCGGGCTGGGCGGCTAGGAGGTGCATGGCAGTCCCTTTTCATGACACGTGACGGGATGGCAAAGAAGCGCGTGACCTTGGCCCTTCGACAAGGCAAGAGGTGGCCCTAGAACAGGAGGTGCCAGATGATCCAGCCGCAGATGACCCAGGAAGTCGCCGATGCCGTGGCCGAGGGGCGACCCGTCGTCGCTCTCGAATCCACGATCATCAGTCACGGAATGCCCTGGCCGCAGAACGCCGAAGTCGCCTTGCAGGTGGAGCAGGCGGTCCGCGACAACGGCGCCGTGCCCGCCACGATCGCCGTGATCGACGGCATGCCCTGCGCCGGCCTGTCCTCTACTCAGGTGGAGCGGCTCGGCCGCGACAAGGGCGTGGTCAAGACGGCGTCGCGCGATCTCGGGGCCTGCATCGTCAAGCGGTTGACGGCGGGCACCACGGTCAGCGCGACCATGCGGATCGCCCGCCTGGCCGGCATCGGCGTCTTCGCCACCGGCGGCGTGGGCGGCGTGCACCGCGGCGACGGCATGGACATCAGCGCCGACCTGACCGAGCTGTCGCTGACGGACGTGCTGGTTGTCTGCGCCGGGGTGAAGTCGATCCTGGACATCCCGCGCACGATCGAGGTGCTGGAAACCCTGCGTGTTCCCGTCGTCACCTTCGGCACTGACGAGTTTCCCGCCTTCTACACCCCGCGGTCCGGCTTCACGACGGGCGAGCGCTTCGACGACCCCGCGCAGATTGCGGCCGCGCGCCGGGCGAATGCCGATCTGGGTCTGGGCACGGGGATGCTGGTCGCGAACCCCATCCCCGACGAACATGCGCTCGACGCCGACGAGATCGGCGCCACCATCGACGCCGCGCTTGCCAAGGCGGAGGCCGAGGGCGTGGGCGGCAAGGACGTCACGCCGTTCCTTCTGGGCCACCTGAACGCCGTGACCGAGGGGCGCGCGCTCGGGGCGAACATCGAACTGGTGCTCAACAACGCCCGGCTCGCCGCGCGCATCGCGGTGGCCGAGGCGCAACTTTAGGGCCGCCGGACCGCAGGTCGGGACGGGCTGCGCCATTCAGCGCAATGCCGCCTCGATCGCCGGGCGGTCCAGCCCGGCCTGTCCGATCACGACGAGGCGCGCGCCCCGGGTATCGGACCCCAACGGCCGGTCGAAATAGTGATCCACCCGGGGCCCGACCGCCTGCACCGTCAGGCGCATGGGCTTGCCCGCGACCGAGGCGAAGCCCTTGAGGCGCAGGATGCCGTGGTCGCGGATCACCTGCGACAGCTTGCGCGCGAAGGCGGCGGGATCGTCAACCTCCGGCGTCTCGACGACGAAGCTCTCGAAGGCGTCGTGGCCGTGCTCGTGGTGGTCGTCGTCGTGGTGGTCGTCATCCTCGTCGTGATGGTGATGATGATGCACCTCGTGACGGGCTGCGATGTCGTCCTCCGCACCCTGGCCCCGCCCCAGAAGGACGTCGGCGGGCAGCGCGCCCATGACGGCGGGGATGACCTGAACGCCGTCCCGCGCCTCATTCCGGATACGCGCAAGCAGCGCATCGGTCGCGCCGTCCAGCAGGTCGGTCTTGTTGACGACGATCATGTCGGCGCAGGCCACCTGATCGGCGTAAAGTTCCGATAGCGGTGTCTCATGGTCGAGGCCGTCGTCCTGCGCGCGCTGCGCGTCCACGGCCGCGACGTCCGCCGCGAAGGTGCCGGCCGCGACCGCCGGTCCGTCCAGCACCGTGATGACGCCGTCCACGGTCACTTTCGTCTTCAGGCCAGGCCAGTTGAACGCCCGGACCAGCGGCTGCGGCAGCGCAAGGCCCGATGTCTCGATCACGATGTGATCGGGCGGCACGGGACGCGCCAGCAGCGCCTCCATCGTCGGAATGAAGTCGTCGGCCACGGTGCAGCAGATGCAGCCGTTGGACAGTTCCACCACGTCATCCTCGGTGCAGGTCTCGATCCCGCATCCGGTGAGAATGCCGCCGTCCACGCCCAGATCGCCGAATTCGTTGATGATGAGGGCGATGCGCCGGCCGCCCGCGTTCTGCAGCAGGTGACGGATCAGGGTCGTCTTGCCCGCGCCCAGAAAGCCTGTGACGATGGTGGCGGGTATCTTCGATTGCATGGCGGGCCTCGTGTCGAAAAAGGGTGAACGGATGATCGTCTGCGGCGGCTGCCTGCCGGAGCGGACGGAGAAGATGGTGGCGGCGCTGCGGTCGGCAGTGCCGGATTGCCCGGTCGAGGTGGCCGCCTGCCTCAATGCCTGCGGGCAGCCCGTGTCGCTTGCCTTTCGCGCGCCGGGGCGGGCCGTCTATCTGTTCGCGGGCACGGACCCGGTGGATCAGGCGGCGGAGGTCGCGGCCTTCGTCGGACTCTGGCGCTCGGCGCCGCGGGGCGTGGTGACGGACGCACGCCCCTGCGGGCGGCTCCGGACGACGCTGCGCGGCTGCATTCCGGCCTAGGTCGGAGCCGGCCGCGCCCAGAGCCAGCCCGCGACCGCCCCGAGGAACACCCAGATCGCCGCCGACACCGCCAGCACGCGCGCCGCGAAATGCGCCGACAGTTCCGGCGGGCTGACGCCGAAATAGGTGTCGAGCGTGGGCGCCCCGACGATATGCGGCAAGGCAATGGCGACGGCCCCGGCGAAGACGGCAACAGGGCCCTTGCCGAAGGCGAAGGCGGCAAGCCCCCCCGCCGTCAGTACGACCGTCGCCGACCACCAGATCTGCCGCGCGCCCAGTTCCGCCGCGATCGTGCCCGGCAGCTCCGGTGCCAGCCCCATCGCCGGGGCCAGCGCCACCGCAATGAATCCGGCAAGGCCCCAGATGGCGCCCTTGCGGGCATCGACCGAATGACCGGCCCGCGCGGCCAAGGCGAAACCTACGACAAGCAGCAGGGCGAAGCCGATCCAGGACACGAGGCTCATGGCCAGCGTGCCCGCATGGCGCATCATCTCACCGTCGATTGCGGGGGCGCCTGCGATGGACTCGGGACCGCCGGTGCCGAAATGCACCCGGTCGCCCGATTCGTAGAGTTCCCCTTCCAGAAGAAGCGGCACCACGAATGTCAGTTGCAGCAGCACGGCGAACAAGCCGGCGACAAGCCCGGCGATCAACCCGCCGGTCAGCACGTGTTTCGTCATGGAACGACCCTCAGTGGCAGGGAAATGCCATCGAGTGGCGCTGGTCATGGGCCACGTCGTGGATCGTCTGCGAATGGCTGAAGCCCGCCACGAAGATGAGGCCGAGCCCCAGGATCGCGGCGAAGGCCAGCCCGGCGAGGTCCCTGCCTTTGGGAACGGCGTGGCCGGCGGTCTGCATGGGGGCGGTCTGCGTTCGGGTCGTCATGATGTCTCTCCTTCGTCCCGTCACACCCGACGGGGTTGGGTTCACGTCGCGCAGGGCTGGTCTCCTGGCTTGCGGGTCGAAGCTTGGTGCCGCCTTCCCGGGGCATGCCCCAGTGGCTTCGTGGCACCGCGCTCACCGCTTACAGTCGCGGGGGCGGCTGCGGCATCGGGGTCCTGGTTGGATCCCCCTCACCGCATTCCCATTTCATTCCCCGATGGCCTTAGGCCGGGGAAACCTTGCCCATCCGTGATGCGCGGGACGGCCCGTGGCGTCAAGGGCGTTCGCCGCGCACCTCGCGCGGCTAATCCCGCCATCGGTCCTTGACCTGACGGCCCGGCAACGCGGAAAAGCGGTCATGCAATTCTCGCGCCTGCGACTGAACGGCTTCAAGAGCTTCGTGGACCCGACCGATCTGCTGATCGCCGACGGGCTGACGGGTGTGGTGGGGCCGAATGGCTGCGGCAAGTCCAATCTGCTCGAGGCGCTGCGGTGGGTCATGGGCGAGAACCGCCCGACCGCCATGCGCGGCGGGGGGATGGAGGACGTGATCTTCGCGGGTGCCGCATCGCGGCCCGCGCGCAATTTCGCCGAGGTGACGCTGGCCCTCGACAACAGCGCGCGCACCGCACCCGCCACGTTCAACGACGCCGACGCGCTGGACGTAGTGCGGCGCATCACCCGCGACGCCGGATCGGCCTATCGCCTGAACGGCCGCGAGGTGCGGGCGCGCGACGTGCAGATGCTGTTCGCCGACGCTTCGACGGGGGCACACTCCCCGGCTTTGGTCCGGCAGGGGCAGATCTCGGAACTGATCAACGCCAAGCCGCAGCGGCGCAGGCGAATCCTGGAGGAAGCAGCGGGGATTTCGGGGCTCTACCAGCGGCGGCACGAGGCGGAGTTGAAGCTGAACGCGACGGAGGCGAACCTGGCACGCGTCGACGACGTGATCGAGCAGCTCGCCACGCAACTCGCCGCGCTTGCCCGGCAGGCCCGGCAGGCGGCGCGGTATCGCGACATAGCGGCCCGCCTGCGCCATGCGGAGGGCCTGCTGCTCTATCGTCGCTGGCGCGAGGCCGAGGAGGGGCGTGCCATTGCCGATGCGACACTGCGGACCCGCCTGACCGAGGCCGCCGCCGCCGAACGGGCCGCCGTACAGGGCGAAACGGCGCGGACCGCCGCCGAAGACGCGATGCCCGCCCTGCGGGAGGAGGAAGCCGTGGCCGGCGCCATCCTGCAACGCCTGTCGGTTCAGCGTGACACCGTGGCGGAGCGCGAGCGGCAAGCGCGCGAGGCGATCGAGGCACTGGAGACGCGGATCGCCCAGTTGATCGCCGACGCGGAGCGGGAGGGCACGCTCAACCGCGACGCGGGCGACACCATCGCGCGGCTGACGACGGAGGAAGAGGAGCTCGTGCATGCCGCCGAGGGCGAGGACGACGCCCTGCGCGCCGCCCAGACGGAGGCGAAGGAGGCGGCCGACGTCCTGGGCAAGCGGGAGGAGGAACTGGGCATCCTGACCGAGGATCTGGCGCGGTTGTCGGCGCGTCACCAGTCGGTCAGCCGGATGGCCGAGGATGCCGGGAAACGGGTCGCCCGCATCACCGCAGACGCCGACGGCGCCCGAACGGCGGCTGACGCCGCACGGACGACGCTGGCCGAGGCAGACGGCCGTGTCGCCGCCGCCGCCGCCGACCTTGCCCGTGCGCAGGATGCCGCCACGGCTGCCGAAGCGGCCCTGACCGGGGCCGAGACAGCGCGCGAGGCGGCGCAGGACGCCGAAGGCCGCGCCCGCACGGAACGGGCCGAGGCCGAGGGCGTGGCCAACACGCTGGGCGCGGAGGTCAGCGCGCTGGCCAGGCTTCTGACGCGCGACACGGGCGAGGGGGAGCCGCTGCTCGACCGCCTGACCGTCGCGCCGGGGTTCGAGGCGGCTCTGGGCGCGGCCTATGGCGACGACCTGCGGGCCTCCGAGATCGACAAGGGGGAGGAGGACACCGGCTGGGCGACGCTGCCCCCTTACGACCGCGCGCCCGACCTGCCCGAGGGGATCGTGCCGCTGGCGCCTCACGTTCAGGGCCCGGATGCGATGGCGCGGGGGCTGGCGCAGATCGGGCTGGTGGCGCCGGAGGAAGCGGCACAGATGCAGCCGCGCCTGCATCCCGGTCAGGTCCTCGTGTCCACCGACGGCGACCTCTGGCGGTGGGACGGGTTTCGCGCGTCGGCCGAGGCGGCGCCGTCCTCGGCCGCGCTTCGCCTGCGGCAGGTGAACCGGCTGGCCTCGCTCCGTCAGGATCTGGAGGAGGCGACGGGCCGGGCGGAAGGCACGCAGGCCGCGCATGAGGCGCTGGCCCGGACCCTGACGCGCCGCAAGGAGGCCGAGGCCGAAGCGCGCGAGACCCGCCGCGCCGCCGACCGCGCCATGACCGAGGCGGGCCGGGCGCAGGCGCAGGCCGAGGGAGCGAAGGCCACCGCGGCATCCCGTCTGGAGACCGCGCAGATGGCCGTCGCGCGGCTCGAGACCGAGATGCTGGAGGCCCGCGAGGCGCAGCGCGAGGCCGAGGCCACCCGGCGCGGCCTGCCCCCGCTCGACGGGGCGCGGCGGGCGCTGGACACGATCCGCACCACGGTCGAGGCGGCGCGGATGGCGATGATGGCCCGACGCGCGCAGGCCGATGCGATGAAGCGTGACGCGCAGACCCGCGCCGCCCGCGCGCAGCAGGTCGGCAAGGAGCTTGGAAGCTGGCGCCAGCGGCTGGAGAGTGCGGACAGGCGGCTTTCCGACCTGACCGACCGGCGTGCACGATCCGAGACGGAGCTGGAGGCCGCCCGGGCCGTGCCGCCCACTCTTGCTGTGCAGCGCGACGATCTGGCCGGAGAGATCGACCGCGCGGAACGACGGCGCGCAGCCGCAGCCGACGCGCTGGCCGAAGGCGAGACCGCGCTGCGCCAGCGCACGCAAGGCGCCCGCGATGCGGAACGGCGGGCGGGCGAGGCGCGGGAGGCGCGAGCCCGGGCCGAGGCCCGGCTGGAGGCGGCGCGCGAGACCGCGACCCTGGCCGAGGAGCGGATCGCGGAGGTACTCGACACGACACCTGCGGAGTTGCTGTCGGTGCTGGGGGTGGACCCGGAGGGCCTGCCCCCTGCCGAGACGATCGAGGGAGAGGTGGTCGCCCTGAGACGTCAGCGCGACGCGCTCGGCGCGGTGAACCTGCGGGCAGAGGAGGACGCGGCCGAGGTACGCGGGGAGCACGACCTGCTGGCGAGCGAGAAGATCGACCTCGACCAGGCCGTCGCGGAACTGCGCGCCGGCATCGCCACGCTGAACCGCGAGGGGCGACAGCGCCTGCTCGATGCCTTCGACACCGTGAACGCCAACTTCTCGACGCTGTTCCGGCACCTGTTCCAGGGCGGCGAGGCGCGGCTGGAGCTGGTCGAATCCGATGATCCGCTGGAAGCGGGGCTCGAGATCATGTGCCAGCCGCCAGGCAAGAAGCTGTCCACCCTGTCGCTCCTGTCAGGGGGAGAGCAGACGCTGACCGCGCTCGCGCTGATCTTCGCGGTGTTCCTCGCCAATCCCGCGCCGATCTGCGTGCTCGACGAGGTTGACGCCCCGCTCGACGACGCGAACGTGACGCGGTTCTGCGACATGCTGGATGAGATGACGCGCCGGACTGCCACGCGATTCCTCATCATCACGCACCACGCGGTAACGATGGCGCGCATGGACCGCCTGTTCGGGGTCACCATGGTGGAGCAGGGGGTCAGCCAGCTCGTCTCGGTGGATCTGAAGAAGGCCGCCGCGCTGGTTGCCTGAGGCCGCGACGACGCCATGGTCATTCGGAACCGAACGCCGGTGCCGCGCGCTTGTCACGATGGACCTTCGCATCGAAACCCGCCTCGACTATGACTTTCCCCTCATGACCGATCTGCTTTTGCAGATCGAGGTCGCACGAATTGCCGGACAGGAGGTGCAGGAGGACGCGCTGTTCACCACGCCTGTCGAAGGGTTCCGGCGGGTTGCGGGCGACGCGGCCCTGGGCACGCGCGCCTGGATGCAGGTCGGAGGCCGGCTGGAGGTGACGTATACCGCGCAGATCCGGGTGACGCGTCCTGCGCCCGACCTGACGGCACTATCCGCGACCCCGCCGCGCCTGACGCCGGCGGAAGCGACGCCGTATCTCATGGCGTCGCGCTATTGTCCGTCCGACGTCTTCGAGGCGTTCGTCGGTTCGGAATTCGCGGGGCTTCAGGGCGGTCCAATGGTAGCCGCGATCCGCGACTGGATCTTCGGCGCCTTCGCCTATGTTCCGGGGGCCAGCACCTCGACGACGACGGCGGCGGACACCTTCCTGCAACGTCAGGGCGTCTGCCGTGACTATGCTCATGTCGCCGTCGCCATGGCGCGGGCGGCGGGGATCCCGGCGCGAATGGCTAGCGTCTACGCCCCCGGCGTCGATCCGCCCGACTTCCACGCGGTGGCCGAAGTCCTGCTCGACGGCGCTTGGCACCTGGTGGATGCGACGGGCATGGCCGATGCATCCGAGATGGCGGTGATCGGGGTAGGGCGCGATGCGGCGGACGTTTCTTTCATGACGTCCTTCGGCGCGGCGCGGCTGAACGCGCAATCGGTCGCCGTGTCTGCCGCCTGAGGCGGCGCGTCACAGCAGGCCGATCAGGATGGCGATGCCGAGCGCCAGGCCCCATGTCCGCCAGAGCACCGCCACCATCCTGTCGATGTCGCAGGGACCGGCGTCCTTGCGTCCCATGGGGTTGACCCAGGGGAAATCCTGCATCCGGCCGTCATAGCTGCGCGGCCCGGCCAGCGACAGGTCGAGAAGCGGGGCCGCCGCCGCCTCGGGCCAGCCCGCATTGGGCGAGCGGTGTTGGCGCGCATCGTTGGGAACCCGGTGCCAATGCCGTAGCGCCAGATGCGACAGCAGGATCAGAAGGGCGGTCAGCCGCGCGGGGACCCAGTTCATCACGTCGTCCAGCCGCGCCGCCGCCCAGCCGAACGCCTCATGGCGCGGGGTGCGGTATCCGATCATGCTGTCGGCGGTGTTGACGACCTTGTAAGCGAGCATCCCCGGCAGGCCGCCGACAACGAACCAGAACGCGGGTGCGATCACGCCGTCGGACAGGTTCTCGGCCGCGCTTTCGATGGCGGCGCGACTGACCTGCGAGGCCTCCATCGCGGTGACGTCGCGGCCGACGATCCGCGCGACGGCCTGCCGCCCCGCGCCCACGTCGTCGCGCAGCGCGGTCGCCACGGCGCGAACGTGGTCGGCCAGGCTGCGCTGTGCCAGAAGGGTCGCGGCGGCGATGGCCTCCAGCACGCCGAAGTCCGGCACGGCGGCAATGAACCCGCCCAGGATCAGGGCGACGATCAAGAGACCCGCGATGGCCACCACACCCTTGAGTTGCCGCCGGTCGCCCCGGTTCAGCCGCCCGTCGCACCATTCGACGGCACGCCCCATGACGACCGCTGGATGCGGCACCCGCGACCAGAGCCATTCCGGCTCACCGAACACGGCGTCGAGGATCATCGCCGCGGCCAGGATCATGCCAGCGTCCTTTCCAGCCGTTCCCAGCCGTCACGGGGCGGCAGGCCCAACCGCAGCCACCCCGTCGAATAGGGAAAGACCCGCGACCAGATGCGGTGCCGCGCCAGACGGTCCTGCATGGCGGCCGCGTCGCCGACGTCGAACAGGCGGTACAGGTCGGTCCCGCCCACGCACGTCCCATGCGGTGCGAGCAGCCCGTCGAGCTGCGCGGCATCGGCGGCCAGACGCCCGCGGGTGCGCGCGGCCCAGTCGGGATCGGCCAGCGCCGCTGCTCCGACCCGCAGGGCGGGCCCGGCCACGGGCCAGGGCCCCAACATCCCGGCCAGTCGTGCCAGCAGGTTCGGGTCGCCCATGGCGAACCCCAGGCGCAGGCCGGCCAGGCCCCAGAACTTGCCGAAGCTGCGAAGGACGATGGTCCCCGGGCGTGCTGCCAGCGACATCAGGCTGATCTCGGGCGCGACATCGCAGAAGCTTTCGTCGATGACGGTGAGCGGAGCGCTGGCATCGGCAGCCGACCAGCGGCGTCCGTCGGGGTTGTTGGGGTGGACCAGGACGCGCGCATCCGCCGCGCCTTCGGCCAGGGTCCAGCCGGCGGCGGTGAAGGCGGCGGCATGTTCGTTGTAGGTCGGGCCGGGGATGTCCACCGATCCGGCCGGCAGCAGCGCCGGGATGCGCGCGATCAGGGCCGAGGCGCCGGGAGCGGCCAGCACGGCAGCGCCGTCAGGCACGTTCCAGAACCGCCGTGCCGCATGTTCCAGCGCCTGTCTTGCGTCGCGGTCGGGCAGGGCCGTCCAGTCGCGGTCCGTGAAGGTCGGAAGGGGGTACGGCTCCGGATTGATACCGGTGGAGAGATCGATCCAGTCCTCCACCGCGCCGCCCCAACGCGCGCGCGCCGCATCGAGACCCCCGCCGTGGTCGCGTTCGCAGGCCACGAACGTCAGGCGGGCAGCGGTGGATGCCGGGTCACGAAATGACCCTTGATCGCGGGGGGCCATTGCCGGAAAGGCACGACGCCCGTGTCCGTCTGCGCGTGCATTCGGGCATAATCCACGATGCCCTGCGCCGCCTCGGCCGTTGGATCGAAACGGCCGAGCGTATAAGCCATCTTGCCCGGCGCCTGGAGCGCGATGTTGCAGGCCCCCGAACACCCCATCAGGCACGAATGGCGGCGCGTCTGCACACCGTCGATGCCCTGCGCCGCCGCCTCGACCAGCGCGGCCAGCGCTTCTCCGTCGCTGAGTTCGGTGCCGGCGGTCCAGCCGTCGCGCTTGCAGGTGTCGCAAATGGTGATCGTCGTGGGCATCGGAACTCCGGTCGTCGGGCATCTGTGCTGTCCGCCCGATGGATAGACGGCGGGTCGCCGAGGGGCAATCGGCAGGATCACGCCGGGTGCCCGACACCGGCCGGGGGCGTTAAGGTTTGCTTAAGGAATGGAACGCATCGTCGAGGCAGGAAGGGGTTCCTGTGCGGCTTCGCCGCGAGAGGTATTTACATGTTGCGTGCATTCAATCCGGTGCTGGCGGTCGGTCCCTGTTTCGCATCCGACGCCGAATTTCGAAAGGCACGACAGGCCCTCGCTCGCGAGGGGATGACGCTCCTGTCGGCAAGGACCCAAGACGAGGCGGCGCTGATGCTGTGCGAGACGGCGCCATCGGTGGTGATGATCCACCTGTCGCTGGACGACGGCAGTCCGCTCGCAGTGGCGGATTTCGCCAACTATCGCCGCCCGGACGCGCGGGTGATCCTGCTGGGCGGGGGTGGGCTGATGGCCGATGGGTCGCTCTTCGCGCATGTCGGTAACGCCCATGCGTTGATCTCGGGCGACATGCCCCCCACCGACCTGACCGCCCTCATCGCTTTCCACGCGGGCGCGGCGTCGATGATGCACTAGCCCGGCTTGCCGACCGCGTCGCGTCCGTGCGGCGCGGTCCAGTCGATGTCCGGGCCGACCGGCACGATGCGGTGCGGATTTATCGTGTCGTGGCTGAAGTGATAGTGCCGGGAAATATGGTCCAGATCCACGGTCCCGGCCACGCCCGGATGCTGGAACAGCTCGCGCGTATAGGCCCAGAGGTTCGGATAGTCGACGATCCGCCGGCGGTTGCACTTGAAGTGGCCATAATAGACCGTGTCGAACCGGACGAGGGTGGTAAACAGCCGCCAGTCCGCCTCGGTCAGCCGATCGCCCGCCAGATAGCGCGTCTGCCCCAGCAGGTCTTCCAGCCAATCGAGCGTATCGAACAGCGCCGCGACCGCCTCGTCATAGGCGGCCTGCGTGGTGGCGAACCCGGCCTTGTAGACGCCGTTGTTGACCGTCTCGTAGACGCGCGCGTTGATGTCGTCGATCCGGGGGCGCAGGTCCTCGGGATAGAAGTCGACGTCGTTGCCGGTCAGCCCGTCGAAGGCGTCGTTGAACATGCGGATGATCTCGGCCGATTCGTTGGACACGATGGTCCCCCGCTCCCTGTCCCAGAGCACCGGAACGGTGACGCGGCCCGACACGTCCGGTTTGGCGCGGATATAGACGTCGCGCATGAACGGCAGGTTCATGAGCCGGTCGCCCGTCGCGCCGGGGAAATCCGTGGCGAAGGTCCAGCCGTCGGACAGCATGTCGGGATGCACGACGGAAACGCCGACCAGGCTGTCCAACCCCTTGAGGCTGCGGAAGATCAGCGTCCGGTGCGCCCAGGGGCAGGCAAGCGAGACGTAGAGGTGATAGCGCCCTGCCTCGGCCGGGAACCCGCCATCGCCGGTGGGACCGGCGCTGCCGTCCCGGGTGATCCAGTTGCGGAACCCGGCGGTAGACCGGACGAACCGGCCGCCCGACTTCTCCGTGTCATACCAGTCGTCGTGCCAGACGCCGTCGATCAGCTGTCCCATTCTGTCCTCCGTTCGTGCGATGACTGAAAGGTGGTGCTGCGGCGCCGGAAGGGAAACGCCGGCGAACGCGCAGGCTCTGCGCCCTGACGAACCGTCAACGTCAATCGAAGGTGCCAGCCACGCGTGCGGTCAGCATGAAGGCCCGCGCCGTCCGCGTCTCCGCGAAGCGCATGATCTCGGTGTCGGACGCGGTTTCGGCGAAATCGGCGAAGACGCGGTCGAAGGTCCGCAGGAAGTGGTGGACGGTCTCGCGGAACACGGAATCGTCCTTCATGCGCCCGGTCGTCAGCGCCACGCTGGAACGGTCGCGGATGCCGCCCAAGGCCGCCACGTCCGACCCATGCGTGCCGTCCGCGAAGGCGCGCCAGAGGACGGGGTCGGCGCGATGGACCGACAGATCGTCCATGTAGATCCCGTCCTGCGCCAGAAGGGTCAGCAGGTCCTGCGACGCCTTCACCAGTTGCGCGGTCGGATGGTGACGCAAGGCATCGCGCAGCACGCGGAACCCCTCGGCATCCCGCTCGTTCGCGGGAAAGTCGAGCGCGCGGATGAAATCCTCCGGCGGCAGGGGGTCGGCATCGCGTTCGGTGGGCTCCAACGCGAGACCGGGTTGCATGGATTCGGTCAGGCGCAGGCGGGGGCGCAGGCGGGTCAGGGCCGCGTCGTCGTCCTCGGGCCGCTGCATCGCCGCGACCTCGGCGGCCAGGGCATCCTGCGCGCGCGACATGCGGTCGATGCGGTCCTCGACCTCGGGAGGCAGGCCGGCGGGCGCGCCTTGGCCACCGTCGAGCCAGGTCATCCGCATCTGCTCGATCATCGTCTGCAGGCGCGCGCTTTCCTCGCGCATGGTCCGCATCGTCCGGGCGACGGCGGCCGCGACCCAGACGAGCGCGACCGGCAGGAGCACACCCAGGATGGTGAACGTCGCGGCCAGCGGGCTGGCGCGCGTCAGCCGTGCCTCTTGCGGATCGAGGGTGAGGAAGAACCACCCTACCAGCAACAGCCATCCCGCACTCAGGATGAGGGCGACCACCTCGGGCAGCGACAGGGCTGCGGCCCGCGCCGCCCGGCCCTGAGGCCTGCCGCGGTGCCCGGCCGTCAGGCGGGGGTGGCGATGGGAGGTGTCGGTCATCGCGCGCGCCCCGGCGTCACTTGTATTCGACGAGGGTGACCTCGTAGTCGCGGGTGCCGCCCGGCGTGCGGACCTCGACGCTGTCGCCTTGCTCCTTGCCGATCAGCGCGCGGGCGAGGGGCGACTTGATGTTGAGAAGCCCGTTCTCGATATCGGCCTCCTGTTCGCCCACGATCTGATAGGTCCTTTCCTCCTCGGTCTCCTCGTCGACCAGGGTCACGGTCGCGCCGAACTTGATCGGGCCCGACAGCTTGGCGGGGTCGATCACCTCGGCCAGCGAAATCAGCCCCTCCAGCTCCTTGATGCGGCCTTCGACGAAGGACTGCTTTTCCCGCGCGGAATGGTACTCGGCGTTCTCGGACAGGTCGCCATGCTCCCGCGCCTCGGCGATGGCGCGGATGATGGAAGGGCGTTCCTCGGATTTGAGGAGCTTCAGTTCCTTCTGAAGGGCATCGAGACCCCGTGGCGTCATGGGAAACTTTTCCATGCAAATCTCCTGCCGGGGGCGGCCCCGCTGCTCTCGTTTTCCGGACTGTATCAGGGGTGCGGGCAGGCGCAACGGGCTCGCGCACCCGTGCAGTGTCACCCTGGCTCGACGGTGGCGGACGGGTCAGAACGACCCCGTCACCCCCATCTCGGCGCTGCCCGACACGACGAGGCCCGGAGGCGGCGGGCTGTCGGACTCCGACGGCGGCCTGGGCGCTCCGTCGACGCCGCAGGCGCCCAGCAGAAGAAGCAGGGGGAAAAGGCGGATCATGCCAGCAGCTCCTTCCAGCGCGCCACTTGGGCGCGGACGTTGTCGGGCGCCGTGCCACCATAGGAGGTGCGGGAGGCGACGGAATTGTGCACCCCCAGCACCCCGAAGACATCTTCGGTGATGCCGTCATGCACCGATTTCATCTGGTCGAGCGTCAGGTCCGGCAGGTCGACACCCGCCTCCTCGGCCATGCGGACCAGCGTGCCGGTAACGTGGTGCGCCTCGCGGAAAGGCAGGTCCAGTTCCCGAACCAGCCAGTCGGCGAGGTCGGTGGCGGTCGAGAACCCGCTCGACGCCGCGGCCTCCAGATTGTCCTTCTCGGCCGTCATGTCGGCCACCATCCCCGTCATCGCGGCCAGCGCCAACATGAGGCTGTCGGCGGCGTCGAAGACCTGCTCCTTGTCCTCCTGCATGTCTTTGGAATAGGCCAGCGGCAGCCCCTTCATCACCATCAGCAGCGCCGTCTGCGCCCCGAAGATGCGACCGATCTTGGCGCGCAGAAGCTCGGCCGCGTCGGGGTTCTTCTTTTGCGGCATGATGCTCGACCCGGTGGTCCAGCGGTCCGACAGGCGCACGAACCGGAACTGCGCCGAGGACCAGATCACCAGCTCCTCCGCCAGCCGGCTCAGGTGCATGGCGCAGAGCGACGCGGACGACAGGAACTCCAGCGCGAAATCCCTGTCGGACACGGCGTCGAGCGAATTGGCCGATGGCCGGTCGAAACCCAGGGCCGCGGCCGTCATGTCGCGGTCGATGGGAAAGGAGGTGCCGGCCAGCGCGGCGGCCCCCAGCGGGCACTCGTTCATCCGCCGGCGCGCATCGGTGAAGCGCGACAGATCGCGGGCGAACATCTCGGCATAGGCCAGCATGTGATGACCCCATGTGACCGGCTGCGCGGTCTGCAGGTGGGTAAACCCAGGCATCACCCAGTCGGCCCCCGCCTCGGCCTGGGCGACCAGCGCGCCGATCAGCCGGGGCAGGGCGTCGATGGCCGCGTCGCATTGGTCGCGTACCCACATGCGGAAATCGAGCGCGACCTGATCGTTGCGCGACCGCGCGGTGTGCAGACGTCCGGCGGCGGGGCCCATGATCTCGGTCAGGCGCGCCTCCACGTTCATGTGGATGTCCTCCAGCGCGGTCGAGAACGCGAAGGTGCCGCCCTCGATCTCTGACAACACCGTGAGGAGGCCTTCCCGCATCGCCTCCGCATCCGTATCGGTGACGATACCCTGCGCGGCCAGCATCGCGGCATGGGCCCGGCTGCCCTCGATGTCCTGAGGGGCCATGCGGCGGTCGTATCCGATCGAGGCGTTGATCGCCTCCATGATCGCATCGGGCCCTTGCGCAAACCGGCCGCCCCACATCTTGTTCGACCCGGATTCGGACTTCGACATCGGAACGCCCCATGCTTGAGAAACTTCGCCTTGCCCTATACGGCCTCGCCCTGACGCTCGCCACCCCTGCGCTGGCGCTCGACCCCGCGCTCCTGATTGGGGAAATGGAAACGCTGGAGCCGGTCGAAAGCTACACCCCCGCCATCACCGGCTACCTGCGCGAGGATGGATCGACAGGTGACCTGTCGGACTACGCCGGAAAGGTCGTCGTGCTGAACTTCTGGGCGACGTGGTGTGGCCCCTGCAAGGCCGAGATGCCGTCGCTTCAGGCCCTGCAGGACGAGCTTGGCCCCGAAGGCCTGGACGTGGTGACCGTGGCCTTCGGACGCCACAATCCGGCCGCGATGCGGGACTTCTGGGACGATGCCGGCATCACGAGCCTGCCGCTGTATCTGGACCCGCAGACCGAACTGGCGCGGGGGTTGGAGGTCAGGGGCTTGCCGCACAGCTTCGTCATCGGCCGCGACGGCCGCATTCTGGCGCAGCTCATCGGCGACGCCGACTGGTCCGCGCCCGAGACGCTGGCCGTGATACGCGCCTATCTGGAGGATGAAGCGCCGGAATAAACGCAACCGGAGCTCTTGCCTTCGCCTGGAGAGCATCCGATCTGCCCTCCGACCCCGGATTTGATCGTGCGTCCCGGATGCGGGGTATCCCGCTGTTCGGCGCCCGAGGCTGTCCATGTCGTATCTGATGGTTCTGGGGGGTCTCGCGGCCCTTCTTCTGGGCGGGGGTGCGCTCGTCTCGGGGGCGGTGGCCATCGCGCGCCGCTGGGGGCTGTCGCCCCTCGTGATCGGCGTGACGCTCGTCGGCATCGGCACCTCCCTGCCCGAACTGCTGACCAGCCTGCGGGCGGCCTTCGCCGGTGCGCCGGGGCTCGCCTTCGGCAATGTGATCGGCTCGAACACGGCGAACGTCCTTCTGATCCTCGGCCTCTCCGCGCTCGTGGCGCCCATTGCCTTCGCGCGGCGGACCTGGCGGCGGGAGGGGCTGACCGTCCTTGCGGTCAGCGTGGTGACCGCGCTCTGGATTGCGCTGTCCGGGGGTCTCGGCCGGTTCGGGGCGGCGGCCTTCCTGCTGACCCTTGCCGGGCTGATGACCTGGCAACTCCGCAGCGGCGGGGACGACGCGGAGGACGAGGCGGCGGACGACATGTCGATGCCCCGTGCCTGGCTCGCCGTGGCGGTGGGTTTCGCGGGCGTCCTCATCGGGGCGGAGCTTCTGGTGCGCGGCGCCATCGACATCGCCCGCGCCCTGGGCGTCAGCGAGGCGGTGATCGGGCTGACCGTAGTGGCTGTCGGCACGTCGCTGCCCGAACTCGCCACATCCGCCGTGGCGGCCTGGAAGGGGCGGTCCGACGTGGCCCTGGGCAACGTGCTGGGGTCCAACTTGTTCAACCTGCTGGGCATCCTCGGCTTGACGGGCCTCGTCATCCCGATCCCGGCCGAGGCGCGGTTCGCCACACTGGACCTGCCGGTGATGGTAGGGACGGTCGCGCTTCTGCTGACCATCGGATGGCGGGGCACGATCGGCCGGGTCGCCGGGGGTGGCATGGTCGCGGCCTACGCGGGATATGTCTGGATGCTGCAGATGTGATGCCGCGGTGCGGCGCTTGCATGGAGGCGGGTCACATCGTAGCTGTCGGTCGGATCAGTCGCGCAACATCCTTACCCGGAGAGATCATGAGCTTTCGCCTGCAACCCGCCCCCGCCGCCCGTCCCAACCGGTGCCAGTTGTTCGGCCCCGGATCGAACCCCAAGCTGTTCGCCAAGATGGCGGCGTCGGAGGCCGACGTCATCAACCTCGACCTGGAGGATTCGGTGGCACCGTCGGACAAGGACGCGGCGCGGGCGAACGTCATCGCGGCCATCGGCGACGTGGACTGGGGCGGCAAGGTCCTGTCCGTGCGGATCAACGGTCTCGATACGCCTTACTGGTATCGCGACGTGGTCCACCTGCTGGAACAGGCGGGCGACCGGCTGGACCAGATCATGATCCCCAAGGTCGGCTGCGCGGCGGATGTCTATGCCGTCGATGCGCTCGTCACCGCTGTCGAGGCGGCAAGGGGCAGGACGCGCCGCGTCGATTTCGAGGTCATCATCGAAAGCGCCGCCGGGCTGGCCCATGTCGAGGAGATCGCGGCGAGTTCGCCCCGTCTCGTCGCCATGTCGCTGGGCGCCGCCGATTTCGCGGCCTCCATGGGGATGCAGACGACCGGCATCGGCGGGACCCAGGAAGACTACTACATGCTGACCCAAGACGGCGAACGCCATTGGTCGGACCCCTGGCACTGGGTTCAGGCGGCCATCGTCGCGGCTTGCCGGACGCATGGCGTGCTGCCCGTCGACGGACCCTTCGGCGACTTTTCCGACGACGAGGGCTACCGCGCGCAGGCCCGCCGGTCGGCGGTTCTGGGAATGGTCGGGAAATGGGCGATCCACCCCAAGCAGATCGCCCTGGCGAACGAGGTCTTCACCCCGTCGGACGCACGCGTGGCCGAGGCGCGCGAGATCCTGGCCGCGATGGAGGAGGCGAAGGCATCGGGCGCGGGGGCCACGGTGTACAAGGGCCGGCTGGTGGACATCGCGTCGATCAAGCAGGCCGAGGTGATCGTGCGCCAGGCCGAGATGATCGCCGGGGGTGCTTCGCGGGCGGAGTGACGGCGAGTCAGGCGCGGGCCGCGCGCGTCAGTTTGCGCTGCAGGTCGTCAAGGGCTTCCTGTCGCGTCCCGCTCAGCTGGCCCTCGCCGAGGGTTTGAAGGAACGGCTGAAGATCGCGCCAGGCGGTGCCGTCGTCGATGCGGGCGAGTCGTCGGCCGACACGGCCCATCGCGGCCTGGCCAGATCCGCATTGGGCAACCAGCCAGCGGGCGAGCGACAGCATCTCGTCCGCCTCCTCCTCGCCCAGGCGCCAGCGTCGCCGGGTCTCGACCAGCAGCCGGGTTCGGTCATCCCGGGTGGGCAGGTCATCGAGCTCGGTGAAGGCGCATCCGAGCGTGACCATGGCCAGCACCGGATCGTCAATGCCCTCCACCGGGTGTTCCTTGGACTGGCGACGGAAGGGCCGGCCTGCGGGGCGCGTTGCGCGCCACGGTCAGCGCGTCGTCCGCCACGCCGAGCGCGTCGCGCGGATTGCCGCGCGCCCACCAGAACAGCGCACCGCCCAGGGCGGTCAGGATGGCGATGGCTACGGCCATCGGGTGTCCTCCGACGCGAAACACGAATGGCGTAGCGTCCGGCTTACCCTTCGGCAAGCGCGGCATGGCGCTCGCGGGAACGGCGCGTCGCGCGGCGGCACGCAAGCCACGCGGGCGGTCCCGGCCGATGTTGCATCGCGGCGCCCGGAACGTCATATCGGGCGCATAGCGCGTGGAGGCCGACGACGATGACCCAGTATCTCGACTTCGAGAAGCCGCTGTCCGAGATCGAGGGCAAGGCCGAGGAACTGCGCGCCATGGGACGCGCCGATTCCAAGGTCGACGTCAGCAAGGAGGCCGCGCAGCTTGACGCCAAGGCGCGGGACATGCTGGCCAGTCTCTACAAGGGGCTGACGCCCTGGCAGAAGGCGCAGGTCGCCCGCCACGCCGAACGGCCCCATTGCAAGGACTATGTCGACGCCTTGTTCACCGACTGGACGCCGCTCGCCGGAGACAGGAACTTCGCCGACGACCACGCGGTGATGGGCGGCCTCGCGCGGCTGGACGGACGGTCCGTCATGGTGATCGGCCACGAAAAGGGCCACGACACGCGCACCCGCATCGAACGCAACTTCGGCATGGCCCGTCCGGAAGGCTATCGCAAGGCGATCCGCCTGATGGAGATGGCCGACCGCTTCGGCCTGCCGGTGGTCACGCTGATCGACACGCCGGGCGCCTATCCCGGCAAGGGCGCCGAGGAACGCGGACAGTCCGAGGCCATCGCCCGGTCGACGCAGGCCTGCCTGCGCCTTGGCGTGCCCCTGGTCAGCGTCGTCATAGGCGAGGGCGGGTCCGGCGGCGCCGTGGCCTTCGCCACCGCGAACCGCGTCGCCATGCTGGAACATTCGATCTATTCGGTGATCTCGCCGGAAGGCTGCGCCTCGATCCTGTGGAAGGACGCCGACAAGATGCGCGAGGCGGCGGAGGCGCTGCGCCTGACCGCGCAGGACCTGCTGAAGCTGGGCGTGATCGACCGCATCGTGACCGAGCCATTGGGCGGGGCGCACCGCGACCGGGACGCGGCCATCGCGTCGGTCGGAAAGGCGCTGCAGGCGATGCTCACGGAGTTCGACGGCAAATCCACGGACGAAATCCGGAGCGCACGCCGGACCAAGTTCCTCGACATGGGGTCGAAGGGCCTCGCCGCCTGATCCGTCAGACCCGGCGGCGATAGACTCCTTCGGGCAGGTCCAGCGCCGTCGCCAGATCGCGCAGCTGTCCCGTCGTCAGGGTGATGCGGACCGGCTCGCCCGTGCGTGGATCGGCCTGCGTCAGCGTCACGCATTCCTCGAAAGCCGCGATAACGACATCTTCCGCAGGCGCGCGCCCGGTCTCGCCCTCGTCGACGAGCGTGATGACGGTGGCGTCGAACTCATGCTCGATCGAGAACATCAGGCAGATTCCCGCAAAGACGAATGCGGAAAATCGACGTGGGGCGCTGACATCTGCTGTCTCCTTCGATATTGCGATGGACAGTACAGAACCTCCGGGGAATTTCCATGCGCACACTCATTCTCGCCACCCTGGCGGCAGCCGGCCTGTCGGCCTGCGTCGCGGTGGAGCCTGCGACCGCCCCCGCGCCGGTCGCACCGCAAAACGTCCCGCCGCCGATTTCCAGCGGGGCTGCCAACAGTAACTTCCAGGCCGCGGTTCGCCGCGTGGAACCCGCGGCGGAGACGCTGTGCCGCCAGCGGGCGCAGGCCGCGAACTGCGACTTCCTGATCCGCATCCACCCCGACCCGAACGCGCCGCCCAACGCATTCCAGTCGCTCGACCCGCGGGGCCGTCCCATCCTGACCTTCACCCGGTCGCTGATCGCCGAGACCCGCAACCAGGACGAGATCGCCTTCGTCATCGGCCACGAAAGCGCCCACCACATCGAACAGCACATCGCGCGTCAGCAGCGGTCGGCCAGCACCGGCGCGCTGGTAGGCGGGCTGATCGCCTCGGTCGCCGGTGCCGATACGGCCACGGCGAACGAGATCAGCCGCATCAGCGCGGGCGTCGGCGCGCGCCGCTTTTCCAAGGATCATGAGCTGGAGGCGGACGCGCTCGGCACGATCATCACCTCCCGCGCGGGTTACGACCCGGTGCGCGGCGCCGCGTTCTTTACCCGCATCCCCGATCCGGGCGACCGCTTCCTCGGGACGCATCCGCCCAACGCATCGCGCATCGACGTCGTGCGCCGCACCGCCGCGGGGTTGTGACGACAGGGGCCGGGGGGGCGACCTTCCGGCCCCTTCTTACGTTCAGGCGCTGCTTGCGACAGGTGTGCCCCAGAGGTCGTATTCACTCGCCTCGTCCACCTCGACCGTCAGGATATCGCCGGGCGACAGGCGCGCGAAGTCGTGGTCGATGAACAGGTTGCCGTCGATTTCCGGCGCATCCGCCTTGGTGCGGCAGGTGGCACCCTCGTCGTCCACGGCATCGACGATCACCTCCAGCCGGCGGCCGACCTTCCCGGCCAGCTTCTCGGCCGAGATCGCCTGCGCCTTCTCCATGAAGCGGGCGAAACGGTCTTCCTTGACGTCCTCGGGCACATGACCCGGCAGCGTGTTCGACCGCGCGCCGGCCACGTTCTCATAGCGGAACGCCCCGACCCGGTCGAGTTGCGCCTCGTCCAGCCAGTCCAGAAGCGTCTGGAACTCCGCCTCCGTCTCGCCCGGATAGCCGACGATGAAGGTGGACCGCAATGTGATATCGGGGCAGATCGCGCGCCATTCGGCAATGCGGTCCAGCGTCTTCTCGGCGGCTGCGGGACGCGCCATGCGCTTTAGCGTCTCGGGATGCGCGTGCTGGAACGGCACGTCCAGATAGGGCAGGATCAGCCCATCGGCCATCAAGGGCACGAGGTTGCGCACGAAGGGATAGGGATAGACGTAGTGCAGCCGGACCCAGGCCCCGAGGCCCCCCAGATCGCGCGCCAGATCGACGATGTGCCGCCCCGCGCCGGCGCGGTCCTTCCAGTCGGTGCCATAGGCCGAAGTGTCCTGGCTGATGACCAGAAGCTCCCGCACGCCGGCATCGACCAGACGCTCCGCCTCGCGCAGGACGGCCTTGGCGGGGCGCGACTGAAGGCGCCCGCGCATGTCGGGGATGATGCAGAACCGGCACTTGTGATTGCAGCCTTCGGAGATCTTCAGATAGCTGAAGTGCCGGGGCGTCAACGACACGCCCGACGCGGGCAGCAGGTCGACGAAGGGATCGGGGGAGGGGGGTGCGGCGGCATGGACCGCGTCCAGCACCTGCTCGTATTGCTGCGGCCCGGTCACGGCCAGAACCTTCGGATGCGCGCCGGTGATATACGCCGGGTCCGCGCCGAGGCATCCCGTCACGATCACGCGCCCGTTCTCGCGCAGGGCTTCGCCGATGGCGTCGAGGCTTTCGGCCTTGGCCGAGTCGAGGAACCCGCAGGTGTTCACGATGACCGCCTCCGCCCCGGCATAGTCAGGGCTGATGGCGTAACCTTCGGCCCGCAGCCGGGTCAGGATGCGTTCGCTGTCGACCAGCGCCTTCGGACAGCCGAGGCTGACCATCCCGATGCGAGGCTGGCCGGGGCGGGCATCCGACGGCAGTACGGCGCGCGGCGCGAGGTCGGGGCGAAGATCGGGCGGGTTCTGCGACATGGGCGCCACATAGGGCCATGCCCGCCGCTGCGGAAGCCCTTGCGGCCCGGCGGAGGGCGATTCATCGTCGCGTAAAGGAGGGACTGCGCATGAAATGGCTGATCCGCACGGCGCTGACGCTGACGATGGTGCTGGCTTTGGCGGTCGCGGTCCTGCTGCTCATCCCCGCCGAACGCATCGCGGGGCTTGCCGCCGACCGGTTCGAGACAGCCACGGGCCGCAAGCTGTCCATCGCGGGGCCGGTCAAGGCGACGCTCTGGCCGCGCATCGGGGTCCGCGCCGAAGGGATCGTCGTCGCCAACGCCGACTGGTCCGACGAGGGGCCGATGCTGACGGCCGATACGCTGGAGGTGGGGATCGCCGCGTCGTCGATGTTCGGTGATCTTGCCATCCGCACGCTGGAGGTGACGGGCGCGCGGCTCATCCTGGAGAAACGCTCCGATGGAACCGGCAACTGGACTTTCGGCGCGCCGTCCCGGCCCGGTGCGGCCCCGGGTTCCGGCACGACCCGGACGCGCGATGTCGCGGTGGACCGCGCCGTCCTGACCGGCGCCGAGATCACCTGGATCGACCATGCGGCGGGAACGAACCTGCGGATGCGGGCGGTCGACCTGGAGACCCGCCTGTCCGATCTCGACAGCCCCGTGACGGTCGATGCCTCCGCGCTGGTGAACGGCGAGGCGCTGACGGCGCGGCTGTCGGCCGTCGCACTGCGCCCGCTGATCGACGGGGCGCTGACGCCCGTGACGCTGGACCTGACCGGCGGCGCCAGCAGCCTGCGGGTCGAGGGACGCGCCGACCGGGACCCGCCATCGTTCGAGGGGCGGATCGAGGGCGAGACGACCGACCGGTTCGCACTGTTGCGGGCCGCCGGCATCGCCGTGCCGGACCTGCCGGAGGGGCTGGGCGCGCGCCGCATGGAGATCGACGCCGCCGCCACCCTGGCACCGGCCGGCACCCTCCACCTGCGCGACATGGTGCTGGACCTAGACGGAAACCGCCTGACCGGCGCCATCGACGTCGACCCCTCCGGCGCCCGCCCGCGGGTGACCGCGACCCTGGCGGCCGAAACGCTGAACCTCACCGGCCTCAGCCGTCAGGGGCAGGGGGGCGAGACCGCGCTGGTATCCGAGACCGGCTGGGGACGCGAGGAGATCGACGTGTCCGGCCTCTTCGCCGCGGACGGTGACGTCACCTTCGCCTCCGGCCCGATCCGGATGGGTGACGTCACACTGGACGATCTGCGCGCCCGTGTCGCCGTGGAAAACGGCCGCGCGGTCGTCACCCTGCAACCGCTGATCGCCTACGGCGGCACGGTGACGGGGGATGTCGTCGTCAACGGTCGGGGCGGCCTGTCGACCCGGGCCCGGCTCGACATGTCCGGGCTTCAGTTGCAGCCCCTGCTGACCGGCTTCGCCGATTTCGACCGCTTCGTCGGACGGGCCGACCTGGCCGTGGATCTTCTGGGCGCGGGCGACACCGCACAAGCGCTTGTGGAGAGCCTCGCCGGCACGATCGACCTGCGGGTGGGCGAGGGCGCGATCCTCGGGCTCGACATCGTCGGAATGGTGCGGACGCTGGACCTCGGCTATCGCGGCGAAGGGCAGAAGACGGTGTTCGACGATCTGGCGGCCAGCTTCGTCGTGACCGATGGGGTGGCGCGGAACGACGACCTGTCGCTGACCGCGCCCTACCTGACGGCCACGGGGGCGGGCGACGTCGACCTGGGCGCGCAGACGATAAGCTATCGCTTGATGCCCACGCTCCGCGCCGACCGCGACGGCAAGGGCGTCACAGTTCCGATCTCGGTCGAAGGGACGTGGTCCGATCCCCGTGTCCGTCCCGACCTCGAATACCTTGCCCGGCAGAGGATGGAGATCGAGCGCGCGGAACTGGAGGCGCGCGCCCGGGCCGAGGCCGACGAGGCGCGCGCCCGCACCGAGCGGATCGCCCGCGACCGGCTGGCGCAGGAGCTGGAGGTTCCGGCCGAGACGCTGGACAGCCGCGAAGCCATCGAGGACGCGATCCTCGACCGGGTGGAGGATCAGCTTCTCGACCTGCTCACTGGGCGCTGACCGTCGCGCTGGACCCGGGGCGCCGCGCGCGCTATCTGCCCTGTCTCAACGGAGGGTCCACAATGAGCGTCAGTCTGGTCGGCACGGTCGTCAAGCCAATCCACCCGGACGGCAGGAAGTTCATCGCGGCCTTCGCGATCGCGACCGTCATTCTGTGGTTCATTTGGACACCGCTGGGCCTCCTGGGGCTCGTCCTGACGATCTGGTGCTACTACTTCTTCCGCGATCCCGTCCGCACGGTTCCGATGGACGAGGGGCTGATCGTGTCCCCCGCCGACGGCATCGTCTCGCTGGTCGAGCCTGCGGTCCCGCCGGCCGAACTGGGGCTGGGGCCGGATCCGCTCACGCGGGTATCGGTGTTCATGTCGGTCTTCGATTGCCATGTGAACCGGGCACCCGTGGCGGGTGAGGTCACGGCGGTCGCCTATCGGCCAGGCAAGTTCCTGTCGGCCGATCTCGACAAGGCGTCCGAGGACAACGAGCGCAACGGGATCGTCCTGACCATGGCCGACGGCACGCGGCTGGGCGTGGTGCAGATTGCGGGGCTGGTCGCGCGGCGCATCCTCTGCGAGGTCGACCGGGGCGTGCGCCTCGACCGGGGCGACCGCTTCGGCCTGATCCGCTTCGGCTCCCGGCTCGACGTCTATCTGCCCGACGGGACGGCGCCGCGCGTCGCCGTCGGCCAGAAGATGACCTCGGGCGAGAGCATCATCGCGGTCCTTGGCGACGACCGCCCCGCCATCGCGAGGGTCGAATAGATGCTCGACACGGATAACAACGGCTCCGGGCGACTGCCCCTGGTCACGCTGGTACCGAACCTGGTGACGATTTTGGGCCTGTGTTTCGGCCTCACCTCGATCCGCTTCACCTTCGCCGACCAGTTCCATTTCGCGGCGGGCCTGCTGATCCTGGCCGCGCTGGTCGATGGGCTCGATGGGCTACTCGCCCGCCGGCTCAATGCGTCGTCGCCGTTCGGGGCGGAGCTGGACTCACTGTCGGATTTCGTCTGCTTCGGCGTCGCCCCGGCCCTCATGGTCTATCACTTCGGGCTGGAGCGTCTGGCCGGCATGGGATGGCTTGCCGCGTTGTTCTTCGCGATCTGCTGCTGCCTGCGGCTGGCGCGCTTCAACGTCGCGGCCAAGGCGGAAACCTCTGACGGCAAGTCGTTCACCGGCGTACCCGCGCCGGCCGGCGCGATGCTGGGCATCTTTCCGGTGACGCTCTACCTCGCCGGGTTCGCAGACCTGCGCGACATGCAGATCCTCATCGCGATCTGGGTCGTTTTCGTCGGCGCGATGATGATCGCGCGGTTCAGCACCATCTCGCTCAAGGCGATGCGCGTCGACCGCGACAACGTGGTCTACGTCCTGCTCGGCGCGGCGCTCATCATCGGTCTGATGCTCACGCGCATCTGGCTGTTCCACGTCTGCGCGACGGTCATCTATCTGGCGATCCTGGGATGGGGCCTCGTCCGGCGCCGGGCCTGACCCCCCCGACCTAGCGTTTGCGATCGCGGCGCGACGACATGGGCTGGAAGGCCACGGAGACATGCGCCTCGCAATAGGGCTTGCCCGTCTGGGTCTGAAGTCCGCAGAACCAGAACTTCTCGGTCGCAGGGTCGCCGATAGGCCACTTGCAGGTCCGTTCGGTCAACTCCATCAGGCTGATCTTCTTGGCCGTCTTCTCGACCGCGTTCACCTTGGCCAGCGCCTCGGGCGAGATCTCGTTGGCCGATGGCTGCGGCGGCAGCGGCTGGCCCGCCATCAGCGGCTTGCGAAGTGAGGTGACATTGGTGCCATGGGGAACGGCCGCCATGGTGCGCGGCTCGTCATCGTCCTCCTCCTCCTCGACGGCGGGCGCCTCGGCGGGCTGCTCGGGCTCGACCACGGGCTCCGGCGCGGGCGCGCGGGCGGGCTTTGCCGCAACCGGCGTCGCCGCAGCGGCGTCAGCCTTGCCGTCGTCCGCGTTCCGGTTCGACAGGCCAAGGCGATGCACCTTGCCGATGACCGCGTTGCGGGTCACGCCGCCCAGTTCCTTGGCGATCTGCGAAGCGGACGCGCCTTCGCCCCACATGCGCTTGAGCGTCTCGACGCGGTCGTCGGTCCAGGCCATTCATCTCTCCTCAAAACTCTCCGTGCCGGCCGCGCGCCTCTGACTGGGGTGGCGATCCCGGGGGAAATGCTATTCTAAGCACTGGGCGCGCCGGTCACAAGAAGCGCGCGCAATCCGGAGGCCGCTTCATGTCCGATACCACCGAGAGGCAACAGGGCACCCGTCGCTTCGGGCGCGTCAACTGGCTGGGAATGTGGACGCTGGCCCTGCGCGAGACGCGCCGCTTCCTCGCCGTCTGGACGCAGACCCTCATGGCGCCGCTGGTGACGGCGGGATTGTTCCTGCTGATCTTCAACGTGGCCATCGGACCGACGCGCGGCGACGTGATGGGCGTGGGTTTCGTGCATTTCCTGGCGCCCGGCATCCTGATGATGACGGTGATCCAGAACAGCTTCGCCAATGTGTCCTCCTCCATCGTGATCTCCAAGGTGCAGGGCAACATCGTCGACACGCTGATGCCGCCCCTCTCGGCGATGGAGCTTCTTGTGGGCTATCTGGCCGGCGGCATCCTGCGCGGCCTGCTGGTCGCCACGGCCATCGCGGTGATCCTGTTCCCGTTCATCGGCCTCTGGGTCCAGAACCCCCTGCTGGCCCTGGTCTGGATCGCGCTCGGCGGGGCGTTCCTGGGCTCGCTCGGCATTGTTGCGGGGATCTTCGCCAACAAGTTCGACCAGATCGCGGCGATCACGAACTTCATCGTGACCCCGCTCAGCTTCCTGTCGGGCACGTTCTATTCGCTCGATTCGATGCCGCCGATCCTGCGGACGATCAGCCATGCGAACCCGGTCTACTACCTGATCGACGGGTTGCGGTTCGCGGTGCTCGGCGCGTCGGACAGCCCGCCGGTGCTGGGTTTCGTCGTCGTCGCCCTGTCGACCCTCGCCGTTGCGGCGCTGGCCTGGTGGATGTTCCGCACGGGATACCGGCTCAAATCCTGACCGCCGCTAGAGGCCCAGGCACCAGCGCATGATCGCCTTCTGCGCATGCAGCCGGTTCTCGGCCTCGTCGAAGACGACCGAGCGGGGTCCGTCGAGCACGGCGTCGGTGATTTCCTCGCCGCGATGGGCGGGCAGGCAGTGCATCACCAGCGCATCGGCGGGAGCGGCGGCGACCAGCGCCTCGTTCACCTGATAGGGCCGCAGCAGGTTGTGGCGCCGCTGGCGCGAGGATTCCGCGTCGCCCATGCTGACCCATGTATCGGTGACGATCAGATCGGCGTCGGCGACGGCCGCCGAGGGATCGCGCTCGATGCGGACGTCGCTGCCCGCCCGCCGTGCCGCCCCGATCAGGTCGTCGCGCGGGTCGAGTTGCGGCGGCCCGGAGAAGGTGAAGTCGAACCCGAAGCTGCCAGCCGCATGCAGGAACGACTGCGCCACGTTGTTGCCGTCGCCCATCCAGGCGATCCGCTTGCCGCGGATCGACCCGCGATGTTCCTCATAGGTCATGACGTCGGCCATGATCTGACAGGGATGGCTGCTGTCGGTCAGGCCGTTGATGACCGGCACGCTGGCATGGTCCGCCATCTCGGTCAGGATGTCCTCGCCGAAGGTGCGGATCATGATGAGGTCGACATAGCGCGACAGGACGCGCGCCGTGTCGGCGATCGTCTCGCCATGGCCGAGCTGCATGTCGGTGCCCGACAGCACCATCGTGGTGCCGCCCATCTGCCGCACGCCGAGGTCGAAGCTGATGCGGGTGCGGGTGGAGGGCTTCTCGAAGATCAGCGCGACGACACGGCCGGCGAGGGGCAGCTCGTCGTCGGGCGTGCCTTTCGGCCGGTCGCCGCGCGCCGTCTTCATCTGCCGCGCCTGGTCCAGGATCGCGCGCAGGTCGCCCGGATCGGTGCTGTGGATGTCGAGGAAATGGGTCATCGGGATCTCCGGTCGGAAAGGCCGGGGGCTGTCTGCCCCCGGACCCCCGAGAGTATTTTCGACAGGAAGACGTCAGGCCCTTTCAAGGGCGGTGGCGGCGCGGTCCAGACGGGCGACCGCCTCGCGGATGTCCTCGTCGGGAATGTTGAGCGCGGGCAGGATGCGGACCACGTTGTCGGCGGCGGGCACGATGCAGGTCCGCTCGGCATAGGCCGCGTCGAGCAGGTCGGTATTGGGCACCCGGCATTTCAGCCCCAGCATCAGGCCCGCCCCGCGGACCGCCTCGAACACGTCGGGGTGGGAAGCGACCAACCCCTCCAGCCCCTGCCGGAACAGGCCCGCCTTGCGGCGCACCTCGCCCAGGAAGTCGTCGTTGGCGACGATGTCCATGACGGCGTTTCCCACGGCACAGGCGAGCGGGTTGCCACCGTAGGTCGAGCCATGGCTGCCCGCCGTCATGCAGGAGGCGGCGTCTTCGGTGGCGAGCAGCGCCCCCAGCGGGAACCCCCCGCCGATGCCCTTGGCCACCATCATGATGTCGGGCGCGATGCCGGCCCATTCATGGGCGAACAGACGCCCCGTCCGGCCCATGCCGCACTGCACCTCGTCCAGGATCATGAGCGCGCCGGTCTCGTCGCAGAGGTCGCGCAGGCCCTTGAGGCACTGGTCGGGCACCGGCACGATGCCGCCTTCGCCCTGCACCGGCTCAAGGATGACGGCGGCCACATCGGGAGCCTTCATCGCCTCGTGCAGCGCGTCGTGGTCGCCGAAGGGCAGGTGGCGGAAGCCGGGCAGGAGGGGGCCGAACCCCTTGGTCATCTTTTCGGACCCGGCGGCCGCGATCCCGGCGGAGGAGCGGCCGTGGAAGCTTCCGGTGAACGCCAGGATCACGTGGCGCTCCGGCTGCCCCCGGTCGGACCAGTAGCGGCGCGCCATCTTGACGGCCAGTTCGCAGGCCTCCGTGCCGGAGTTGGTGAAGAAGCAGGTGTCGGCGAAGGTCGCCTCAACCAGCTTTTCGGCCAGCGCCTCCTGCTGGGGGATATGGTAGAGGTTCGACGTATGCCAGAGCGCCCCCGCCTGTTCGGTCAGCGCCCGCGTCAGCGCGGGGTTCGCATGGCCCAGGACGTTGACGGCGATGCCCGCGCCCAGGTCGAGAAAGCGTCGCCCGTCCGCTTCCACAAGCCAGCTTCCCTCGCCCGAGACGAAGCTCAGAGGCGCGCGGTTGTAGGTGGGGAGAACGGCGGAAATCATGGCGCTCGGGCCTTCTGTCGGTTGGATGGAACGCTTGGCGTGGCGCAATTCGACAGACCTGTCAATTCCGGCGGGGGCGGGGCGGCGCGATCCGGTCGGCCGCGTGCCCCTGCGGCATCCATGTCTCGACAAGGCGGGGGATTCGGGGGCATGGGTGACACATGATCTGGCCCCGCACCCGCGCATTGTCCGTCCATCTCCTGACCGCGACCGGCGTCGTCTTCGCGATGTTCTCGCTTCTCGCGGCGGTCGAGGGGGCCTGGTCGGGCATGTTCCTGTGGTTGCTCGTCGCGCTGATCGTCGATGGCATAGACGGCCCGCTGGCCCGCCGCTGGGACGTGACGCTGCATGCGGCCCGCTTCGACGGGGTGCTGCTGGACCTCATCATCGACTACCTGACCTATGTGTTCATCCCGGTCTACGCGCTCTATGCCTCGGGGCTGGTCGCGGGCTGGGCCGGCTGGGGCATCCTGATCGTGGTTCCCTTCGCCAGCGCCCTCTACTTCTGCGATACGCGGATGAAGACCGAAGACGCGAGCTTCGAAGGCTTCCCCGGCACCTGGAACATGGTCGCGCTGGCGGTCTTCATCCTGGAGCCGAATCCATGGCTGACGCTCGTGGTCTCGATCCTCCTGTCGATCGCGATGTTCCTGCCGCTGCGCTTCGTGCATCCGATGCGGACGCAACAGTGGCGTCCGCTGACCCTGACCGTGACGACGCTCTGGATGGTGCTGGCGCTGGTCGCGGCCTGGGGCGAGTTCGGGCTCGGCCCGTTGCTCGGCTGGGTCTTCGCGGCCTGCAGTGCCTATCTTCTGGTCGCGGGACTGGTGCAGCAGGCTTTGGCGGGTCTGTCGGGCCGCGGTTGACGGCTCAGAGGTCTAGCGACCCATCCTCGTTCGGCGTCACGCCATCGGGCAGCGGACCCTCCAGCGGTTCCTTCCGGCGGATCAGGATATCGCCGTTGGGCAGGATCTCGGGGGCGTGGTAGGTATCCAGATCATCGACCACTTCGCCCAGTTCGTCCTGCAACCGGCGCAGAACGGGGGCCGCGTCGCGTGCCAGGCCCTTCAGGTCGCGCAGCGCCGGCTCCATCTGCTCCGACAGGCCGTCGAGGAACAGGCGGAACCCGCGCTCCATGTCGCCCGACCCCGCGTCGGTATCGGTATCCTGGGCGACGGCGGGCGTCGCGGCGAGCAGCAGGGCGAGGACGATCTGTTTCATCACCCGAATGTGGGGTCCGTCGGCGCGAGATCAAGAATGACGGGGAAATGGTCCGACGCATCCAGCAACGCCTGACGCAACACCGCATCTCCGGTCGCCTCCGCATCGTCGAAGGGGTGCAGGATGCGCCAGGTCGCGCGCGGCCGCAGGTCGGGGCTCACCATGGCGAAATCGAGCAGCGCGTTCAGGTATCGCCGGTTCCCGTTGTCCCAGAACCGCGCCGTCGAGGGCAGCGCCGCGCCGATGCGGGGCGGACGCGCGCTCGGGTCGAACAGGGCGTTCCCGCCGCTGCCCAGCACGATCTCGACCCCGGACCGGCCGAACAGCGTCTCGAAGGCGTCGAGGCCGGGGCCGTCGTTGAAATCGCCCGCCACGATCAGGCTGCGACCCTGGGCCAGATGCTGATCGACGCGGCGGCGCAACCAGACGCATTGGGCCAGTTGCTTGCGCCGGTTCAGGATATTCAGCCGCAGCGCGTCCTGCGGGTCACTTGCGCCATGGGCGGATTTCGATTTGGCGTGCACCCCGATCAGATGCAGCGGCCCGATGGGCGTCACCAGATCCAGCTCCACCGGCGGCTTCGACCAGACGAGATGCTCCGCCCGCAGGTCGCTGTCGAGGTCGAAGCCGAACATCCGGTCGAACCGGGGGGCGTCGTCCGCTTCGCCCGGGGCGTGGCGGGGGGTGACGCGGGCGGGGTCGAACATCAACGCCAGTTCCTGACGCGTATCGTTGGCGAAACCGATCATCGCCCGCGACACCCGCAGCCCCCTGTCCTCGGCGAAGGTCTCCAGCGCCACGCGGGTCGACCGGCTGGGGCTGTCGTCGGGCGCCTCGACCACCAGAACCGCATCGGCGTCCACATGACGCAGCACATGGGCCACGGCGTCGAGTTGCCGCGCCTTGGTCACGCCGTATCGCGCCGACCAGTCGTCGGTCGCGTCGGGGGTGCCGTCGTCGCGGAACAGCCGGTCGAACCATTCCACGTTCCACGTCACCAGACGAAAGGTCACGCCGTTCCGGCCTGGATGTTCTCCCACGCGCGGTTGACGGCGATCAGCCGCTTCTCGGCCAGCTTCACCGCCTCCTCCGGCAGGCCCCGCGCCATCAGGCGGTCGGGGTGGCTTTCGCGCACCGCAGCTCGCCAGGCGGCGCGGATGTCTTCCATCGCCGTGTCGCGGGTCACGCCCAGCACCTCATAGCAATCGGGCTCACCCCCGGCGAAGCGGGCGCGCAGGCTGCGGAACTCCCGGTCGGGCAGGCGGAAGATGGCGGCGACCCGGTGCAGGAAATCGTCCTCCGCCGGGTGATACTGGCCGTCGGCCATGGCGATGTGGAACAGCCCCTCCATCAGGTCGCGCAGGGTATCGGCATCCTCGGCAAACATCGTCTTGATGCGGCGCGCATAGTCCTCGTAGCCGGCGACATCGGTGCGGGCGAGGTCGAAGACCCGGGCGGCATGGGCCGTCTCGGACGGAGCGATCGTGAACACTTCGCGGAAGGCCGCCACCTCGTCACGGGTGACGCGGCCGTCGGCCTTGGCCATCTTGGCGCCCAGTGCGATCACCGCGATGGTGAAGGCGACGGACCGTTCGGGCGGGGTCCTCAGGCGGTCGAACAGGCCCGACAGGGCCTCGCCCGGCGCAAGGCTCGACAGGGCGTCCAGGATGCGGGTCCAGAGGCTCATGCCGCCACCCTAGCGCGAGGTCAGCGCGACGAGAACGGCAATCTCGGAAAGTTGCTGGATCGTGCCCAGCACGTCGCCCGTCTGTCCGCCGATCCGCGACCGGGCCAGATGCCCGACCCCCAGCAGGACGCCCGCGACCAGCATTGCCGCCACCAGACCGTGCCCGCCGAAGAACAGGAGCACGAGGCCGGCCAGCAGCAGCCCGGCCTGCGCGGCCCAGGCGGGGGGGCGCCCGGCGCCCCGCGACACGCCGTCGTCCCGGGCGGCAGGCAGCCAGCGCATCGCGATGGCCATGGGCGCGCGGCTGACGATGGCGGCCGCCAGCACCACCTCGACCATCTGTCCCTGTTGCAGCGCGATGGCGATCAGCGCCCACCGCAGCAGCAGCGACAGGACCAGCGCGATCACGCCGTAGGTGCCGATCCGGCTGTCGCGCATGATCTCCAGCCGACGGTCGCGGGTGCCCCCGCCCCAGAGGCCGTCGGCTGCATCGGCCAGCCCGTCCTCGTGCAATGCCCCCGTCAGCAGGATCAGCGACAGAAGCACCACCGCCGCGACCACCGGCGGCTCGGCCCCCATGGCGCCGAGGGCCGTGCCCACCCCCGCCGCGATCGCCCCGATGAGCCCGCCCACGACGGGCCAGGCCCAGGCGGCGCGCGCGGCGGGATCGGTCGGCCGCCCGCGGACGGGCAGGCGCGTCAGGAGCATCGCGGCCGAAACAAGGTCTGACGTCGGGGACATGTCGTTCCACGGCTGGAAATGGTTCGCTCCGTCGCATATCGCGGGCCACCGGCACCGTAAAGCCGGAGCCGCCCGGAGACCCGATGACCGATCTGACCAGCCTCGCCGCGATCCGCGCGATCCTCGCCGCCGCCCCGGATGCGTCGGGCGCCGCCCGCAGCGCAGCCGCCGACCGCAACCTGCAGCTGACCAAGCCCCCCGGCGCGCTTGGCCGGCTGGAGGATCTGGCCGCCTGGTATGCCGGCTGGCGCAACGATCCGCGTCCCCGGATCACCGCGCCGCAGGTCCTGATCTTCGCGGGCAATCACGGCGTCGCGGCGCAGGGCGTCAGCGCCTTCCCGGTCGCCGTGACGGCGCAGATGGTCGAGAACTTTCGGGCGGGCGGGGCGGCGATCAACCAGCTTGCCGAACTGGCCGGGGCCCGCCTCGACGTCCATGCGCTCGACCTCGACCGGCCGACGGCCGACTTCACCCAGGGCGCCGCGATGACGGAGGCCGAGGTCTGCGCGGCCTTTGCGACGGGGTGGACGGCCGTCGACCCGAAGACCGATCTTCTGGTCACAGGCGAAATGGGCATCGGCAACACCACCTCGGCCGCCGCGATCGCGGGCGCGCTCCTGGGCGGGGAAGGCTGGGCAGGGCGGGGCACCGGCGTGGACGACGCGGGCCTCGCGCGCAAGGCGGCCGCCATCGCGCAGGGTCTTGCCGCCAACCCGGACCGCAGCGGCCTCGGCGTCCTCATGGCGCTCGGCGGACGGGAGGTGGCGGCCGTGGCCGGCGCCATCGCGGGGGCGCGTGCGCGGCGCATCCCGGTCATCCTCGACGGCTTCATCTGCACCGCGGCCGCCCTCTGCCTCCATGTCGAAGACGCGCGGGCGCTGGACCATTGCGTCGCGGGCCATCTGTCGGCCGAGGGCGCGCACGACCGGATGCTCGCGGCGCTCGGGATGCAGCCGCTCCTGTCGCTGGGGCTGCGATTGGGCGAAGGTTCGGGCGCGGCGCTCGCGATTCAGGTGCTCCGGGGGGCGCTGGCCTGCCATTCCGGCATGGCGACCTTTGCCGAGGCGGGGGTGTCAGGCGCCTAGCCCCGCGCGTCGCGCTCGGCCACCATCGCGGACAGGGCATCGGCCATGATCCGCGTCTCGGCCCCGCCGGTGACGCCGCCGATGCCGACGCGTCGGCCCAGCCGCCACCACATGCCGGGCACCCAGGCATTGCCCACAGGCTGCCGCAGGCGAACGACGAAGCCGTTGGACGGCTTGAAGCTGAACAGCGCCCGATCCACCGAAGCGATATCGGCCAGCGGCGCGATGGGCCGGCCGTCTTCCTGGCGCAGGCCGTCTGCGTCCAGCGCAATGCCCTGCATCGACCCGCGCCACCCCTTCTGCGCCAGCACCAGCGTCGCGAGCCCCAATCCGATCAGGAACACTTGCCACGCCGCGCTCGCCGGCGGATGCACGAAGCCCAGCCAGAGCAGCATGGCCCCGAGCGCGAGTTGAACGGCAAAGGCCATCGTGCGGCGCATGGCCGAGGGGCGCAGGACGTGAAGCGGTTCCATTCCCCGGCCCTAGCGCCCCGCCCCCGTCCGCACAATGGTGGGCGGACGTCTGGCGTTCGGCGGCGGGCGCGGCTACCTCTGGCCCATGCTCAACACGATCCGCCACGGCGGCCCCACCGACCGACCGCCCCTGTTGATCGCGCATGGTCTGTTCGGATCGGCGCGAAACTGGGGGGTGATCGCCAAGCGCCTGTCGGATACGCGGGAGGTGGTCGCCGTCGACATGCGGAACCACGCCGGCAGCGACTGGGCCGACAGCCATTCCTATGCCGATCTGGCCGAGGATCTGGCCGAGGTCATCGGCGACCGGCCCCATGACGTGCTCGGCCATTCCATGGGCGGCAAGGCGGCGATGGTGCTGGCGCTGACGCGGCCCGACATCCTGCACCGGCTGATCGTGGCCGATATCGCGCCCGTGACCTATGCACATACGCAATCGCATCTGATCGACGCATTGCGCGCCGTCGACCTCAGCCGCGTGACCCGCCGGTCGGACGCGGCCGAGCAGCTTGGCGCCGTACCCGACGACGGCACCCGGTCGTTCCTGCTGCAATCGCTCGACGTGGGCGCGGGGCGCTGGACGCTGAACCTCGATGCGCTTCAGGCCGAGATGCCGGGCATCATCGGCTTTCCCGATCTGGGCGGCGCCTTCCATGGCCCCGCGTTCTTCCTGTCGGGCGGGAACAGCGACTATGTCCGCCCCGAGCACCGCGACCGGATCAAGGCGCTGTTCCCCGCGGCCCGCTTCGCGAAGATCCCAGGCGCGAACCACTGGCTCCACGCCGAGAAACCGCGCGAGTTCGAGGCCGCCGTCCGCGCCTTCCTCGACGCCTAGGGCGTCAGCCCCTCAGGCTCCGGCAGGCCGTGCGCCCGGCAGCAGGCGGTCAGGGTGTTCGCCAGAAGGCAGGCGATGGTCATGGGGCCCACACCGCCCGGCACCGGCGTGATCGCACCGGCGACCCGGACCGCGCCATCGAAATCGACGTCGCCTACCAGCCGCGTCTTGCCCTCACCCGCATCCACGCGATTGATGCCCACGTCGATCACCGTCGCGCCGGGCTTGATCCAGTCGCCCTGCACCATGCCCGGCCGACCGACCGCCGCCACGACGATATCCGCCCGGCGCACCACGCCGGTCAGGTCACGCGTCCGCGAGTGGGCGACCGTCACGGTGCAGTCGTCACCCAGCAGAAGCTGCGCCATCGGCTTGCCCACGATGTTGGACCGGCCAACCACGACCGCCTCCATCCCCGACAGCGAGCCGTGGTGGTCGCGCAGCATCATCAGGCACCCGAGCGGCGTGCAGGGCACCATCGCCTTCTGTCCGGTGGCAAGGCGGCCGACGTTCAGCACATGGAACCCGTCCACGTCTTTCGCGGGATCGATCGCATCCAGCACGGCGGCGGAATCGATATGGCCCGGCAGGGGGAGCTGCACCAGGATGCCGTGGATCGACGCATCCGCATTCAACTCCCCGATCAGCGTCAGCAGCGCGTCCTGCGCGACCCCCGCGTCCAGCCGGTGTTCCACCGATTTCATCCCCACCTCGCGCGTCTGCCGCCCCTTGTTGCGGACGTAGACGGCGCTGGCCGGATCCTCGCCCACCAGCACGACGGCCAGACCGGGAGTGATGCCGTCGGCGCGCAGCCGCTCCACATCACCCGCGATCCGCTGGCGCAGACGGGCGGCGAAGGCCTTTCCATCGAGGATCGTGGCGGTCATGGGCGCTCCTTCCGGTATGGACAGAAGGTGTATCCGACGGGCGGCACCGTCAGAACAACCCCTCCACCTCGCCCGCGTCGTTCAGGCGGATCGACTCGGCCGACGGCACACGGGGCAGACCCGGCATCGTCATGATCTCGCCGCAGATGACCACGACGAACCCGGCCCCTGCCGACAGCCGCACTTCGCGTACGGGGACGGAATGGCCGGTGGGCGCGCCGCGCCGTTCGGGGTCGGTGGTGAAGGAATACTGCGTCTTGGCCATGCAGACCGGCAGATGGCCATAGCCGTCGGCTTCCCACGCCTTCAACTGGTCGCGGATCTTCTTGTCGGCCAGCACCTCGTCGGCGTGATAGATGCGCTTGGCGATGGTCTCGATCTTCTGGAACAGCGGCATCTCGTCGGGGTAGAGCGGCGCGAAGTTCGCCTGCCCTGCGTCGGCGATCTCGGCCACCCGGGCGGCCAGCGCCTCGGTGCCCTTCGACCCTTCGGCCCAGTGCTTGCAGACGATGGCCTCCGACCCCTGGCCCGCGACGAACTCCTGCACCGCGGCGACCTCGGCCTCGCTGTCGCCGGTGAAATGGTTGATCGCCACGACCACGGGCACGCCGAACGATTTCAGGTTGCCGATATGGCGCCCGAGGTTGGCGCAGCCCGCCTTCACGGCATCGACGTTCTCGGCCCCGAGGTCGGCCTTGGCCACGCCGCCATTCATCTTCATCGCTCGAACCGTCGCCACCAGCACCACGCAATCGGGCGCCAGGCCGGCCTTGCGGCACTTGATGTTCATGAACTTCTCAGCGCCGAGGTCGGCGCCGAACCCGGCCTCGGTCACGACGTAATCCGCTAGCTTCAGCGCCGTGGTCGTGGCGATGACGGAGTTGCAGCCGTGGGCGATGTTGGCGAAGGGTCCGCCGTGGACGAAGGCGGGGTTGTTCTCCAGCGTCTGCACCAGGTTGGGCTGCATCGCGTCCTTCAGAAGGACTGTCATCGCTCCGTCGGCCTTGATGTCGCGGCAGTAGACGGGCGAGCGGTCGCGGCGATAGGCCACGATCATGTCGCCCAGCCGCCGTTCCAGATCGCCCAGGTCGGTGGCGAGGCAGAGGCACGCCATGACCTCGCTCGCCACGGTGATGTCGAACCCGGTCTCGCGCGGGAAGCCGTTGCTGACGCCGCCCAGGCTCGCCGTGATCTGGCGCAGGGCCCGGTCGTTCATGTCCACCACACGCCGCCAGACGACGCGGCGGGTGTCGATTTCCAGCTCGTTGCCCCAGTAGATGTGGTTGTCGATCATCGCCGACAGCAGGCTGTGCGCGCTCGTGATGGCGTGGAAGTCGCCGGTGAAGTGCAGGTTCATCTCCTCCATCGGCACGATCTGCGCGTATCCGCCGCCCGCGGCGCCGCCCTTCATGCCGAAGTTCGGGCCGAGCGACGCCTCCCGGATGCAGACCATCGCCTTCTTGCCGATCGCGTTGAGCCCGTCGCCGAGACCCACCGTCGTGGTCGTCTTGCCTTCGCCCGCGGGCGTGGGATTGATCGCCGTCACCAGGATCAGCTTGCCGGTCGGCCGGTCCTGCACGCCGTCGATGAAGGACTGGCTGACCTTGGCCTTGTCGTGGCCATAGGGCAGCAGGTCGTCCGCCCCGATGCCGATGGCGGCGCCGATGTCCTGGATCGGGCGCTTGCTGGCGGCGCGGGCGATTTCGATGTCGGTCTTGAAGGTCATGGGGCCGGGTCCTTTCGTCGCACGCGGTCTAGCACGATGCCTATGCCGACGGGCAGGGGCGGCGTTCGCGAAAACCGACATTCCGGCGCGCAACCCCGCCTTCGGTCGACGCAGCCAGGGGCGGGGGCGACTCGCGGAACCGAAACCGGATGTTAAGTGTTGGTCGTGCAAGAACTTTGAAAGCCATCGGCAATTCCCCGCCGATCCACACGACGGAGACATCGCATGACCGCCACCAGCCTTCTCATCCACGCCGGTTTCGTGACGGGCCTGGCCCTCGCCCTGCTCACGGGTTTCGCGCTGGCCTGACGGATCAGCCGCGCCATGCCCTTTGATCGGGCACATGCAGCCGGATCGCGTCGCCCAATCTGACGAACCCTTCCCGTTCCACCCACGCCGTCACGCCGCGTCGCCCCTGGGCCGCGGCCTTGAACGCGCGACCATGTCCCGGCCGCTCGCCTTCGATCACGCGGGCGGGCAGGGTGCAGGGACGGTTCGCCATATCTACCACCATCGTCGCTCCGCCCTCGACCTGGAGTCGTGACGAGGGCGGCAGATGCGTGAAGTCGGGGATGCCCGAGACGACCATCGTAGCGCCGAGCCAGGCCGGGTCCAAGGCATCGAGATCCATCGCCGCGGCGATCTCAGCCACTTCCTCCGCGCTCAGGATCGAAAGCTGCCGGGTGTTCCGTATCTCGGTCCCCAGCGGATACTGCGCCGTGACGCGCGAACAGGAGGGACGGACAAGGCCGCCGTGGTCCTCTCCCTCGGGCCCTGCGAACGTCAGCCGTAGCGCCTCACGCGGGGCGGACGCCAGCGCGAGGTCGCGCGACGCCACCGTGCCGAGCCAGACGATGCGCCCCTGCGTCTGCGTGGGGTTCAGGGCGGGCATGGCGGTCTCCGGTCTCAGGCGTTTCGACGAAGCCAGAGGAGAAGCGATAGCAGAAGCGCCACGGCGAAGGAAAACTCCAGCAATTCCTCCACCACACCCGCAAGCATCCCCTGCGCCTCACTCACCTCGATGCCGAAGGGGGCAAGCTTGCGCCCCAGCCCGTCGATCCCCTTGGCGACGATCGCCACGACCGTGCCGACCGTTATAAGGATGGCCCATCGATGGCCCGCGCGCAACGCGGCCACGAAGTCCCGCCGGTTCCGCGCGACGAGGCGGTAGAGGCAGACCAGCGCGAGCGCGATGACGGCCACACCCACCAGCTTCAGCAAAAGCGGCGCGTCCCCGGTATAGGTCCGCAGCTTCAGGATCCCGTTCTCTGTGAACCGCTTGTCGAAATCGAGTTCCCGCATCGCGAACAGGGCCGTCAGCACGGGAAGATGCCATTGCGGTCCGAACGCGAGGCGCGGCAGGTGCACGACGAACAGGCCCGTGACCAAAAGCAGCGTGACGACCGTGGCCAGTTCCACGGCGCCGCCTTCCTTCCAGAGGCCCGCGTTCTGCCAACCGACAATCAGCGCGAGGACGACCGCCGTGAGGCAGACGAGAGCCGTCGTCCGCGGCGACGGCGCGGAATCTGTGGCGAGCATCGGGGACTCCGGTTCGGCGATTGCGGCAACCTTCTAACTGCGGCGATCGGCGGAAAAAACCCCGGAAAGCGAACACCCCGGTGCGGGACCGGGGTGTCGTTGCGTCAGGCGCTCGGTTCGGGCTCGGGAGCGATGTCCGGCCCCTTGGGCTTGCGCGGTTTGGTCTTGGGCACCGACGTCAGGCTGCCACCCCCCAGATCGGCGGAATCGTCGTCGTCGCCGCGGTTCAGCGGCTCGCCGTTGATGACCTTCATTATCTCGGGTCCGGTCAGCGTCTCGTATTCCAGCAAGCCCTGCGCCAGGTTCTCCAACGCGTCGGCCTTTTCGGTCAGGATGCGCTTGGCGGTCTCATAGCCATCGTTGATGATGTCCTTGACCTTGTCGTCGATCAGCTTCTGCGTCTCGGACGAATGGTTCGTGCCGCCGCCGTAGGCGCCCAGGTATGACTGCTGTTCATTCGCATAATCGACGAAGCCCAGTTCCTCATGGGCATAGCCGTATTGCGTGACCATCGCGCGGGCCATCTGCGTGGCCTGCTTGATGTCCTGCGACGCGCCCGAGGTGATGTTCTCCTTGCCGAAGATCAACTCCTCCGCCACGCGCCCGCCCATGGCCATGGCGATGCGGGACGTGAACCACAGATAGCTGGCCGAGATCCGGTCCCGCTCCGGCAGCGACAGGACCAGACCCAGGGCACGGCCGCGGGGGATGATCGTGGCCTTATGGATCGGGTCGTGCTGCGGGACGTTCAGGCCGACGATGGCGTGCCCGGCCTCGTGATAGGCCGTCAGCTTCTTCTCGTCCTCGGTCATGACCATGCTGCGCCGTTCGGCACCCATCATGACCTTGTCCTTGGCCTGCTCGAAATCCTCCATCGTGACGACGCGCCGACCGATGCGGGCGGCCATGAGGGCCGACTCGTTCACCAGGTTGGCAAGGTCCGCGCCCGAAAATCCCGGCGTGCCGCGCGCGATGATCCGCAGGTCCACGTCCGCGCCCAGTGGCACCTTGCGCGAATGAACGGCGAGGATCTTCTCGCGCCCCTTGATGTCGGGGTTCGGGACCTGCACCTGCCGGTCGAAACGTCCCGGCCGCAGGAGCGCGGGGTCGAGGACGTCGGGGCGGTTCGTGGCGGCGACGATGATGATCCCCTCGTTCGCCTCGAAGCCGTCCATCTCGACCAGAAGCTGGTTCAGCGTCTGCTCGCGCTCGTCGTTGCCACCCCCATAGCCCACGCCACGCGACCGGCCGACGGCGTCGATCTCGTCGATGAAGACGATGCAGGGAGCGTTCTTCTTGGCCTGCTCGAACATGTCGCGCACGCGGCTCGCGCCGACGCCCACGAACATCTCGACGAAGTCCGACCCCGAGATCGTGAAGAAGGGGACGCCCGCCTCGCCCGCCACGGCCCGTGCCAGCAGCGTCTTGCCGGTACCCGGAGGGCCGACCAGCAGCGCGCCCTTGGGGATCTTGCCGCCCAGGCGCGAGAACTTCTGCGGGTTGCGCAGGAACTCGACGATCTCCTCCAGGTCTTCCTTCGCCTCGTCGATGCCGGCCACGTCGTCGAAGGTGACGCGACCCTGCTTTTCGGTCAGCAGCTTGGCCTTCGACTTCCCAAAGCCCATGGCGCCGCCCTTACCGCCGCCCTGCATCCGGTTCATGAAGAAGATCCAGATGCCGATCAGCACGAGGAACGGCAGCCACAGCGACAGCGCGCTGAGGAAGCCCGACTGTTCCTGGCTCTCGGCGCTGATACTGACGTCGTTGGCCAGCAGCGTCTCGGTCACATCGACGTCCGATGGTTTGATGGTGATCTGTTGCGCGCCGCCCGTTCCGGTGAAGACGATCCGTTCCCCGTCGAGCGTGACGGAGGAGACGGTGCCGTTCTCGACCTGGCCGATGAAGTCGGAATAGGGCACCTCGCGCGCCGACATGGCCGAATTGCCGTTGGAAAACAGCTGAAACAGCGCCATGACGAGGACGAAAAGCACCACCCAGAAGGCGATATTGCGCGCGTTACCCAAGGGATATCTCCGATCTGGGCCCGGACCTCGTCCGCGCCATGTGTTTGGAGGGCAACATAGGCGCCTGCCCCCCCGGGTTCAATCGCCCAGGGGGCCGCAGGGGCGGAGTGTCGCGGAAAAGGGGCGTGCGAGCCGCAGATCGTATCCTGCCGCCAGGCCGGCCAGCGGGGCGGCGATCAGCGTGCCGTCCGCGGCCCGGACGGCGGGCGAGGACATCAGGGACCGGCGCGGCAGCCCCGTGTTGCGCCATGGCACCTTCGTCACGTCGTCGCCCAACGCCCCGACCGTCCGCCCCTCGCCGCCCGGCCCGGCGATCCGCCACCGCCCGTCCCACAGAACGCCCTTGCCGGTGGCGGGCAGGACCATGGGTCCGGCGCAGGCCGATGTTTCGCGCGCGAAACAAATGCCCTCCGCCGTGCCCCGGATCAGGCACCCCGCGAGCGTCACGGCCGCCATGTCGGGGCCGATGGCGGCCAACAGTCGGGATTGTTCGGCATCGCGTGGCATTGGCGCCCCGCCGATCCACGCGAGGGCGGCCAGGATCAGTCGACGGAGTTGCTCAGGCTCACGCGTGCGCAGGTCCTCCACGGCGTCAGGGGCAAGGATCAGGTCGCCGCGATCCTCCGTCACGACCCGGATGGCCAGATCGGCGGTCCGCCGCGCAAGCGACAGACGCGCCTCCCTCAGCCGCGCGGCGCTGCGTGCCAGCATCAGCGGGTCGAGGTCGAGCGTTGCCATCGCCTTGCGCACCGCCACCCTCTCGAACCTTTCGTCGTCGTTGGACGGATCTTCGATGGCGGTAATGCCACGGGCATCCAGCATTTCTCGCAGGGCCGCCCGCGTCAGGTCCAGAAAGGGGCGACCGAAGACGACCGGCCCGATGTCGCGCCATTCGGGAATCGCGGCCAACCCGTCGATCCCGACCCCACGACGCAGGCCCATCACCAGGGTTTCCGCCACGTCGTCGGCGGTATGGCCCAGCAGGACGACGGGCAGGTTCGCGGCCTTCGCCCATCGAACGAGGGCGGCATAGCGCGCGTCGCGGGCGCGGGCCTGAAGGGCAGGACCGTCGATCAGGGTATCGACCGTTAGCGTGGAATGACCGATGCCGAGCCTGCCGCAGAGCGCGGCGACCTGTGCCGCCTCCTCTGCCGACCCTGCGCGCAATCCATGGTCGACCGTGGCCGCCGTGATCGCTGTGCCTGTCGCTTCCGCCCAGTCCAGCGCCGCGAGGAGGAGCACGGTGGAGTCCCCCCCGCCTGAGACGGCGATGCCGATGGCGGAGGGGGGGGTGTCGTAACGCGACCGGATCAGCCGCTCGATCGCCGCTTTGCCCGGGTCAGGAGCAGCCAAGACCCGCGCGCGCCGAATTGGCCTGCGCGACTGCAGGCGACTGCGGAAACCGCACCGCGACCTCCGACAGGGTCAGGCAGGCTTCGTCCGTTTGCCCCAATGCGCCGAGCGCCGTGCCCAGCCCGACCAGCGCCTCGGGTGCCTTCGGCCCTTCCGGTGTGCCGGAGAACGATTCGAGGAATGCCCGTGCCGCATCGGCATGCTGATTGTCCGCCGCGAGCGCCTTGCCGCGCAGGAACTGCGCCTCCGCCGACAGCGGGCCGGTCGGATAGGCCGTCACGAACTGCTCGAACGCCTTGGCGGCATTGGCGTTCTCGCCCGCGTCCAGCATCGCCTTGGCGCGGTCGAAATCGCCGCGTTCGCCCACGGCAAGCTGTGCGCCGCCCCCGTCCGACGGTGCGTCGGCAGGAGGCGTGATGCTGCCACCGGCCGATCCGTTGTCGCTTTCGTCGCTGTCGCCCAGCGGGCCGGGGTTCGGCAGCGAGCCGAGATCGCAGTCGGGCGTCAACTCGCAAAGCTGGAAGCGCAGATCTTCGATCCGGGCGGATCCGTCGCGGGACACGCTCTCGATGCGGAACTCCATGCGTTCGGTGGCCTGCGTCAGACGCTGAAGCTCCGCCTCGATGGCGTTGACGCGGTCCGGCACGGTCGAGCCGCCGGTGGAGACCGAGGGCGCGCCAGTGGTGTTCAACTCGCCCCGCAGCTTTTGCATCTCGACGCTGAGGACGGCAAGCTGCTGGCGGATGTCGGCAAGGGTCTGGTCCTGCTGCGCCGCCGCAGGTGCGGCCAGCGCCAGCATCAGGACGGCGGCGCGCAGCATCATACGCCCGCTCCGGCCGCCAGCACCGTCACCGCGCGGCGGTTCTGGCTGTAGCAGGCTTCGGTCGAGCAGACCTGCAACGGACGCTCCTTGCCATAGCTGATGGTCCGCAGGCGGCCTGCCGACACGCCCTGGCTGATCAGGTAGTCGCGCGCCGCATTGGCCCGGCGACCGCCCAGGGCGAGGTTGTATTCCCGCGTGCCCTGTTCGTCGGCATGGCCCTCGACCAGCGCGGTATAGCCGGGGTTGGCGTTCATCCACCGCGCCTGGGCCGCCAGGGTGGTCTGCCCCTCCGGCGTCAAGGTGGACTGGTCGACGAGGAACAGGACGCGGTCGCCGACGGTCTGCTGGAAATAGGCGACCGAAGCGGGGTCGTTCGCGCTGCCGGGAACGACGCCGCCGGCACCGAAGCCGCCGTTCGCGCCGCCGGCCGCGCCATCGGCGCCGCCGCGGCCCAGACGGTCGCCGCAGGCGGTCAGCGCCATTGCGGCCACAAGGAGAAGTGCGGTGGATTTCATCGTGTCAGATCCTTATCGAAGAAGGGGGCCCCAGGCGGGGTCGGAGGCTGCGGCCGGCGTTGCGGCGCGTTGAAGGTTCCGGCCTGTGATGTCGACCGTATAGAGCGCCGGTGCGCCCTGTGCACCCGAAGTCTCGCGCGTGAACATGACCACGCGCCCGTTCGGCGCCCAGGTCGGGCCTTCGTCGAGGAAGGCGCCGGTCAGCAGACGCTCCTCCGACCCGTCGGTGCGCATGACGCCAATGTGGAAGCGTCCGGCGTTCTGCTTGGTGAAGGCGATGTAGTCGTCCTCGGGCGACCAGACCGGCGTGCCGTAGCGGCCTTCACCGAAGCTGATCCGGCTGCCCTCTCCGCCGGATGCCGGCATGACATAGAGCTGGGGCGCACCGGAACGGTCGGATTCGAACACCAGCCGGCTGCCGTCGGGGCTGTAGCTTGGGGCCGTCTCGATGGAGGGGGCCGTCGTCAGCCGCGTCTGCGCGCCGGTGTTGAGGTCGAGTTGGTAGAGATCGGTGTTGCCCGCCACCTCGGCCGAATAGACGACCTTGCTGCTGTCGGGGCTGAAGCGGGGGGCGAAGCTCATGTTCTGGTCGACGCCGCCCACGGTCTGCTTCTCCAGCGTGGCCACGTTGATGACCGTCACCTTCGGAAAGCCCGATTCGTATCCGGTATAGATGATCCGGCTGCCGTCCGGGCTGAAGCGGGGGGCGAGCACGATGCTGTCGGAGGAAGTCAGGTAGGTCACGTTCGCGCCGTCGTAGTCCATGACCGCCAGGCGCTTCTGCCGCGCATCCTTGGGACCCTGTTCGGACACGAAGACGACGCGGCTGTCGAAATAGGGGCCTTCGCCGGTGATGCGCGAATAGGCGGCGTCGGCCACCTTGTGCGCCATGCGCCGCCAGCCGTCGGCGGTGCCCACGAACTGCAACCCCTCGCCCAGCGGCGCTTCCGAGAAGACGTCGTAGAGGCGGAACTGCACCACGATGCGCCCGTCCGGTTCGGCGAGAACGGAGCCGGTGATGAGCGCCTGCGCGTTGATCGCCTTCCAGTCCGAGAACTGGATCGGGGCGTCGAAGCTTCCGATGCGGGCGATGTGGGCGTCCTGCGGGATTTCGCGGAACAAGCCCGTGTTGGTCAGGTCGGCCGAGATCACGCGGGTGATGTCCTGCGCCAGATCGTTGGCGGCATCGTTGCGCGCGACGAAGGTCGGCACCGCGAAGGGCAGGGGTTCGATCACCCCGTCCGTGATCTCGATCTTCAGCGGGCCGGGGGATTGCGCTGCCAGCGGAGTGGCGAGCATCAGCGCGGCGAAGAATGCCGTCACCCACGGGGCCTTGATCAGTTTCTTCACCCTGGACCTCTTGGTTTCCATTTCGGTGTCATGCTCCGTATCGCCAAAGTGACGCGGTTTCTCAATGGGGTGGGCACGGCCGGTCCACGCGGGGCGGGCCTCCGCACGATCGCGACGGTTGCGGCAGGCCATCAGCGACCCCGCATCTGTTCGGGGTTGAAGGTCATCTCGATCTCCTGCCACTGCTCGTACTTGTCATCGGGGAGGTCATAACCGTCGCGTCCCGTCGTTGCGCAACGGATGATCGCCCGGCGCCCGGCCTCATAGGCCTGGTTTGCGGCCGCCTGCGATCCACCCTCGAACCCAATCAAACGGATCGTGTCGGTGCGGGGTTTCCCGTCGCGGTTCATCTCCATGAAGATCGTGACCTGCGTCCGCATCGCTTCGGTCGAAAGGCTTCCGAGGTTCCAGCAGGCGCTGACCGCAACGCGCAACCCGTCCCGCTCACCCTGCGTCAGGGGCGGGCCGGCGGGGGCGGACGTCGGGGCATCGGGGGTGCCCGTTCCGCCGCCCAGGGCCTCGGCCAAGGCGGAGGCGGTATCGATCTCGCGCGGGGTGTCGTTTGCGGGCGGCGTCGCGGCGGGCGGCGTCGCAGGCTCAGCCGAGGTTTCCTGCGCGGTCTCGGTCGCGGCGGGGGCCGAGGGCGTCTCGGCCGGGGTCTCGGTCTGCGCCACCGCCGGTGCGGCGCGGGCCGGACGGCGCGCCGGGCGACGTGAGCGTTCGGGGGCAGCGGCGGGCGTCTCGGCCTCGGTCACGATGATGGGCGCGGCCTCCTCCGGCGCGGCGGGCGTCTCGACCGGCTCGACGGGTTCCTCGGGCGTGACCTCCTCCGATGGGGCGGGGGCCGGTTCGACCACGGGGGCCGTTTCGGTCATCGGCGGCGGCGCGGGCGCGGGTGTCGGAGCCACGCGCGGGGCGGGGCGCGGGGCCGGGCGCACGGATGGCGGCGCGTCGGGTGCCTCCGCCGGTGCGGCGGGCTCGTCCGGCGTCTCGGGGGCCACGTCGGTCACGGGCGGCGGGACAAGCTGCGCCACGTCCGGGGTGGCGTCGGGCGGGGTGGGTGCGGGCGTCACCGGCTGCGGCGCCGGGCGGGGCGGGGGCGCCTCCTCCGGTGCGGGCTCGGGCACGGATGGCGCGGCTTCGGGCGTCACGGGAGCGACGGGCGCGGCAGGGGCCGGGGCAGCGGAAGGAGCGGGCGCGGCCGACGACAGCGCATCGAACTCGGCGGAGGACACCACAGAGACGGCGGCGACGGTCAGCTTGTCGTCGTCGTCCACGGGATTGAACAGGCCGGCGACCAGCGCCCAGACGATCAGACCAGCATGTGCCGTCCCCGACAGGGCCAGCGCCGTCCGCTGTTCCATCCTATTGGCCCGCCTCGTCGCCGGCGGGTGCATCATCCAGGGTGGGGCCGCCGGCCTCGGTCACGAGGCCGATGTTGCGGAAGCCGCCCGCATTGAGCGCCCCCATCACGACCATGACTTCGGAATAGGGCACGGCCCCGTCGGCGCGCAAAAAGACCTTGTCGCCCTCGCGCTCCGCCGCGACAGCCCGAAGGCGGGTCAGGAACTCCTCGCGCGGGACCTCGGTCGAGCCGATGAGGATGCGGCCGTCGGCCGCGACGGTGACGGCCAGCGGTTCCTCCTGCTCCTGTGGAAGGGGAGCGGCGGCCGTTTCCGGCAGTTCGATCGGGACGCCCGCCGTCAGCAGCGGCGCCGCCACCATGAAGATGATGAGCAGGACCAGCATCACGTCCACGAAGGGCGTGACGTTGATTTCGGACATCGGCGCGCCGCCGCTGCCCACGCGCCTGCGACGGCGGGTATTGGCGCCGCCGCCAGGCTGGATCGTTCCGCCACCCATGTCAGACCCTCCCCATCATGCCGCGTCGAGCTGGCGCGACAGGATCGTCGCGAACTCGTCCGCGAAAGCTTCGTAGTTGCCGGTGATGCGGTCCGCGTCGCGGTTGAGCTTGTTGTAGAAGACCACGGCCGGAATCGCCGCCAGAAGACCGAGACCCGTGGCCAGCAGCGCCTCGGCGATGCCCGGGGCCACGACGGCCAGGTTGGTGTTCTGGCTGATGGCGATCTGCTCGAAGGCGTGCTTGATGCCCCAGACGGTGCCGAACAGGCCTACGAAGGGGCCGGTCGACCCGACGGTGGCGAGGAACACCAGCCCGGAGGTCAGTCGGTCGCGTTCCTTGGCGATGGCCACGTCCATGGTGCGGTCGATGCGCGACTGGGTTCCCGCGATCAGACCCCCGTCGTCGCGGTGGCTGCGCGTCCATTCCTGCATGGCGGCGGCGAAGATCCGTTCCGACGCCGACCGGGGGCGGTCGCCGATCTGGTCGTAGAGCTCGTCCAGAGGCTCCCCCGACCAGAAGGCGCGGTCGAAGGCGGCGGCACGGCTGCGCGCGCGCCGGAACTGCGTGATCTTCTGCAGGAAGATCGCCCAGACCCAGATCGATGCCGCGAAGAGCATGATCATCACGATCTGGACGATGAACGTCGCACGCAGGAAAAGCGCCCAAAGCGAGAAATCGATCTCGCTGGCGGCTGCCAGTACTTCGGTTTCCATCTGGACTGCCCGTCCTTGGTTGTCGGACCGTTTGTCGGCCCCTTTCAATTCGCGGCACGCTAGCAGATGCCGAAAGCCTTGGCGAGATGCATCATCGCATTGGCGATTTGCTGCGTGGATAGCCCAGGTGACGTCTCTCGCGGGAAAGATGCGGCGCCGGCGGCCGCTCCGACAGCGAGATCTGTCGGGCGAGCGTCGCCAATTCCGGCGGGCGATCCGGCCCTTGCGCGGCGCCGTCCGGACGGGGTTGCGCGACGGCAGGCATCGTCGCGGAGCCTTCTGCGTCGTTCCGCGCCGGGGCCCATGGCGGGACCTCGGACCAATGGCAGGCACGGCGCAGCGTCGGCAGATGGGCGGCGAGGCCCATCAGCGGAAAACGCATCTCGGCCTCGGCGCCGGTCAGGTCGGAGAAGCGCAGGTGGAGCGTCTCGGCCCGGGCCAGATCCTCGATCAACTCGCGCGCGGGGCGGTAGTCCCAGTGGCCGAATGCCTCGCCCGCGCCGTCGACCTCGAATGCGACGGAGGTGACGTCGGCACCGTCAAGCCGGAGATCGACGGGCCATGTGCCGGAGCCCGTCGATGGCGTCGCGCAGTCGTGGGCGACATAGGCGGAGGTCCGGTCGCCCAGACAGCGCAGCATCAGCATGGCCCGCCGCCGGGGGCCGCAACGCAACGGCCGGTCGCTGGCCACCGAGAGGTAGACGTCGGTGAAGCCCGAAACGGCATCGTCCTCCGTCCGCAGCGTCCAGCGGGGCAACGGTTCGTCCGGTGGCTTCGCCGGTGCGGTCGGCGGTGCGACGGTTGCCGTCTGTTGCATCACATCGCGCAGCTGGATCGGCCATGGCGGCAGCGGCGCCTCCGCCACGGCGACAGGGGAGGGTGGGACCGGCGCGGAAGGCAGCGAATGACCGATGGCCACACCCGAGAGGGCGGCGATCGCATAGGCGACGGATCGCAGGAACGGGCGCATGACGGATCCCCTCGCTGAGTTGCGGGGGACCCTGTCACAGGGGATTTAACGAAGGGTTACAGCCCCGTGCATCGCCTGCCTTATCCGCCCAACCCGCGCACCGCATCGGGCAGGGGGCGGGGCCGGCCGCCGAGGTCCATGCAGACGATGGTGACGCGGGCGCGGAACAGCGCGGTTCCGTCGCGCAGGATCGTCTGGTCGAGTGTCAGGCGCGCAGGGGTCGTGCGGGCCACGGCGGTTTCGACCGTCAGGGCGTCGTCGTAACGGGCGGGGCGCATGTAGTCCGCCTCGACCCGCGTGACCGCGAAGACGAGGCCCGCGTCGCGCATGGCGGTCTGGTCGATGCCCGCCTCACGCACCATTTCGGAGCGGGCGCGTTCGATGAAGCGCAGGTAGTTGGCGTAATAGACGATCCCGGCGAGATCGACGTCCTCGTAGTAGACGCGCAGGGGCCAGCGGTGCGTCACTGCGCCCGACCCAGCCGGGCCGAGAGGCGCAGCGCATGGCTCGGGTCCTGCGCCATCACCGGCAGGACGGGGTCGTAGGCCGCGCGCATCAGGTCGGCGATGTCGGGCCGCAGCACCGCCGCGTCGCCCAGAAGCGCCAGCGGCGAGCGGTCGGTGAAGGCCCTGTCGGACCAGAGGAGCATGGCCTGCACCATCTGGTTGAGCGCCAGAGTCTCGGCAGGCACCTGCGCCAGCGCCTCGTCGATGCGGATGAAGCTGAAGCAGGCCTTGATGCCGCCGGCGTCGTCGAAGCGGAACACGCGGTACTGGTTCGCATCCGCCGTCTTGAGCCGCGCGACAAGCGGCCCGAGGTCGGGTACCAGACGGTCGAGGTTGGGCGTGGCCGTCAATTCGTCCCACTCGCGCAGGAAGAAGACCATCAGGTTCGCGCCCAGTTCCGGGTCGGTCTCGGCCATGCGGTGATCGGTCAGGACACAAAGCGCCTCGATCGCGCCCTTCAGCACGGCGACCGTCTCGTCGGTCACGCCGAAGACGACGGGCACGATGGGGCGGCCCCAGCGGGCGAACAGGAACGTCCCGTCGGCGCGGGTGAACAGCGCCTCCACAACGTCGGCAGTAAGGGGGGCAGGTTCGGTCGTCATGGGGTCGGTGATTGCCACGACCGCCCGCCGCCGTCCAGCAGGGGTGCTGGACGCGCGGGCGCGGCGGGTCTAGGCCCGGGGAAACGCCCGGAGGCCGCCCATGTCCGACATCACTCCCGCAAGCTGGACCGCCCTGACCACCCTTTCCGACCGCGCGCAGGCCGAGGGCCTGGGCCAGGCACTGGAGGAGACGCTGGAGCCCGACGGCGTGGGCGTCTTCGAGATGGAGGACGGATCGGGCCTGTGGGAAGTCGGCGCCTATTTCGCCGAGGCGCCCGACGAGACGGGTCTCGCCCTGCTCGCGGCGGCCTATGGCGCGCGGCCCTTCGCCGTCTCCGAGATCCCCCCGACCGACTGGGTGGCCCACGTCAGGCGGGAGCTGAGCCCGGTCGAGGCAGGCCGCTTCTTCGTCTACGGCAGCCATGACGCGGACCGCGTGCCCGAGGGTCGCGTCGCGCTTCTGATCGAGGCGGCGATGGCCTTCGGCACCGGACACCACGGCACGACCAAGGGCTGCCTTCTGGCCTTCGACGGGCTGTTGGAGGGCGGCATGGCACCCGGTCGCGTGGCCGACATCGGCGCGGGAACGGCGGTGCTGGCCATGGCGGCGGCGAAGGTCTGGCCCGACGCCACGGTCATCGCGTCCGACATCGACGAGGTCGCGGTCGAAGTGGCGCGCGCGAACGCGCAGGTGAACGACCTGAAGGATCGCGTCGAATGTCTGGAAGCGGCGGGGTTCGACCATCCCCGATTGGCGGCCGAAGCACCCTTCGACCTGATCTTCGCGAACATCCTCAAAGGCCCGCTGGTCGAAATGGCGCCGGACCTTGCCGCCCATGCCGCGCCTGCCGGCCATGCGATCCTGTCGGGTATCCTGAACCCGCAAGCCGACGACGTCGCCGCCGCCTATGACGCAGCCGGGTTCGACCTGACGGAGCGGCAGGTGCTGGGCGACTGGACGACGCTGACCCTGACGCGGCGATAAGGGAACGCAAAAGGCCGCCCCGGACGGAGCGGCCCAGACTGTCGTGGCGACGGTGCCGTCAGCGGTGGTTGGTCCATGTCGCGATCTCGGCGCGTTCGATGCCGATATCGTTGAGTTCCCGGTCGGTCAGACCGCTCAACATCCGCACGGTAATTCGGCGATCGTTCCAGGCCATCAGGTTGCCCAGAAGGGTCCCGATGAGGCCGTTTGCGGGCCCGGGACGGGCGGGGGTGAACGTGTCGAAGGTGGCCATGGTGCGATCCTGACTGAATGGCTGCGGGTGTATGCAGCGCTGTCGGCCGCATCGGATGATCGGCAGATAGGCATGCCCTCCGACGCGCGCAAATGGCAAAGCGGCATGGCTGTCATGCTGTTTCTGCATGGCAGAAACCCGACCCTTCGCAATTGGATTACGTAGGCGAAGCAAGGGCACCGGGGTTTCTGCGGCGCGGCAAGGCTTCGCCACACTGGCCCTGCGGAAGATGACGTGCTAGTTTTGGATCAAAGCAAGAACACCGGGGCAGGGCAGATGCGCATCATTGGGATCGATCCGGGACTTCGGGCCTGCGGCTGGGGGGTGATCGACGTCGATGGCCCCCGCCTGCGGCATGTCGCGAACGGCACCTGTCGGCCGTCGGGTTCCGACATGGGATCGCGGCTGATGTCGCTCCACCTTCTTCTGACGGCTGTCCTGGAAGCGCACCGCCCGGACGCGGCGGCGGTGGAGCAGACCTTCGTCAACGCGGGCGGTCAGAGCACGCTGAAGCTGGGGCAGGCGCGGGGCATCGCGGTCCTGGTGCCGGCACAGGCGGGCCTGACGGTCGGGGAATATGCACCCAATGCGGTCAAGAAGGCGGTCGTCGGCGTGGGTCACGCGGCCAAGGCGCAGATCGCCCATATGGTCGCCATGCAACTGCCCGGCTGCGCGCCAGATAGCGCCGATGCCGCGGATGCGCTCGCGGTGGCGCTCTGCCACGCCGTGCACCTGCAGATGTCGTGCAGGGTGGCCGCCGCGGTGGCGCGCGCATGATCGGGCGGTTGACCGGGCGGCTCGACTGGAAGGGGTCGGACCAGGTGCTGCTGGACGTGCAGGGCGTGGGCTACGTCGTCCACTGTTCGGAGCGCACGGTCGCGGCGCTGCCGCCGGTCAAGTCGCCCTGCGCGCTCTGGACCGAGCTTCTGGTGCGCGAGGATCTGCTGCAGCTGTTCGGTTTCCTGACCGTGCAGGAGCGTGAATGGCACCGGCTGCTCACCTCGGTGCAGGGGATCGGCGCGCGCGGGTCGCTGGCCATTCTGGGTACGCTCGGTGTCGATGGGGTCGGGCGGGCCATCGCGATGGGCGACGCGAACGCCATCAAGGCGGCGCCCGGCGTCGGCCCCAAGATCGCGCAGCGCGTGGTACTGGAACTGAAGGGCAAGGCCCCGGCCATGATGGCGATGGAGGGGGGGGACGTTCGTCCCCCCGCACCCGATGCCCCCGCGGCGCCCCCGTCCGATACCAAGGCCGCTGCCCAGTCCGAGGCCCTGTCGGCCCTGACGAACCTCGGCTACGCCCCCGTCGACGCCGCCCGCGCCGTGGCCGAGGCGGCTGGCGGGGCAAGCGACACGCAGGGCATCATCCGCTCGGCGTTGAAACTGCTCGCCCCGAAGGAATAGGCAATGGCCCGTGACCCCCTTCTCGACCCCGCCGTGCCCGACGACGTGCCGGACGACCGAGCGTTGCGGCCGCAGACCCTGGACGAGTTCATCGGGCAGGCCGAGGCGCGCGCGAACCTGCGCGTCTTCATCGAAAGTGCCCGGCGCCGAGCCGACGCGATGGATCACGTGCTGTTCCACGGACCGCCGGGGTTGGGCAAGACGACGTTGGCGCAGATCATGGCGCGGGAACTGGGGGTCGGGTTCCGCATGACCTCCGGCCCGGTGCTGGCCAAGGCGGGCGATCTGGCCGCGATCCTGACCAATCTGGAGGCCCGCGACGTCCTGTTCATCGACGAGATCCATCGTCTCAACCCGGCGGTGGAGGAAGTCCTGTATCCCGCGCTGGAGGATTTCGCGCTCGACCTGGTGATCGGGGAAGGGCCGGCCGCGCGGACCGTGCGGATCGACCTTCAGCCCTTCACGCTGGTGGGGGCGACGACGCGGCTCGGTCTTCTGACGACGCCGCTGCGCGACCGCTTCGGAATTCCCACGCGGCTGGAGTTCTATACCACGGCCGAGCTGCACCAGATCGTCACGCGGGGCGCGCGGCTGATGGGTGCCCCGGCCAGCGACGACGGCGCGCAGGAGATCGCGCGCCGCGCCCGCGGCACGCCGCGCATCGCGGGCCGCCTGCTGCGCCGGGTCGTCGATTTCGCCGTGGTCGAAGGCGACGGCACCGTCACGCGGGCGATCGCGGACCGGGCGTTGACGCGGCTGGGCGTCGATCATCTGGGCCTCGATTCCGCCGACCGGCGATACCTCGGGCTTATCGCCGAGAACTACGGCGGCGGGCCGGTAGGGATCGAAACCATCGCCGCCGCTCTGTCGGAGTCCCGCGATGCGCTGGAGGAGGTGATCGAGCCCTATCTGCTGCAACAGGGCCTGATCGCTCGCACGCCGCGGGGGCGGATGCTGGCGCACAAGGGCTGGACGCATCTCGGGCTCGACGTGCCGCGCGGACAGACCGACCTGTTCGGCTGAGACACCGGGGTTTCCCCCGGCGCCCGGCGGGCCTAGTGTCCGCCCGACCCGACCCAGAGAGCCGCAATGATCAAGCTCGACATTCTGTCAGACCCCATCTGTCCATGGTGCTACATCGGCAAGGCGCATCTGTTCCGCGCGTTGCAGCGGCACCCCGACCACCCGTTCGCGCTCGAATGGCATCCGTTCCAGCTCAACCCCGACATGCCCGCGGGCGGCATGGACCGGCGCGCCTATCTGGAGGCGAAGTTCGGCGGCAAGGACGGGGCCGTGCGGGCCTATGCCCCGGTGGTCGAGGCGGCGGAGGCGGCGGGGCTGACCATCGCCTTCGACCGGATCGAGCGGACGCCGAACACGCTTGACGCGCATCGCCTGATCCATTGGGCCGGGTTGGAGGGGCGGCAAACGCCGGTCGTGCAGGCCCTGTTCGAGGGGTATTTCGAGAAGGGCCGCGACATCGGCGACCGGGATACGCTGGTGGCGATTGCCGCCGAGTCCGGGCTGGACGGCGCCATGGTCGCGCGATTGCTCGCGTCGGACGCGGATGCGGAGGACATGCGCGTCCGCGACGCCCACGCGCGTGACCGTGGCGTGACCGGCGTGCCGACTTTCGTCGTGGACAACCGCCATGTGTTGCGCGGGGCGCAGCCACCGGAGCTTTGGGAGCAGGTGATCGCCGAGATCCTGGAGCAGCTTCGGACAGGCGAGGCTTGACGCCGCCCGAACCCGACGCGCCTGCCGTTCCGCAGGCGCGCCCCGAAGCGCCGACGCCGCAGCCGCCGCGACCGGCGGCCCGCGCGTCGCAGGCCCTGTCGATGCCCGAATTCGTGGCCCTGATGGCGATGCTCTCGGCCACCATCGCCTTTTCCATCGACGCCATGTTGCCCGCCCTGCCGCAGATCGGGCGCGAGTTGTCGCCGGGCAACCCGAACGCGGCACAACTCGTTATCGTGGCCTTTGTCGTCGGCATGGGGGCGGGCACGCTGTTTACCGGGCCGCTGTCGGACGCGGTCGGGCGCAAGCGCGTCATGCTGGGAGGCGCCTTCCTCTATTGCGTGGGCGCGGCGCTCTGCACCGTGGCACCGACGCTCGAGACGATGATCGCGGGGCGCATCGTGCAGGGGCTGGGCGCGTCGGGTCCGCGTGTCGCGGCGCAGGCGATGATCCGCGATCTTTACGCCGGACGGGCCATGGCGCGGGTGTCGAGCTTCGTGATGATGACCTTCACGCTGGTCCCGGCCATCGCGCCGCTGGTCGGCGCCCTTATCATCGCCGGGTTCAGCTGGCGCGGCGTGTTCTGGGCCTTCGTCGTGTTTTCGGCCGCGACGGGCCTCTGGCTTCTGATCCGGCAGCCCGAGACGATGCCGCCCGCGCTGCGCCGCCCGCTCAACGTCACGCGTCTGCGGCTGGCCGCGGCGGAGGTCTTCGGCGATGCCAACGTGCGTCGCGCCATCGCCGTCCAGACGCTGGTCTTCGCGATCCTGTTTGCCTGCATCACCAGCGTGCAGCCGATCTACGACCTGACGTTCGGCCGCGCCGACAGCTTTCCGCTGTGGTTCGGCATCGTGGCGGTGCTGGCCGGCTCAGCCTCGTTCCTCAATGCGCGGCTGGTGGTGCGGTTGGGGATGCTCTGGCTGATCCGCCGGTCGCTCTCGACGCATGTGGCGCTGTCGGTCCTGCTGGCGGGCGCCTGGATCGCGGGCATCCTGCCCGAAGGGGCACTGTTCCCGGCGTTCGTGGTCTGGCAAGTGGCGACCTTCGCGCTGGCAGGCCTCAGCATCGGGAACCTGAACGCCATCGCGATGCAGCCGATGGGCCACATTGCCGGCATGGCGTCGTCGGTCATCTCGGCCACGGCAACCATCGCGGCCATGGCGCTGGTGGTGCCCATCGGTCTGGCCTTCGACGGAACCCCGCTGCCGCTCATCCTGGGATCCCTGGCCTGCGGTGCGGTGGCGCGACTGCTGTCGCAGGCTTTGGCGGAGGGCTGAACGCCTCAGTCCGCCCGAACCTTCGCCGCCCCCGCATGAACGGCGAGGTCGCGCGCGATGGAGAAAGCGCCCTTGATCCGGTCGGCCTCCGACGCGAAGTCCTGCGCGATCACGAGCTTGTCGCCCTTGATCTTCGCCGCGCCCTTCTGCTCCTTGATGAAATCCACCAGACCTTCGGGGCGGGCGAACCTGTTGAGGTGGAACTCCACCGTCGCGCCCTTGCCACCCACGCTCAGGCGCGAAATGCCCGCCGCCTTGCAGAGCGCCTTGATGCGCACGACCCGCAACAGCACGTTCACCTCGCGCGGAAGGGGACCGAACCGGTCGATCAGTTCGGCCGCGAAACCCTCCAGCTCCACCTTGCGGTCGAGGCCCGACAGGCGGCGATAGAGGCCCAGGCGGAGGTCAAGGTCGGGCACGTAGTCCTCGGGGATCAGGACCGGCACGCCCAGGTTGATCTGCGGCGACCAGTCGTCGGACAGCGCGTCGGGCAGGTCGGCCTTGCCCGCCTTCAGCTTGTCGATCGTCTCCTCCAGCATGGACTGGTAGAGTTCGAACCCGACTTCGCGCATGTGGCCCGACTGTTCGTCGCCGATGATGTTGCCGCCACCGCGCAGGTCAAGGTCCTGGCTCGCGATATTGAACCCCGCGCCGAGCGCGTCGATGGAGCCCAGCACCTTCAGGCGCCGCTCCGCCTGCGGCGTCAGCTTGGCGCGCGGCTTGGTCGTCAGGAACGCGTAGGCCCGTGTCTTGGACCGTCCGACCCGCCCCCTGATCTGGTAGAGCTGGCTGAGCCCGAACATGTCGGCGCGCCAGATCACCATGGTGTTGGCGGTCGGGATGTCGATGCCCGACTCGATGATGGTGGTGGACAGCAGCACGTCGTACTTGCCGTCGTAGAAGGCGTTCATCCGCTCGTCGAGATCGCCCGCCGCAAGCTGCCCGTGCGCGATCACATGGGTCAGCTCCGGAAGCTGTTCGCGCAGGAAGGCCTCCATCTGCGACAGGTCGCCGATGCGGGGGACGACGACGAAGGACTGGCCGCCGCGATAGTGTTCGCGCAGCAGGGCCTCGCGCACCTGCACCGTGTCGAATTCGGAGACATATGTACGGATCGCCAGGCGATCGACCGGCGGCGTGCCGATGATCGACAGGTCGCGCACCCCGGTCAGCGACATCTGCAAGGTGCGCGGGATGGGCGTGGCCGACAGGGTCAGGACATGGACGTCCGACCGCATCTCCTTCAGGCGCTCCTTGTGCGTCACGCCGAAGTGCTGCTCCTCGTCGATGATGAGGAGTCCGAGATCGGCGAACTTCACCTGCTTGGCCAGCAGGGCATGGGTTCCGATGGCGATGTCGACGGTGCCGTCGGCGATGCCCGCGCGCGTCTCGGCGGCCTTCTTGGCCGGCACGAAGCGCGACAGCTGGCGCACGCTGATGGGCAGGCCGCGGAACCGGTCCTCGAACGACTTGGCGTGCTGGCGGGCCAGAAGCGTCGTCGGCGCGATGACGGCAACCTGCTTGCCGCTGGTCGCCGCGATGAAGGCCGCGCGCATCGCCACCTCGGTCTTGCCGAAGCCCACGTCGCCCACGACCAACCGATCCATGGGCCGGCCGGAGGCGAGATCGGTCGCCACGTCCTCGATGGCCTGCAACTGGTCGTCCGTCTCCTCATAGGGGAAGCGGGCAGCGAAGGTCTCCCACATGTCGCGCGGCGGCTCCAGGATGGGGGCCTTTCGCAAGGCGCGTTCCGCCGCGATCCGCATCAGGCGCTCCGCGATCTGGCGGATGCGCTCCTTCAGGCGGGCCTTGCGCGCCTGCCATGCCCCGCCGCCCAGCTTGTCGAGCAGCCCCTCCTCCTGTCCGAAGCGGCTGAGAAGCTCGATGTTCTCGACAGGCAGGAACAGACGGTCGCCGCCCGCGTATTCCAGCGTCACGCATTCATGGGGCGCGCCCGCGGCCGTCACCGTCTCGAGCCCGACGAAGCGGCCGACGCCGTGATCGACGTGGACCACCAGGTCGCCCACCGACAGGGCCTGCGCCTCGGTCAGGAAGTTTTCGGCCCGGCGTTTCTTCTTCTTGCCGCGGATCAGGCGTTCGCCCAGCACGTCCTGTTCGGAGATGACGGTCAGCCGGCCCTTTCCGACCGGCCCCTCCCACCCCCGGTCCAGTGCCCAGACGGCGAGCCCGACCTCGCCCTTCGCCACCTCCTCCAGCCGCTTGACGGCGCGCGCGCCGGTGACCCCGTGATCCTCCAGGAGGCCCTGCAACCGCTCCCGCGCACCGCCGGAGTAGGAGGCGATGACCACCCCGCCGTCGCCGCGCTTGTCGGCGATATGGGCGGCGAGGGTGTCGAACAGGTTGACGTTCTCGAGCTGCCGCTCGGGTGCGAAGGACCGGCCGATGCGGCCGCCCGCGTCGATGACGCCCGGCCCCGGCGCGGTGGGCAGGGGCGACAGGTGCAGCGTGCGGATATCCGACAGGGCGGCATCCAGTGCCTCGGGCGACAGGTAGAGCGTCTCGGGGCGCGCGGGCTTGTAGACGGAATCGACGCGACCCTTGGCCACCATCGCCTCGCGCCGGTTGTCGTACATGTCGGTGATCTGAACCCAGCGTTCGTCGTGATGCGCGGGGGTCGCATCGTCCATGACGAAGGTGGCGTCGGGCAGGTAGTCGGGCAGCGTCTCCAGCGTCTCGTGGAAGAAGGGAAGCCAATGCTCCATCCCCTGCGCCTTGCGGCCCGCGCTGACGGCCTCGTAGAGCGGATCGTCGGTGCCGGCGGCGCCGAACTCGATGCGATAGGTCTGGCGGAAGCGGGTGATCGCGGGGCCGTCGAGAATGACCTCGGACACCGGGGCCAGTTCGATCATCTTGAGTTGTTCGGTCGTGCGCTGCGTCACCGGATCGAAGCGGCGCAATCCGTCGAGCGTATCGCCGAACAGGTCGAGCCGGACGGGCGCGGGCTGACCCGGCGGCCAGATATCGATGATCCCGCCGCGGGGCGACCAGTCGCCCGGCTCCATCACGGTAGGCGTCTGGCTGAAGCCCATCCGCACCAGGAAGTCGCGCAGCGCCGCCTCGTCGATGCGCTGGTCCACACGGGCGGCAAAGCCCGCGCCCTTGAGCGTTGCGCGCGCCGGAAGACGCTGCGTCACGGCAGAGAGCGTCGTGAGCAGGATGAACCTGCCGGTGAACCCATGCGCCAGCGCCGTCAACGTGGCCATCCGCGTGGCCGAGATCTCGGCGGCGGGGGAGACGCGATCGTAGGGCAGGCAGTCCCAGGCCGGGAAGCGCAGGACGGTGACGCCCGCCTGATGCGCGCGGATCGCGGCGGCCATCGCCTCGGCCCGCTTGTCGTCGCGGGCGACGTGGACGACCGGCTTGCCGCCCTCCAGCTCGCGCAGCAGGACGCGGGCGTCGAAACCCTCCGGCGCGCCGCCGACGCGGATGTGGCCCTGCGGCAGCGGTGAGGGGGAGGTGTCGGACATGAAGCCGTCAGGTAAGCGACCCGGCCCCGGTGTCAACCGCCGTCAGTAGCCAAGCACGTTGACGTTGAGGTTGACCCACATGCCCCACATCGACGTCACGAAGATCGACACGATCCCGATGCCCTGGATCCACCGGCGCGTGCGGGCCAGAAGGTTGCCCAGATCGGCAGGCTCCAGCCCCCCGACCCGCCGTGCGGCGCGCAGCGTGATCCAGCCCACGATCGCCAGCGGCAGGAACAGGCACAGGATGGCCTGCGCGAATTCCACCCCGTAGACGAAACCCAGAAGCAGCAGCGTGGTCAAAAGGAAGAAGCTGAAGCCCGTGGTGATGAGCCCGGTCTCGTCGGCGATGAAAAGGATGCGGCGCGCGTTGATATTGGCGAGGACATGCATGTCGCCCAGCGATTGTTCATGCCCTCGCGCGGCCCGCCGAACCATGTCGAAGGGCACGCCGACGACCCAGTGCGAGACCGTCGACCACAGCACCGCCAGCACGATCCAGAACCAGAGGTTCGAAAAGGATCGCAGGTCGATGGCCTCCATGGCCAGTTCGAGGAAGAAGAAGTCCAATGTCTCGCAGTCGCTTTCGCCGGTCGCGCCCATGTCGCCCGGACCGGTGGGAAATGGCAAGGCGGGGATGGTTGATCCCCGGGGCCGGGCATGGCACCGAAGCGGGGTGTCGCAGAGGTGCATCATGACGGACCACGCCCCCTTTCCCCGATCCCGTCCGCGCCGCCTGCGCCGGACTCCCGCCCTCCGCGCCCTGGTACGCGAGGCACGGCTGTCGGCCGACGACCTGATCTGGCCCGTCTTCGTCTGCGACGGCGAGGGCGCCACGATGGAAGTCGCGTCGATGCCCGGCGTCATCCGCCGGTCGGTGGACCTGACGGCCGAGGCGGCGGAGGAGGCGTTCCAGGCCGGCATCCGCACCATCTGCCTGTTTCCCTACACCGACGCCGCGCTCAAGACCGACGATTGCGCCGAGGCGTGGAATTCCGACAACCTGTCGAACCGCGCCACCCGCGCCATCAAGGCGGCCGTGCCGGGCATGTCGGTGATGACGGACGTGGCGCTCGACCCATACAACGCCCAGGGGCATGACGGCATCGTGCGGAACGGTGTCATCGTGAATGACGAATCGGTCGAGGCGCTGGTGCGGATGGCCATGGCGCAGGCAGAGGCGGGGGCGGACATCCTGGGGCCGTCGGACATGATGGACGGGCGCATCGGCGCGATCCGCACCGCGCTGGAGGAAGCGGGGATGCAGGACGTGACGATCATGTCCTATGCCGCCAAGTATGCCTCGGCCTTCTATGGCCCGTTCCGCGACGCGACCGGATCGTCGGGCGCGCTGACCGGCGACAAGAAGACCTATCAGCTCGATCCCCTCAACGCCGAGGAAGGGCTGCGCTGCGTGGCGCGCGACCTGGCGGAAGGCGCGGACATGGTGATGGTCAAGCCCGGGATGCCCTATCTGGACATGGTGCGCCGGGTGAAGGACGCCTTCGCCGTGCCGACCTTCGCCTATCAGGTATCGGGCGAATACGCGATGATCCGGGCGGCGGCAGGCAACGGCTGGATCGACGGCGAGCGGGCGATGATGGAAAGCCTGATGTCGTTCCGCCGGGCGGGCTGCGACGGGGTGCTGACCTATTTCGCGCCGGAGGCGGCGCGCCTGATCCGGGCAGGCTGGGAATAGGGCCACTTGGCGGACAGCCGCCGATTGCGCGCGACCGCCTTGCATCGCTCCGGGAATCCCGCCATGTGGAGTTGGCGACGTTAATGCTATCGACGACACTGCTCCTTTCGGTTCAGACTTTCGATCTAACACTGACCGAGCCGACCTGCCGCATTCCGCGGGCAGCACTGACAAGGAGTATCGACGATGGCAACTGGCACCGTCAAATGGTTCAACACCACCAAGGGCTTCGGCTTCATCGCCCCCGATGGCGGCAGCAAGGATGTGTTCGTGCACATCTCTGCCGTCGAGCGCGCGGGCCTGACCGGCCTGGCCGACAACCAGAAAGTGACCTTCGACATCGAGCCCGGCCGTGACGGCCGCGAGAGCGCGACCAACATCGCGCTGGCCTGATTTCGCGCCGCCCCTCGGGGCGGTCGCAACGGTCGAAATGGCGTCCCCAAGGGGGCGCCATTTTTTTTGTTCCCGATGTGTGATGGCAAGTAGCGCGTAGTCGGTCAGGAAGCGACGGCGCCGTCGGAAACGTCGGCCTGCGGTCGGACCGGGACTGAGATCTCGTATCGATAGTCGTCCTTGCCGAACTCCCGCCGGGCCGTGCCGCGCAACTGCGACGGCACGATCTGGTCGAGGATCATCGACCCGAAACCGCTCCGCTCCGGCGGCTGCACCGCGCCGAGGCCGTTTTCCTGCCAGCGCAGGGCATAACCGGTGTCGGCCAGCCGTTCCCAGTCGATGGCCAGCTTGCCCGCCCCGCTACGGAGCGCGCCGTGCTTGACGGAATTGGTCGTCAGCTCGTGGATCGCCATGGAGATCGACTGCGCCTCCATGGCCGTGAGTTCAATCTGCGGACCCGTGATGGTGATTTGCCGCGATCCGGGTTCGTGGTAGTCGGCGAGCTGCCTGGTGACGACGGCGTCGAGGGTCAGCCTGTCCCAGTTGCCGCCCGTCAGGTCGGCGTGGATGCGGGCGAGCGCCTGGATGCGCCCTTCGAAGCGCGACAGGAACGTCTGCAGATCGTCGGAGGTCGCGGCGGTGCGCTTGGCGATGACCGACACCAGGGTCAGGAGGTTGCCGACCCGGTGCTGCAATTCCGCCGTGATCGCGTCCTTGAGTTCCTGCGTTCGGACCAGGTCGGTCACGTTCTGGGACTTCTGGATTATGAAATCGATGGACCCGTCCGCCTCGACGACGGGCTCATGCCGGCAGGTCCACCAGACCTCCCGCATTCCCGAAGGGGCGTCCGCGTCGGGGATGGCATAGGGCAGGCGTTCCACCACGGTGGGCTCGCCGTCAAAGGTGGCGCGAAAGGCCGCTTCGATCGGTGCACGATGGACGGATTGGCCGGGAAAGGCATCGAACACATGCTGTCCGCGAATGTCGTCCAGCGTCCGGCCGACGGCGTCGAGATAGGCCGCATTCGCGGTGACGATCCCCCACGACCGATCGAGCACCAGAAGCGGCACCGGTGCCATCCGAAACAGCGCCTCGAAATCGGGTCCGTCGTCGGCCATCGCAATCCCCATATCCAATGGCGGATTCATAGCCTATCGCGCGGTTCACGCAAGACGGGTCATGCAGCGGTGCAAGGCCGGCGTTCCGGCCTTGCCGGCCTGGTTCAGACCGCCACGCCGACCGGGCAGGTCACGCCCGTGCCGCCGATGCCGCAATACCCGCCGGGATTCTTGGCCAGGTACTGCTGGTGATAATCCTCGGCATGATAGAAGGGCGGGGCGTCCACGATCTCGGTCGTGACGTCGCCGTATCCGGCATCGCGCAGCCGTTCGGCAAAGACCTCGCGCGATTTCCCGGCGGCCTGCTTCTGGGCATCGGAATAGGTATAGACCCCCGACCGGTACTGCGTGCCGACGTCGTTGCCCTGCCGCATTCCCTGCGTCGGATCGTGACCTTCCCAGAAGGTGCGGAGCAGGTCGTCATAGCTGATCCGTTCGGGGTCATAGATCACGCGCACGACCTCGTTGTGGCCGGTGCGGCCGGTGCAGACCTCCTGATAGGTCGGGTTGGGGGTGTAGCCGCCGGCGTAGCCCACCAAGGTCATGTGGACGCCGGGCAGCTTCCAGAACATCCGTTCGACCCCCCAGAAGCAGCCCATGCCGAACATGGCTTCCTCCATCCCGTCGGGGACGTCGTTCGACAGGGGGCGGTCATACACGAAATGGGTCTTTGCCGTCGGAACCGGCGTGTCGCGGCCGGGCAGGGCGGTGTCCTGCGACACCATTTCGGCCTTCTTTCGTTGGAACAGCATCATGATTTCTCCTTCCCCGTTGATATGGGGTCGCGTGGCGTCCTTGGCGAGGGGGGCCTTGAAGGTGCGTCACCCTGGCGTCTCTCCGGCAAGCGCCTTTCGCATCAAGGCGACGAGCTGATCCCGTTCTTCCAGCGTCAGACCGGCCAAAGCCGCCTCGTTCTCGGCTTGGGCCGCGGCGATGGCAGGCTCGCGCAGGGCGCGGGCACGTTCGGTCAGGAAGACCCGCTGCGAGCGACCGTCTGCCGGGTCGCGGCGGCGCAGGATCATGCCGTCGCGTTCCATCCGCGACAGCGTGTTGGCCATCGTCGCCTGTTCGATGTCGAGCCGGGTTACGAGATCCTTCTGGGTGAGGCCGTCCGTTTCCCAAAGCTCCAGCAGGGTCGGGAAGGTGCCGGTGGTCAGGCCCAGCGGTTTGATCCGCGTCGTCAGGCCCCGCGCGAACACCCGTGCGAGGTGGTTGATGAGGTATCCCGCCGATCCATCCTTCAAGAACTCCAAGGGTTGCCTCCTGATTGCATAGCTGGCTATCTAAAATTAGATAGCCAGCTATACACCTAGGAGGAAGATCCAAGCAATGACCAAGACACTCCATCCGGTCGCCGGCAGCACCGCCCTGCTGACCATCATGATATTCTGGATCGTGACCGTCTCGTCCGAGGTTTCGGGCAATGCGGACTGGGTCATGGCCGTCAAGACGGCGATCCCCTGGGGGTTCATCGTCCTCGTCCCCGCGCTCATGGCCACGGGCATCAGCGGCATGCACCTGGGTGCCGGCCGGCGCGGCGCGCTGCTGGCCCGCAAGCGGTGGCGGATGCAGGTGATCTCGGCGAACGGATTGCTCATCCTCGTGCCGTCCGCCTTGTTCCTTGCCATGCGGGCACAGGCCGGACAATTCGACGCCGCGTTCTTCGCGGTTCAGGGGGTCGAGCTTGCGGCCGGCGCGGTGAACATCGCGCTCCTCGGTTTGAACATGGCCGACGGGCTTCGGATGACGGGCAGGTTGCGTCGACGCGCCGCCTGACCCGCGCCGGCGTTGATCGGGATGCGGCCACATGGAAAGATCGACCTGGGCGCAATCCGCGCCGTCAATCGGGGAGTTCGACAATGCGACATCACCTGAAGACATGGACCATCACCGCCGCGCTGATCCTTCCGGGGCCGCTGGCCGCCCAGGACATGACGGCCGGCCGTTGGATCGACCTGACGCACCCCTTCAACGCCGACTCGGTCTACTGGCCGACCGCCAAGATGTTCGAGCAGGAGGAGGTCTTCGCGGGCCATACCGACGGTGGCTGGTACTATTCCGCCTACAACTTCTCGGCCGCGGAACACGGCGGCACCCATCTCGACGCGCCGATCCATTTCGCCGAGGGCGGCAGCACCTCCGACGCCATCCCGGTCGAGCAGATGATCGGACCGGGCATCGTGATCGACGTGACCGCGCAATCCGAAGCGGATGTGGATTATCTTGTGACCGCCGACGACATCCGCGCCTTCGAGGCCGAGCACGGCGAGATCCCGCAAGGCGCCGTCGTCCTGCTCAACACCGGGCGCGCAAGCCTCTATCCCGACCGGGAGCCCTACATGGGCACCGCCGCGCGGGGCGAGGAGGCGGTGAAGGACCTGCATTTCCCCGGGTTGGGCACCGATGGCGCGATCCTGCTGGTCGAGCGGGGGATCGGCGCGGTGGGCATCGACACGCCCTCCATCGACTACGGCCAATCAGCCGACTTCGCCACGCATGTGGAGCTGATGACCAACGGCATCCCCGCCTTCGAGAACGTGGCGGACATGTCGGACCTGCCGCCGACCGGGTCCACCATCGTGGCGCTTCCCATGAAGATCGAGGGAGGCTCGGGCGGGCCGCTGCGGATCGTGGCGCATTTGTCCGAATAGCGAAGGGAACGAAGGAAAAGGGGCCGCTTCAATTGAAGCGGCCCCCGATTGTCGTCCCGATCCGTGGCCCGCAGGCCGCGATCAGTTCTGGGCGTAGTATTCGATGACCAGGTTCGGCTCCATCAGCACCGGATAGGGCACATCCGACAGGCCCGGGGCACGGACGAAGGTCGCGGTCATCTTGGAATGGTCGACCTCGATATAATCGGGGACGTCCCGCTCGGCCAGCTGCGTCGCTTCCAGCACGACGGCCAGTTGCTTGGACTTGTCACGAACGGCGATCACGTCGCCCTCCTTGACGCGGTAGGAGGCGATGTTCACGCGCTGGCCGTTCACGGTCACATGGCCGTGGTTCACGAACTGGCGGGCGGCGAAGACGGTCGGCACGAACTTGGCGCGATAGACCACGGCGTCGAGACGACGCTCCAGCAGGCCGATCAGGTTCTCCCCGGTGTCGCCCTTGACGCGGGCGGCTTCGGCATAGATGCGCTTGAACTGCTTTTCGGTCAGGTCGCCGTAGTAGCCCTTGAGCTTCTGCTTGGCGCGCAGCTGAAGGCCGAAGTCGGACATCTTGCCCTTGCGGCGCTGACCGTGCTGGCCCGGGCCGTACTCACGACGGTTGACGGGCGACTTGGCGCGGCCCCAGATGTTCTCGCCCATGCGACGGTCGAGCTTGTACTTGGCAGACGTGCGTTTGGTCACGGCTGATCTCCTCTGGACTGAGGGCGTTGTCCTTTGGCCAAAGCCCGACAGGCATCCCCTTGCGGGGGCCACCAACACCAATGGAAGCCGCCTGTTATGGCGCAATGGACGGGCTGTCAACAGCGCGTGCGGAACCCGCGGAAAGGGGTATGCGGGTGGCGGGAAAAATTCCATCCACCCGCGCCTGAACGGTCGAAACGACTTGTGCGCTCGCACATGCCCCCGACATGTTCTGCCCCTTCGAAATCGGCTGTTTTTATTGCCCTTTTGCGACCACTGCCCGGTCGATGGCCGACATTAGACCGCCTGTGAATCGCGCGTCAAACCCCGATTCGCGCCCGATTCGCAATTCCTTGAAAACGAGTCGTATTTTTATGGGGTGTTCCCGAAGACGAGTGCGTCGGTGTCGAACCCGTTGAAGTCCAGCACCTCGATCGCGGCGCGCAGACGATCCACGGGGGCACGCGGCGTCCGGTCCAGGATCGCCCCGCCCCGCCCGTCGGCCCGAACCAGCACCGCCGTCCGGTATCCGTCGTCGGCCCATAGAACCCACTTCTCTGTCGTGGTGCCGTCCTGCGTCACCCTGAGCCGCCCGAGCGGCGCGACGCGGGCGGTGCCGGTTGCCGTCGGCTCACCGTCGCAGGAACGGCGCAGGGTCATGGTGTCGCCGGCAGCCGCCCAGTCCGTCACGGTGTCGGGGCAGGCGGCCCCCCCCGGTTCGGGGAAACGGGCGACGTGATGCCAGCGACCGGCAAAGCGCGCGGCGTCGAAGTCGGCCTTGGAGGCGATCGGCACGGCCGGGTCACGCCAGATGCGCGGCGCCTCCGGCGCGGTGCCGCAGGCCGAGAGAAGCAGAACAAGGGCGATCGCGCGCATTCCCCGTCCTAGCGCGGCATCGGGATTTCGACCATCGGAAGCCCGGCCAGTATCGCCCGCGCCCCCGCGCCCATCAGTTGCGACAAGGCACGGTCCCGCGTCCGCAGGCCGCCGGTATAGGTGCCATAGGCAGGCAGGATCAGCCGCCGGTCGTCGCGCAGGAAACAGGGACGGGACACCGCGCGTCCCCGCACCGACAGGCTGGCCTTTGGGTGATAATGGCCGGATACCTCGTGCCGGCCGTCGTCCGTGGCGACATGCCGGAAAGTCACGGCGCCGCAGGTCACGCCATCGGCCGCGTGCCCGCCAAGGCCCGTGGGCGCCGGATCGTGGTTTCCCGTCACCCAGGTCCAGTCGCGCCCGGCCATCGTCGCAGCCAACCTGTCGCGCACGTCCTGCGGCAAGGCGGCGGCGGCATCCATGTCGTCGAAGCTGTCGCCCAGGCTGATGACGGCGGCCGGGTCTGTGGCGGCGATATCGGCGTCGAGCCGGGCCAGCGTCTCGACGATTTCATAGGGCGGAAGCAGGGAGCCGCCGCGCCGGGCCATACGCTCCGACTTTCCAAGATGCAGGTCGCTCACCACCAGAAGGCCGGCGGCGGGCCAATGGAGCGCGCCGGACGGCCGGGCGACCATCCGTTCCCCGGCAAAAGTGAAGGCGTGTCCGTTCCCCATTTGTCTTCTGAATCACGCCGCGCCGCCGGGCGCAAGCGCGTCAGTCGAGGGTCAGCCCCGCCTCGGCCATCAGCCGCCCGGCTTCCTCCTGAATCAGGCGGCCCTCGGCGGCGCCCTTGATCGGCACGCGTCCCATCTCCAGAAACAACGGCGCGGCCAGCGGCGACACACGCGGCAGGGCCACCTGATCGATGCGGTCGCCCACGGTATCGAGGAGCAGTTCGACCCGCCCGAAGTCGATATGGCCGCGCATCGCCTCCTCCTCGGTGATCGACAACATCAGGTGATCCGGGTCGTGACGGCGCAGCGTGTCGTAAAGGATGTCCGACGAGAACGTCGCCTGCCGCCCCGATGACCGCTTGCCCGGAAAGTTCCGGTCGATCAGCCCTGCGACGATCGCGGCGTTGCGGAAGGTGCGTTTCATCACCGCGTTGCCGTTCAGCCACCCGTCCAGCGCCGCATGGATGCCGTCGTGCGCGAGCAGCGGCGCAACGTCCTCCACCGGCCGCAACCCCCAGATCAGCACGGCGTAGTCGGTGGCGACGAAGCCCAGCGGGTCCAGCCCGGCTTCCTCCATCCGCCGGGTGACGAGAAGGGCGAGCGTCTGGTGTGCATTGCGCCCCGCGAACCCGTAAAGGCACAGGTGATGGCGCCCGTCGCGGGGGAAGGTCTCGACCAGCAGGCGACCCGGCTCGGGCATGCGCGAGAACCTGGCCTGAAGCTCCAGCCATTCGCGCGTGTGGTCCGGGAACCGATCGAAGTCGCCCCGATGCAGGATCTGCTGGATACGCTCGGCCAGTTGCACCGAAGTTGACCACTTGTACCCCATGAAGGTCGCGATGCGCGGCTCCCGGCTGGGGTTGGGGCTGACCTCGACCGTCATCTCGCGCATGGATTCGAAGCGCACGACCTGTCCGCCCATCAGGAAGGTGTCGCCGGGGGTCAGCGTGGCGGCGAAGCCTTCCTCGATCTGGCCCAGCGGCATTCCGCCCCGCCCGCGGAACCTGACCTTGAGCGTGTCGGTATCGATGATGGTGCCCAGGTTCATGCGGATCTGCCGCGCCGCGCGCGGGTCGCGCAAACCCCAGATCCCCGGCGCCCGCTCCTTCAGTCGCTGATACCGGTCATAGGCCCGCAGCGCATAGCCCCCCGTCGCCACGAAATCGAGACAGCGGTCGAAGGCGGCCCGGCTCAGCATGGAATAGGGGCCGACGGTCCGCACCTCGGCGAACAGGTCGTCCTCGTGGAAGTCGCCGGCGCAGGCCACGCAGGCGATGTGCTGGCAGAGCACGTCCCGCGGCCCGTCCAGCCGAAGATCGCCGTCGAGCGTGCCCTCCCGCGTCGCGTCCAGTGCCGCCAGGCATTCCACCACCTCGAACCGGTTCGCGGGCACCAGCCGAGCCTTGCTGGGCGCGTTGTAGCGGTGGTTCGCCCGCCCGATCCGCTGCACCAGGTTCTTGACCTTCTTCGGCGCCCCGATCTGGATCACCAGGTCCACGTCGCCCCAGTCGATCCCGAGATCCAGGCTGCCGGTCGCGACGATGGCGCGCAGCCTGCCGTCCACCATCGCCTGTTCGACGCGCAGCCGCGCCTCCCTCGACAGGGCGCCGTGATGGATGCCGATGGGCAGATCGTCCTCGTTGGCGAGCCAGAGATGGTGAAAGAAGATCTCGGCCTGCGCCCGCGTGTTGTGGAAGATCAGCGTCGTCCTGTGCCGCCGCACCTGTTCCAGAACGTCGGGGATGGCATAGCGCCCGCCCGCGCCCGCCCAGGGCGGCGCCTCGGTCGTCGACAGCATGGCGATGTCGGGCGGTGGCCCCGGATCGGCCCGCAGCACCGGGCAGGGGTCGGGATGCCGCGCGAGGTAGTGCGCGATGACGGCGGGGTCGTCGACCGTCGCAGACAGCCCGACGCGCCGAAGGCCCGGCGCCAGCGCCTGAAGGCGGCTCAGGCAGAGCATCAGCTGATCGCCGCGCTTCGATTCGGCGAGCGCATGGATTTCGTCCACCACGACCCGCTGCAAACCCGCGAAGGTGCGGGCGGCATCGGGATAGCTGACCATCAGCGCCAGCGACTCCGGCGTCGTCAGCAGGATGTGCGGCGGGTCTGCCCGCTGGCGTTTCCGCTGCGCCTGACCGGTGTCGCCGGTCCGGTCCTCGACCCGGATGGCGAGGCCGGCCTCCTCGATCGGGATGGCGAGGTTGCGGCGGATATCGTTGGTCAGCGCCTTGAGCGGGCTGACATAGAGCGTGTGCAACCCCGGCCGGTCGCCTTCGGCCAGTTCGACCAGCGTTGGCAGGAACCCTGCCAGCGTCTTGCCGCCCCCCGTCGGCGCAATCAGCAGCAGCGAGGGCGCGTCCTTCCGGTCCAGCATCTCGACCTGATGGGGATGCAGCGCCCAGTGACGGCGGGTGAAGAAACCGGCAAGCGCAGGCGGCAGGGCAGGGGGTGGCGTCATCCCCCGCAGCCTAGCGCCGGCGGGACAGGAGGGAAGCCCCCGCCGACCTCAGCGCGCCGAAAGCTCCGCGCTGTAAAGATCGGCCAACCGCCGCGCGGTGACGATCTCCAATCCGGCCAGTCGCGCGGCGTCCGACCCGACGTCCGCGATGGCCAGCGCCTCCCGGCTCTCCGACAGCACGCGGAGTTGGGCGTCCAGCGCTGTCTTCAACTCGGCCGTGGTCATGCTCGCGGCGGATGCGGTGACGAAGGGATGCAGCGTTTCCGGCACGCAGCGGGTAACGGCACAGGTGTCGCGCAACGCGCCCTGCAACGCTTCACGCGACAGGGCGACGAACTCGATCTGCTCGACCGTCTGCGGCGCGGCGCGCGGCGCCGCCACATCGGACCTGAACCCGCTTTGCAACACGAAGGCCGTCGCCATCAACGTGGCGATGATCGCCGCCGGCAACAGGGCCGACCCCGGCCGAAAGTCGCGCCCGATATCCGAAATATCCGCCATATGCCTGCCTTGCCTGCTGCTCGCGCGTTTTCGCGTCGTTTCATGAAGGCGAGTCTAGGGAGGAAATCAGGCAAAATTCAGGCGACAATCCGCCGTCAGTGGATGATTTCCTTTTCGTCCACGAACAGGTTTGCCCAGGCGCGATCCACCAGTTCGGGCGTCATGCGGTAAGGCAGCCCTTCGAAATTGCAGGCCGCGATCATCTGGTCGATCAGGAAGATGCCGTGAAAGTTGGCATAGACGTTGTCGATCTCGGGATACTTCGACTTCAACAGATGCAGCAGCGACGCCTCGTCGAGTTCGAACTTCTTCTTCTTGGCGACCATTGCGAAGATCTTGAGGAATTCCGCCTGCGTCGGCCCGTCGATCAGTACCTTGAAGAAGATCCGGCGCAGCGCCGCGACGTCGAAGATCTTGTTGGGATGGAAGTTCGTCGAGAACACCACCAGGGTATCGAAGGGGACCTCGAACTTCTCGCCCGATTGCAGCGCCAGGATGTCGTATCCCATCTCCATCGGGACGATCCAGCGGTTGATGATCTTCTGCGGTGGCTCCGCCTGGCGACCGAGGTCGTCAACGATGAACACGCCGCCCGACGACTTCAGCTGCAGCGATGCCTGATAGGTCCGCGCGACGGAATTGTAGTTGAGGTCGAGCATGTCCAGCGACAGCTCGCCCCCCGTCATCACCGTCGGCCGCTGGCAGAGCAGATACCGCTGATCGACGCGGTGGTTGACCTTGCGAAGCCCCGTCATGTCCTGCGGCAGCTCGATCCTCGTGTGGACGATGGGATCGTAGAGCGTGATGACCTGCCCCGCGTATTCGATGGCATGGGGGATCCAGATGTTGTCGCCGAGCGCCGCGCGGATGCCTTCGGCAATCGACGACTTTCCGTTCCCCGGAGGGCCGTAAAGGAGGACCGATCGTCCCGACCCCACGGCGGGCCCCAGTTGATCCAGCAGCCCCTTGGGCAGGATCAGATGCCCCATCGACTGGACGAGCCGTTGCCGCGTGATCGAGATGTTCCTGACCGACTGCGCCTTGACCTGCTGCTTGTAGCGGTCGAGCGGGACGGGCATCGGCCCGTAATACTCCGACTGCGACAGGGCGTCGATGGCGCGCGCCTTGCCCTGTTCGGTCAGTTGAAACCCCATCTCGCCCGACGACCCGGCATGCATGGTGCCCGTCGCCTGCATCAACCCTGCTTCCCGCGCCTGGTCGATCAGTTGCTGGGTCAGGCCGGTGGTCAGGCAGATCGCGGCGGAAATCTCGCGCGTGGTCTCGACCGACTTGCGGAACATGGTCTTGAGCAGGATATCCCGCAGCATGACGTTCGTCAGGCCGGTTTCGGCCAGACTGCGCGGCTGTTCGGGGGCGGGAACCCCCATCTCGGCGGGGTCGGGGCGCATGTTCATCGGGCGGTCCTCTGGATCTGGCCGGGCAGGGTGCGGCGGGCGAGGTCAGCCTGCCATGGCACCGAGGTAGAAATATGTCGAAACGGTCGGTGCCAGCGCCAGGCCGAAGGGGACGTATCCCTTCCTGTCGTCCTCGAACCAGATCCAGCCTGGCGCCGCGGTCCGCAGCGCCGAACTGCGCCGCGCGGTCATCATCCCGACCAGCAGGACGATGGACCAGAAGGCATAGATCACCGCGATGGCCCGCAGGTCGCCCAACGCCACCAGGGGTGCGACAGCGGCGATGAACTTGGAATCGCCCGCCCCCATGCCGATCGTCATCGTCAGTCCGAAGCAGACCGTCAGCGCGACGACGAAATGCACGTACCTCCAGGCATATTCCCCGAGCGGCATCACAAAGGCCCCCGCAACCACGAAGACGGCCAGCAACGTCAGCACCGCCTCGTTGCGGATCTTCATCCGGGCCACGTCCGTATAGACGACCCACAGGCAGATCGGCAGCGTCAGCAGGCCGAAAACGATGGCCTGCGTCTGCGTGATGGCAAGGTCGGTGAACATGGGGCGCGGTCTCCGTCGGGTCAGCCGTTCAGGGCTTCGAGCGCGCGCACGGCGGCCTCGAAGTGGCGGGGGTGGGTGTTGATGGCATCGTCCAGAAGGTTGCGCCCGACGTCGACGTCGCCCTGCTTGACCGCAGCGAGCGCGGCCGTGTGCAGAAGCTGGGCGCGTTCCTCCTGGGACATCTTGATCAGCGGCAGGGCATAGACACGGCGGCCGGCCCGGGCGAGCACCAGGTTGTTCTTGGCGGTGAACATCCCGCTGTCGTAGGTGATGGCCTCGGTGAACAGCCGCTCGGCCGCCTGGTTGTCCCCGCGCGTGAGCTTGGAATAGCCCCAGTTGTTCAGGACGCCTGCCGGCTTGGTCGTCAGGCCGACGGCGGTCTCGTAGAAGCTGTCGGCCTTGGGCCAGTCGCGGTTGCTGTCCGCCACCATCGCCTCCAGGCGATAGCGCTCGAACGTCTCGTGCGTCGGCGGTATGCTGTCGAGGACCACCTTCGCCGCTGCCCAGTCCGACGTGCGGATCAGCGCGTCGGCCAGTTCGACCCGGTCGGCGGGGCCGCTGCCCGGGTGATCGACGGTCTTGCGCCAGGCCAGCACCGCTTCGGACTGTCGTCCACCGCGCACCAGACTGCGGGCCAGACCGCGATGGTTGTCAATATCCTCGGGCTCCATCTCGATCTGGCGCTGGAAATAGGGCACCGCCTCGCGCGGCTCAGCCACCGTCAGCATGATCTGGCGGATGCTGTCGGCCTCCGCCTCGGCCGCGTTGCTGACCGCGCGAGAGACGTCGGTCCGGCCCATCTGCCCGCAGGCGGACAGAGAGATGGTTCCCCCGAGGAGGAGGGCGAGAAAGACAGGGTGGCGCATGTCGCGTCCTTTGCTGCTCGGTGCCTTCGGTTTGTTATGGGTACTGCTCGGGCGAGGTCAGGTCGAAGACACCATTGTCCCGCCGCGTCAGTGTGAAGGCGCTATCCGTGGCATCAATGTACGGAGAATCTGTCATTTTTGCATCTGAAACGCGGAGATTTTCAAGAATCTCGGGCGATGGTTGCAAGGCGAACGCAGTCTTGAACGTCCGGTTCGCCTCGCCCGTCCTGCCCCGCTCCAGAAGGACGACGCCCAGATTGTTCCAGGCCGCGGCGTTCCGCGGCTCGACCTCCACCACCTCACGCAGCAGGTTCTCCGCCTGGTTCAGCCGGCCGAGCGACAGGTTGGCGCTCGCCATCGCGGCCTTGATGTCGGGGGTAAGCCCCTGCGGGCCGGTCGCCGCCCGGACATAGCTGTCGAGGGCCAGTTCCGCCTCGCCCGCCGCCAGCAGCCGGTCGCCGACGATCAGGGGATCGACCGCGTTCGACCCGCGCACGAACCCCGGCGCGGTCAGCGGATCGTCGGCGACAGCACTTCGTCCGGCGACGACCGATCCGCAGGCGGACAGCAGCGTCATCGCCGCCACGCAGAGAACCATGACCCGCATCAGAAGCCTCCCTGGCCGCTCAGCGCCTGCGCGATACCATGCAGGGAAGGGCCGATCAGAATGATGAGAAGGGGCGGCACGCAGAACATCATCGTCCCCACCGTCAGTTTCGTCGGCAGCACGTTCGCTTTTTCCTCGGCCCGCATCACGCGCTTGTCGCGCATTTCGGCGGCATAGACGCGCAGGGCGTCCGCAACCGACGTGCCGAAGGTCGCCGACTGGATGAGGACGGTGACGAAACTGGTGATATCCTTGATATCGCACCGGTCCGCCATGGCGCGCAGCACCTCGGGCTTGTCCTTGCCCGCCTTCATCTCCTGCGCGACCATGATGAACTCACCGGCCAGGGCCGGATAGGACGGCTCGATCTCGGTCGCCATGCGGATGATGGACTGGTCGAGCGATTGCCCTGCCTCGACGCAGACCAGGAGCAGGTCGAGCGCGTCGGGAAAGCCGTCCTGGATCTCGCCCTGGCGCTTCGCCACGCGCTTTCCGATCCAGTACTTCGGCGCATAGTAGCCAAGCGCGCCCGGGATCAGCATGTAGCCGATCTTCTGATAGAACGGCATGTCGCCCGCCAGCGCCAGCGCATAGATCGCGCCCAGCACGAGAAGGCCCGCGCCCAGCAGCATCTGCGCGGCGGCCAGCGTGCGGACCGCGTCCTTGTGGGGATAGCCCGCGCGGATCAGCATGGTGCGGGTCTTGGACATCTCGTCCTCGTCCTGCGGTTCGAGATACTGGGCGTATTTCGCCAGATGCTCGTTTCGGGCGCCATGACGGGACAGCCGCTTGCCGCGGTCGTCATCGTCGAGTACGATGCCCTTCCGCTCCCGCGCGATACGGTCCATCGGATCGACCTTGCGCGTCAGCAGGAACGGCATGGCAATGAGCACCAGCACCAGGCCGGCGGCCCCCGCGATATAGGTCCATCCGTCGGGGCCCAGCGTGTCGGTCACGAGCGTTGTGAGCATATCCAGCATCGTCCAGACCTCAGACCTTGATGTTGACCATCATGCGCATGAAAATCACGTTCACGATCAGGAACACGATCACCACGCATGCGGCAGGGATGAAATAGGCCGTCTCGGAGACTTCCGAGTAGTAGTCGGGCTTCATCACGTTGATTGCGATGGCTGCCAGCACCGGGAAGGCCGACAGGAAGATCCCCGACCAGCGCGCTTCGGCGGTGATGGCCTTGACCTTGCGGAACAGCTTGAACCGTGCGCGGATCACCTTTGACAGACCCTCCAGGATCTCGGCCAGGTTGCCGCCCGACTTCTGCTGGATCGCCACGGCGACCGCCAGGAACCGCAGATCCTGCAGGTCGACCCGCTCGGCGAGCGCGCGCAGTGCCTCGGGCACGTCGCGGCCATAGGCGGCCTCGTCCGCGATAAATCCCATCTCGGAGCCGAGCGGATCCGCGATCTCCTTGGCGACGATGCCGATGGCGGAATTCAGGGGATGGCCCACGCGCAGCGATCGCACGATCAGCTCGACCGCGTCGGGCAACTGCTCCTCCATCAGCGCCAGGCGCTTTTTGGCCTTGTTGTTCACCCAAGTATAGACGCCGCCGATGCCGATGCCGAAGGACAGCAGCAATCGGATGGGAAGTGCGGCCCCGGTCAGCACCGTCATCAGCAGGAACGACATCACCACCATCAGGACCATCACGCCGATCAGCATGCCGGGCGTGAAGGCAAGATTGGCCTTCTGCGCCTTTTCGGCCAGCAGCGAATAGAGCGGGATCTGCTTGGCGCGGTCGTGCTGCGACATCTCCTTGCGAAGCTGGGCCATCACCTCGTCACGGGTCTGACCCTTCTCAAGAAGGGCCAGGCGACGGTTGACGCGGTTGTTGAGCTTGATCGAATTGCCGAAGACGAGGCCGTAGATGGCCCCGATCGACAGGAATACCGCGCCGAATACGGCGATGTAGATGAGCGGCTCGATCGACAGTTCCATTTCAGCGGCTCCCTGCCGGTTCGTAGATGCTCGACGGCAGGTCGTAGCCCCAGGCCTTGAAGCGGTCGGAGTAATGGCTGCGGATGCCGGTGCCGGTAAAGCGACCCAAGATCTTGCCGTCCCCCTCGAGTCCCAACCGTTCGTAGCGGAAGATTTCCTGCATCGTGATGACCTCCCCCTCCATGCCGGTCACCTCGGTGATCGACACCATGCGGCGCGAGCCGTCCTGCAGGCGCGACGCCTGCACGATCAGGTTCACGGCGGAGGAAATCTGCGCCCGCACGGCCTTGAGCGGCATCTCGATGCCCGCCATCGCGATCATGTTCTCCAGCCGGCTGACTGCGTCGCGCGAGTTGTTGGCGTGGATCGTCGTCATCGACCCGTCGTGGCCGGTGTTCATCGCCTGCAGCATGTCGATGACCTCCTCGCCGCGGGTCTCGCCCACGATGATCCGGTCGGGGCGCATCCGCAGCGCGTTGCGCAGGCAGTCGCGCTGCGTCACCGCGCCCTTGCCCTCGACGTTCGGCGGGCGGCTTTCCATCCGGCCCACATGGTCCTGCTGCAACTGCAGTTCGGCCGTGTCCTCGATCGTCAGCACCCGCTCGGTCTGGCCGATGAAGGACGACAGCGCATTCAGCGTCGTTGTCTTGCCCGAGCCTGTCCCGCCGGAGACGATGACGTTCAGACGGCAGGCGACCGCCGCCTGGAGATAGGTCGCCATCTCCTCGGTGAAGGCGCCGAAGGTGATCAGGTCGTCGATCGCCAGCTTTTCCTTCTTGAACTTGCGGATCGACACCAACGACCCGTCGACGGCCACGGGCGGCACCATCGCGTTGAAGCGCGAGCCGTCCTTGAGGCGGGCGTCGACATAGGGGTTCGATTCGTCGACGCGGCGACCCACGGCCGACACGATCTTGTCGATGATCCGCATCAGGTGCTTTTCGTCCTTGAAGCGGATTTCCGACTTCTGAAGCTTGCCTGCGCGTTCGATGTAGATGTTGTGGGGCCCGTTCACGAGGATGTCGTTGACCGACTCGTCCTTCAGCAGCGGCTCCAGCGGGCCGAGGCCCATCACTTCGTCGAACAGCTCGGAATTCAGGATGTCGCGATCGTCGCGGCCCAGCACCACGCCCATTTCGGACAGTTCGTCGGTCGTGATCGACACGATCTCGGATCGCAGCGCGGCGGGGTCGGCCTTCTCGATGGCCGACAGGTTCAGGTTGTCGAGCAACCTGTGATGCATTTCGGTCTTCAGCTCCTCGATCCGTTCGCGCCGCTTGACGTCCTTGTCGACGGGGGCGGGAGCGGCCGGTGCGGGGGGCTTCATCCTGGTCGTGGGAGCCGCCTCGGGCGGCGGGGCGGCGGGTGCGGGGGCGGCTGCGATGGGTTTCGCGCCGTCGATCTGCGGTTTCTTGTAGCGTGAGAACATGGATCGTTTCCCTCCGGGGGGCTCAGCCGAACTTGAGGCCGAAGATCGCCTTCTTGGCGGGTTTCCTGGCGCGGGACATGTCCTGACCCGACTCGATGGCCTCGCGCGCCTCATGCAGCTCGCAGGCCAGTTTCTGGATCTCGCGGGCCAGCGCGTTGCGGGGCGCCAGCGTGCTCAGCGGCGCGGCCTGATCGTTGACCTCCGTCACCTGTTTGCCACCGTCGGGCAGCACCGCGTGGAACTTGATGCCGAGCAACTCGGCCATCTTGTCGATGCGCCCCCGGCCCGACATGTCCATCTTGCCCGGCGCGCGGTTCAGGACGAAGGCGAGCTTCTCGACCGGCAGTCCCTCGGCCTGCAGAAGCCTCTGGAAACGCATCGCGTTCTGCGCCGACCGAACCTCCCGCCCGCAGACGACGAAATACAGGTCGGCCTGCCCGAAGACCGCGTCCGTCCAGCCGGTCACGGCAATCGGCATGTCCACGATGACGACATCGAAACAGGTGCGCGCCAGGCTCAGCAGGCCCACGACATCATCGGGGCCGATCAGGTCCAGCGGCAGGATGTCGGTTGGCGCCGTGAAGACCGACAGGCGGTCCTTGTAGGTGCCGAGCGCCTGACGGAACGCCTGTTCGTCCATGGAGGCGACGTCGGACAGCACCTCGTAGATCATCGGCTTGCGCGGCAGGTCCAGATAGGTTGCGACCGATCCGAACTGCAGCCCGAGGTCGATGACGCAGACCCGCGGCGCGGCATTCTTCGATATCGTGGCCAGTTCCCAGGCCAGGTTGACGGCGAGCGTCGTGGCGCCGTCGCCCCCAGCCGCAGACTGGACGGCGAAGACGGCGCCCTGTCCGCGGGGGCCGCCGCCGGTGGTGGTCGCGGGAACCGCCGCGGCCGGATGCGCCATCTCGGCATCGACGGTCTCCGCGCCGGCCCGGCGCAGCATCTCGATGCTTTCGGCGCCGCCCGTGGTCAGGATGCGGGCGACGGCCTCCGAAAGGGCGTTCTCGGGCAGGGGATAGGGCGCGAAATCGTCCGCGCCCGCGCGCAGCAGATCGTGGAGCGCCATCGGCCCCAATCCGTCCGCCACCAGGATGACCCGCAGACCGGTCTGTTTGGCCTGACGGATGACATCGGCGATCTGTGCCAGACGCCCCTCGTCCTCCTTGTCGACGGCGAGCACTATGAAGTCGAGTTTCCGTGCCTCCTCCTGTCGCAGAAAGGCAATGGCCTCCGAAAAGTTGAGATCGCCCCAGGCTTCGCCGAGTTCGGCTTCCATGTCCTCAATCAGAAGATCGAACTCCTGAACGTCGCGGGACACCGTGACCGCGCGGAGCGGTTCGGGCTCGGGAAGCAGGGCAAGGTTGCTCGCCATCGGAATCACCATCTTCTGTCGGCGCCCCGGGGGGGGCAGGTAGATCACCGGTCCGCGGCCGAAAATCCGGCGATCCGATGCGGGGGATTTTCCCCTTTCGCCAAGTCTTGACCGTGAATTCAGGCAACAATTGGACCCGAAGTGTGAAATTATCGGAAATGCGGGGGGCAAACTGCCACAGACAAGACTGTTGGAAATACGATGGTTTTTAATGAAAAGACCCCGCCTGCGAATTGCGGGCGGGGCCTTCGGCATTGGGACGTGCGGGCGATCAGCCCCCTGGAACGGGGCGACCGGCGCTGCCGCCTTCGCCCGCCGGGGCCGCCGCCGCCGCGGCGACGGCCGCCGCGACGCCTGGGCCGGCCGCGCTGCCGACATAGCGGCGATAGACGATCTGGCCGTACTTGCCGTCGAGCACCATCGGATGGTCCGCGACGAAGCCGGCGACCTCGGTCACGGTCCGGCGGTTCGCCCGTTCGGCCGACTGGGTGGGCACCAGGGGCCGCGTTTCGCCGTAGCTGACGAGCGCCTGCAGGCGGCTTGTCGACACCCCGCGCGACGCCAGATAGGCGACCGCCGCGCGGGCCCGTGCCAGCCCCAGCTGCTTGTTGTAGGCGTTCGACCCGACCTTGTCGGTGTGGCCGTAGACGCTGAACCGCACCTCGGGGAACGACCGGATGAACGCCGCCTGCTGGTCGAGGACCGCCCGCGCCGTCGCGTCGAGCGCGGCCGAGTTGAAGGCGAAGTTGATCGTCGTCGGCACCTGCGCGGCGAAGCGGCTGCCCATGTGGGCCAAGGCCGGGGCCTCGCCGGTCATGACCAGCATGTTCTGCCTGGTCGGGTTGCCGAAGCCGCCCTCGTCGATCGAGGCTCCGGCGACAGTGTTGAACCGGGTGCCGGTGCATCCTGCGAGCGTTGCGAGCGACAGGCCACCAATCAGGAAACGTCGGGTGATGTTGTTCTCTTTCATCGTCTTATTCCATCACATAGCCATAGTTTCCGGAAAAGTCCTGCGCGGCCACGGCGCTGCCGCCGGTGGATGCGCGGGTGTTCGTCGTCGCGCCGGACAGGTGGCCATAGAGAAACAGTTCGTTCTCGGTCGGCGGCCGGATGCGGTCGGTCGGCAGCGCCAGCGCCTCGCCTCTCGTCGGCTGCACCAGATGGGCCGTGACGATGATGACCAGTTCGGTCTGGCGGCGCTGGTAATCGGCCGACCGGAACAGCGCGCCGAGCACCGGCAGATCGCCCAGGAACGGCACCTGACGCGCGTTGTCCTGGAAATCGTCTTGCAGGATGCCCGCGATGGCGAAGCTTTGGCCGTCGCGCAATTCGACCGTGCTGTTGGCCCGGCGTACGTTCAGCGAGGGGATCACCGCGCCGTTGCCGACCGACGTGCCGTCGCCCGGATCGATGGACGACACCTCGCTGTTCAGCACGAGGTTGATGATGTCGCCGTCCACGACCGTCGGCGTGAAGTCCAGCGTGACGCCGAAGGGCTTGAACTCGACGCCCACGTTGCCTTCGGTATCGATCTGGGGGATCGGAAATTCACCGCCGGCGAGGAAACTGGCGGTCTGGCCCGAAAGGGCGGTCAGGTTCGGTTCGGACAGGGTGCGGACGACGCCCTTCTCCTCCAGCGCCTCGAGCAGCAGGTTCAGGTTGAGGGAACTCGTGCCGACGTTGATCTGCAGCGCGCCCGCGGCGCCCGCGACGCCCGTCGTGCCGGTGAATCCGCCGGGGGCGGCGATGCCGGGGGTGTTCAGGTCGGTGCCAGAGATGCCGAGCGACGCACCCAGTTCCTTGCTGACCGTGCGGCGCATCTCGGCGAAACGCACCTTGAGCTGCACCTGCTGCGTGCCACCGACACCCATCAGGTTCAGCACCCGTTCGGGCGCATAGCGTTCCGCGATCTCCAGCGCCTGGTCCAGCTTGGCGACCGACGACACGGTGCCCGACAGGACGATGCCGTCGTTGGCGGTGCGGACCTCGATCCGCTCGGAGGGCAGCAGCTCGCGCAGACGCTCCTTGAACTCGGCGATGTCGGGGGTGACATGCACCTCGACGTTGGTCATCAGCCGCCCGTCCGGTCCCAGCAGGGTCAGCGTCGTGCGGCCGGGCAGCTTGCCCAGCACATAGACGGTGCGATCCGACAGGGTGGCGATATCCGCGATCAGCGGGTTGGCGATCGACGATTCCGCGAAGGCCGCGTCGGATTCCAGGACGATGGCGCGGTTCAGCGGGACGCGCAGTGCGCCCTGCGTGCGGCCTTCGCTTATCCTCAGCGTCTGGGCGTGGGCCTGGGCGAGCGGGGCGCCTGCGACCAGGGCCCCCAGCATCGCTGCCCGAAGGAGTGTGCGAAATTTCATGGTGACCCTTCCTCTATGATCACTGTGCCCGAAAACGGATCTTCTGCCCGCTTTGACTGAAGCATGCCCAATAGGCGGTTTATTGCAACGAAGGTTGCCGAAACGGTTGTCGAACGTCGTCCTTGGGGACACACGTCGCCCCCTTTGGGCCACATTCGGCGCTGAAACGGCTCCGAATTGCGGTCGAGGTCGGTCCGGGGCCATGCCGTTGCGGCGGATGCGCGGCCCCGGATGCGGTCGGCTCAAGCCGACGAATTCAAGCCTCAGCCCTCGGTGGGGCAGGGGATCTCGATCTGGATCATCTCGGCGCCCTTGCGGGTCCGGACGGTGCAGATCTGGCGCCGTTCTATCACTTCCCTCGGCCCGAGGATCTCCTCCAGCGTCGCCTCGACCTGGTCGGATTCGCTGTCGTCGCGCACGCCGACCAGTGCCAGCGTCAGCCGCCCCGTGGCCTGCGCCTGGGCCAGCTTGGCGACCACGCCGGGCGTCACTTCGACCGTGACGTTGCGCGCGATGCTGGGATTGTTGCGCTCCTCGTCGGTCTGCTGGTCCACGGCGATCAGCGGCAGGTTGGCGTGGATCAGGCGGGTGATGCCGCCCTGCTGCCCGCCGCCGCCGGTCCAGTAGACGTCCACCCGGTCACCCGGACGCAGAAAGCCGGAGACGCCCGAATTGACATCGACCTGCAGGGTGAAGGCCCGCATCCCCGGCGTCAGCGCGGCGGCCAGCCCCGCGTCGGCGCCCGGCTGGGTGACCTTGACCATGAGCAGGGGCTCGTCGCGCTCCATCACGCGCAGCACGGTCCGCAGCTTCTTGTCGCCCTCGGGAAAGATCGCCTCCATCGTGTCGAAGGTGCCGGCAGGCAGGGCGTCCTCGGGCCAGGCCACGGCGCGCACGTCCTCGGGGCGCAGCGTATCGCCATAGCGCATCTGCCGCGACACGACATAGACGTCCTTGACCGGGATGATCGCATTCTGACTTTGCGCCAGGGCGTTCTGATACTGGGTGAACCGCCCCTGCGCGGTGTGGATGGCGAAACCGGCGAGCCCCAGGCCCGCCAGCAGCAGTAGTGCGAAGATGAGGCGCATCATCGTGTTTTCCTCGTAGCGTTCGGTGGCCCGGAGCGGATCGCGGGCGATCGTTTCCGTATTGGCGCCGGAATGCGGCAACAGGATGGTGCGGGCGGGGTCATCGCGTGGAGGTCATGGGGCGCACCGCGCGGAACGGAAAAGACGCCCCGGATGGCTCCGGGGCGTCTTTAGAGTTGTGAATTATATTAGGTACGCGCGATTAACCACCCGTACCCGTACCCGTACCCGTACCCGTGCCCGTACCCGTGCCCGTACCGCTGCCCGTTTTCTTACCCGCGTCAAAGGCATCTGCCGAAACCTCGAGCTGGTTTTTCCCAAGTTCAGTCTCGATGCCGCCGGTGACTTTGCCGATCCCCGTCGACACGACGCCCATGACGGCGAGGCCCAGGCCCACGAGGGCGGCGGTCAGGACGACCCAGTCGACGGTGACGGCACCGGCTTCGTCGTTCTTGAAGGTCTTGATGGCGTTCAGCATTGGTTTGTTCCCTTGTGCTTCGGTCTGGTTTCGCATCGTCGGGCTGTGCCGCCCTTTCGATGGGTCCGTTCTGACCCCGGATCGCGGCGGGAATGAGACGCGATGGGGGCCTTGGCGCGAAATGTTAAGGGTCAAACCGGGGCCCCATTTTCCCAACCCATTGATTCCAAACGAACCGGCCGAAAAACCGCTCGGTCTTTCGCCATGGTTGGTTAACGCCTTGGCCACCGATGCCGGGCGCAGGGCGATGAAGCGGGGGTCGTGCCTGCCAGCACGACCCCCTGTCCCTCGGTATCCTTACCGATGGAAGATGTGACGCGTCCCTCTTGCTCCGCTCCGCCTGCCAACGGTTCGGTAGGAACTGCTCGATCGCCACGTTTCCTGCCCGGGTTTTCCGGTGCTTGTTGATCGACGGTCCGGGGCGGTCTGCCATCGCCCGCTTCCGCCGATGACCCCGTTCTGCCGGGCAAATACGGCGAGATCGTGTCGAACTCCGTTCAATTTGCAGACAATCGCCTTTTCAACGGGTTTTATGCACCGATCGGCAACAACGCGCTCCGAATCCGCATCTTTCGCGGCCCCGCCGCCGCTCCCGCGCGGCATTTGTCACAGGTGACGCACGCTCTGGCCCTCCGACGATGACAGGCGCGCCGCCGCCGTGGCATCGTGGCGTCAACGATTACGGACCCGAGCAGTCTGACATGACCAAACTCCTCCATGCCGCCCTCGTGGCCGGCCTGTCGCTTTCCCTGCCCGCAGGGCCCGCGACGGCCGACTTCACGTTCAAGCGGTCCCCCGCGCCGCAGCCCGGCACCACCGCCCGAATCGACATCCAGGTGGATGAGGAGGCATTCCGCGCCCAGACCGCCCCCCGCCCCCTGCGCCCCCGCCTGCCGCAGGTCGCCGCGCTGTCCGCCGACACCCCGGCCGGCCCCGCCAAGGCCGCCACCGGCCAGCAGGACTGGTTCTGGACGACCGTCTCGCCGGGGATCGAGCCCGTGGCGGGCCGCTTCCTCCAGGCCGCCGAACTCGCCGCGCGACCGCCGCAGGGCAGCGGCATCGCCGCGCCCACCCTCAACCAGCTTCAGGGAATCGCCCGCGTCCACGGGCGCGAGATCCTCGCGCGCTCCGTCGGCACGCGCGTCTCGCCCGCGCTGGTGCTGGCGCTCATTTCGGTCGAATCGGGGGGCCGGGTGACGGCGGTGTCCAACAAGGGCGCCACCGGCCTGATGCAGATCATCCCCGCGACGGCGGAACGCTTCGGCATCACCGATTCGAACGATCCCGCGCAGAACATCCGCGCGGGCGTGGCCTATCTCGACTGGCTGATGGGCGAATTCGGCAACGACCCGGTTCTGGCGCTTGCCGGCTACAATGCGGGCGAGGGGGCGGTGCACCGCAACGGCGGCGTCCCCCCCTATGCCGAGACGCGCGCCTATGTCCCGAAGGTCATGGCCGCCTGGAACGTCGCGCGCCTGATGTGCCGCACGCCGCCCCAGCTTCCCGGCGACGGCTGCGTCTTCGACCCCTCGCTGGTGGACAGCTAGGGGCCGAAGCCCGACTCAGACCAGCGTGGCCTCGGTCTTGGACCGCAGTTCCTCCTCGGTCACGCCCTCGGCCAGCTCCACGATCTTCAGCCCGCCTTCGACCACGTCCAGCACGCCCAGGTTGGTGATGATCCGGTCCACCACGCCCTTGCCGGTTAGCGGCAGGGTGCATTCCTTCAACACCTTCGATTCGCCGTGCTTGTTGGCGTGGTCCATCACCACGACCACCCGGCGCACGCCCGCGACCAGATCCATCGCGCCGCCCATTCCCTTGACCAGCTTCTTCGGGATCATCCAGTTCGCCAGGTCGCCGTTCTCGGCCACCTCCATCGCGCCCAGGATCGCCATGGCTATCTTGCCGCCCCGGATCATGCCGAAGGACATGGCGCTGTCGAAATAGGCGGTCTTGGGCAGTTCCGTGATCGTCTGCTTGCCCGCGTTGATAAGGTCCGCATCCTCGCTTCCCTCGACCGGGAAGGGGCCCATGCCCAGCATTCCGTTCTCGGATTGCAGCGTGACCTCGATCCCCTCGGGAATGTAGTTGCTCACCAGCGTCGGGATCCCGATCCCGAGGTTGACGTACCAGCCGTCCTGCAACTCCTGCGCCGCGCGGGCGGCCATCTGGTTGCGGTCCCAGCCCTTGATCGTGTCGGCCATCACATCGCCTCCTTCTTCGCGCGGACGGTCCGCTGTTCGATCCGCTTCTCGTGCTCGCCCTGGATGATGCGGTGGACATAGATGCCCGGCAGGTGGATGCCGTCGGGGTCGAGCGTGCCGGTCTCGACGATCTCCTCCACCTCGGCCACGCAGACGCGGCCGCACATCGCGGCGGGCGGGTTGAAGTTGCGCGCGGTCTTGCGGAACACGAGGTTGCCCGTCGCATCGCCCTTCCACGCCTTCACCACGGCCAGGTCCGCGACGATCCCGCGCTCCATGATATAGGTCTCGGGTTCGCCGTCAGGACCCGTGGGGAAGTCCTTGTGCTCCTTGCCCTCGGCGATCACGGTGCCCACGCCGGTCTTGGTGTAGAACCCCGGAATTCCGCAACCCCCTGCGCGCATCCGCTCCGCCAGCGTGCCCTGCGGATTGAACTCCAGCTCGAGCTCGCCCGAAAGATACTGGCGCATGAACTCGGCGTTCTCGCCCACATAGCTGGAAATCATCTTCTTGACCTGCTTCGTCTGCAGCAGGATCCCGATGCCGAAATCGTCCACGCCCGCGTTGTTGGACGCGAAGGTCAGGTCCTTCGTCCCCGCCTCCTTGATGGCCTCCAGCAGAAGCTCGGGGATGCCGCACAGTCCGAAGCCCCCCGCCGCGATGAACATGCCGTCATGCAGAAGCCCGTCCAGAGCCTCCGCCGCCGAAGAATAGACCTTCTTCATCCCATCCATCCCTCTCGTGGTGTGATCGCGGGCGACCTTCGCGCGCGGGGGGCAGGGTGTCAATTCGCGCGCGGCCCGGGTCAATCGCCCCCTACGGTCCAGGCCACACCCTGTTCGGGGATGCGGTACGTCAGGCCCAACCGGTCGCCCGTCTTCAATTCCTCCAGCATGACGTCCTGCGCCAGCGGCCCCTCGGTCAGCAGGTATTTCGTGTGGCTGACGATCACCTCCAGCCCCCGCAGCGCCTCCGCGCCCGCCAGCCCCGCCAGCACGTCCATCTCCTCATGGATCAGCGCAGGCGTCAGATGCCCGAACAGCGCGTCGTCGGGCCGGTCGCTGGGATAGCTGCTCTCGATGATGACGGCCTTGAGCGCCCCCGATGCGGCCAGCGGCGCCACGGCCTGCCACAACGCGCGCAGCTTTGCCCCGCCCTCCACCCGGTCGGGCCCCGTGTCGCCCAGGCACAGCACCGCATCGCCGCCCGCTTCGAACAGAAAGGCCGTCGATTCGACCGGCCCATGATCCAGCGGATAGGCCGTGGCCGTCATCGCCGTCCCCTCGACCGCGATGGCCTCGCCGGGCACCAGCGGCACATAGGCGTATTTCCCCAGATGCGGCTCCACCCCCGACGGTCCGAAGTTGGGCCAGGCCGTCCAGTTGAAATAGGTGGCCTCGATGGCCTCCAGCACCGAAGGCAGGGCATGGATCGGTTTCGCGCTGTCGTCGGGCGAGGCGATGACCAAGCCCGCCACATGGTCCAGATGCGCGTGGCTGATGAAATAGCCCCGGATCACGTCGGTCAGGACGTGGCCGACGCGGGTCATCCCGCTGTCTTCCGGCACCGCGATGCCGTCGAAGACGCCCGCCTCCCCCGCCGCGCGCAATCCGCTGACCAGCGATCCCGCGTCGCAGGTCACGCCCCTGGGGTCGCCCGCCGGGTGGATCAGGAAGGCGCTCAGGTTGCCGTCCTCGATCCCGCCGCGCGCGCCGAGCGTGACGATGGTGAACCCTTCGGCCCAGGCGCCCAGGGGCAGCGGGGCCAGCGTGGCGGCAATGGCGGTTCTCATGGTCTCTCTCCCGATCGTGTCATTGCAGCGCTTCGGCCATCGCGGCAATGCGCGCCGACGCGAAGCCCTCGAACTCCGCCCCCGGCTGCCGGCGCGCGAAGGTCTCGGCAAAGGGGTCGGGCGCCTGCGTCCGCGATCCCGCCAGCGTGGCGATGACGCCATGACCGCAGAACGGCACATAGACCTCGGAATACCCCCCCTCATGCGCCAGGATCAGCCGTCCGCCGCAGACATCGGCCGCCAGATCCATCACCTGCCGCGTCATGGCGGTGAAGGTTCCGGCCGTGGCCATCATCCGCCCCAGCGGGTCCGGCGTGGCCGCGTCGAACCCGCAGGCGACGATCAGGGCGTCGGGGGCAAAGGCGCGCAGGCGGGGCAGGGCCAGCCGCTCCATCGCCTCAAGATACGTCGCATGGCCGCACCCCGGCGGCAGCGGGACGTTCAGGTTCGTCCCCGCAGGCCCCCGCACCTCGAACCCGCCGGTATCCAACGGATAGTTCCGCTCCTGATGCAGCGACACGGTCAGGACGTCCGGGTCGTCCAGAAAGATCGCCTCCGTCCCGTTGCCGTGGTGCACGTCCCAGTCCAGCACCGCAAAGCGCCGCGCCAGCCCCCGCGCCTGCGCCCGCCGGATCGCCAGCGCGATATTGGCCAGCAGGCAGAACCCGTTGGGCCGGTCGGGCAGCGCGTGATGCCCCGGCGGGCGCGACAGGGCATAGGCGTTGTCCAGATCGCCCCCCAGCACGGCCTCCACCGCATCGGCCACCAGCCCGGCCGACAGCGCGGCGATGTCGTAGCCACCGGGACCGAAAGGCGCGCGCGGCCCCAACTCGCCCCCGCCAGCCTCGGACAGGCGCGCGAACTCGTCCAGATATGCCGCCGGATGCACCCGCAGCAGATCCTCGCGCGTCAGCGGTGCCGCGGACCGGACGTCCAGCTCCCCCATGAGGCCCGTGACCCGCATCAGGTTGACCAGCCGCCGTTTGGTCTCCGGCTCCTCCGGCAGGCCGCCGCCGCCCGCGATGGGCTGCACCAGCCCGCCCACCGGCGCCATCTGGGCATAGTTGCCGCCGCCATGCCAAAGGCACCGCTCGTCGTGAAAGAACCCCGTCGCCATGCCGCTCTCCCCGCTGCCGCGAACCATGGTCGCGCCAGCGCCCGCCGCGGTCAATCGGAAGCGCGGCCCCTACAGACCCGGATAGATCGGGAACCGGTCGCAGAGCGCCTGCACGCGTTCGCGCACCGACGCCTCGATGTCCGCGTTGCCATCCGCGCCGTTCGCGGCCAGCCCGTCCACCACCTCGACGATCAGGTCGCCGATCTGCCGGAACTCCGCCTCCGCAAAGCCGCGCGTGGTGCCCGCTGGCGATCCCAGCCGGATGCCCGAGGTGACGGTCGGCTTCTCGTCGTCGAAGGGGATGCCGTTCTTGTTGCAGGTGATATGCGCGCGGCCCAGCGCCGCCTCGGTCTCGTTGCCCTTGACCCCCTTGGGGCGCAGGTCGACCAGCAGCAGATGCGTGTCCGTCCCGCCCGTGACGATGTCGAGCCCGCCCTCGATCAACCGCTCCGACAGCGCCTGCGCGTTGGCGATCACCTGCCGCTGATAGTCCTCGAACCCCGGCCGCAGCGCCTCGCCGAAGGCCACGGCCTTTGCGGCGATCACATGCATCAGCGGCCCGCCCTGGATGCCGGGGAAGATGGCCGAATTGACCTTCTTCGCGATGGCATCGTCGTCGGTCAGGATCATCCCGCCGCGCGGGCCGCGCAACGTCTTGTGCGTCGTCGTCGTGGCCACATGCGCATGGGGGAAGGGCGACGGATAAAGGCCCGCCGCCACCAGACCCGCGAAATGCGCCATGTCCACCAGAAGGATGGCCCCTACCGTGTCGGCGATCTGCCGCATCCGGGCGAAGTCGATGATGCGCGGAATGGCCGATCCGCCGGCGATGATCATCTTCGGGCGATGTTCCGTCGCCAGCGCCTCGACCTGCTCGTAATCCAGCAGCAGGTCGTCGCGCCGCACGCCGTATTGCACCGCGTCGAACCATTTGCCCGACTGGTTGGGCCGCGTCCCGTGCGTCAGGTGCCCACCCGCGTCGAGCGACATGCCCAGGATCGTGTCGCCCGGCGTCAGCAGCGCGGTGAACACGCCCTGGTTGGCCTGGCTGCCGGAATTGGGCTGCACGTTGGCGAAGGCGCAGCCGAACAATTCCTTCGCGCGGTCGATGGCCAGATTCTCGGCCACGTCCACGAACTGGCAGCCGCCGTAATAGCGCCGGCCCGGATAGCCTTCGGCGTACTTGTTGGTCATCACGCCGCCCTGCGCTTCCATCACGGCGCGGCTGACGATGTTCTCCGACGCGATCAGCTCGATCTCGTCGCGCTGGCGACCCAGCTCGTCGCGCGTGGCACGGGCGATCTCGGAGTCGGTCTCGGCCAGCGAGCGGGTGAAGAAGCCGTCATCTCGGTGCGGGGCATTCATGGCGCGGTCTCCGTGGAAAGGGATGGCGCCTCATACCCGCGACCCGTCTCGGGATAAAGCGCCGCGGGTTGCCTTTCCTTCGCGCGCTGGGCAAGCCTTGGCCGAAACCACGGGACGGGACATGCCGCGCGCCAGGGACATCGCCTTTCTCGCCTCCGACACGCCGGAGGCGCAGGCCGCGCTGGCCCGCCTCACCGGGCGGTACGGCCAGACCCCGCTCGAAGACGCGGCGATCATCGTGGCGCTGGGGGGCGACGGCTTCATGCTGGAAACCCTGCACGGCACCATGCACATCGACGCGCCGGTCTACGGCATGAACCGGGGCACCGTCGGCTTCCTGATGAACGACTACCGCGAGACGGGGCTGACCGGACGCCTCGCCCGTGCCGAGGAAGCCGTCATCAACCCCCTCCGCATGACCGCGACGCGGGCCAACGGCGAGGTCGTGGGCGGTCTCGCCATCAACGAGGTGTCGCTCCTGCGCGCCGGCCCCCAGGCCGCCCGCCTGCGGATCAGCGTGGACGGCCGCGTGCGGATGGAGGAACTGGCCTGCGACGGCGCGCTGGTGGCCACGCCCGCGGGTTCCACCGCCTACAACTACTCGGCGCATGGGCCGATCCTGCCCATCGGGTCGGACGTGCTGGCGGTGACGGCAGTGGCCGCGTTCCGCCCCCGGCGCTGGCGCGGGGCGCTGCTGCCCAAATCGGCGCGGGTGCGCTTCGACGTGCTGACCCCCGAAAAGCGCCCGATGATGGCCGAGGCGGACGGCCATTCCGTCCGCGATGTCGTCTCGGTCGAGGTGGTCAGCGAACCCTCCGTCTGCCACCGCCTGCTGTTCGACCCCGGCCACGGGCTCGAGGAACGGCTCCTGCGCGAGCAGTTCACCTGACGGCACGCCCGCCCCACTGGCATCGCCCCCGCGCATCCGGTAATGCGGCGGCCTGACACTGCCGACAGGACCCCCCCGAATGCCCCGCACGCTCATCACCTCCGCGCTTCCCTACATCAACGGCATCAAGCATCTGGGCAACCTCGTGGGCAGCCAGCTTCCCGCCGATCTTTATGCCCGCTACTGCCGCGCGCGGGGGCACGAGGTGATGTTCGTCTGCGCCACCGACGAACACGGCACGCCCGCCGAACTCGCCGCACGCAAGGCGGGACAGCCGGTGGCCGAATACTGCGCCGAGATGTGGCAGGTGCAGAAGGACCTGGCCGACGGCTTCGGCCTGTCCTTCGACCACTTCGGCCGCTCCTCCTCGCCCCAGAACCACCGCCTGACGCAGCACTTCGCCGCCCGGCTCGACGACGAGGGGCTGATCGAGCAGCGCGCCTCGCGGCAAGTCTATTCCCACGCCGACGGCCGCTTCCTGCCCGACCGCTACGTCGAGGGCACCTGCCCCAACTGCGGCTATGACCGCGCGCGCGGCGACCAGTGCGAGAACTGCACCAAGCAGCTCGACCCCACCGACCTCATCGACCCCCGCTCCGCCATCTCGGGCAGCACCGACCTCGAGGTGCGCGAGACGCGGCACCTCTACCTGCTCCAGTCGAAGCTGCGCGACCGGCTCGACCGCTGGATCGACGAGCAGAAGGACTGGCCGATCCTCACCACCTCCATCGCGAAGAAATGGCTCCACGACGGCGACGGGTTGCAGGACCGGGGCATCACCCGCGATCTCGACTGGGGCATCCCGGTGATGAAGAGCGACGTTCCCTGGCCGGGGATGGAGGGCAAGGTCTTCTACGTCTGGTTCGACGCCCCCATCGAATACATCGCCGGCACCGCCGAATGGGCCGACGCCACGGGCGGCGACTGGGAACGCTGGTGGCGCACCGACAAGGGTGCCGACGACGTCCGCTACGTGCAGTTCATGGGCAAGGACAACGTGCCCTTCCACGCGCTGTCCTTCCCCGCCACGCTGCTTGGGTCGAACGAGCCATGGAAGACGGTCGATTACCTCAAGTCCTTCAACTACCTCAACTACGACGGCGGCCAGTTCTCGACCTCGCAGGGGCGGGGGGTCTTCATGGACCAGGCGCTGTCGATCCTGCCGTCGGACTACTGGCGGTGGTGGCTGCTCAGCCACGTGCCCGAAAGCTCGGACACCGAGTTCACCTGGGACAATTTCGCCTCCTCGGTGAACAAGGACCTGGCCGACGTGCTGGGCAACTTCGTCAGCCGCGTGACCAAGTTCTGCCGCTCCCGCTTCGGCGAGGCGGTGCCCGACGGCGGTACCTGGGGCGCGGCCGAGGAGGCGCTGGTCCAGACCCTCGCCACCCGTCTCGCCGCCTATCAGGCGCATATGGACGCCATCGAGATCCGCAAGGCCGCGGCCGAGCTTCGCGCCATCTGGGTCGCGGGAAACGAATACCTGCAGGACGCCGCCCCCTGGGCCACCTTCAAGGACGACCCCGACCGCGCCGCCGCGCAGATCCGCATGGGGCTGAACCTCATCCGCCTCTATGCCGTGCTGTCGCGCCCCTTCATCCCCGCTGCCTCCGACGCGATGCTGGCCGCGATGGGCACCGGCGACGACGCCTGGCCGGACGACATGCGCGCGGCCCTTATGGCCCTGCCGCCGGGCCACGCCTTCACCGTGCCCGACGTCCTGTTCGCCAAGATCACCGACGATCAGCGCGACGACTGGGCCGCGCGCTTCTCGGGCACGCGCGACTGACGGGCGTCCGGGGAACAGGTCGGCCACCTGGAACGTTGGGGGAACATCAAACAGGAGTTTCCCCATGGCCGACCCCACCCCGACCCCCAAGCAGGACGCCCCCGGCAATGCCGCCAAGAACCCCGACGACTGGACGACGGGCGACGAGGCGATGACCGGCGCGCAGGCGAGCTATCTCAAGACCCTCTGCGAGGAGGCGGGCGAGGACTTCGACCCGAAGCTGTCCAAGGCCGAGGCCAGCAAGCGCATCGACGCGCTTCAGGAAAAGACCGGCCGCGGCGCTTAACGTTTCGTTCATTGCTCGGCCCCAGAACGATCCCCGCTGCAGCATGACGACACCAGAACGACCGATGGCCCCACGCCGTGGCACGTGTGGGGACCGAAGGTCGGGCCCGATCTTCCCAGACCCCCGGTTCACGCCCGGGGGCCCCCTCGCAGGTCGTTCGCCCCTGGCAGGCGCGCGCCTCCGTTCACATCCCCGAGACGTCGCTCAGACCCCGCAAGGCACCCCTTGAACGGGCCGAAACGCGTTCCCAGATTCCCCCTGCCGGATGCCGCCACAGGGTCCGGCGATGGAAGACCCGGCCCCTGTCCGGTCGTGGAAGGGGCCATGTGACGTATCGCTTGAGACAAGGATGCAAACCATGCGAACCTATGATTTCACCCCCCTCTACCGTGCCTCCGTCGGCTTCGACCGGATGGCGAACCTGCTCGACCGGGCGATGACCGCAGACACGGCGACGACCTATCCTCCCTACAACATCGAGAAGACGGGCGAGAACGACTATCGCATCTCGATCGCCGTCGCGGGCTTCACCGCCGACGAGCTGTCGATCGAGGCGCGCGAGAACGCCCTGATCGTGACCGCCCGCAAGGCCGAGTCGGAGGACAAGCGGACCTATCTGCACCGCGGCATCGCCACCCGTGCCTTCGAGAAGTCGTTCCAGCTGGCCGATCACGTTCAGGTGACGGGCGCGTCGCACGCCGACGGGATGCTCCACATCGACCTGGAGCGGCAGGTGCCCGAGGCGCTGAAGCCGCGCCGGATCGAGATCGCTCCCGCCCGCCGGTCGGACGACAAGGCGATCGAAGGAACCTCCGAGACCGTCGAGGCTTAAGCCCCCCAAGACTGTGCCTCCGGCCTGCGGAGTGGCGCGCGTCCCCCGTCGGGGGCGCGCGTTTTCGTGTCATCACGACAGCTTTCATCGCGCGTGAGGTCGTCTGCGCGCAGGATGGTCCGCGAAAGGCGGCCCCCATGTCACAATCCCATCTCTCCCGACGCGACCTTCTCGCCACCGGAACGCTTGCCGCCGCGAGCCTGGCCGCACCCCGGACAGCCCGCGCCGAGGCGCCTGACGGCGCCTTCGCCTTCGAGGTCGCGCGCCCCGACGCCGAATGGCGTGCGATGCTGACGTCCGGGGAATACGACGTCATGCGCCAGGGCGCGACCGAGGCGCCCCGCTCGAGCGGCCTGTGGGACAAGGCGGAGCCCGGAACCTACGCCTGCCGGGGGTGCGACCTCCCGGTCTATGAGGCGCGCTGGAAGGTGCTGCTGGACAAGGGCTGGCTGTTCTTCCGCCACTCCCGGCCCGATACCGTGCTGACCTCCATCGACCGCTCGATCTACGGCCGTTTCTCGCGCGGCGGCGGCAGCCCGACCATGATGGCGGAGCCCATCGACGAGGCGTCGCTGACGCAGGAGGAGCGCGACCTTCTAGACCCGCTTCTGTCGATGGAGGTGCATTGCCGCCGCTGCGGCTCGCACTTCGGGCACATCCTTCACGTGGAGAACAAGCTGCTGCACTGCGTCAACGGCATCGCCCTGACCTTCGCGCCCGAGACGGCCTGACCCCTCAGAACCATTGCCCCGGCTCCATCAGGCCGAGGTCGAGCAACTGCTGCGCCTGCCACTCGAACCGGATCGACCCGTTCCAGCGGAACCCCCGGATGGCCGCGCGCGACCCGGGGTTGGTGGCGAGCGCCTTGGCTACCCGGAAGGACGCGACGCAGGCGGTCATGGAATGGTGCCAGGGGCAGGCATAGGTGTTCATCTCCGGCTCCGACATCGTCAGGTCCGGCAGAAGGCGCAGGCCGGGCCTCGCACGGAACAGCGACACGCGGTCGATGCGGCGGCGGGTCCAGGGGATGTGTTCCTCGAACCGCCAGCGCAGCCCGCCGAAGAAGTCGAGCTGCCGGTCCAGCGGGCCGTCCTCGCCCCATCGGGCCAGCGCGAAATATCCCGCCTCGTCCATCCAGGCGTCGTCGCGGTCCACCCCGTCCGACCCCGGCGCCAGTTCGCCGGCATAGAGGTCGATCACGAAGGTCAGCACCGCGTCGCGCCGCTCCTCCGCGCAGAAGGCCAGCGCCTCGCCGATGCGGCGGGTTTCGGCGAAGGGGTGGAACAGGTATTCGGCGTTGTGGACGTATCCCGTCCAGGCCCCCGCCGGGCGGGCCGCGATGAAGGCGTTGACGCAGGTGGCCGCCATGTCGTCCGGCTGCCTGTCGAGCGTCAGGCGATGCACCCCCTCGGGCAGCACGGGGGGCAGGGCGACCCCCGGCGGGGTGGCGACGACGATGTGGCGGAACCCCGCATCGACGTGGTGGCGCAGGGTGCTTTCCACCTCCCGTCCGTCCTCGGCCAGGATCATCAGCGCGGGCCCCTTGCCGAGGCGGGACGCTCTGGCGCGCAAATCGTCGAGGGATGTGAAATCCATGCCTGCCCGTCCGTCGTTCGCGCGCACCTTCCCCGAAACGCCGGGCTCCCGCAACGCCCCGCGTTGCGGGTGGGACCGCTCTGCGGTATTGCCGCTCCTCGTGATCCCCCCGGAGGGCCCCGCATGACCGCGCCGAAGAAGCTGCACATCAAGACCTACGGCTGTCAGATGAACGTCTACGACAGCGAGCGCATGGCCGAGGCCATGGGCGCGGAGGGCTATGTCGTGACGGAGGTGCCGGAGGATGCGGACCTGATCCTGCTCAACACCTGCCACATCCGGGAAAAGGCCGCCGAGAAGGTCTATTCCGACCTTGGCCGCCTGCGCCCGCTGCGGGACGCGCGCCCCGACCTGAAGATCGGCGTGGCGGGCTGCGTGGCGCAGGCGGAGGGTGCCGAGATCATGGCGCGGCAGCCGCTGGTCGATCTGGTCGTCGGCCCCCAGACCTATCACCGCCTGCCCGAGATGATGCGCCGGGTGGAGGCGGGGGAAAAGGCGCTCGACACCGAGATGCCGCCCGAGGACAAGTTCGACCACCTTCCCCGCCTTCGCACGCCGGTGGCGAAACCGTCGGCGTTCCTGACGGTGCAGGAAGGTTGCGACAAGTTCTGCGCCTTCTGCGTCGTGCCCTATACCCGCGGGGCCGAGGTCAGCCGGCCGCCCGCGCGCCTGCTCGACGAGGCGCGCGCGCTGGTGGACCGGGGCGTGCGCGAGATCACGCTGCTGGGCCAGAACGTCAACGCCTATCACGGCGCGGGGCCGGACGGGCGCACATGGTCCCTGGCCGACCTGATCGGCGCGATGGGCGATCTGGAGGGACTGGCGCGCATCCGCTTCACCACCTCGCACCCCAATGACATGACCGACGACCTGATCGCCGCGCACGGCGAGATGCCCAAGCTGATGCCCTATCTCCACCTGCCGGTGCAGTCGGGCAGCGACCGCATCCTGAAGGCGATGAACCGCAAGCACACCGCCGAGAGCTATGTCGCGCTGATCGACCGGCTGCGCGCGGCCCGGCCCGACCTGGCGCTGTCGGGGGATTTCATCGTGGGATTTCCCGGCGAGACCGAGGCGGATTTCGAGGATACGATGACGCTGGTGCGGCGCGTGGGCTATGCCGCCGCCTACAGCTTCCGATATTCCGCGCGGCCCGGCACCCCCGCGGCCGAGAAACCGGACGTGCCGCAGGACGTGGCGGTCGACCGGCTGCACCGGCTTCAGGCCCTTCTGACCGAGCAGCAGCGCGCGGCGCAGGACGCGATGGTCGGGCACGAGACCTCCGTCCTGTTCGAGAAGGCCGGCCGCCAGCCGGGGCAGCTCATCGGCAAGTCGGAGCATCTGATGGCCGTCCATGCCGAAGCGCCCGACTCGCTTCTCGGACAGGTCGTGCAGGTGCGTGTGACGGAATCCAAGACGAATTCGTTGGCCGCGAAGCTGATCTGACGGCGACAGTCCGCCGAATGCTGCCCCTACGTCAATGTTATTCCGCCGAGCCGGACATTGTCTGGCCCGTCAATCCCTTATGACGCTTTTCCTTCAAGATCGCTGCGTTAGACCGAATAGTTACCAAGTCTTAACGACTCGGTGGCGTCGGCGATTGGCGCCGGAGTCCGATCATGCCCTTGGGGAAGCTTATGACATTCAATATTTCCAGAATCCTGCCCGCGACAGCCTTGGTGCTGTCGGCGTCGGCCATCTCCGTTTCGGCGGCGCAGCCCGGTCAAGGCCAGCAGCGGGTCACGGTCGAATGCGCCCGCTACATCAGCAACGCGGTGATCTGGGACCGGCCGATGCCCGTCTTCATCGATGACCTCGTGGCCTACGGCTATACCCTGGACGAGGCGCAATCCATCGCATCCCGCGTCTGCCTCGACGAGGCGGGCGTCCGCAATCCGACGGCGATGGGCCGGATCGCGGTCACCGTCCTGCAGGCCAACCCGCCCGCCGGCCGCAGCCGCTGAGGCATCGCGCGACGTCACGAAGGGGGCCTTGGCGGTGACGCCGGGGCCCCGTCGCATTTCTGTGCCTTAAGGGCGGCGCGGGGGTGAAATTCGCGGACGCGTTCCTACCTTGACTTGCGGCCGGACGTCCGGCGCGGCACCCTTGCCCGAGACCGTTTCAAGGAATGTTGATTGGCCCTGATTCTCGCACCCGACGAAAAGACCGCGATCCAGCTGGATTTTCCCGACAACCGCCTGATGATCGACCTCGTCGGCCCCCACGGCGCCCATCTGGCGCAGGTGGAGCAGATCATGGGCGTCCAGATCGTGCATCGCGGCAACACCCTGATCGTCAGCGGCGAGACCGCGCAGGAGGCCGAAAGGGTGCTGAATGCGCTCTATGCCCGGCTGGAGGACGGCCGGCAGGTGGACATGGGCGCCATCGACGGCCTGATCCGCCTGCGCGCCGATGAGGATGCGGAGGGCGCGCGCGACGGCGACCAGACCGAGATGTTCGCCGGCCCCGCGCTGGAGATCCGCACCCGCAAGAAGACGATGGAGCCGCGGACCGAGGCGCAGAAGGCTTATACCCGCGCGCTGCTGGAAAACGAGCTGACCTTCGGCATCGGACCGGCGGGCACCGGCAAGACCTATATCGCCGTGGCCGTCGCCGTGTCGAAGTTCATCGCGGGCGAAGTCGACCGCATCATCCTGACGCGCCCCGCGGTCGAGGCGGGCGAGAAGCTGGGCTTCCTGCCCGGCACGCAGGACGACAAGATCGACCCCTACATGCAGCCGCTCTACGATGCGTTGAACGATTTCCTGCCGGGCAAGCAGCTTGCCAAGCTGCGCGAGGAGAAGCGGGTCGAGATCGCGCCTTTGGCCTTCATGCGCGGGCGCACCCTGTCCAATGCTTTCGTCATCCTCGACGAGGCGCAGAACGCCACGACGATGCAGATGAAGATGTTCCTGACCCGCCTGGGGCAGGGGTCGCGCATGGCGATCACCGGCGACCGGACGCAGGTCGACCTGCCGCGCGGGGTGTATTCCGGGCTGCGCGACGCGGAGCGGATCCTGGCCGGGGTGCCGGGGATCAGCTTCAACTACTTCACCGCGTCCGACGTGGTGCGGCATCCGCTGGTGGCGAAGATCATCACCGCCTACGAGGCCGAGGACACCCGCCGCGAGGTGGTCCGTGAACGCGAGACGCAGGCGTGACCTTCGACTACGCCGCGCAGAAGGCCGAGACCGAGCGCCTGTGGGCCGAGATGTCGGCGGCGCACGACCTGCCGGCCGAAGGCAGGCTCGACCTGCATTTCTTCCCCGACGGGGCGGATGCGGATGCCACCGAGTTCATGGGCTGGCTGGAGGACAACGGCTTCGAGGTGGAGCATTACCCCGCCGACGACGACCCCGAGGAGGGTGACGACGGGCGCGAGACGATCGAGGCGCAGACGGGCGTGATGCCCCTGTCGCCCGCCACCATCCATGCGGAGGAGCGGCGGACGACCGAGGCGGCATTGCGCTTCGGCTTTCGCCCCGACGGCTGGGGGTTCATGGGCGCATGAGCGTCGAGATCGTGCTGGAGGACGCCCGCTGGACCGCGCTGGACCGGCTGGCCCAGGTCGCCGTTCCCGCCGCGCTGGCTCATCTGCCGGCAGGGTGGGAAGTGGTGGTGATGGGCTGCGACGACGCGCGCATCGCCGATCTGAACGCAGGGTTCCGCGGCAAGGCGCAGCCCACCAACGTCCTGTCCTGGCCATCGGAGGACCGCGATCCGGATCTGCCGCCGCGGGACATGGAACTGGGCGACATCGCCATCAGTTTCGATACATGCGCCCGCGAGGCCGCCGAACAGGGCAAGGCGTTCGACGCCCATGTGATCCACCTTCTGGTGCACGCGACGCTGCATCTTCTGGGCCACGACCACCTGGACGACGGCGAAGCGGCGCGCATGGAACAGCTGGAGGTGGCGATCCTGGGCCGATTGGGTTTCCCCGATCCCTATGCATCTGCTACATGAATCGCGCCGGACCCAGATCCGGCCATGACAGGAGGGCCACCGGGTCCGATGGACAACGACGGATCGTCTAGCGCCGCGCAGGGCGCGCAGGACGGAAATTCATACGACGGCGGGCCGATCGGCCCGCGCCCCGGCTTCATCGCCCGCGTCTTCGGCGGGCTTCTGACCGACCCCGACAGCGGCGACGGCGCCCCCGCGCAGGCCGGTGCGCGGACGATGCCGGGCTTGCTGAACCTGCGGCTCAAGCGGTTGGACGACGTGCTGATCCCGCGGGCCGAGGTGGTGGCGGTGCCCATCGACATCTCCCTGCCCGATCTGGTCGCCCGCTTCCGCGAAACGGGCATGACCCGCATCCCCGTGTTCGAGGGCACGCTGGACGAGCCCCTGGGCATGATCCACCTGAAAGACCTGGCGCTGAACCACGGGTTCAACGGCGACCGGGACAAACTGTTCGAATTGCGGCCGCTATTGCGGAACCTGATCTATGCGCCGCCGTCCATGCCCATCGGCGTGCTGCTGGCCAAGATGCAGACGCAGCGCACGCATATGGCGCTGGTCATCGACGAATACGGCGGCGTGGACGGGTTGGTCACGCTGGAGGATCTGATCGAACAGGTCATCGGCGAGATCGAGGACGAGCACGATCAGGAGGAAGGCAAGTTCTGGCGGCAGGAGAAATCCGGCTGCTATCTTGCCTTGGCCCGCACCCCCATCGACGACTTCCAGGAGGAGATCGGGTTCCGACTGGTCGACGAGGAGGACGAGGAGGAGATCGACACGCTGGGCGGTCTGGTCTTCATGCTGGCCGGTCGCATTCCGGCGCGGGGCGAGGTGATCCCCCACCCCTCGGGCGCCGAGATCGAGGTGGTCGACGCCGACCCCCGCCGGATTAAGCGCCTGCGCCTGCGGATGCCGCAGCAGGCCGCCTGACTTGCACCGCCTGTCGTTTCTGGTGCCCATCGCGGCGGGGCTGGCCGCGGCCATGGGGCAGGCGCCCTGGGGCTGGTGGTGGCTGGCGTTGCCGGCGTTCGCACTGGGCATCTGGTCGATCGCGGGCGCGCGGCGGCCGTTCGTCGCGGGCTTGCTGTTCGGGACGGCGCATTTCGCGCTGGCGCTGCACTGGATCGTCGAGCCGTTCCTGATCGACCCTGCCGTGACGGGTTGGCTGGCGCCCGTCGCGTTGCTCGGCATGGCGGCCGGGTTCGGGCTGTTCTGGGCGGTCGCGGGGTGGGCCGGGATGCGCCTGTTCCGGGGGCCCTTGGGCGTGGCATTGGCGCTGGCGGGGGTGGAGCTTCTGCGGTCCTACCTGTTCACGGGCTTTCCCTGGGCCTTGCCGGGGCACGTCCTGATCGCATCGCCCGCGCTGCCGGCGGCATCGCTGGCGGGGGCGCACGGGCTGGGGCTGGCGGTGTTGCTGGGGGCGGGGTTGGTCGCGGGGCGGACGGTGCCGCGTGTGGCGGGGGGCGTCCTGCTCTGGCTGCTGCCGCTCGCCCTGGGGGCGGCGCTGCCGCCCGCGCCGCTTGCCCGGGCCGATGCGCCGGTGCTGCGGCTGATCCAGCCCAATGCGCCGCAGCACCTGAAGTGGGACCCGGAGTTCAGCTATGGCTTCTTCCGGCGGGGGCTGGAGGAGACGGCCGCGCCGCCCACGGGTCGCGCCCCCGACGCGGTGATCTGGCCCGAGACGGCCCTGCCGGAGCTTCTGCGGTTCTCGGACGACCTGCGTCCGGTCCTGTCGGCGGCGGCGGGCGGCGTGCCGGTGGTGATCGGGGCGCAACGCTATGGCGACGACGGACGGCCGCGCAATTCGCTGGTGATGCTGACCGGGGACGGCGGGGCCATCGCCACCGTCCACGACAAGTACCGGCTCGTCCCCTTCGGAGAGTTCCTGCCCATGCCCGGCCTGTTCGAGGCCATCGGCATCGGCCCCCTGGCCGCGCAGCTGGCGGGCGGTTACGCAGCAGGCGACGGCCCCGTCCTGATCGACGTGCCGGGGGTGGGCGACGTGTTGCCGCTGATCTGCTATGAGGCGATCTTCCCGCAGGAGGTCCGCCGCACCGGGCGGCCGCGTGCGATCCTTCATCTGACCAACGATGCTTGGTTCGGCACCGATGCCGGGCCGCAGCAGCATCTGGCGCTGGCGCAACTGCGCGCGGCGGAATCCGGCCTGCCGCTGTTTCGCGCGGCGAACACGGGCGTATCGGCGGCCATCGACGCGCGCGGCCGGGTACTGTCGTTCCTGCCCCTGGGAGAGGCGGGACACCTGGATGCGGCGCTGCCACCCGCGCTGCCGGTGACGCCATATGTGATCACAGGCGACTGGGCGGTGCTGGCGCTGCTCCTGGCGCTGGCGGCGGGTCTGTTCATGCGGGGGCGGTCGAATCCGGTTGTGCCCCGTGCCGAACGCCCCTAGCCATTGGCCCGACCGCCCCAACGGCTTCCTGAAGGGGCGGGAAACACGCATCGGAGCATCCCCATGAGCAGTCGCGAGAGTTATTCCTTCACCTCGGAATCGGTGTCCGAGGGGCATCCGGACAAGCTGTGCGACCGCATCTCGGATGCCGTTCTCGACGCGCTGATCGCAGAGGAGCCGGAGGCCCGCGTCGCCTGCGAGACCTTCGCGACCACCAACCGCGTCCTCATCGGCGGCGAGATCAAGCTGTCGTCGGCGGAGCGTCTGGCGGACTGCATGGGCCGCGTCGAGGGGATCGCGCGGGAGTGCATCCGCGACATCGGCTATGAGCAGGAGAAGTTCCACCACGAGACGGTCGAGGTGACGAACCTGCTGCACAGCCAGTCGAACCACATCGGACAGGGCGTGGACGCGAGCGGCGACAAGCCCGAGGGCGCGGGCGACCAGGGCATCATGTTCGGCTATGCCTGCACCGAGACGGAGGCGCTGATGCCGGCCCCGATCCTGTTCGCCCATGCCGTCCTGCGCCGGCTGGCCGAGGCGCGGAAATCCGGGGCGGAGCCGACGCTGTTGCCCGACGCCAAGTCGCAACTGACGGTGCGCTATGAAAAGGGCGTGCCGGTCGCGGTGGATTCCATCGTCCTGTCGCACCAGCACTGCGACGAGACCCAGACGCAGACCGACATCCGCGCCATCGTCGAGCCCTACATCCGCGAGGTGCTGCCCGATGGATGGCTGCACGACGACACGGTCTGGCACGTCAACCCGACCGGCATCTTCGTCATCGGCGGGCCGGACGGCGACGCGGGGCTGACGGGGCGCAAGATCATCGTCGACACCTATGGCGGCGCCGCACCCCATGGCGGCGGGGCATTTTCCGGCAAGGACCCGACCAAGGTGGACCGGTCGGCCGCCTATGCCGCGCGTTACCTGGCGAAAAACGTGGTGGCGGCGGGGCTGGCCACGCGCTGCACGCTGCAACTGTCCTATGCGATCGGGGTGGCGGAGCCGCTGTCGCTCTATGTCAACACGCACGACACCGGGGCGGCGGACGAGGAAGCGATTGAGGTCGCGCTGCGCCGGGTCATGGACCTGACGCCGCGCGGCATCCGCACGCATCTGGGGCTGAACCGGCCGATCTATCAGCGCACGGCGGCCTATGGCCATTTCGGACGCGCGCCCGACGCGGATGGCGGGTTTTCCTGGGAGAAGACCGACCTGGCGGAGGCCATCGCCGCCGCCGTCTGACGATCAGGCGCGCTCCCACCGGTGCAGGACGTCGGGACCGAGACGCAGGACGTCGCGGAGGTGCAGGCGGGGTGCCTCGGCCAACGGGCCGACACCCATGGCGCCCAATGCAGGCGTGCCTTCGGCCCCGATCAGCAGCCCGGCGGTATAGCAGTCGAGCCGGTCCACCAGCCCGGCCGAGAGCAGCGATGCGGCGAGCGTGCCGCCGCCTTCGCAGTAGATACGCGTAAGTCCCCGCTGACCGAGTTGCGCCAGCGCATCGACAAGGTCGATCTGGCCGACCGCATCGATGGCGCAGGGGATCAGGGTGACGCCTTTGGCCATCAGGGCATCGCGCTGAAGCTGCGGCGCGGAGTCGGAGTGAAGCATCCATACGGGCGGGCCACCCGAGGTCAGCGCGGCCTCCACCGGCAGGCGAAGGTGGCGCGAGATCACGATGCGAAGCGGTTGCGGCCCCCGGGCATGGGCCGCCCCCATGCCGCGGACCGTGAGGCGGGGGTCGTCGGCCCGCGCGGTACCGGCACCGATGAGGATGGCGTCGTGGCACGCGCGCTCGGCATGGACATGGGCGCGGGCGGCAGGGCCGGTGATCCACTGGCTTTCGCCGCTGGCCGTGGCGATACGCCCGTCGAGCGTCTGGGCGAGCTTCAGCGTCACCATGGGGCGGCCATGGCGCACAAGGGTCAGGAACCCCTGTTGCAGGCGGGCGGCTGCATCGGCCATCACGCCTTCCACGACCTCGACCCCGGCGGCGCGGAGCCGCGCGATGCCGCCGCCGTCGACGCGGGGGTCGGGGTCGCGCAGGGCCACGACGACACGGGCAAGCCCCGCCGCGATCAGCGCATCGGCGCAGGGCGGGGTGCCGCCGTGGTGGGCGCAGGGTTCCAGCGTGACATGCGCCGTCGCCCCCCGCGCCGCCGCGCCGGCCTGCGCCAGCGCCTGCGGTTCGGCGTGGGGCCTGCCGCCGTCGGCGGTGCGCGCGCGGCCCAGCACGATGCCGTCGCGTTCGATGACGCAGCCCACGGCGGGGTTCGGCCAGGTGCGGCCCAGACCCCGCGCGGCCAGCGCCAGCGCATGGGCAATGAAGCGCGGGTCGGTCACGGGATCAGCCGTCGGCCGGAGGCGGGCGCAACTCGTGGACGAAATCCTCGAAATCGTCGGCGGCCTGGAAGTTCTTGTAGACGCTGGCGAAGCGGACGTAGGCCACGGTGTCGATGCGGGCGAGGCTCTCCATCACGATCTCGCCGATCTGCTTGGACTGGATGTCGGTGTCGCCCATGGATTCGAGCCGCCGCACGATGCCGGAAATCATCTGGTCGATGCGCTCCGGGTCGATGGGACGCTTCTGCATCGAGATGCGGATAGAGCGTTCGAGCTTGTCGCGGTCGAAATCCTCGCGCTTGCCGGAGGACTTGATGACCACCAGATCGCGCAGCTGTACCCGTTCGTAGGTCGTGAACCGGCCCCCGCAGGACGGACAGAAGCGCCGCCGCCGGATCGCCACATGGTCCTCGGCCGGGCGGGAATCCTTGACCTGCGTGTCGACGTTTCCGCAGAAGGGGCAGCGCATGGGCGGTCTCCGGTGTTTGCCCGCCAGATTTCGCCGCCGGGTCCAGTGCTTGACGCGGCGCCACTGTGCCCCCCCATGGATGGGGTGGCAAGACCTCAGCCGAAGTGCGCCGCGACCTGCCGCCGGTGGGGGCCGTCGCGGTGTTCCACGAGGTAGACGCCCTGCCATGTGCCGAGCGCCATGCGCCCGTCCGTCACCGGGATGCCGAGCGAGGTGGGCAGGAGCATCGCCTTGATATGGCCGGGCATGTCGTCGGGCCCCTCGTAGGTGTGGGTGAGGTAAGACATCGACGGATCGGTGGTCGGCGGCACGAGGCGGCGCAGGAAGGCGGCGAGGTCGGTCTGCACGTCCCCGTCGGCGTTCTCCTGGATGAGCAGGCTCGCCGAGGTGTGGCGTACGAAGAGCGTGAGGAGGCCGGAGCGGGGGGGCAGCCAGGCGGCGACGCGGTCGGTGATCTCGGTCAGGCCGGGACCTCTGGTGTCGATGGCGAAGGTCGTCTGCATCGGCCGCATCTAGGCGGGATCGGACCGGCGGCAACGGGGCGGTTGACGCGAGGGCGGTGCGCGCCGCAGGCTGGCGGCGTCTGCAACAGGGAGGGACATGACATGAGCATCGCCCGCGTGACCGAGATTTCCGCCACTTCGTCCAAGAGCTTCGACGACGCCGTCGCTCAGGGCGTCAAGCGCGCCAACGAGACGCTTCGCAACGTCCAGAGTGCCTGGGTCAAGGAGCAGTATGTCCGGGTGTCGGACGGCAACATCGACCATTATCAGGTCAATATGATGGTGACGTTCATCCTCGAGGACTGACACCGGACGGGGCGGGGAACCGCGGCCCCCGGTGGCGGCGTTTCCTCCCTGAACCCCAAAGGAGGATCGACCATGACGACCGAACGCCGCGACCCTGCCCGCGACCCGAAGGCGCCGCAGAAGGTGCCCGCCGACAGCCCGGTGGGCACCACCCACGACCCCAATTCGGTGACCACGGGCACGGATGTCGAACCCGACGACAGGTATCCGCCCAAGACCGACGAGCCGAAGCGCGGCCGCTAGGCCACGCGGCGCAGGGTGGCGGTGACGACGCCCATGGCGACCAGCGCGCCGCCGCCCGCGCGCGACAACCAGGTCAGCACCGCGGGCCGGCCGATGCGGGCGCGCAGCCTGTCGGCCAGAAGCGCGTAGCCCAGCGCATTGAGCGCGGCCAGGGCGACGAAGGTCGGGATCAGGATGGCGAACTGCGGCAGCAGCGGCGCACCGGGCGCCACGAACTGCGGCACGAAGGCGATGAAGAAGGCGATGGATTTCGGGTTGAGTGCGGTGACGGTCGCGGCGTGGCCGAACACGCTTCGCGCGCTGGTCTGCGTGAGGTCCGCCGGATCGGGCGAGGCCGCGGCGGGCCTGCTGCGGATCAACCTGACGCCGAGCCAGACGAGATAGACCGCGCCGACCCATTTCAGCACCGTGAACAGCGTGGCCGACGCGAGGACCAGCGCGCCGAGCCCCATGAGCGACGCCGTCATGGCGATCGCGTCGCCCATGGCGACGCCTACGACGGTGGCGAGCGCCACGCGACGTCCCTGGCTCAGGGCATAGCCGAGGACCATGAGGACCGTGGGGCCGGGGATCAGGAGGAGCGCGGTGGAGGCCGCGACGAAGGCGAGCCAGATGTGGATGTCCATGCGCCGTCCCTCTCCCGGTTCAGGGGAGGGAGCCACGGAATCCGAAGCGCGTAAAGGGGTGTCGGTCGCCGGGGGAGGCCCCCGGCGGCGGCTTACTGGTCGAGGAAGCTGCGGAGCTTGCGCGAGCGGCTGGGATGCTTGAGCTTCCGCAGGGCCTTGGCCTCGATCTGGCGGATGCGTTCGCGGGTGACCGAGAACTGCTGGCCGACTTCCTCCAGCGTGTGATCGGTGTTCATGCCGATGCCGAAGCGCATCCTGAGCACCCGCTCCTCGCGCGGGGTGAGGGAGGCGAGGACGCGGGTCGTCGTCTCCTTGAGGTTCTCCTGAATGGCGGATTCCAGCGGCAGGACGGCGTTCTTGTCCTCGATGAAGTCGCCAAGCTGGCTGTCCTCCTCGTCGCCGATGGGGGTCTCCAGACTGATCGGTTCCTTGGCGATCTTCATCACCTTGCGGACCTTTTCCAGCGGCATCTGCAGCTTGGCGGCCAACTCCTCGGGCGTGGGTTCGCGGCCGATCTCGTGCAGCATCTGGCGGCCGGTGCGGACCAGCTTGTTGATCGTCTCGATCATATGGACCGGGATGCGGATTGTGCGCGCCTGGTCGGCGATGGAGCGGGTGATGGCCTGACGGATCCACCAGGTCGCATAGGTCGAGAACTTGTAGCCGCGGCGGTATTCGAACTTGTCCACGGCCTTCATCAGGCCGATGTTGCCCTCCTGGATCAGGTCGAGGAACTGCAGCCCGCGGTTGGTGTATTTCTTGGCGATGGAGATGACGAGGCGCAGGTTCGCCTCGACCATTTCCTTCTTGGCCTGCCGGGCTTCCTTCTCGCCCTTCTGGACCTGGTTCACGATGCGGCGGAATTCGTTGATGTCGACGCCGACGTATTGGCCGACCTGCGCCATGTCGCCGCGCAGCTCCTCGACCTTGTCGCGATTGCGCTCGAACAGGGCCTGCCAGCCGCGGCCGGCCTTTTCGGACATGCGGTCCACCCAGCCGGGGTCGAGCTCATGGCCGCGATATTCCTCGATGAACTCTCGGCGGTTGATGCGCGCCTGGTCGGCCAGCTTCACCATGCCCGAGTCGATGGACATGATGCGGCGGTTGATACCGTAGAGCTGGTCGATCAGCGCCTCGATGCGGTTGTTGTGCAGGTGAAGCGCATTCACCAGCTCGACGATCTCGGAGCGCAGGTGCTGGTATTCGGCTTCCTCGGCCGCGGAAAAGCTGTCGTCGCGGTTCAGGGTCGCGCTGATCCGCAGGTCCTGCATTTCGGCCAGGCGGGTGTAGTCGTCGGCGATGCGGTCGAGTGATTCCAGAACGCGCGGTTTCAGCGCGGCCTCCATCGCGGCGAGGGACATGTTCGCGCCCTCGTCGTCATCGTCGTCGTCATCGTCGGCGACGATGGGGTTGCCGTCGGCATCCACGTCGGACTTGCCCGCGTCGGCAGAACGGGCGTCGACGGTGGGCGCGGGGGCGCCCACGACGGGGGTGTCGCCCTCATCCTCCATCTGGTCGCCGAAGGTGGTCTCCAGGTCGATGACGTCGCGCAGCAGGATGTCCTCGGACAGAAGCTCATCGCGCCAGATGGTGATGGCCTGGAAAGTCAACGGGCTTTCGCAAAGCCCGAGGATCATGGTGTTGCGGCCCGCCTCGATCCGCTTGGCGATGGCGATCTCACCCTCGCGCGAGAGGAGTTCTACGGAGCCCATCTCCCGCAGGTACATCCGCACGGGGTCGTCGGTGCGGTCGAGCTTTTCGGACGCGCCCTCGGTCGTGGCGACGTCGCCGCCGCGCTTGGAGGCGTCGACCACGGCGGTGGACCCGCCGGGCTTCTCGTCCTCCTCCTCGGCTTCCTCGGCCTCGATGATGTTGATGCCCATTTCGGACAGCATCGACATCACGTCCTCGATCTGTTCGGACGAGACCTGTTCGGGGGGCAGCACCTGGTTGAGCTGGTCATAAGTGATGTAGCCGCGGGTCCGCGCCTCGGCGATCATCCGTTTGACGGCGGCCTGGCTCATGTCGAGCGAATGGTCGCCCTCCGTGTCCCGCTGCTTGTCGTCGTCCGTGTCCTTGGCCATCGCCGCGCTCCGTTCAGGGAGTGATTCTTCGTGTAGGTCAGGGCGAATCACTAGCGCGAATCGCCGGGCTCCGCACCCCGAATCACTTTTTCTTCGTCTTTTCCCAGACCTTCGTGTCGAGAAGGCCCTGCAGGTAATCCGACAGCCCGACGTCGTCGTCGCTGCCCATGTCTTCGTCGCGCCGGGCGCGCTGTGTTTCCTCGCGCCGACGGCTGGCCTGCGCCAGCCGCCAGGTCATCGCTTCGTCCGCGCTCTCGTCGAAATCCTCGATCGCCTCGCGCCGTTCCCGGTCGGCGCCGCGCCGCGCGTCGAGCCGATCGAGCGCGTCGCGGATACAATGCCGCGCGCCGTTCGCATCGGCCCGGGTGACGGGCGAAATGCCCAAATGGCGCTGGGCGAACAGCGTTTCAAGGGGCTGCGGTCCCAGTTCCGCGTCGATGGCCGCCCGCATGTCGCCGCCCGGGTCGAGGGAGAGAAGCGCGGCGGCCAGCCGGCCGTGCCCGCCTGTCCAGGGCACGGTTTCAAGGTCATGCGCGAATTCGGCGATGAGCGAGGGGTGCCGCACGAAGCCGGCCAGCGCCACCTGTTCGAGCAGGAGGTCGGGGTCGGAGGTTCCCGAAGCCAGCGCCGATGCCCGTGCCGTGACCGAGGGCGGGGCGGGGGGCGGCTGCCACCGGCGGCCGGGAACCCAGGGCGTGCGGGGGCGGGGCTGGAAAGGGCGGTCGTCCTGCCGGGCATTGAGGGGCGTGCCGAACAGATCGGCGCGCAGGCGGGCGATCTCCTCGCCGTAATGACGGCGAAGCATGGGGTCCTTGATCCGGTGCAGCAGGGCGCGCAGATCCCGGTCGAGCATGGCGCGGCGTTCGGGGCTGTCGAAGGATTTGCCTTCGACCTCGCGCTGCCAGAGGAGCGAGAGCATCGGTCGCGCCTCGTCCAGAACGGCCTGCATGGCGGCGGCGCCCCGGGCGCGGATCAGGTCGTCGGGGTCCTGGCCTTCGGGCAGGACGGCGAAGCGCAGGGATTGCCCGGCCTCGATCAGCGGCAGCGCCAGATCGGCCACGCGCAGGCCGGCCCGCTGCCCCGCCGCATCGCCGTCGAGCGCGATCAGCGGCTCGGGCGTGACGCGCCAGAGCATCTGCAACTGCCGCTCGGTGACGGCGGTGCCCAGGGGGGCCACGGCCGCGTCGAACCCCGCCTGCGCCAGCGCGATCACGTCCATGTAGCCTTCGGCGACGACCAGCTTCTGCCCCTTGCCCGCCGCCGCGCGCGCGGGCCCCAGGTTGTAAAGGTTCGAGCCCTTGTCGAACAGCGCGGTTTCCGGCGAGTTCAGGTATTTCGCCTTGGCGTTCGGGTTCATCGCCCGCCCGCCGAAGCCGATGCAGCGGCCGCGCGGGTCGCGGATCGGAAAGACGATGCGGTGGATGAAGCGGTCGCGCGCCGGGCGGCCGTCTTCCGGCGGCACCGCGAGCCCCGCGCCTTCCAGCAGGTCGAAGGGCACGCCCCGGTCGGCCATCGCCGAGACGAAGGCGTCGGAGGTGTCGGGCGCGAAGCCGATCTCGAACCGGTCGAGGGTGGCAGGCGTCAGGCCGCGCCGGTCGAGATAGGCGCGCGCCTCGGCCGCGGCACCGGTCTTGAGTTGCAGGCGGAACCAGGCGACGGCCTGTTCGGTCACTTCGGCCAGGCGCGTCCGCAGGTCGGCCTTCTCGGCGGCGCGGGGGTCGCGGGCGGGCATGGGCATCCCGGCCTCGGCGGCGAGGATCTCGACCGCCTCCATGAAGCCCACGTTCTCGGTCTCCTGCACGAAGCCGAAGACGTTGCCCTTGGCCTGGCAGCCGAAGCAGTAGTAGAACCCCTTCCGGTCATCGACGTGGAAGCTGGGAGATTTTTCCTGATGGAAGGGGCAGGGCGCCCACCAGTCGCCTTTGGCCTGGTTGGTCTTCTTCATGTCCCAGGTCACGCGCCGCCCGACCACCTGAGACAGGCTCAGCCGGTTGCGGAGATCGTCGAGAAAGCTGTCGGGCAGGCGCATGGTCTAGATATCGGGTGGCGGGGGGGCAGAGTCCAGTTGCCCCGGCGTCCGGCCAGGTTTCCGACCGCTTCCGTTCATGGAGTGGACCCGATTCATGGTTAGCGCGGAGTCATGGAAAATTATCTGCAAACCGATTTCATCGGCGTCGAGACCGGCGCCATTACGGTCAACTGGGTGGTGATGACCGCCGCCGTCGTGGGGTTGGGGCTGGCCGTGACGGCCGTCGTGGCCGGCGGCGTGGGGTCGTCGTCCGGGGACATCGCGGCGGTGCTGTCGGGCAATGACATCGCCTTTCGTGCAGCGCATTTCCACCGCACGCCGGTCGAGGTCGCGCAGGCCGCCGACCTGACGCACTACAACGCCCGTTGGGCGGGGCGGCGGACGGAGCGCCTGATGACCGGGTTGAGCGACCGCCAGTTGCGAAACCAGCAGCGCACATGGCGCCGGCGGCAGGCCGACCCCGCCTATGCCCAGCCGGACCGCGCGGCCGATCAGCTCGTCATGTTCGACATCGCCATGAAGGCACGGGGCGTCGACCCCCAACCCCTGACGGAGTATCCGGCCAAGGGACCGGCCGCCCGGTGCCGAACGACCAGGTGGCCTTTCCCGATGACGTCCGAACGTCAGCTTTCGGTGCAGTTTCCCGCACCAACGATCAGCTGGCCATCGATGAGGATGGTGTTGTTGGCGCCGCAATCGGTATTGTTGCCGGTGACGCTGCCATTGTTTTCCTGACCGTTGCCGGGGGCGAAGGCCAGGCGGGCGGCGTATCGCTGGCTGATGGGGGTGACCCGATCGACGATCCGATCCTTCAGACCGACTGAAAAGAACGGCGCATCGTAGGTATAGCTTTCCACCAGCGTCACCCGTTCGTTCAGGTCCAGACGGGGGATCTGGTTCAGGTAGCCCTGCAGCCGTTCGGTGGTCATGCCGGGCTGGCCGTCGGTGGCGTAGGACCAGATGACCTCCATCCCGTTGGCGCCGCGCCGCACCTCGGTGAAGCGCATGTAGCTGGCATCGGTCGAGAAGGTCATCGTTTCGTAGACGCGTTGCAGCCCGTCGAGATCGGCGGGCGTGACAAGACTGACCCTGCGCGACAGCATGTCGGCGACCGCGAAGTTCGCCTTGATCATCTGCGTCTCGCGCCGGTAGCCGTCGAAGAACTGATAGCCCGCGACGTAGAGAAGACACAGCACGGGCAGCAGGAACGCCGCCTCGATCGACAGGGCCGCGAATTCGTCTTCGGCAAAGCGGCGCAGCGCGGAAGGCAGGCGGGACGGAGGCGATTGCATCGGGCGGTCCTCAGTTGGGCGCGTTCTGTTCGACGACGAAGGCCGTCGATGTAACCATGCGGAAAGTGCCGTCCTCATCGTTGACGAGATGCGAGCCGAGTGTGCGGTTCGCGGCCAGGATCGTCAGCGGCAGCACAGGCTGCACCGAATAGCAGGCGCGCAGCAGGATCATCTTGCCCGTCCGGTTCGCGGTGAAGCTTGTCGTCGGGACAATGGAGGTGAGCTGGTTGACGCAGGGCGCGTCGACGGCTGGGGTGGAATAGGTCGTCTGGCTGATTTCGGTCAGCTCGATCAGCAGGTTCTCGTTGCAGTCGGGCAGGATCTGGGCGCGCGAGCAGATCTTGCGGCGGATCTGCCCCTGCGTCTGGGTATTGGCGGAGTCGAGACGGACGTCGCGCACGACCACGTCGACCGCGCGTTCCAGCATCACCTGTCGCGTCAACATGATCGAGGCGTCGAATGACGAGATGAAGACCATGAGGAACGCCGGCAGCAGCAGCACGAATTCGACCGTGGCCCCGCCCCGCTGGCCCTGATCGCGGCTGAGGCGCAGGGCGAGGTCGAAAGGGGTCGCGAGCCGCGCGGCGAGGCGCGACCACCCGCGGGCCGGGATGCGCGCCCCCGTCACTGCGTCAGCCTCAGCCGGGTGACGGACGCCAGCACGTCGTCGAAGGCCTGCGCGATGTTGAGGTCGTCGATGTTGTAGTACCGCGCCTCGTTGTTGGGACCGGCGCAGTCGCGCATGGCCTTCTGCCCGTTCAGGGGGGCCTTGAAGGCGATGGTGTAGATCACGACCCCCGCATCGCGCGCCTTCTTGCAGAGCCGGGACAGGTTGTCGTCGGCGCGGGCCTGGTCGTGCGTCTGCTCCCAGGAGTAGAAGTAATGCGAGCGCAGATCCCAATCGACGCCTTTGAGCATGTCGTTGACGACATAGTTGAGCGGCAGCGCGGAATGCACGTCGGTCCAGTCGAGCATCACGGAGTTGCTGCCGCCATAGGGCTGCGACCACCACGTCCTCAGGTGCGGGATGTAGTACTTCTCCTTCTCCGGCGACCAGAAGGAATAGCGGACCCGATAGGTGCCGTCGTCGTCGCCGTCGAACTGTGCCCGGCATTCGGAATAGGACTGGTCGTGCGGCTCGCCCGCGCCGGCATCGCTGCGCGTGAGGCAGTAGCCGTCGTTCTTCCAGAAGCGGTTCGACGTACTGCTTCCGGTCCGCCGCGGAAGCGGGCCCCCCTTGGTGCTGTCGTCGTTGTCGCCCGGCCGCTCCCGAAAGACGCGAATGCCGGACTGCCCGCTGCGGCGCCAGGACTTGAGACCCCATTGGTTCGTGTTGTCACCGTCGGTCATCATCACCAGCACCTTGTGCGTTCCGACCGTGTTGTAGGGGACGGGTCGCCCGACGAAGACGGAGTCCACCCGGTGGTTACCTGGCACATCGGACGAGGTGATCATTTCGGAAAGTTCGTCGTTCGACGAAGGGTCGAGCAGCAGGGTGCCCCATTTGACCCCCTGATCCATCGCCGTCCAGCCGCCAGCGCCAAGGCCACGGATGTGGGACCGGAGTTCGACGATGTCGTTCGACCAGGCCAGGACCGCGCCGTATTCCCCGCGTTCGCAGTTCGGCCGAGGCGTCAGCCCGCGATCGTTGCCTTGCTTGTAGTTCGTGCGGAAGTCGAAGTCGCCCATCCGCTGCAGCCTGCTTCCCCGCGGCAGATCGAGGCGGTTGAAGTCGCTGTTTTCGAAGACGGCGCAATGCGACAGGTCGTGTTCGCGCGTCATGTCGAAGACGTGCCCCACGGTCGAGCCGGCGTTGACGCGGTCGTTATAGGGCACGATCGAGATGGTGCTGAGTTCCTCGCGCCCCTTGAGAAGCTGGCCCACGAAGTCGGAAGCGGCATCGCGCAACGCCGCGATCTTGGAGCCGCCCATGGAGCCCGAGATGTCGAGGACGAGCGAGAGTTCGAGTTCGGTTCGCACCTCACGCGCCTGTGACGACACGGGCTGGACCAGCGTGTCGACGCCCAGCAGGTTCATGAACAGGCTGTTGGTGCGGGCATCGGAGTTGATCGTCACCAGGCGTTCGGAACCGCTGGTCCGGGAGGTCACGAAGACGGATTTGTCGTCGAGACCGGCGGCGCGCACGTAGTCGCGGACGATTTCCTGCGCGTCGCGCGGCGCCGCCATCCCGGCGGCATCGAGCGATTGTCGGTCGCGCAGACGTGCCGCTGACAACGACGCGCGGTCGATGGCGTACTGGAGTTCCGTGCGCGCGACCTCGGAGCGCATGATGTCGAGCGCGACCCCCGCGGCGATCAGCATCATCAGGAAGATGAACAGGCCGAAGATGGTCAGGCTGCCATCCTCACGGCGACCGAAGGCGGTCGCGGCCCCGGCGGCGGCCGGCGGGCGGGAGGGGACGAGAATGCGGTTCACGGCAGACACCACGCGTTTGGAAACGGAACAGGCGATGCGACCGGACTGAGTCGCATCGACTTTTATCCAATCGGATCGCGGTCATCGCCGGGCGCGATCGAGGTCAAATCTTGGCATTGTCCGTGCAATTCGACCTATCCCCTGTCTTTGGGTCTGTCGTTTCGCCATCGGGGCGCTAGTCTTGGCGACGAAGCGGGCCGACCCGCGCCACGGCAAGGAGACCGGGATGAGTGTTCAGAATGGCGGCTTCAGCGCCTCCGTCAACGCGATGTATGATCGCGCGGTGCAGCTGATGGATCTGCGTCCGGGCCTGGTGAAGAAGATCCGGGTCTGCAACGCGACCTATACCGTGCGTTTCGGCGTGCGCCTGCGGGGCGAGATACATACGTTCACCGGCTATCGCTCGGTCCATTCCGAACACATGGAGCCGGTCAAGGGCGGCATCCGCTACTCCCTGGCCGTCAACCAGGACGAGGTGGAGGCGCTGGCGGCGCTGATGACCTACAAGTGCGCGCTGGTCGAGACGCCGTTCGGCGGAGCGAAGGGCGGGCTCTGCATCGACCCCACCGAATGGGAGCCGCACGAGCTGGAGCAGATCACCCGACGGTTCGCCTATGAGCTGATCAAGCGCGACATGATCAACCCCGCCCAGAACGTGCCGGCCCCCGACATGGGCACGGGCGAGCGTGAGATGGCGTGGATCTCCGACCAGTACCAGCGGATGAACACCACCGACATCAACGGCCGCGCCTGCGTCACCGGCAAGCCGCTGAACGCCGGCGGTATCGCCGGGCGGATCGAGGCGACGGGACGGGGCGTGCAATACGCCCTGCGGGAGTTCTTCCGCCATGACGACGACGTGAAATCGGCGGGGCTCGACGGCACGCTGGAGGGCAAGCGGATCATCGTGCAGGGCTTTGGCAACGTGGGCTTCCACGCGGCGAGCTTTCTCTCGCGCGAGGACGGCGCTCTCGTGACCGCCGTGCTGGAGCGGGACGGGGCAGTGCAGTCCGACGCCGGCATCGACATCGATACGCTGCACATGCACATCCGCGAGAACGGCGGGGTCAAGGGCTTCCCCGGCGCGACCTATCACGAGGACGGTGCGAAGCTGCTGGAGGCGGAATGCGACATCCTGATTCCCGCCGCGATGGAGGGGACGATCCACGAGGGCAACGCCCGTGAGATCAAGGCCCCCCTCATCATCGAGGCGGCGAACGGGCCGATCACGGCCGAGGCCAACGACATCCTGCGCGACCGCGGCTGCATCATCATTCCCGACCTCTATGCCAACGCGGGCGGCGTCACGGTCAGCTATTTCGAATGGGTCAAGAACCTGACGCACATCCGGTTCGGCCGGATGGAGCGGCGGGCCGAGGAAGCGCGCCACCAGCTTCTCGTGGACGAGCTGGAGCGTCTGTCGAAGAACCGCGACGTCCCATGGACCCTGTCGAGCGACTTCAAGACCAGCTATCTGCGCGGGGCCGGCGAGCTGGAGCTGGTGCGCTCGGGCCTCGACGATACGATGCGGGCGGCTTACGGCGCCATGCGTGAGGTCTGGCGCGCGCGCGACGACGTGCCCGACCTGCGGACGGCGGCTTTCATCGTGTCGATCGGCCGGATCGCGGCCAGCTATCAGGCCAAGGGGCTCTGACCTTCGGGGGCGTCAGGCGGTCTTTTCGTCCGGCGCCTCCGCCACCACCTCCTCCTCCTCGTCGTCGGAGGTGACGGCGCGGGCGGCCTCGGGGTTCTCGCCGAAGCGCGCCAGCAGGGCGTTTTCCAGCCCCTTGTTGTATTCGCGCGCGCGGGCCGCGTATTCCGGGTTCCGGTCGATGGGGACACCGGGTTTCCAGAGCTTCGCCAGGTCCAGCAGCATCTCGCGGTCGTGGCGGAAATAGGCGTCGCGCGCGGCATGGGCGTCGGTTTCCGACCAGCCCAGTTTTTCGAGCACGTAGCGGCCGGCGCGCAGCGAGCTGTCGAAATTCTCGCGCACGATCTGATCGGCGCCCGCGCGGTAGAGCTCGTAGACATGGACGCGGTCATAGGCGCGGGCGATGACGTGGATATCCGGGTTCGCGGCCTTCGCCATTCGCGCCAGACGCACTGCTCCCGCCCGGTCGTCGAGCGCGATGACGAGAACCTTCGCCGTGCTCAGTCCCGCGGCCTCGAGCATCTCGGGGCGGAGCGGGTCGCCCATGTAGGTCTTGAGGCCGAAGGTCCGCAGAAGCTGAATCGTCTGGATGTCGCGGTCTAGGACCACGGTGGTCAGGCCCAACCCGTGCAGCATCCGCTGGATCACCTGCCCGAAGCGGCCGACGCCGGCGATGATGACCTCGCCCTTCTCGTCGATCTCGTCGTCGGGTGCGGTGTCCGAGTGGTCGCGGGACCGGGCGGCAAGGTGGTCGTTGGCTATGAACAGGAGCGGCGTCAGCAGCATCGACAGGGCGATGGAGAGCAGCAGGATGGCCGAAAGCTCCGCCCCGAAGACGCCGTCGGTGACGGCGACCGACACCAGAACGAAGCCGAACTCACCGGCCTGCGCGAGGCTCAGCGTGAACAGGATGCGGTCGCGCCCCTTGAGCCGCGACAGGAGCGTGAGCCCGAACAGGATCGCCCCCTTGATCGCCATGAGCCCGACAACGGTGGCGGCCACCGTGAACGGCGCGCCGATCAGGGTGCCGAAGTCGATGCCCGCGCCGACCGTGATGAAGAACAGGCCGAGCAGCAGGCCCTTGAACGGCTCGATGTCGGCCTGAAGCTCATGCCGGAACTCGGAGTTGGCGAGGACCACGCCCGCGAGGAACGCGCCGAGTGCCGGCGACAGGCCCACGAGCGTCATCAGGACGGCGACGCCGATCACGAACAGGAGCGAGACGATGGTGTTCATTTCGCGCAGGCGGGCGCGGCCGGCGAAGGTGAAGATCGGACGGGTCAGGAAGCGGCCGCCCAGGATCACCACGGCGACGGCGCCCACCGTCATCCAGGCCACGCCCCAGCCCGGAAGCTGGTCGACCCAGCCCGCGGCGTCGGCCATCATCTGTGCGCTTTCGCCGTCGCCGATGCGGGGCGCCTCCTCGGCCGCGCGGGAACTGGCGATGCCGCCGCTGCCCAGAAGCGGCATCAGCGCGAGCATCGGCAGCACGGCGATGTCCTGGGCCAGAAGGACGGAAAAGGACGACCGGCCGCCGCGCGTGCCGTTCAGCTTGCGCTCGTTCAGGGTCTGCATGACGATGGCGGTCGAGGAGGGCGCGAAGATCATGCCGACCGCGACCGACACCTGCCAGGTGTAACCCAGCATCCAGGCCACCCCGGCGATGGCCGCCCCCGTGATAACGACCTGCCCGAGCCCCAGGCCCAACAGGCGGCCGCGCATGCTCCAGAGCGTTTTCGGATCGAGTTCCAGGCCGATCAGGAACAGCATCATGACGACGCCGAATTCGGCGAAATGCTGCAGCGCCTCGGTCTCGGAGCCGACGAGGCCGGTCAGCGGGCCGATGACGATGCCCGCGATGAGATAGCCGAGCACCGAGCCGAAGCCCATGCGCACGGCGAGCGGAACGCAGAGCGTCGCCACACCCAGGTAGATCACGGCCTGAAAGAGGAAGGAGTCCATCGTCAGCGTGTATGGCAACCCCGCCGGGCGGGCAACGGGCGACGCGCCTGCCCGGGGCAGGCACCTCTGCAAAGGTTCGGGCCGAACGGTCGCTTGACGCTTACCATCGGCCAAACCGTGCCGGCGGATCGCGTTCCGCAAACTGGTGAAATTGCGGGGGAACCTTCCGGGGAACGCGCCGTTGGGTCTCCATACCGCACCCCGGATCGGGGGACATCCCGGTCCGCATCCGTTTCACGTCTCCGGTCGCCTTCCCGGTGGTTGTGCGGTGCGGGAGGTGGCCGTTGGAGCGGCGCCCCGGTTCCGAAAGGGCCGGGGCGTTCGTCATTTTGACAGGGCCGTACCGTCAGTCGATCTTCGGCAAAAGCGTATCCAGCGACGCCTTGGCATCGCCGTAGAACATCCGCGTGTTCTCCTTGAAGAACAGCGGATTCTCGATGCCCGAGTATCCTGTGCCTTGACCTCGCTTGGACACGATCACGTTCTTCGCCTTCCAGACCTCCAGCACCGGCATTCCGGCGATGGGGCTGTTGGGGTCGTCCTGCGCCGCCGGGTTCACGATGTCGTTCGATCCGATGACGATGGCCACGTCGGTGTCGGGGAAGTCGTCGTTGATCTCGTCCATCTCAAGCACGATGTCGTAGGGCACCTTGGCCTCGGCCAGCAGCACGTTCATGTGGCCGGGCAGGCGGCCCGCGACGGGGTGGATGGCGAAGCGGACTTTCTTGCCCTTGGCGCGCAGCTTGCGGACAAGCTCGCTCACCGACTGCTGCGCCTGGGCCACGGCCATGCCGTAGCCCGGCACGATGACGACGCTGTCCGCCTCGTTCAGAAGATTCGCCACGCCGTCGGCGTCGATGGCCACCTGCTCCCCCTCGACCGCCATCTGGGGGCCGGAGGCGCCGCCGAAGCCACCCAGGATCACGTTCACGAACTTGCGGTTCATGGCCTTGCACATGATGTAGCTGAGGATCGCGCCCGATGAGCCGACGAGCGCGCCGGTCACGATCAGCAGGTCGTTGCCCAGCGTGAAGCCGATGGCCGCCGCCGCCCAGCCCGAGTAGCTGTTGAGCATCGAGACGACCACGGGCATGTCCGCGCCGCCGATCCCCATGATGAGGTGCCAGCCGATGAAACCCGCGATGAGCGTGACCAGCACCATCGTCCAGATGCCCGCTCCGTTGAAGTAGAGCAGCCCCAGGATCAGCGCCGCGGCCAGCGCGCCTGCGTTCAGCATGTGCCCGCCGGGCAATTGCGTGGGCTTGCCGTCAAGCCGGCCGGCGAGCTTGCCGAAGGCCACGACGGAGCCGGTGAAGGTCACGGCGCCGATGAAGATGCCGAGGAAGACCTCGACCTTCAGGATCGCGATTTCCACCGCGTCCTTGACCAGAAGCTTCTTGCCGAAGCCCGTGAGCTCGTCGGCGCGTTCCATGAGCGCGAGCGCCTCCGGCGTTGTGAAGACGGCCCCGCCCAAGGGCCCCGGCGGCCAGACGAAGGCCTCGGGCGCCATGTTCGCCATGAGCATGAGCTGTGCCTTGAGGTCGAGGACGTAGCCCAGCATCAGGTCGGCGTTGAGCCCGATGAAGACCGCCGCCAGACCCACGAAGGAGTGGAGCGCGGCCACGAGTTGCGGCATCTCGGTCATCTGCACGCGGCCCGCCACGTAGTAGCCCGCGAAGCCCCCGGCGGCGACGGCCACCAGGATCAGGAGGATGTTGTGCACCCCCGGCCCGAAGACCGTGGCGACGACGGCGAGCGCCATGCCCGCGATGCCGTACCAGATGGCGCGCTTGGCCGATTCCTGGTTCGACAGGCCGCCCAGCGACAGGATGAAGAGGATGGAGGCCGCGATGTAGGCGGCCGAGGTGAGTCCGACGGAAAACATCAGCGGCCCCTCAGGATTTCTGGAACATGGCGAGCATGCGCCGGGTGACGAGGAAACCGCCGACGATGTTGATCGAGGAGATCAGCACGGCGACGAACGACAGGATCACCACGAGCCAGTTGCCCGACCCGATCTGGAGCAGGGCGCCCACGATGATGATGCCCGAGATGGCGTTGGTGACGGCCATGAGCGGCGTGTGAAGCGCGTGGCTGACGCCCCAGATCACCTGGAACCCGACGAAGCAGGCCAGCGCGAAGACGATGAAATGCTGCATGAAGGACGCGGGCGCCCAGATGCCGACGAGCAGCAGAAGCGCCGCGCCCACGGCCAGCATCGTGACCTGCGACCGCGTCTGCGTCTTGAAGGCGGCGATCTCGCTGGCGCGCTTTTCCTCGGCCGTCGGAACTTTCGGCTTCTCGCGCGTCTGAACGGCGATGGCGGCGACCTTGGGCGGTGGCGGGGGCCAGGTGATCTCACCCTCGCGCGTGACGGTGGCGCCGCGGATCACGTCGTCGTCCATGTCGTGAACGATCGTGCCGTCCTTCCCGGGCGTGAGGTCGGCCAGCATGTGGCGGATGTTGTTGCCGTAGAGGGTCGAGGATTGCGCGGCCATGCGGCTCGGGAAATCGGTGTAGCCGATGATGGTGACCCCGTTGTCGGTCACGATTCTTTCGTCCGGAACGGTCAATTCGCAGTTGCCGCCGCGTTCGGCCGCAAGGTCGATTATGACGCTGCCGGGCTTCATCGCCTTCACCATGTCCTCGGTCCAGAGGACGGGGGCGGGGCGGTTGGGGATGAGGGCGGTGCAGATGACGATGTCGATGTCGGGCGCCATCTCGCGGAACTTGGCGAGCTGCTTGGCCTGGAACTCAGGCGAGGAGGGCGGCGCATAGCCGCCGGTGGCCGCGCCGTCGGGCAGTTCGGAGGCGTCGAACTCGAGGAACACGAATTCCGCACCCATCGATTCGATCTGCTCTGCCACCTCGGGGCGCACGTCGAAGGCGTAGGTTATCGCCCCCAGCGAGGTGGAGGTGCCGATGGCGGCGAGCCCCGCCACCCCCGCCCCGATCACCAGAACCTTGGCCGGCGGCACCTTGCCGGCCGCCGTCACCTGACCGGTGAAGAAGCGGCCGAAGTTGTTGCCCGCCTCGATCACGGCGCGGTAGCCCGCGATGTTGGCCATGGACGACAGGGCGTCCATCTTCTGCGCGCGGCTGATGCGGGGCACCATGTCCATGGCGATGGCGGTGGCGCCGCGGGCCTTGACCGTTTCCATCAGCTTTTCGTTGGAGGACGGGTAGAAGAAGGAGATCAGCGTCTGGTCTCGGGTCAGGCGCCGGGCCTCGGTCTCGGTCGGGGGGCGGACCTTGGCGACGACGTCGACCATCTTGAACAGGGCGGGGGCGGTCTTCATCACCTCGACCCCGGCGGCGCGGTAAGCATCGTCCGAGAACCCGGCGGCGGCGCCAGCCCCCGTCTCGACGAAGACCTCGTGACCCAGCTTCTGCAGGTGCCCCGCGCTTTCGGGGGTGATGGCGACGCGGGCTTCGCCCTCGTGTACCTCTTTCGGTGCGCCGATCTTCATTGCATGGTCTCCCCGCGGTCGTGACGATGTCGCTGCCGCCTATCTGTCGCGGTCGGGCCGCCCAATGCAAGGCGGTAGGCGCAAAACGATGGTCGGGAGGAGAAAACTGTGGACGATCTGACAGGACGGCACGCGCTGGTCACAGGGGGCGGCACCGGCATCGGGCGCGCCATCGCAGAGGCATTGCGCGACGCGGGTGCCAAGGTCACGGTGACGGGACGCCGCGCCGATGTGCTGGCCGAGGTCGGCGGATGCCTCGCCGTTCCCATGGACGTGGCGGAGGAGGCGAGCGTGACCGAAGGCGTCGCGCGTGCGCAGGGGCAGAACGGCCCGGTCCACATCTGCGTGGCCAACGCGGGCGTGGCCAGCGGCGCGTCGCTGGCGCGGACGGATGCGGCGATGTGGCGGCAGGTGATGGCGATCAATCTGGACGGCTGCTTCCACATCTTCCGCGCCTGCCTGCCGGACATGCTGTCGGAAGGCTGGGGTAGGGCCATCGCGATATCGTCCATCGCCGGGCTGAAGGGATTGAAGGGCGCGCCGGCCTATACCGCGTCGAAGCACGGGATGATCGGGCTGGTGCGCGGGGTCGCCGCCGACCTTGCGGGCAAGCCGGTGACGGCCAACGCGATCTGCCCGGGCTATGTGGACACCGACATCGTGACCGGCAATACCACCCGCATCATGGAGCGGACAGGCATGTCGCAGGCCGACGCCCGCAACGTGATGGTGGGCGCCAACCCGCACCGCCGCCTGATCGAGGCGGACGAGGTGGCGGCGGCGGCGCTGTGGCTGTGCGGCGACGGCGCGCGCAGCGTCAACGGACAGGCGATCCAGATCGCCGGGGGGGAATTCTGATGGATTGGAATGCGTTCAGGGCACGGTTTCATCTGCCCGATGGGGTGATCTATCTCGACGGGAACTCGCTCGGGCCGATGCCCGTCGCGGCGCCGGAACGGGTCGCGCGGACGATGGACGAATGGCGCGACATGCTGATCGGCGGGTGGAACGACGGGGCCGGCGGCGAGGGCTGGATGAGCTGGCCGGGCCGTCTGGGCGACCGGATCGGCCGCCTGATCGGCGCGCCGGCGGGGTCGGTAACGGTGGGCGACACCTTGTCGATCAAGGTGTTCCAGGCGCTGGACGCCGCGCTCAAGATGCGGCCGGACCGCCGCGTGATCCTGTCGGACGGCGGCAACTTCCCGTCGGATCTCTATATGGCGGAGGGGCTGATCGGCGCGCTGCACCGCGATCTGGACCTGCGCGTCGTCGCGCCCGAGGAGGTGGCGGACACCATCGACGAAGATCTTGCCGTGCTGATGCTGACGCAGGTCGACTATCGCACCGGCCGGATGCACGACATGGCGGATCTGACCGCGCGCGCCCATGCCGCTGGCGCGTTGACGGTCTGGGACCTGGCCCATTCGGCGGGCGCGCATGAGGTCGATCTGACGGGGGCCGGGGCGGATTTCGCCACGGGCTGCACCTACAAGTATCTTAACGCGGGGCCCGGCGCGCCGGCCTTCATCTACGTCCGGCCGAACCTGCAGGACGCAGTGGAGCCCGCGCTGTCGGGGTGGCTGGGCCATGCGGCGCCCTTCGCCTTCGACCCGTCCTACCGCCCCGGCGCGGGGGTGGAGCGGTTGCGCGTCGGGACGCCGGCCGTGCTCCAGATGGCGGCGCTCGACGCCGCGCTCGACATCTGGGACGAGGTTGACATGGCCGCGCTCCGTGCCCGGTCGCTGGAGTTGTCGGAGCGGTTCGCCGCCGGCGTGGCCACGCGGTGCCCGGCATTGACCCCCGCGCTCGCGTCCGGCGTGCCCCGCGGCAGCCAGGTCAGTTTCCGCCACGCGGACGGCTATGCGATCATGCAGGCCCTGATCGCGCGCGGCGTGGTCGGCGACTTCCGCGCGCCCGACATCCTGCGCTTCGGATTCACTCCGCTCTTCGTGTCGGAGGCCGAGGTGGACGGCGCGGTGGGCCATCTGGCGCAGGTCATGGCGACCGCGGAATGGGACCAACCCCGCTTCCGCGCGCGCCGGGCCGTGACCTGAGCCTCAGCCGAGCCGGATCATGCTGCCCGCGCCGTGGCTGGTGAAGAGCTCCAGCAGGACGGCGTTGGGCACCCGACCGTCGAGGATGACGACGGCCCGCACCCCGCCCTCCAGCGCGGCAAGGGCGGTTTCGGTCTTGGGGATCATGCCGCCCGCGACAGTGCCTTCCTCGGTCATCCGGCGCAGAACGGCGGCGGTCAGATCGGTCACGACCTCGCCCGTCGCGTCCTTGACGCCCGCCACATCGGTGAGGAGCAGCAGGCGGTCGGCCTTCAGAGCCGCGGCGATGGCGCCCGCCGCCACATCGCCGTTGATGTTGTAGGTTTCGTCCATCTCGCCCGTGCCGATGGGCGCGATGACGGGGATCATCTCGTCGCGGAACAGGCTGTGCAGAAGGCGGGTGTCGACCTCGGTGGGCGTCCCGACGAAGCCGAGATCCGGGTCGGTCTGGTCGCAGACGAGCATGTCCGCATCCTTGCCCGACAGGCCGACGGCGCGGCCGCCCGCCGAGTTGATCGCCTGCACGATGCGCTTGTTGACCTGCCCGGCCAGCACCATCTCGACGATGCGGACGGTCTCGGCGTCGGTCACGCGCTGGCCGCGCACGAAATCCGACGTGACCCCCAGCCGTGCCAGCAACTCGTTTATCATCGGCCCGCCGCCGTGGACGACGACGGGGTTGATGCCCACCGTCCGCATCAGCACCACATCGCGCGCGAAACTGGCCATCCCCTCCTCGCTTCCCATGGCGTGGCCGCCCAGCTTGATGACCACCACGGCGTCGTCGTAGCGGGTGAGGTAGGGGAGCGCCTCGTTCAGGGTGCGGGCGATGGCGGCGTTGTCGCGGGTCATGGCGTCCTGTTTCTTCACGGTATCATTCCATCGTGGCGATCGTGGCACGAAGGGTGGGGATGCCCCAGCCCTTTTCGCTGCTCGTGACGATCAGCTCGGGATAGGCCGCGGGGTGACGGGCCAGGGCCCGGCGCGTCTGGTCGAGGGCCGCGTCCCGATCGGCGTCCTTGACCTTGTCGGCCTTGGTCAGCACCGTCTGGAACGTTACCGCGGAGGCATCCAGAAGCGACATGATCTGCTCGTCCACCTCCTTCACCCCGTGCCGCGCGTCGATCAGGACGAAGGCCCGGCGCAGGCTGGGCCGCCCGGCCAGATAGGCCTTGAGCAGCGCCTGCCATTTGGCCACCACCGCCACGGGCGCGTTGGCGAAGCCGTAGCCCGGCAGGTCCACGAGATAGTGGCTGCCGGCCAGGGTGAAGAAGTTGATCTCCTGCGTGCGGCCGGGGGTGTTCGATGCCCGCGCCAACGCTTTTCGGCCGGTCAAGGCGTTGATCAGCGTCGATTTTCCGACGTTGGATCGCCCGGCGAAACAGACCTCGATCCGGTCGGCGGGGGGCATCCCGTCCATGGCGACGACGCCCTTCAGGAACTCGCCCCCCGTGGCGAAAAGACGACGTCCGGCTTCCTCGGCCGCGGGGTCCGGTGCGTCGGTGACGGGGAAGGGCAGGGTCATGGGATGTCCTGTCGGAGGGGCGGACGGCCGATCAGGCCGGGATGAGCATGTCGCCCAGGGCCACGCGACCGGGTGCGATGCAGGTGAGATAGACGCCGAAATCGCGGTGGCCCCAGCCGGCCTCCAGCTCGCCCAGGGTATCGGCGTCGACCTTGCCGGTATCGGGGTTGGCCATCGTGGCGCGGCAGCGGGTGATGCGCTGTTCGACGCGGAACCGCGCTGTGCCCAGCGTCAGGTCGCGGCCGACCCAGTCGAACTCCGCCCAGGCAGGCAGGCCATCGACCCAGAGGTTCGCGCGCCAGCGGTGGCGGGACAAGGGGCGGCCGATGCGGGCGGCGACCGCATCGTGCGTGGACATGTTGCCGAGCGAGATCGACGGAAACGCGGTGTCGGTGAAACCCCGCGCCGCGGCACGGACGATTCCCGAAGGTGCAGCCCGCGCCGGGTCGGTCAGAGGCGCGATCCAGTCGAGGAACGGCCGGTTGTCCTCATCGGGGTCGAAGGCGAGGTCGGGGCGGTCCGGGTGCGACAGGGTGACGGCGCCGTCGCCCATCCGCGCCGTGATCGCCATGAGCGCCGGCGTCTTGGCGCCCCGATTGAAGTTGGCGCAGGGCACCCAATGGTCGCCGTCCAGCCGCGCGGCCTCGTGCGCGACGGCCCAGAGGCGGTCGAAGGGGATCGTGCCGCCCGGCGCGATGTCGAAGGCGGCGACGGGTTCGCGCCCGTGCGCCTTGATGGGATGCCGCCAGATTTCGGCGAGCCGCACCTATTTGCCCTTCTTCGTCGGGGCCTTGCCGTCGTTGGCGGCGAGCGCGGGCTTCTTGCGGCGCACGCTGGTCTTGATGTTGCCGAAGAGGTCGGGTCGTGCCCCGTGGCTGCGCATGATGATGTACTGCTGCGTGAAGGTGATCGTGTTGTTGGTGATCCAGTAGACCACCAGACCGCTGGCGAAACCGCCCAGCATGAACATGAACACCCAGGGCATCCAGGCGAAGATCATCGCCTGTGTCGCATCCGTCGGCGCGGGGTTGAGCCGCTGCTGGAGCCACATCGACACGCCCAGTAGGATGGGCAGGATGCCGATGAAGACCAGCGCAAGCACGGTTCCGGGTTCGGGGGCCGCATAGGGCAGCAGGCCGAACAGGTTCATGATGCTGGTCGGGTCGGGGGCGGACAGATCCTGGAACGGGCCGAAGAAGGGCGCATGGCGCAGTTCGATGGTGACGAAGATCACCTTGTAGAGGCTGAAGAAGATCGGGATCTGGAGCAGGATCGGGAGGCAGCCGGCGGCCGGATTCACCTTGTTGGTCTTGTAGAGCTCCATCATCCCGGCCTGAAGCTTCTGGCGGTCGTCGCCGGCCCGCTCCTTCAGCTTCTCCATCTCGGGCTGGAGTTCCTTCATTCGCGCCATCGAGACGTAGGACTTGTAGGCGAGCGGGAACAGGATCGCCTTGATCCCGAAGGTCAGCACGATGATCGCGATGCCCATGTTGCCGATCACGCCGTTGAGGAAATGCAGCGCGGTGAAGATGGGCTTGGTCAGGAAATAGAAGATGCCCCAGTCGATCGCATCGACGAAGCCCGGCACATTGGCCTCGTTCTGATAGTCGCGCAGGACTTCCCACTCCTTCGCGCCTGCGAAGACGCGTTGTTCGGAGGTGACGGTCGCGCCCGGCGCGACATCGATGGGGGCAAGACGGGTTTCCGTCTGGTAGATGTCGGCGCCTTCGACATATTTCACGACCTCGGTGAAGGGCGCGTCCGACGAGGGGATGAGTGTGGCCATCCAGTACTTGTCGGTGAAGCCGATCCAGCCGTCTTCGGCGGCTTCGGTCTTTTCGACGCGACCGGCTTCCAGCGGATCGGCGTCGAATTCCACGATGTCGTCGTAGTCGATTTCCCGCAGGCTGCCGTCGGCGCGGCCCACGACGCCTTCGTGCAGGATGAAGAAATTGGCGGTGTCCGGCTCGCCATGCCGTGCGATCAGTCCGTAGGGCGCCAGGCGAACGGCCGCGTCGGTGGTGTTCTCGACCGATTGCGCGACGGTGAACATGTAGTCGTCATCGACCGCGATCGTGCGCCGGAAGATCAGCCCGGCACCGTTGTCCCATGTCAGCGTCACGGGCGTCTCGGGCGTCAGCGTCGCCCCGTCGGGCGCGGTCCAGGGCGTCGTGGCCTGGGGCACGGCCTCGCTGGGCAGGTCGCCGGTCGGAACCCAGCCGTGCAGGGCGTAGAAGGCCTGCGGACCCCCGGCGGGCGACAGCAGCGTGACGATGGGAGAGTCGTCGTCGAGCGTCTCGCGGTAGTCCTTGAGCGAGATGTCGTCGATCCGCCCTCCGGTCAGCGAGATGGAGCCTGTCAGGCGCGGCGTGTCGACCGGAACGCGGGCGCTGGCAGCCACGGCGGTGGCGCGGCTCTCGGCCGGGGTCGCGGTCACCGCACCGGGCACCGCCGTCGGCGTTCCGCCCGCTACCGGCGGAGTCACCGCGCCGGGCGCCCTGTCGGGAATGCCATCGGAGGTTGCCGTTTCCTCGACCGTCGGGGCCTGCTGCTCGGGCGGGAACAGCACGAACCAGATCAGCAGCACCACGGCGCTGAGCACGGTGGCAAGGATGAGGTTCTTGTTCTGATCGTCCATTGCAGACCTGTCTCGCGCGGGATCGGGGTTGCGCGCCGTTCAACAGACCGGGTGGGGGAAGGTCAAGGCCAAACCCCCTTCCCGCAGGGCTCGGCGGGGAGCCGTGCCGTCGCGGCTGGGCGGCATCGACCCGTCGACACCGCCTCACGTTCGGCCGGTATACCGCCCGGTCGTCGTCAGGCCGACCCTTGGGGACGCATCAGCCGCAGGCTCTCGGCGGGGCCGGAGGGCAGGGCGAGCGCCCAGGGGATCGTCTCGGCGAAGGGCATCGGCCGGGCGATGCCGAAACCCTGAACGTGCGGACAGCCCATCTCGGTGAGGGTGGCCTGCTCCTCCGGCGTCTCGACCCCTTCGGCCAGCGTCTCGATGTCGAGGCTGCGCGCAAGGCCCAGGATTGCGCCGACGACGGTGCGCCGGGCGCTGTCGCCGTCGATCCCCTCGACGAAGCTCCGGTCGATCTTGATGCGGTGCACGCCGAACCGGGCGATGTGCGCGATAGAGGCGGCACCGGTGCCGAAATCGTCGAGGTCCAGCCGGAACCCGGCCTTGCGCAGCGCAGCCAGGTTGCGGGTGATCGTCTCGTCCCCATCGCGCAGGGTCACGGTCTCGAGGATCTCGATTGCCACGCGGGGGGGCTGAACGTCGTAGCGGTCGAGTTGCCAGATGATGCGTTCGGCCAGCCGCGGGTCGGCGAGTTGCTCCAGCGAGACGTTGATGCCCACGCAGGGCACGTCGAGACCGGCCCGGTCCCATTCGATGAGGGCTTCGAGGCTCGCCTTCAGGATCTGCTCCCCCAGGTCGGCGGACCGTCCGGCGGAGGTGATCGTGGGCAGGAACTGGCCGGGCGTCAGGACGCCGAGCTCGGGGTGATGCCAGCGGGCCAGCGCCTCGAACCCGGCGAGCTGGCCGGTGCGGCTGTCGATCTGGGGCTGGAACCATGGCCGGATCTCTCCGCCCGCGAGCGCGTCTTCGATGCAGCCGGCCAGCCGGTGATCGGTTTCGACCTGGCTGCGGATGGTCGGATTGAAGGCGCGCACCGCCCCGTCGCCCTGCCGCCGTGCGATCCGCAGGGCGCAGTCGGCGGCGGCCAGCATCGCGGCGCCGGTGCGTGCGGGGGCCATCGCCTCCGAGCAGATGCCGATGGAGCATTGGACGCGCACCGCACGCCCGTCGAGCGACACAGGCTCCGCCACGGCGGATTGGATGCGGTCGACGATATTCATGACGACGTCGAGATCGGCGCGGCGCGTCGGCGCCAGCACGACCACCATTCCATCGTCGCCGACGCGCGTCACCGCATCCTGACCGCGCATGGCCGATGACACCCGCTGCGTCACCCGATCCATGATCCGCTCGCCCATGTCGGCCGTCCAGTCACCGTCGGCGAAATGCGGATCGTCCACCTGGACGTGCAGGACGGCCGTGGTCCGGTCGCGCCGCGCGCAGTCCTGGAGGGTGTCTTCCACGAGACGCTGCACGGCGGCCCGCGACATCCGGCGGTCCATCATCGCGCCCGGCGGCGATGCGGCCGTCCGTCGGTCGAGCGCCAGGAATACGGGCAGGACGAGCACCAGCGCCATGGCGACCGCATCCTGTCCGAAGGTCCATGCCACGGCGGCGACCGCCGGGAACAGCATCATCCAGTCGGTTCTGCCCCGCACCCGTGCCAGCCACCCACGAGCGGTCGATATAGGTGATGTCCGTTGCGTCATTCGATCCTCCGGTCCCCGGTTCGGGGTCAGACCTAGGCGGCCGGAGGTCAACGGGGCCTTAACGCAGGATCGGAATATCCGGCGAATTCGCGACAATCGGGGCACCACCGGCGGCGAGCCCCGCGAAATCGAACAGCGCGGGGTCGAGCATGTGGGACGGCCGCACCTGCATCATCGCCGAGAACATCTTGGCCCGGCGACCCGGCGCCTTCGCCTCCCACCCGTCCAGCAGCGCCTTGATCGCCTGACGCTGCAACCCGTCCTGCGAGCCGCAGAGGTCGCAGGGGATGATCGGATAGTCCATCGCGCGGGCGAAGCGGTCGCAGTCGGCCTCGGCCACATGCGCGAGCGGGCGGAGTACCAGCAGGTCGCCCTCGTCGTTTAGCAGCTTCGGCGGCATGGTCGCGATCTTGCCGCCGTGGAACAGGTTGAGAAAGAACGTCTCGAGGATGTCGTCGCGGTGGTGGCCCAACACGACGGCGGAGCATCCTTCCTCGCGCGCGACGCGGTAGAGGTTGCCGCGTCGAAGCCGCGAGCAGAGCGCGCAGAAGGTCCGCCCCGCCGGCACCTTGTCGACGACGACGGAATAGGTGTCGCGGTATTCGATCCGGTGCGGCACGCCCATGCGCGCCAGGAACTCCGGCAGGACCGTCGCGGGAAAGTTTGGCTGCCCCTGATCCAGGTTGCAGGCGAGGATGTCGACCGGCAGGAGGCCGCGCCATTGCAGCTCCGTCAGCGCGGCGAGCAGGGTATAGCTGTCCTTGCCCCCCGACAGGCAGACCAGCCATTTTGCGCGAGGGCCGCTACGATCGACCATGCCGTAGCGGTCGATCGCCTCGCGGGTTTCGCGGATGATGCGCTTGCGGAGCTTGCGGAACCCGGTCGTTCCGGGCGCGCCCTTGAACAGCGGATGGATGTCGTCGTGATCGTCGAGCATTGTCTTGCGCTCCTTTGACCTTTCCTTAACCCGCCTGCCGGCCGGCGTCACCGTCGGTCGGGCACGTTGTCGATGCCGGACCCGCCCCAGGGATGGCACCGGGCGATGCGCCGTGCGGCGAGCCAGCCGCCCCTGAGGCCGCCGTGCCGCTCCAGTGCCTCCAGCGCGTAGGCCGAACACGTCGGTTGATAGCGGCAGTTGTGGCCCACGTGGGCCGAGAACACCGCGCGATAGGCGTGGACCGGCCAGGACAGCACACATGCCAGCGGCGTCACCGATGCACCCGGTCGAGCGCGCCGCGCAGATCGTCGAGCAGTGCGTCGAAAGGGCGATCCGCCGTGACCCCCGCGCGACCGATCAGTGCATAGTCCCACCCCGGCCGCCCGCCTTCGGGCAGGATCAACCGCGCCGCTTCGCGCAGGCGGCGCTTGGCCCGGTTGCGGGCGACGGCGTTGCCGACCTTGCGCGAACAGGTGAAACCCACGCCGATTTCCGGGTCGCCATCGCCCCGGTCGCGGGCCTGCAGCAGGAACGACCCGGCCGGCACCCGCAAACCCCGGTTCAGCGCCAGGAACTGCGACCGGCGCGACAGCACCCGCAAAGGCGGGGCGCGCAGCGACCGGGGACGGGCGGACATGACAAAGGGTACCGAAGGCGGCGATCCGCCCGGTGCCCCACCGTTCGACACGTCGTCGCTGTCAGGCAGACAGGACCTTGCGGCCGCGCGCGCGGCGGGCGTTCAGGATCTTGCGGCCGGCCTTCGTGGCCATGCGGGCGCGGAAGCCGTGGCGATGCTTGCGAACGAGGTTCGAGGGCTGGAAGGTGCGCTTCATGGCAATCTCTCCGGGGTGTCTTGCGTCGGAGCCGCGGATGAACCAGCGACCGGGAAAACGTGAAGCCGCCGTCTAGACGCGGCGTGCGGACCTGTCAACAGGCCGGACCCAGTCGCCAGCTTCCGAAAAATGCAAGCGGGATGTTTCGATTTGCAGCGAAACCCGCGGCGCCGACGGCGGGTTGAGGGTCTGGACGCGATGGCGCAACCCCCCTGACGAAAGGCCCTCGGATGGAACGGATCAAGACGGATGTGTTGGTGATCGGCGCGGGGTCGGGCGGCCTCAGTGTGGCGGCGGGGGCAGTGCAGATGGGTGCCGATGTCACGTTGCTGGAAGGCGACCGGATGGGGGGCGACTGCCTCAACTACGGCTGCGTGCCGTCCAAGACGTTGATCGCGGCGGGCAAGCATGCCCATGCGATGACGAGCGGTGCGGACTACGGCATCACGCCGGTCAAGCCGAAGATCGACTATGCCGCTGCCAAGCGCCGCGTCCATGAGGTCATCGAGACCATCGCCCCCATCGATTCGCAGGAGCGGTTCGAAAGGCTGGGCGTGCGCGTCATCCGCGAATACGGCCGCTTCGTCGACCGCGACACCGTCGAGACTGGAGAGCACCGCATCACCGCGCGCCGCATCGTCGTCGCCACCGGATCCTCGCCGCTCGTGCCACCCATCGACGGGCTGGAGGACGTGCCCTACCTGACCAACGAGACGCTGTTCGACCTGATGGAGGCACCGTCCCATCTGGTCATCGTCGGCGGCGGTCCCATCGGGATGGAGATGGCGCAGGCTCACGTCCGCCTCGGCTGCAAGGTCACGGTGATCGAAGGGGCCAGGGCGCTGGGCAAGGACGATCCCGAGATGGCGGAGATCGTCCTGCGCCACCTGCGGGCCGAGGGCGTCGACATCGTCGAGGGCGCGCAGGCCAAGCGCGTCAGCGGCCGCGCCGGGGCCATCGTCGTGCATACCGACAAGGGCGACCATCGGTGCAGCCATCTTCTGATGGCCGTCGGGCGGCGCGCGAACATCGACCGTCTGGATCTCGACCGCGCGGGCATCGAGCACGACCGCGCCATCCGCGTGGGCCCGGACCTGCGGACGACGAACCGACGCGTCTATGCCGTGGGCGACGTGGCCGGCGGCATGCAGTTCACCCACGTCGCGGGCTATCATGGCTCCACCGTGATCCGTCCCATCCTGTTCGGCCTGCCCGCCAGGGTCCGCACCGACCACATCCCCTGGGTGACCTATACCGACCCCGAACTGGCGCAGGTGGGCATGACCGAGGCGCAGGCGCGCGAACGGCACGGAAAGTCCCTGACGGTGTTGCAGGCCGGGTTCGACCACAACGACCGTGCCGTGACCGAAGGCCGCACCGACGGTCGGATCAAGGTGATGGTCGTGCGCGGCCGACCGGTCGGCGTGTCCATCGCGGGCCCCCATGCCGGTGAGCTGATCGGGCTCTGGGCGCTTCTCATCGCCAAGCGCATGAAGATCGGGGCCGTCACCTCGATGGTCGCGCCCTATCCGACGCTGGGGGAAATTTCCAAGCGCGTCGCTGGCCAGTACTACACCCCCCGCCTGTTCGAGAGCGACTGGGTGAAGCGCGCCGTCCGGCTTGTCCAGCGCCGGACGCGCTGACGCGCCCCCTGTCGCGGACGGTCCGCGGCAGGCATAAGGGCCGATGTAACCACGACCGGATGACCCATGTTCCGCACCCTTTCGGGCCGATTCCTGATCCTGACGGTGGCTTTCGTGATGCTGGCTGAAGTGCTGATATTCGTGCCGTCCATCGCGCGGTTCCGGCTGGACTACCTGACCGACCGTATGGAGCGGGCACAGATCGCGTCGCTGGCGCTTCTGGGCGCGAACGATATGATCGACGACGCGGTGGAGGCCGAACTGCTGGAGAACGCGGGCGTCCTCAACGTGGTCCTGCGGCGCGACGCGTTGCGGCAGCTGGTGCTGTCGTCGGACCTGCCGGGGCCGGTCACGCGCACCGTCGACCTGCGCGATCCGCCGGTGTCCGCCCTGATCCGCGACGCCGTCCTGCGCTTTGCCCGCCCCGGCCCCGAGGTGATCCGCGTCATCGCCGAGCCCGCGCAGGGCGGCGGCGTGCAGATCGAGGCGGCGATCGAGACGTCCGACCTGCACCGCGCCATGATCGACTACGGCATGAACATCCTGTGGCTGAGCCTCGTGATCTCGGTCATCACCTCGGTCTTTTTGTTCCTGGCTGTGCGCCGCCTGATGGTCGTGCCGATCAAGTCGCTGGTCGCGCAGATGATCCGCTATGCCGCGGCCCCCGAGGACGCGAACCGCATCATCGAGCCCCGATCCTCGGTGCGCGAGCTGCGCGAGGCCGAGACGACGCTGCGCGACCTCGAAACCCAGCTGTCCCAGTCGCTGCGCCAGAAGGAGCGTTTGGCCCAGCTGGGCGCCGCCGTCGCCAAGATCAGCCATGACTTGCGGAACATCCTGACCACCGCCACTTTGCTGGCCGACCGGATGGAGATGGTGGACGACCCGACGGTGCGCCGCGTGGCCCCCAAGATCGTCGCCTCGCTCACCCGCGCCGTGAACCTGACCGAGGGCACGCTCGCCTTCGGCCGGGCCGAGGAAGCGCCCCCCGCGCTGCAGATGGTGCCGCTGGCCCGCGTCCTTGATGAGGTCTGCGAAAGCGAACAGCTTTCGATCGATGTGGCCTCGGTCGAGATCCGCCACGATGTCCCCCCCGCGATGACGGTACGCCTCGACCCCGAGCAGATGCACCGCATCCTGGGCAACCTGATCCGCAACGCGCGGCAGGCGATCCAGGCGACCGGCAGGCCGGGCGAGGTGCGGATCACGGCGGAGGAGGACGCGGACACCTGGACCGTCCGCGTGTCCGACACCGGACCGGGCCTGCCCGCTCGAGCGCAGGAGAACCTGTTCCAGGCCTTTCAGGGCAACGTCCGCAAGGGCGGCACGGGGCTGGGCCTCGCCATCGCGTCGGAACTGGTGCGTGGCCACGGCGGCACCCTGGCGCTGGAACGGAGCGGGGAGGGCGGCACCGTCTTCCGTATCGACCTTCCCAAGGCCGCGGGCGACGTCTAGGCCGCAGCCCGCCGGGCGTCACCGCCAAGGGACGACCGCCGCCCAAAAAGACCCTTGCACGCACCGCCGCCGGGGTCTATCCCGCCCCCGTAGTGCGCTGGTAGCTCAGTTGGATAGAGTACTTGACTACGAATCAAGGGGTCGGGGGTTCGAATCCTCCCCAGCGCGCCAACATCTCCTTGTCGAGTGACAGACAAAACCGACTTTTGTGACATATAACTGACCCAAAAGACGGATCACTCCGATAGGAGAGTGACGTTGCCCAGTTGGGCTTGCGAGGGCTCTGTTGCACAAATCCTGTGAGGGATTCATCTCGCGAATCCAGCGCGGTAGCTGGGATGGATGAGCAGACACATACCCCCGACTTACAAGACCAGGAACTGGCCCGCCTACAATGAAGCGCTCAAGCGCCGGGGCTCACTGACTATCTGGTTCGATCCCGAGATCAGTTGGGAGGCTGCGCCGACCGGCAAACGTGGTCGACAGCAGATCTACAGCGATACCGCCATCCAGACATGCCTGACGATGAAGGTTCTGTTTGGCATGGCGCTACGGCAGACGACCGGGTTCGTCGAGAGCCTGTTACGTCTGATCGGTTTGAACTGGGCGGTGCCTGACTTCGGCACGCTATCGCGCCGCCAGAAGACACTGGCCGTTGACATCCCATATCGTGGCTCCAACGGCCCACTGCATTTCCTGATCGATAGCACTGGCATCAAGGTTGAGGGTGAAGGCGAGTGGCACGCACGCAAGCATGGTGGGCCCAAGCGGCGGGTCTGGCGCAAGGTCCATCTCGGAATTGATGAGGAAACACTGGAGGTCCGAGCCGTCGCGATCACCTGGAGCCATGTCGGCGACGCGCCGGTGTTGCCCGACCTTCTCGGCCAGATCCCGGCGGACCAGGAGATCGGCAGCGTCACGGCAGACGGCGCCTACGACACACGCAAATGCCATGATGCCATTGCCGAGCGGGGCGCTCACGCTGTCATCCCGCCCCGCAAGAACGCGAAGCCGTGGAAGACCGTCACCGCTGGTGCCGTGGCCAGAAACGAGGCCCTGCGAGCTTCGAAATACCTCGGCCGCGCGATCTGGCGACGATGGAGCGGATACCACCGCAGAAGCCGCGTCGAAACAAAGATGCACTGTATGAAACTGCTGCGGCAGCGCCTCATGGCGCGGGACTTCGACCGACAGGTCGCGGAGGTCCAGATCCGCATCGCAGTCATGAACGGCTACACCGCGCTTGGCATACCTGTCACAGAAACTGTGGGATGAATCCGTCCGGGGAAAGGGGAACCTCGGACATCAAAGGTCTTGTGCAACAGAGCCGTCCGGTTCCAGTCCTTCCAACAATACACTGCCCAACGGATTGCCGCGACTAACGAATGTTTGAAAGTGATCAAACGCCTTATGGACAATCTCCTCGGCGTTCAGCGTCTGCTGCTCTTCCACCATAATCAGATCCCTCTTGCAGCATACACGGTCGGCTATCACTCATCTGACGCTTCATAGAAACCGCTCCATGAACCACAAAATCGTCTGGTTGTGAGTACTGATCAAGTGCATTCTGCTAGCCCGAGCCTTAGCCACTTCACATATTCAGTTTCCTGCGCATTGCTGCCGCTCGTGCACGGCGCACCATCCGTCACTCTGAGCACAAACATCTACCCGATCTCCCACCCTTCACAACCCCACGATCCGCACGTCCCGCCCCTTGCACGCCAGTGCGATCCGCCCCTCGCATAACCGCAACGCATCCTCGCCGAAGACCTCCCGGCGCCAGCCGTGGGACCAGTCGCCGTCGCGTTTGCCGGATGCGATGTCGTCGAGGTCCGAGGCCGAAGCGATCAGCTTGGACGCGACCCCCGCCTGTTCCGCCTTGGCCTTGAGCAACACGCGCAGCAGGTCGGCCAGCGCGCCGTTGATCTGGTCGCGCGCGCGCTGGTCCGGCGGCGCGGGCAGGTCTGCCTTGTCGAGCGACAGGCCCCGGTCGACCGCCGCAAGGATGCCGTCGGCGATGGGGCCCTTGCGCCCTTCCCGCAGCAGAAGCCGCGCCTTCGACAGGTCGTCCGCCGTGCGGGGTTTCATCGCCACAAGCTCCAGCAGGGCATCGTCCTTGAAGACGCGGGTGCGGGGGACGTCGTTCCTCTGGGCGTAGTCCTCGCGGAAGGCGGCCAGTTCGCGCGCGATCCCGATGTATCGCGGCGAGGGGTTCCGCATCTTGAGCCGCCGCCACGCCTCGCGCGGGTGGGTGCGATAGGTGTCGGGATCGCGCAGAACGTCCAGTTCCTCCTCGACCCAGGCGGTGCGGCCGCTGCGGTCCAACTCGGCCGCCAGGTATTCGTAGACGTCGCGCAGGTGGGTCACATCGTCCAGCGCATAGGCCTTCTGCGCGTCCGAGAGCGGGCGGCGCGACCAGTCGGTGAAGCGGCTCGACTTGTCGATCTGCGCCTTGGCGATGCGGCGGGCGAGCGTCTCGTACCCGGCCTGTTCGCCGAAGCCCGCGACCATGGCGGCGACCTGGGTGTCGAACAGGGGGGTGGGGATCGTGTCGCCCTCGATGGCGAAGATCTCCAGATCCTGGCGTGCGGCGTGGAACACCTTGACCGTGTCCGGGTCGCGGAACAGCGCGTAGAGCGGCGCAAGGTCGAGCCCGTCGGCCAGCGGATCGACGAGGACCGCGTCGGTCCGGCCGTCGCCGCGATAGGCGAGCTGCAGAAGGCAGAGTTTGGAGTAATACGTCCGCTCGCGCAGGAATTCCGTGTCGACGGTGACGTAGGCGGTTTTCGCGGCCTCGGCGCAGAAGGCGGCAAGCGCCTCGGTCGTGGTCAGCGTGATGATCTCTGAGGGGGGAATGATGGGAGCCTTTCGCGTATCGTGCGGGCCCCGTCTAGTCGATCCCGGCCTGCGGGGAAAGATCAAGACGCCCCCTCTGGCCCACCGCGAAGCGGCGCAGGACGGCCGGGTAGAGCCTGTGTTCCTGCACCAGCACCCGCGCCGCCAGATCGGCCGCCGTGTCGCCCGCCAGCACCGGCACCCGTGCCTGTCCCAGGATCGGCCCGCCGTCCAGGTCGGCCGTCACCTCGTGCACGGTGCAGCCCGCCTCCGCGTCGCCTGCCGCGATGGCGCGCGCGTGGGTGTCCAGCCCGCGATACTTCGGCAGGAGCGAGGGGTGAATGTTGAGCATCCGCCCCTGCCAGCGCGCGACGAAGGGCGGCGTGAGGATCCGCATGAACCCGGCCAGCGCGATAATGTCGGCGCGGGCGGCCTCCAGCGCGTCGGTCAGCCCGGCCTCGAAGGCGGGTCGGTCGGGGAAGGCGCGGTGGTCGACGACGGCGGTCGGCACGCCCATCTCGGCCGCGCGCGCGAAGCCCCCCGCACCGGGGTCGTTCGACAGCACGAGGCACGGCCGCGCGGGGTGGTCGCCCTTCATGTCCTCGACCAGGCGTCGCATGTTGGACCCGCCGCCCGAGATCAAAATGGCGACGCGCTTCACCAGTTCGGGTCGCCCTGCCAGGTCACGCCCTGCCCTTCGGTCACGGTGCCGATGCGCCAGACCCGTTCGCCCTTCGATTCGAGCAGGGTCATCAGATCGGCCGCCCGGTCGGCGGCGACGACCGCGGCCATGCCGATGCCGCAGTTGAAGGTCTTGAGCATGTCGTCCCGCGCGATGCCCCCCGCCTCGGCCAGCCAGCCGAAGACGGCGGGCGGCTGCCAGGAGCCGAGGTCGATCGTCGCGCCCAGCCCCCCGGGCAAGACACGGGGCAGGTTCTCGGTCAGGCCACCGCCGGTAATGTGAGCCAGCGCATGAACCCCGCCCAACCGGATCGCCGACAGCACCGGCAGGACATAGAGCCGTGTGGGCGTCAGCAGCGCCTCGCCCAGCGTGGTGCCAACGAAGGGCGCGGGGTCGGACCAGGCAAGCCCCGCTCGCTCCGCCACCTGGCGCACCAGCGAGAAGCCGTTGGAATGGACGCCGTCCGACCCGATGCCCAGAAGGACGTCGCCCGCAACGACGTCGCGCGGAAGGTCGCCGCCCCGTTCCATCGCGCCCACGGCAAAGCCGGCGAGGTCGAAGTCGTCGCCCGCATACATACCCGGCATCTCGGCTGTTTCGCCCCCGATCAGAGCGCAGCCCGAAGCGGTGCAGCCCGCGGCGATCCCCTCGACCACCTGGGCGGCCTTCTCCATGTCGAGCTTTCCGGTGGCGAAATAATCAAGGAAGAACAAGGGCTCGGCTCCCTGGCACACCAGGTCGTTGACGCACATCGCCACAAGGTCCACGCCCACGGTGTCGAGCCGCCCGGTGTCGATCGCCAGCCGCAGCTTGGTCCCCACGCCGTCCGTCGCCGCCACCAGGATCGGATCACGGTACCCGGCCGCGCCGAGGTCGAACAGCGCGCCGAACCCGCCCAGCCCCGCCATCGTGCCCGGCCGTTCGGTCGCGCGAGCGGCGGGCTTGATGCGCTCGACCAGGGCATTGCCCGCGTCTATGTCCACGCCGGCGTCGGCATAGGTTAGGCCCGGTTTCGACTCGGTCATGGCATCCCCCGCATGTTGCCGCCCGACTAGCAGCACCCCCCCGGGGCATCAATGGCTCACGCCTTGACGGCCCCGGCGGGTCTGCTACGCAAGGACCACCGTGGGCCTGTAGCTCAATTGGTTAGAGCAGGGCGCTCATAACGCCTTGGTTGCGGGTTCAAGTCCTGCCGGGCCTACCATTCCCACCCTACCTCGGCACCACGATCTCGGCCTTGAGGCCACCCAGGTCGGAGGTGCCCAGTCGCAGAGCGCCGCCATGGGCGCGGGCCACGTCGCGCACGATGCTGAGGCCGAGGCCCACGTTTCCGGCTGTGTTGCTGCGCGCCGCATCCAGACGTGCGAAGGGGCGCATGGCTTCCTCTCGGTCGGCGGGGGCAATACCGGGGCCGTCGTCCTCGACCGCGATGACGATGGCCGCATCGCTGACCTGCACTCCGACCCTCACATCGCCGCCATAGCGCAGCGCGTTCGACACCAGGTTCGCCACCGCCCGCCGCAGCCCGTCGGGCAGCACGTCGGACGTGACCGACGGCCCCGCGACCGCGATGCCCCGACCTGGCGCGGCCATGTCGACACCTTCCTGCACGATGTCGCGGACATCGACTGCGGCCCGTTCGTCGCTCGCGCTTTCGCGCGCAAAATCGAGGAAAGTGTCGATGATGCGCTCCATCGCCTCGACGTCGCCGGTCAGGGCGCCCGCCTCGTCGGAGTCCATCATCGACAGTTCCAGCTTCATGCGCGTCAGCGGCGTCCGCAGGTCGTGGCTCACTCCCGAGAGGAGCAGTGTGCGCTGCTCGATGTGCCGCTCGATCCGTTGGCGCATGTCGAGAAAGGCCATGCCCGCCGCTCGCACCTCGGTCGCGCCCGAAGGGCGATAGTCCGGGTCCTGGCCCCGCCCGAAGGCTTCGGCTGCATGGGCAAGTCGACGGATCGGGCGGATCTGGCCGCGCATGAACAGGAACGACACCGCCGTCATCAGCACGGCCACCGCCACCATCAGCACCAGAAGCTGATGCGGGTTCGCGGCAGAGACGGCATTGCGCGGGAACCGCAGGCCAGTGCCATCGGTGAAGCCCAGCAGCACCGTCTTGCGTTCGGACACGGTATCGACGGTCGACAGGTCGTCGAACGACGTCTCAAGCCGTCGGCGCATGGCCCGCGCCGACAGATCCCACCAGCGGATGCGCGTGGTGACAGGCGGCGGCACGGGGTCGATGCCGAGTTGCGCCGCCAAGTCCGGCATCCTGCGCACCAGTTCGATCTCGCGCGTCATGTTGGACGTCATCTGGATCGTGACGTCTTCGTAATGGCGTTGCAGGAACATGACCGCCACGGCAAGCTGCAGCGTGACGATCGGCACGATCAGGATCAGTGCCGCGCGGGCGTAGAAGCTGCGCGGCAGCCAGCGGCGCGGCAGGGCCCGGCGAGGTGAGGGGGACGGCGCATCCATGACCCACAGCTATCGCCTTGGGCAGGCGGACGAAAGCGGCCTGATCCGGGTCGTCGCGCCCAACCCCTCGCCCATGACCGGGTCGGGCACCAATTCCTGGATCTTGGGACACGACGACGTCGCCGTGATCGACCCCGGCCCTGCCCTTCCCGCTCACCTCGATGCGCTGACGCGGGCCGTGGCGGGGCGGCGGGTCGCGGCCATTCTCGTCACCCATTCGCATCTGGACCATTCGCCCGCCGCGCGCCCCTTGGCGGAACGGCTCGGCGCGCCGGTCGCGGCCTTCGGGCCGTCCGACGCCGGACGCGCGCCAACTCCTCCCGCCCTGCGGAACGTGGGCGGGGGCGAGGGCGTCGACCCAGACTTCGCCCCCGACACGCGGCTGCGCGACGGCGATGCGGTGGCGGGCGACGGCTGGACCCTGCGTGCACATTGGACGCCAGGGCACATGGCCAACCACTTGTCCTTCGAGTGGCCGGAGGCGCGGACCGTCTTCACCGGCGACACCGTGATGGCCTGGGCAAGCACCATGATCTCGCCCCCAGACGGCGACCTGGGGCAGTTCATGTCCTCACTCGACCTGCTGGAGCGGCTGCAAGCCCGTCGCTTCCTGTCCGGCCATGGGGATGCCATCCCGGACCCAGGCGACCGTTGCCGCACCCTGCGCGACCACCGCCTGATGCGCGAGGCGGCGATCCTCGACGCACTGCCCGACGCGCCGACGATCCCGCTGCTGGTCGCCGCGCTCTATATCGATACGCCCCCTACCCTGCACGCCGCCGCGGCGCGCAACGTGCTCGCCCATCTGATCCACCTGGCGCGGAACGGCCGCGTTGCGCCCGACCCCGCAATCGCCCCGGACGCGGTCTGGCACCGCACCTGACCCCGACCCCGGAAAATTCGCCCTACCCCCTTGCGCGACCGCGCCGCCCCGGCTATTCGCCCCTCGGTGTTCCGGCGTAGCTCAGCGGTAGAGCAGTTGACTGTTAATCAATTGGTCGTAGGTTCGATCCCTACCGCCGGAGCCAATAAAATCAAGCACTTAGGCGATGCAGCCGCCCGGTGTGAGCTACTCAAGCACAGCATAGGTACAGTTTTTAGGCTCGGCACTGTGCCTGAGGGGGCCAAGCACCGTCACCCCGTCAAGGCGTTGAAGATGTAGGCTATTCCCAGATGACCTCGAACGCGAGGTACTCGGAGAGTACGCCCCGGATCATGAGGCTTCCCTCGGCCACGGCCAGGAACCTGTAGCGTCCTTTCTGCACCGTGATCCAGCCGCTGGCGTAGGCGTCATCTGCGATCAGCATCCGGTGCATCGCCCTGCTACCGACCTCTGGCCAGATGTTCACTTCCGGCGCAGTCTCGAAGTGGTCGCGCTGGTCGTCCATCATGGAGACCAGCGGCATCACAAGGACGTGCTCGGGCTCGTCAAGGCGGGGTTCATTGAGCTCGTAGGCTGCATGGCACCTCGCCAGCTTCATGACGACGCGCCGCACCCTTTCGTCTTCCGGCTGCCAGACGTGGATCAAGGCGCCCCCGACGGTATCGCTCTGCCGGTGCCCACGCTCGATCCTATCGCGCAGGCTTCGGTTCCGGCGCAGTGCCCGCTTTATCTTGTCCCTTGACAGCTGCTCCGGGTCGCTGGTGCCACAGACGACGCACTCGATGAAACAGGCCAGGTATTCCTCGTCGCCAGAGAAGCCGTTGTTGCAGTCGCCACAACTCGGGAGCGACGGCATGTGCTTAGGGTGCGGTAGGTCCAAGAAGACCTTCGAGGGTGCGTGGTCCTTTGACTCGGTTTGGCCACCGCAGTGGACGCAGAAGCCTTTTTGCCTGTCGTCGCCGTTGTTCGGTAGTCTTTCCATCTTCTCGCCCCAGTCAGTCTTTGTGTTCAACAGCATCTGCGACCCGTGCCGCAACTTGGGCAACGGCGGTCGCCCCCTTCAGCTCGCACTCCCACACGACAATCAGGCGCCAGCCCAAGGCGACCAGCGCCGCGTCCCTCTCACCGTCGCGCCTGACGTTGCCCTCCAGCTTCGGGCGCCAGTATTCGAGGCGCGAGGCCGGAAGGCGCCCAGCGGGGCAACCGGCGTGCTGGTGCCAGAAGCACCCGCGCACCTGTACCGCCAACCGCTGACGCGGGAACACGACGTCGGGCGATCCCGGTAGGTCCCGCCGGCATACCCTGAACCTGAGCCCCATCCCGTGCAGCGCTGACCTCAGCGCCACTTCCGGTTTGGTGTCACGACCGCGAATCCGGGCCATGTTTCTGGAGCGTTGGTCGGGCGTGATCCGATCCATCTTCAGGCGGAACCCGCAGCCACTTGTCTCTCCCCCGGGTCGCCGACAGACGGCAGCCGGTTGCTGGTGAGCAGGTCGCACATCTCCTCCTGCGAGAGACTTGCCACCAATTCGCCCGCTCCTCGGTCGCCGAGAAGGCTCCTAGCCAGCGCCGACTTCCGTTCCAGCGCCGTCACCACGGCCTCTTCGATCGTGTCCGTAGCGAGGAGGCGGACGTATGTGACGGGCTGTGTCTGGCCTATCCGATGGTTCCGGTCCTGGCTTTGCGCGTAGTGGTCGTAGCGCCACGACAGGGATTCATAGATCGTGAAACTGGCGGCTGTCAGCGTGAAGCCTGTACCGGCGGCGGCCGGGTTCGCGATCAGAAGGCGGGTGTCCTGATCCTCTTGGAAACGCTTTGCGATGCCTTGCCGCTCATCGTTGGGTGTGGCCCCATAGATCGCGACCGCCCCGGGGAATCGCTGAAGGAGCTGTTCGATCGTCCGGATGTAGTTCGACCACAGGATGACCTTTCTTCCCGGCACAGAGAGGATGTCGGCGATCAAGCCGTCCAATGCCTCGAACTTCGCCGGCAGTCGGTCTAGTTCCGGGAAGATCAATGCCGGATTACTGGCAATCTGGATGAGCCGGGTCAGCTTGGCCAGTGCGGTGGACGCATAGGCCAGGTACTGCTCGCCCGTCATCTTCCTGATTTCGGCGACCATCTCGTCCCGCATCTGGTCATATACCCGGCGCTGCCAGTCGGGCAGTTCCACCCTCAGATCGGCATAGGTCTTTTCCGGGAGGTCAAGACATTGCTCCTTCGTGCGCCTCAGGATCAGTCTGTCAAAGGTCGCCTGGGCAAACTTGGCGGTGGGGTCATCTTCAAGCATCGCCTTGAAAACTTCGGCCGAACCCAGACTGGCCTTGCCGGGCTCCAGAATCTCGACCTGGGTGTGAAGGTCTTCGGCCGTGTTCGTCACAGGCGTGCCCGACAGCAGCCATCGAAACGCCGCATGCGGCGCAACCGCCCGCATCGCAGTTGAGGTCAAGGATTTCCAGTTCTTCGCGGCGTGGGACTCGTCCAGCACAAGTGCAGTCCGCTGCCGCTGACAGAGCGCGATGAGCGCAGTGGTTTCGGCGCGGGCGGTTTCGTAGCTGGTGACCACCACCCGCGCGCGGGTAGCCCTGAAGGCGGATCGACGGACCTTTGGGGGGCCCTCAACAATCTCCACCGTCACATGGGGCGCAAACTTGCCGAACTCGGCCACCCAGTTGCGCTTTAGGGAGTTGGGGCAGACAACCAGCAGACGGTCGGCCCTGCCCGATTCCAGAAGGCGCCGGAATGCCTCGATTGCAACAAAGGTCTTTCCGAGGCCCTGCTCAAACGCAAGCAGCCCGACGCCCTGACCCGTCAAGAAATCGACGCCTTCCTCTTGGTGAGCAAGAAGGTCGAAGCCCACCTTACTGCCCACCCGGCGTGCCGTGAACTTCGACCAGCCCCATGAAGTAGGCATATGCGTCCTTGAACTCGCTTAGGTCATCCGGCGAAAGGTCCCGCACATCTGCCCGGCTGGCCTTGTTAAGGGTCCGTGCGGCCTTCTTGATCGCTAGCCGATACGGATGAACTCCATCGTGGACCTGATCCTCGATAATGTCGATCGCCTTCTGTAGCTCCGCCACATCATCATCGTCGAAGTCACCTTCCCCACGATCCACGGCCCGCTTCAGAACTTGCGTCAGCCCTGCAATCTTGACTTTTGGGCTGGAGCTCTTGCTTTCGACTTGGCGGGCAAGTTTATTCGCAACGTGCTCCTCCCCCGACTTCAACTGGTCCCATGCGTCCGGATCGTCATGAAACTCCTTCAAGAACCGCGCGTCGCGGTACTCCTTGAAGGCGTGGTTGCGGACCATGCCAAAAACGTCTTCGCGCAGCTGGTCGTAAGAAGAGTTGGAATAGTCCTTGAGTTGCGAGCCAATGACACGAGCCTTGCTGATCTCCTCAAGAACACTGAAGTTCTTTGCGGTGAACCGATCAATCGGTTCCTCACCGATATGATCCTCGTCGATGTGTTCCTTGAACTGCATTGCGAATTCGTAAGCGCTCTTCAAGCGATTCACCCAAGCCAGTGACTTCTCCATGTATTGGGCCATCTGCGCCTGGTTCATAACAGGCGGCTGCCCATTCACCCCCACGACTTTCTCATAGATAAATTTGGCCTGAATGTATCTGTCCCAGGCGCGCACCCCGGAACCGCGAACGTGAATTCGGGCAAGAAGGATCGCTTGCTCAAGTTCGCCGAAGTTCGGAGGGAGAACTTTCGCCTTTACTCGCCTGAAGACGCCCTCCTTGATGCCAGATGTGTATTTCCGGTCCAGCGCCCTAAGGATGCAAACGCGGGTAGCGCCCTCAAGGACTAGGAACTTTGCGGAGTCGTTCGGACGCCAGACGTATATCGGCTCCATTTGACCTAAATCGTTGATTGAAGTGCGAAGAGCATCGTACCCCCCGGTCAACTGAAGCGTTGCCTCCAGTTCGGCTTCGGACGAAATGTTGGAAACCGGCAGATGGGACTGAAGCCTCGGGTTGGCATCCCACAAGCGCACTTCGCCGTGCACGTCGAGCAGAACCTCGGGCAGCTCCCATTCGACTGCGCCGTACTTCTCGTGGTGGATCCGGGCGGGAGCCTTGGTAAGGGTGTCGGTAGTCATGTCCAAACCTTTCATAACTTGCTGCAGCAATTCGTAGCAAGTAATAGCAAGTCGATCAAGGAAGATTTTTTGGGCTGTCAATCTCCGTACTTCCGACATATTGTTACCATGGGTGTTCGCGCCCACAGATGTTGAATCGGAACGGGGTTCGGGATGACGGGCGTGAGTCTGCACGTGAGGAGGTCAGAGCTACCAGCGGGTCCCCGCTGCGTGGACCTCTTCGCCGGTGCAGGCGGCCTTGCGGTCGGTTTCCGAAGCGCCGGGTGGGCCGTGGCGTGTGCCAATGATGACGATGCCGATGCTTCGGCGACCTTCCGGCTGAATTTCCCCGAGACGGCTTTCTTCGAGGGTCCCGTGGCACAGGTCGCGGCGGCCGACCTGCTTCGAGAGGCCGAAGTTTACCCCGGCGAACTCGACTGCCTTATAGGCGGCCCGCCCTGCCAGTCGTTCAGCCACAACAACCACCAGCGGAACGCGACCGATGACCGGGCCAAGCTTTTCAATCACTACCTTGGACTCGTGAACGCCCTGAAGCCAAAGACCCTCGTCATGGAGAACGTGCCAGGCATTCTCTCCATCGATGACGGCGGGGTAGTTCGTGAAATCGTCTCCCGTCTGACCGAGATGGGTTATGACAAGCCCTGCGTTCGCCTTCTGTCCGCAGAAGAATTCGGCACGCCTCAGGTCCGTCGTAGGGCTTTCATCGTTGCTAGCAGGGTCGGACCCTCGGCTGAACTGATGCCATCTCCCACCCACTGGTCGCCTAGGTACTCCCACCGCGGATGGCCGTCCGAGCGACCAGATGGAGCAACCTCGCGGCCGGTAACGGTGTGGCAGGCTATCGGCGACTTGCCCGAACTGGAGAACGGAGGGGGCAAGACGGCGGTCAAAAGGGACTGGCGCTGCGCGACAACCGCATTCCAACGGTCGGCACAGGCCGGGGCGCCGATCATTTTCAACCACGTATGCCATGCGCTGACCGACGTTAACCTGAAAAGGATCGTCCACGTCCCGGAGGGTGGGAATTGGCGCGACGTGCCGCGCGACCTGCTCCCAGCAGGGATGCAGCGGGCCCGGCTCAAGGACCATACCAAGCGATACGGGCGGCTATCGCGTGACGGCTTCGCTTCGACCATCCTTACCAAGTGTGACCCGCATTGGGGCGCGTACGTCCACCCGATGCAGGATCGAACCATCTCGGTTCGTGAGGCAGCGCGTCTGCAAGGGTTTCCGGATGTGTTCCGATTCGCTGGCGACAAGATCGGCCCTCAATACACACAGGTCGGGAATGCCGTGCCTGTGTCTTTGGCGCGCGCGATCGGGCTTTCCGTACTGGCGCACCTGCAACGCCACACCAGCGCACTCGTGCAGGCCGCCTGAGCCCCGGAGGCTGCGGGGCGCGCCCCATCAGACTCCGGGGTCGACGCCTAGTCAGACCTTCGAATTCCTGCGCATGGGGACGTCCACGCCTTTCTTGCGGAGGACCGAGGCCACCGAGGCCACCGACCGGGCGGACGTCTGGGCATTTGGGAACTCGGCCACGACGGCATCGACGATCGTCGCGTAATCCAGCGCCTCGTCCATCAGAAGTTCCTGCACCATAGAGCCTATTGTTGGCTTCGGCTGCTCGGACGGGCTGTCCGATGCTTTCTCGGTGGCCTCCGCCTCGGGCATGTCAGCCGCACGGTCGCCGAGGACGCTGCACTTGACCACGATCGAACCGGGGTGCTCGCTGCGCTTCTTCTCGGCCAGGTCGGGGCGGCCGCAGAAGCCGACCGCCGTCCATTCCTCCTCGCTCTCAAGCAGGACTGCGTGGGTGTAGGTCCGGTCGGTCTTGCGGGTGTGCTGCGAGCCGTCGGGGGCGGTGGCGACGTAGGTGGTCTTGGTCATGGCTGGTATCCTTCTAAGCAGAGGGCGACCTTCGCCCGCTCAATGGGTCCACCTTGTCGTGAAGCGGGAAGCCCGCGAGCGCCCGCTGGGAGCTCCGTAGCAATTCGTCGTTGAGATGGAGCGGGTTGAAGGCCACCAGTCCCGCAGGTGCTCGCCCGGCTTAAGTCCGTGGCTGGTTGGCCTGCTGCCGATCTAATGGCTCGCGCTGACCTAGGCCCTCGTGGTCGGTCTGGCTGACATGCCCCGCCGCCGCACGCGCTGGTCTAAGATTGACCCTGGGCTGGCGGCGAGGCCGAAGGGCGCGAAAGTGCCCCTTGCGACGGGTCAGTGAAGTCTGCTTGGCGAAGATGGTTCGTCTTCCTCGGCATCTTCCTCCGGAACGTAGGGCCGCGAGAACCCCTCCTTTAGCTCGTCCACCTTATCTCCGAGCGCGCCTAGAACGGTCCGGATTTCACCGCAGTCCCCGTCTGCATCCATGCTGTATAGTAGTGCATTGATCAGCCCGGCACCGTAGTGATGACCGTATTCCTCGACCAGGTGCTCGACCAGGCCAATCATCCGCAGTTGTTCCTCGCTGTATCCGCCGCCCTGACGGAGCTGCTCGACGGTACCGTTCTCGAGCGTCGCTCGTGGCATGACGAGGTTCAGCCGCACGACGTCGTGGATCGCGTTCTCGCCGTCGACATCGTACATTGAGGTCTCTTTGGTAAACATGGTTCTCTCCATATTATCACGGGGCCCCCAGCGGGGCGCCTGAGAGGAAAGTCCCAGAACGCGAGCGGCGGGTAACCTATTATTACGGCCCGCTCCTGCAAATAATGGTGTGGCCCGCAAGACACACTGAATGAGAGAGGCCGCGCAGACGGATGGTCTGCACGGCCAATTTCGCAGTTTTTCGTGTTGTCAGCGGATCAGGTAAGGTCAGCGCGAGCCGCCGCCACGTCGGCCTCGGTGGAGCCGCCCGTTGCGAGCGTGTGCGCCTCCTCGCGTGTGCGGATCATGGAGCGACCAATGTCGGTGTCGAGCGCCTTGCAGTAGGCCTGTTCGAACGTCTCGCCGTCAGCCTGCATCGACTTTGCGAGGGCGTCGAGCTGTGCGTCGACGCTCGCCATGTTGCGGATTGCCCGCTTCGTAACCGTGTCGTTCATGTCTTCATCCTTCTTTTCCATCTGAGCGGCGGCGCGAGCGGACTCGACCTCCTGTTCCAGTCGTTGAACGTGCGAGGCCAGTTCCAAGACCTCCTGTGCCTCGGCCTCGTCGCGCGCCAGGCGCCCAAGCGCGTCTTCCAGCTCCATGCGTTTGCCCTCCAGGCGGATCAGTTCCGCCACGTGGCGTTCGCCTTCCTTACTCATTTTAGTGCCTCCAGTTCTTTGGCAGCTTGCGCCGCCAGGTGCTTCTGCGGTGACGCCGCCCTGAGCCGCAGCAGTTCCAAGTTCAGGCTCTCGGCGACACGGCCCTCGGCGTCGGTCAGGCTGATCGAGTGGCGGGCCTTGATCGGGGTGTCGACGCCCAGGGCGCGGGACAGCTCGCTGCCGCCCGCGGCGATCATGGCCTTAATAAGGGCCTCGCTGGCGCGGTTGTTGGTCAGCACGCGGTCGATGGGACCGACGTCGCCGCCCGCCGCAGCGGTCTGGCCTACTCCCTGGCGCACAGCTTCGCGGTAGGCGGACCAGTTCGTCGCGAGGTCGGTCAGTGCCCTGTCCACGGCCGCCGCCAGCTTGCGGCGGTCGCTGGCCGTGTCGATCGCACCCTGCACCTGACGGGTCCGCTTGGCGCGATCCTGGCTCGCCACCGCGTCGGCGGACCGGTCCTGCAGTTCCGCGATCGCGTCGTCCACGATCTGGATATGTTCGGCCAGTGCCGCGGCAGTGCCGCTGGGCTTCTTGCCCGTGATAAGAGCGTTGGTGGCCTCTGCGCGGGCCTTCTCTCGTTCTTCGACCAGGCGGGCACGCTCCGTACGCAGTTCCACCAGTCGTTTGTTCGGGTCGTCTGCCATTCGTTGGCTCCTCTCACTGGCGTCGGAATTGGGTTGGTGGCGCCCGGCAGTTGGAGGACCGAGCGCCACCGGGGGCCGGACCTGAGGGAGGCAGGCCCGTCGCGGTCGTGAGGCCCGCTAACGCCAATCATTGAACCTCACCCGACGAGCATGTCGCGTCTCGGTGCCACGGGGGACCAGCGAGTGTCGGTCGGGCGTCAAGCGCTGGCGGCGTCGTCGCCGAGGAGATCGATTTCCATCTGCATCAGGAACTCGACTGGCGCACCCTCCGTGTTGAGAAACTGGCCCGGGTTGTCTTGGACGTCGCTGCGGTAGGAGTGCCAGCACCGGGCGTTCGAGCAGTCCACGCCCGCGTCGATGAACGCCCGCATCGCGGGACGCACCCAGCCACGAGGGAACTTCACACTCCCGTGGACATAATACATTGCGGCCAGCAACCGCGCGACGTTGGCCCGCATCGTCAGCCCCGGAAGTGGCGGGAGGTCCGCCACAGCCTCTTCGACCAGGGCGTCGGCCAGAAGCTGGGTCCTGGCGTACGTTAGGCGGGGCAGCTCGGGCGTCGGCCGCTCGGGGGCTTCCATGGGCGATCCTCTCGGTGTCGGGGTGCGCGCATCGTGTCACGTGCGCCCGCGCCAGTAAGCCAACGAGGGCGTCCCGCCGACATTCAATCAGCGGGACGATCAGCCGAGAGGGCAATAAAGACAGGGACTTGTGGTCCAAGCCCGGAGCCGGGCACAGCTCCGGGCACAGTGAAGGGGCGGTTCAGCCGATGAAGATGCAGTTGCCGAGGCGCGCGACCTCGACCTTGCCGGGCGTGCCGCCGTTCTCCGCCTTGAGTTCGTTGAAGTGGACCTTCGCCGCCAGCACCTTGAGCGCCTGAGCGGCGGAAACCATCAGGCTCTCGTTGATGTCGTAGCAGCGCGTGGGCTCGCCGTTCTCGGCGAACTCGGTCAGGACGGGCAAGTCGACGCGGAGGAAGAAGCGGACCTTACGGATGCGGGTGACGAGTTTCACGGCGTCGGTTGGGTCCAGGTACACCTTGAGGGTCTCGTCCTGCTCATTCAAGAGGGGCGCGTAGTCGGTCATGGTGATGGTCTCCTTGTCTGATACGCCCTTTATGTCGGGTTGCGGGTTTCCCGCGAGCGGGCCGAACGACCGCGCTGGCTCACGAATTGCTACGTTAGGGATGGGCCAGCACCGCCCTGCCGATCATGGATCAGGGGGTGTCGGCCACGAGGGGTGAATCGGATCAGGGGCTTGGGACCGGGGCGGGACGACGCGCACAGTGCGGAGTACAGGGCGACCGTCCTCAGCCCCTCGTCAGGCCTCAAAGTACGCCGTGCCAGCGATCCAGTGCAGGAGGTCCCTGCGGGTCGCATCGTCCAGGTCGAGACGGGTTTCCACGGACCATTCGGCTTCGCCCCTCGTGGCCTTCGACTGCCAGGGCGTGGCCTCACGACCCTCGCGCATCTCGGCGATCAGGCCGTCGCTGGGATCGTGCAGGTATCCCGTCGCGACCCGCATCGTCTCGTACCCGTCCGCGAACTTGACCGTGGCCGTGCCACCGGCCCTGACTATCGTCACCTGGATCGCATCGTCACTCATCGGACTGTCCCCCGGTCTCCTCTGGCGTCCCCTGGAGCACTTCGGCGTCCTCGATGCCGTGTCGACCGCCCGAGGCCTCATCGATCACCACCGAGCTCCGCTCGGCCCTCTGTGGCTGCACGAGCCTGGGCCTGGAAGGCAGGCCGTTGTTGACGGTCGTGTTGACCTGCAGGTTGGTTTGGGCGGGGCCGTCCACGTTCGGCACCCGCTTGTCGATCAGCTTCGAGAGGATGCGGGCGTCGACGTGCGAGACGTCCAGGACCAGGACGGGCTCGAAGTCGTCGTTCAGCACGGGTTCGCCGTCCTCGTCGGTGGCCTGCTTCCAGCGACCGAGGCCCAACTCGCGGGCGGTGTCCATGACGTCCTGGGTCAACTGGTCCTGGAAGATCGCCATGGCGATGTCCCACCCGCGCCTGAAGTCGTCGTCGCGGTGCTTCCAGTAGTAGACGTTCGGCCTGGGCAGCCCGAGCTGGGCGCACGCCACGGTCACGTTGCCGACCTCGACCAGGCGTTCCAGGAAGGCGCGCTTGAACTCGGGCGACGGCTCGCTGGCGTGCGGGTGCATCATCCCCGTCGATGCCCGAGGGCCCGCCGCTGGTGCGCTGTGGTGTCGAAGCTGGCTCAATTCGTGCCCTCCCGCTGTGTCCGTTGCTGTGCTCGGGACGCCCCTCGAGCGCCAAGCCCCTGATCCCGTTTGCCTTCCCGTCCCGACGCCCCCTGATCCTAAATCAGAGGGGCAGTGTTCAAGCAGGGCGAACAGGGGCGGCTCGCCATGTGCGCGAGGCGTCCTCGCTCTCTCGGGATACGATGTCGCGTTCACCCAGCACGGGAAACCAGCGTTGCATGGCGGGGAATGTGGGCCTCTGCCCTCCATCCAAGCGGGTAGCCTGACCGGCCGAATAAGGGCGGACAAGCGGACAAGGGCGGACAGCCCTTCGAGCTTATAAGGAAAAAGAAATACACACTGACAGAATAATACTGAATTAAATTTCGCGTATAATGCCAAAAGCCCGTCCGCCCTTGTCCGCTTGTCCGCCCTTATTGCATTTTTCCAGTTAGTGGACGCCCCGTCCCCGCCCTTGGAAGACGGGGAGAGGCTGTTATATCACCGAAATCGGCGCATCACCGAAAAAGCGATGCTCGTTCAGCTTGAACTCGACCGTGCCGCCCACTCGGTTCTGGCCGCCTCGATGATCTCCTTCATCACCGCAGGCCTCTCGCGCTTCACCCGCAGCACGTCCCACGCGCCTCTACGGGCTATCACGACGGTGTCCTTCTCGTTGCCGCTCGAACCCCGCTTGTTGAACCGCCGCGAGGTCACGGCGCCACCGGCCTCGTCGATCACAAACTTGAGGTTCGCGGGGAACCCGTCACAGGTCTCCTCAAGATGGGCCCAGACGTCCGACAGGCCGATCAGGTCGGCAGGCCATGCCTCGAACAGGACCTTGAGCTCGCGATGCTCCTCCTTCTCCAGGAACTCGACCACCGACCTCTTGGCGTCGGTCATCGGCGCCGGTAGCCCCGGGTTGAAGGCCGATATGTCACGCTCCCTCAACAGCCGCGCGACGGATGCGATGAACGCGGGGTCGCGCCGCGTCTCGTACAGGTCCCCGTAATAGGAGGGTTCCCGCACCTTCTCGGGGTTGTAGGCCACGCGGATGCGCCGGTCCCGGTCGTCGATCGGCAGGGCGTCCATGAAGTTCGAGAACATCAGGAACCGGCAGCAGTTGTACTGGACCGACTTGAGGCCGAACTTGGGGTTAATCTCGCGGTGCTCCTCGGTGATGACCTTCTGTAGCTTGTTGGCCTTGCGATAGCGGTCGGAGCCGGAGCCCTCCCTAGTCTCGTCCACGACGAGGAGCAGCTTCTCGGACAGCCGTTCGTTGAAGCTGCTGCCCAGGACTTCGCCGAGGTCCACGCCCAGGGCGACGTGGCCAGCCAGGACGCGGGCGAGAACCGAGGCGATCCAGTTCCGACCCACGCCACGCTTCGACGTAATCATCAGCCACGCCGTGTGCGGCAGGACGCCGGGGTTCTGGACGATGTGGGCGATCCAGTCCAGGAAGTCGTCGGCGTCGTCTCCGTCAGGTAGGAGCCACCTGACGTGGTCCTCGAACTTCGCCGCCCTGTCATGCCAGTCCTCCGGGGCCTTCGGGAGGGCGGGCGTCTTCCACACGTTGACGGCGTCGCCCCGGCCCTCGGGTGGTGGGCAGATGGTCTTGCGACCGGGCGCCCAGGTCATCACGTCGACGGTCTTACGGTCGCCCGCCTTGTCACCCACCCAGACGTTCACCACGCGCACCTCCTTCGGCTTCGGGGGACGGCCGCGTCTCTTGGGCGTGTCGACCCCGTTCGGCTTTTCGTCGTTGCGGTCGGCTTCGGGCGTCTCCTGCTCCAGGGTCATACGGCTGCCGGCGAAGTGCACGGCGGCGAGCTCGACCGACTTCCACGCCCGACCACTCTTTAGGTCCACGACGCCACCGGCGGCGCTCACGTAGACGAGGTCTTCCTTGGCCGACGCGAGGTCGATCCGGCGCACGCTGAGCCGTGAACGCCTGTTCGTCTCCCCGATGGCCATGTCCTCCCGCCGCTCCTTCGCGGCGAGTGCGGTCAGCGCGCCGTCGGGCAGGCCCCCAGGGTCCAGGTCCTCGAAGTCGTCGGCGGCGGGTGGCCGGGGTATGTGGTCGCCGTGACCAGCGTCCCGCATGATCTTGTGGAGCGTGCGGTAGGTGACCCTATTGCCGTCGTCATTGTCGGCGTGGAGGCTGTCCCATCTGAGCCCGATCAGGCCGCCGTGGTCCGCATACTCGGGGTCGCGGGTGCACCACTCCACGAACTCCTCGCGGCCGTCGCCCGCAGTCGCATGGTGACATGCCTGCATGAGCGTCAGCCACCGGTCATGGTCGCGGAAGTCCTCGGGGTCCAGATAGTCCAGCATCTCGGCCAGCTCCTCTTGGTCGTGCTCGCCACCGCCGGACGCGGCGCTCCCGGTCGGTCTTCGGATCAGGTCGACCAGGGCCTTGGGCGCCGGATCGGCTCCGAACGCGTCGAGCTCGGGCGCACCCACCTTCCAGAGGTATGGCTTCAGCGTGTCGGGATGGATCGACCCAGGCGCGACCATCTGGCGCCCGAGCGTCTTGAACTCGACGCCAGGGTATTGGTCGTTGAGGCTGTCACGGGTGGACACTTCGTCTGGCTTCGTCATGTAGACGTGCAGCCCACCCGAACCCGTCTCGACCGTCGGATACAGGTCCGGGTTCATGCCGGTCCAGAGGACCAGTTCCACAAACGGGTTGACCGCTGATGCGAGGGTCTGGCCGTCGGGGAAGGCCCTTGGGTCCACGTCCAGGACCAGTTCACCGGCGCGAAGGCGCACGCCGACGTTGTCGCCAGCTTCCATGTGCGTGACCTGGTCTGCGGATTTGTAGGGCTTCTTCGTCCAGTTGCCGTGCACAGGAGACTTGCCGCGCTTGCGGCGTTTGCCCTTGAACTCGTCCTCGTGGGCGTAGTTGTGCAACGGAATGAGCTGGTAGCCCGCAGCGAGCAGCGGCGCCAGTTGTGACGCGTCTGGGTTCTTTGTCATGTTAGCCCCGCCGGTTTGCGACGTAGGCCTCAACAGCCGCCTTCGTGTAGAAGACCTCGCGGCCGATCTTCACGAACTCGGGGCCGAGTGCGTCACGACCCTTGGTCCGACGGCTGCGGTATTGTGCCAGCACGGTGACCGGGTGCCCGGTCATATCGGAGACCTGCTTGGGGTTCAGAAGGTCGGGACTCAGGAACGACGGTACGTTCGGCGCCGCCTCTGCGGCATACTTGTGTTCAGTCACGGGTCTAGTGTCCTCTTGCATGTGGCTTATCAGAGCCGGCCGTCGATTGGTCCCGACGGTCGGCTCACTCTCTATGAAACATTAGCGCGAGACGGTCGTGCCGCATGCCTGCGAGGGTCGACCGGCGCAAAGTGCTGGCTGTTAGTCCCAGCCCCGCTTCCGCGCGGCGTCCCGCATCTTCATCTCGATGTCGCGCCAGAGCTTCGGTTCCCGGCGCTTGGCCTCCTCGACCAAGTCCGGGTTGTCCCAGAAGTCCGCGTTGTCGGGTGCTGACGTCAGGGCGTCCATCGCCGAGCCAAGGTGCACCTTGAACTTATCCGCTGCCTCGGTCCGAATATCGAGCGGGAATACGCCCGCGACCTTCGCCAGCGCGACAAGGCACGCGTCATCGAAGCCGTTGAAGCCGACGCGGTGGCAGGCCTCCACGGCCGCCTCGATCCGGCCCATCGCCCTCAGCTCGGGGACGCATTCCAGCATTTCGAACGCCAGCTCCTGGCGCCGCTCCTCCTCGGAAAAATCGGGGTCCGCGCTGCGACGCTGCTTGAACTTGTACACCCCATTCATGCCGCGCCCTCCAGCATGAAGGCGTCGATGTCGTCCCGGTGGTAGCGAACGATCCGCCCGACGGTGCGGTAGCGGGGACCGGTGCCCATGCTGCGCCAATTGGCGAGAGTCCCAGCGGACACGCTGAGATAGGCGGCGGCCTGCTCGGTGGTCAGCCAAGGGCTGGTGAATATCTGGGGTTCCGCTGCGGCGGCCATGACACATCTCCTCGTTCGGACGCCGTGCGTCCGTTAGGGGGGTTGTGCCGTTTATCTATCTATCACTACCTGGGGCGCCCTCAGCCGGCGGCATCGTTTGAACCGACAGGACCCTACGGCCCAGGATGCGCCCGGGCAGTTTTATGATCTCAGGTTATCGAGTATGGACCAAAATGGTTACCAGCGTCTTACCGATGCGCACCATCGTTCACGCAACGCCCGCTCTACCCAGGACAAGGTCCTCTAGCGCCTGCGCATGCGGGCGAAGGGCCTCCACGAGATGGGTCTGGTGGACGTATCCGCCGCTGGCGCCGGGGAGCCTCTGGCCCAATAGGAGCGCACCCTCGGCGTAGGGGACACCCGCGGCAATCATCATTGTCCGACAGTGGTGGCGGAGCGCGTGCGGGGACGGGACGCCTCCCCGCTTCGGCTCGGCGACGTGGCCAGAGGCAGAACCCGGCGAGGGCCAGAGCCAAGGCGACGCCAGCGGATCGTCCTCTTTCATCCGGGTGGCCAGCGTCGCCGTCAGCCAGCGCCCGGCGGGGAACGACCACGCGCCGCCCGTCTTCATGTGGGTGAAGGCCAGGACGCCCCGCCCTGCGTCGAAGTCGGCCCGCCTCACTCCCAGCAGGGAGGTCCGCCGCGCCCCGGTCAGCAGGAACGCCCGCTGGAGGTCCCGCATGAGAGGCGACATGGCCTCGGTGGTGGACCAGAAGGTTTCGACGTCCAGCTCGCCCACCTCCCGCTTGGGCGTGGCGGGCACGCGCAGGGCGTCCACCGGGTTGGCCCCTATCGTCTCGTCGTGTCTCCTGGCAGTGTTCACGAGCGCTCGGACGGTGCGCATCACAGACGCGCCCGTAGTCCTGCCGTGGCGCCTGGTGAGCTGCTCCATGAGCTCTCGGCAGTCCTGGCGCGTGACATCAGCCACCGCCCGACGCCGGAGGCGCCCGAGGTAGTTATCCATGTGGTAGCGGTAGTTCCTGACCGTGGCCGCGGAGAGGTCCCGCTCCTTCAGGTGCTCTATCAGCGCCTGTTCCAGCGTAATGCCGGTCGCCTCTGGTCCAGCGGTCGGGTCCACGCCCGACTGGATCGTGGCCATGAGCTTGCGGGCCTCGTTCCGGGCCTCGGCCAGTCGAACGTGGTCGACGCGGCCGATCTTCACCCGCACCGACCGGACGAGGCGCTTGTCCCTGCGGACGTCGCCCTGCACGGCGAAGCTCTTTGTTGTCTTGTGGGCGATGCACATGAGGCCCTTGACTTCGGTGTCGCGGTGGATGCCCGAGCCGAGCGCGAGGTCCCTGATGCGGGCTTCGGTGAATTTGAAGATGGCCATGGAAAGTACAGTCCCGAGTACAGTGTTTGCGGTTGATCCTGATGAACCAGGATGGTGCTACCGGGAAAATGTTGCCATGTTTTCAAGGGACCGTACGCCCCGAATGAGCGAAAATGAGCCATGATTTGCTCACAACTTCAGACTGTTAATCAATTGGTCGTAGGTTCGATCCCTACCGCCGGAGCCAATCTCTCCTAAGTCACTGAATAGATTGGCAATACTGTGACGAGAGTCGCAGACTGCCCGACATGGCACGATTCCTGTCCCTTCGCCTGGCACAAACGCTGGCACAGGAGTCGAAGACATGCGGTCACTCGTCTCGGCACAATCGCACCTCGAATACCGTCCCTCGGGCTTCCACTGGCGCCGTCGCTGGCCGCGCCGCGTTCTGAGGATCTGCACCCCATCGAAAAAGATCTCACTCCTCTTTTCGCTTCGCTCCCACGTCCTCCCCGACGCGAAGGCCCTCGCTCATAAGCTTACGCTTCTGAGCGACATCGCCTTCGCCGGAGTGACGGAGAGAACGATGGCGATCGCGCCCGACATCATGGAAAAACTCCTCGTGGAGCTGTGCCGCTTTCTGATCGAAGCAGCCGATGTTGCGCGTGAGGACGCACCGATGCGCACGCCTGAGGTCGCGGCCTACGATCTGACCTGCGCCAACGCCGCCGTCGAAACGCTGCGGCACGCGATCGCGACCCGGGACCGCGAGAAGGCGCGCAACCCACTCCAAGAGGTCGCCGCGCGTCTCGGCATCACCCTGGACGAGACCGACCCGGACTGGCGTCGGCTCGCGTTTCGAGCCCTTCGGATCATGCTCGACGCAGAGCAGGAGAACCTTCGGCGGGATCAGGGTGTGTTTGACGAGCCGTCCCCAGCATTGAAAGCCGCGCGGAGTCTCGTCGACGCGGCACCAACTGTCTCCGCGCTGCCTTTCATGCCTCGGACATCACTGACGCCGCCCGCGCCGTGCCTTGCCCAGGAAGTTGCGCCCATCACGGATCGGGATCTGGCGCCTTCGGCGGCCTCTACAAGGCCTTTCGCACCTACGCCGGAAGACGTGCAACAGCCGCAGGTCACCACGAAAACCGAGACGGCGGCCGCGCTCTCGTCCGAGCCGCCCCGGGCCCAGTCGTCCTGCCCGACCATCGAGAAGGGATCGGATGACTACATCGAGGTCCGCAGCCAAGGCTACAAGACCTTCAAACCCACCGAACAGGCCAACGAGAAGGCTGGGAATAGCTGGGCGCGGAACACGGCCCCCAATGTTCGGTCTACCGCGCGACTCCTCTCGCGGATTCTCGGGAACAAGCCCTTCGACCAGATCACCGATGAGGAACTGAAGGCGGCCTGGGAGATCGTCGCGCGCGTGCCGCATACATACCAGGCCAAGACCAGCAAGATGTCGCCGCAGGAGGCCGCTGATGACGCCGACGCCACGGAGGCGCACAACGCGGAAATTACGCGCGCCAGGCTGAAGAAACAGGGGGCCAGTCCGGGCAAGATCGAGTCCGAGATCCTGAAAGGCCGCATCAAGCGGCTGCGGACCGCGACGATCTATCGCCACATGCAGGACTTCCAGCGCATCTGCGTCTTTCACAAGAAGCGCGGTCACCTGGCGGAGAACATCATGGAAGACCACATCTGGGAGACCGCGGAGTATGAGCGCCGGGAGATCCTCGAGGAAGACAACGAGCGCCAGACCTGGTGCGGCAAGCTCGACGGGCTGTTCCGCTCGCCGATCTTTCAGGACAAGCTCGCCGATGTGGGTGATCCGATGTTCTGGGCGCCGCTCATCGCGGTCCACATGGGCCTTCGGAGCGAGGAAGTGCTCCAGCTGTATCTCGATGACATCCAGATCATCGATGACATCCCGTGCATCGTTCTGAAGCAGGGGCCGGGCCAGAGCCTCAAGAGCAAGGCATCGCGCCGGACCATCCCGATCCATGACAACCTACTGAAACTCGGCTTCATGCAGCTCGTCGCCGGCCTTGCACGCGCCGGCGAGCCGCGCCTCTTCCCGTGGCTCGAGCGGAGCGAAAGCAAGAAGACCTACACCGAGACGTTCTCGAAGCGATTCACCCGGTATCGCCAGGACCACAAGATCTACGACGCGCAGCGCGATTTCCACAGCTTCCGCACGACGTTCAACCACCTCCTGATCCAGTCGGAGTGCCCGGACAGCCAGCGGCGCGCTCTGATGGGCCATGTCGAGCGGGATGTCGGCATCACCAATTACAACCCGGGTGGCTTCGCCTTGACGTTGCTCCGCAAGCGCGTGAACGCCGTGGTGGTCGACATTTCCATGATCCGGTCGCCGTTCGCGGAGATCAGCTCGGCCAGCGTGACCGACCTGGTTTCTCGTAGGGCGAAGGCATCCGCCTGATCTGGAGCGCGCGGGATCACATCGTGGCGATCTCTTGCGCGGCAATCACTTGTCGATCGGCAACCCACTGCGAGACCCGCGCAACGATGCTTTCCAATTCACGCCTCCGTGCCTGACCACCGCAGCATCCGACGCTGCGCCGTGCAAGAGATCCTGAAATCGCGTTTGCCGTGACCTTCGAAGTTGCAGCGCAAATGAGGACTGACGTCGTCATCGATACAGGGAAACGCCGCAACGGAGAGTGCAATTGCGGTCACGTTGTTCGAACGGGCCTTGTCGCCGGTCGATGCGTTCTCCCTGGTCCGGCTGCTGATCGGGGTCCCGTATTAGCTGCCGAGTGACTTGGCCTGAATGAATGACCAAGCGCCCGGTCAGCAAGATCGAAGAACGCGGTGTCAATCGCGCGCCGGCTGAAGCAGCAGACGGATGTGGCCCGGCGCGCGCGCTTCCGGTGATCCGATCCGGCAGCGGGGAGCATTGCTCCGTCAAGACGGCGCATCCAAGGATGCGCCGCGCCCTTCACGTCTCGAAAAGGGCATTCGCGATGGTGAAGGCTTCGGCAGCGTCGAGCGCTGCCTCGACCATCGTTGCAAGGTCGACCATCTCATCGACCAGAATGCGGAACGCAGTGGCGCGATCGCTGCGGATCGCAAATTCGTATCCACAATCGGGATCGTGCTCGTGACCGCGCCAGGCGATCGTGGTCCCTGCCTCGACTTCTTTGCTCACCAGAACGATGAAGGCCTCGAGGTCGTGCAAGAAGGCTTCGTTCACGATTTTCCGGCTGGCGATCCGCCGACTGATGTCTCCTGCGAATGTGCGGTGACGGGGATCGAGGAGAGGGATGGCCTTGGCGTCCAGGCACTTGCGGACAAGGCGGGCTTGCCGCAGGGCATCGGCGACGAGTTCGGAAATCATGTCCATCACGCGACCTCCTGAACAGCCATGGCGGCCAGTTCGCGCAGTGCGTCGAGGCCGCGCTCCAGAGCTTCCGCGCACAGCCGCGCGTCGTCGGCACGCGGATCGTCGGGATGGACCGCAAGGAACCGCACCGCCTCCGCGCTTTCGATGTCGTTCATGCACTCGAGAGTCAGCAGACGGTGTAGCGCGACGAGATCGGCCTCGACGTCCTCGGGTTCAGCACCGTCGGCCATCGCCGCGGCGACTTCGGCCGCGCGACCTTCCCAGCCATCCCCGCCGAGAAGCTCCGCCGCCGAGATCAGCCGATCGGAATCGGCACGGAGCCAGTCGGCGAAAGCCCGGCGGGTTGCCGCGGCCCGAAGCGTGGCGCGCATTTCTGTGGTATCGTAGTTCATGTCGGTCTCCTTCGAGATCCCGGGGCTTCAGTGCCCCGGTCAAGACCGGCCCGCGCTTCCGGACCGGCAGGCGCCTCCTTGGCGCGCCTTCTCCTTCTTCTTCCTGATCACCCTCGCGGGCGCCTGAGCCGCGCCCTCACCAAAGGGGCGCGGTTCCGGGCCGGCTGACGAGGTTTTCTCCAAAGTTCCGCTGAATGAGGTTCTGACGAGGGGCGCCCCCACATCAGTCAGACGTCATGTCCTGCGCGACAGCCGCGCAGCAAAGGCTGCGTTGTCGTTACTGGCTGCTCAAGGCATCAATCAATCTCGCGGTGAGTGCCCCCTCGACATCCGTCGCCTTGGCACCGCGCGGACCGTCTCTCTTTCGTTCCTTTCGCTCTGCCGATGCCATGGCAGCCAGGATTTTGGTCCGTCTCTCACCTGGAGGAGACGGACCAAAATCCCGGCCCAGGGTCCGAGGCACTCTGATCGATGACGAGGCAAAAAAATTTACCCCGCCCTGATTTTTTCGGTTGCCGTCGTTTCTCGACGAAAAGCGATCGACCGATCTACCGGGAACACAGAGCAGACAGGAGAAACGCCCGTGTTCAAGAAGATCATCAACAATTCAGTGCAGCGCTTTCGGGGAGGGTCAGCGCAGCGGTCCAAGACCAACCGGAGGGCGAAGGCCAAGACCCACATCGTGCTACCCAAGGGCGAAAGCGCCTTGGAGTGGGGTCAGCCCTCACCCCTGCCTCATGCTGAGCCGCCGCGGACGCCCTATCCGCTGAACTGCCTGAGCCCGGGGCTCCGCGAGGTGGTCGCGGCGATCGCAAAGAAGACCCAGGCGCCGGAGGCGATCGCGGCGCAATCCGTGCTCGCGGTCATTTCGTTGACTTTCGCCAGCCGTGTCAAAGTGCAGACACTTAGCTCGACCGCGAATGCCGCGTGCTTCTTCGTCCTTGTGGCGCTGTCCGGGGAGAGAAAGAGCGCCACGGACGGCTGGGCGATGGGCGGTGTCAATCGGACCGTCCTGGAGCTACGGCAGGAGTATGCCCAGCTCATCAAAGAGCATGAGCAGACTGTCAGGACACTGGAGCGCGATGAGGCAAAACCGCCTCGCCCGGTGTGCCCGAATTTCCTCGTGACCGAACCGACCATCGAAGGTGCCTTCAAGGCTATCTCTTCCGGAGCCGGATTCTTGGGGTGGTTTTCGGACGAAGCTGCCACGTTCTTTGGCGGTCATTCGATGTCACCGGACAAACTGGCTTTGACCTGCGGGATCATTTCCAAGTTCTGGGACGGCGCCTTTTTCATCCGGCCGCGCGCGACGCAGGAGGGCGACGGCTACGTCCCGCCCACACCAACGACGCTGAACCTGATGTTCCAGCCCAACCTGATCGGCCAGAGTTTCGGAAACGAGTTCATGCTCGGGCAAGGCATCCTCGCCCGCATGCTGCCGGCCTGGCCGGAGAGCAACATGGGAAAACGGCGCTACCGGCGCAGCGAGCCCTCGGAGGACGCCATTGTTGACAAGTTCCAGGAGGTGACTGCCAAAGCCCTGCGCAATACGCTGGAAGACCCGACAGAGAAGACGCTCAAGCTCTCTGCCGGCGCGTTCACGCAATGCGTGGCGTTCCACGATGCTGTCGAATCCGAACTGGGGCGCGGAGGATGGGCGGCCGATATCAGCAGCTTTGCGGCCAAGGCGCCCGAACATGCCTGTCGTCTTGCCGCCCTGATGACCCTCTTTGAGGACGGTGAAACCACCGAAATTTCCGAGGCCACAATGGCAAACGCCTGTGACCTCGTGAAATACCATCTCCAGCAGTTCAAGTATCTCTGCATCGCCGGGACGAATGAGGATGCGGTCAGCCATGCTCAGAAGCTTCTGGACTGGCTCAAGAGCAATCTCACCGCTGGAGAGGGTTTTGCGACCGAGCGGGTTTTGCAATCCGGCCCCGTCCCGACTCGCAGAAGGCAGACGATGGACAAGGCTCTGGCCATCCTCGTCCAGCACGACTGGATCGCGAAACTCCCGGACGGGACGGTCGTCGACGAAAGGCCGCGCCGCAGGGCCTACATGCTCAACCCGAACGCGTGAGCGCCGCGCGCATGCCGCCATGCGCTGCAAGGCGGCATGCGATCATTGTTGATCGCGAAGACCCTTTTCACGCGGCGGGCTGCGGCGGTTGAAGTAATACCGGGAAATTGTTGAAAACGGGCTGGTCCCACCCCGTGCGGGTGGAATTAACCCGTCTTCAACACACCAAGAAAATAAAACCGTTTTCAGTGAGTTGCGGCGGTGAGCGGAGACGGAATCCAAATCCTGCTCATAGGCGCAGGATCGCCGAATACGATCGCCGAGACGCGACGAACTCCGCATGGTCCCGGGCGGCCCGGACGCCCTGCGCATGATCATAGCTCGCCATTGTGGTGGCCGGGTTGCGATTGTCGAGCAGAACCGGCGCGATGTAGCCACCTCCCGCAAGCTCTTCAGATGCCTCCGTGGCAACGTTGTCCCGGACGCGGTGCACGCTGATCCTGACCCCGAAATGCTTCTGGGTAAGGTTGCCCGTGAGATGGCCAAGTTGTGCGGCCGAGACCTTCTCGCCAACTTCCAGAAGGCTCGGAAACATCGCGCTGCCGTCGTCGAACAGCGGCCGGAATACTCGCCTGTATTCGTCGACGGCGTCCCAGAGGACCGGGTTCTCCAGCACCCGGTCGTATCCGGCGTGCTCTTTTTCGTATTCCCGGAGTTTCAGCGCGGTTCCCGGCAATCTGACATGGACATACGGCCGATCCAGGAGAATGACGGTCCGGCCGATTTCGAAGTGCGAGAGCGCCCTCGCTCGCTGTGGCACCGCCGCGGCCGTCATGAGGAGCAGACCATTCCGAAAATCGCGTGCCGCGAACAGATCTCTCGGACCCGAGGCCCGGGCGTTATCGATGATCTCCCGTCCAAGGTCGAAGATCGTCGATGCGCCCACCAGCTGTTCGCCGGTCTTGGTCGCACTTCCCTCAACCTTTGCCCGGGCGTTCAGTCTGGAAATGACATGGTCGCAGGCCACACTCGCGAACCCGGGATCGCACGCGGAGACATAGCCCGACAATATACGCCCGAGGTAGTCGCTCGCGCTGCGCGTCGAGACCCCCTCCTGGGCCAGATCTCCAGCGTATACGTGGAAGGTGGTCCCTGCGGGCCTGACATCGTGGCCCGAGCTATCGCACCACCCGAGCCAGCGCAGCAGGGCGTGCGCGACGGAGGTGAGATGGTCATCGCTCCACTTCTGCTTCCGGTTGCCCGGCTCGGAACTCATTCTGGCCACCAGCCCAGGCTGCCACTCCTCCGGAAGGCGCGCGATCAGGGCTCGGATGGAATCCGTCTTCGACTTCCGATTGGTCTTGGGGGCGCGCTGGCGCTGGCGGCGGATGACCGCGATCATGGACGCATAGGGCATGCCCCAGACGACAGGAGCCGCCGCCTGAACGCGATACAACCTGAAAGCACCGAGACGGCCTCCGTGCTGCGCCGAGCACTCCGCGAGGTAGCGCTCGACTTCGTGGCGTGAGGGCGGAGCCGCAAGCGGCAAGTCCGGGTCCCTCCATGCCGCGAAAGCCCGAAGTTCATGCAGGATCGGGGCAGGATCGAGATCCGGTCGATCCACCTCCAAGGAAGCGCGAACACGTTGAAGTAGGGCGGCGATATCCATAGTCGGCTCTGTTTCCAGTTCTCTCTTCATCGAAATCCCTTTCATTTGTTGGCACTGGGCTGGCGCGACGACTTCTTGTCCGTCAGGTATGCCCGCCAACGGTCGATCGCGCGGCCTTCATTGACCACCGCATAGAACGCCAGCGTCGTCTCAGGCCCCTTTTGTCGGAGAAGGCGCAGCTCATGCGCGAGGCCGTCCGCGTCGGAGTGCGGTCGATCCGGAATTCCTTGACGAAGAGACGCGGGTGGAGAGGACAGAGCAATTGTGTGATGCCGTTTCATAGGGTTCCTTTCTCCTTGAAGCCTTTGGGCTGACGCGATTTTTTCCCGACGAGGTATGCTTGCCAGCGATCGAGCGCGAGGTGCTCATCGATCTCTGCGTAAAACGCGAGAGTTGTCTCGAGGCTCTTGTGTCCCAGCAGCCGCTGCACGTCCGGAAGCCTGTCCGGATCTTCCTTGAGCCAGAGCCACCCGAGGAAATGACGGTAGAGGTGGGGGTTCATCCGGATGCCTGTGATCCGGTGCGTGTGCCGCATCAACCGTTCCAGCAGGCCCACGAAGGGCTGATCCCGTTCGACGCTTGAACCCTGGGCTGGGAACAGGAAAGGATTGAGCTCGTCGCCCTTGCGGAGGGCTTTGGGGCGGATCTTGTCGAGATACATCCGAAGCCTGCGCGATTCATTTTCTCCCAGAGGGATGGGCAGATCCGGATCGTCGCTGGTGCGCATCTTGACCTCCACGTTCGGGACCGTGATCGTGGCCAGCTCGCCGCGCCAGGAGATCCACGAGAGCTTTGCTCGAGTCACGTTCGCCTTTCGCGGAGCTCGGGCAATCAGGATATCGCTGGCCAGCACGCACATGACATCGCGGACCATTTCGATATCGAGATATTCGAGACGACTTGCTCCGCGCTTCTTGCGGGCCTGTCGGTCCAATTCGGCATTGACCTCGTCGATCAGGATCTCACCGAGATCCAGCAGGCGCTGCTGTCTGTCCCCGATGATCTGGCGTAGCTTGTCCTTGTTGCGCTTTGTGATCCCCTTCCCGCCGGCGGCATAATCCTTGATCGTGGACGCGATACTCTCTACCTCCTCCAGATCCCGGCCGACGTAGTCGCGCGCGAGCTTCTTTATCGCCTTGCCGAGCGTCGATGCGTAGCTGCTCGGGAATTCGCCCCCGCTATTGCTCACCTGGACGGCTTCGAGAACTCCCTCGACCACGACTGGAATGGTGTATTCCTCCACGCTCTCGATCAGGTATCCGGTCGCGGTATAGAGCGCCTTCGCTCCGGCGATCATGATGCCCCGGCGGTTCGCAAGCGTTTCTTGTGACCATGTCTCGTCCTCGACGAGGAAACCGGCTGAGCGACGCTCCTCCTCGGTCTTCTTTCGCCCGTTCGGCTTTGGTTTCAGAAGGGCCAGCTTGCCGGTCATTGGGAGCTGCGGTTGGGTCCGATCCAGCTGTTTCAGAAAAGCCTCGTAGGAGAGCCCATCACGCGACTCATCGCCCATGGCCCATCGCGTGACAGGCCCGTCAAATTGCTGGAGAAACGCTCGCAGAACCGACGTCGAGACCCCATACTTGTCCCTTCCGTCGTCGAAAGGGTGATCCACCGCAGGAAACTGAAACTCTGCGAATGCGGGCTCGGATGAAAGGCGGGTGCAAAGAGCGGCGACGCGCTTGACGTGCTTGCGGCAGACGGCCTCAGTCTTCGGTGCTTCTGCGCAGCGGCGATGGAAGTAGACCTCCAGAACAGACTGTGTGATCTCGCGTGGCAACAGGCCTGACTGGTCCAGGAAATGAAGGAATGAGCCAGAGATCAGTTTCATGTCTTGGGGCAAATCCGAGTTCTGGATGGCTTCATGAACTTCCCGGTAGAGCCCGGTGACGTCGCGGATGCCAGGCTTTCGGTTGCTGCCGCAGACCTCATCGATCGCAGCCAGTGCATCGGACTTGTAGTTGCGGAAACTTCCCTGCGAGAGTCCGAGGGTCGCGGGCGACCAACCAGAAAAGCGCTCGATGACACGGTCTCGGTCAACATATTCGATCTCGGGCATCCATTCCGCGGCTTGGAGCACCTTCTTGAGGCGAGAAACGAGCGTCGCGTTCCGGCGATCCAAGGCGGCGTCACCGGTCTTCTTGGACAGCCGAGCGATCAACTGGGCATAGGTCATGCGCGGCTCGAGACCGGGCAGCAGGACACCCATCGCAGTGCCGAGGGCCTCGACCGTGCTCCGCATCGGACGATGCCCGGGGCGGTTCAGAATATCCGATACGGCTTTCGGATTGAGGCCAGCCCTCATGGACAGCGACCGCATGGATTCGCCCGAGGTATCGAGGTATTGGCTTACCTGGTCTTGCAGCAACATGATTTCGCTTCCTTTCCCGTTGGCGGGCGCTCACTCGAGATCGAGATCCGCCCTCCGCACGGGGCGGATTCGATGTTCGAAGAGCTCCAGCCATTCGGGATGGATCAGCCAGGATTTCCCGACCTTCGTTCCGTCCAGGTAGATGCGACCTCGCGGAGTGAGACATCCGTCCGCGATGTAGTCGCGGATCGTTCGAGGGCTCCGCTTGAGTTTCCTCGCCACTTCATTGGTCGTCAGATATTCGTCGATCATGAGGTGTTCGTTGTCTTCCATTGGTTCGCTCTCCTTGTTGCAGGGGATTTACGCCCCACAATCGGCGACCAAAGCGAGAAGGAACCGAATTCTGAATTTTCTTGATGAATTGCGCCGGATGCGGCGCGGAACGGTTGCTAATCCTGCAAATCCACGGCTGAATTCTCAGGATTTGCAGGCCTCACCCCATTACGGCCCGTCTCCGGCTGAGTTGTTGCTCGCGTATTCGGTCGCTCGAAACCATTGCGGCACCAAACGGCGCCGTCGGGTCGAAAATTTGGAGAGATTGCCGATATCGCCCAAGGGCGGTCGGAAAATACTGGCGAAATCAGAAGTTTCCATGGAATCGCCTGCACTGAGCTTGTTGCCTCTCCCATGGTCAGGCTGCTACTGAAGGCGAAAACGATAGGCAGAGACAGACATGGCCGACTCCGACATCAAGAGCCTCGGCTCGTTTGTATGGTCGATCGCGGAACTCCTCCGCGGCGACCTGAAGCAGTCGGAGTATGGCAAGGTCGTTCTGCCTTTCGTCGTCCTCCGCCGGCTCGACTGCATCCTTGCGCCAACGAAGGATGCGGTGGTCAGCCTTGCAGAAGACCTCCCCGACGATCTCGACGATTACACACGGGACCTCATGCTGTCTGAGGCGGCCGGCGACGGTATCCGGACCTACAACACGAGCTCGCTGACGTTCCGCGCGATGCGTCAGCAGCAGGCCGGCGACATCCACAAGAACCTCGTCGCCTACATCACGTCCTTCTCACCAGGTGTCCGCGACATCTTCCTGGATAAGTTCCTGTTCACCGATCAGCTCAAGAGGCTGAACGACGCAGGCATCCTCTGGCAGGTCTTCGAAAGGTTCGCACAGATCGACCTGCACCCCAAGTCGGTCTCCAGCACCGAGATGGGCTACCTCTTCGAGGATCTGATCCGCCGGTTCTCTGAGATCTCGAACGAGACCGCGGGTGAACATTTCACGCCTCGAGAGGTCATCCGCCTGATCGTGAAGCTCGTCACCGATCGCGATGCCGACGCGCTGACCGGCTCAGGCATCATCCGCCAGGTCTACGACCCGGCATGCGGAACGGGCGGAATGCTTGCTCTCACCGAGGAGCATCTGCGCCAGTTGAACGACCGGGTGCGGGTCGAACTCTATGGTCAGGAACTGAACCCGGAATCCTACGCGATCTGCAAGTCGGACATGCTGGTGACCGGCCATGATCCCGAGAACATCGCGTTCGGCAACACGCTGACGCAGGATGCGCACAAGGAGCGCAGCTACCACTATATGCTCAGCAATCCGCCCTATGGCGTGGACTGGAAGAAGTATCAGGACCCGATCAGGGAAGAAGCAGAGGCCCTCGGCCATGACGGTCGGTTCGGCGCTGGCCTGCCGCGGATCTCGGACGGACAGCTCCTCTTCCTCCAGCACATGATCTCGAAGATGCGCGACGACGACGCAGGCTCGCGCATCGGCATCGTCATGAACGGCTCTCCCCTCTTCACCGGCGGCGCCGGCTCGGGCGAGAGCGAGATCCGGCGGTGGATGCTCGAGAACGATCTCGTCGAGGCGATCATCTCGCTGCCCACCGACCTCTTCTACAACACCGGCATCCAGACCTACGTCTGGCTCCTTTCGAACCGGAAGGAGCAGAAGCGCCGCGGCAAGGTGCAGCTGATCGACGCCAGCGGAGAGCGTTTCTGGCGCGCGATGCGCAAGTCCCTCGGCTCGAAGAGGCGGGAGATCTCCGAGGAAGCCATCGACGAGGTCGCGCGTATCTACGGCGACATGTTGAACGGCGACGGCGACTGGGCCGAGGTCTCGAAGATCTTCCAGACGACCGACTTCGGCTACCGCGAGATCCGGGTGGAGCGGCCGCTGCGGCTGCGGTTCGAGATCACGAAGGAAGCGATCGAACGGTTGCGGGATCAGAAGCCGATCCAGAAGCTCAATGCGGCGACGGCAGAGGCACTCTGGGCGGCGATCCTGAGCAACATGAACGGTCAGGTCTGGACGGACCGCGTGCCGTTCCTGAAGGCCCTGGACAAGGCGTTGAAGGCCGCCGACCTCAAGGTTGGGGCGCCGGTCAAGAAGGCGATCGTGGCGGCCCTCGGGGAGCGCGACGAAGAAGCAGAGATCTGCCGCGACAAGGACGGTAATCCCGAGTCGGACACCGGTCTTCGCGATCATGAGCTGGTGCCGTTGGACCAGGACTGGAGGGATTATGTCGCGCGCGAGGTCACGCCCTTCGTGCCCGACGCCTGGGTGGACGAGAGCCACCGCGATGCCGCCGACCGCGGCGTCGGCCGCGTTGGCTACGAGATCAATTTTAACCGCTATTTCTACCAGTATGTGCCGCCCCGGCCGCTGGAGGAAATCGACACCGAACTGAGGGCGCTGGAAGTGGAGATCGCAGGTCTCCTGAAGGAGGTCGTCGAGTGATTTCCCGCCTGAGCCGTTCGTTTCCTTATTGCTTCCTTAGGAATCCAGCCCTATATATCGTGTCAACAAGACCCGCCACGCCTCGGACAGAGCTTCGGCTCTGCACTGCGCACCCCGGCGGGTTACTTGTTTCTGAGGGTCTGGTTTCGCGGCGAGGTGCCGCATGAAGTTCGAGAAACCCTCCACATCCATTCCCGATCAGATCGAGCTTCTCCGCCGACGCGGCATGCTGATTGAGGATCAGGGGCGTGCCGAGCACTATCTCCAGTTCATCTCCTACTACCGGCTTCGAGCCTACTGGCTGGCCTTCGAAGTGCCTGCGGCAGAGGATGGGGACCACGCTTTCCGAGAAGGCACGACCTTCGAAAACGTCCTGGGGCTCTATGTCTTTGATCGCCAACTGCGACTCTTGATGCTGGACGCGATCGAGCGGGTCGAGGTGGCAATCCGCGCTCAATGGGCGCACCACATGGCGATGACTCATGGGCCGCACGGCTATCTGGATCAACATCTATACAAGCGTCGCGACCGTCACGGCCAGGCGGTATCACGATTGACGGATGAGTTCACCTATTCTCGCGACACGTTCGCCGAGCACTATCGCGAAAAATACAGCAGTCCGACCCTGCCGCCGATATGGATGACGGCCGAGATCATCTCGTTCGGGCAGCTTTCGAAGTGGCTCTACAACTTGAAGAGGCGCGCTGACCGGAACGCCATCGCACGGCCATTCGGTCTTGACGAACGCATCCTGTGTTCGGTCGCGCACCACGTCAGCTATGTCCGCAACATCTGCGCTCACCATGGAAGGCTCTGGAACAAGCGTTTCACGGTGACGATGCAAGTTCCGGTGAAACCGGCAGCCCTCGGAAAGGCCCTGGAAGAAGCTGACGAGCGGCGGCTGCACAACACGATCGTCATGCTGGATCACATGTTGTCACTGACCGCCCCTGAGTCGGGATGGCTCGGACGGGTGCGCGCGCTCATCGAAGCGACGCCCTTGGCATGGCCGTCAGCAATGGGTTTCCCAGATGGATGGCAGGAGCGAGACGTGTGGAGGGTTGCGGTATGAGCGTTCGCCTGCGGCATCTCGTGGATCTGGCGCCGCGGCCACACCGCCGGCTGCCCGAAGATCTCCCAGTATCGTTTGCCCCTATGGATGCGTTGAAAAACGGGCTGGGGGGTCTCGGCGAAATGGACGTGCGGCCGTGCGGCGATCTTGCCAAGGGCAGCTACAATTTCTTCGCGAACGGCGATATCCTTCTGGCGAAGGTCACACCATGCTTCGAGAACGGGAAAAAGGCCCTGACCGCGGACCTGGAGAACGGCATGGGCTTCGCGACGTCCGAAGTGCATGTCGTCCGACCCAGGCGCGGCAAGATCGACTCCCGCTTTCTCCTGTATCTTTTTTCCTCGGAAGAATTTCGGGCCGAGTGCATGGCGACAATGACCGGCTCCGGGGGGCTACGGCGTGTGAGCGAGTCCGCGATCCTCAACCATAGACCTACGGTAACAGACCCAAAAGCTCAGAAGGCGATCGCAAATTTCCTCGACCGCGAGACCGCCCGCATCCACCAACTCATCGAGAAGAAAGAACGCCTGAGCGTCATCATAGATCTGCGGCGCATCGCTGTGATCACCGCAGCAGTAGGGGGAGATATTGGCCCTGCGGCCAAAGCCATCGATCATAGCACATCAGATCACCAAGCTCGTCTACGTTTCATGCTCGAGGTTGCTCCATCTGCTCAAGAGATCGAGAACCTGACGGCGGAAGATGACGTGACCTTTGCTCCCATGGATTCGCTTTTCGATGGCCTCGGTGGCTTGGACGCCACGAGGTCTCGTCCCTTGGGAGAAGTCTCTTCGGGAAGCTATAACTATTTCCGAAATGGTGACATTCTATTGGCCAAAGTTACGCCTTGTTTTGAGAATGGTAAGAAGGCGTTGGCAGGCAATCTAATCAATGGCGTGGGCTACGCAACATCTGAAGTTCACGTCTTTCGAGCGTCCCCAAACAAACTGGATGCCAGGTTCTTGATCTACCTCCTTTCGTCTGAGGATTTTAGAGCAGAGGGAATGAAGAGCATGACTGGCTCCGGCGGATTAAAACGTGTGGGTGATGCCGCAGTGCTGAACTACCGCCCCAAAATTGGCAATGTAGATTTACAAAGGAAAGTCGCTGACTTCTTAGATGGTGAAATGAGTGCTTTTGAAGCGATAAAAGGGCGAACAAAGGTATCGATAGATAAACTTCAAGAATACCGTGCCGCCCTCATCACCGCAGCAGTTACCGGACAGATCAACATCGCGACCTACGGCCGCCGTGGCACAACCGACCGCGCCCTGGACCGGATCGAAGCGGAGATGGACGCATGAGCGATACGAACCTCCAGAAGTCCGAACTCGTCATCTCGAAAATACTGCAAGTGCTGCTGGAGATGGGACTTCAGCAAGGCAACGTTCTTCAGTTTGACGATGTCGCCCTACCAGACGAATACGAGCCTTTTTTCGATGGCTGTTGTCTCTGGCTGCTCGAGGAAGAAATTGTTCGATGCACGAACATGCACCAGCTTTTGAGTGGATCGGTCGGAATGGTGAACCCGATGATCACGTCGAAAGGATTTGCGCTGCTGGATCAGCCCTTCGCCGGCACCGAAAGCAAGACAAGGGTTGGGCAGGCCGTGAAGGAAGTCGCGGGGGGACAACGCAACTATGCAGGGATAGGAGACCTCGTGGGCGGCATTCTCGGTGGGTTCACGAAGTCTTTGGGGAATGGTTGATCATGGCAGATGCTGACAATGCGAGAGGCATTGAAGAGCTGAAAAGCTTCGTCGAGCATTGGCTCCGGACGCATCCCGGCGTAGAGCCTGTGCCGCCGAAGAAGGCGACGAGCCGTCAGGTTCACCTGACGGTCTGGCGGACACGATCGAAGGGACGACCAATCGGCCTTGAATCTGGTCATGCCGGCATCTTGAATCTGTGGCTGACGAGCATGTCTGTCCCGGCAGATCTGCCGGAGGGTGTCGAGATCACCAAGAAGGTCTGGAAGTCTGATGGTTGGGTGGATGCTGTGCCCGATCCTGCTCGCAAAGGACGCAACGGTGCCAACAGCAACCTGAAACCGTTCGAGGTTTTTAACAGGCGGCCAATCACCAGGTTGGGCCTTCGACGTATCGAGGATGCCAAGATGATCCTCGAGCAGGTGGTCACATGACCCGACTCTGGCTTGTCCGCCTTGGGAAGAACGGCGAGGCCGAACGTCCGGCGCAGGATGACAACATCCTTTCGATCGACTTCGGCATCCGTGAGGACATCACGGACCGGAGGGACCGGGATGCGATCCTCGAAGTTCTGGAACGGGTTCATCCAGGCGCGAAGCTCAACGCCATCAAGAATTACGCCGCCCAGATCAATCAATTCATCAATGTCGCCGAGACTGGGGACTTGGTCGTCACGCCGATGAAGACGACGTCGACGATCTGGATCGGTCGGCTTTCAGGTCCCTACACGGCCGACCCGGAAGGTCGCGTCAATCGGCCGGTCGATTGGCTGAAACAGGACCTTCCGCGTGACAGTTTCAAGCAGGATCTCCTCTATAGCCTCGGCGCCTTCATGACGGTCTGCGAGATCAGCCGGAACAATGCGCTTTCGCGTGTGGAGGAGGTGATCCGGACGGGCTGTGACCCCGGCGACGGTTCGAAGGTGGACCTGAATGCCGGTGGACGTGGAGCCGACAAGCCACCGAACGGCCTCGGCGAGGCCCAGGAAGCGTCCGACCAGCCCGTGAACCTTGACCTGGCGGCACGCGACCAGATCGAACGGCGCATCGCATCGAATTTCACCGGACATGACTTCACGCGCCTCGTTGCTGCGGTCTTGGACGCCCAAGGGTATCGAACCCGTGTGACGCCGCCGGGCCCTGACCAGGGCATCGACATTGTCGCAGGCAGTGGACCTCTCGGCCTTGAGAGCCCGCGTATCGCAGTCCAGGTGAAGTCAGGCAGTTACGTGGTCGAACAACCTGACTTGCAGGGGTTGATCGGCAGTGTCCAGGATACCCAGGCCGACCATGGACTCATCGTCAGCTGGGGAGGCTTCACAGCCCCCGTGCGACGCCGCCTGAACGAGCTCTATTTCCGGGTGCGTCTCTGGAGCCGGGACGAGTTCCTCGACAACCTCCTGAGCGTCTACGAAGCGCTGCCAGAAGGCATCAGGGCGGAATTGCCCCTCAGGCGGGTCTGGACCCTCGTGCTCGACGAGGAGGACAGCTGAGATGACCGGAGCCTACTCCACCCACTCGATTCATCAGGAAGCGGTCGTCGAGGATCATATCGTTGCCCGTCTGGTTGCCGCGCAAGGATACGACGAGCGGTCGCACGACGCTTACGACAAATCGCTCGCAATGGACCGAGAACTGGTGCTGCGCTTCATTCAAACGACGCAGCCCGAGGCATGGGAGCGTCTCGATGAGCACTATGCCGCAAGTGCGGAAGCGGAGTTCTTCAAACGCCTCGAGCAGGCACTGGCTGCCCGTGGCACGCTCCAGGTTCTACGCGACGGGATCAAGCTCGTCCCGAACATCACCTTCAACCTCTGCTTCTTGCGGCCTGCTTCAGGCCTCAACCCCGAACTCGTCGAGCTCTATGAGCGGAATACCCTCTCGGCCATGCGCCAGGTGCGCTACTCGGCGAAGAATGAGAACGCGATTGACATCGTGCTCTTCCTGAACGGCCTGCCGGTCGTGACGATGGAGGTGAAGAACACACCGACCGGTCAGACGGTGCGCCATGCCGAGCGTCAGTATCAGAAGGATCGCTCCCCGGCCGGCGAGCCTCTGCTCACCTTTAAGCGGGGAGCGCTGGTGCACTTCGCGCTCGACCAGACACGCGTTTCGATGACGACCCGGCTCATGAACGGCAAGACGTATTTCCTGCCTTTCAACCGCGGCGACGCCGAAGGCGGCGCCAGCAACGCCGAAATCCCGGGCGAATTCCCGATCGCCTATCTCTATGAGGATCTGCCCGAAGCTTGCGCCGTCCTTTCTCGCGATGTCTTCCTCGACCTTGTCGGCCGGTTCATCCACCTTGAAAAGGGGGAAGGCCGCGAGGTGATGATCTTCCCGAGGTTCCATCAGCTCGACGCCGTCCGCAGCATCCTCGCTGACGCACGGACACATGGGGCTGGGCAGAATTACCTGATCCAGCACTCGGCGGGTTCGGGGAAATCAAACACGATCGCCTGGACGGCTCACCAGATCATCAACCTGCACGATGATATGGATCAGCCGGTCTTCGACACGGCAATCATCGTGACCGATCGGGTGGTGCTCGACCGTCAACTTCAGAACACGGTCGCGAGTTTCGAGAAGACGAAGGGCGTCGTGAAGAAGATCGATGGCACGTCGCGCGATCTGAAGGCTGCGATCCGGAGCGGGGCAAGGATCATCATCACGACAATTCAGAAATTCGGGACCGACCACCTCCAGGAACTTTCCGGGCAATCCGGCCGCCGCTTTGCGGTGATCGTTGACGAGGCACATTCCTCGCAATCCGGCAAGTCGGCGCAAGCCATGACCGACGCGCTGACGCGCGAGGCAAGCGACAGCGACGATGTTGAGGATCTGATCCTTGAATATCAGCGTGCCCGGGGTCCACAAGCGAACATCAGCTTCCTCGCATTCACCGCCACGCCACGAAACGTGACCCTCGAACGGTTCGGGATACCGGGGGCCGACGGGAAGCCGCATCCCTTCCACCTCTACTCCATGCGCCAAGCCATCGAGGAGGGTTTCATCCTCGACGTTCTTCAGAACTACATGACGTATCGCGCCTACTACGAGCTGGAGAAGGCCGTGGAGGATGATCCGGAGTTCGAGAGTCGTCGCGCGCAGCGCAAGGTGGCACGGTTCGCGTCACTCCACCCCACCGCCATCGATCAGAAGGTCGAGGTCATCGTCGAGCACTTTCGCGCACATGTTCAGGGTGAGCTCGACGGGCACGCCAAGGCCATGGTGGTGACGCAGAGCCGCGAGCACGCTTTGCGTTACTGGCGGGGTCTTGGGCGCTATATCGAGAAGCAAGGATACAGTGGCTTGAAGGCACTGGTCGCCTTCTCAGATAGCTTGGAGATCGACGGGGTTCAGTGGACAGAGGCGGAAGCAAACGGTTTTCCGGAGACCGAGCTTCCGCGCCGGTTCGACGGCGACGAATTTCAGATCCTTGTGGTCGCCGAGAAGTATCAGACCGGCTTCGATCAGCCGAAGCTCTGCGCGATGTATGTCGATCGACCGCTCAACGGCCTTCAGTCCGTCCAGACATTGTCGCGGCTCAACCGAACCGCGCCTGGAAAAGATCGCACCTACGTTCTCGACTTCCGCAACACGCAGGAAGAGATCCAGACTGCGTTCAAGCCATTTTTCGAGGTGACACAGCTCGAGGATCGGTCGGACCCGAACCAAATCTACGATCTCTCGCAGCGGATCATGTCGGCGCCCTACATTGATCCCGAGGAGGTGGATAAGTTCTCGCAGCGGTTCTTCTCGGGTCCTTTGGTGGCAGCGGATCGGATCGCACTCGAAGGGTATGTTCGGTTGGCAGTCGAGCGATTTGTGCTGGACGAGGACGAGGCGGCTGAGGAGGAGTTCCGGCAACTCCTGAAGAGCTTCATGCGGTTCTACGTCTTCGTCGCACAGATAATCCGCCTGGAGGACACCGACCTCGAGAAGCTCTACGCCTACGTGTCGTGGCTGGCTCGGCTGCTACCAGCTCGTGACCATCCAGCCGACATCGAGATCACCGAGGACATGCTCAATCTCAAGGCTTTCCGGGTCGATCAAACCGCCGACGGCTCAGTATCTCTGGCTCCAGGTGAGACGGCGACACTCCAGCCGATCACCGAGTTCGGTGCAAACCCATACACTGAGGAGGAAGAACGGTCGCTCTCGGAGATCATCGAGAGCTTCAACGAGCGCCATGGAACGACCTTCTCATCTGAGGACTTTCTGTTTGGCGAGCAGGCCAACCGCGAGCTCCTGGACGGCGACATGATGGAAATGTTGCAGAACAATCCCGCGAACGTCGTCTACGGGGCGTTCTCGCAGGAATTCATGCGCCAGATGATCCGGCAGTTCCAGAAGAGTAGTCAGATGCGCAGCATCGTCATGAGCGATACGAAGGCGCGCGAGCAGCTGACAAAGCATTTCTTCCAGCGTGCACAACGAGTGGCAAGGGAAGCCAGAAACTGATCTTCGGCACACTGGACGAAATGAACATGTCGTCTCGTTCACACGAAAACCCGGAGGGACCGTGCTGACCAATACTCCCCAAGTCATCCCTCGGGGCACCTCGGCTATGGGAGCGGCCGCGTGCCCGTCTCCCGGATGGACGCATCGGTGTGCTGAGAGGGTCGGGCGATCTGGCGTCGAGGCGCGGCTATGACCCCGGCTGCGACTGTGCACGCAAGTGACGACCTCGAATGCCTCGACGAGGCTCTGACGGCAATCGTAGGCGCTATCCTTCAACAGTCGAACCGCGCAGCCGGCACGATCATCGGTGTGGCGGCTTCCAAGCTCGTGGCTGCCGGTGTCATGGCGGGGACATTTGCAGCCATCAGCGCGTTCGGCGTCGCAGGCACTGGCACCGCGATTGCGACGCTGTCGGGCGCCGCAGCCGCGTCTGCGACACTCTACTGGATCGGCTCGAGTATAGGCTTGGGCGTCGCGGCGGGAAGCCTCATGCTAACAGGCGGAGCAATCGCCATCGGCATTCCCGCTGCCATGGCAGCGCGCAAACACATCCTTGGTCGGCGCCGAACCGAGGAAGATCTCGACCCCCACGAGCAGGCCGCACTCTATGCCGCCTTGCGCCTGGCCGCACCCATTCGCGTAGCAAGGTTCAGTGAGACACCAATCACGCCGGTCGAGATGCGACTCTTCGTGCGCGAGGGTCTCGCCCCTTTGGCGACAACCCTGAATCGTATCTATACGGCCAAACCCGAACAACTTGGAGAGACGACATGCCAGGCCCAATCAAGATCCCTGGCCTTCTGGCAGCAGCGACGCTTGCGAGGCGCGCTCCGGCAAATCGAGAACATATCCGCGAGTTGGATGAACGCATAGGACGGCGCAATGCCGCAGTGGTTCTCGCGGTCACGTTCCAGCGCCTGATCGACAATCCTGATCGCGCATGGAGCCCGGAGGAAGCTCTGGTTCTGAATGCCCTCCGTCGGTCTCGGAGCGATCTTGCCGAGGCCAGTGACGCGGATCTTGCGACCTATCTCGGTGGCCTTCAGCCGGACCAGTTGCGCGGCGTTGTTTCGAACGTGAAGGGTATCTACCACGAACTGCTCTTCGAAGCCGCCGAAGACATGGACGGCGATGCCGTGATGGCGGAACTCCCCCAAGCCACGAAGCATCCCGGATCGGACGTGGAATTCACGATGGACGGAGACGTCATTGGTGCCGTGCAACTCAAGGCCGTGGCCTCGCCCCAGCACATCTACGATCATCTGGCTCGTTACCCCGGAATCGACATCCTGGCGACCGAAGAGGTCGCCGACATGATTCCCGGCGTCTCCAGCAGCGGATACAGCAATGTTGCGCTCGAGGCAGAGGTGCGTGAGGTCTTCGGTCTTCTCCCGGGCGACAAGGTGCCGGAAGAACTGCTGGAGGCCGCCTGCGCCTCCACTCTTGTCAGTGCGGCTCTTGCAGCAGGGCAAGCCCTCCGCGCCGGCCATGTCGATCCTCGTGCCCTCAGGGCCGCGATGGGCGACCTCGGCGTCGGTCTGACGACGGCGCTCGCACTCGAAACAATCCTCGGTGGAGCGTAGCGCCGGGATCATCTGCGCCCGACATCGGTGCCCTCACCGCACTTGCCAGCTGGCACAGGTTACGGCACAAAAGCTGTCTCACTGCGGAGTCGGACAGGAATCGCTCCAGGAAAGTATCGCGATTTCAGTGCGTTGAGCTGAAGGCTCCGGCCCCTACCGCCGGAGCCAAAGAATTCCGATCGACGCGCGACTTGTGGACCGGCCCTGCCGTGGCAGGTTGTCCGGTCGGGGCAACGCTCCGCACATCAGTAGTCGAGGCGGTCGAGTTGAATGTCGAGGGCGTCCATCGTTGCCTCCACATCGTCGAAATCGTTGTCGATGAGGGCCTTTTCCACGCGCGCGAAGACGTCGCGATAGGCGCGCAGGTGGTCTGTCATCCGTTGCAGGCGCGCGGCCTGTTCGGGCCGGGCCTTGGCGTCGAGGGCCACGAACCGCTCGCAGAGTTCGACGATCAGGCGGGCGTGGTGGTGGATGAACCGGCGCGCACGGGCCATGTCACGGCCGTCGGACATGACCTCCCGCCGTATGCGTTCCAGGTGGCCGGCCATGTCCCAGAAAATGTCCGCTTCTGGCTGGCCCACTAATTCGGCGCATCGACGCAGGCGCTCGGCGTGACGGCCGAGCAGAAGGCCCGTCTTCACCGCAGGTCCCTGCCCTGTCTGCCGCCGGGCGCTCAGATGCCAGACGATCACCAGCACGATCGACGCGGCCAAGGCGAATATCAGATACCTCATCCGCGCGCCTTCGTCCCAGCCGCACCGTCACCGGGGATCATTCCGGAAAAACGGGGGTAGCGGACCACCGCCCGCCCCTATTCGGCCGCGACCTTGCGGGCCTGCAGCAGCGGCTTGAGATACTGGCCGGTGTGGCTTTCGGGAACTTCGGCAATCTGCTCGGGCGTGCCGGTCGCCACCAGCGTGCCGCCGCCGTCGCCGCCTTCAGGACCGATGTCGATGACGTGATCGGCGGTCTTCACCACGTCGAGGTTGTGTTCGATGACCACCACCGAATTGCCCTGATCCACAAGTTCGTGCAGCACTTCGAGCAGCTTCTTCACGTCGTCGAAATGCAGGCCCGTCGTCGGCTCGTCCAGGATATAGAGCGTGCGTCCCGTGGACCGCTTCGACAGCTCCTTGGACAGTTTCACGCGCTGTGCCTCGCCCCCGGACAGGGTCGTCGCCTGCTGGCCCACGCGGATGTAGCCCAGCCCCACGCGCATCAGCGCATCCATCTTCTCGCGGATCGACGGGACGGCGCGGAAGAAGTCCTGCGCCTCCTCGACGTTCATGTCGAGAACGTCGGCGATGGACTTGCCCTTGAACTTGATCTCCAGCGTCTCGCGGTTGTAGCGCTTGCCCTTGCAGGTCTCGCATTCGACGTAGACGTCGGGCAGGAAGTGCATCTCGATCTTGATGACGCCGTCGCCTTGGCACGCCTCGCACCGCCCGCCCTTGACGTTGAAGCTGAAGCGGCCGGGCTTGTAGCCGCGCGCCTTGGATTCGGGCAGGCCCGCGAACCAGTCGCGGATCGGGGTGAAGGCGCCGACATAGGTCGCGGGGTTCGACCGCGGGGTGCGTCCGATGGGGCGCTGGTCGATGTCGATGACCTTGTCCAGATGCTCCAACCCCTTGATCGTCTCGCAAGGCGCGGGCGTCTGGCGGGCACCGTTCAGCTTCATCGAGGCCGTCTTGAACAGCGTCTCTATGGTGAGCGTCGACTTGCCGCCGCCCGACACGCCGGTGACGGCGACGAACTTGCCAAGCGGATAGTCCACCGTCAGGCCTTTGAGGTTGTTGCCCGTCGCCTTGACCACCGTCACCTTCTTGCCAGTGCCCTTGCGGCGCTTGTTGGGCACCGCGATCTCGCGCCGTCCGGCGAGGTAGTCGCCGGTGATCGAGGCGGGGTTCGCCTCCAGCTCAGCAGGGGTGCCATGGGCCACGACCGTGCCGCCGTGGACGCCGGCGCCGGGTCCGATGTCATAGACATAGTCGGCCTCGCGGATGGCCTCCTCGTCGTGTTCCACCACGATCACGGTATTGCCCTGGTCGCGCAGGTTCTTGAGCGTGGTCAGCAAGCGGTCGTTGTCGCGCTGGTGCAGGCCGATGCTCGGCTCGTCCAGCACATAGAGCACACCCGTCAGGCCGCTGCCGATCTGGCTGGCCAGCCGGATGCGCTGGCTTTCGCCGCCCGACAGCGTGCCCGCGTTTCGGCTGAGCGTGAGGTACTGCAGGCCGACGTTGTTCAGAAACCCCAGACGCTCGCGGATCTCCTTGAGGATGGCGCGCGCGATCTCGTTGTTCTGGCGCGACAGTTGGCCGGGCACGGCCTCGCACCAGTCCAGCGCCTCGCGGATCGACATCTGTACCACCTGGCCCACGTGCAGCCGGTCCTTGGCCGGTCCCGTCACGGGGCCGATCTTCACGGCCAGCGCCTCGGGGCGCAGGCGGTATCCCTCGCAGGCGCCGCAGGGGCGATTGTTCTGGAACCGCTCGAACTCCTCACGGACCCAGGCGCTGTCGGTCTCGCGGTAGCGGCGTTCCATGTTGGGGATGACACCTTCGAAGACGCGCGACACCTCATAGATGCGTCCACCCTCGTCATAGCGGAACTTGATCTTCTCGGTGCCGGAGCCGCGCAGGAACACCTGCTGGATCTTCTCGGGCAGGTCCTTCCACGGCAGCTTCTTGTCGAAACCGTAATGCGCGGCGATGCTGTCGATGGTCTGGGTGAAATAGGGAGATTTCCCCTTGTTCCACGGCGCGATGGCGCCCTTGGCCAACGGCAGCGTCACGTCGGGCACGATCAGCCGCTCGTCGAAGAACAGCTCCATCCCCAACCCGTCGCAGACCGGACACGCACCGAAAGGCGCGTTGAAGGAAAACAGCCGTGGCTCGATCTCAGGGATGGTGAAGCCCGAGACGGGGCAGGCGAACTTCTCGGAGAAGGTGATGCGCTCGGGCTCGCCCTCCTTCGGCGCGGTCTCCAGGATGGCGATGCCGTCGGCCAGGTCGAGCGCGGTGCGGAAGCTGTCGGCCAGCCGCGTTTCCAGCCCCTCGCGTACGACCATGCGATCGACGACGACGTCGATGTCGTGGCGGAACTTCTTGTCAAGCTCGGGCGGCGCATCGAGGTCGTGGAACTCCCCGTTCACCTTGACGCGCTGGAAGCCCTGCTTGCGAAGCTCCAGCATCTCCTTGCGGTATTCGCCCTTGCGGTCGCGCACGATGGGCGCCAGCAGATAGCCGCGCGTCCCCTCCTCCATCGCCATGACGCGGTCGACCATGTCCTGAACCTGTTGCGCGGTGATGGGCAGGCCGGTCGCGGGGGAATAGGGCGTGCCGGCACGTGCGAACAGCAGGCGCATGTAGTCGTAGATCTCGGTCACGGTGCCGACGGTGGACCGGGGGTTCTTGGACGTCGTCTTCTGCTCGATGGAAATGGCGGGGCTGAGGCCGGAGATGTGATCGACGTCGGGCTTCTGCATCATGTCGAGGAACTGGCGCGCATAGGCCGACAGGCTCTCGACATAGCGGCGCTGCCCTTCGGCATAGATCGTATCGAAGGCGAGCGACGACTTGCCCGAGCCGGACAGGCCTGTGATCACGACCAGTTGGTCGCGCGGAATATCGACGTCGATGCCCTTGAGGTTGTGTTCGCGCGCGCCGCGCACCTCGATGAATTTCTGATCGGCCATTCTGCCCCCGGGAAGCGGTCCGCGTCACCATCTAGGAACGGCGGCCGGACTTGCAACGAATCCGAAAGGATTCGATGCGAACATTTACGGAACTTTTACCATTCACCGGGGCCGGGTGCCAGCGTCGATGCGCCCCCCGGCCAGCCGCCGCCCGGTCCAGAGCGCGATGGCCAGCCCCGCGCAGGCCGACGCCGCGGCCGAGCAGATGAGCGTCGTCGTGCCCCATTGCACCCAGACCAGCGCCAGGACCGGCGTGCCCGACACGGTCCCGAGGTTGCCCAATTGCGCAATCGCGCCGGTGGCGAGCGCCCTGTCCTGCGGCGTATCGTTGAGCGCGGGGATCGCGGCGAAGGACGCGCCGGGGATCAGTCCCATGAAGGCCAGTGCCGCCTCGACCGCGCCGGGCAGTCCGAGCGCCGCACCCCCGAGGCCGAGGGCGGTGCCTGCGAAGCCTGCGGCCACGACCGCGTCGGGCCGGAACCGGCGACAAAGCGCGCCCCCGGCGAGCGTCGTCGTCAGCGTGATGAGCGGCAGGACGAAGGCCAGCGATGGGCGGGACAGCGCCTCGGGCAGGATGGCCACGGAGGCCACGAACAGGAAAGTGTAGCAGACGAAACCGAGCGCAGGCGCCACCCGCCGCAGGTGCGAATAGATCGCCGCATGGGTCGCAACGGGGTCGAGCGACACGGCCTGCCGCGGGATGCGCGGGACCCTCCGCCACAGCACGGCGGCCAGAACCAGCATCGCGGCTCCGTGCAACCCGAACAGCAGCGCCAGACCTCCGGTGCCCAGAATGGCAGGAAAGACCTGCGCCGAGATTGCCAGCGACCCGCCGAAGAACAACGCCCAGAGCCCCATGACCAGCGGCCTGTCGCGGTCGGAAGCCGCTGCCGCCATCAGGGGCGGGCCGCCCACGACGAGGGCCAGATGCGACATCCCCTCGACCACGCGGGTCGCCGCGAAAGCCCAGAACGGCATCGGCATCACCTGCACCAGCGATAGCACGCCGCCGAGAACCAGACCCCCGAGGAACGTGCGGCCCGGACCGAAGCCCGCCGCCACCCCGCCCGCCATCGCCCCGAACGCCAGCCCCACGAGGCCCACCAGGGACACCAGCACCGACACCCCCGTCAGCGGACGCGCGAAGGTGCGGGCGACTTCAGGCAGGGTCAGGGCGATCTTGCCGAACTGCGCGGCCGCCAGCAGCCCCGCCAGAAAGACGAGTGCCACGAGAAGCCATTGCGTGCGGTCGGAGGACATGCCCCGCGCTTGCCAGATCGCGCGTGCCCCCGCGACAGGAATCGGCGAGCGTTGCAGGAACGTCACCGAACCAGGGCGCGGGGAGCGCCTCGATTCGCGGTTACTTCCCAGCGATTCGAGCGTGCTGTAAGGCTTGGGTCAGGCAAAACCAAAAAAACGGATTACAGGCATGAAGACCCTTCTCTGCGGCACCGCCGCGCTTCTCATCTGCGCCCTGCCCGCCGTGGCCCAACCCTATGGCGGCGGCTATGGCGACTGGTCAGGCCCTTATGTCGCGGGCACGCTGGCTTATGGGCGCAGTGGCGTATCCACCGACAGCTTCGGACCTGACGTGACGATCACCGACGGGGACCTCGCCTTTTCGCTGGCGGTCGGCCATCAGATCCAGTCAGGCACCTTCGTCTATGGCGGCGAGGCGGCGTACTTCGATTACAAGGCCGATCTGGGTGACTTTGTCGGCGGAGCCACGATCGAGCACGGCCTGCGCCTTTCGGGAAAGTTCGGCTATGACATGGGCCAGGCGCTGGCCTATGGCACCGTGGGTCTGGCGCGCGCCAAGTTCAGCGGGGCGGGCGTGGATTACTACGACAGCGGCGTCGCCCTGGGCGCGGGCATGGACTTCCGGGTGACCGACCGTGTCAACATGGGTGCGGAAGTCGTGCATCACCGCTTCGGCGATATCGCCGACGGCGCGGACATCGACGCCACCGCGACGTCGGTCGGCCTGAAGATGTCCTACGGGTTCTGACGTATCGGGGCCCGCGGTGCGGGCCCCCTTCTCGGCCGTCAGAAGTGGATCGCGCGGCCGTCGGCGTCGAGCACGCTCTCGTGCATCATCTCGGACAGGGTCGGATGCGGGAAGACGGTGTGGGCCAGGTCTTCCTCGGTCGTCTCAAGCTGACGGCCGATGACGTAGCCCTGGATCAGCTCGGTCACCTCGGCGCCGATCATGTGCGCGCCCAGCAATTCGCCCGTCTTCTTGTCGAAGATCGTCTTCACCATCCCCTCCGGTTCACCCAGGGCAATCGCCTTGCCGTTACCGATGAAGGGGAAGTGGCCGACCTTGATCTCGAAGCCAGCCTCCTTGGCCTTGGCCTCGGTCATGCCGACCGACGCGACCTGCGGATGGCAATAGGTACAGCCCGCGATGCTCTCGGGGCGGACCGGATGCACATCGTTCCTACCGGCGATCAGTTCGGCCACCATCACGCCCTCATGGCTGGCCTTGTGGGCGAGCCAGGGAGCGCCGGCGATGTCGCCGATGGCGTAAAGCCCCTCGACCCCGGTGCGGCAGTATTCGTCGGTCACGACGTGGGTGCGGTCGATCTTGACGCCCAGCTCCTCCAACCCCAGCCCCTCGACGTTGCCGACGATGCCGACGGCCGAGATCACGGTGTCGAAGTCATGCGTCTCGGCCTTGCCATCCGATTCGATGGTCGCCACGACCTTGTCGTCCTTCCGATCGAGTGATTTGACGATGGCCTTCTGCAGGATCTTCATTCCCTGCTTCTCGAACTGCTTCTTCGCGAAGGCCGAAATCTCCGCATCCTCCACCGGCAGGATGCGGTCCATCACCTCGACCACGGTCGTCTCGGCGCCCAGCGTGTTGTAGAAGCTGGCGAATTCGATCCCGATGGCGCCCGACCCGATGACCAGCAGCTTTTTGGGCATGTGGGCGGGGACGAGCGCGTGCTTGTAATTCCAGACCCGTTTGCCGTCGGCCTCCAGCCCCGGAAGGTTCCGGGCACGGGCGCCGGTGGCCAGGACGATGTCCTTGGCCTCCAGCTCCTCGGTGCCCTTGTCGGTCTTCACCGAGACCTTGCCCTTGGCCGTGATCTTCGCCTCGCCCATGACCGTGGTGATCTTGTTCTTCTTGAACAGGTGGCCGATGCCCCCCGACAGCTGCTTGGCCACGCCGCGCGACCGCTTGACCACGGCGTCGAGATCGTAGCCGATGCCCTCCGCTTTCAGCCCGAACTCCTTGGCGCGGTGCATCAGGTGGAACACCTCCGACGAGCGCAGCATCGCCTTGGTCGGGATGCAGCCCCAATTGAGGCAGATGCCGCCCAGATGCTCCCGCTCGACGCAGACGACCTTGAGGCCGAGTTGCGCGGCGCGAATGGCGGCGACATAGCCGCCGGGGCCCGCGCCGATCACGATCAGGTCGAATTTCTGGGCCATTGGCCGCCTCCCTCGGAATTGTTCAATACTGAATTACCGTGCTGGCGGCCCGAATGGAACCGGAAAGCGCAGGTCAGCGGTTCGGGGGGCGATGCGCCGCCCGCCATCTGACCCAGCCGCCGAACAGGAACGCAGCACCGATCAGGGCCGCGAAATAGCCCACCGGCACCAACCCGATGGCCAGCCCCGCGACGGGGACGATGAAGGTGAACAGAAGGCCGCCCACAATCAGCACGATCGAGATCCAGGCGACCCACGATCCGGTCAGGTAGTTCGGTCCCATGATGTCCTCCGGCATGAAATCCACATCCCGCAGGAGGTTAGTGCCGGAGAGGCCGCTTTCCAGATCAGGCGGCCCGCAATTCGCGCACCACGGCGCCGTATCCGCCACGGTCCAGGAATGCCTGCTCACCCGGGGAGGACATCCGGCCCAGGGCCTCGTTACGTGGAGGGAAGCGGCCGAAGCGGCGGATGACGGCGCGGTGCGCGCGGGCATGGAGCAGCGTCTCGGAGCCTTCCAGCCGGGTCAGGATAAGGCGGACGGCACGGTGCTGGTCCTGGGTGCTCTCGGAATGTTCGAGCGGCAGGTAGAAAAACTGCCGACCGCGTCCATCGACGAACAGATCCATCCCCTGCCAGATGGCCCGCTTCGCCACGGCGCAGGCGAAGCGGTCGGTCGAAAACGCCTGCCCCTGCCCCCGGAACATGTTGCGCGGAAACTGGTCCGTCAGGATCAAGAGCGCGAGCGCCCCCCGCGCCGTGGTCGTCCAGCCGAGCAGGTTGCGGGCGTTTTCCCACGCTTCGCGGAACCGGTCGCGGATCTTCGCGTCGAGGGCGTCGTCCTGCACGTACCAGTCGTCGGGCGAGCATTCGTCCAGCCAGAACCCGAGGATATGATCCGGTGTCACGTTCATTGCGCAGCCTCCGCAGTCTCGGCCGCCTCCGCGGCCTCGATCGATTCCTCCTCCCAGGCCTCGGCCATGTTGCTGACCGTGACCGGCGTCGTCGCCATCGGCGCCACTGCATAATAGCTTGTCGTGTCGTCGCTGGCTACGGCCGCGCGCTGCGTCATGCGCCATCCCGTATAGAGCCCCAGCAACGCCATCAGGACGCCGATGAAGATGAAGAACCCGCCCGGTCCGACCCGCCCCATCAGCCAGCCGGTGACCAGCGGCCCGCCGATCGCGCCCAGCCCGTTGACGAAAAGGAGCCGGGCCGAGGCGGAGGCCATGTCCTCCGGCTGAAGGTAGTCGTTGGTATAGGCCAGGAGCAGCGCATAGAGCGGATTGGCCATGCCCCCGATCAGGAACGCCGCCACCAGAAGGCCCGGAACGCCGCCGAAATCCGCGATGCCGAGCCCGCAGGCCAGGATGGCGATGACCGAGCCCGCGATGACCAGCTGCCGCCGGTCCATCCGGTCCGACAGCCAGCCGACCGGATACTGCAGGATCAGCCCGCCGGTATAGATGGCCGAGACGAACAGCGCGATCTCCGCCGACGTCAGCCCCGCCGCCGCGCCGAAAACGCCCGCCATCCCGAACAGCGCCGAGAACACCGCCCCCAGGATGAAGATGCCTACGAAGCCCAGCGGCGACGTCTCATAGACAGTGCGGAACGACATCGGCTTCGTCGTCTCGAACGGTGGCACGGGGGTCGCGGCCAGAAGGATGGGCGAGAACGCCAGCGACACCAGCACCGAGACGATGATGAACAGGGTATAATCGCCCGCGTCGCCCAGGGCGAAGATCGCCTGCGCGGCGACGATTCCGACCATCTGCGCGATCATGTAGAGCGACAGCGCCCGGCCCCGCGTCTCGTTCGTGGTGGTGTTGTTGAGCCAGCTTTCCGCGACGATGTAGACGCCGCAAAAGCAGAACCCCAGAAGGATGCGCAGCGCCGTCCAGCTGTAGGGGTCGGTCAGCACCGGATAGAGCAGAAGCCCTGCCGAGGCGAGCGAGCCGAGGAACGCGAAGACGCGCACATGTCCCACCCGCCGGATCATCCCCGGCACCATCTGCGAGCCGAGCAGGAAGCCCGCGAAATAGCCCGACATGACGATGGACATGGCCCCGGTCGAGAACCCCTCGATCGCGCCGCGCACGCCGAGCAGCGTGCCCTGCATCCCGTTCCCGAGCATCAGCAGCGAGATGCCGACCAGCAGTGCCCAGGTATTGCGAAAGACATGGAGCATGGCGGCCTCGAACGGATGCGGATTGAGTCGGCCCGCGCCTACGCCGGGCCGCGCCCCGCGTCCACGCCGAAACCGCCTCACTCGCTCCGAAAGGCAGCGTCGCCCCTAGGGGCGGTCCAGGGCCGACCGATCCGGCAGCAGAAGCGACGCATCGCCATAGCTGAAGAAGCGATACCGTTCCGCGATTGCATGTCGATAGAGCGCCAGCATCCGGTCCCGCCCCATCAGCGCGCTGACCAGCATCAGCAGGGTCGATTGCGGCAGGTGGAAGTTGGTAATGAGGCCGTCGGTCACGCGGAAGTCGTAGCCGGGATAGATGAAGATGTCGGTGTCGCCCCGGAACGGCGCGATCCGCCCGCCCGCCGCCGCGCTCTCAATCAGGCGCAGGGCGGTGGTGCCCACCGGGATGACGCGGCCTCCGGCGCGCTTCGTCGCCGCGATGGCTTCGGCGGCGGCGGGCGTCACCTCGCCCCATTCGGCGTGCATCCGATGGGTGGTCACGTCCTCGACCTTGACGGGCAGGAAGGTGCCCGCTCCAACGTGCAGCGTCACCTCGGTGAACTCGACGCCCATGGCGCGCAGCTTCTCCAGCATGGGTGCATCAAAATGCAGGCTGGCCGTGGGGGCCGCGACCGCACCTGAATGGCGCGCCCAGACGGTCTGATAATCATCCATGTCCTGCGCGTCAGGCGGACGCTTCGCGGCGATGTAGGGCGGCAAGGGCATCTGGCCCGCAGCCTGAAGAACGTCGTGCAAGTCCTTGGGCTCGCAGTTGAATGCAATGCCCGCGTCAGCCTCGGTCCGGTCGGTCACTCGCGCGGTATGACCGGCGGCCAGCTCCAGCCGGTCGTCTGCGCGCAGCTTCCGAAGCGGCCGTGCCAGCGCGCGCCAGGTGCCGTCGGCCCGCGGCGCGGTCAGCGTCAGCTCGACACGCGCGCGGCCGGTGCCGTCGCTGCTGTCGCGCACACGGATGGCGGGCAGGCGTGCGGGGATGACGCGGGTATCGTTGAGCACCAGCCGGTCGCCAGGGCGCAGCCAGCGGATCAGATCGGTGAAGACGGCGTCCGTCGTCCGCCCGCCTTCTGCCACCAGCAGGCGCGACGACGAGCGGGGTCGTGCGGGGCGCGTGGCGATCAGGTCGTCAGGCAGGTCGAAGTCGAAATCGCTGAGTTGCATGGCCGCGCCCTATCAGGAAGGGACATCCTTGCGGAAGATGTCGCGGAACACGCCCGGCGTCAGGATCGACAGCGGATTGACCGATACCGCGGGCGAGGCGACGGGGCCGCTCAGACGGTAGGTAAAGCCGAACAGCCCCTCGTCGCGCCGCGCGAACAGCGCGCCGAACAGGCCGTTCACGAGGTAGATGGGCGAGATCACGCCCTGCATGTCCATCCGCTTAGACCCGAGGTCGAAGGTGCCGTCCGCCGTGATCGACATGGAGGGGCCGACCGCGCTGGCCTGTCGGACGATGATGTCGCCGGGGCGCAGGACGAATTCCGACTCGACGGTCGGGAAGAACAGGCCCTCGCCACCCAGCTGTTCGAGGATGCCCACAACCGACAGCGCCTGAAGGAGCGACGCGAGCGCGGGCGCGTTGCGGACCCGCACGTCGGCCATGCGAACGCTGCCTGAAAAGACGCCGGTCTGCCCCGTGGGCCGCAGGGTCAGTGTGATCGGCCCGCCCGCCGCGTCCCGGAACAGGCCCGCCGACCGCAGCACTTCGCCGGCGTTCCCGCCCCTGATCTGAACCGCCGTCCCGCCCCCCTGCGGCGCAATCGCCCCTTCCACGGCGGCGCCCCCGTTGATGCGGCCGGTGAAGCTGCCCGCGCCGCCGCGCAACGTGGCGCGCAGGTCGGTCAGGGCGATCCCTTCGGTCACCTGCAGCCGGGCCAGCGCGATGTCGAGGGGGGCGCCATCGCCCCCGCCCTCGCCCCCGGTGTTGAGCAGCGCGCGGCGCAGATCGGCGGTGCCGCCACGGATCGTGACGGCGGGTGCCACCCCCCGGCCCCGGCCGGCCAAGACCAGGGGGCCGTCGAACCAGCCGGCATCCACCCTGTCGAAACTCGCACGGTCGAGACCCCCTTCGGCTCGGAGCGTCACCTGACCCGTCGCGTCGAGCCCCGGCGCGTCGAGGGCAACGCGCGTCACTTCGGGCACGGGCCCGAGCGTCGCCTCGACCAGCAGGTCGGCGGCGCGGGCGGCGCCCTTGGACCAGTTGATGACGGGCAAGGCCACCGACAGGCCGCGCAGGTCGCTCCGCACGCTCAGGCGCGGCGGCTCGCCCTGCGGCAAGACGATGGACAGATCCGCCGATGCCTCGCCACGCAGGTCGAGCGCGTCGATCGTGATGCCCAATCGCTCCAGACCGTCCGGCGTGAGCCGCGCCGTGCCCGTCACCTGCCCCGGCTCGGGCAGGGGACGCGGCGGCGGGGGCGGCGCGCCGGGGACGATCGGATCGCTCAGCGGCGGTGGCAGCGCCTGACGCCAGCGACCCGAGAACGGCACCCCCTCCAGCGTCATGTCGCCTGCTATCGTCACCTCGCCCGGTGCGGCCGTCAGCGTCAGGTCCGGCGCCGCCAGAAGGCGGCCCGGCACGATCGCGCGGCTTTCCACGTCTGTCAGGCGGGCTGTCACGTCATAGGCGATGTCGGCCGGGGCGTTGCCCTTCCGGAGCGGAAGGCGCACGGCCACCCGCGCCTCGGCCGCACCGGAGGCCAGATCCCGCGTCTTGTTCAGCCGGTCCAGAAGGCGGAAGGGCGGGTTGTCCATCAGGGTCAGGATGTCGCCGATGCCGCCCTGTGCCGTCAGGTCCAGCACCCCTTCCGCCGGGCGCGCGGTCGCGTCGGGGATGGTGAAGGTCGTGCCGGCCACGTCCACGGTGCCGGACGGCTCGGGCTGGTCCGGGCCGGTGACGGGGACCGCCCCGCGATCCAGCCGCAGCGTCAGCCGGTTACCATCGAGCTGCGCCGCGCCGGCCGCGTCCTGCGCCGGGGGCATCTCGCGCATGTAGCGAAAGGCGCCGCCGGAGAACTCGAAGCTGGCCGCGACCTGCGGCGGGGTCGCGGGTTCCAGCCGGACGAGCGCCACGGCGCGGCGCGCCTCGCCGCCCAGAAGGTTCGTCGTGAACCACGCGCGTCCCTGCGGCTGGATCGAGGGCGGCCAGAGCGCCACCAGTTGGTCCACCGCCATCTGCGGCACCACAAGGCGAAGCGCCCCTGCCGGGCCCTCATCGGTAAAGGTCAGCCGCCCCGACAGGCGCGCGGTGCCAGAGGGGCCCGTCAGCATGGCCTGCCCGATGGCGAGGCCGAGCGGCGCCTGCGTCAGCCGCGCCTCGATCAAGCCTTGCGCGAATTCAACGCGGCGGTCGAACAGCCCTTCCGGGTCGAGCACCGTGGGGCCGAGCCGAAGCTGCATCTGCACCGGGCCGATCAGCCCGTCCTCCAGCAGGATCTGGCCGTCGGCAGTCAGCGACAGGTCGTCAGACGACGCCTCGATCTGCGACAAGGCGATGCGCCCCGGCCCCGGCTGCCAAGCGAAAGCCAGAAGCGCGCGGTCGAGGGCGAGGGCCGGCCGGTCTGTCATGGACAGGCCCCCGGCCTCCAGCCGGCCGACGAGGGGACCGGGGGTGCCATCTTCCGCCAGGGTCATGGCCGCGCTGGCCGAGACCTCGCCCTTGACCAGCGTCAACGCGGGCACACCGGGGACGGCTTCGGCCAGCCCGGCCAGCGACAGGTCGTCCAGCGCCACCGTAGCCTGCGCGCCCTGCCCGTCGCCGCGCCGGGTCAGCGACATCGCCACCCGTGCCGTCCGTGCCCCCAGCCGCAGCGACGACGTGAGCGACAGGCGCACCCCGCCGCCGTCGCGCGCCCAGACGACGGTGCCGTCCTCGACCGTCTCGGACAGGCCGGTGATCGCGTCGGTGAAGCGCAGGGTGACGCCTTCGACCGTCACGTCGGACAGTTCCGCGATGACGGGGTTGGCAAGGAGGGTGTCCAGCGTCTCCAGCGCCTCGGACCAGGTGCCCGGCAGGTCGCCGCCGCCCGCGCCGAAGGCCAGCGAGAACGCCCCGTCCGCATCGCGCGCCACGTCGAGCGACAGGCCCTCCACTGCGACGCGCCGGGGCCGCAGCTTGCCCCGCAGCAGCGCCGCCCCGTCGAGCGCGACCCGCGCGTCGGGCAGAGTGACCACGGGGCCGGAGGCATCGGTCAGCCGCGCATCGCGCAGGCGCAGGCGCAGGGCTTGGTCCTCCAGGTCGTAGAACAGCGCGACGAGGCCCAGTGACACCTGCCGGGGCGCGAGGTCACGGCCGATGCGCTGCTCGATCCGGGCGACCGTCCAGGCCGGCAGCGCCACCGGCCCCTGCGTCAGCCGCAGCACTGCGCCCGCCAGCAACGCGCAAAGGACCAGCAGCACGAGCGCGGACGCGCGGCGGCGTCCGCGACGGCGCGGCTGGGCGGCTGGTCTCTCGGGCATGGAAGGGGCGGCTCCGGCGTTCGTGGCGAAGGTCATACTTGACCCGACCCCTACCCGGTTCCAAGTCCCATCGGGTACAACATCCGGAGAGCCGCCGATGACAGACCTTCCCCAGCCGGGCGACAAGGCCCCGGAATTCACCCTGCCCCGCGATGGCGGCGGCGAAGTCAGCCTGTCGGATTTCCAGGGCCGGCAGGTCGTGCTCTACTTCTATCCCAAGGACGACACGCCCGGCTGCACCAAGGAGGCCATCGCCTTTTCCGAGGCCATCGAGGCCTTCGCGGAGGCGGGCGCCGTGGTCATCGGGGTCTCGAAGGATTCGGCCGCCAAGCACGACAAGTTCGCGGCCAAGCACGACCTGAAGGTGATCCTCGCGTCCGACGAGGAGGGGACGACCTGCGAGGACTACGGCGTCTGGCGGGAAAAGAGCATGTACGGCAAGACCTTCATGGGGATCGAGCGGACGACCTTTCTGATCGGCGCGGACGGTGCGGTCCGGCAGGTCTGGCCGAAGGTCAAGGTCGCGGGCCATTCGGACGAGGTTCTGGCCGCGATCCGCGCGTGACGACGCTGGCCCGCATGGCGGTCGAGGTGCTGGAGACCGCCGACCCCCGCGCCAAGACCGACCTGTCGCGCGCCCATGCCGCCCACTGGCGGGCGTCGCGCGAGGGGGGCACGCCCATCGACATCGGCACGGCGGAGCCGCCTGACCGGCCCGCGCGCCCCGACCGGCCGGAGCTTCTGAACCCCCGCGACGTTCCGCGCCGCAAGCCCGGCACGGCGGAGGGCCGCATCGCCATGATGCACGCCGTCGCGCATATCGAGCTCAATGCCGTGGACCTGCATTGGGACGTGATCGCGCGCTTCGCCCATGTGCCCATGCCCCTTGGGTTCTTCGACGACTGGGTCTCCGCCGCCGACGACGAATCGAAGCACTGGGGCCTGATGAACGATTGCCTGTTGGCCGCAGGCAGCCATTACGGCGCCCTGCCCGCGCATGCCGGCATGTGGCGCGCGGCAGAGGAGACGGCGCGCGACCTGATGGCGCGGCTCGCCGTCGTGCCCATGGTGCTGGAGGCGCGGGGACTCGACGTGACGCCCGGAATGATCGCCCTTTTCGAACGGGCGGGAGAGTCGCGCGCGGTCGAGGCGCTGAGCACGATCTATGGCGAAGAGGTGGCGCATGTCGCCTACGGCTCCAAATGGTTCCACTTCCTGTGCGGACGGCACGATCTGGACCCCAAGGTGGTCTTTCACGACCTTGTCCGCCGGCACTTCCATGGCCCGCTGAAGCCCCCGTTCAACGAGGAAAAGCGCGCCGATGCGGGCCTGCCGCCCGACTTCTACTGGCCGCTGGTCGAAGGCGCCTGACATCGGGATATTTCCGGACGGGCGGCATTTCGCCGCCGGGCGGGGTGACCAATCGCGAAAAGGTTGCCCGACGTCGCCACCGTGTCTAGAACGCCACACACGGCAAATCCTTCGATACGGGGGGAACCGTGAGGGGAACGGAAGGCGGGCCGGTGCGGGCCCGCGACATTCAAGACAAGGGGGACGGCGCGTGAAGCAACGCCTGTCGGACAGACTCAACGCGAAACTCGAACGCCATCTGCCCGAGCAGCGGCTTTTCCTGAAATCCGAACAAGGCACCCGGTTCGTCCGGATGCGGCCAATGACGCAGGCGGCGACCCTGGTGGGCGGCGCGCTGGTCTTGGGCTGGACGGCGATCGTGACGTCTTTCTTCCTGATCGGGGCCATCACTTCCGGCACGGCGCGCGACCAGAACGCACGCGCGCAGATCGCCTATGAGACGCGCCTTGCCGCGCTGTCGTCGGAGCGCGACACCCGCGCGACCGAGGCCGAGCAGGCACTGGAGCGGTTCTACGCCGCGCTTGAGGAAGTGTCGAAGATGCAAGGCACTGTCCTCGCCTCCGAACAGCGTGTGCGGGAGCTCGAGACCGGAATCGAGGTCATCCAGCGGACCCTGCGCCGCACCGTGACCGAACGCAACGAGGCCCGGGGCGAGGTCGCAACCCTGGCCGCCCGTCTGGACAACGCGCCCGAGGCGGCGGTTCAGGCCGAGCGTCTGGCGGCCGACAGCAGCGCCACCGCCGGAGCCCTTGCCGAAGCGCTGGACGCCACCGCGCTGGAGCGGGACGAGGCCCTTATCGTAGCCGAGGGTGCCGATGCCGAGATCGCCCGCATGGAAATGATGGCGGAGGTCGTGGCCGAGCGGAACGACCGCATCTTCAGCCGCCTGGAGACGGCGCTGGAAACCTCGCTGGAACCGCTGGAGCAGGTCTTCGCCAGCGCCGGCGTATCGTCGGACGCGCTGCTGCGCGAGGTCCGCAGCTCCTACGTCGGACAGGGCGGCCCGCTGAGCCCCGTCGTCGTGTCGACGCGCGGCGGCGGCGACCTGCACGACATGGACACCGCCCGCGCCAATGGCATCCTGGACCGGCTGGAAGACATCGACATGTACCGCCTTGCCGCCGAGAGCCTGCCGCTCTCGATGCCGGTCACGGCCTCGCATCGTCGGACGTCGCCCTTCGGGCCCCGGTGGGGCCGGATGCATGAGGGGCTCGACCTGGCCAGCGCCACAGGCACCCCGATCCTGGCCACCGCCGAGGGCACGGTCGTCCACGCCGGCTGGTCCAACGGCTACGGCAAGCTGGTCAAGATCCGCCACCCCCTCGGATTCGAGACGCGATATGGCCACATGAGCGCGATCAACGTCTCCGTTGGCCAAAGGGTCTCGCGCGGGGACAAGGTCGGTGGTATGGGATCGACCGGACGGTCGACCGGAACTCATCTCCACTATGAGGTTCGCCGCAACGGTCAGGCCCTGGACCCAATCACTTTCATCAATGCAGGTCAGGATGTTTTCTAAATCTAAGCTGAACCAGCCCGGCGGTGACGCCGACAAGTCCGCAACCCACTCGCAGACGTCCGCTTCGGCGCCGCCGTCGAAGCCCGCCGGTCTCGAACTCGGCGCCGGACAGGCCGCGATGAAGCCCAAGGTGGCGCCGTCGACCCTGTCTTCGGACCTTATCATCAAGGGCGATATCAAGACGTCGGGCGACATCACGATCGAGGGTGAGGTCGAGGGCAACATCCACGCCCATCTGTTGACCGTAGGCGAAGGCTCCACCGTCCGGGGCGAGGTTATCGCCGACGACATCGTCGTCAACGGTCGCGTCATCGGTCGCGTGCGCGGCCTGAAGGTGCGCCTGACCTCCACCGCGCGGGTCGAGGGCGACATCATCCACAAGACTATCGCCATCGAATCGGGTGCCCACTTCGAAGGCGCGGTGCAGCGTCAGGACGATCCGCTGTCCACCGGTCCGCGCAACCATACGGGCCAGCCCCCCAAGCCCGAGGCGCCCAAGCACCAGGGCTGACCCGGCGGGTCACTGGTCAAGGATGCACGAACCCCGCTTCGGAAACGGAGCGGGGTCTTTCGTTGCCGCGACCGCCCTAGTCTCCGTTGGCGTCCGCCCGGCTCTTGCCCGAAGCGTCGGACGCCAGCACCGATGCCATGATCCCGTCGAGCGCGCCGTCGAGGACGCCCCCGGTGTCAGACGTCTCGTAGCCCGTCCGCAGGTCCTTCACCATCTGGTAGGGTTGCAGGACATAGGACCGGATCTGATTGCCCCAGCCCGCGTCGCCCTTGGCTTCGTGCGCAGCGTTGATATCGGCATTCCGGCGGTCCAACTCCATCTGATAGAGGCGCGATTTCAGCGCCTTCATGGCGATATCCCGGTTCTGGTGCTGCGACTTCTCCGAACTCGTCACCACGATGTTCGTGGGCAGGTGCGTGATCCGGACGGCCGAGTCGGTCGTGTTGACGTGCTGCCCGCCGGCGCCCGAGGACCGGTAGGTGTCGATGCGGATGTCGTTGGGCGCGATCTCGATCTCGATGTTGTCGTCAACGACGGGATAGACCCAGACCGAACAGAAGGACGTGTGTCGCCGGGCTGAAGAATCGTAGGGCGAGATGCGGACCAGCCGGTGCACGCCCGATTCAGACTTGAGCCAGCCATAGGCGTTCTTGCCGCTGATCTTGTAGGCAGCGGACTTGATCCCCGCCTCCTCGCCCGGAGACATGCTCTGCAATTCGACGGTATAGCCGCGCTTCTCGGCCCACCGGGTGTACATGCGGGCCAGCATGTTGGCCCAGTCGTTGGACTCGGTCCCGCCCGCGCCGGAGTTGATTTCGAGAAAGGTGTCGTTGCCGTCCGCCTCGCCGTCGAGCAGCGCCTCTAGTTCCTTCTCGGCGGCGGTGCCGACCAGGCGGGCGATGGCGGCCTCGGCCTCGGTCACGACCTCCGCGTCGTCCTCCATCTCGCCCAGTTCGATAAGTTCCAGATTATCGGCGGTATCCCGTTCCAGGCCCTCAATGCCCTCGATGCTGTCGATCAGGGCCTGACGGTCCCGCATCAGGTTCTGCGCGCGCTCGGGGTTGTCCCACAACGTGGGGTCCTCGATCATCGCGTTCATCTCCTCCAGGCGATGCGGCGCAGTCTCCCAGTCGAGCCGCCGCTTGAGGAGGGCCACGGACTTGCCGATGGCCTCGACGTTGTTCTGGACTTCTGCGCGCACTCTCGAACCTCTCGGGGTTTGTCGCCGCTGACCTAAACCCTGCCCCGCCGGGGGGCAAGGCGGCGGGTCAGTAGAGGCCCCCGGACGACAGCGCCCCAAAGGACGCGCGTCCCGGCACCACGACGCTGCGTCCCGTCGACGTCTCGACCTGGATGCCGCCCCGGTCCTCCACGTCGCCCTCGCCCCGCCCGAACAGCGGCAAGTCGCCCGCCATCGCGAAGCCGCCGTCGATGATCGTGCCGCCCACGCCCATGAACGGATCGTCGCCCTGGCGGAAGTATTCGGCCACGACGTTCTCGCCCGTGGCGTCGTCGGGCAGGCGTGCGCCGGTATAGCGGTCGATCTTCACGAAGTAGCCGCCTTCGGGCACCTCGAACGGGCCGCCGCCGTACTTCTGGATCGCCTCGGCCATGAACTCGTTGAAAACCGGACCGCACATGCCGCCGCCCGACGCCGACCGGCCCATGTTGCGCGGCCGGTCATAGCCGATGTAGCATCCGGCGACGATGGTGGACGAAAAGCCCACGAACCAGACGTCCTTGGAATCGTTGGTGGTTCCGGTCTTGCCAGCGATCGGCACCGGCAGGTTCACCGTCCGCGACGCGGTTCCACGTTCGACGACGCCCTGCATCATCGACGTCAACTGATAGGCCGTGATCGCGTCCATGACCCGTTCGCGGTTCGATACGATGCGGGGACCCTGCCCATCGGCCAGGGACGCGAACTGCTCGCAATCGTTGCAGGACCGCTGATCGTGGCGATAGACGGTGCGGCCATAGCGGTCCTGGATGCGGTCAACCAGCGTGGGCTCCACCCGCTCGCCGCCGTTGGCGAACATCGCATAGGCCGCTACCATCTTGTAGAGCGTCGTCTCCTGCGAGCCGAGCGAGTTGGCCAGAAGCTCATCCATGCGGTCGTAGACGCCGAACCGTTCGGCATAGGTGGCCACCGTGCCCATGCCCACGTCCTGCGCCAGCCGGACGGTCATCAGGTTGCGCGAGCGTTCGATCCCCGTCCGCAGGGGGCTGGGGCCGTAATACTTGTTCGACGCGTTCTTGGGTCGCCAGATCTCGCCGTTGCCCTGGTCGATCTCGATGGGGGCGTCCACGACGATGGTGTTGGGTTGATACCCGCTGTCGAGCGCTGCGGCATAAACGAATGGCTTGAAGGACGATCCCGGCTGCCGCGTGGCCTGCGTCGCCCGGTTGAAGACCGAATGCTGATAGCTGAAGCCACCCTGCATCGCGAGAACCCGGCCGGTGTTCACGTCCATCGCCATGAATCCGCCCTGCACCTCGGGCACCTGCCGCAGCGACCAGCGGATCAGGTCGCCGGTGGCGTCGTCGGTCAAGCGGCGCACATGGACGACGTCTCCCACCTCGAAGTTGTCGACGAAGCTGCCGCGCAGCCAGTCGATGTCCGTGCGCGGGACATCGACCTGCGCCTCGACCCCTTCGGCGCCAAGCGTCAGGCTCTGGTCGCCCACGGCCAGGACGACGGCGGGCAGCCAAGCGCTCCCAAGGTCGATGTCCCGGGCCACGACCGTCTCGGCCAGCGCGCGGCGCCATGCGGTTTCGTCATCAAGCAGGGCCGGGTCGATGGTCTTGCCGGTGCCGCGCCAGACGCCCTGGCCACGGTCGAACTGCTCCAGCGCGCGGCGCAATGCCTTGGCCGCGACGGCCTGCATCTCGGCATCGACGGTGGCGCGGACGTTGAAGCCCTGGGTGAAGAACTCCTCCTCGCCGAAATCCTCGGTCAACTGGCGCCGGATCTCGTCGGTGAAGTAATCGCGCGGCGGCAGGGCGGCGCGGAATGGGGCATAATGGCCGGACTGCACCGTCAGCAGGGGCTTCTGCTGCGCGGTCTCCAGTTCGGCGCGGGTGATGTAGCCATTCTGGAACATCTCCAGCAAGACGTAGTTGCGCCGCTCGATCGCGCGCTCGGCCTGGCGGACGGGGTGATAGTCCGACGGCGCCTTGGGCAGGATCGCCAGATACGCGGCTTCCTCCAGCGTCAATTGCGACAGGGTCTTGTTGAAATAGGTCTGCGATGCCGCGGCCACGCCATAGCTGTTCTGCCCCAGGAAGATCTCGTTGAGATAGAGCTCCAGGATGTCCTCCTTGCCCAGCGTCTCCTCGATGCGCGAGGCGAGGATGATCTCCTTCACCTTCCGCTCGGCACTGCGGTCCGAGGACAGAAGGAAGTTCTTCATCACCTGCTGCGTGATGGTCGACGCGCCCCGCAGGCGCTTGCCCCGTGCCGCATCGACGGCGGCAGAGACCATGCCGACGGGATCGTATCCGGCGTGCTGATAGAAATTCTTGTCCTCGGCCGAGATGAACGCCTGCTTGACCAGGGGGGGGATCTCGTCTGCCGTGGCGAACAGGCGGCGTTCGCGGGCGAATTCGTCCATCAGTCGCCCCTCGCCCGAATAGATGCGGCTGATCGTGGGGGGTGTATACTGGGCAAGCTGCTCATGGTTGGGCAGGTCGCGGCCGTACATCCAGAGGACACCGCCGATCGACATGGCGAGCGCCACGACGCCCAGCGTCACCGCCGAGAACAGGCCCCCGACCGTCGCGAGGAAGAACATGCCGACGGCCTGCAACCCGCGCCAGAGCGATGCGCCCGCCGATTTCAACCTGTTGTCCGCCATGTACCCGTGCCCCTGCCCGTCAGATTTGGTTCTTCCGGTCGTGCCGATATACGCGCCGCACCCCCTGCCGTCAAAGCGCGACACTGCGTCGGGCGGCGCGCTGCCCATGCCGTCCGGTCACGATCCGTTGAACGGGGCGCAGGGTCACTGCCGCAGGCGTCTCGCCTCCTCCGCATCGCTGTCGGCCCAGGCGTCGATGCTACGGGCGACCGCCGCGGCCATCCGCGCGCGCCATTCGGCGGACATGAGGTTCCGCAGGTCGCCTTCGTCGGACATGAACCCCAGTTCCAGCAGGACGGAAGGAATGTCCGGCGCCTTGAGCACCGTGAACCGCCCGCCCAGCCGGGGCCGCTTGTGCATGCGGACGCCCGCCCCGCTCAGCCCCGTGATGAGTGCGTCGGCCAGCCTTTCGCCGCGGGGCGCGGTCTCGGCCCGCGCCATTTCGATCAGGACGCGGGCGATCTCGTCTCCCTGCTCGATCTGGCCCGCACCCAGCAGAAGGTCGTCGCGTCCGTGGCGCTGCGCGATCTCGGCGGCCAGCGCACCTGGCTCCTCGTCGGACAGGGTGTAGACGGTCGCGCCCTCCGCGCCCCCGCCCCGGACCGCATCGGCGTGGAGCGAGATCATCAGGTCCGCGCCCGCCGCCCGCGCGATGGTAGACCGCCCACGCAGGCCCACGAATTCATCCGCGTCGCGCGTCAGAACGACCTCGTGCCCCTCGCGCCGCAGCACCTCGGCCAGTTCGCGCGCGAAGCGCAGCATCAGCGAGGCTTCGGTGGTGCCGCCACGCTCGGCCCCCGGATCGACGCCCCCGTGACCAGGATCGAGGGCGATGACCAGCGGCCGGTCCCCCGTCTGGCGCGGCCGCTCGACTGTCGGCACGGCATCGGGTGCGATGGCGTCCCATGACCGCGGGTTGAGCGGCCCCTGCCGCCCTGCGCCGTCGGTCAGCTCGACCCGGATCGCGGGTCCGGCGTCCGTCTCCATCCAGGCCCGTCCGACCGCCATCGGGCCGGGCAACGTCAGCACGAGGCGGGACCAGCCGGCGCGGATGCGCCCGGTGGCGGGCGTGCCCACTTCGGCCAGAGTCGCGGGGTCGAGCGACGTCCAGTCGACCTCCGCCGTGTCGAGAACCAACCGCCATGGGTCGGCCAGCACGAAGACGCGCCAGGGCACGGCGCGGCTGAGCCCCAGCGTGACCTGTGCCCCGCCCCATCTGTCGTGGGCATCCGACGCCGTCACAGTGGCACGGCCGTCGGCCTGCGCCCACGCTCCCGTCGCCAGAAACCCAAGGAGAAGGGCGAGACGGATCACCGCGCCGCCATGAAGTCACGCAGGCGGGCAAGTCCTTCCTCGATGTCCTCCGTCGCGCGGGCATAGCTGAAGCGCAGGCTTCCCGCCCCGCGCCCGGGGTCGAAGTCGACGCCCGGCGTCACGGCCACCCCAGCCTTTTCAAGTATTTCCGATGCGAAGTTCACGCTGTTTTCGGTCAGGTGGGACACGTCCGCATAGATGTAGAATGCCCCGTCCGGCGGCGCGATCCGGTCGAAGCCCGCCCTTGGCAGGCGATCGAGCATGAGCGCGCGATTCCTGGCATAGACAGCGAGGTTCCCGTCGAGTTCGTCGTCCGCGCCGAGCGCGTGCAGCGCCGCGATCTGGCTGGCGTGCGGGGGGCAGATGAACATGTTCTGGGCCAGGCGTTCGATGGTGCGGATGTGATCCTCCGGCACGACCATCCAGCCGATCCGCCAGCCGGTCATGCTGAAATACTTGCTGAAGGAGTTGATGACATAGACGTCGTCCGACACCTCCAGCGCCGAAACGGCCCCACCGTCGTAATGGATGCCGTGATAGATCTCGTCCGAGATGAAGGCCGTCCGGTTCGCGTGGCAGGCGTCGATGAGCGCGCGCATCGATGCGCGGTTCAGCATGGTGCCGGTGGGGTTCGACGGCGAGGCGACGATCAGCCCGGCCAGCGACGGATCGAGGGTGTGAGGAACGGGCTGGAACCTGTCGGCCGCCTGCGTCTCGATGCCCACCGCCACCAGCGAAAGGGCCTTCAGGATCTGGCGATAGGAGGGATAGCCCGGCAGCCCCAGCCCCACCCGGTCGCCCGCGTCGAAAAGGGCCGTGAAGGCAAGAAGGAAGGCCGCGGACGACCCCGCCGTCACCACCACACGCGCAGGATCGAGGTCGACGCCGTACCACCGGCGGTAGAGGTCGGCGATGCCCGCCCGCAGTTCAGGCAGCCCGAGCGCCACGGTATAGCCAAGCGGATCGGAGGCCATTGCACGGGTCAGACCGACGCGGGCGGCCTGCGGTGCTGGCGTTCCAGGCTGGCCCACCTCCATGTGGACGATGTGCCGGCCCTGGGCTTCGGCGCGGCGGGCGGCCTCCATCACGTCCATGACGATGAAAGGGTCGACACGCGACCGTTCGGAAATCCGCATGTTGGCCATCATCTGCTCCCCGTCCCGACTGGCCCGAGTGATGGACCGGAGGGACAGGTGCGTCAATGTCCAGGACGGATGACGGATGGTCAGTCGAGAAAGGGGGCCGACCCGGCCCAGCCCCTGACGGTAAATGTTGAAAAAGTTCTTCGGTTGGCCGCACTGCGGCCAACTTTTTCTTTGACACCACGCTTGACCGTCGTCCGAATGGAGGAAACAGGTGTCGAGCGTCTCGAAAATATCTTCGGGAACAGCGGTGGCCCCGCTGACCCGAAGGCTGCCTGCGCCCGTGGCAGGTGTCGATCTCAACTTTTGCCGCAACCCGGCCTGCGCCTTTTACGGCGTGCTGCCCGATCCGTTCAAGCGACCGAATGGCTCCCCGTCCGCGCCGCCAGGTATGCCGCGCGGAGCGGTGCCGGGTGGCAAGCACAAAGAGTTCTACAAGTGTCCCGCCTGTCGCACAACCTCCCGGGTAAAGAACAACCGTGCGGTCGCGGAGGAACACGAGCGGATGCGACGCCTGCGCGAGACTGATCCCTGCGCGCCCGCCTGCCGCACGGCGAGCTGCGCGAACCAAGGCCTCTCGGTCGAGGAGCATCCGGAGCTCTATCAGCGCTTCGGCAAGACCAAGGGCGGCGACCCGCGCTGGCGGTGCAAGGGCTGCGCGAAGACCTTCTCGACCGGCAAGCCGGCCCGTCGGCATAAGCGGTCGGACAAGAACCGCCTGGTCCTCGATATGCTCTGCAACGACCTGTCGCTCGCCAAGACCTCGAAGATCTCCGGGTTGTCCTACCGAGACATCTACCGGCGGATCGGGTTTTACCACGATCAGGTCGGGAGCTTCGTGGCGCGCCGCGAGGACTTCTCCCGGATCGACTTCGCAGAGATGGGCTCACGCTTCGCCACCGACAGCCAGGCGCTGACCATCAACTGGCCCAGCCGGAAGCGGCGTTTTCCGGTCGTGTTCCAGCATCTCTGCACCGCGCACGCGCGATCGGGCTTCATCATGGAGGCGTCCTTCCAGCTCGACCCGGAGATCTCGTCGGCGGAAGCGGAGGCCCAGTCCCGTGCGGCGGACGAGGACCACATCTCTACGGCTTTCCGCCGCCACGCCCGCATCTGGACGAAGACCGAGTTCGACGCACATCTCGTGCGGCTGGCGAAGGCTGCGGGGCTGCCGCAGGTGGAGGAATACGGCCTGCCTGCCACCGGCTCGATGCTGCGCTACGATGTGATGCAGTTTGCCCACGCAATGCGGCTGCACGATCATATCGGCCAGACGGACGCCCCGTTGATCTTCGTGATGGATGGGGATGCTGGCCTCAAGCAATCATTCGCGACAGTTTTTCAGCCGGAAGTGTCGGCCGGGCGCGCGCATCTCGCCATCATCGACTTCGACAAGGCGATGACGAACGATATGCGCAACTGCGTCGTCTCCGATGGTCGCATCGACCTGTGTGCAACCACGGGGTTGACCCCGACTGAGCTGAGTCTGATTCCGGCGGAGTTCTACGCCGAGATCCTCGACGAGGAGGTGGCTGTCCGTCTTGTCGGGGAGCCGGTCGGTGAATGGTTTCAGTATCCATTCCCGACGAAGAGCGAGCCCAACAGGCGGGTCTGCCTGCTCACGGACCACCCGGGGCTGGAGGCGCGGGAGAAAGCCAAGCTGATGCGCCTGGCTACGCTCCGAAGCGTCGATAGCTACTTCCATCGCTTCCGCTCGAACGTGCGCTTCGCCAGCCGGCCGCAGATTTCGACCAATGGTCCTGGTCGCGTCTGGGGCAGGCATCATCTCTACGACCCAGTCGTTCTGTCGAAGCTTGTCGAAATCTATCGGTTCTACCACAACTGGATGGAGCCGGGCACGGATGGTAAGACGCCGGCGATGCGGATCGGGCTGGCGCGGGGCAGAATTTATGAGCGCGATCTGCTCTGATCGCTTCTGGATCAAAAAGTTCGGTCCGAACTCCTTCAAGCATCCCTTTCTTATGCGGCGGGGGTGTGCGGGCTCAGATCGCTTGAGGGATGCTAACTCCCCGATAGCAGGAGAACCCAAGCTCGAGCGTGATTCAGTCTTACCGCGATCCGGGAGGATCAACCCGGTGATAGGTGAAATCCACAGCTGGAGCTCGCAAGGATTAGCCAAATGGTTGATGACCTTGCTACGGCCTGTGAGCTGCTGCGTTTTGCGCTGCTGCTCTACAAGGGCTACAGACTACTGACGACCCCGAGGGTCTAAGTATAAGGGGGTGCCACCTCGCTATCGAAGTGGCACCCCCGCACATTTTCAGGAGAGCTTTGTCGCTATCTACCCCATGCTGGCGTGGATCAAGACACCAGCGGTTAGTGCTATGCGGTCTTGTTGATCAGCCCTTTCAGCCTGACCACCTTGCCAGAAGGACTTAGGCTCATCTCACCTTCGAACAAAGCAACCGAGCCATCAATATTTA
>NZ_CXPG01000021.1 GCF_001403735.1 Jannaschia rubra
GGGGGGCCGCGCCCGCCGCACCCTGCCGCCCGTGCGGACCGGGTTCAAGACCGCCCCGAACGCCGGCGGTTCAGCGTGTCGTTTCGGTCAGCCTGCGGGCGACGTAATCGCGGACGCTCCCGATCATCGGATCCATGTAGGGGTCTTCGAAGAAGTGGCCCGCGCCCTCCATCTCCTCGTGGGTGATGGTGATGCCCTTCTGCTCGTGCAGCTTGCCGACCAGCGCGCGCGTGTCGGCAGGCGGGGCCACGCGATCGTTCGCGCCGTTGATGATGAGGCCCGAGGACGGACAGGGGGCGAGGAAGCTGAAATCATAGCGGTCAGCGGGCGGCGAGACCGAGATGAAGCCCGTGATCTCGGGACGGCGCATCAGAAGCTGCATCCCGATCCACGCGCCGAAGGAGAATCCGGCGACCCAGCAGTGCTTGGCGTTCGGGTTCAGCGCCTGAAGATAGTCCAGCGCCGATGCCGCGTCCGAAAGTTCACCGATGCCCTGGTCGTATTCGCCCTGACTGCGGCCCACGCCGCGGAAGTTGAAGCGCAGGACGGTGAACCCCAGCTCCAGAAAGACGTAGTGGAGGTTGTAGACGACCCGATTGTTCATCGTGCCGCCGAACTGCGGATGGGGATGCAGGACAATGGCGATCGGCGCATCCTTGTGCTTCTGCGGGTGATAGCGGCCTTCGAGGCGGCCTTCGGGGCCGGGGAAGATCACTTCGGGCATGGGCGTTCCTTACATTCGGGGCCGTCGCGTGTGCGGGCGCGGTCGGTGTTGACGCTGGCGGGGGGCAGGGGGATAACCCCCGGAGAGCCGCCGTTCCCGCACGTCTAGGCAGGTAAGCGCAACGGCCGTGGGCGTCAATCGGAGGGGCCATGAAGCTGAGCACCAAGGGACGTTACGCGATGGTCGCGCTCGCCGATTTGGCGCAGCAGGCCGATGGGGCGACGACCTCGCTCGCCGAAGTGTCGAAGCGACAGAGCATCTCTCTGCCCTATCTCGAACAGCTTTTTGTCAAGTTGCGCCGCGCGGGCCTGGTCGAGTCCGTACGCGGGCCGGGGGGCGGATACCGGCTGGCCCGTTCGGCCTCCGACATCCGCGTGTCGGACATCCTTGAGGCGGTGGACGAGACGGTATCGGCCATGCACACCGGCGCGGGCGCCTCGGGCGGGTCGTCGGGATCTCGCGCGCAGAGCATGACGAACCGCCTGTGGGAATCGCTGTCGGCGCATGTCTACGTCTTCCTGCACCAGACGCGGTTATCGGACGTGGTGGACAATGCGCTGGTGCCCTGTCCGGCCGTGCCCTCGCTGTTCGAGGTGGTGGACGAATAGGGCCGTTGCGGACACGGCGGGCCGAACTCTGACGAAGGAAACGCCATGACCGGCCGGGTCTATCTGGACTGGAACGCGACGGCGCCGCTGCGCCCGGAGGCGCGGGCGGCGATGGCCGCCGCGATGGATGTCGTGGGCAACCCGTCGTCGGTGCATGCCGAAGGCCGCGCGGCGAAGGCCCTGGTGGAGCGGGCACGGGCGCAGGTCGCCACGGCCTTCGGGGCGTCGTCCGCAGATGTGGTCTTCGTGTCAGGTGCGACCGAGGCGGCGGCGCTGGCGATGGCCAGGCGCACCCTCGCCACCGCGCCGGTGGAGCATGAGGCCGTCGCCGCCTGGGGAGACGGGACGCTGCCCGTCGACGAACGCGGCGGGGTCACCGTAATCGACCCTGCGGCGACAGCCCTGCAACTCGCGAATTCCGAGACCGGCATCCTGCAGGACCTGCCGCCCGGAATCGCGGTCAGCGACATGACGCAGGCCTTCGGCAAGGTGCCGCTGGCCTTCGACTGGACCGGGGCCGACATGGCCTTGATTTCCGCGCACAAGCTGGGCGGGCCGAAAGGCATCGGTGCCTTGGTCATCCGGCGCGGCCTGGACGTGGCCGCGCAGATCCGCGGAGGCGGGCAGGAGATGGGGCGCCGGTCGGGCACCGAGAACATCACCGGCATCGCCGGTTTCGGCGCCGCGGCGGAGGCAGCAGCCCGCGATCTGGAGCGCGGGGAATGGGACCGGGTTGCCGAACTTAGAACTTTTCTAGAAACAAGACTTGAGGACTCCGGCAATCTGACTATTTTAGTCGGGAAGGAATCGAAACGTCTGCCCAACACGACCTGTATCATCACGCCCGGATGGCGCGGCGAGACGCAGGTGATGGCGCTGGATCTGGCCGGCTTCGCGATATCCGCGGGATCGGCCTGCAGCAGCGGCAAGGTCCGCAGCAGCGCCGTCCTCGGCGCCATGGGATACGGCCCGGGCGAAGCGGACTGCGCGATCCGCGTGTCGCTGGGACCGGACGTGACGCAGGAACAGATGGCCCGGTTCGTCGAGACGTTCCGCCGGCTGCAGGACAGGAGACGGAGATGACCGCTTTGGACGATATTCGGGTGAAGGAGGGCGTGGACGCCGAAACCGTCGATGCGGTCAAGGCGCTGTCGGGCACCTACAAGCACGGCTGGAACACCGAGATCGAGATGGAATACGCCCCCAAGGGGCTGTCCGAGGATATCGTTCGCCTGATCTCCGCCAAGAACGAGGAGCCGGAGTGGATGACCGACTGGCGGCTGGAGGCCTATCGCCGCTGGCTGACCTTGAAGGAGCCCAAGTGGGCGATGGTCGAATACCCCGCGATCGACTTTCAGGACCAGTATTACTACGCTCGCCCCGCCAGCATGGCCGTCAAGCCCAAGTCGCTGGACGAGGTCGACCCGAAGCTTCTGGAAACCTACAAGAAGCTGGGCATTCCGCTCAAGGAGCAGGCGATTCTGGCCGGTGTGGAGCCGGGACCGGAAGACCGTAAGGTCGCCGTCGATGCGGTGTTCGATTCCGTCTCCGTCGGCACGACCTTCCGCAAGGAACTGGCGAAGGCCGGCGTGATCTTCTGCTCCATCTCGGAAGCTATCCGCGAGCATCCAGAACTGGTACGCAAGTATCTCGGCACGGTCGTGCCGCAGTCCGATAACTACTATGCGACTCTCAACTCCGCGGTCTTTTCCGACGGCAGCTTCGTCTACATCCCCAAGGGCGTCCGCTGCCCCATGGAGCTGTCGACCTATTTCCGCATCAACGCCGAGAACACCGGCCAGTTCGAGCGGACCCTCATCATCGCCGAGGAGGGCAGTCACGTCAGCTATCTCGAAGGCTGCACAGCGCCCCAGCGCGACATCGCGCAGCTTCACGCCGCCGTGGTCGAAATCGTCATTCTCGACGATGCAGAGGTGAAATATTCCACCGTCCAGAACTGGTATCCGGGCGACGAGAACGGCAAGGGCGGCATCTACAACTTCGTCACCAAGCGCGCCGACTGCCGGGGTGCGCGGTCCAAGGTGATGTGGACGCAGGTGGAAACCGGCTCCGCGGTGACGTGGAAATACCCGTCCTGCATCCTGCGCGGCGATGACAGCCAGGGCGAGTTCTATTCCATCGCAATCGCCAACAACATGCAGCAGGCCGACACCGGCACAAAGATGATCCACCTGGGCAAGAATACCCGAAGCCGGATCGTGTCCAAGGGCATCAGCGCCGGTCGTGCGCAGAACACCTATCGAGGACTGGTGTCGATGCATCCCAAGGCCAAGAACTCGCGCAACTACACCCAATGCGACAGCCTTCTGATCGGCTCGCACTGCGGCGCGCATACCGTTCCCTACATCGAGGTGCGCAACAACAGCAGCCGCGTAGAACACGAAGCGACGACGTCCAAGGTGGATGACGACCAGCTGTTCTACTGCCGCTCGCGCGGGATGGACGAGGAGGAGGCCGTGGCGCTGGTCGTCAACGGCTTCTGCAAGGAGGTCCTGCAAGCCCTGCCCATGGAATTCGCCATGGAGGCGCAGCAGCTTGTGGCCATCTCGCTGGAGGGGTCGGTCGGCTGAACGTCGCCTCGCAACCTGTTGAAACATTGAATCCCGAAGTGGGGGAACGCCGTCATGCTGAAAATCGAGAACCTGCACGTCAAGCTGGAGGAGGAGGACAAGCAGATCCTCAAGGGCGTCGACCTGACGGTCGAGGCGGGCAAGGTGCACGCCATCATGGGGCCGAATGGCTCCGGCAAGTCCACGCTGTCCTACGTCCTGTCGGGGCGCGGCGGTTATGAAGTCACCGAAGGCTCCGCCACGCTCGACGGTATCGACCTGCTGGGGATGGAGCCTGAGGAGCGCGCTGCCGCCGGCCTGTTCCTTGCCTTCCAGTATCCTGTCGAAATCCCCGGCGTCGGCAACATGACCTTTCTGCGGACTGCCGTGAACGCCCAGCGCAAGGCGCGGGGAGAGGAGGAGCTGTCGTCGACCGATTTCCTCAAGACCATCCGCGCCAAGGCCAAGGATCTGAACATCGACGCCGACATGCTCAAGCGTCCGGTCAACGTGGGCTTTTCGGGTGGTGAGAAGAAGCGCAACGAGATCCTGCAGATGGCCATGCTGGAGCCGCGCATGTGCATTCTGGACGAGACCGATTCCGGCCTCGACGTCGATGCGATGCGGCTCGTGTCCGATGGCGTCAACGCGCTGCGCGACGCCGGGCGCGGATTCCTTGTGATCACGCACTACCAGCGACTGCTGGACCACATCCGGCCGGACGTCGTTCACATCATGGCCGACGGCCGCATCGTCAAATCGGGTGGTCCCGAACTGGCGCTGGAAGTCGAACGCAACGGCTATGCCGACATCCTCGAAGGGGCGGCGTGATGGTAGCCGATCCCCGCACGACCGCCACCGACGAACGGCTCGACGCGCTGACCCTGCCGGCTGGCAACGGCTGGCTTCATGCCGCGCGCAAGGACGCTCTGGGCCGCCTGCGCGCCGTTGGCCTGCCGGTGCGGCGCGACGAATACTGGCGCTTCACCAATCCCGCCCCGCTGGTTCGTGTCGCGCCCGCGCCCGACGCGCCTACGCAGACCGACGATCCGTTCGACGGCGTCGACGCCTATGTGATCACGATCGACGGCGACCGGCTCGACCTGCCCGACGGCGCGCCGGACGGGCTTGAGATCACGACCCTGTCCAAGGTGGCGGAGGCCGACATTCACTGGGTCCGCGACCTCTATGGCAAGTTGGAGGCCGCGGGCTCCCGCCCCGTGTCGCGGCCCTTCGCAATGCTCAACACCGCCTTCGCAACTGGCGGACTGGCGATCCGCGTGATGGCGAAGGTGTCGCGGCCGATTCACATCCGCACCATCGGCGGCACCGACCCGATCCTGCACCATGTGGTGAAGGTGGATGCGGATGCCGCGGTCACGATCCTGGAATCCGGTACTGCCGGCGCGCGGTCCAACATCGTGACCGAGGTGGACGTGGCCGACCGCGCCGCCTTCGACCACATCCGCGTTCAGGGCCCTGACCACGCGCGCCACGTCAACACGCACCTTTTCGCCCGGCTGGGCACCGGAAGCGCGTTCAAGTCCTTCACCCTCTCGGCGAACGGCCAGTTTACCCGCAACGAAGCGGTGATCGAGTTGACCGGCGACGACGCCACAGCGCATGTCGCGGGCGCGGCCTTCGGGCGGGACGACCTGCATCATGACGACACGGTCTTCGTAATCCACGATGCCTGCGATTGCGAAAGTCGTCAGGTGTTCAAGAAGGTGCTGCGTGATGGAGCTACCGGCGTGTTCCAAGGCAAGATTCTTGTGAAGGAAGGCGCGCAAAAGACCGACGGCTATCAGATCAGCCAGGCACTTCTGCTAGACGACGACAGCGTCTTTCTCGCCAAGCCGGAGCTGGAGATCTACGCCGACGATGTCGCTTGCTCCCATGGCTCCACCACCGGCGCCATCGACGAGACGGCGCTGTTCTACCTGCGGTCGCGCGGGGTGTCGAAGCGAGTCGCAACCGACCTTCTGGTGCTCAGCTTCCTGACCGAAGCGGTGGATGAGATCGCGGACGACGGGCTGCGCGATCACGTCGGGGGGCTGATGGCCGACTGGCTGTCGCGCGACTGACGTGTCGGTCACGCGCGACATTCCGCGGGCGTGGGCGCGGCCCCGTCGCGTCATGGCGGAGCGACTGTCGCATGGCCCAGACGACAAGGTCGCCTTCGTCTATCTCGCGGCCGCGTCCCTTCTCGGGTTCGTCGCGCAACTGCCCGGCCTCGTCCAGCGTGCCCGAACGCCGGACCCCGTATTCGAGGGGCTGATCGTCTCGGAAAGCGCCCGCGTCGGCACCGAGGTGCCCGCCAACATCGTCGACGCGAAGTTCGAGGCTCTGTTTTCGGGCGCGCTGATGGCCTGGATCTTCATCGTTCCGCTCGTGCTCTACGTCTTCGCCGCGCTCTCGCATTTGATCGCGCGCGCAATGGGCGGACGGGGCAGCGGCCTGCGCGCCCGTGTCGCCTTGTTCTGGTCTTTCCTCTGCGTCACGCCTGCGCTGTTGCTGCTGGGTCTCACGACCGGCTTCGTCGGTCCCGGCCCGGCACAGGCGCTGGTCGGCGTGATCACGCTCTGCGCCTTCATCTGGATCTGGCTCAATTCCCTCTATGTCGCGGAGACACCTCATGTTTGACGTCGAAGAGATCCGCGCCCAGTTCCCGATCCTGCAGCGGAAGATCAACGGCAATCCGCTCGTCTATCTCGACAACGGCGCATCGGCGCAGAAGCCGCAGGTCGTACTCGACACGATCCAGCGGGCCTATGGTCAGGATTACGCGAACGTTCACCGGGGTTTACATACGCTTTCCACCATCTCGACCGACAATTTCGAGGCTGTGCGCGGCAAGATGGCCCGCTTCCTCGGCGCGCCGTCGGAGGATCATATCGTCTTCACCACCGGCACGACTGAGGCGATAAACCTGATCTCCTATGCTTGGGCCGCGCCCCGGATGCAGCCAGGGGATGAGATCGTCCTGTCGATCATGGAGCACCACGCCAACATCGTGCCTTGGCATTTCCTGCGCGAACGGCAAGGCGTCAAGCTGATCTGGGTCGACACCGACGCCGATGGCAACCTCGATCCGCAGGCGGTTCTGGATGCGATCACGGACAGGACGAAGCTGATCGCGATAACCCATGTTTCCAACGTCTTGGGAACCGTCGTTGATGTGAAATCCATATGCACCGGCGCCCGCGACCGAGGCGTTCCCGTCATGGTCGATGGCAGCCAGGCTGCGGTCCACATGGCGGTGGACGTGTCCGACATCGGCTGCGACTTCTATGCGGTTACGGGACATAAGCTATACGGACCAAGCGGTTCCGGGGCGATCTTCATCCACCCTGACCGAATGGCCGAGATGCGCCCCTTCATGGGCGGCGGCGACATGATCCGCGACGTCCATCGCGATAGCATCACCTGGAACGACGCCCCCATGAAGTTCGAGGCCGGCACCCCCGGCATCGTCCAGACCATCGGGATGGGCGCCGCAGTCGACTGGATGATGGACGTCGGAATGGACGCCATCGCCGCGCATGAGGCGGGTCTGCGGGATTATGCGCTGGACCGGCTGACGGGGCTCAACTGGCTGAACGTGCAGGGAAACCCGCGCGACCGGGCCGCGATCTTCAGCTTTACGCTGGACGGCCCGGCCCATGCGCACGACATCTCGACCGTCCTCGACAAGAAGGGCATCGCGGTCCGCGCAGGCCAGCATTGTGCGCAGCCACTCATGGAGCACATGGGCCTGACCGCAACCTGCCGCGCGAGTTTCGGCGTCTACAACACCCTGGCCGAGGTCGATGCCCTGGTCAACGCGCTGGAGCTTTGCCACGACCTGTTTGCCTGACCGCCTCAGCGCAGGGTAAAATCGGCCACTGTCGCGCCCGTAATCCGCAGAAGGTCGCCCGGCGCGACCGGGAAGACGTGGCGCGGCGTTCCGGCAGCGGCCCAGACGACGTCGAACGCCATCAGCCGGGCATCGAGCCACATCGGCACCGGTGTCAGGTGCCCCACGGGCGAGACGCCGCCGATAGCGAAGCCGGTGACGGCGCGTACCGTGTCGGCATCGGCCCGCGTCAGCCGACCCCCGGCCAGCGCGCTGGCCCTGACGCCATCGACTTGATTGCCGCCGGCCGCCAGGAACAGGGCGCAGCCTTCACTGCGGGTAAAGACGATGGATTTCGCGATCTGGTCCACCGTGCACCCCACCGCGTCGGCGGCCGCCTGCGCAGTGCGGCAATCGCCCAGTTCCACGGGCGCGCCGGTCAGGCCGGCAACGCGCAGGGCGGCGGTCACGCGGGTCAGGCTTCGGCTCATGCCCGCGTTCTGCCCGTTGACGCCGGCGACGCCAAGGGGCCTGATGCGGCCATGTTCCGAAACCTCATCACCCGCCATCCCGTCCCCTTCGACGCAGAGGCCGGTGCCCGTGCCGCGGCCGATGTGCCGGTCGATGCAGGCGACCTGGTTGCCGGCGCGGCGGGATGCAGCCCCTATCTCGCCACGCTGATCGCACGCGAACGCGATTGGCTGGCGGACCTGTGGGACAATGACCCCGAGGCGGCGTTGGACGATATCCTGACCATGCTGGCGCAGGCAGAGGGCGATGTATCCGTGGCGCTCAGGGTCGCCAAGCGGCGTGTGGCGCTTCTGGTCGGGCTGGCTGAACTGGGCGGGGTCTGGCCGGTCATGCGGGCAACGGCGGCGCTGACGCGGTTCGCGGACGCGGCGCTCGGCAAGGCGCTGTCGGTGTCGCTTACCAAGGCAGCCAAGGGGCCGGTGACGGGCGACGGCGGGCTGGTCGCCATCGCCATGGGCAAGATGGGCGCGGGAGAGCTGAATTATTCCAGCGACATCGACCTTGTCCTGCTGTTCGACGAAGGCCGCTACGACCCCGGCGACTATGCCGAGGCGCGGGCCATCCTGCTCCGGGTGGCGCGGCGGGCGATGGCGCTTCTCTCCGACATCACAGCCGAGGGCTATGTGTTCCGCACCGACCTGCGCCTGCGCCCCGATCCGGCCAGCACGCCCATCGTCCTGTCGATGGAAGCGGCGGAGCGGTATTACGAGGCGATGGGCCGGACGTGGGAGCGCGCTGCCTGGATCAAGGCGCGCGCCGCCGCCGGGGCCATCGCGGCTGGCGAGGGGTTCCTTGACCGCATGACCCCCTTCGTGTGGCGCCGCCATCTGGACTTCGCCGTCGTCGAGGAAGCCCACGACATGCGTCGCCGCATTCGCGATCACAAGGGCCTTGCGGGCGAGTGGCAGGTGCCGGGCCACGACGTCAAGCTGGGGCAGGGCGGCATCCGCGAGATCGAGTTCCTGACCCAGACGCAGCAGATCATCGCCGGCGGCCGCGACCCGTCGCTGCGCGTCCGTGGCACGCTGGAGGGGTTGGACCGTCTGGTGGATGCGGGCTGGGTTGCACCGGGCGACCGTGACGTGCTGACCGCGCAGTATCGCCACCTGCGCGCGGTCGAACATCGGGTGCAGATGGTGCAGGACGCGCAGACGCATCGCATCCCGAAGGACGCCGAGGGGTTGCGGCGTATGGCGTGTTTCATGGGGACGGACGATACCGACGCCTTTGTTGCCGACCTGCGCGACCGGATGCGCGCGGTCGAGGCGATCACCGACCCCAGCTTCGCCATCCCCGACCGTCACGAAGGCCCCACCGCGATCGAGGGGGCGGAGGCGATCACCGACCGCTGGACCACCTATCCCGCGCTCCGCTCCGGCCGCGCGCGCACCATCTTCGCCAGGCTCAGGCCGGGGCTTCTGGCCGCGCTGTCGGCAGCCGCCCGGCCGGAGGAGGCGCTGGCGGCCTTCGACGGCTTCCTGCGCGGCCTGCCGTCGGGGGTGCAGCTTTTCTCGCTGTTCGAAGCGAACCCGAGGCTCATCGCGCTGCTGGCCGACATCTGTGCCACCGCCCCCGATCTGGCGCGGCATCTGTCGCAGCATGCAGAGGTTCTGGACGCCGTCATCGACGGCTCGTTCCTCGCTCCCCTGCCGGAGGAGTGGGAGGCGCCCGCCCTCGACCCGGCGGAGTTCGAGGAGTCGATGACCGTCCTGCGGCGCTGGCATCGGGAGGAGCATTTCCGCATCGGCGTGCACCTGCTCCGGCGCCTCGTCGATCCGGGCACGGCCGGGACGGCCTATGCCGCGCTGGCGCAGGCCGTGCTGTCCGCTTCATGGGACGTGGCGCTGGCCGAGACGGCGCGGCGCTATGGCCGGGTGCCGGGCCTGCGGCTCGCCGCGCTCGGGATGGGGTCGCTGGGTGTCGGGCGGCTGACGGCACGGTCCGATCTGGACCTCGTGATCCTGCACGACGGGGCCGAGGCGGACGCTCTGTCCGACGGGTGGCGCCAGCTTGGGCCGGGTCAATGGGCGGCACGGTTCACCCAGGTTCTCATCACGGTGCTGACCGCGCCCATGGGCGAGGGACGGCTCTACGAGGTGGATATGCGGTTGAGGCCGTCCGGCAAACAGGGGCCGGTCGCCACGCCCCTTTCGGGTTTCGTGAGCTATCAGGCGACCGAGGCCTGGATGTGGGAGCACATGGCCCTGACCCGCGCTCGCGCCATCGCAGGCGACGACGAACTGCGCGCCGCCGCCGAGGATGCACGCCGCGCCGCCATCCGCGAAAGCCGCTTCTCCCATGACGAGGTGGTTTCAGGGCTGGCCGGGATGCGTGCCCGGCTTGCCGACGCGGGCCGCACCGGCGCTGGCCTGTCGGTCAAGTCGGGGCCGGGCCGGATGCAGGACATCGAACTCGCCGCGCAGGCCCATGCGCTGATCGCCGGGGCGGCGGAGCGGGGGGTGGCGGAACAGCTGTCGGTGGATGGCTGGCTGGACGCCGCGGCCCGCGCCGATCTCGTCGCAGCCCACCGCCTTCTGTCGCGGGTACAGCAGGTGCTTCGCCTGTTGACCGGCGACGATCCGCCGGGCGATCTGGGGGCGGGCGGCGATGCGTTCCTGGCGAAGGCCGTCGGAATGGACGATGCGGCTGCCGTCTCCGCAGCCTGCGACGTGGTGGCGGCGCAGGCGGCGGAACATGTCGACGCGGCGCTGGCCCGGGCGGGCGTCATGGCGGAACCTTTGGGGGAGGCGGGGGAATGACCCAAGGCGGAAAGGGTCCGGACGACCCCAAGGGGTTGATCCACGAAGCCTACCGGATCGACGGGATCACGACCGGGGAATGTCGTACCATCTTCCTCGACTGGGCGCTGTCGATGACGGGAGATCCGCGTCCGGCCATCGAGCGTCTCCTGCGCGACCGGCCCCCGCACCCCATGACCGACGTCCTGCGCGAGGGGCTGTCCACGCCCGCCCGGACCGGTCGTCGGGGCGGCTGGGCGGGGCGGCGCGTCTAGTCCTGCGTGCCCCGTTCGCGGTAAGGCGTCGTTCCGTAATGCGCGCGGTAGCATTTCGAGAAATGAGAAGGCGAGGTGAAGCCGCAGGCCAGCGCGACGTTGATGATCGACATGTCCGTCTGCATCAGCAGGTTGCGCGCCCGCCCGAGGCGAAGCTCCATGTAATACCGCTTGGGCGAGCGGTCGAGATACCTGCGGAACAGACGCTCCAGCTGCCGCGTGGACATGCCCACCCCGGCGGCGAGCGTGGCGGGACTGACCGGCTCCTCGATGGCCTGCTCCATCTCGCGGATGACCTGCGACAGGCGGGGATGACGGACGCCGATGCGCGTGGGGATCGACAGCCGCTGCGAATCCTGGTCCGTGCGGATCGAGGAATAGATCATCTGGTCGGCCACCAGCGCCGCCAGGTCCTTGCCCCAGTCGCGCGCGATCAGGTGCAGCATCAGGTCCACGGATGCTGTGCCGCCCGCCGTGGTGATGCGCTTGCCGTCGATGGTGAAGACGGATTTCGTCAGGTCGACTTCGGGGAACTCCTCGGCGAAGCCGTCCTGGTTCTCCCAGTGGATCGTGGCGCGCTTGCCGTCGAGCAGGCCGCTCGCCGCGAGCGACCAGGCGGCGGTGCAGAGGCCGGCGACGGTGCCCCCGCGCCGCGCCTCGCGCCGCAGCCAATTGCGCAGCCGCGTCGTGGTCGCCTGTGCGACGTCGATGCCGCCGATGACGACGATGGTATCGTCGCGCGACGTCTCGCCCAGGGGGCCGTCCAGGACGAAGGTCGTGCCCGCCGAGCAGGTCACCGTTTCGCCACCCTCGCCCTGGAGCGACCAGGTATAGAGCGTCATCCCCGACATCCGGTTCGCCAGCCGCAGCGCGTCGAGCGCACTGGCGAAGCAGAGAAGGGTGAACCGGTCGAGCAGGACGAAGGTGAAGTGCAGCGGCTTGTCCGGCGTCGGAATGGTTATGGATCGCGGTCGGCCATCGGGCTTGGCTGGTGTCTGGCCCGGCATCGGCGCGCTCTCCCCTGTCGCGGCGCATCCGTCAGCCGGGCCGCATTTCGATGCCTAATCGGAACGGTTCTACCGGATCAAGGGCATCCGACGTTTGCAGGTGCGGCAGGGATGGGATATCGCCATGATTTGAATGCGGGCCGGAGGAACGGGACATGGCACAGACAAGCACCTGGTCGAAATCGGACTGGCGGGCGAAGCCCCGCGTGCAGATGCCGGACTATCCCGATGCCGAGGCGCTGAACGCGGTGGAGGCTAAACTCGCGCGTAATCCGCTTCTGGTCTTCGCGGGCGAGGCACGGACGCTCAAGCAGGAGCTGGCCGCCGCGGGGCGCGGCGAGGCGTTTCTGCTGCAAGGCGGCGACTGCGCCGAAAGCTTCGCCGACTTCAACAGCGATGCGATCCGCGACACGTTCAAGGTGATGCTGCAGATGGCCATGGTCCTGACGTTCGGGGCCAAGGTTCCGGTCGTCAAGGTCGGCCGCATGGCGGGCCAGTTCGCCAAGCCCCGCAGTGCCCCGACCGAGACGAAGGAGGGGGTGGAGTTGCCAAGCTACCGCGGCGACATCATCAACGAACTGGTGTTCTCGCCGGAGGCGCGCATCCCCAACCCGCAGAAGATGCTGGAGGCCTATACCCAGTCGGCCGCCACGCTGAACCTGCTGCGCGCGTTCTCCAAGGGCGGGTTCGCCGACATCCACCGCATCCACAGCTGGACGCTGGGCTTCACCGACGGCGACAGTGCCAAGCAGTACCGCGACATGGCCGGACGCATTCAGGATGCGCTCGACTTCATGACGGCGGCGGGGCTCACGTCCGACAACAATGCCGAACTCGCGACGGTGGATTTCTATACCTCGCATGAGGCACTGCTGCTGGAATACGAGGAAGCCCTCTGCCGGCAGGACAGCCTGACGGGCGACTGGCTGGCCGGGTCGGGTCACATGATCTGGATCGGCGACCGCACCCGGCAGCCCGACGGCGCCCATGTCGAGTTCTGCCGCGGCGTGCTGAACCCCATCGGCCTGAAGTGCGGCCCGACGACGACCGAGGACGACCTGAAGGTCCTGATCGACAAGCTGAACCCCGACAACGAGATGGGCCGCCTGACGTTGATCGCGCGCTTCGGTGCAGGTCAGGTCGCCGACCATCTGCCGCGCCTGATCCGCGTCACGCAGCAGATGGGTGCAAACGTGGTCTGGACCTGCGACGCGATGCATGGAAACACGATCAAGTCCTCGACCGGCTACAAGACCCGGCCGTTCGACGCCGTCCTGCGTGAGGTGCGGGAGTTCTTCGCCATCCACCGCGCAGAAGGCACCGTTCCCGGCGGCGTCCATTTCGAAATGACGGGCCAGGACGTGACCGAATGCACCGGTGGCGTCCGCGCCGTGACCGACGAGGATCTGTCCGATCGTTATCACACCGCCTGCGACCCGCGCTTGAACGCCTCGCAGTCGCTGGAACTCGCGTTCCTGGTGGCCGAAGAACTGTCGGGCCTGCGGGCGGAGCGTCAGCGCGCCGCATCTTGACCTTTGGCTGCCGGTCTATTTGACGACCCGCAGCCACGGAACGGGCGACGGCTTCGTCTCGAACGGGGCAGGGTCCTCGGCCATGCCGGTTGCCATGACCTCGACCGGCAGGTCGTGGTCGGTCAGCCGGCGGCGCGGGTCGTCGCTCGTGATCGGCGCGGCCAGGGGAACCAGCGTTCCATTCGTTACCGCGAAACGCCGCGGCGCGTCGGTGACGACTTTGTCGGTCACGATGACCGCCATGGCCTTGGTCGTGCGCCCGGCGGTATCCAGCAGCGGCAGGATCAACATGCGCGCCGTCACGATCCCGTCCGCGCCTTCGGAGATGAGGTCGAGTTCCAGGGTCGCGGGCGTCTCGAACACCTGCTCGATCAGGTCGGTCACGCGGGTCCGGTCGACCACGTCGAAGAAGGCCCGTACCGGCAGGCCGCGTACGTCCATCCCCATCAGGTCGGTCATCACATGACCGCCGAGGCGGACGCGCACGGTACCTGGCCGCACCTGATCTAGGATCATGGAATGGCCCAGGATGTGCCGCATCGCCTTCGGGTCCATCGCCGTCCGACGCGGCAGTTCCGCACCCCGCCGCAACGAGGTCCAGTACTGCCAGGCTTCTTCCAGCAAGGGCGATTTGCGCATCATCCGCAGTCCCATGAAATCCGTGGGGGCGCGGCCCGTATCGCCGCGGGTTTCGTGAATCCGTGCCATGCCTCAATCCTGCCTTTCCCGTCGCGTCCCGGAATTGGGACCGGAATGCGGCCTGAACCGACCGCGTAAAGGCAGAAATAAGGCACTCTGCCGCAAATTGCCCGTAATTCCTTTACCATTGGTTAATACATGGCCGGCGACTTGCCGGGCCGCGGAGCAGAGGCTAGGGCCATGGCATGAGGTCGATGACGGGATATGCGGCACGCGCCCGCGACGGTCGGCGATCGGCTATCCGGCCGGCCGATTTCCGCAGGCTGGACCTCAGGACGATCATCGACCGCCTGCGCGAGCAGATGCAGACCATGGAATGACATGACGCAGAACGACGCGACCCGCCGGGGAATCGGCATCATCCTGTCCAGCCCCTCGGGCGCAGGCAAATCGACCATGGCGAAACGCCTCATGGCCTGGGATCCGTCGCTGTCGTTCTCGGTCTCGGCCACCACCCGCGCGCCCCGCCCAGGCGAGGTGGAGGGGTTGGATTACTTCTTCACCGACCGCGAAACCTTCGGGCAGTGGGTGCTCGATGGCGAGATGCTGGAACATGCCGAAGTCTTCGGCCACCACTACGGCAGTCCGCGCGCGCCGGTCGAATCAGCGCTCGGCGCGGGACAGGATGTGATCTTCGATATCGACTGGCAGGGCGGGCAGCAGATCCGCAATTCGGCGCTCGGCGGCGACATCGTCTCCATCTTCATCCTGCCGCCGTCCATCGCCGAACTGGAACGGCGCCTGCGGTCGCGCGGGCACGACAGCGATGAGGTGATCGGCAAGCGGATGGCCAAGTCCGAGTCGGAGATCAGCCACTGGGCGGAGTACGATTACGTTCTGGTGAACGCCGATCCCGACACCTGCGAGGCGGAGCTTCGCACCATCCTGACGGCCGAGCGCCTGCGGCGGGAACGGCAGCCCCGGCTCAGCGATTTCGTGCGCGGGCTCAACGAAGAATTCAGGAGGAGACAACCATGATCTATTCCCTCGACAGCCACGCCCCCGACATCCACGCCGACGCCTGGGTCGCGCACGATGCCAACGTGATCGGCCGGATCGTCCTGGCCGAAGGGACCGGCATCTGGTTCGGTGCGACGCTGCGTGGCGACAATGAGGCGATCACCGTGGGCGCCGGCACCAACATTCAGGAAAACTGCGTCCTGCACACCGACATGGGCTTTCCGCTTACCATCGGGACGGATTGCACTGTCGGGCACAAGGCGATGCTGCATGGCTGCACCATCGGGGACGGGACGCTGATCGGCATGGGGGCGACCGTCCTGAACGGGGCGGTCATCGGGAAGGGCTGCCTGATCGGGGCTGGGGCCCTCGTCACCGAGGGCAAGACCATTCCCGACGGCTCGCTCGTGATGGGCACGCCGGGCAAGGTCGTGCGGGATCTGGACGAGGCCGCCCGGCAGGCGCTGATCCAGTCGGCCCGTCACTACCGCGAGAACGCCGCGCGTTTCCGCGAGGGGCTCAAGCCCGTCTGACGGACCATCACGCCGGGGTTGACGTGCTGCGGAAGGCGCGCGCCTCGGCGAGCAGCGCCATCAGGATGTCCACATGGCGCGGAAAGCTGTAGTTCTTGTCGGCCGTCCGGCGGCGATGCTCCAGCGCGGCTTCCAGTGGCAGCAGCCGCTCCAGCGCGGCGCGGGGCGAGGGCGGGATCGCGGCGCGCAGCATCCGGCGCAGGTCGCGGCGGCGCTCATAGCCTGCGGTTCCGTGATTGGCCGCTTCCACCAGCAGGCCGGGGCGGCGAAGGGCGGCGAGTTCTTTCGTGATCTGGCACATGATCGGGCATCCGTCGTTGATTGGAACTGCGCCGATCCTGCCCCCGTTTCGCCCCGTGTTGCGGATCGGGCCGAAGCAGCGTGCGCTGCTTTCCCCGCGTTTACACTTTGGCAACATTTGTGTCAGGAACGTGGAGGGTTAACCTCTTGTAAACCAATCCGAGACAGGTCTGAGCGGGTTTTCCGCAGGACCAGTATCCGGAGTTTCTCGATGACCGCCCGCCCCTCCAGCCCGACCGCAGCAGCCCTGCCGGACTGGGTTCCCCTCTCGGCTCGCGCCTATGTCGCTCACGCCTTCGAAGGCCGTCCGCTGCGCGACGTGGCCGAGGCTACGGGCTGCTCCGCCTCGACCGTGTTGAGGCAGGTCAGGCGCATCGAACAGCGTCGGGACGATCCGCTGGTGGATGAAATGATCGAGCGGCTCGCCCGGGCCGCCACGAAGCCCAACGACCTTCCAGACGCAAAGGATGCTCCCCAGATGTCAGCCCTTCCCAGCCGCGCGACCTTGATCGACGACGATACCCTGAACCGCGAGGCGAAGCGTATCCTGCGCCGCCTGTGCGAAGGTGACGCTTTCCTCGCCGTGGGGCAGGGGATGCCGCAGGCGGTCGTCCTGCGCGAGAACGGCGATACGCCCACGCGCACCGCGACCGTCTCCAAGGCCGTAGCGCAGGCCTTCGTCCTCAAGGACTGGGTGAGTTGCTTCAAGGCCGGACGCATCACGCGCTACCGCATCACCGAGGCCGGACGCGCGGCGCTGCGACGGCTGCTGAGCGACACGCTCACCGCCCGGGTCGAGGCGCGCGGCATGGCCGAAGCGCCCAGCCCCTTCCTCACGCAGCACATGGAGATGGCGGAGCGCGTCTTTTCCGACCCGCGCGGCGACGAGACGCTGCGGATCAATCTGGCCGAATCCCCTTTGGGCGGCCTCGCCCGCAAGAAGGACCGCGACGGCAAGCCGTTTTTGTCAATGGATCTCGTCATCGCAGGGGAGCGCCTGCGCGAGGATTTCGAGCGTGCGCAGATGGGCCCCCGCGTTGGGCAGAACTGGGAGCGGTTCCTGACCGCAGGCGGACGTGGCCAGATGGGTCCGGGCACCAATTGCTCCGGCCCCGAGGACGCCCGCGAACGCGTCAGCATGGCGCTCCGCGCACTCGGGCCGGGGCTGGCCGATGTGGTGTTGCGCGTCTGCTGCTTTCTCGAAGGGATGGAGACGGCCGAAAAGCGCATGGGCTGGGCCGCGCGGTCGGGCAAGATCGTCCTCCGGATCGCGCTCCAGCGCCTTGCCGGCCATTACGACGGCCTTCACCGCTGACCGATCCACAGGCCCCGCACCCCGGGGCCTGCGTCTTACGCGCGGTCAGGCCGAGGGGTCGACCAGTATCTTGATCTGGGACTTCTCGGCCACCAGCGCCTCGAACCCCTTCTCAACGATGTCGTCCAGCGCGATCTTCCGTGTCACCAGCTTGTCGGCCGGAAAGAACCCGCGGGTCATGAGGTCGAGCGTGGCGGGATAGACGTCGCGGTAGCCGATGGTCCCCTTGATCGACCGCTCCTGCAGGACGACGGTGTTGGGCTGGAACGCGGCGTCCTTCTCCCAGATCGACACGATCACCGTTTCGCCTTCGTATTGTGTGGCCTCGATGCACTGCGGCAGGACGTCGGGCACGCCCGTCACCTCGAAGGCCACGTCGACGCCGCCGTCGGTCAGGCTGCGGATGGTCTCGACCGGGTCGTCCTGCGTGGGGTCAATTGCCCGCGTCGCGCCAAGATCGACGGCCTTGTCCGACCGCTCCTTCGACGGCTCGACCACCAGGATTTGCGAGGCCCCCGCCGCGCGCAGCGCCTCGACCACCAGCAGACCGATCGGCCCCGCGCCGAACACCGCCGCCGTATCGCCCGCCTTGATCTTGCTTACCCGCACGGCATGGAGCGCGACAGCCGCCGGCTCCACCAGTGCCCCTTGTTCCATCGACAGGCCGTCCGGCAGGCGGTGGACCCAGCGTTCGCCCACGACGGTATATGGGGCGAAACCGCCGCCGCCGCCCGACAGGCCGTGGAAACCCAGTGTTTCGCACAGATTGTATTTGCCATGGCGGCAGGCGTCGCATTCGCCGCAGGCAAGGATCGGCTCGACCGCCACCCTGTCGCCCACCTTCACGCGGGTGACGCCTTGGCCGATCTCGACCACCTCGCCTGCGAATTCGTGTCCCATGACGATGGGGGCCTTTTCGCCGCTGACCGGGTGTGGCGTATCCACGGGCACGAAGATCGGCCCGGCGACATATTCGTGAAGGTCGCTGCCGCAGATGCCTGTCCAGGCCACCTTGATTTTGACCTGGCCCTCGCCGGGCGTCGGCTCCTCGATGTCATCGATGCGAATGTCGCGCGCCTTGTGCCAACGTGCCGCTTTCATGGCGTCTCTCCTGACCTTGGAATTGGGATAGCCCCAGTATGAACGCAGACGGGGGCAGCGGCGTTAACCCAGGTCAACCCCGGTTGCGTTCGATCAGCCGGGTCTGCCATCACCCACCGCGACCCCACCGGCGGAGCTCCCGAGCCATGTCCAGATTGCCGTCCCCATGCATCGACGTCTGCAAGTTCCGTCGTCGGGGTCCGATGTCCACCGCGACCGATCCTGCGCCGCATTGCATCGGTTGTTCTATGACCAAGGGTCAGAAGCGCCTGTTCAAGACGCAGAAGGGCGCGAAGTCGCGGGCCGTGCTTGTGCGGATGATCGTAGCGCAGCAGGAGGCGATGGGGAAATACGCCCATTGGATGCCCGCCTATCTGAAACGGCTGCGGAAGAAGGGCGTCAAGCCGCCCTTCGACCCCGATCCTTGATCAGTTCAGATGCGCGCGCAGCATCCACGCGAATTTCTCGTGGACGCGCCCGCGCTCGACGGCCAGGTCCTCGGTCAGGATGTCGCCGTGGCTCGCCGCGATCTCTCCCGCGCCGGCCAGGGTGCCCGCAAGGATCTGCTGCGCGTTCATCAGGTCGCGGATCATCTCCTTCTCGGACTGCGTGCCGTCGCGCTCCTCGACCTTGGACCGCTCCAGCATGACCGACAGCCTACCTTCGGCGTGGACACCGAGGGCGCGCACCCGCTCCGAGAGGTCGTCCTGCGCGACGAAGTGATCCTCGTAGATGGTCTGGAACAGGTCGTGCAGCGGGCCGAAGGCCATGCCGGTCACGTTCCAGTGGAAGTTCTGCGCCAGCATCGTGGTCACAGCGGTCTCGGCGACGGCCTGCGTCAGCGCCTCGGCGATCGCCTCGGTGGCGGAGGGGGAGAGATCGTGGGCGGGTTGAGCCATGGGATCGGTCCTTTCGTAATGGAGGAACGGGCTGGCGGTGGCTTGCCCCGTGGTCCAGTCTACATCAGGCGACGGCCGCGTCCAGTTGCGCGGCCAGAACGCGCGCAGACGCGTCCAGCATCTCCCGCTCCGCCGTCCGTATCCGCGATCGCAGAAGGAAGGTCCGGCTGCTCCGGTCGCCGCGCCGGATCGCTGCCAGCAGCGCCAGCATCCAATGTTCATCAAAGGACACGGCCTCGGTTCCCGGCGCATAGACGCATGGGGGCCGGCCCAGGCCGCGTAGCGCCGTCGCCAGCATCGCGACTGCCGGATCGCCCGACGGCACGCGGCGCGCGCTCGCCCGGCAAGTCAGCGCGGCAAAACGAATCGTCGTCAGGTCCGAGATGGAAAGGTGAGGTCGCGATGCCATGAGCATAACCTGACAAGAAAACTTGGTCTTTGCAATGCCGAGCCTTCCTGTCAGGATATCTCGGACACAAAATCGTTCGATGAGGGGACGACCCCATGCCCTGTCCACACATGGAAACCGATGCCCCGGACCGCCGCGACTGGCGGCGTGTCGTTCTTCGTACCTACACCTCCTGTGATTGCGACGTCGATCCGGCCCTCGCCGAATCGCTTCTCGACCGGGCCTTTCGGGACGACGGGTTTCCCGCGAGCGGAGAGGTTCGATATATGCAGTCACTCGGACCGGGCTGACCCATCCCGCCGTTGCCTTTTTCGGCCATCCGCGTCTCCATCGCGGTTCCGCAAACCGCAAGGGCGATCCGATGGCCGACACCGACATGATCCCCGATGACGACGCGCAGCGCGCTTTCGACGCATTCACCCAGGCGGGGCAGGCCATCGACCGGGCCGTCTGGCTTGCCCGGATGCCGCGGGCGGACGGTATCGCCCGTCTCGTCGCGCTGCCCATGCCCGCCCGGGCCGAAGTCTTCGCCTACATGCCGCTCGACGCGCAGGCCGATTTCACGCGTCTCTTGCCGGAAGGCGACCTTGCGACCCTCGTCAACGGCCTCGATGCGGACGACCGGGCCGACCTCTACAACCATTTGCCGCCGGAGGAAGGCACCCGCCTCCTGCGCGGCCTGACGCCTGAAGATCGCGCCGACGTCCACCGCCTCGCGGCCTTCGGAGAGGCGACGGCCGGCGCGATCATGACGTCGGACTTCGCCACGCTCGACCCCGCGATGACGGCGGCGCAGGCCATCGACGCGCTGCGCCGTGCCGCGCCCGACAGCGAGACGATCTACCGCTCCTACGTCACGGATGCGGGCGGGCATCTGATCGGCGCGGTTCGCCTGCATCACCTGATCCTGGCGCCCGACGACGCGACTGTGGGCGCCCTGATGGACAAGGCTCCCGTTTCCGTCACGCTCGACACCGGGCGCGAGGAGGTCGCCCGCGTGATCGCCCGCTACGACGTGCTGGCCGTTCCGGTGGTGGACGCTGAGAACCGGCTGTCGGGCATCGTCACCCACGACGACGCGGCAGATGCGCTCCAGGCCGAGACGACCGAGGACTTCCAGAAGATCTCCACCGTCATGCCCTTCAGCCAGAGCCTGCGCGACGCGGGGTTCCGCGTGCTCTATTCCCGCCGCATCGTGTGGCTGGCGCTTCTGGTCTTCGGCAACCTGTTCTCCGGCGCCGGCATCGCCTTCTTCGAGGATACGATCCTCGCCCATGTGGCGCTCGTGTTCTTTCTTCCCCTCCTGATTGACAGCAGCGGCAACGCCGGCTCGCAGGCGGCCACACTGATGGTGCGCGCGCTGGCTACGGGCGACGTCGAGATGTCGGACTGGGGCCGTCTCATCCTGCGGGAGGTGGGCGTGGCCGCCGCGCTCGGGTTGACCATGGCGGCGGTCGTCCTGCCGCTGGGCGCCTGGCGCGGGGGACCGGACGTGGCGATGGCGGTCGGCCTGACCATGGTGGTGGTCGTGATGATCGGCAGCCTCGTAGGCATGTCGCTGCCGTTCCTCCTCAGTCGCCTGCGGCTCGACCCGGCGACGGCCAGCGGGCCGCTCGTCACCACGATTTCGGATGCCGTCGGAGTGCTGGTCTATTTCTCGATCGCCACCGCCGTGTTGGCGATCTGACGCTGCGCGGAACCGGGGGACGTCAAGAAGGTTGAGCCCGAGTGACGCGGTCCTCCCTTCGTGAAGGGGCCCCGCGCGAGGCGCCATTGAGGGAGAGCGTTCCATGACCGAACTGACACGCCGCAATCTTCTGGGAATGATCGGGACGGTCGCGGGCAGCACAGCGATGTATTACGCGATGACCTCGATGGGCCACGCGCAGCCGTCGAGCTATAAGGGCCCGATCAAGCTGGACGGCGACCCGAAGGGCGCAAAGGTCCTGATCCTGGGCGCCGGGCTGGCGGGCATGACCGCTGCACTGGAGATGCGGGCGGCGGGATATGAGGTGGAGATCCTCGAATACCGCGAGAAGGCCGGCGGCCGCTGCTGGACCCTGCGCGGTGGCGACACCTACACCGAGCTGGGCGGCGCGACGCAGAACGTGGATTTCGAGGAAGGCAACTACATCAACCCCGGCCCGTGGCGGATTCCGCATCATCACTACGCGCTGCTCGATTACTGCCGTCGCCTGAAGGTGCCGCTGGAGGTCTTCGTCCAGAAGAACTTCAACGCCTATGTCCACAACGAGGATTCCTTCGACGGCAAGCCGCAGCGCTTGCGCGACATCGAGATCGACTATCGCGGCCACACCAGCGAGCTGCTCGCCAAGGCGGTCGATCAGGGCAAGCTCGACGAGATGGTGAGCGAGGACGACCGCGAGATGCTGCTGGAGAGCCTTCGCGAACTCGGCGTCCTCAACGGCAAGTATGAGTACACCAAGAGCCTGGAGGTCAGCGACTACCGCGGCTATGAAAAGCCGCCGGGCGGCGGCATGAACGCCGCGCCCGTCGCGTCGACCCCGATCGACCTGGACAAGATCGTCCAATCCCGGCTGTGGGAGTATCTGTCCACCAACTATCTGCAGGAACACCAGAACACGATGTTCCAGCCCGTCGGTGGCATGGACGCCATCGCCAAGGGGTTCGAGCGCGAGGTGGGCGACCTCATCACCTACAACGCCAAGGTCACGTCGCTCCAGCAGGACGACAACGGCGTCACCGTCCAGTGGGAGGATGCCCGGGGCGGCGGCGAGACGCGGACCAGCACCGCCGACTGGTGTGTCTGCACCATCCCGTTCTCGGTCCTGAACCAGATCGACCACAACCTGTCTGGCGGGCTCGCGACCGCAATCGGGACGATGTTCTACAACAGCTCGGTCAAGTGGGGGCTGGAGTTCAAGCGTCGCTTCTGGGAGCAGGACGAAAACATCTACGGTGGCATAAGCTATACCGACCAGGCGATCGCTCAGATCAGCTATCCGTCCTACGGCTATCAGTCCGATGGGCCTGCCGTCCTGCTGGGCGGCTATACCTGGCGGGGGTCGAACTCCTACAAGTTCAACGCGATGTCGCCGGACGAGCGTATCGAATGGGCATTGAAGATGGGTGAGAAGATCCACCCGCAGTACCGCGAGGAGTTCAAGACCGGCGTCACGGTCAGCTGGCACAAGGTTCCCTGGACACTGGGCTGTTCGGGCGTCTGGGAAGGCCGGGAGGGCTATGACGAGGCGGTCAAGATCGACAACCGTGTCGTCTGCGCGGGCGAGCATCTGTCCTATCTGCCCGCCTGGCAGGAGGGGGCGATCCTGTCCTCGCTCGACGCGATTTCGCGGTTGCACGACAAGGTCATCAACGGGTGAACATCATGAAAAGCATACTTCTCACGACCGCGGCCGCCCTGGGTTTCTCGGCGCTGGCCGCGCAGGCACAGATGACCGACCCGGAGGAAACGACGCCCCGCCGGGCGGAGACGGCGATGTCGATGCGCGCCGACCGGGCGGACTTCGGCGGCGACGGGTATACCTCGACCGACGGCGAGGTGCTGTATGGCACCCTCTGCGCCGGATGCCACATGCCGGACGGCAGGGGTGCCGTGGGTGCCGGGTTCTACCCCGCGCTCGCAGGTAACGAGAACCTCGAGTATTCGGGCTATGCCATCTACATCATCGTGAACGGGCAGGGGGGTATGCCGTCTCTCGGCCACTTCCTCGACGACGAACAGGTTGTCGCGGTGACGTCCTACATCCAGTCCGAACTCGGCAACGGCTACGAACCCGATGCCACAGTTGAAGACGTGGAATATTCCCGGCCCGTCGATCCTGCTGACCAGAACACCAAGGAGCACGAATGACCCTCTCCCTCAAAGCCCTCAGCATCGTGGCGCTGGTATCCTCGGCCGGCCTGGCCTCCGCGCAGGGGTCCGACATCATCCGCCATCCGATCCCCGAGTCGGATTTTCCCATCCTTCAAGCGGTCGAGATTCCGGCGGACAAGACGCTCGTCTACCTCAGCGGCACCGTCCCCACGGTGATCGACCCGGAGGCCGCGCAGGGCTCGCCCGAGCAATTCGGAGACACCGCCGCGCAGACCGAAAGCACCCTCGCCTCGATCGAGCGCAAGCTGGCCGAACTGGACTTGACGATGGGCGACATCGTCAAGATGCAGGTCTATCTCGTCGCGCCCGAAGGCCAGGACGAGATGGATTTCGCAGGTTTCATGGACGGATACACCGAATACTTCGGCACCTCCGCCCAGCCCAACCTGCCCACGCGATCGGTGTTCGAGGTGGCGGGCCTCGCCAATCCCGCCTGGCTCGTCGAGATCGAGGCCGTGGCCGTCCGGCCCTGACGGTCGCTGTCAGAGAAGGGTCGTCGCATCCACGCGCCGCCAGTCGCTCATGCGGGCGCGGAACCAGGTGCGTTGACGCTTCGCATAGCGGCGGGTGGCGATGATGGCTCGCTCGCGCGCTGTGGGCAGGTCGATCTCGCCTCGCAGATGCGCCACCAGATCGGGCGCGCCGATCGCCTGCGCCGCGTTCAGCCGGATGTCCCACTTCGGCAGCACGGCGCGGACTTCGTCGAGCGCGCCCTGGGCAAGCATGGCGTCGAAGCGGCGTTCAATGCGCGGAATCAGCCAGTCCTTCGGCGCGTCGACGACCAACGCGGTGCAATCCGCCAGCGTCAGCGGCGGAGGCGGGGTATCGGCCTGCCAGTCGCGGATCGACCGGCCCGTGGCCCGCGCCACTTCCCATGCGCGCAGGACGCGCATGGGGTTCCGCAAATCCATGTCGGCGCGCACTTCCGGAGCCAGTTCGGCGGCCATCGCGAGCAGGCCGACCCGGTCGAGCCGGTCCTGCGCCTCGATGCGGACGGTAGCGGGCGTGGGCGGAATGGCCGCCAGTCCTTCGGTCAGCGCGCGGAAGTAGAGGCCCGTTCCCCCGACGACGATGGGGCGCGGGCCGCTGCGCAGCAGGGGCGTCATTTCCCGCAGCCAGTCGCCCACCGAATAGGCGCGCGTCCAGCCGACGTGACCGTAAAGCGCGTGAGGCGCCTGGGATTCCTCCTCCGCCGAGGGGCGCGCGCTGAGGATGCGCCAGTCCGCGAAGACCTGGAGCGCATCGGCATTCACGATCCGCCCGCCCGCCGTCCGGGCAATGGCAAGCGCCAGCGCCGACTTGCCCGAGGCAGTCGGTCCGGCAATCAGGACAGGCCGGTCGGGCGGTATGGTATCGAGCAAATCCAGCATCTTGCAGGTCGTCGTTCATCCAATGCGCGGGTGCGGGCGGGGCGGTTGCCCCAGCCGGGTTAATCCGCCATACGTCCTCTCGCAACAGCGACTTGGGGGACGACGCATGCAGCACCAGGACGGTGGGACCGCGGGCGACCCGACTCTGCGACGGGTCATGCTCAAGATTTCGGGCGAGGCGCTGATGGGCGATCAGGGTTACGGCCTGCACCCGCCCACGGTCGAGCGCATCGCCCGCGAAGTTCAGTCTGTCCACGAGATGGGCGTCGAGATCTGCATGGTCATCGGGGGCGGCAACATCTTCCGCGGATTGCAGGGCTCCGCGCAGGGGATGGAGCGGACGACGGCCGACTACATGGGGATGCTGGCGACGGTGATGAACGCGCTGGCCATGCAAGGCGCGATGGAATCCCTGGGCATCCACACCCGCGTCATCAGCGCCATTCCCATGGATCAGGTCTGCGAGCCCTACATTCGCCGGCGCGCTGTACGGCACCTGGAGAAGAAACGCGTCGTGATCTTCGCGGCCGGCACGGGCAACCCCTATTTCACCACCGACACGGCTGCCACCCTGCGCGCGTCCGAGATGTCCTGCGAGGCGATCTTCAAGGGCACCAAGGTCGACGGCGTCTATGACCGCGATCCGATGAAATACCCCGACGCGCGCCGTTACGACCGGATCACCTATGACGAGGTGCTCCAGAAGCACCTGAAGGTCATGGACGCATCTGCCATCGCGCTGGCACGAGAGAACGGCCTGCCGATCATCGTCTTCTCGCTCGACGCGCCCGGCGGGTTCCGGTCGATCCTGGCGGGCGAGGGGACGTATACGCGGGTCGAGGACTAAGGGCGGCTTTACCGATCTGGAGGTGGCGCGACCCGAATGTCGTGTCTCCGCATGGGCTCGAAAAAGACCTAGTGTCAGATGAGGGTCAAAACCGACCTTTGTGACAGATCGCTGCTCAGATTGCATGTAGGATCAGGCTAAGCAGCCCTTCGTGCCGGGTGCAGCGAAGGCGTAGAAAGAGCCCATTATACCAAATGCTGCGCGTCGCACGAATGTCCGGTATCACGAGATCGCCAGAAACCTTCAACAACGGCTTCGGTTTTGAATGTCGTTTTTTTGGCGGCGTAAATCGCGGTGGTTTGGGTATGTGCCAGAAATAAGCTTTCTGGCACATCAGTTCTGACTGGGGGATTGTGTCCACCCTATTGCGACGACGCGAAACTAAACTTCGGCTTCGGCCTTTGATGCGAACCAATCGAATGCGGCTTGAGTGGGCGACCCGCGCTTGGGATTGCGCTCTGCCAGCAGATAGAAATCCTGTTCCCCCCAAAGGGCCTCAGGGTGGATCTGAACAAGGCGCTTTTCAGCCATGTCGCGGCGCACGAGAAATCTGCTGACGAGGGCCGCGCCTTGGCCCGAAAGGGCGGCGTCCATCGCCAGGGCGGTCTGGCTCAACCGCAGGCCGTGTCCGCTACGATTTTCGATGTTGAGCCGCTTGAGAAATGCGGGCCACAGATCATGTGCATCGTGCAGTTTCGGCAGGTGGGACAAGCTCTCAACGTCAAGCGGCAAGCGATACCCAGCCACGAGCGCGGGGGCCGCGACCGCGATGATTTCCTGCCGGAAAAGTCGAATGACCTCCAACGCCGCGCCGAAAGGCGGCTTTCCCTGACGAACGGCAAGGTCGATCCCGTCCCCGTGAAAACTGGACACTCGTTCAGTGGCGAGGATACGCAGGTCGGCCTTCGGGCATGCGGCCGAGAAATCCGGCAGGTTCGGGATTAGCCACTTCGCGGCAAACGTTGGGGTTACACTGACGAGCACCTTGTCCGGTTCGGGACGCAGGGTTTCGGTGGCGGCGCGCAGGTCCGCGAAAGCGGTTGCGACACGGGCATGATAGCTGCGCCCTGTCGATGTGAACGCCAGCCCTTTCGGCAACCTGTCGAACAGGGGCAGTCCCAGTTGCGCTTCGAGTTGGCGCACCTGCTGCGCTACAGCCCCCTGTGTCACCCCCATTTCGTCCGCAGCCGCCCGGAAGTTGAGGTGACGACCGGCCGCATCGAAGGCACGCAATCCATTGAGGGGCGGAAGATGGGTCATGGTGGGATAGTAATGCTACTGTCACGCGACATCAATTCTGGCGCGAAATCCCATCACTTTTGGTTTAAATTCAGGGCAGAACAGTGATGGAGCATATGATGTCAGTAGAAAAGGTAGCACTTATCACGGCTGGTGGCAGTGGCATGGGGGCCGATGCGGCCCGCCGATTGGCGGCGGACGGATTCCGCGTTGGTATCTTGTCGTCGTCCGGCAAAGGTAAGGAGCTCGGCAAAGAACTGGGCGGTTTCGGCATCACCGGGTCGAACCAAGAGTTGGACGACCTTGCCGCATTGGTGGAAGGAGCGACGGATCGCTGGGGCCGGGTGGATGTCCTGGTCAATTCCGCCGGGCATGGCCCGAAAGGCCCCGTGCTGGAAATCTCGGACGACGACTGGCATACGGGGCTGGACGTCTATCTTCTGAACGTCATCCGGCCCACACGGCTAGTCACGCCACTGATGCAGGCGCAAGGCGGCGGTGCGATCATCAACATCTCGACCTTCGCGGCCTTCGAACCCGATCCGCTCTTTCCAACCTCCGGCGTGTTCCGTGCGGGCCTGGCTGCGTTCACCAAGCTCTATGCGGACAAGTATGCGGCCGAGAATATCCGCGTGAACAATGTCCTTCCGGGGTTCATCGACAGCCTGCCGGAAACCGAGGATCGCCGCGCGCGCATCCCGATGGGGCGCTACGGATACGCGGAGGAAGTGTCATCCCTGATCTCGTGGCTAGCGTCCGAAGGGGCCGCCTACATGACTGGCCAGAACTTGCGGATCGATGGAGGGCTAACCCGTGCCGTCTGATGTCACAATGACTGCGCCGGAGGCAGGGCGTATCGCCTTCACCCTCAAATGGGCCGCGTCGATCATCCAGATCAAGGGCTACACGGCAACGGCCTTCGGCTGGACGCCTTGGAACCTCTATTTGTTCCTCGTAGGCGTCCTCGGCTGGTTCGCCGTCGGTGTGCTCTGGAACGACCGCGCGATTATGCTGATCCACCTCGTCGCCCTCGGGGCCATGCTCGCCGGAATGAGCAGCGGTTGATCTTAGTAGAACCAGCAAGGATTGCCAAAACTCAGGCGTTTGTGTCACCGGCGGGCTCAATCCTTTGTCGAACTGTTCACTGAACAGGACACTGGTGCGCGTGCACCGAACGTCAACAAAGTCCGCTCTCCGAACCTTTGTGCGTCCTGCGTCATAGGTCCGATCTGGGTCCGAAATGCTTGTCAGTTGCGTCGGGTTTGCCTGGCATGGCCCGGCGATAAAATTCCGAGAACCGAACGCAATGGGTCACCTTTGCACGACGTTCGACACATAGGACGCGACCTGCACCCTTCCCCCGCAACCTTCTTTTGCCCTCGCTCCGCGAACGCCATCATTGTGTCGTCTGCGCCTTTGGCGAGTTTCATCAGGACGCCCTCAATGGAACAAGGGCCCCCATTTACCCACGTCAAGGCGCTTCCGAGCGCCGAGATGCTGGCAGGATCGGGATGTCCCGTGATGTCGATGTCGAAAGGAATGGGATTACTCACCACCCGGGTCGGTATGACGACCATTGGTTCGGATAGACGGCGGGATCGCTACGTCGCGAGAGTTTCCACGCGGGCTTATCGGGCAGGCGAGATCAGGCATCGCAATACGGCATCCATGCTAATCAGCCCATTGTCGCGGGCCGCGTGAACATGGCCAAGTCTCCTGCGGCGCTGCGGCGCTGCGGCGCTGCGGCCGGAAGCCGTATGATCGAGCGACCGAAAACACGGTGAGCGACCGTTAGGGACCCTCTCCGCAAACTGGCCGGGGTGCCGTCAGCATCGTCTTCCGACAAGGGAGGCACGCGCTGGAGTTCGACGATCTGCAAGTCGGGTGCCCTTCCTGAAGCATCCGTCGCGTCGAGAATTGCAGCGAGCGCCCGATCTTCGTAGTCGCGAACCTGATCGAATTGTCATTGCCGGCAGCACGGAACAGGGCCTTGTGACCCCGTTGCCATTCCGGCACGCGATGGGGGAGCAACCGCCTTCCCCTGACGCCCCACGCCCGATATACCCCGCCGAAAGCCTGCGGGAGACATGACAATGGCCGACGATTTCGAGCTGGACACCGACGACATGAAACGCCGCATGGACGGCACGCTAGCCAATCTGCGGACGGAGTTCGGCAGCTTGCGCACCGGGCGTGCCAGCGCGTCGATGCTGGAGCCGGTGATGGTGGATGCCTACGGCAGCCCGACGCCCATCAACCAGGTCGGCACCGTCAACGTGCCCGAGCCGCGGATGGTCACGATCAACGTCTGGGACAAGGGGCTTGTCGGCAAGGTGGAAAAGGCCATCCGCGAAAGCGGGCTGGGCATCAATCCGCAGCTCAACGGCACGATCATCATGCTGCCCATTCCCGAGTTGAACGAGGAGCGGCGCCGCGACCTGACCAAGGTCGCCGGGCAGTACGCGGAAGGCGCGCGCGTCGCCGTTCGCAACATCCGCCGCGACGGGATGGATCGCATCAAGAAGGCCGAAGGCCTGGCCGAGGACGAGGCCAAGATGTGGGAGGGCGAGGTTCAGGAGATGACCGACACCTACATCAAGAAGATCGACCAGGCGCTGGAAGACAAGCAGGCCGAGATCATGCAGGTCTGAGACCTGCGGCCCGGATCGTCGCCCTGCGGGCGTGTCCGGCAACCCGAGGGGCGACGGCCCGGTGACAGCGAGGACAGGCACGATGCCCATTCCACCCAACGGACCGCGCCATGTGGCCTTTATCATGGACGGCAACGGCCGCTGGGCGCAGCAACGCGGGAGGCCGCGCCTGCTGGGGCACCGCGCAGGCGCGAGACGGGTGCGCGAGATCGTGGCTGCCTGCCCGGACCTGGGGGTGGAATACGCGACCATCTTCGCCTTCTCGACCGAGAACTGGAAGCGGACGCAGAGCGAGGTGTCGGGCCTCATGTCGCTGTTCCGCCGGTATATCGAGAGCGAGGCCAACACCCTTCTGACACAGGGAACGCGGGTGAGGTTCATCGGCGACCGGCACCGGCTGGACGCCAAGCTGCGCGGCCTGATGGACATGATCGAGGCACTGACGGCGCACAACACCCGCTGTCACCTGACAATCGCCCTGAACTACGGCGGGCGGGACGAGGTTGCGCGGGCGACCAAGCGGCTGGCGCGCGACGTGGCGGCCGGGCGGCTCGACCCGGAGACGATCAACGACCAGACGCTGCCGCGCTATCTGGACACCCACGTCCTGCCCGACCCCGACCTGGTGATCCGCACCTCGGGCGAGGCGCGGATTTCGAACTTCCTGCTGTGGCAGTCGGCCTATGCAGAATACGAGTTCGTCGACACGCTCTGGCCCGATTTCACGCGCGAGAAGTTCGTCGAGGTCCTGTCGCGTTACGGCACCCGCGACCGCCGGTTCGGAGCGGTGCGCGCATGACCGACCGGCCAGACCCCCCAAGGCAGGACGAAGAACCGCCGCTGTTCGAGTTCGAGCTTGACCCCCCACTGGAGCCGCAGATCGCGGGTCGGTTCCAGGACCTTGCCCCCCGGTTGATCACGGCAATCTTCCTGTTTGCGATCGGCGGCGTCGCGATCCTGCTGGGCGGGATCTGGTTTTCGGCCCTGATTTCGGTCTGCGTGGGGCTGATGTTGTGGGAGCTGGCCACCATGGTCCAGACGGGGCCCAAGCGCGCGCGGCTTATGGCCGTCGTGGGCGGCGGCCTTCTGTTCGCGGCGAACCTGATTCCCGTGGGCTTCGCCTTGCCGGTCCTGATGCTGGTGCCGATGACGGCCATCGCCTTCATCCGAAACCATCGGCGCATTATGGTCGCGTTTTCCATGGCGATGGTGCTGGCCGGCCTCTCGCTTACGCAGCATCTGACGCAGTTCGGGCTGGTCTGGATGATCTGGCTGATTTCGGTCGTCGTCATGTCCGACGTAGCGGGGTATTTTGCGGGGCGGATGCTGGGCGGGCCGAAGTTCTGGCCGCGCATCAGCCCCAAGAAAACATGGTCGGGCACCATCGCCGGATGGGTCGGCGCGGGGCTGGTCGGCCTGATCTGGACGATCTGGCAGGATTCCGGGTGGGAGACGATCGGCATTTCGGTCGCGCTCGCGATGATGGCGCAGATGGGCGATATCGCGGAATCGGCGGTCAAGCGGCGCGTCGGCGTCAAGGACAGCTCCAACCTCCTGCCGGGGCACGGCGGGCTGTTCGACCGGTTCGACGCGCTGCTCGGGGCCGCGCTGATGCTGCTGGTGATCGAGTCGGTGTCCGAGTTTCCGCCGATACCGGGCGTCGGATGAGGCGGGTTTCGGTCTTCGGTTCGACCGGGTCCATCGGGCAGAGCACGCTCGACCTGATCGGGCGGGGGGACTTCGACGTGGTCGCCCTGACCGGTGGGGCGAATGTCGCGCAACTGGCAGCGGATGCGATCCGCCTGCGGGCGGAGGTCGCGGTGACGGCCTTCGACGACCGGCTGGAGGAGTTGCGCGACGCATTGGGCGGGTCGGGGGTGGAGGCAGCGGCGGGAACGGCGGCGTTGGAGGAGGCGGCCGACCGGGCCGCCGACTGGACCATGTCGGCCATCGTGGGCGCGGCTGGCCTGATCCCGTCGCTGCGCGCGCTGCGCCACGGCGGCACGCTGGCGCTGGCCAACAAGGAGAGCCTCGTCTGCGCCGGCCCCCTGCTTCTGTCGGAGGCGGCCCGGCGGGGTGCAACGGTCCTGCCGGTGGATAGCGAGCATTCGGCGGTGTTCCAGGCCCTCGTGGGCGAGGACGTGGCCGCGGTCGAAAAGGTCGTCATCACGGCATCGGGCGGCGGCCTGCGCGACCTGCCGCTGGAGTCGCTCCGCAACGCGACACCGGAACAGGCGGGGACGCATCCCAACTGGGACATGGGGCAGCGGATCACCATCGATTCCGCCTCGATGTTCAACAAGGCGATGGAACTGATCGAGACGAAGGAGTTCTTCGGCCTGCCGCCCGCGAAGATCGACACGATCATTCACCCGCAGAGCCTGATCCACGCGCTGGTTCAGTTCGCGGACGGTGCCATGATGGCGCATCTGGGCACGGCGGACATGCGGCATGCCATCGGCTATGCGCTCAACTGGCCCGACCGGCGGCACCTTCCGGTGGAGCGGCTGGACCTGGCGCAGGTTGCCCGGCTGGAGTTCCATGCCCCCGATCCCGCGCGCTATCCCGCGCTTGCCATCGCGCGTGGCGTGATGGACCGGGGCGGCCTGTCCGGCGCCGCCTTCAACGCGGCGAAGGAGGTCGCGCTCGATCTGTTCATCGCACGGCAGATGCGGTTCACCGACATGGCGCCATTGGTGGAGCGCGTCCTTGAACGGCTGGAGGCACGGGGATGCCTTGAAGGCGACACGATGACCCTCGATATGGTGCTGGAGACCGACCGCATCGCGCGGGAAACGGCGACCGCCGTCGCGTCCGGCGACCACGCCGCCTGAGGAAGAAGGACCACAGATGATCGCAGACTTCCTTCCGCAGTTCGGCGGCTTGATCTGGACCGTCCTCGCCTTCGTCGTGGCCCTGTCGGTGATCGTGGCGATCCACGAATACGGCCACTACATCGTCGGGCGCTGGTGCGGCATCAAGGCGGACGTCTTCTCCATCGGCTTCGGTCCGGTGGTCTGGAAGCGGATGGACAAGCACGGCACCCAGTGGCAGGTCGCCGCGCTGCCCTTGGGCGGCTACGTCAAGTTCCGGGGCGACGCCAATGCGGCCTCGGTCGGCGGCGACGGCACCGTGACCGCCATGTCGCAGGCGGAGCGGGCGACGACGATGACCGGCGCGGCGCTGTGGCGGCGCGCGGCGACGGTGGCGGCGGGGCCGGTCTTCAACTTCATCCTGTCGATCCTGATCTTCGGGGCCTTCGTGATCGTCGCCGGCCGCCCGGCGGAGGCGCCGGTGGTGGGCGATCTGAAATCGCTGCCTGCTTCGGTCGTCACCTTGCAGCCGGGCGACGAGATCGTCGCAGTGGGCGGCAGCCCGGTCGCACGCCTTGCCGATCTGGTCGAGGCTGCGCAATCGGTTCCGCCTGCGGAAACGCTGCCCTATGACGTGCGGCGGGACGGGCAGGTCGTGACGGTTGACGCAGCCTTTCCCATGCCCGCCCGGGTCGAGGCCGTGCAACCCCGGTCCGCAGCCTGGGACATCGGCATCCGGCCGGGCGACGTGGTGACGGCCATCGATGGCACGCCCATCGCGTCGTTCCAGGACCTTCAGGCGGTGGTCAAGGCGGGCGACGGCGCGCCTCTGGGTCTGGCGGTGTGGCGCCCGACCGACGCCGGCAGCGAGACGCTGGAGTTCACGCTGGCCCCGCGCCGCATGGACCTGCCCACCTCGGACGGCGGGTTCGAGACGCGGTGGCTCATCGGGATCACCGGCGGGTTGTTCTTCGATCCCGTGACCGAGCGGGCGAACCCGCTGGAGGCAGTGGCCTACGGTGCCGAGCAGACTTGGTTCATCGTGCGATCCTCGCTGTCGGCGCTGTCGCATATCGCCACGGGCGCGATCAGCACCTGCAACCTGTCGGGCCCCATCGGTATCGCCGAAACCTCGGGCGCGGTGGCAAGCCAGGGGGCCGAGAACTTCATCTGGTTCATCGCGGTGCTGTCTGCGGCGGTGGGTCTGCTCAACCTGTTTCCCATCCCCATCCTGGACGGCGGGCACCTGGTCTTTCACGCCTACGAGGCGATCCGCGGCAAGCCACCGTCGGACGGCGCGGTCCGCGTGCTGATGACGGTGGGCGTGGCGCTGATGGGTCTTCTGATGGTCTTCGCGCTGTTCAACGACCTTACCTGCCCTTGACGCGGGCGGGGCGCACGAAACGCCCACCGGGCGCCCGAGTCATGCCCGATTTCCGCCCCAATCATGCGGCATCCGGGGAGCGGACAATTCGGAGGGTTTCGTCATGCGTCACATGCAGAACGGATATCGCGGCCTGTCGATCTTCATGGGCCTGAACATCGACCGTTTCCTGTCGGCCTTTGCCATCGTCGGCGCGATGTTCCTGGCCGCCTGGATCCAGTCCTTCTGACCGGGTGCAACACTTGGCGACGCAAGGCCCCTGCGGGGGCTTTGCTGCTTTGACATGGTCACGCCCCTCCGATAGGGATTTTTGCAAAGAAGATCGAAGCGGGGGCAGTTAGGACATGGACGATCACGGCAGGGTCCGCATTGCGGCCGGTCGGGGGGCGGTCGCCCTTCTGGTTTCAGGATTGCAGGGAACGCGGAAGGCGGGGATGGGCCTGGTTGGCGCGGCCCTGATCGCCGGTGCGGCCCAGGCGCAGACCTATCGGTTCGACACCTTCGAGGTTCAGGGCAACACCCGTATCGACACGGCCTCGGTCCTGTCCACGCTGGGCGTGACGCCCGGCCAGCCTGTCAGCGCGGGCGCGCTGAACGACGGGTTCCAACGGCTTCAGGCATCCGGCCTGTTTCAGAACGTCGAAATCGTGCCCCAGGGCGGCAAGCTGTTGATCGTCGTGGACGAATATCCGACGGTCAACCGCATCTCGATCGAGGGGAACCAGCGGCTGAAGGACGAGGTGCTGCTGTCCGTCGTGGGCAGCCAGGTGCGCCGCGTCTATGACCCCGTTCAGGCCGAACGCGACGCAGCCGCGATCACCGACGCCTACCGGCAGGCCGGCCGCATCTCGGCCACGGTGCAGCCCAAGATCATCCGGCGCGACGACAACCGCGTGGACCTCGTGTTCGAGATCGCGGAGGGCCGCGTGTCCGAGGTGGAGCGGCTGAGTTTCGTGGGCAACCGCGCGTTCTCGGACCGCAGGCTGCGCCGCGTGCTCGAGACCAAGCAGGCGGGTCTGTTCCGCGTTTTGGTCGGATCGGACACCTTCGTGTCCGAACGGGTCGCGCTGGACCGGCAGCTTCTGCAGGATTTCTACCTGTCGCGCGGCTATGCAGACATGCAGGTCCTGTCGGCGGTGCCCGAATTGTCGCCCGAGCGTGACGCCTACTTCCTGACCTTCCGCATCCAGGAAGGGCAGCAGTTCCGCTATGGCCGGGTGGGCGCGACGTCGGCCCTGCCCGAGATCGACACCTCGCTCTACCAGGCCGAGGTGCAGGTGCAGCCCGGCGACATCTTCACCCCGCAGAGCATCGAACGGACCGTCCAGCGGCTGGAGCTTCTGGCCACGCGGCAGGGTCTGACCTTCGTGCGGGCCACGCCGCAGATCACGCGCAATCCGGCGTCCCAGACGGTCGACGTGAACTTCGTGATCGAGAAGGGCGAGCGGCTGTTCGTGGAACGCATCGACATCGAGGGCAACGCCACGACACTGGACCGGGTGATCCGGCGCGAGTTCAACACGGTGGAAGGCGACCCCTACAACCCGCGTGAGATCCGCGCCGCCGCCGAACGCATTCGCGCGCTCGGTTATTTCTCCCAAGCCGAGGTGACGGCCCGCGAGGGGACGACGCCCGAAACCGTCATCGTCGACGTGGACGTCGAGGAACAACCGACCGGATCGCTGGGCTTCGGCCTGAATTACGCCGTGGAAAGCGGCGTGGGCGTGTCCCTGAACTTCGCCGAGACAAATTTCCTGGGCCGGGGGCAGGTCTTGAACGTCGGCGTCAACACCGCATCGGAGCGGTCGTCCGCGAGCCTGACGTTCATCGAGCCTTATTTCCTGAACCGCGACCTGGCATTGTCGTTTTCGACCTCCTACTCCGAGAACAGCGACGACGTGTTCACCTTCGACACCCGAAGCGTCGGCTTCCGCACGGGGCTGGAGTTCCCGGTTGGGGAATTCTCGCGACTGGGTGTGTTCTACGGCATCAGCAAGGACAAGCTGGAGGCGCGGGACGACACGGAGCTTTCGCCGATCCTGCTGGAGGATGTGGGCGACGAGATCACCTCCTATGTGGGCTACGCCTGGAGCTACAGCACCATCGGCCGGGGGCTGGACCCGACGCGCGGCGTTCGCCTACGGTTCGGACAACAGTTCGCGGGCGTGGGCGGAGACGAGGAGTTCGTCAAGACGACCTTCCTGGCCGCCGCGCAACGTACCGTCCGCAACGAGGAAATCACTCTGAACGCCACGTTCGAGGGCGGATTGCTGAACATGCTGGGCGACGAGAATTCGCGCCAGCCCAATCGCTTCGTCAACAGCTCCTCCATCATCCGGGGGTTCGAGTCGGGCGGCATCGGGCCGCGCGACCTCAACTTCGACGACGCGAGCCTGGGCGGAAACTACTTCGTTGCCGCCCGGTTCGAGGCGCAGTTCGAGCTGGGATTCATACCCGAGGAATACGGTATTGCCGGTGCGACCTTCCTCGACATGGGGTCGGTCTGGGGTCTGGACGACACGGACGCGACGGGCCCGATTCCGGTCGACGACGACTTTTATCTGAACTCGGCCGTGGGCGTCGGTTTCCTGTGGGATACCGCCATTGGGCCGCTGCGGTTCAACTTTACCACGCCCGTGCGCAAGCGGGATTTCGACCGCGAGCAGAACTTCGACCTGACGATCCAGACAAGGTTCTGATGCGTCTGCGCCCGGCGATCGCCGCGCTGTTCATCTGCGCCGGTCCCGTCGCGGCGCAGGAGGCGGGTGAGGGACCGGGGGTGCCGCAGTCGGCGGTCGTCGTGCTGGACCGCGACGCCCTGTTCGCCACCAGCCTGTTCGGTCAGCGCGTTACCCGCGACATCGAGGCGGAGACCTCCGCGCTTGCAGCCGAGAACCGCCGCATCGAGGCCGAGCTGGAGGCCGAGGAGCGGGAGTTGACGCAACGGCGCAAGACGATGGAGCCGGGCGAGTTCCGCGAACTTGCGGCCGAGTTCGACACCCGCGTCAACGGCATCCGCGAGGCGCAGGATGCCAAGGCCCGCGCCATCGCGCAGCAGGGGGAACGGGCGCAGCAGCTGTTCTTCGACCGGGCGAACCCCGTGCTGGTCGATCTGGCGCGCGAGACGGGGGCCCTGGTGATCCTGGACCGGCGCATCGTCATCGCTTCGGCCGATCAGGTGGACATCACCGCGCTCGCGCAGTCCCGCATCGACGCTGCCCTGGGCGAAGGCGTCGCGACCGACGGCACGCAGCCGCGCCCCCGGCCCACGCCGCCGGAAGCGGAGACCGGCACGGACTAGCGCCGCTTGCCCCCCACCCCCGCCGCGCGCTAAGCCCGTGGGGGACAAGAAGGGGGCACCATGACGACGACCGAAGCCGACATCCACCTGATCCAGCGGATCATCCCGCATCGCTATCCCTTCCTGCTGGTGGACAAGGTGCGCGACATCGAGACGAACACCTCGGCCACGGGCGTCAAGAACGTCACCTTCAACGAACCGCATTTCCAGGGCCATTTCCCCGGCGCGCCGATCATGCCCGGCGTGACCATCATCGAGGGGATGGCGCAGACGGCCGCGGTGCTGGTCGGCGTCAGCAACGACCTGGCCGACAGCGGCTTCCTCGTCTACTTCATGTCGATCGACGGCGCGAAGTTCCGGCGCAAGGTCGTGCCCGGCGACGTGCTGGAGATGCGCGTGACCGTCACGCGCGGCAAGCCCGGCGCGAAGGTCTGGCGCTTCCACGGCGAGGCGACCGTGGATGGCGAAATGGCCGCCGAGGCCGATTTCACCGCGATGATGGACCTCCCGAAGTGACCATCGACCGTGCGGCCACGATCCATCCTTCGGCCGTGGTGGAGGAGGGCGCGACCATCGGCGCGGGTGCCTCGGTCGGCCCCTTCTCCCTGATCGGGGCGGAGGTGACGCTGGCCCCCGGCGTCGATGTCCGCAGCCATGTCGTCGTCACCGGCTTGACCGAGGTGGGCGAGGGGACGACGATCTTTCCCTTCGCCTCCATCGGCGAGGTGCCGCAGGACCTGAAGTTCGCGGGCGAGAAGACCCGCCTGCGGATCGGCGCGCGCAACCGCATCCGAGAGCATGTGACGATGAACACCGGGACCGCCGGTGGGGGCGGTGAGACCGTGGTCGGCGACGACGGGTTGTTCATGGCCGGCTGCCATGTCGCGCACGATTGCCGGCTGGGCGACCGGGTGATCGTGGTCAACCATTCGGCCATCGCGGGCCATTGCGTCATCGAGGACGACGTGATCGTGGGCGGCCTCTCCGGGGTGCATCAATGGGTCCGCATCGGACGCGGCGCGATCATCGGCGCGCTGTCGATGGTGACGAACGACGTGGTGCCATATGGCCTCGTATCGGGGCCGCGGGCGGAGCTGGACGGGCTGAACCTTGTGGGATTGAAGCGCAAGGGTGTCGCGCGCTCCGACATCCAGGCACTGCGCGCCGCGCTGCTGACGCTCAAGCAGGGGGAGGGGACGTTCCAGGAACGCGCCTGCCGTCTGGGTGAGGAGACGGACAGCGACTATGTCCGCCGGATGGTCGAATTCATCACCGGCGCCTCGGACCGAAGTTTCCTGGTCCCCAAGTGACCCGTCTGGCGCTGATCGCCGGACAGGACCGTCTGCCCGCGACGCTGGCGCACGCGCTTGGGGGACGCGACTGGACATGCCATCACCCCGAGGGCTTCGCGCCAAAGGGGATCGCGTCGTCGCCATTCCGCGTCGAGCAGTTGGGCAGCTTCATCGCCGGGCTGAAGGCCGATGGCGTGGAGGAGGTCTGTTTCGCGGGGCGCATCGGACGGCCGACGCTCGACCCGTCGCTCGTCGATGCGGCGACGATGCCGCTGCTGCCGCGCATGATGCAGGCGTTGCAGGCAGGCGACGACGCCGCGCTGCGGACCGTGATCGCGTTCTTCGAGCAGGCGGGCCTGTGTGTCGTGGCCGCCCACGATCTGATGCCCGCGCTGCTCGACGTGCCCGTCGAGGGAACGCCAAACGACCGCGCCTGCGCCGACATTGCCCGCGCCGCCGCTGTGCACCGCGCGCTGTCACCGCTGGACGTGGGGCAGGGGTGCGTCGTGGCGGGCGGGCTGGTTCTTGCGGTCGAGGCGATGCCCGGAACGGATTGGATGCTGGAGAGCCTGACTCGCTTCGATGGTCCATCGGGGGGTGTCCTGTTCAAGGGTGCCAAGGCGGGGCAGGACCGGCGTATCGACATGGCGACCATCGGGCCCCACACCGTAACGGCGGCGGCTGTGGCCGGCCTCTCGGGCATCGCGGTCATTGCAGGCGACGTGCTGGTGCTGGACGCGGAGGCGATGCGCGAGCGGCTTGCCGCGACCGGCCTGTTCCTGACGGTCTGGAGCGAATGACGCGCCTTTTCCTGATCGCGGGGGAGCCGTCGGGCGACCGGCTCGGCGCGGCGCTGATGGCGGGGCTGCGGGAACTCGAACCGGACGTCGAGATGGCGGGCATCGGCGGCCCGGCCATGGCGGCGGAGGGTTTGCACAGCCTGTTCCCGATGGAGGATCTATCGGTGATGGGCGTGACCGAGGTTCTGCCCCGCCTGCCGCATCTGCTGCGCCGGCGCGATGAGGCCGCCGCGGCGGTTCTGGCGACGGCGCCGGACGCGCTGGTCACGATCGACAGCCCGGACTTCTGCCTGCGCGTCGCCGCGCGCGCCCGGCGGACGCGGCCGGACCTGCTCGTCATTCACTATGTCGCGCCCTCGGTCTGGGCCTGGCGACCCGGGCGCGCGACGCGGATGGCACGGCATGTGGATCACGTGCTGGCCCTTCTGCCGTTCGAGCCGCCGTTGATGGAGGCCGCCGGGATGACATGCGACTTCGTGGGTCATCCCGTCGTCGCGGAACCGCAAGCCACCGAGCAGGAGATCGGTGCCCTGACCGACACCACCGGGCCTGACATCGCGCTCGTCCTGCCGGGGTCGCGGCGGGGCGAGGTCGCGCGGCTGGCACCGGTGTTCGGCGCGGCGCTCGGTCAATTGCCAGCCGGGTTCCGCGTGGTGGTGCCCACGGTGCCGCATCTGGTCGATACAGTGCGGCAGGCCGTGCGCGACTGGCCAGGCGATCCGCTTGTCGTCACCGACCCCGCCCAGAAGCGCGCGACCTTTACCGCCGCGCGCGCCGCGCTGGCGGCATCGGGCACCGTAAGCCTGGAACTGGCGGCAGCCGGAACGCCCATGGTCATCGCCTACGACATGAGCTGGCTGACTTGGCAGATCGTCAGCCGGATGATGCGGGTCGATACCGCGACGCTGGTGAACCTGATCGCGGGCGACAACGTCGTGCCGGAGTTCCTTGGCCCCGCCTGTCACCCCGGCCCGGTGGGCGAGGCCTTCGCCCGGTTGCTGACCGATGCCGACGCCCGCGAAGCACAGGCGCAGGCGCTGTCGCAGGCGATGGACCTGCTTGGCCGGGGAGGGGAGCCACCCGGCCTGCGCGCCGCACGATCGGTCCTGACGCAGGTGCGGAAGTGACTTGCGGGCCGTCATGATCGCGGCTATCCCCGCGGGCAGGCACCCATAGCTCAGCTGGATAGAGCGCTGCCCTCCGAAGGCAGAGGTCTCAGGTTCGAATCCTGATGGGTGCGCCATCTTCCTTATCATCGCCCCGCAGGTCGCGCAGATAGTCGCGGTGGAACGTGGCGTAGCCGCGCGTCGTCTGCGTCAGATACGGCCGCGCCAGATCATGCAGCACGGGAAGCCTGTGGAACGGGACGGTCGGCCAGGCGTGGTGTTCGGCGTGAAAGGGCATGTTCCAGGCGATGAACCGCACCGCGCGGTTCGTCAGTGTCGTCCGCGAGTTCGACAGCATGTCCGCCACCTGCGGACAGCGGCCGTGTTCGGCCAGCAGATAGAGCCGGAGGAACGGTTGCCCCAGAAGCAAGGGAATGACCCAGAGCCAGAGGAGCATCGCGCTGCCCGTCCAGAGGCTTGCACCGGCAAGTGCAGCGTAGAGGGCCAGCATTGCCTGCGCTTCGTGCTGGATGGCGGCGCGCCTGCGCGGCGGCACGAAGGCATCCGTGTTGCGTCCGGCCGCATTCCGAAGAAGTGTGCGGATCTGCCCGTGCCACACCGGTATACCGGTCAGGTGCCAGGCATGGGCCGAAGGGGTCTCGGGCTTGGGTGTCGCAAGCTCCGGGTCGTGATGGGGGTCTTGCGTATGCCGGTGATGGGCCAGATGGAACAGACGGAACCAGGTGGGCGGCAGCAGAAGGATCACCCCGCAAATTGCGCCCACCCATTGATTGAGCCATTCCCAACGGAAAGGCGTCAGATGCGTCGTCTCATGTTGCAGGGTAAACAGGAACACGAGGGCCACACCGAGCGGCAGCGTCAGGAAGGGCCAGCCCGGCACGCCAAGGGCGACCCCCGTGCCGCAGATCCCGATCAGCGCCCAATGTCCCGCCAGATGACGCAGGCCCCGCCAGTTCGACCGCTCCGTCAGCCGCAGACGGTCGGAGAGTGCGAGGGAGGAGACGAATTGCCGATGATCCATGGCGGACATGGTGGCAGACCGGATCGATGGAGGGAAGTGCGACCGGTCGGACGTCGACCCGTCGCCGGGTGGCTCTGGCGGGCGGATCGATAAACCTGTGGCGCAAGCTCCGGCCCGACCTTCAACCGGCGGCTGGGCGTGCCTTCGGTCCGTCGTGTCGAAGGGGTGCGCCCAGCAGGCGCAGGCCATTGAGCACCACGAGAACCGTCCCCCCTTCGTGTCCGACCACCGCCAGCGGCAACGGCAGATCGAAGAACAGCCCCCCAGTGACGAGCACCGCCATGGCCCCCATGGCAAAGATCAGGTTCTGCCGGATGATCGTTGCGGTCCGGCGGGCCAACCGATGTGCCTCCGCCAACTGCTTCATGTCTTCCGACAGAAGCGCGACGTCGGCGGCCTGAAGCGCGACCTCCGATCCGGCAGCCCCCATCGCGATCCCCACATCGGCGCGCGCCAGCGCCGCCGCGTCGTTGACGCCGTCCCCGACGAAGGCGATCCTGCCTTTGGCGGCCAGCGCGCCGATCATCTCCAGCTTGTCCTCGGGAAGCATGTCCGCGTGGATCTCGTCCGGGCGGAACCCGAGGTCGGCGCCGATCCGCAGCGCGACAGGCCGACGGTCGCCGGTCATCATGAGGATCGTCGTGACGCCGCTCCGGCGAAGCGCGGCGAGTGCTGGCCCGGAACTCGCGCGGGTCTGATCCGCGATGCTCACGGCGCCGAGCAGTCTGGCGTCCTGCCCGAAATAGATGACCGTCTGCGTGTCTTCGGCCAGCGCCATGAGGTCGGGATGGTCGATCGCCGCCCCCATCCGCGCCGCCATCCGCGGGTTCCCCGCCCATAGCGTTCCATCCTTGATCTCGCCGACAATTCCCTCGCTGGGGTGGCTGATCACATTCGCCACCTGGGCAGGCTGGATGCCGCGGTCGGCCGCTTCCTGCCGGATCGCGGCGCCGCTATGATGCTCCGACTGGGCCTCGAGCCCGGCCAGCAGCGACAGGAACTCCCGTTCGTCGCCGGCAAGGGCGACCACTCCGGTGACGGATGCCTTGCCGGTGGTCAGGGTCCCCGTCTTGTCGAACGCGAAGGTATCGACCGCCGCGAGCGTTTCGAGAGCCGCGCCGCCCTTGAAGAGAACCCCTCCCCGCGCGGCAGCCGAAAGCGCCGAGAGGATGGCAGCCGGGACCGAGATCACGATGGCGCAGGGGCTTGCCGCCACGAGGAGGACCGCGGCGCGATAGAGAGCGTCCTGCCAGTCATGCTCAAGCCAGCTGAAGACCGCAAAGGCCAGGATGGCGCCCACGAGGACGGCGATGGTGTACCGCTGGCCGAACCATTCGCTGAACCGTTCGGACGGTGCCTTCGCGGCTTGCGCTTCGGTCACGAGCGCGATCATCCGCGCGATGGTGCTTTCCTCGACCGTCTGGCCGACGGCCACTTCCAGCACCGCATCGAGGTTGACGGTCGCTTCGAAGACCGGCCCACCCCGCTGTTTCGTGACGGGCATGGATTCACCCGTGATGTTCGCCTCGTCGAGCGCGCCCCGGCCGCTGACGATCACCCCGTCGGTGGGCACGCGCGCGCCTGGCCGCAGCACAAAAATGTCGCCGACCTTCAGGTCCGCGACCGCAATCTCCGTCACGGTCCCGTCGGGGGCCTTTCGTAACGCCGTCTCGGGGCGCAGCGCCATCAGGGCCTCGACAGCACGCCGCGCGCGTCCGAGCGCGCGTTCCTCCAGCGTCGTGGAGACACTGAACAGCGTCAGCAGCACGGCGCCCTCGAAAGGGGCACCCACGGCGGCGGCGGCGACGGCCGCGACGACCATCAGAAGGTCGATATCGAGGATGTGATCGTTCCACAGGGCGCCCAACGCCCGCCACGTCGCGGGCAGACCCCCGGCCAGATAGACGAGCAGCAGACCGACGAGAGAGGACCATTCGGCGACCGTGCCCTGCAATGGCCAGAGGGCAAGGGTGGCAGCCAGCATCCCGAGAACCGTCAGGGCCGTCAGCATCGTCGGAAGATCTGCGGCGAACAGTCTTTTCAAGTCATCCACCCGGGTTCCTGAACGGGAGCGTCTGGGAGGGCTACCACGCTCCCGTCTTCGGTGGCCAGCATTCGCAGGCTCGAATGTGTGTCGCGCGGTCCTGGCCGAACCCGTCTCACTCCAACAGGCCGGTCATATGTTCCGCTCGCGCAGGCCATGCCTGCCGTTTCGCGTCCGGGGAACTCGCCTCGGGAAGCGGGGCGAACACGTCCCCCACTCCCACGGCGCGACAGTCTCCCCCCTTCGAGCGAAGCAGGAACAGGGCGTCGAGCCCGCGTGTCCGCGCAAGGGCAGCGCCCTCGTCGGGACCGAGCACCATGAGGGCCGTCGCCCAGGCATCGGCCTCGGCACAGGTGCGCGCGAGGACGGTGACGGAAGCGGGCGACGCGGCGAGGGGCGCGCCGCGGTTCGGGTCCATGGTATGCGACAGGCGGCGGCGGCCCACCTCGACCCGGTGCCTATAGTCGCCGGAGGTCGCCACGGCGGCGTTCTCCAGCGCGACGACGGAACGGAGCGTCCGGCGTTCGGCGTCCGGCGCTTCAATCGCTATGGTCCAGGCCTGGCCGTCCGGCCGCAGGCCGAGCGCGCGCATCTCGCCGTCGATCCCGACGAGCCCGTCGCCGATCCCGTGGTCGCGGATCGTTTCCGCCAGCCGGTCGACACCGTAACCCTTGGCGATGCCGTTCAGATCGAGGGCGACGGGCGCGATCTTGCGGACACGATCCCCGTCGATCTCCAGCGCCGCATGAGCGGGCAGGCGGGTCCGGGCCATCGCGGCGCGGATACGATCGGGCGCCGCCGTCGCAGGCCCGAAACCCCAGGCCGTCACCGCGTCACCCATGCCGATGTCGAAAGCTCCGCCGGAGGCGCGCCCGATTTCAAGGCCAAGGCGCAGGACCTGCCCGAGGCGCGCGGGAACGGCCGTCCATTCCCCCAAAGGCGCCGCGTCGAGGCGCATCAGGTCACTGTCTGGCTTCCAGGTCGACATCTGTGCATCCACCTCGTCCACTGCCGCCTGCAATGCGGCGCGGATCGGGTCGGGATCGACGGTGGCAGGCGCGAAGAACAGGGCCGACCAGCGCGCACCCATGGTCGGGCCATGCAGAGCGTTGCGCACCCGTTCAGTATACATCTTCGACATATCGCCCCTCCACCTTCAGCGCCTCGAGCGTGAGCCCGGTCGACGCAAGGATCTCGGTCAGCACGTCCGCGACGCCTGCGGCCATCTCGCGCCCTCCGCAGACCATAACGCGGGCCCCGTTTCCGATCAGCCGGGCCACCTCGCCGGCGTCGTCGCGCAACGCATCCTGGACGTAGCGGGGCCGCGTCCCCCGAGAGACGGCCGTGACCAGACGTGTCAGCCGGCCCTGCAGCTGCCATGCCGGTATCTCGTCGCCATAAAGGAAGTCGCTGGACGGTCGACGCATTCCGAAGAAGAGGTGAATGGGTCGCCGCCCGGCGTTGCCGCGCACGAAGCCTGCGAGCGGTCCGATCCCGGTCCCCGCGCCGATCAGGATCAGCGGCCCATGCCCGGACCCCGTCCGGAAGCCCGGGTTGCGGCGGAGGAAGGCGGTCACGGTGTCTCCGGGTTCCAGCGCCGTCAGTCGAGAGGAGGCGAGGCCGCCGGGATGTTTCCTCACCACGATCTCGATGAACCCGTCGCGCCGCCCGGAAGCGAGCGAATAGAGCCGAGGCACGGGGCTGCCTTCGGGCAGGATGCCGATCAGGTCGCCGGCAGTGAAGCGGCCGAACCCGCCGCCGGTCAGCCGCTGCCAGAGTGGGACAGGCGGCAGGGCGAAGCGCAGGATCGCGGTCGGAGCATCGACCTCCGCGCCGTAGTCCCGCCGCGAGAGGAGGGTCAGCGTCCGCGTCATCGGCAGGACGGGCCGGTGCGACAGTTCCAGATCGCATCCGAGCGTCCGACCGAGTGACCGGACCCAGCGAGCGAATTCCTGCAACGACTGGCGGTCTATGGTATGGAAGGGCAGGAGTTCCGGCCAGTGCTTGGCCTGCGCAGACGACGCCACCGCTTCGGCGAAGGCGCAATAGGCCGGAAAGCTGCGATCGCCGAAGCCCAGCACCGCGAGCGGGGCGTGCGGCATCACCTCGGCGGCGTTCAACCGATCGAGGAACCCCCTGGCGGAGGTCGGCGCGGCACCGTCGCCATAGGTCGCGGCCAGGACAACGATCCGGCGGGCGGCTTCGTATCGATGGGGCGCGAAGGCGGACATGGGCCCGACGTGGACGCGCAGTCCGGCCTTGGTCAGCGCCGCATGGAGCGTCGCGGCGAAACCCCACGTGCTGCCGCCCTCGCTGCCCACGAGCAGGACCGTGTCGGCACGCGACGCCGGCTGGTTGCGGCGGATGCGGGGTCGACCCCGCCCCCCGGCGAGCCAGATCGCCACGCCGGTCGCCCCCATTGCGGGCACACCGAGCGCCAGAACCCCCAGGAGAAGCCCGAGGACCGCCGCGCCCTGTCCGGTATGCAGCATGTAAATGATTTTCGACATGCGTTCCCACCCGGTGAGGTCGGCCCACCCCAGCAAGGCGCCCGTGCCCTGGTCGAGATACCCCGTTCCCCGGTCGGTCCTTAGGGTGAAGACGTCCGTCGCGTCGCCGGAGTAGGGGAAGCTGACCTCGCGCAACTCGGACACGGGTGTCTGTCGCAAGGTCGGCATCCCGTCGAGCGCGCTGCCTGTTTCACCGCTGACCTCGGCGGGCAAGGCGGGCGTGGCGCCGCCGTCGGGGAGGAGATCGAAGGTGGAAGCCGTCATCCACAAGGCCGTCGTTGACGACAGGATGAGCCCGGCCACGGCGATGCGGGCGATCTCGGTATGCAGCCGTCCGGCCAGCGGCCCGTTCAGGCGGATGAACCAGCGCCGCCAGCCGCCGACGTGCCGCGCGACCAGCGCGATGCCGGACAGCGAGAGGACCAGCATCGCCAGAGCGCCCGCCGCCATGGCGATGCGACCCCCATCCCCCAGAAACAGCGAACGATGCAGGCTGGTGAGCCAGCGAAGCGTCCGGTTCGGGCCGGCCGAGGCTACGCGTTCCCCCGTCGCCGGGTCTATCACGGCTGCGCCGGGCACCCCCTGGTCGAACCAGTAGGCCGTGATGCGGCCCGACGGAGCCCTGCGGATCTGCTCCACGCCCGGATGGACGGCCCGGATACGCTCGGCCAGAGTGGCGACGGTCAGCCCGGCCGCCGCCTGCGGAGCGGCGAGCCGTTCGGCCGCGGGAAAGACCGACAAGGCCGCGCCGGAGAGGGCCAGAACCCCGATGAGCACGAGGGCCAGTAAACCCGCCCAGCGGTGCAATGCGCGGATCATCGCTTCCTCCGCCTCAGAGGTCGTAGGCGAAGCTGGCGACGTAGCGGCGACCCTGCACCGGGGTACCGGCCCCTTCGGTCGTGAGCGGCACCGCAACCTCGTTTGGACTGTCGCGCATGTCCTCGACCGCCGCGTCTATGTTGAGCGTATAGCCGGCATCCAGCAGCGCATCGGCCAGGTCGAGCGTGATCTCGAGCGTCCGGCCCGCTCCGACGCTGGCACCTGTGATGCCGTCGACCTGGCGCGTATCGCCGGCAGTGGCGCGGTGCCAGTCGCCGAGGTGTTCGTAGTACTTGGACTTGCCCCCGGCCATCCAGAGGCTGCCGACATAGGCGCCGGACGGGTTAGTCACATAGAGGGCGAGATAGGCGCCATCGCCGCCGTAATCGGCAAGGGTGGTCGTGAACGTGACGGGCCGTGCCGATACGACGCCGGGAAGCGTCAGCGCCGTAGTGACCGCAAGCGTTGCAAGAAGCGATTTCATCCGATTGATCCTTGTTCGGGAGGGGGGACGGCGGAGGGACTCAATTCACCTGAACCTGCGGAGGCGCGCCGTTTCCGAAGAGACCGTTCTGCGGCGGCGCAACGGTGCCCGCGGGCGCGGAACCGCGCGCAGCGGGTCGGTCATCGTCATCGTCGTCGTAGTCCAGCTCGATAACCCGGAGCGTCGCCGGATCGAGTTTGACCTCGATCTGACGGCCGTTGCTGTCGCGACCCTCGATCTCGTAGCAACCGTCGTCGGTCTCGACGTCCCGGACGGTCCAGCCGTTCTGTTCGGCCAGCTGCATCACGGCCGCGCGCGGTTGCCACCGGTCGCGGGGAGCCGAGCATTCATCGTCGTCGGCAAGCGCCGCGCCGGCAGGCAGGAAGGCAATGGCGGCAAGGGCAGTCAGGGTGATCTTCATGGCAGGGTCTCCTTTGGTCTGCTGGGACCAATCTGGAGAGCCGACCTGAGGTTTTCCTGACGCCGAAGCGCTTTCTGCTTCAGCTTGCCGTCAGGAAGACGAAGATCCCGCTGGTGGGGCCGTCGGCCTCGGGCGTTCGGGGCGATAAGGGGATATTCACGCCGGAAGCGCGCCTGTCGTTTGCGAAGACGGCATTGGCGAGCATCTCGCGACCTCATGCTTCCGTTGCAACACTATCGACGGTGAGCCGGATCGTCCCCATGTTCGTCCTCGAGGCGTGACGGACGGTCGCGTCGATCGTCGTCGCTTCGGCCACGATGATCCTCGTCCTCGTCCTCGTCCTCGTCCTCGTATTCGAACTCGATCACCTCAAGCGTGGCCGGATGGACCGTCACCTCGATCGGACGCCCCCCGGCATCCCGACCGTCGATCTCGTAGCAGCCATCGTCGATCTTGATCCGGCGAACCGTCCATCCGTTCCGCTCGGCCAACCGGGCCACGGACTCGCGCGGCTGCCAATCGGCCATCGGCACGAAGCAGTCGTCGTCCGCCAGCGCGATGCCGGCCGGAAAGACCGCGAGAAAGCCGAGAATTGGCAATGTCTTCGTCATGGACCACACTCCCGCGGGCACGCCTGTCAGCACCAGCCATGCGCGGCGAAGCTGACGGGAACCTGAAGGGGCAGGCTTGCCGGCTTCAGCTTCGCGTCAGCCGGAGGGGTCATGACGTGTCATCGGGCAAGGGACGGGAACCGCCATGCGCATCCTGCTGATCGAGGACGACACGGTTCTGGGCGCCGCCGTGCGCGACCAGATCACCGCCGATGGCCATACGGCGGACTGGGCCACGCGCCTCGATTCGGCCGGCGAAGCGGTGCGGAGCGCGTCGTTCGATCTCATCCTGCTCGACCTGATGCTGCCGGACGGGCGCGGCGTCGGGTTCCTGAAGGCCCTGCGGGCAAGGGGTGACGTGTCGCCGGTCATCATCCTGACGGCTCTCGACCAGATCTCGGACCGGATCGACGGACTGAACGCGGGCGCGGACGACTATCTCGTCAAGCCCTTCGACCTTGCGGAGCTGTCCGCCCGGATCGGAGCGGTCGCCCGGCGCTACAGCGGCAATCCGAATCCCATCCTGACCCACGGGCCGCTCGACATCGACCTGGCGGCCCGCAGCATTCACCGCGACGGAAAACCCATCCAGCTGACGGCGCGCGAATGGGCGCTGTTCGAAGCCCTCCTTGCGCGACCGGGTCAACTGTTGTCCAAGGCGCAACTTGAGGAAAAGCTCTATGCTTTCGACGCCGAGGTCGGGAGCAACACCATCGAGTTGCACGTCAGCCGCCTTCGCAAGAAACTCGGAAGCGCGATCATCGAGACGGAGCGCGGCATGGGCTACAGGCTCGGCAAGCCATGAGGTCGGCGCGCAGCCTTCAGGCGATGCTCGGCCTATCGCTGCGCATCGTGCTGACGGTTCTCTGGCTGCTGGCCGCCGCGGTGACTGCGGTGATCGTGCGCGGCGAGATGGACGAGGTCTTCGACAGCGCCCTGCGCGAGACGGCCGAGCGCATCCTGCCGCTTGCCGTGACCGAGATCGTCGGGCGAGAAGACGAAGGAGTGACGCAGAGGCTCGCCCCGATCCGGGAGCATGACGAGTTCTTCACCTATCTCGTGCGCGATGCGGAGGGGCGCATCCTGCTGCAATCGCATGCAGCGGTCCCGGCCCTGTTCCCGCCCTACAGCCGTCCGGGTTTCGCCGAGACAGCGACGCACCGGCTCTACAGCGACGCGGTGCTCGGGGGGACGATCCGGATCACCGTGGCCGAACCGCTGGCCCACCGCACGTCGGTCGCGCGCGAGATCCAGGTGGGCCTTGGCCTGCCGCTGCTGATCGTGCTGCTCGTGGCGCTGGCCGCGATCGTCCTGGCCGTCCGCATCAGTCTCGCTCCCTTGCGCCGGTTCCGGACGCGGCTCGGAAATGCGGGGCGTCCGGGATCTGTCCGAGGTTCCCGCGGACAACCTCCCCACGGAGATCGTCCCGCTGGCGGCGACCTTGAACGGCCTTCTGGTCAGGTTGCGCGCGGCCTTCGCGGCCGAGCGCAGCTTCGCGGCCAATGCCGCGCATGAATTGCGGACACCCCTCGCCGGTGCGGTCGCGCAGGCGCAGCGGCTTCGGGCGGAGACGCGCGACGCGGCCGCCGAAGCGCGGGCGGCCGAGATCGAGGCGACGCTGAAGCGGCTGACGCGCCTTTCCGAACGCCTGATGCAGCTTGCGCGGGCGGAAGGAGGGCGACTGCGCATGGACCAAAGCGCGGATCTGAGGACGGTCGCGCGGATCGTCGTGGACGATCTTGGGCGCACGGACGCGCCGGGCCGCATCGCGCTGACATTGCCGGGCAGGGCCGTCATGTCGGACATCGACCCCGACGCCATCGGAATCCTGTGCCGGAACCTCGTGGAAAACGCGGTCCGCCACGGCACACAGACCGCCCCGGTCGGACGTGACCCTGACGCAGGAGGGGCGGCTGATCGTGGCGAACGACGGACTTGTCCTGCCGCGTGAAACCTTCGATCGTCTGACGGCCCGCTTTGAGCGCGCGGGCGCGCGTACCGACGGCAGCGGACTCGGCCTCGCCATCGTCGCCGCGATCGCGGAAAGGATCGGAAGCCACCTCGTTCTGGACTCGCCGCGCCCCGGCGCATCATCCGGTTTTCAAGCGTCCATCTGGTTGCCGACAGAGGTTCCGCTGACCTCCGAGAAGGGCGCGGTGTCCGACGCGTGATGCACTGCGGCGCAGCGCTTGCCCATGTCCTTCCCCCAAACACATACACGACGATACCGGCGCATGGCGCGCCCATTCTCATCGCCAGTTCGGGACGGCACCCCCGTCGGGTATGGCAGAAGCGGTGGGATTCGAACCCACGAGACGGTTGCCCGCCTGCCGGATTTCAAATCCGGTGCCTTCGACCACTCGGCCACGCTTCCGACGCCGCATGGCTACACCGGGGGCGCGGCCTTGGAAAGTGGGCGGAACGACCCCGATGCGCTTGCCGCGTCACGGGTTCGTGGGTTGCCCGAGGGGCAGGGGTAAGGCAGTCAGTGGCGCAGCCCGTTGTCTCAGCCGAGGTCCAATGCTCGACCGCCACATCCGCCGCCTGATCGACCCGACGCTGGACCGCGCCGGACGCGGGCTGGCGGCGTGGGGGGCGACGGCCGACGCCGTGACGCTGACGGGGCTCGGCGTCGGGCTGGTTGCCGCGGTGCTGATCGTCCTGGGCTGGCCGGGGTGGGCGCTGCTGCCGCTTCTACTGTCGCGCCTGTTCGACGGGCTCGACGGTGCGGTGGCGCGGGCACGGGGGCGCACGGACTTCGGCGGCTACCTCGACATCTGGTGCGACTTCGTCTTCTACGGCGCGATCCCCTTCGCCTTCGCACTGGCCGATCCGGCGAACGCCCTGCCGGCGGCCTTCCTGATCCTTTCGTTCTACATCAACGGCAGCAGCTTCCTCGGTCTTGCCGTGCAGGCCGAAAAGCGCGGCCTTTCGACCGAGGCGCAGGGCCGGAAATCGCTCTACTACTCCGCCGGACTGCTGGAGGGGACCGAGACCATCGCATTCTTCGTCGTTCTCTGCCTGCTGCCCGCGCAGTTCGCGCCGCTGGCCTGGGCGTTCGGAGCGCTCTGCCTGCTGACGGCCGGGGCGCGCGTCGCCCATGCCCGCAACCTGCTTGCTTGAAGGACCCGCCATGCGTCTCGCCCTTGCCCTGACCGCTCTCCTCGCCTTCCCCGCGCTGGCCGACACGGATCCGGCCGACTGGCCCGCCGTCGAAGCGGCGGCCGAGGGGCAGACGGTCTATTGGCATGCCTGGGGCGGATCGACGGCGACCAACGACTTCATCGGCTGGATCGGGGACCGCGCGGCGCAAAAGGGCGTGACACTGAAGCACGTCAAGCTGGCCGACACCGCAGACGCGGTGGGTGCCGTCCTCGCGGAGCGGCAGACCGGATGGGACACGGACGGGTCGGTGGACCTCATCTGGATCAACGGGGCCAACTTCGCCTCGATGAAGGAGGCGGGGCTTCTGTTCGGCCCCTTCGCCGAAAGCCTGCCCAACTGGCGCTTCGTCGATACGGAGGGCAAGACCGTCACAACCGATTTCACCGTCCCGACCGAAGGATACGAGAGCCCCTGGGCCATGGCGCAGGTCGTGTTCGTGCATGACGCCGCGCGTCTGTCCGACCCGCCGCGATCGGCCGAGGCGCTGCTCGATTGGGCGCGGGCCAATCCCGGCCGGTTCACCTATCCCCAGCCGCCCGATTTCCTGGGGACGACATTCCTCAAGCAGACGCTGATCGAGCTCGTGCCCGATCCGGCGGTTCTGGCCGACCCGGCGGCGGGCGACTACGATGAGGTGACGGCGCCGCTCTGGGAGTACCTCGACGAGTTGACGCCGCTCCTGTGGCGCGACGGACGCGCCTATCCCGACAGCGGGCCGCGGCAGTTCCAGTTGATGAACGACGGCGAAGTCGATCTGGCCATCAGCTTCTCGCCGGGCGAGGCGACGGCCGCCATCGCCAATTTTGAGCTCCCTCAAACGGTGCGGACCTACGTCCTCGATGGCGGAACCCTGGGCAACGCGAGCTTCGTGGCGATCCCCTACAATTCCTCGGCGAAGGAAGGCGCGATGGTCGTGGCCGATATCCTGCTGTCGCCCGCGGCACAGCTTCGCGCGCAGATGCCCGACGTTCTGGGCTACGGCACGGTTCTCGACATGGAGAGGCTGCCCCGAGAAGACCGCGCCGCGTTCGAGGCGTTGGACCTGGGTATCGCCACCCTCTCGCCCGACGACCTCGGCCCCACCTTGCCCGAGCCGCACCCGAGCTGGGCCGTCCGTCTGGCCGACGACTGGATCCGCCGCTACGGCGTCGCGCAATAGGTTGCTGCGACCGCTTCCCCTGCTGACCGCGCTGGTGCTGACCGGGCCGGTGGCCTTCGGCCTGCTGGGCACGGTGCTTCCGGCCTTCGGCCTTCTGGTGCCGGGAGCGGATGCGCCGATGGCGGAGGCGCTGGCCTGGCCCGGGCTGCCACGCGCGCTGGCCGTCTCGGTCCTGTCGGGCGTGCTGTCCACGCTGGGCGCGCTGACGGTCGCGGCGCTGATCCTGGCGGGCTGGCACGGCACGCGCGCCTTCCGCTGGCTGGAGCGGGCCTTGTCGCCGCTGCTGGCCGTGCCCCACGCCGCGGCGGCCCTCGGGCTGGCTTTCCTCATCGCGCCCTCGGGCTGGATCGGCCGGATACCGGCGACCCTGTTCGGGTGGGAGCGGGCGGCGGACCTGCTGATCCTGAACGACCCATGGGGCCTGTCGTTGACGGCGGGGCTGATCGCGAAGGAGCTTCCGTTTCTGCTCCTGATGATGCTCGCAGCCCTGCCGCAGACCGATGCGACCGCACGCGTCGCCGTCGCGCGGTCGCTGGGTCAGGGACGGGTCGCGGGATGGCTCAAGGCGGTGTTTCCGGGCGTCTATGCGCAGGTGCGGCTGCCGGTCCTCGTGGTGCTGGTCTTCGGAATGACGAATGTGGACGTGGCGATCATCCTCGGGCCGTCCCTGCCGCCCACGCTGGCGGTCCAGGTGACCCAGTGGATGACCGACCCCGACCTGACAGAGCGGGCCGTGGCGGCGGCCGGGGGGCTGATCCTGTTCGGCGCGACGTTGGTGGTATTGACGGTTTGGCTCGGGGCCGAACGCCTGGTCGCCCGCATCGGCCGCGTCTGGGTCTGGTCCGGCCGCGGCGCGCCGGAGCGCGTGTCGCGCGGGCTGGGCCTGACCCTTGCCGGGGGATCGGCCGTCATGGTGCTGGCTGGCCTCGCGTCGCTTGCGGTCTGGTCCGTGGCGGCGCGCTGGTCCTTCCCCGACCTTCTGCCCGAGGCGCTGACCCTTCGCAGTTGGGACCGCTTCGGCCCCGACATGGCGGTGACCGCGGGGGCGACGCTGGCGCTGGCGGGGGCCGCGACCCTCCTGTCGCTCGTCCTCGCCATCGGCTGCCTCGAAGCGGAGCATCGGTTCGGCCTGACGCTCGGCCAGCGCGCGCTCTGGCTGCTCTACCTGCCGCTCCTGATCCCGCAGGTCGCCTTCCTACCGGGGTTGCAGCTTCTTCCGCTGTCGCTCGGCATCGGTCCCTCGGTCTGGCTCGTGCTGGCGGGGCATGTGGTCTTCGTCCTGCCTTATGTCTTCCTGTCGCTCTCCGGCCCCTTTCGTGCATGGGACACGCGGTTGGCGCGGGTGTCGGGCGGGCTGGGCGCGTCGCGCAACCGGACGCTGTGGCTCCTGCGCCTTCCCATGCTGACCGGCGCGCTTCTGACGGCGGCGGCGGTCGGGGTCGCGGTGTCGGTGGGGCAATACCTGCCCACGCTGCTTCTGGGCGGGGGGCGGGTCTCGACCCTCGCGACCGAGGCGGTGGCCTTGTCTTCCGGTGGCGATCGCCGCGCGATCGGGGTCTTGGGGCTGGGCCAGTCACTTGCCGCGCTGCTGCCTTTTGCGCTGGCGCTCATCGTGCCGGCCGTCCTGTTTCGCAACCGCCGGGGGATGCGCCATGGGTGATGGCCTGCGGATCGAGGGCGCGACGCTGGCGCAGGGGGGGCGGCGGCTGCTGTCGCTCGACGCCCATGTCGCGCCGGGGGATGTGCTGACGCTGATGGGGCCGTCGGGGTCGGGCAAGTCGACGCTGCTGTCCTGGCTCATGGGTGATGTGCCCACGGCTTTCCGGGCCGAGGGCCGCGCGATCCTCGACGGACGCGACCTGACCGGCCTGCCACCCGAGGCGCGGCGCATCGGCATCCTCTATCAGGATCCGCTCCTGTTCCCGCATCTCGACGTCGCGGCCAACCTCGCTTTCGGCCTGCCACACGGCGGTACCCGCACAGGCCGGCGGGCGCAGGTCGCGGCGGCATTGGAGGAGATCGGGCTGGCCGGCTTCGGACCCCGCGATCCGGCCACGCTGTCGGGCGGTCAGGCGGCGCGCGTCGCGCTCATGCGGGTGCTTCTGTCGGGGCCGCGCGCGCTCCTGCTGGACGAGCCGTTCTCGAAGCTCGACGCGGGCTTGCGCGACCGGATGCGGCGCCTCGTCTTCGACCGCGCCCGAGCGGCCGCCATTCCAGTGGTGCTGGTCACGCACGACGAGGCGGATGCGGTCGCGGCGGGTGGGCGCGTCACCTGGCTGTAGCGATCACGCAAGCCGGTCGACAGTCGAGTATTTATGACAGGAAGAAGCCTCAGCGCCGTCTGCGCCGCCCCTCGGAGGCGGTGTTGAAGCTGACATCGGGCAGGGTCAGTTCCGCCATCAGGTGCGGGAACGGGTCGGTTGCGTGGGGGATCGCATTGGCGGCGACGAAATGTTCCTGGAACCGCGGCGCAATGGCCGTCTCGACCTTTTCGATGCGGCGGACCAGCGTCTCGATATGCGCGCGCAGGCCCCGATTGCAGAGCGCCATGCGCGCGCCGTGCCCGGCGGCATTGCCCGCGCTCGTGACCTTCGACAGTTCCGCATCGGGGATCATTCCCAGCACCATCGCGTGACGCGGCGAGATATGCGCTCCGAAGGCGCCCGCGAGCGTGACGCGGTCGACATGGTCCACCCCCGCCTCGTCCATCAGGAGCCGCGCCCCGGCGTAGAGCGCCGATTTGGCAAGCTGGATCGCGCGGATGTCGCCCTGCGTCACCTGGATGCGTCGGTCGCCGTCCTGCCAGAGCAGATAGGCGTGGGTGCGGCCCGTCAGTTCGCACCGCGGCGTGCCGACCTGCTCGGGCGATCCGATCAGTCCCCGCGCGTCGACGATGCCGGCCATGCGCATCTCCGCCACCGCCTCGATGATGCCGGACCCGCAGATGCCGGTGATGCCCGTCTGTGCCGTGGCGGCCGCGAACCCCGGATCGTTGGACCAGAGGTCGCTGCCGATGACGCGGAAGCGCGGCTCCCGGGTGGCGGGGTCGATCTGCACCCGTTCGATGGCCCCCGGTGCGGCGCGCTGCCCTGCGCTGATCTGCGCGCCTTCGAACGCGGGTCCGGTGGGCGAGGAGCAGGCGAGGATGCGGTCGCGGTTGCCCAGGATGATCTCGGCGTTGGTGCCCACGTCCACGATCAGGGTCAGGTCGTCCGCCTGATCCGGCGCCTCGGACAGGGCGACCGCTGCCGCGTCGGCGCCCACGTGTCCGGCAATGCAGGGCAGGATGTAGACGCGCGCAGCCGCTCCCACCGATGTCAGCTCGATCTCCGAGGCATTCAGGCGCAGCGCGTCCGAGGTGGCGAGCGCAAAGGGCGACTGTCCCAGTTCGACGGGATCCACGCCGAGCAGAAGGTGGTGCATGACCGGGTTGCAGACAATCACCGCTTCGAGAATGTCCTCCGCCGGCACGCCCGCTTCCGCCGCCAGTTCGACGGCCAGCGCGTCGAGCGCGTCGCGGACGGCGCGCGTCATCTCGGCATCGCCGCCGGGGTTCATCATCGAATAGCTGACCCGGCTCATCAGGTCTTCGCCGAAGCGGATCTGCGGGTTCATCACGCCGCCCGAGGCACGCACCTCACCCGTGGACAGGTCGCAGAGATGCGCTGCGATGGTGGTCGAGCCAAGATCGACGGCAAGACCCAGGACCGGCGCCTCCCGCAGGGCCGGGAACAGCCCGGTGATCGTGTCGCTGTCGTGGTCGACGGCCACCGTGATCTGCCATTTTCCCTGCCGCAGGACGGGCTGCAGGCGGGCCAGCAAAGGCAGTGGCAGCGTCAGGTCATCGAGGCCCCACTGGTCCGAGAGAGCCTCGCGCAGACGCTCCAGATCGCCGGAGGGGGCGTGCATGTCCGGCTCCTCCACCGTGACGAAGTGCAGGCGCGTGGCCGGGTCCATGACGATCGGCCGGTCGCTCGCGGCCTTTCGCACCACCTGGCGGTGGACCTGGCTCTCGGGCGGGACATCCAGCACCACGTCGCCCTGCACGCGGGCCTGGCAGCCCAGGCGCCGGCCGGCTTTCAATCCGCGCTTCTCGTCGTAGCGGTGTTCGACTGCATTGAACGGGCTCAGCGCGTCGGCGGCCACGGTCAAGCCCAGCTTCGGGAAGGCGCCGACACCGGGCTGCACCTGACATTTGGAGCAGATGCCCCGACCGCCGCAGACCGAATCCAGATCGACGCCCAACTGCCGCGCGGCATCGAGGACGGACGTGCCCTCCGCGATGCGGCCGCGCTTGCCCGAGGGCATGAAGATCACCTGATGGTCGGTCATCGGTGCGGCCCTCAGGCGCGGCTGCGGCCGCCGCGGCGCCCGCCGCTGCGGGCTCCGGAGGCGCGGGCGGCGGCAGAGGCTTCGGCGAAGGTCGCGCCCTCCTTCATCGCGTCGAGAACGCGGCTGAACCCGATCCAGCGCCCGCCGTTCGGATCGTGGTTCATCAGCAGGTTGGCGGCGTTGATCGCCTCCATCTCGACGGACCGGACGGGGTTCATGATGGCGCTGGTCATGCCTGCGCCGATGGCCATGGGCAGGAAGGCGGCGTTCACGCCGTGGCGATGAGGCAGGCCGAAGCTGATGTTCGAGGCGCCGCAGGTGGTGTTCACCCCAAGCTCGTCGCGCAGGCGGCGGACCAGCGAGAACACCTGATGCCCGGCCGTGGCCATGGCGCCGATGGGCATCACCAGCGGGTCGACCACGATGTCGTGCGCGGGGATGCCGAAGTCGGCCGCGCGCTCCACGATCTTCCGGGCGACGGCAAAACGGACGTCGGGGTCTTCGGAAATGCCCGTGTCGTCGTTCGAGATCGCCACGACCGGGACGTTGTACTTCTTGACCAGCGGCAGGACCAGTTCCAGCCGCTCCTCCTCGCCCGTGACCGAGTTGAGAAGGGGGCGTCCCTCCGCCGCCATCAACCCGTTTTCCAGCGCGCCGGGAACCGAGCTGTCGATGCAGAGCGGCACGTCCACGAGCGCCTGGACCCGCTCGACCAGCTGCTTCATCAGCGTCGGCTCGACGAAATTGTTGTCGGCGTAACGCTTGTCCGCGGCCATCTTGTTGGTGAAGACCGCGCCGGAATTGACGTCGAGAACCATGGCGCCGCAGGCGACCTGCTCCAGCGCGTCCTTTTCGACCGTCGAGAAATCGTCCATCTCAAGCTCGGCAGCCAGCTTCTTGCGGCCGGTGGGGTTGATGCGTTCGCCGATGACGCAAAACGGCTCGTCAAAGCCGATAACGACCGTCTTTGTCTTCGATTCCAGTACGGTACGCGTCATTCTTCATCCTTTGCGTGGTCGTTGAGCCAGTCGGCGGACGCCTTGATCCCGCCCAGCGGGAAAACATGCACGGACTCGATGTTGAAGGCAGGGTTGGCGGCCTTGTGGTGGGCTAGCTCCGACAGGAACTCCGTCGGCTCATAAGGTAGCAGCAGCTTGGTTACATCCGTCGCGCGCTTTTGCAGGACGCGGAGCGACGGTCCGACACCACAGGCGATGGCGAACTTGATGAGGGTCTGGAGTTTCGCGGGTCCGGCCGTACCGATGTGGACGGGCAGGTCCACGCCAGCAGCGCGGATCGCATCAGCCCATTCGATCACGGGACCGGCCTCGAAACAGAACTGGGTGGCCAGGGCCATGGCAGCGTTGGTGCGCTCGGAAAACTTCTGTTTCCAGGCAAGTGCTTCCGACACGTTCTTCATGCTGCCGTCGGTGTCGATGTCGCGGTTGCCTTCGGGGTGGCCCGCGACGTGCAGACGCTCGAAGCCGTCGAAGGCACCGGACTCGAGCAATTCCATCGAGGTGGAAAACTCGCCCACCGGCTCCGGCAGGCCGCCGGCGAGAATCAGGCCCTGCGTCACGTCCGCTTCCCCGCGGTACCGCGCGACCCAGTCGGTCAGGGTGGCGCGGTCGGCGATGATGCGGGCGGGGAAATGGGGCATCGGCTCCATCCCCTCGGCGCGCAGGCGGGCGGCGGTGGCGACCATGTCCTCGATCGGGGTGCCGCGGATATGCGCGACATAGACGCGTGTGCCGCGCGGCAGGATCGCGCGGAAATCGTCGACCTTCTCGGCGGTGCGGGGCATGACCTCGAGCGAGGCGCCGGTCAGGAAGTCCGCCAGCACGCCATTCGCGGGCGGGGCGGAGGATCTGAGAAAACCGAAGACCGCCATCAGACTTTTCCTTCCTTGCCGCCGGCCAAGGCCACGGCCTGCAGACGCTCGCGCGGCCATTCGGCATCGAGCGCAGTCGCGCGGGCTTCGGCCGCGGCGATGTCGTCGCCTTCGACCTCGCCCTCCGACACCTTGCGCCAGTCGGCCAGGTAGGCGTCGGTGTCCGAGGCTCCCGACCGCATGGCCGCGCGGTCGATGGCCTGCTCGAACCGTTCGGGCAGTTGGACCTTCGCGACGCGGCGACCCTTGCCGGCGATGACCTGCGCGGGAATGTCCCGCCAATAGACGACCGTGATCTGGGCCATGACACCTCCGGCTCTGGCGATTGGGCGAGGTATAGGGGGCGGCGCCGTCCCGTCGCGTCCCGATATCGACTTCGCGCCGCCCGATGGCGACACCCTGGGTCTAGCCTGCGCGTCGTGGGCGGACGAGGGGGGCGAACCATCGGATCCTTCAAGTCCGACATGAAGACTTCTTGTAAAACCGCCCATGCAGTGACTATTGTTTCCTTAACCAGAAATACGGAGGCGGCGATGCCACCGGAAGACCCGGCCCGGGGGCCGGTGCCCGATGCCGGTGCCACGCGCGCCGCCGGGCCCGCCCCGTTTGTGGGGCCGACCCAACGTGACCGGCCCGACCCGGCGGAGCTTTATGCCGCGCTGGATCTGGGAACGAACTCATGCCGCATGCTGATCGCGCAGCCCAAGGGCAGCCAGTTGCATGTCGTGGACAGCTTTTCCAAGTCGGTCCAGCTCGGCAACGGGTTGGAAGCGTCGGGTCGCCTGTCGCGGTCGTCGATGGCACGCACCATCGGCGCGCTCAAGATCTGTCGCCGGAAGCTGGAGATCCACGACGTCAAGCGAATGCGGCTGGTGGCGACCGAGGCCTGCCGGCGCGCGACCAACGCGCGCGACTTCATCGATCTCGTCCGGCGCGAGACGGAACTGCCGCTGGAGATCATCGAGCCGGAGGAGGAGGCGCGGCTGGCGGTCGTGTCCTGCGCCCCGCTGGTCAGCGCCAAGACCGAGCAGCTTCTGGTGGTCGACATCGGGGGCGGCTCGACCGAGCTGGTCTGGATCGACCTGACCCGCGTGCCGCGCCACGACCGCGCGCGGGCCATCATGCGCCTGCACGCCGGGTTCCAGGGGGGTGCGACCGACCCTTTTCCGCGCGCCAAGGTGGTCGACTGGATCAGCGTGCCGCTGGGGGTCGCCACGTTGAAGGATCAGTTCCGCGACGTGGCCGACGACGCGGCCCGCTTCGCGCTGATGTCCTGGCACTTCGAGGAATGCCTGGCCGAATTCTCGCCCTATGCCGATGCGGCGGGCGATGCGGATCCGGGGTTCCAGATCGTCGGCACCAGCGGAACGGTCACGACCGTCGCCGCCACGCACCTGAACCTGCGCCGCTACGACCGCAGCAAGGTGGACGGGCTGCGGATGACGACGCATCAGATTGACCGCGTCGTTCGGGGATATCTGGCGCAGGGGCCGGAAGGGCGGCGCAACGATCCGCGCATCGGGCGCGACCGCCATTCCCTCATCATGTCGGGGGCGGCGATCCTGCAGGCGCTGCTGCGGGTCTGGCCCACCGACCGCCTGTCGGTCGCGGACCGGGGCCTGCGCGAGGGGCTGCTCTATGCCCAGATGTCGGCGGACGGGGTGCTGGACGACGGGCCGTTCTAGACCGGCCTGATCAGCGCCAGATCGTCGGTCTGCGTCCGCGCGCGGGTCGGGAACTCCACCCGGTCGATCGCCCCGTCGATGGTCAGGAACACGTCCCTTAGGAAGACGGGATCGTCGAAATACCAGGTATGCGCGTTCGCGACTGTGGGCCCGCCGAGGTGCAGGTTGAAATACCGCCCGCAATGGATGTCCACGGCCTTGGCCGGCTTGGTCGCGGGCAGGCCGATACGCCCGGCGCGCGGGGCCACGCCGATACGCTTGATGTTCGACAGGCTCAGCACGTCGTCATAGTGGTTGTAGTAGTTCGTCAGCCGGACGCAGTGGCGGTAGAGCGACGACGACTTGGGGTTGCCGTCCGCCATTCCAGCCGCCGAGACGTCCGCCGCCACCAGCATGATCTGGCTGACCGACCAGCTGTTCTGCGCGATCGCGGGGCGGTCGTCGGCGTCGTCGAAGGCCTCGCGCACGACATAGGCACCCAGCGAATGGGCGAGGATGTGCATGTTGATCCGGCAGGCGGGCGTCTGGAGCGCGGCAAAGGTGCGGATGCCCTCGTCAACCAGGCGAAAGGCGGTCTGCTTGGCGTCCACCCGGTCCTCCAGGTAGTTCAAGGCGGTGTCGGCGCTGGGCCAGTCGAAGCTGACCACGACGCCCTTGAACCCGTTGGCCCGCAGGCCCGCCGCGATCTTGCGATGGCGGGAAAGGACGGCACGGGTCGAGGTGTTGAACCCGTGGACGTAGAACACGATGTCGCCGCGCCCCACGTCGCCGCCTTCGGGGGCATGGCGGGCTTCCTCGATGACCTGGCGAACCCAGGACGCTTTAGTAATGCGCTGGTTCGGGATCAGATCGGTCGCCCCGTCCGGCACCGCCAGAAAGCTGGAGGCTGACGGCTCGTCCCCGAAACGGCCGCCGCGGATGCCCCGCACCGAAAAGACGTGATCCATGACGGCCTCCCTCGCGTCTGTCGCCGGTTCATCCTAACGCGGCATTGCCGCTGCGACAGTAGGGCAATCCCCACTTGTGCTTCCCATCCCCCGCGGGACGACCTATCTGCGGGTCATGACCAAACCGCCCACCAGGAACACCTCCGGCCGCGGACGCCGCGATCTGACCGTCAAGGTCAAGACTGCGCGGGGCAGGCGGCTGTCATCGAAGCTGTGGTTGGAGCGGCAGTTGAACGACCCCTATGTCGCCCGTGCGCGGGCCGAAGGGTATCGCGGTCGCGCCGCGTTCAAGATCATGGAGCTTGACGACAAGTATCGGTTTCTGATTCCCGGCGCGCGGGTTGTGGACCTCGGCTGCGCGCCCGGAGGCTGGTTGCAGGTGGCGGTGCCGCGCATCAATTCCAACGCCGACGACCCGAAGAAGAAGGTCGGCCGGATCATCGGCGTGGACCTGCAGGAGGTGGACCCGGTGCCGGGGGCCGAGATCCACGTTCTCGACTTCCTGGCCGAAGGGGCGGACGAGACGATCAAGGGTTGGCTCGACGGTGAGGCGGATGTGGTGATGTCGGACATGGCCGCCAGCAGTTCGGGTCACAAGCAGACCGATCACCTGCGGATCATCGCGCTTTGCGAAGCGGCCGCGGAACTGGCCTTCGATGTGCTGGCGCCCGGCGGAACATTCGTGGCCAAGGTGTTGGCCGGAGGCGCGGAGGGCGAGTTGCAGAAGCGCCTGAAGCAGCGGTTCGCCAAGGTCGCCAACGTCAAGCCGGGGTCGAGCCGGGCCGACAGCTCCGAGAAGTTCGTGGTGGCGCAGGGGTTCAGGGGTCGCGAAGACACCTGACCTGTCAATCCTTGGGCGCCTCGTTCCCCCTGATCTGCTTCTCGCGCTCCTCGTCGATCACAAAATCGTCCGCGGCCTTGGCGGGCTTGTCGTATTTGCCCTTTTCCTGCGCGGGCTTCTTCTCGGCCTTGCTCTCTCCGTAGGGGTTTTCCTTGGCCTTTCCCGGGGCGTGGGGCTTTTCGGGGATGGGTTGCTGGCTCTTGGTCATGACGGTCTCCGTTCGTGGCTGTCAGGACAACGCGAAGCGCGGGCTGATGGGTCCGGGGGTTTGCGGCCCGCGACCCGATGTCCTAGCAACCCGGCACCCACAGGCGGAGGCGATCCCATGGCGCAGACCATCACCCGCAACGGCAACGCACTTGCGTATCGCGCGACGCCCGGCGCCGGCCCCGGCGTCGTGTTCCTGGGCGGTTTCAAGTCGGACATGCAGGGCACCAAGGCGCTTGCGCTCGAAGACTGGGCGAGGGCACAGGGGCGGGCATTCCTGCGCCTCGACTATTCCGGGCACGGGGAGTCGGGCGGTACGTTCGAGGAGGGCGGCATCGGCGACTGGTTCCGCGACGCCATGGCGGTGATCGAAAGCGCGACAACCGGCCCGCAGGTGATCGTCGGGTCGAGCATGGGGGGCTGGATCTCCCTGCTTGTCGCGCGGACCCATCCCGAACGGGTCGCGGGCCTGGTCACGATCGCGGCCGCTCCGGATTTCACCGAAGACGGATACTGGGCGGCCTTCGACCCCGATCAGCGGGCGACCGTCATGGACAAGGGGCGGATTTCGGTGCCGTCGGATTACGGCGACCCCTACGTCATCACCCGCCGGCTGATCGAGGATGGGCGCGACCATCTGGTGCTGCGGACGCCGCTGCGCCTGCACGTGCCGGTGCGGATGCTGCAAGGCACCGCCGATGAGGCCGTGCCGGTCGCCACCGCGTTGCGCCTTCTGGACCATATGGAAGGCGACGACATCCGACTGACATTGGTCAAGGACGCCGATCACCGCTTTTCCACCGGGCCCGATCTCGCCCTGATCCAACGGAGCGTCGAGGAGGTGATCGCGGCCATCTGACATACCGTTGCAAGCGTATGCAAAAACCGCTTGGACGGGCTGCGGCGCAGGGTCTAGGCTGCTGCCGGAGCATTGCAACTGGAGGCACCGATGGCCGAGCACCTGAAAACCGCGAAATCCCTGTCCGACCGGGCGGAGGATGACGCCAAGGTCCGCCAGTCGGTCGAGGAGATCCTGCACGACATCGAAGACCGGGGCGACGAGGCCGTGCGTGAGTTATCGAAAAAGTTCGACAGCTATTCGCCGGACAGCTTCCGCCTGACGCAGGACGAGATCGCCTCTCTGATCGGGGAGCTGTCGGAGCGGGAGCTCGACGACATCCGCTTCGCGCAGGAGCAGGTCCGCAACTTCGCGCAAGCGCAGCGGGACTCGATGCTCGACATCGAGGTCGAGCCGATCCCCGGCGTGATCCTGGGCCACCGCAACATCCCGGTGCAGTCGGTGGGATGCTATGTTCCGGGCGGCAAGTTCCCCATGGTCGCCAGCGCGCACATGTCCGTCGCCACGGCGTCGGTCGCCGGCGTGCCCCGCATCATCGCCTGCACGCCCCCGTTCAAGGGCCGGCCCAATGCCGCCGTGATCGCCGCGATCCACATGGGCGGGGCGCACGAGATTTACGTCATGGGCGGCATCCAGGCCGTGGGCGCCATGGCGCTCGGCACCCAGACCATCGACCCCGTGGACATGCTGGTCGGTCCCGGCAACGCCTATGTGGCCGAAGCCAAGCGACAGCTTTACGGCCGCGTCGGTATCGACCTCTTCGCAGGCCCGACCGAGACCATGGTGATCGCCGATGACACCGTCGATGGCGAGATGGTGGCAACCGACCTGCTGGGGCAGGCCGAACACGGCTACAACAGCCCCGCCGTCCTGCTGACGACCTCGCGCAAGCTGGCCGAAGACACCCTGGCCGAGATCGACCGCCTGCTGGAGATCCTGCCCACAGCGGAGACGGCGGGCGTCAGCTGGCGCGATTATGGCGAGGTCATCGTCTGCGACGACCACGGCGAAATGCTGGCCCTGGCCAACGATATAGCGTCCGAACATGTGCAGGTCATGACCGACCGCGACGACTGGTATCTGGAGAACATGCACAGCTATGGCGCGCTGTTCCTCGGGCCGCGCACCAATGTGGCCAATGGCGACAAGGTCATCGGCACGAACCACACGCTGCCGACGAAAAAGGCCGGGCGCTATACCGGCGGTTTGTGGGTCGGCAAGTTCATCAAGACGCACAGCTATCAGAAGATCACCACGGACGAGGCGGCAACGCGCATCGGGGAATACGGCTCCCGCCTCTGCATGCTCGAGGGGTTCGTGGGCCACGCGGAGCAATGCAACGTCCGCGTGCGCCGCTATGGCGGGATCAACGTGCCCTACGGTGAGGGTGCACCCCGGCGCGACGCGGCAGAATAAAGATGCTGCACCGGCTGGGCGATTGCGACGCAACGGCGATGGAGGAGGCTGTCCGCGCTTTCGTCACCGCCGACGCCGTCGTTCACCTGTTCCATCCGCTGGGTGACGTGACCGGCGGCGCGGAGTTCGTGCGGGCGGCGCTGGGGCCGCTCTGGGCCGCGTTCCCGGATGCGGAGCGGCGGGTGGACATCTCGATGACGGGCGTCGACGGGCACGGAGAGACGTGGCTGGGGCAGGCCGGGCACTACGCCGGCCGCTTCGCCGCGCCGTTCCTCGACGTGCCGCCGACGGGGCGGCTGGCCTTCCTGCGGTTCCACGAGTTCTACCGGCTGGAAGACGATCGGGCGGTGGAGGTTCAGGCGATCTGGGATCTGCCCGACCTGATGATGCAGGCGGGCGTCTGGCCCATGGGTCCGGCCCTGGGGCGCAGCGGTCTGGTCCCCGGCCCGATGACGCAGGACGGGCTGCGGGTCGAGGGCGACGGCCGCCACGCGATGAAGGTCATCGGCGACATGCTGGACCGTCTGCATCTGTCTCGGCAGGGTGAGGCGGCGATGGACCTGCCCGCCGCGTGGCACCCGCGGTGCAACTGGTACGGACCGGGCGGCATCGGCACGGCGCGGGGCATCAGGGGGTTCCGCGATCACCATCAGATCCCGTTCCTCGACGCCATGCCCGACCGGCGCGGCCTGATCGAGCGGGGGCATTTCTTCGCGCAGGGCGATTACGTCGCCTTCACCGCCTGGCCGGGGATGGAGATGACGGTCTCGGGCGACGGTTGGCTGGGCATCGCGCCGTCGGGGCGGCGGATCACCATGCGGTCGCTCGATTTCTGGCGGGTGGAAGGCGACCGGATCCGGGAGAACTGGGTCTGTGTCGACCTGCTGGACGCATGGCATCAACTGGGCGTCGACGTCCTGCACCGGATGCGTCAACTGGCCTAGGGCCAGAGCCACCAGACGCTGACGAGCGCGCCGAGGAAGGCGGCCCAGGCCATCGCCATGACCCGTCCGTCCCGCGTCACCATGGCGATACCGAACAGCATGATCGCCCCCGTCGGGATGGAGGACGCGAAGGGCAAGAGTTCCAGCGGCGGGATCGTCAGGCATAGCCCCAGGACCGCGAGCGCAGCAAGGCGGGGTGCGGGGCCGTCCACCAGCACGGTCAGATGCCTTCCCAGATGCCGGTCGGACCAGCGGGCGATGCCGCGCAGCTTGTCCACGGCCTTGCCCATCTTGTCTGCCGACACGCTGCGCTTGCCGACCCAGTGCGGCAGCCACAGGTCATCGCGACCCCACAGGATCTGCCCCGCGAAGATCGCGATGATGAGGGCGATGAAGGTCGGCACGCCGGGGATGCCGCCGATGGGCGTCCATTCGATCGCAGCGGGCACGACCAGTGCCGCCCCCGCGCCGCGATGGCCGAGCTTGTCGCTGATCTGTCCGATGCTGACGCTGTCGCCATCCTCGGTCGTCTCATCCAGTGCGTCGAGGATATCAGTGGCCGTGGTCATGCATCCTCCTGCGATGTTTCCTGCTCAATGCGCGAGTTCCGCCTCCGGTTCACGAAACGGCTTGAAACCGGAGGCGAAGGGGTGTCTGCATACCTATGCAACTGCTCGGAGGTTTCCATGGCGCTTCCCCAGACCCCGTCGTTCCGGCTGGACGGCCGCCGCGCCTTTGTCCCCGGCGGATCGCGCGGCATCGGGCTGGCCTGCGCCGCCGCTCTGGCCCAAGCGGGAGCACATGTGGTCGTCGCCGCGCGAGGCGACGATGGGGTGCGGACGGCGGTGGCCGAGCTGACGGCGGCAGGTCTCAGCGCCGAGGGAATGGCGATGGACGTGGGCGACCTTGCGGCGCTGGACGACTTTCTGGCCGATCAGGCGCCCTTCGACATCCTGTGCAACTCCGCCGGTCTGGCGCGCCACGGCCCCGCCATCGAAACGACGCCGGAGGATTTCGACGCGGTGGCGCGTCTGAACCTGCGGGGGGCGTATTTCCTGGCACAGAGGGTCGCAAGGGGCATGACCGGCGGCGGGTCGATCATGCAGATCTCCAGCCAGATGGGCCATGTCGGCGGCGTGGATCGCGCGGTTTACTGCGCGACGAAGTGGGGGGTCGAGGGCATGACCCGCGCCATGGCCATCGAATGGGGCCCGCGCAACATCCGCGTAAACACGATCTGCCCCACGTTCATCCGCACGCCCCTGACCGAAGCCACATTTGCCGACCCCGAACGCCGCGCCTGGATCGACGCCAACATCAAGCTGCCCCGGGTAGGCGAGGTCGAGGACGTGATGGGCGCAGTGCTGTTCCTCGCCTCCGATGCGTCCGCCATGGTCACGGGCACGTCGCTCCTGATCGACGGGGGATGGACGGCGGGATGACACGAAAGAAGGTGACCAGCCTCGACGTCGCGCGGATGGCGGGCGTCAGCCAATCAGCGGTCAGCCGGGTTTTCACCGAAGGCGCATCGGTCAGCGGCGAAATGGACCGGCGCGTCCGCGCCGCGGCGGAGGAGCTGGGCTATCGCCCCAACGCCCTGGCCCGCGGCCTCATCACCGGGCGGACGCGGATCATCGGGCTGGTCGTGGCCTATCTGGATAACCCCTTCTATCCCGACGCCATCGAGAAGCTGAGCCATGCGTTGCAGGAAAAGGGCTATCACCTGCTGATCTTCACGACCGGCAAGCACGGGATCGACACCGAACGGGTGATCTCTGACCTGCTGGACTATCAGGTGGACGGCATCGTGACGGCCTCGATCGACCTGTCGAACGAGTTGACGCGGCAGTGCGCACGAGCGGGCATCCCGGTGGTCCTGTTCAACAGGGGCATCCCCGGATCGGGCCTTGCCGCGGTCACGTCGGACAACCTGGCCGGCGGACGGAAAGCGGCGGAGTTCCTTCTGGCCGGCGGTCATGCCCGCATCGCGCATATCGCGGGTTTCGACGGCGCGCAGACCAGCCGCGACCGCCTCAGCGGGTTCCGCACCGCGCTGGAGTCGGCGGGGCAGGGTCTGCACGCGCTGGCCGATGGCCGCTATGACCGGGAGGCGGCGGCACAGGCCGCGCGCGACATGATGGACCGAGCCGACCCGCCCGACGCAATCTTCGTGTCGAACGACCACATGGCGCTGGCGGTGATGGACGTGCTTCGCTTCGACCTAGGCCTGTGCGTGCCGGAAGACGTCAGCATTGTCGGATACGACGACGTGCCCATGGCGGCCTGGCCTGCCTATGACCTGACGACCGTGCGCCAGCCCACCCGCCGCATGGTCGATGCGACAGTGACGGAATTGATGACCCTGCTCGACCGCCCGAACCGCGCGGCCCGCGTGATCCAGATCGACGGCCCGCTGGTGGTCCGCGGATCGGCGCGCATACCCGAAGGATACGAGACATGACCATCGGCACCCGCTGGAAGGACCTGCCCGACTATATCATCGGGATCACCCGCGAGATCTGGGAGGATCGGGGCATCTCGACCCTCCACGACTACTATGCGCCCGGCATCGTCGTCCGGTCGCCCGCTTCGGTCGTGGTCGGCAACCAGAACGTCATCGGCGCCACGCTGGCGACACTGGCCGAGTTTCCCGACCGCACCCTTCTGGGCGAGGACGTCATCTGGTCGGGCGAGAACGCCGAGAAGGGGATGCTGTCGTCGCACCGCCTTCTGTCGACCGCGACGCACCTGGGTGACGGCATCTATGGCAAGGCGACGGGCACGAAGCTGGTTTATCGCATCATGGCCGATTGCCACGTCCGCGACATCACCATCGACGACGAATGGCTGATCCGCGATCAAGGCGCCATCGTCCGGCAGCTTGGCTGGACGCCCGAAGCCTATGCCGCCGACCTGATCGAGCGGGAAGGCGGGCGAGAGAACGCGGTGAAACCGCTGACCCCCGAAACCGACCGTCCCGGCCCCTATGGCGGACGCGGCAACGACAACGAATGGGGCGCGCGTCTGGCCCAGGTCCTGACCCGGATCATGGGCGCCGACATGCGCGCCATCCCGCAGTCATACGACCGGGCCTGCCAGCTCGAATACCCGGGCGGCGTGACGGGGCACAGCCACGGCGACGCGGACCGCTTCTGGGTGTCGCTGCGCGCGGCGTTTCCCTCCGCGGAATTCAGCGTCCATCACGTCATCGGGCGGGAGGATGCGGTGATGCCGCCCCGCGCGGCCGTGCGCTGGTCGCTCTGGGGCCGGCATGAGGGCTGGGGCGGCTTCGGAATCCCCTCCGGTGCGATGGTTTATGTCCTGGGCATCACCCACGCCGAGTTCGGCCCATGGGGGCCTGACGGGTGGTCGGTGCGGCGCGAATGGACGATGTTCGACGAGACGGCCGTCTGGAAGCAGATCCATCTGGGCACGGTATGACCGATCATCCGCGTTTTCAGCATTTCATGACACACCGAAGGAGAGACACATGACTGCGCCCATCATCGTCCGCTACGGCGAGCTTCAGCCCTGCAAGACGGCCTTCATCGACGCGCATACGCCGGGGTCGAACCAGAAGGAGAACTTCACCATCATCGGTGGCGGCGTGTCGGAATCCGCCGACCAGCATGTCCACATCACCACGCCCCATGGCTTCAACATCGGTGCCGCCGGTCAGCCCCCCAAGTGCCGCAACAGCCTGCACAGTCACCGGACGGCGGAGGTCTTTTTCGTCCTCAAGGGCCGTTGGAGATTCTTCTGGGGCCGCCGGGGCGATGCGGGCGAGGTCGTGCTGGAGGAAGGCGACATCATCGATATCCCGACGGGCATCTTCCGCGGGTTCGAGAACATCGGAAGCGATTACGGCATGATCATGGCGGTGCTGGGTGGCGACGATGCGGGCGGCGGCGTGATCTGGGCGCCGCAGGTGATCGAGGATGCGGCCGACCATGGGCTCGTGCTGGGCGACAACGGCAAGCTCTACGACAGCAAGAAGGGCCAATCCCTGCCCGAGGGCGTGAAGCCCATGCCGCTGCTGACCGAGGAGGAGTTGAAGGACTATCCCGAACTGACCCCCGACCGCGTCATCGGCTGGGGCGTGCGGCGGTATTGGGACATGGTCGCGCTTGCCGGCAAGACACCCGTGACCGTCATCGGCGAGACGGGCATGATCCGCGACAAGCCGGGGTTCGAGGTGTCGCTGCTCACCCGCGGATCCGCGACGGAGGAGCCGCATGAGCATGACCGTCCTTCGGTCCTGATGCCGTTGCGCGGGCACTGGCGCCTGACGTGGAACGGGGGCGAGGCGTTCCTTGCGCCCGGCGACACCGTCTCGGTTCCTGCGGGCCTGCGCCACGCCGCCGTCCCGTCGATGGAAGGGGAGGCCGCGCTTTACCACGTCATTGCCACGGACGATCCGGCAGGGCCGAGCTGGCTCGACTGATCGGTCGGGCGGGGGCGGGGCGCTTTGCCCTTGCCCCCGACCGGACCGGGTGGCACCCCGCCGCAGACCGTCAGCAGGAGGAATATCATGCCCATCCGCGTCACCCATGTGGGCTCGCTGCCCCGCACGCAGGCCACCGTCGACATGATCTTCGCGCGCGAACGGGGCGAGGATTATGATTCCGCTGCCTTCGACGCGCAGATGGCCGCCGCCTGTTCCGAGACGGTCCGCCGGCAGGTCGAGGCGGGGGTGCAGATCGTATCCGACGGCGAGACCTCCAAGATCAGCTATGCCACCTATGTCAAGGATCGCTACACCGGCTTCTCCGGCGACAGCCCGCGCAACGCTCCGGCCGATCTGAAGCTGTTTCCGAGCTTTCTCAAGCGGTTGGCGGACGAGGGCGGAACGCCGCAATACGCCCGGCCCATGTGCACCGGCCCCGTCCGGTCGAAGGGGCAGGACGAATTGCAGAAGGATATTTCCCGGCTGAAGGACGCGATGGCCGAACATGGCGTGGCCGAAGGCTTCATGAACGCGGCCAGCCCCGGCGTCGTCAGCCTGTTCCTGCAGAACGATTACTATCCCAGCCGCGACGAATACCTGGCGGCGCTGTCAGACGCGATGCGCGAAGAATATCGCGCCATCGTCGAGGCAGGGCTCTACCTGCAACTCGATTGTCCGGACCTCGCGCTCTCGCGGCACATGCTGTTCGCCGACCTGTCGGATGCGGAGTTCGTCAAGATCGCCCAGACCCATGTCGAGGCGCTGAACGCCGCGGTCGCGGATCTCGATCCGTCGCGCATCCGGGTCCATATCTGCTGGGGCAACTACGAGGGGCCGCATGTCTGCGACATTCCCATGGACAAGGTCTTTGCGACGTTTCTGGGCGTGCATGCCGACCAGCTTCTGTTCGAGACGTCGAACCCGCGCCATGCCCACGAATGGCAGGTGTTCCGCGACCGCAAGGCCGAGATACCTGAGAGCAAGATCCTGGTGCCGGGCGTGGTCGATTCCACCTCCAATTTCGTCGAACATCCCGAGGTCGTGGCCGAGCGGTTGGGCCGGTTCGCGGCCATCGTCGGGGGTGACCGGGTAATCGCGTCGTCGGATTGCGGGTTCGGCACTTTCGCAGGTTTCGGCGCGGTCGATCCCGACATTGCTTATGCGAAACTGGGATCGCTTGCCGAAGGGGCGGCGCTGGTCAACGCGCGGCTGTGACGCCGGGCGCGGACCGCCCGTTCAGTTGCGGCCGATCGACCGGCGGTTCGCGCGACCCTGCACCACGATGGTGCGGATGCCCGCCAGGTCCTGCCGGGTGAGCATCCGTCCCGCCACCACCTCGCGCGAGGGTTGGGTGCCCACGGGCTGCGGCGCGACGGGCGGCAGGATGCGGAAGTCCATCACGAGGACGGACGGATCGGGCGAGGGGACACGGACCAGTTCCGCCTCCCAGAACCCCTGGGTCGTCGGCAGGCCCACGGTCGACACGATCAAGCCGCTCGGTGTGGGCGACGCCTCCAGCGAGACGACCTGTTCGACGACGGGGAAACCGGCGGTCGCCCGGGCGGTGTCGATCCTCTCCTCGCTCGACGGGCCAAACCAGGTGAGGGGGTTGAGGCGCGATTGGCCACACCCCGCCAGGGCCACCACCGCCAGAACCGCCCCGATGCGCGCCGTCGAACCCATGTCGTCCCCCGTCAAACCTTGCCGGTCCGGGCTAGCCCATCGCGCGCGGTTTGGGAAGCGGCTGGACCTTTGGCCGAAGCGCCCCTAGCTGACGGTCAAGCGGGAAGGGGAGCAAATGGCGCAGCAACGGTTCGAGGATCTGGTCGAGACGTTCGAGTTTCTGGACGACTGGGAAGACCGCTATCGCCACGTGATCGAACTGGGCCGCGCGTTTCCCCCGCTGGACGACGCGCTCAAGGTGCCGGCGACCAAGGTCGACGGCTGCGCGAGCCAGGTCTGGCTGCACCCCCGCATCGACGGGGCAGGCGCTGATGCGACATTCGATTTCGCGGGGGAAAGCGACGCGATGATCGTTCGCGGCCTGATCGCCATCCTGCACGAGCTTTATGCGGGCCTCTCCGTCGAGGAGGTCGGGCAGGTGGATGCGCCGGCGGAACTGGCGCGGCTGGGCCTCAACGATCACCTGTCGTCGCAACGGTCGAACGGCCTGCGCGCGATGGTCGAGCGCATCCGCACGGTTGCGGCGATCGAGGCAGGCTGAACGGCACGACCCATACGAAACGGGCGCTAGACAAAAAAAGGCCGAGCTCAAGGCTCGGCCGAAGTCCAACAGGGAGGTGAAGGAGGCGATGTGCCAACCTTCAAGACGGGAGATATGCCCCGTCATGCCCCCCGGCAAGGATGAAACCCGAGACGTCGGCGCAAACCTGCCATGCCGATCCTGCATGGCTGATGCGGATCAGCCGGCAGCCATCCCCTGGCGCGCCTTGCGATAGGCCACGACCTCCTCGACCACGAAGTCGCGGAACGCCTCGACCCGCTTCGACCCGCGCAGTTCCTCGGGGAACGCAAGGAACACCGGAACATCGTTCGATTCGACGCTGGGAAGAACGCGGATGAGCTGCGGAAAGTCCTGCGTCAGATAGTCGGGCAGAACGCCGATCCCGAGGTTTCCCAGAACGCCCTGGAGGACCCCGAAATAGTTGTTGACGTTCAGCGTGCGCGGGATGCCATAGGTCATCAGTTCGCGCACCAGCGCCGCACCGGCGCTGACCTGAACGACGTCGGGCGCCTGGCACAGAAGGCGGTGCCGTGACAGGTCCTGAAGCGATTTCGGCGTTCCGTTCTCGGCCAGGTATTCGGCCGAGGCGAACAGCTCCATCCGGATGTCCATGAGCCGCTTGCGGATAAGGTCGGCCTGGCTCGGCTCCTTCATGCGTATGGCCACGTCGGCCTCGCGCATGGGCAGGTCGAGCACCCGCTCCTCCAGCATCAGGTCGAGGCTGAGGTCGGGGTATTTCGCATAGAGCTTCGCCAGACGCGGAGCCAGCCAGATCGAGCCGAAGCCGATGGTCGTGGTGACGCGCAGGTTGCCGAAGACCCCTTCCTCGCTGTCGCGGATGCGCGCGGCGGCGGCGTCGAGCCGCTTGGTCATCGACTGCGTCGCGTCGAACAGCAGCTCTCCCTGTTCCGTCAGGATCAGGCCGCGCGCGTGACGGTGGAACAGCGTGGTGTCCAACATCTCCTCCAATGCGCGAATCTGACGGCTGACGGCGGATTGCGACAGGTGCAGGACATCGCCCGCGTGGGTCAACGACCCCGCGTCGGCGACGGCGTGAAAGATCCGCAGCTTGTCCCAGTCCATAACCAACCCAACATCAAAGGAAGCCTTTCGCACGTCCATGGGAAATTCCCAACCGAAATGATGGATAAATTTTGCTTTATGGGTCAGTCTTTTTGACCTATATTGGAGGTGGAGGATCAGATCATGCGCCACGATGTCTCGCTTTCCGACCGCTTCGACCTTGCGAAACAGGACGTTCTGTTGAACGGCACACAGGCGCTGGTGCGCCTGATGCTGATGCAGAAGGAGCGTGATCGCCGTGCCGGGCTGAATACGGCGGGCTTCTGCACCGGCTATCGCGGATCGCCGTTGGGGGGCGTCGACCTGAACATGGCGAAGGCCCGCAAGGTGCTGGAGGCCAATGACATTCAGTTCCGTCCCGGCCTGAACGAGGATCTGGCCGCCACCTCCGTCTGGGGCACGCAACAGGCCGAATTGCGCGGCGAAGGCACGCATGACGGCGTGTTCGCGCTCTGGTACGGCAAGGGTCCTGGGGTGGACCGGTCGGGCGACGTGATGCGGCACGCCAACATGGCGGGCACCAGCCGCAACGGCGGTGTCCTGATGGCGATGGGCGACGACCACACCGGTGAGTCTTCAACCACCTGCCACCAGTCGGACTGGGCGCTCGTCGACGTTCACATGCCCGTGCTGTCGCCCGCCGGCGTGCAGGAGATACTGGATTTCGGCATCTACGGCTGGGCGCTGTCGCGCTATGCCGGGGTTTGGGTCGGGCTGAAGACGATGAAGGACACGGTGGAGGTGACATCTGTCGTGGATGGTCGCCCCGATCGGATGTCGTTCGTCACGCCCGAGTTCGACATGCCAGACGGCGGGCTCAACATCCGGCTGAACGACCACTGGATCCCGCAGGAGGACCGGCTGCTGGGCTATAAACGCTGGGCGGCCGAGGCGTTCAGCCACGCCAACCGGATGGACCGTCGGATGCACGGCAAGGCTGGCGCCAAGATCGGTTTCGTCGCGGCGGGCAAGAACTGGCTCGACCTTGTGCATGCGATGAACCTGCTGGGGCTGGACGAGGACGAGTGTCGCCGTCTGGGCATCACCACCTACAAGGTCGGGCAGACATGGCCGCTCGACATGAAGGGGTTTCACGACTGGGCCGACGGCCTCGACCTGATTGTCTGCGTCGAGGAAAAGCGCAAGCTGATCGAGGTGCAGGTCAAGGAGGCTATCTTCGACGACCGGCACGGCCGCCGTGTCTATGGCTATCGCAAGCAGTCGGGCGGGCCGATCCTGTTCCCGCAGGCCTATGCGCTCGATCCGACCGACATCGCGGAGAAGGTCGGCGGCATCCTGAAGGAGGAAGGCCGCGGCACCGACCGGATCGAGGCGGGCCTGACCCGCATCGCGGAAGCCAAACGCGCCGACAACGCCCCCGACATCGCCAAGCGGACGCCGTGGTTCTGCTCCGGCTGTCCGCACAACACCTCGACCAAGGTGCCCGAGGGTTCGCGGGCGGGGGCGGGCATCGGGTGTCACGTCATGGCGCTCTGGATGGACCGGAACACCGAAGGCTACACCCACATGGGCGGCGAGGGCGTCAATTGGGTAGGCGAATCGCTGTTTTCCAAGCGAAAGCATGTGTTCCAGAATTTGGGAGAAGGCACCTACAACCACTCCGGCATCCTGGCGATCCGCGCCGCGCTCGCTGCGAAGACGACGATCACCTACAAGATCCTCTACAACGACGCGGTCGCCATGACCGGCGGGCAGCACAACGAAGGCGATCTGCAACCCGAACAGATCGCGCGCGAGTTGCAGGCCATGGGCGTGCAGCACATCAGCGTCGTCTATGACGAGAAGGAGGGGGTCGACCGGTCGCGCTTCCCCTCCGGCCTCGACTGGCATGAACGCGAGGAGATGGAGCAGGTGCAACAGAAGATGACCGGCATCGAAGGTGTCAGCGTCATCCTGTTCATCCAGACCTGCGCCGCCGAAAAGCGGCGTCGCCGCAAACGCGGACAGTTTCCCGACCCTGACCGCCGACTGTTCATCAACACCGACGTCTGCGAGGGCTGCGGCGACTGCGGGGTGCAGTCGAACTGCGTCTCCCTCGTCCCGGTCGAGACGGAATTCGGCACCAAGCGCGCCATCGACCAGTCGTCGTGCAACAAGGACTACAGCTGCATCAAGGGGTTCTGCCCCTCCTTCGTCTCGGTCGAGGGAGCGCAGCTGAAGAAGGCGCCAACCGCCGCGCTCGACTTGCCCGACCTGCCGGAGCCCGAGCTGCCCGTGATCGACGGCACCTGGAACACCGTCATCACCGGCGTGGGCGGCACGGGCGTCGTCACCATCGGCGCGGTTCTGGCCATGGCCGCGCATCTCGACGGCAAGGGCGCGGGCCTGATGGAAATGGCGGGTCTTGCGCAAAAGGGCGGCGCCGTCGCGCTGCACTGCCGCCTGTCGAACGACCCCGCCGACATCAGCGCGATCCGCGTGGCCCTGGGCGAGGCGGACGCCCTGATCGGTGGCGACCTTGTGGTCAGCGCCGACAGCAAGATGCTGGCGCTGACCTCGACCGGCCGTACGGGTGCCGTCGTCAACAGCCATGAGATCGTGACGGGCGACTTCACCGGCAATGCGGACTTCCGTTTGCCCGCCGACCGCCTGACCCTGTCGCTCCAGGCGCGGCTGCGGGACCGGCTGACGATGTTCGATGCCAGCGCGCTGGCCGAGCGTCTGCTGGGCGATACGATTTTCTCCAACATGATGATTTTGGGTGCGGCTTGGCAGAATGGCTTGGTGCCCCTGACGCGCGAGGCGATCATGAAGGCTGTCGAGCTGAACGGCGCGGCGGTCGAGCGCAACCAGCGCGCCTTCGACATCGGCCGCTGGGCAGTGCTGCACGCACAGGACGCGCAGGCGATGCTGGCCGATAAGGTCGTTGCCCTGCCGGACACGCCGGAGCAGAAGATCGCCGCACGCGTCGCGCATCTCAAACTTTACCAATCCGACCGGCTGGCGCGACGCTATACCGACCGGCTGGACGGGATTGCCGACCCGGAGGTGCGCCTTGCCGTCGCGAAGGGCTATCACAAGCTGCTGGCGTACAAGGACGAATACGAGGTCGCGCGCCTTTTGCAATCGACACGCGACCGCGTGCGGGAAGCTTTCGACGGCGACCTGAAGCTGACCTACCACCTCGCCCCGCCTGTCGTGTCGCAGGACGGCCCGGACGGCCGCCCGAAGAAGCGGGCGTTCGGCCAGTGGATCGAGCGGTTCTATCCGCTGCTCGCTCGTGGCAAGGTGCTGCGCGGCACGGCCTTCGACCCCTTCGGGCGCACCCCGGAGCGGCGGATGGAGCGGGCGCTGATCGAGCAGTACGAGGCGGATCTGAACGACGTCCTGCCTCGGCTGACCGATGCGACGCGCGATGCCGTCGTGGCCCTGGCGGAACTGCCCCTTGCCATCCGCGGCTTCGGGCCGGTCAAGGAGGCCAATCAGCGGATGGCCGCCAAGCGGCGGGAGGAGTTGCTGGCCGTCATCCGGTCCGGCGGCCCCGACATGGCGCGCGCCGCCGAATAGGCGGCGTCACCCCTTGCGAAGGCTGTAGGCGTGGCCTTCGACGCCCAGAAACTCGTGCCCGCCCTCGGCGCAGAAGTGCGGCACATCGATCTGCGCGGCCGGGTCGTCGGCGAGCAGGACCACGGTCGCGCCCGACGGCAGGGGCGCCATCCGCTTGCGCAGCCGCAGGACGGGCAGGGGGCACAGCAGGCCAAGGGCATCCACTTCGAGATCGGCCATCGCACCGTCCTTATGTTCGCGGGACGCATCTGTCATGATGCCCGGCAAAGAGGCAACCCATGACCCAGACCGTGACCCGCCGCCGGGTTCTCTATATCCCGGGCTACGATCCGTTTCATCCCCGCCGGTACCGTGAACTCTATCGAAAGGAGGGGGCGGCGCAGGCCGCGATCTCGGGGTATTCGCTGTCGCAGACCAGGGGAAGCGGGCCGTATTCATGGGTCGTCGATGCACGGATGGATGGCGCCCGTGTCACCGCCGAGATCGAGGTGCTGGTCTGGTCGGACATCGTGTCGTCGAGCATGGCGGCCTCGATCCCCGCGACCTATGCCCAGCTTGTCCGCACCGCCTGGACCTACATCGCGTCGGGCGCGCTGTTCCGGCTGATGAAGCTGCGGAAAGGGCCGGTGATCGCAGCGCTCTATCCGATCCTGTTCCTTCTGGGGCAACTCGTCATTGCGTGCCTCATCGGCTGGGCCGTGGTCGCGGTCGTCAGGCTGGGCGTGGTCACGCTCTGGCCCGGCGGGCAGGCGGCGGGCTGGACCCTGGGGCTGGTCGTCGGCGCGGGTGTGGCCATCGCCACGCTGCGGTGGTTCAAGGCGAAGGATGTGAAGGTTTTCGCCTACTACCTGATGCACGACTATGCCTTCTCGGCGCGGTGGGGCGGAGCCTATCCGCCCGAACTCGAAAACCGCATGGCCGCCTTCGCCGACCGCATCGTGGAGGCTCTGGCCTCGGACGCGGATGAGGTGCTGGTGGTCGGCCATTCCTCGGGCGCGCATCTGGCGATCTCGGTTCTGGCAGACATGATCCGCGCGGGGCGGATGTCGCCGGACCGATGCGCGTTCCTGAGCCTGGGCCACGTCGTGCCCATGGTCAGCTTTCTGCCCAAGGCCAACAGGTTGCGAGACGATCTTCATGTGATGGGCGAACAGGAACGGGTCCCTTGGGTCGACGTCACCGCGCCGGGCGACGGCTGCGCCTTCGCGCTCTGCGATCCCGTGGCGGTCAGCGGTGTGGCGCCGAAGGTGCAGACGGGGCCGCTGGTCCTTTCGGCCGCCTTCTCGCGAACGCTCAGCCCCGAGCGGTGGAAGGCGTTGAAGCGGCGGTATTTCCGGCTGCATTTCCAGTATCTCTGCGCCTTCGACCGGCCCGGCGACTACGACTATTTCCGCATCACCGCTGGGCCCCTGACGCTGGCCGAACGGTTCGCGGGCCGCGCGCCCAGCCCGTCGGCGCTGCGGTCGCCGGTCAACCGCTACACCGACCGCGCCGCATGACGCCGCCCAAGCCGCCGTCGCGTGTGGGGCGCGTGGGTCTGCTGGGATACGCTCGCCTGTTCCGCGCCGATATCCTGAGCGCGCAGCCCGCCCGGCTCTACCGTGCCTGGATGGCGGAATTCCGCACGCCGTTCTTCCGCAGCTACATGATGAACGACCCGGCGCTGGTGGACCTCGTCCTGAAGGTCCGACCGGACGATTTTCCCAAGTCCGGTCGCGTGCGCGAGGGACTGGCCCCCCTGCTGGGCCGGTCCGTCTTCGTCACCAACGGCGAGGAGTGGAAACGCCAGCGGCGCATCATCGACCCGGCCTTCGCGGGCGGGCGGCTGCGCGACGCGTTCCCCGGTATGCTGGCTGCCGCTCAGGCGATGGTGGACCGGCTCGACGATGGCCCCTGCGAGATGGAGGAGGTGGCGAGCTATGCCGCAGCCGACGTCATCTTCCGCACCCTGTTCTCCGTCCCGATCGAGGATCGGCTGGCGGCGCAGGTCTTTCGGGAGTTCCGCGATTACCAGCGGACGCAACCCCTGCTGAACCTCGCCGCTCTGGTTCCCCTGCCGGGATGGATGCCGCGGTTTCATCGGCGGCGCACCCTGCGGGCGGCGCAGTCGATCCGGGCCGCGATTGCCGCTCTGGTGGATCGCAGGGCGACGCAGATTGCGGAAGGGACCGCGCCCGACGATCTTGCGAGCAAGATCATGACCTTTCCCGACCCGGTCACCAGGCACCGATTCTCCCCAGCGGAAATGGTCGATCAGGTCGCCATCTTCTTCCTGGCAGGCCATGAGACCAGCGCCTCGGCCTTCGCTTGGGGGCTCTACCTGCTCGCCACGCACCCGGAGGCGCAGGCGCGCGTGGCGGAGGAGGGGGCGCGCGACTGGGACGGTTTTGCATTCGGCGACCTGTCCCGCCTGTCGTTCACCCGCAACGTGTTCCGCGAGACGCTGCGCCTCTACCCTCCGGTTCCGATGATGGTGCGTCAGACAACCCGGCCGGAGGTCTTTCGCGGCCGGACCGCGCCCGAGGGGGCGCAGGTGGTGCTGTCGCCCTGGCATCTGCACCGGCATGAACGGATGTGGGACAGGCCAGACGAGTTCGACCCCCATCGCTGGGCCACGGCCGAGGCGAAGGAAAGCGCGCGGCGCGCCTATATCCCCTTCAGCGCCGGGCCACGCGTCTGCACCGGGGCGGGGTTCGGGATGGCCGAGGGCGTGCTTCTCCTGGCGCGGTTGGTCGGCGCCTTCGAGGTGTCGCCGGAAGGTCCGCCGCCCGTACCTGTCGCCCATCTGACCGTGCGCGCACGCGACGGCATCCACCTGCGCTTGCGCCGCAGGTCAGGTGCCGGTCAGTCGCGGCCGCGATAGGGTTCGACGTATTGCAGCGCCATGTCCCAGGGAAAGAAGATCCAGGTGTCCTGGCTCACGCCGGTGATGAAGGTATCCACCATCGGCTCCCCCTTGGGCTTGGCATAGACGGTGGCGAAATGCGCCTTCGGATACATCGCGCGCACCACCTCCAGCGTCTTCCCGGAGTCCACCAGGTCGTCGACCACAAGGATGCCGGTCCCGTCGCCCACGACCTCCGGGTCGGGCTTCGACAGGACCTGCGCGTCGCCTTGCGACTGGTGGTCGTAGGACTTGATGCTGATCGTGTCGACCAGCCGGATGTCGAGTTCGCGCGCCACGATCATCGCGGGCGCCATGCCGCCGCGGGTGATGGCGACAATCGCCTTCCAACGCCCGTCCTCCGGGCCCCGCCCGTCGAGCCGCCAAGCCAACGCCCGGCTGTCACGGTGGATCTGGTCCCAGCTGATGTGGAAGCCCTTTTCGTGGGGGAGCGTGTCGGACATTGGCAAACCCTTTTGCGGCGTCAGGTGGTTACGAGAAGGCGAAGCCCCAGCCCGCCCAGGACGATGGCGGTGGCCCGCCCGATGAACGGCTTGAATGCCAGATACCGCGTCCGCACGGCGGCGCGGGACATCAGCGTCGCGAGCGCGGCGTAAACGGCCACTTCCAGCGCGATCTGGTTGCCGACGATGAGCGCCATCTCGACGGGCGACAGGCCGGGCGGGAAGATGACCAGAAGGACGCCCGCGGCGAACAGGATGGACTTCGGATTGCCGAGGTTCAGCGCGAAGCCCCGCAGAAACGCGCGGTGCGGCGAGACGGGGGCCGCCGTCTCGACCGGGCTGGTCGCGCCGCGCCACATCAGCACGGCGAAGACGATCACCAGGATCGCGCCGCCCACGCGCATCGCGGTATAGACGAAGGGAAACAGCCGGAACACGGTGTCGAGGCCGGCCAGCGCCGCCAGCGTCCAGAGCCCTGCCATCGCGCCGAGGCCCAACCCGGTCAGCACCCCCTCCCGCCGCCCGCCTCGCAGCGATGCCTGCACGCAGACGAGGAACGCGGGGCCGGGTGCGATCAGGGCGAGCAACAGCGCCAGGTTGAAGGCCAGCAGCTGCGCGACGGTCAGCACGCGATCAGGCGTCCTTCTTGTCGATGGTCATGTCGGGGGCGTCGACGTTCTTCATGCCGACGACGTGATAGCCCGCGTCGACATGGTGGATCGTGCCCGTGACCGCCGACGACAGGTCCGACAGCAGGTACATCGCGGACTGCCCCACCTCGTCGATGGTGACGGTGCGGCGCAGGGGCGAGTTGTATTCGTTCCACTTGAGGATGTAGCGGAAATCGCCGATGCCGGAGGCTGCCAACGTCTTGATCGTGCCGGCCGAGATCGCGTTGACGCGGATGCCGTCGCGGCCCAGATCCTCGGCCAGGTACTGCACCGAACATTCGAGCGCGGCCTTGGCCAGACCCATGACATTGTAATGCGGCATGACCTTTTCGGCACCGTAGTAGGTCAGCGTCAGGGCCGACCCGCCCTGCGTCATCATCTTTTCCGCCCGCTGCATCACGGCCGTGAAGGAATAGACCGAGATGTTCATCGTCTTCAGGAAGTTGTCGAGCGACGTTTCCAGATACCGGCCGCGCAGTTCGTTCTTGTCCGAGAACCCGATGGCATGGACCACGAAATCCAGCCTGTCCCAGCGATCGGCCAGCGCGTCGAACAGCCCGTCGATGGAGGCGCCTTCGCCCACGTCGCAGGGCAACACGATGTCCGACCCGACCGAGGCGGCCAGGGGATCGACCCGCTTTTTCAAGGCGTCGCCCTGATAGCTGAACGCGAGCTCCGCGCCCTGGTCCGCGCAGGCCTTGGCGATGCCCCAGGCGATGGACTTGTCGTTGGCAAGCCCCATGATGAGGCCGCGCTTGCCTGCCATTATCCCCGCCATCAAAATCTCTCCCGGCTTGTATTGAAAACGGCTTTAGGCGAAAGGCGATGGTGCGGCAAGGTTCACGCGGCCACGGGCAGGGGGATGGCGAAATGGCGACGGAGCGGGGTGGCATTTTCGCGGGCGACGACCCGGTCGCGATCGCACAACGCTGGCTGACCGAGGCCGAGAAGTCCGAGCCCGAAGACCCCAACGCCATCGCGCTGGCCACTGTCGACGAGGCAGGTCTGCCCAATGTCCGCATGGTTCTTCTGAAGGAGATCGAGGTCGGGGAGGGGGCGTTCGTCTTCTACACCAACTTCGAGGGGACGAAGGGGAAGGAACTGGCGGCGAACCCGCAGGCGGCCTTCGTGATGCACTGGAAATCGCTTCGCCGGCAGGTCCGCGTCCGTGGCCCGGTGGAGCGCGTGCCGGATGCGCAGGCCGATGCCTATTACAACAGCCGGTCGCTGCAATCGCGCCTCGGGGCCTGGGCCTCGGCCCAGTCGCGCCCCCTGTCCAGCCGGGGCAGCCTTATGACCGAGGTCGCGAAGGTGACGGCGACCAAGGGGCCGAACCCGGAGCGGCCGCCCTTCTGGGGCGGCTTCCGCATCCGGCCGGTGGAGATCGAGCTCTGGGCCGACGGGGCATTCCGCCTGCACGACCGGTTCCGCTTCACGCGGGCGGCGCCGGAGCAGGGCGAATGGGCGGTGCAACGGCTCAACCCCTGACGACCCTGCCGGGATGACGTGAGGGCATACCGCGGCGGCACCCGTTGAAACCGCCGCCTCCATCCCCGATCTTGCCGCCATGCCATCATCGAATGAAACGCCGCCGATCGTTCCGGCGGCCGAATGCACGACCGCGGACGGCGGCGACCCTGTCATCGGACAGGTCAAGTGGTTCGACCCTGCCCGGGGCTACGGCTTCGTCGTGGCCGAGGGGGTCGAAGGCGACATCCTGTTACATGGAAACGTGCTGCGCGACTATGGGCAGGGGTCGGTGGCGGACGGCAGCACGATACATCTGATCTGTCAGATGGGAGAGCGTGGGCGTCAGGCGGTCAAGGTCCTGTCGGTCGATGTGCCCGAGGGTCCGGCAGGGGATACCGCTTTCGACGAACTTTCCCCGATACCCGACGACCTGCCTTATCTGCCCGCGCGCGTGCGCTGGTTTGACAAGAGCCGGGGTTTCGGCTTTGCGAATGTCTTCGGGGATCCGGTTGACGTCTTCGTGCATGTGGACACCCTGCGTCGGTTCGGGCTTGCCGACCTGACGACAGGCGAGGCAATCTGCCTGCGTGCGCTCGACAGCGCGCGGGGACGTCTGGCAGTCGAGGTGCGCCGTTGGGAATTCTACGCCGGTTGATCGCGGCCTTCGGGCTGGGTGCGATGATTGCCTGGGGCGGAGCCGTGGCTGCGCTGACGCCGGAGCCGGCCTGTGCGCCGGGCATCGTCGACATACGGGGCGACTTCGGGTCGGTTCGCCTGAAGGTGGACCTGGCGCTGACGCCGCAGGAACAGGCGCGGGGCTTGATGTTTCGCGAATCCATGCCGCGCTTTTCGGGAATGCTGTTCGTTTATCCGCGCGAATCGCAGGTGTCGTTCTGGATGCGGAACACGCTGATCCCGCTCGACATGATCTTCGTGGGCGCGGACGGCCGCATCGTGGATGTGCATGAGAATGCCGTGCCGCTGGACGAGACGCCGATCCCCTCCGCCGCGCCCGCGCTGGCCGTACTGGAGGTCAACGGGGGTCTGACGGAGACGCTGGGCATCGACGTGGGCGACGCGCTTCGCAGCTCGGCGCTTCCGCAGGACAATGCGGCCTGGCCCTGCGACTGAGGCTTTTCCCCCGCCGATCCGTCTGCTAGGCGGCATTCGTCGGGGCGTGGCGCAGTCTGGTAGCGCACCTGTTTTGGGTACAGGGGGTCGGAAGTTCGAATCTTCTCGCCCCGACCATGTGACGGCCTTCGCTCAGCGGCGAGGGCCGTTGTCGTTTGGGGCCGCCCTGCGGTCTGAAACCCTGTGGATGAAATTGTATGCCTAGATGGCGTTGCCGGTCTGCCACGGCGATCCGTCCTACGATTTCGACGGCCGCGCGAACCGGAATCCCAGCCCCGCATGGCCCGCGCGGCGCCGTCGACAACCCGCTTGCCAGAAGCCGAATCGCGGCTCTCAACGTCAAGCTGTTTCTTTGGGATTTATCCCCGATATCCACATTGACCGCCCCTCTTTGACGCATGTAGTGGTGTGGATGAAGCCCTTACCCACCATATCTGGTGTTCGCGGGCCAATGACCGGATGATCACCTCCGACCTGGACCACAGGCGGGACCCCTGTGTCCCCCCACTGCCGGCCCCATGCGGAATAGCGACCTATCCGGGCAATTGAGAACAGATGCGGCGGGGGGGTCCCCGCCATGATGATACTATGATGGACAAGGGGTTCACGACATGCGGCTTGAGCGGAAATTCACGGAAGCGGGCAAGGATGCCTATGCGGCCCTGACCTTCACGACGACGACGTCGGAGATCCGCAACCCGGACGGCACCGTCGTGTTCCACCTCGACGCGGTCGAGATCCCCGAAGGCTGGTCGCAGGTCGCCTCCGACGTCATCGCGCAGAAGTACTTTCGCAAGGCCGGCGTCGCCGCGCGCCTGAAAAAGGTGCCGGAGAAGGACGTGCCGGAGTTCCTGTGGCGGTCGGTTCCCGACGACGCGGCGTTGGCCGAACTGCCCGCGGATGAGCGTTTTGGCGGCGAGACCTCCTCCCGTCAGGTGTTCGACCGTCTGGCCGGTGCCTGGGCCTACTGGGGCTGGAAGGGCGGCTATTTCACCACCGAGGACGACGCCCGCACCTATTTCGACGAAATGCGCGTGATGCTGGCCCGGCAGATGGCCGCACCCAACAGCCCGCAGTGGTTCAACACCGGCTTGCACTGGGCCTACGGCATCGACGGTCCGGCGCAGGGGCACCATTACGTGGACCCGAAGACCGGCAAGCTGATCCGCTCGAAATCCTCATATGAGCATCCGCAGCCCCATGCCTGCTTCATCCAGTCGGTCAGCGACGATCTGGTGAACGATGGCGGCATCATGGACCTTTGGGTGCGCGAGGCGCGGCTGTTCAAATACGGCTCGGGCACGGGCACCAACTTCTCGTCGCTGCGCGCGGCAGGTGAGAATCTGTCGGGCGGCGGCAAGTCGTCGGGCCTGATGGGCTTCCTCAAGATCGGTGATCGGGCTGCCGGCGCGATCAAGTCGGGCGGCACCACGCGGCGGGCGGCCAAGATGGTCATCGTCGACATGGACCATCCCGACATCGAGCAGTTCATCGACTGGAAGGTCGTCGAGGAACAGAAGGTCGCCGCCCTGGTCGCCGGATCCAAGGCGCACCAGGCTCAGTTGACGAAGGTGATGGAGGCCGTACGCGCCTGGGACGGCAGCCTTGACGACGCCTGCGACCCGGCGGTGAACGAGACGCTGAAAAGCGTGATCCGCGGTGCCAAGAAGCACATGATCCCCGAGGCCTATATCCTGCGTGTGCTGCAATACGCCCGGCAGGGATACGACAGCATCGAGTTTCCGACCTACGACACCGACTGGGATTCGGAGGCGTACAACTCCGTCTCGGGCCAGAACTCGAACAACTCGGTCCGCGTGACCAATGCCTTTCTGCATGCCGTCGAGAAGGATGCCGACTGGGAGTTGACGAACCGGACCGACGGCCGCGTCGCCAAGACCGTCCGCGCCCGCGACCTGTGGGACAAGGTAGGCCACGCCGCATGGGCCTGCGCCGATCCGGGCATCCAGTTCCACGATACCGTGAACGACTGGCACACCTGCCCGGCCGACGGGGCGATCCGCGGATCGAACCCGTGCAGCGAATACATGTTCCTGGACGACACGGCCTGCAATCTCGCCTCGATGAACCTGCTGAAGTTCCTCAACGCCGATGGCAGCTTCGATCACGACGGTTACGTCCACGCCAGCCGCTTCTGGACCATCACGCTCGAGATCAGCGTCGCCATGGCGCAGTTCCCGTCGAAGGAAATCGCGCAGCGTTCGTATGACTTCCGCACGCTGGGCCTCGGCTATGCCAACATCGGCGGCCTGTTGATGAACATGGGTCTCGGCTACGACAGCCGGGAGGGCAGGGCGCTTTGCGGCGCGCTGACGGCGGTCATGACCGGCGTGTCCTATGCCACCTCGGCCGAGATGGCCGGTGAACTGGGTCCGTTCCCCGGATATGCCCGGAACGCCGCACACATGCAGCGCGTGATGCGCAACCACCGCACGGCGGCGCAAGGCAGGACCGAGGGCTACGAGAAGCTGGCCGTCAAGCCGGTCGCGCTCGACATGGAAGGTTGCCCCGACAAGCAGCTGACCGATCTGGCCCGCAAGATCTGGGACGAGGTGGTCGAGGCCGGCGAAAAGCATGGCTTCCGCAACGCACAGAGCACCGTCATCGCGCCCACCGGCACCATCGGTCTGGTCATGGATTGCGACACCACGGGGATCGAGCCCGACTTCGCGCTGGTGAAGTTCAAGAAGCTGGCCGGCGGCGGTTACTTCAAGATCATCAATCAGTCCGTCCCTGCCGCCCTCCGCAAGCTGGGTTACGGCGAGGCGCAGATCGGCGAGATCATTGCCTATGCGGTAGGCCACGGGTCGCTTGGCAACGCGCCGGGCATCAACCACACCGCCCTGATCGGCCACGGTTTCGGCCAGGCCGAACTGGACAAGATCGAGAAGGCGCTGCCCTCGGCCTTCGACATCCGCTTCGTCTTCAACCAGTGGACCCTGGGCGCGGAGTTCTGCACCGGTACGCTGGGCATTCCGGCGGCGAAGCTGGCCGATCCGACGTTCGACCTGCTGCGGCACCTGGGTTTCTCGAAGAAGGACATCGAGGCCGCGAACGACCACGTCTGCGGGACGATGACGCTGGAAGGAGCGCCCGGCCTGAAGGACGAGCATCTGACCGTTTTCGATTGCGCCAACCCCTGCGGCAAGAAGGGCAAGCGGTTCCTGTCGGTAGAAAGCCACATCCATATGATGGCCGCGGCGCAGAGCTTCATCTCGGGCGCGATCTCCAAGACGATCAACATGCCCAATTCGGCCACTATCGGGGATTGCAAGGCAGCTTATGAGCTGTCGTGGTCGCTCGGCGTCAAGGCGAACGCGCTCTACCGCGATGGGTCCAAGCTGTCGCAACCGCTCGCCGCCGCCCTGATCGAGGACGACGACGAGGCCGCCGAAGTCCTGGAAACCGGCACGCCCACGGCGAGGGGGCAGGTTCTGGCCGAGAAGGTGATCGAGAAGATCATCGTCAAGGAGCTTGTCCGCTCGCACCGGGTCAAGATGCCCGAGCGGCGCAAGGGCTATACCCAGAAGGCGACGATCGGCGGGCACAAGGTCTATGTCCGCACCGGCGAATACCAGGACGGCACGCTGGGCGAGATCTTCATCGACATGCACAAGGAAGGCGCGGGCTTCCGTGCCATGATGAACAACTTCGCCATCGCGGTGTCGGTCGGCCTGCAATACGGCGTCCCGCTGGAGGAGTTCGTCGACGCCTTCACCTTCACCAAGTTCGAGCCGGCCGGCATGGTGCAGGGCAACGATTCGATCAAGAACGCGACGTCGATCCTCGACTACATCTTCCGTGAGTTGGCCGTCAGCTATCTCGACCGGGAGGATCTGGCCCATGTGAAGCCCGAAGGCGCCACATTCGACAGCATCGGCGAGGCCGAAGCGCCGGCGGGCGAGGACGGCAACGTCGAGGCCACCGGCCAGTCAGCGGCGTCGAAATCGCTGGAAGTCATCAAGTCGGTCACCTCGTCGGGTTATCTGCGCAAACGGCTGCCGCGTGATCTCGTTGCCCTGCGGGGCGGCGCGGACCGCGTCGCGGCGCAGATCGCGGGCACCACCACGATGACCGTCGCACGCTCCGAAACGTCCACCCTGTCGGTCGCCACCGATCTGGATGCGCGCACCAAGGCGAAGATGCAGGGATATGAGGGCGAGGCCTGCGGCGAATGCGGCAACTACACCCTCGTCCGCAACGGCACCTGCATGAAGTGCAACACCTGCGGCGGAACCAGTGGCTGCAGCTAACGGGAACCGGTGAATTTCGGCCTCCCGGGCATAGTTTGTCCCGTTTGGGGCAAAGGTTGTCCGGGAGTGGCGAGAACGATCTTCCGGATGGGCCACCGGCAAAAACAAAGCGAGCGGTGAACCAACCGAGGCCTTTTCAACGACCCCAAGGGGGTCCCCTTTACGGTGCCCCTCCTCTTTGATCTGTAGATCGCTCTATTGCACAAATCGCCTGAGGCCCAAGGCGTCCCTTTTCCCAAACAGACTTATCCAATGGCTTTTGTGACGGGGATGCCAAGGGCAGTCCAGCCGTTCATATCGGAAATGCGGACCCGGTCCTCCGCTTGCCGATCGAAGCCCTGCGCCGTGGCCCGCTGCTCGAGCAGTTTCACGCCGTGCATATTGGTCTCGCCGCCGCTTGGGCGGTCGTATCCGCTCCAGTTTCGCCAGATCGCGCGGCCGAGGCATCTCGACACCCGCAGCGCTTGGATTTCTGGGGGAGCGTTGTCAGCCAATAGTCCGAGGACAACGGTGAGCGCGCCCACGGCAACGGTCTGTCACGGTATGGCGTTCTTGCGAGGTGGCATCGCAGCGCAGGAACGTCTCGCTCGCATAGCGCCTCTTGCGCCGAACCTGGACGCGGTAGGCATCGGACGGGAGTTTGTTTATGGTGGCCATCTGGCGTGTGCGCTCCGTGCGCATTGAATCGTCGTAGAGGGTCGGATCGCCGGATATCAGGGCGTAATCTGGCGTAGGAGCCGCGACCCGGAATAGTTTGAACGCAGAATAAAAATGGAAATAAGTCAACACGCTAGACTGTCCGTCGCCCCGATGATGGATTGGACCGATCGGCATTGCCGGGCGTTCCATCGCGTTCTGTCGCGGCAGGCGCTGCTCTATACGGAGATGGTGACGTCGGCGGCGCTGGTGCGGGGCGGGGCGGGGCATCTTCTGGATTTCGACACGGCGGAGCATCCGGTTGCCCTGCAATTGGGGGGGAGCGATCCGATCGAACTTGCCGAGGCCACGGCCATGGGCGTCGCGTGCGGCTATGCCGAGGTGAATCTGAACGTCGGTTGTCCGTCCGACAGGGTGCAGTCGGGCTGCTTCGGCGCCGTGTTGATGGAACGTCCGGCATTGGTGGCGGAGTGTCTGTACGCCATGGTGCGGGCGGCGGGCGACGTGCCAGTCACGATGAAATGCCGCATCGGCGTGGACGATCAGGATCCTGCCGTCATCCTGCCGGATCTGCTCGCCCGAATGACGGACGCGGGTGTCAACCGCGTGACCGTCCATGCAAGGAAGGCCTGGCTTCAGGGGCTCAGCCCGAAGGAAAACCGTGAGGTTCCGCCGCTCGACTACGCCCTTGTCTATGCCATGAAGGACAGGTTTCCCGGACTGCATCTGTCGGTCAACGGCGGAATCGCCACGCTGGAGGACGCGTTGGCCCATCTGGAGCACGTGGACGGTGTGATGGTCGGTCGGGCGGCGTATCACGATCCCGCCGCGATCCTGCTGGAGGCCGACAGCCGCATCTTCGGTCAGTCCGATACCTGCCCGGACCGGGTAACTGCCGCGCTCCGCATGGTGCCGCATATAGAAGCGCACCTGGCGCAGGGTGGCAAGCTGGCACAGGTGACGCGCCACATGCTGGGTCTGTTCGCGGGTCTGCCCGGCGCGCGAGGCTGGCGGCGGACCCTCTCGGAAGGCGCGCACCGGCCGGGCGCGGGCGTCGACGTCCTGCATGCCGCCCTGGACCGCGTCGCCCGCGCCGCTGCCTGACCCATCTGGCACGCCGGGGCAGCGCAGGGTAAGGCGCGGTCCGACAGCCATTGGAACTCGCCATGCCCGACCTTTCCGTCCTTCTTCCGCTCGTGGCCTTACTGATGGCGGTCGGTGCCTTCGCGGGTGTTCTCGCGGGCCTTCTGGGCGTCGGCGGCGGCATCGTGCTGGTGCCTGCGTTCTATTACGTATTTCATGCCTTGGGCTATGACGGTCCGAACATCATGCAGGTCTGCGTGGCCACGTCGCTCGCGACGATCATCGTGACCTCCCTTCGGTCGGTCCGGTCTCACCAGAAGAAGGGCGCGGTCGAGTTCGACATCCTGAAAGGCTGGGGCCCCGGCATCGCGATCGGGGCGTCCATCGGATCGCTGACCGCCACGCAGCTCCGCTCCGAGACGCTGACAGCCGTCTTCGCGGGTCTGGCGCTGTTGGTCGCGGTCTACATGGCGGTATCCCGTCCGCACTGGCGGATCGCGGACGAGATGCCGAAGGGATGGCGGCGGTACCTCTATTCGCCCGGCGTCGGGTTCCTGTCGGTTCTCATGGGCATCGGCGGGGGCAGCTTCGGCGTGCCATTGATGACGCTGCACGGCATCGCGATCCATCGCGCCGTTGCCACGGCAGCGGGCTTCGGCGTGCTGATCGCGGTTCCGGCCGTCCTTCTGTTCCTGGTCCTTCCCGCCGAGGGATTGCGCCCGCCGCTCACCGTGGGGCTGATCAACCTTCCGGCCTTCGTGGTCATCGTGGCGATGACGCTGATGACGGCGCCGCTAGGGGCGCGGCTGGCCCATTCCATGAACCCCGCGCCCCTGAAGAGGGCCTTCGCGGTGTTCCTGTTCCTCGTCGCCGTCAACATGCTGCGAAAGGTGTTCGGCTAGGACGCCTTGCGCTTCCTTTGCAACCGGGCCGCGCGTCCGCCCCGCCGGACCTTCGGTGCAGGAGAGCGGGACGGCAGGTCGTCCATCACGGCGGCGCGTCCTTCCGGCGTCATGCGCGACCAGCCCGCGATCTCATCCATCGACCGCGCGCAGCCGAGGCACAGTCGCGTCTCCGGGTGGATGGTGCAAAGCCTCGTGCAGGGGCTTTCGATCTCGGCGCGGGCCCAGATCCGGTCGGAGGTGGGGCGGTCTGTCAATTCGGGCCTCCGATATGGCGCAGACGATCCAACGCGCCTTGCAGGATATAACCGGCCGCGACGTGATCGATGACCTCTGCGCGACGCTTTCGTGACGTATCCGCCTCCAGCAGCGCGCGTTCGGCGGCAACGGTGGACAAACGTTCATCCCAGAAAGCGATAGGCGTGTCGATGCGATGCGACAGGTTGCGGGCGAAGGCGCGCGTGGATTGCAGACGTGGCCCTTCGGACCCATCCATGTTGAGCGGCATGCCGATGACGATGCCGACGATGGACCGTGCCGCCAGCAGCGCCTCGATTGCCAAAGCGTCCTGCGTGAACTTAGTCCGGCGGATCGTCTCGAGGGGGGTGGCGATGCTGCGGAAGGTGTCGCTCACCGCGACGCCGCAGGTCTTGGTGCCGAGATCGAGCCCCATCAGGGCGCCGAGACGGGGCAGGGTGGCCGCGAAGTCCTCGACCGTATCGTGGATCACGGGGTCAGCCCCGCCTGTTCCGCCGCCCGCGCCAGCACGTCCAGCCCGGCGGGATCGTCGGTAAACGTCATCTTTGCCTCGGCATAGACCCGCGCCGCATCGTCTGTCCGGCCAAGGACGCCGTAGGACGTGATGAGCCGCGCCCAGTCCGACGGCGGCCCGCCTTCGTCGGCGAGCCTCGCGGCCAGACCGTCCACCATGCCCGCGATCATCTCGACCCGGTCCTCGGGCGACATCGACGCGGCCCCGGCCAGATCCTCCGCCGTGGGTCCACGGGGCTGGGGCAACTCCTCGAGCGGTGTGGGATAGCCGGCCAGAACCGACACATCTTCGATCCGTGCGTAGATCGGGTCGAGCCACGGGTCCCCCGGCCGGCTGTCCGCCACGAGCGCGCGCCAGACGGGCCAGGCAAGGTCGGGTCGACCGCCCTGCGCGTACATCAGGCCCCGGTAATACCGCGCGGTTCCGTTCGCGGGGTCGCGTCGCAACGCCTCGGCCAGGGCGCGCTCGGCCTCGGGCGAGACATATCCGTCGGCCGCCGCCACCATCAGCTCGGCCAGAAGCGCGAAATCATCGGCGGTCGCGTCCTCGCCGGCGAGCGCCAGCACGCGATCCTGCGCGCGCCATGCGGCAGCATAATCTCCAAGCCCCGCCTCGGTCTGCACTGCCAGCCGCCAGCCGCGAAGATCGTCCGGGCGACCTTCCAACACCTCGCGCAGTTGCGCCGCCATCCGCGTCATGTCGGGGTTGCTGTCGTCGACCCGCGCGGGAACGTCCGCCTCCGCGCTTGCCTGGTCCGGGCGGGCGGCGCGGGCTTCCTCGATCCGGTCGATGCGCGCCTGCAGAGGCAGATCCGAATAGCCGGGCGCGCCGATCCACAGGTAGACGCCGACCGAAACGACGAGCGTGGGCAGGGCCACGAGTGCCAATCCGAGAGCCGTCCACCCCTGCCGACTGCCAGCCGTTCGCTCCCTGTCGGCGGCCAGAAGGCGACGCGCGACTTCGGCCCGTGCGGCCGCGACTTCCGGCTCGGGCAAGACCCCGCGCGCGGCATCCCGGTCAAGCTCGCGCAGTTGATCGCGATAGACGGCGACATCCTGTCGGTCGGCCGGCGCACGGTCCGTACGCAGCGCGGCGCCCATCGCCGCGACGCAGGCGACCAGCAACAATCCTGCGAGAATCCAGAATGTCATGCCGCTCCCCTCCTGAGATCGGCCCCCCTTACCCCTCCGGGTGCACCGACAGAACCCCCCTTGCGTCGATGTGAACATGCGGTCCGCCATCGACAACGCACCCGTCGGCCTTTTCGCGGTTCAGGCATGGATGAGCGACGATAGCACGCCCCGGGGTTCGTTCAGGCTAACGGGTTCGACTATTCGGTCGGGGTAGGCGGAGATGGCGAGTTGCTGACCGGATGGATGGGCAAACTTCAAAGAATCGGGGTAACGGTCGATGACCTGTGCACTGCGGCGCGATTGTTTCGCACTGGCGCACGAACGCATCGCAAGATGGGGATAGGCGGAACCTCGCCATTCGTGTATGGTTGTTATCGGATAACGAAGCTAACGAAGGCCATCTGCCATGGCTCATTCTGCCAGTCACCGCCGTCCGCGCGGCATCAACTTCCTTCTTGGGGGCACCGTCGTCACTGTCGGCGTTCTCCTTTACACGATGTTCGGCGGACCGCTGGACTTCAGCATGGGCGGCGCCCCGTCCGTCCGGATCGATCAGGCCGAAACCGTCGTCGGACGCTGAACGCGGTGGAGCTGCCTTCGCGGGGCGCCTCAGGGCACACCCGCCGCATCGAGACGGGGACGTTGATCGAACCCATCCCGCACGACCCGGCCGGCACTGCGCGTTCCTTCGCACCGTATCCACGGGGTCTGACCTTGGAAAAGCGCGGCGTCGGTCGCCCGACCCGCGCCGGGCCTTGACCCCGACGCCATCCGCGCGACATGTCATGTGACACCAATCAGGAGAGATGACATGGCCTTCGATCTGCCCGACCTGCCGTATTCCCACGACGCCCTTGCCGACAAGGGAATGTCGAAGGAGACGCTCGAGTACCATCACGACCTCCACCACAAGGCCTATGTCGACAATGGCAACAAGGCCATCGCCGGCACCGAGTGGGAGGGCAAGTCGCTGGAGGAGATCATCACCGGCACCTACGACAAGGGTGCGGTGGCGCAGTCGGGGATCTTCAACAACATCAGCCAGTTGTGGAACCACAACCAGTTCTGGGAGATGATGGGCCCGGGCGACAGCAAGATGCCGTCCGAGCTGGAAAGCGCACTGAAGGAGGCGTTCGGATCGGTCGACAAGTTCCATGAGGAGTTCGCCGCCGCCGGGGCTGGTCAGTTCGGCTCGGGCTGGGCTTGGCTTGTCAAGGACAAGGACGGGTCGCTCAAGGTCACCAAGACCGAAAACGGCGTGAACCCCCTATGCTTCGGCCAGACCGCGCTGCTCGGCTGCGACGTCTGGGAACATTCCTATTACATCGACTACCGCAACAAGCGGCCGGCGTATCTGGACAACTTCCTCAAGAACCTCGTGAATTGGGAAAACGTCGCCTCCCGCATGTGACCGACTTGTGGCCTTTCGTCCGGGCAGGAACCGCTGCCCGGACCGACACGTTGGTTCTCCGACACGCAACGGAGGACTACACCATGGCCGAGAGACACCGCTCCAACGATGGCAGCCGCGATACCGACAAGTTCATCGAGGACATGCCCGAAACCCCCGATCAGCAGGGCCGTGCCGGAGGCAGGGTCGCCAGGGACGTCGGTACGCAGGATTCGCTCAAGCGTGCGACGAAGCAGGGCGTGTCCGGCGTCACCCGCGTCACCAAGGCCGATGAAGATGACGATGCGGAGGACAACTGATGCCCAGCCTGCAGAACGGCACGATGGTCGTCGTCACCGATAGCGAGAAGGCCCTGTTCCTCATCAATCTGACCGACGCGGAAGATCCGAACCTCGACGTCGTCCGCAAGGACGAGGAGGAGAATCCGCCCGATCGCGAACAATCCGCAAATCGCCGGGGCCGCCAGCAGGAGAGTTCGGGCGCGCGGCGCTACGCCTACAGCGATACGGACTTCCATGAGTTGCAGAAGGATCGGTTCGCGTCCGACCTTGCCGACAAGCTCTACAAGATGGCGCACAAGGGGCGGTTCGAGTCGCTTGTCATCGTGGCCCCACCTCAGGTTCTGGGCGTCCTGCGCGACGAGTTGCACAAGGAAGTGTCAAGCAAGGTAATCGCGGAAATTCCAAAGACGCTGACCAATCATCCGGTCGACGAGATCGAGAAGATCGTGAAGGACGACCTGGCGGAGATGGGCGACGCTGCCTGAGCCAACTTCTTTGACAACGCCGAGGACGGCCCCCCGTCGGGGGCCGTTCGCATGAAGGTTTGACCATCCGGCACGCGAAATCGAGCGCAACGGTGCGGTTCAGGCGGCCAGCAGATCCGTCGCGCCTGATATGTACGTCAGTTGCAGCATGGCAATCTGCCGGCGCATTGGATGCCTGAACGGCAGAAACCGCGTAACCGGCGCGGCACATCGGCACCGATGCATAGGGGTTTCCTTACCATTTGACGTCCTCTAGGTTTTGTCCCGCCGTCAGGCCGTGCTAACCTGCGTGCGGCTTGCGGAGGGGACGACATGGCCCAGGGATTTTCGATCGGCAGGGGGGCGGGGGTCGCCCTGATTGTCCTCGGCCTCGGAACGGCCGCCGGTTTTTTGCTGTTCGAACGGGAGCTGCCGCAGCCGCAGCCGCCCGCGCTGGTTCCCCTGTCTGAAGATCCTGACGCCCCACCGGTCCGGGATGGCACGCCAACCGATGATACCGTTGCAGCCGTTGACGCCAACGCGCCGACACTCGACGTCGTGCGGGTCGACGCGAACGGCGCGGCGGTGGTCGCGGGCCGGGGGGCGCCGGATACGGACGTCGTCCTGCGTGTCGATGGGCGCACCGTGACCACGGCGCGGACGGACAGCGCGGGAGATTTCGTGTCGTTGTTCGACATCGCCAAAAGCACCGACCCCTCCCTGCTGACGCTCGAATCCGTGGACGCACAAGGCAACGTGGCGCGCGCCAAGGAGGAGATCATCCTGGCCCCCGCCGATCCGGGCACCGCGACCCCGATCAGCGATACCGAGACCGCGAACGCCACCGCAAAGCCGCCGCGCCTGTTCCGCTCGGGCTCCGACGGGGTGACCAGGGTCGCCGCGGACACCTCTTCGGGCGGTACGGATACGACGCTCGGCATCGACGCGATCAGCTACGATGGGGATGGCCAACCGCAGTTGACCGGTCAGGGCGCCAAGGACAGCCGGCTTCGCATCTACCTTGACGGGCAGCCGGTGCGCGAGGCGCGTGTCGACCCGACGGGGGCCTGGGTGTCTCCGCTGCCCGCCGTGGAAACAGGCGTCTACACCCTGCGCGTCGATGCGCTGGCCGAGGACGGCAGCGTCACCGGACGGGTGGAGACGCCGTTCCAACGCGTCGACCCCGATGTCGCCGTCGCCCAAGGCGAAAGCGTGCGGGCCGTCACCGTGCAACCCGGGGCTACGCTCTGGGCCATCTCCGAAGGGCATTTCGGCGAGGGGATCCGCTACGTCCAGATATTCGAAGCCAACCGCTCCCAGATCCGCAATGCCGACCTGATCTATCCGGGGCAGATCTTCACCCTGCCGGACGGCTAGGGCGGTTTCCATTTCCGATCCCGGGCCCTAGGTTTCTCGACAGCCATCCGGGGACCAAATGCGCCGCACCGATCCTGACCCATCCCAGGCGCCCGCCGGTGCCCTCGGCATCATCCGTCGCGTGATCCCCTACCTCTGGCCCGCGGGCGAGACCGGTGTGAAGGTCCGCGTCGTCATCTCCCTCCTCATGTTGCTGGTGGCGAAGTTGATCGCGGTGACGGTCCCGCTGATCTACAAGCAGGCCGTCGACGCGCTGGCTCCCGATACCGTGACTGCGGCATGGGCCCTGGGATTGGGGGCGGTCGGCCTGACGGTGGTGTATGGTCTGGCCCGCGCGCTCAACATCGGGTTCCAGCAGCTGCGCGACGCGCTCTTCGCTCCCGTGGGCCAGCGCGCACTGCGGCGGCTCGCGGCCGAGACCTTCGCGCACATGCACCGCCTGTCTATGCGCTATCACATCAGCCGAAAGACAGGTGGCCTGTCGCGGATCATCGAGCGCGGGGTCAAAGGCGTCGACTTCCTGCTTCGGTTCCTGCTGTTCTCCATCGGCCCGCTCATCCTCGAGCTCGCGATGATCTCGATCATCCTCTTCTTCATATTTGACGTCTGGTACCTGGTCGTCGTGCTGGCGACGATCCTGCTTTACGTCGCCTTCACCTTTTCGGTGACCGAATGGCGTGTCCGGATCCGCCGTTTCATGAACGAGCAGGATACCGACGCGAACCAGAAGGCCATCGACTCCCTCCTGAACTTCGAAACGGTCAAGTATTTCGGCGCCGAAGCGCGTGAGGCCGGCCGCTATGACATGGCCATGGCACGGTACGAAGGCGCCGCGCTGCGCACGCAATATTCATTGGCGTTCCTGAACTTCGGGCAGTCCCTCATCATCACCACCGGGCTGGTCGGCGTCATGGTGATGGCCGCCATCGGCGTTCAAACCGGCGACCTGACGGTGGGGGACTTCGTTATGGTGAATGCCTACATGGTGCAGATCACGATGCCGCTGAACTTCCTCGGGACCGTCTACCGTGAGATCCGGCAAGCCCTGGTCGACATGGGCGAGATGTTCGGCCTTCTGGAGCAACCGGCCGAGGTGCGCGACGCTCCGGGGGCACCGGATCTGACGGTGAACGAGGGAGTCGTGGAGTTCCGCAACGTCCACTTCGGCTATGAGTCCGCCCGGCCGATCCTCCAGGGTGTTTCGCTGACCGTGGGGGCGGGGCGGACAGTGGCGGTCGTGGGCCCTTCGGGATCGGGCAAGTCGACGCTCGGCCGCCTTCTGTTCCGGTTCTACGATGTGGGCACGGGAGCGATCCTGATCGATGGCCAGGATATCCGCGACGTCACGCAGGAGAGTCTGCACGCACATATCGGCGTCGTGCCCCAGGATACCGTGCTGTTCAACGACACGCTCCGCTACAACATCGCCTATGGCCGCCCCGACGCCACCTTCGACGAGGTCCGCGGCGCAGCGCGCGCGGCTCGGATCCACACTTTCATCGAAGCGCTGCCCGATGGGTACGAGACGACCGTGGGTGAACGGGGGCTCAAGTTGTCGGGCGGCGAGAAGCAGCGGGTGGGGATCGCACGGACCTTGCTCAAGGACCCTCCGATCCTGCTTCTCGACGAGGCAACTTCTGCGCTCGACACCGAGACGGAGCGGTCGATCCAGGGCGAACTGCGTGCGATGGCTCAAGGCCGCTCGGTCATCACTATCGCTCACCGCCTGTCGACCGTGGTGGATGCCGATCTCATCGTCGTGCTCGAGGCAGGCCGCATCACCGAGCGAGGGACACACGAGGAACTTCTCGCTTTCGGTGGGCGCTATGCGTCGATGTGGAACCGCCAGCAGGCGGAGGAGGAGGCCGCCTGAACGCTCATCGACGTTCGGGCGACATGTCGCCGTAGTGCCCCGATCGGTGGTTCCGGTTGCCGTCATCCTCAGAAAAGCTCGATCGGAGGGTCCGCCTCGTCCTGAGCGCCTTCGGCGAGGCGGCGCCGAAGCGTGGCCTGACGAATTGCTCCAAGGACGTTGTCGGACAGCACGAAATCTCCCGCCCCGCCGTCGCGGGCCAGACGATCGAACAGCGCGCCGAGGTCCAGGAGCGTCTGCTGCACGATGTCCAATGCCTGAAGCTGAGCGGCCATCCTGTGCGTCACGCATTCCGGCGGCAGGTCGTCGTCCAGCGTCCGTTGAAGCGTTCGCAGCCTGTGTGCAGCGCGCCCGCATTCTGACGCGACCTGCGCGGAGAATCCCCCCGTTCCTCGTGTCACAATCGACCGACCACGGCCTCGATCGAGACTTTCAGTTCAGCAGCGCTGTAGGGCTTCGGGAGAAAGTTGTTCATCCCCAGCTTCTGCCCCGTCGTCAGGACTTCGTCGTCACTTCGTCCGCTGACAAGAATGAAACCGACTGTCCGGGTCAGCGGATCGACACGCAATTGCTGCAGCAACTGAAGCCCGTTCATCTGCGGCATGTAGAGGTCTGACATCACGAGATGTGGAAGGGATTGCCGTGCCTGCCGCAATGCCGCCTTCCCGTCCTCGGCATAGCTCACGTTGGTCAGGCCCAGCGCGTCGAGGGCTTGTAACAATATGCCCCGGCTCGTGGACATGTCGTCCACCACAAGTATGCGCAGCGTGTCCCTCAGCAGCATGTCGCACCATTCGCTTTCCGGTCGTTGATCGGCCGCCGAAACGCGGTCCGTCCGGCGGGGGCCAAAGGAGGGTGCTGACCCAGAAGCCGTTCGGAATGTCCGATAGCGAACAAGCCGCCAGGCGCGATGCGTTGCCGCAGAAGGTCGTGGACTTTCGCCTGTGCGTCGCGGCTGAAGTAGATCAGGACATTGCGACAGAAGATCGCGTCGAACTGGCCACCCACGTCCAGTTCCTGCGTGAGGTTGTGATGCATATAAGTGATCGCGGTCTGCAGTTTCCGGATCAAATGGGCGGGGTTCTCGACGGCCGCCGCCCGGGTGCGGAACGGCGTATTGGGGCCCGTCAGCAGCAGCCGACCTAGCTCCAGATCCTCCGACCGGTCGCGTGCCTTTTCGAGGACGAAGCGGTCGACGTCGGTGGCGAGGATGCTCACCTGCGTGGACCAGCCCGTTCCGAGCGTGGCCCGGCAGGTCGCGGCGAGCGACAGAGGCTCCTCGCCGGTGGAGCAACCCGCCGACCATATCCTGTATTTTCGCTCCCGCCTGATGCCGTGGTCCAAAGTCTCCACAAGGTGAGCGGCGAGCAGGTCGAAGTGATGCGGCTCTCGGTAGACGCCTGTGACGTTGGTCGTCAGTGCCGACACCAGGAACTCGCGTTCGCGCAGGCCATCGGCTCCGTCGCCCTCCACCAGACGGAGATAGGCGTCGAATGTTCCCGCGCCGGTGGCCCGCAAGCGCCTTTGGAGGCGGGACGCGACGAACGTTCGCTTGCTTTCCGGAAGATTCAACCCGGCCTCGCGGTCGGCTATGACCGCAAGCCGCTCGTACTGACCTGAGAACAGCGGGATCACGTGCCATTCTCCGCACGAGCCGAACAGACCGCAGGAAGAATGCGGGAGGTTGAGAGGACCTGGATCATCTCGTCGTCCAGAATGAAAAGCCTTTCAGCCATGGTACCGGGCTCCTCCGGGCCTGCCGGTGGAACGTCCTGCAGCTGGTCCGCGCCGGGATGGACGATGTCCGATACGGACTCGACCAGCAGGCCGTGCACCCGCCGGCCGTCCTGTACGACGATGATGACGTTGCGCGGGTCATCAACCGTGCGGGCCTGACCCAGCCGCTGGGCAAGGTCCATCACCGGCAGGACGGCGCCGCGGAGGTTCACCATACCCCGCATGAACGGTGCGGCGTGGGGCAGGGGGGTGGGTTCGCTCCAGCCCCTGATCTCGCGGACTGCCATGATGTCGATGCCGTAGCTCTGCCCTCCGCACCGGAAGGTCAGCAGTTCCGCAACGGTCGCTGGATCGAGCGGGATATCGTCCCGGCCGTGGAATGTCATGATGCGCGCGCCTCCGTGGCGAGATGCTCGTGGGTCTCCGGGCGAAGTCCCGCGTGGCGGGCTGTGCCGGCGGGATCGACGATCAGGGCAACCTGCCCGTTCCCGAGGATCGTCGCGGCAGAGACGCAGGGGATGTGGCCGAAGTTGTCGCTGAGTCCCTTGATGACGACCTGCCGTTGCGCTTCGATCGCATCCACGCGGAGGGCGTAGATCCCGCCGTTTTCTGGCTGCACGAATAGAAGCGCCGCCTCGTCGTCGTCCTGTCCTCCGACTGCGGATCCGACCGGAAAGCCCATGCACTGCCCCAGGTCGAGCATCGGTACGAAGCGATCCTGCATGAGCACCACCTCCTGCCCGGCCGAAAGCATCTCGGTCCGGGCGGTGTCGGCGGACTGCGTCTCGACGATGGACGATAACGGCAGGACCATGTGATGTCCGCTCGCCCGCACGATCATTCCGTCGAGGATTGCCAGCGTCAGCGGAAGGCTGATCGAGATCGTACAGCCCTTGCCGGTTTCGGAACGCACGGAAATGGTTCCGCTCAGGTCGCGGATCGCCCGCTGCACGACGTCCATTCCGACGCCGCGCCCGGACAGCGACGATATTTCGGTCACGGTGGAAAGGCCGGGCTTGAACAAAAGACGGTCGATCTCGGCCGGATCGAGGATCGAACCTGCCTCGACCATCCCCCGCGTGATCGCTTTTTCAAGAACGCGTGCGCGGTCTATACCCCGTCCGTCATCGGAAACCTCGATCACGACACGGTCGGATTTCTGGCGGGCCGTCAGGCGGACGACCCCTATCGCGGACTTGCCTACCCGGACCCTTTCGGCGGGATCCTCTATTCCGTGGTCGATGGCGTTCCGCACCATGTGCGTAAGGGGGTCGGTCAATCGCTCCACGACCGTCTTGTCGATCTCGGTGGCTTCGCCCTCGGTGACGAGGTGGATGTCCTTGCCGGTGGCTGTCGATACCTCACGAACGATGCGGGTCATCCGCTGGAAGAGCGGCTTCACCGGCTGGGCACGGATGGACATGATGCTGTCCTGGATGTCGCGGGTCAGCTGCTGCAGGTCTTCGAGCGTCGCGATCGCTTCCGAGCGGTGATCCAAGCCTGCCTGTGCCAAGCCCTGGGCCAGAACGGACTGGCTGATGACGAGTTCGCCGACCAGGTCAACGAGACGGTCGACGCGCGTCAGATCCACCCGGATCGTCGCCGGGCCCGAAGGGGCGGCCACCGTGGCTGGGGCGGCTGTTTCCGGGGGCGCCACGTCGCCGCGTTCCGCAATGTCGGGGGCGAACGGTGCGATGGGCGTCGCGGGCCGGTCGCCGTCCTGCATCGCCGACACTTCGAGGATGCAGAGGTCGACCGCGAACTCGAAAACCGCTTCGATCTCGGTCTCCGTGAGGTCGGGCGCGGAGGGGGTGAGCCGCACCGACCAACGCAGGCGCGGTACGTCGGGGTCGAGACGGTCGAGCGTCGGCAGGTCGGTCTCGATCGCCGTGACCTCGATCCGGCCCAGAACCTCCAGCGCGCGAAATAGATAGAGCGGCTCGTTCCCGCTGCCCAGAAGTTCGGGCAGGGGTTCGAAAAGGATTGTCCAAACGCGGCGGACGTCAGGACGGACGGGACCGTTCATGTCCTGCCCGAGATCGATCATGACGGGCACGAAGCCCCCCCCAGCCGACGATGGCGTTCCACCCGACAGCAGACGTGCAAGATCACGAGTGTCGGGCGCGTCGACCGGCAGGTCGTCGCGGACCGCCGAGACAAGGTCGCCCAACGTGTCCGATGCCCGCAGGAGAACCGCAAAGGCGTCGCTCCCGCCCTTGAGCTCTCCGTTCCGGAGCGCGTCGAGCACCGTCTCGAACTCATGCGCGAACCCCACGAGAAGGCCCAGGTTAAAGGCCGCGGCCCCCCCCTTGATCGAGTGGACGGCGCGAAACACGGCGTCGATCGTGTCCGCATCGGGCGTACCGGCCTGTAGCGACAGCAGTCCATCCTCCAGCACTTCGAGAAGCTCGGCACATTCCTCGAAGTAGGTGGCGCGGATGGCGTCCATCGGGTCCATCACGCGAGGCCGGTGACGGTGCGCAGGGCCACGACGAGGCGGGCTGGATCGAAAGGCTTTACGATCCATCCGGTTGCTCCGGAAGCCCGGGCCCGCAGTTTCAGGTCGCGCGCGCTTTCAGTCGTGAGGACGAGGATCGGAATGCCTGCATATTCCGGCTGCTGGCGAACGCGTTCGATGAACCCGAAGCCATCGAGGCGGGGCATGTTCACATCCGTCAGAATCGCATCGGGATGCGTGTCCATGCCATCCAGAACCTCGATCCCATGGATCCCGTCGTCCGCCAGGACCGTCTCGATCCCCTCCCGCTCCAGCGTCAGGCGCACCATGTCCCGGATCGTCCGGCTGTCGTCTATGGCCAAGACCCTCATGCCGCGCGCGCCGGCGTCTGCAACCGGTCGAGCGTCACGCCGAGCGTGGTGGCGCAGGATGAAAAGGCCGGCGAGGGGTTCGCGACGGTCAGGCCGCGGCCGAGGGTCCGCTGCCGGTCCCGCCCAGCCATCAGCACCTGGAGACAGGGCGTCGTGAGCAACCGGACGTTCCGGGCATCGAGCACGATGTCGCCGTCACATCCCAGAAGCACCTTCCGCAGTGTCGCCGCCGCCGCGATGTCGAGCCGTTCGGGCAGGGCGATGTCCCCGCCTTGGTCCGTCATGCCGACCGTTCCATCCATCTCGCTTCGCCCCCTCACGCTTCGATCGGGCAGGCTTAGCCGAAGGATTGCTAAGAAACGGTTACCGGCGGACGGTACGGATCAGTCGGGGAAATCCACCAGATGCGCCGCGCAGCCGGTCAGTGCGGCGAAATCGTCGGCGATCAGAAACACCGGAAAATTCGACATGAATCCGGCGAAACGACCCTTGTCGCGGAAGGCCGTGTCGAACCCCATCGGCGACAGATGCGGCGCCATGGCCCGCGCAACGCCACCCACAAGATAGATGCCGCCCAGCGGTAAATGGATCAACGCGAGGTTGCCCGCGACGGTGCCCAGGATGCGGACGAACTGCTGCACTGCCGCATTCGCGCGCGGGTCGCTGTCGATGCGGCCCATGATCTCGGAGGCGAGCAACTCATCCTCCGATCCCGCCTCGCTGGCAAGCCATCGGTAAATCTGTTCGAGACCGCGGCCCGACAGCACATCCTCGACCGACGGAAAGCCATGCGTCGTGGACACGAAGGTGCACAGACGCAACTCGGCCTCGGTGCGGACGGGCATGTTCGCGTGACCGGCCTCGCTCGGGGGGACGAAACGGCCGGCGTGGGTCAGATGGACGGGGGCAGCGTTGAACCCTGTGCCGACGCCAATGACGAGCCGTGCGGCGTCGTCGCGCACGGGCGCGTCGACGATGGTCAGGCAATCCGAGTCCGAAAGGTGACCCAGAGCGTGACCCTGCGCCTGGAGATCGTTCAGGATGGCGGCCCGGCGCGCGCCGGTGCACCGGATCAGCCGCGCGGTATCGATCGACCAGTCGAGATTCGTCAGCTCGGCCCGCCCCCCCGATACCGGCCCCGCGACGGCCACGCAGGCCCCGTCCGGCGTCTCACGTCCATGATCCTCGCAGTATTGCGTCAGAAGGGGGGCGAGGTTGGCGAAATCGCGGTTGCCATAGCGGTGGACCGTGTCCGGCAGGATACGCCGGCCACGGGCCAGAGCCACGCGGGTGTTCGTGCCTCCCACATCGGCCACAAGGAAAAGCGGATCATCCGTCATGCCACGGCCGTATCAATGCGACAGCGCGCGGGCAAGCCGCCGGTAGCTTGCCCGGGGGGTTCGCTTCTGCGTGGCGAAGTCGACGTGGACCAGCCCGAAGCGTTTGTCATAGCCCAAAGCCCATTCGTAATTATCCAGAAGGGACCAGAAGACATAGCCCGCCAGCGGTATCCCGTCGCCGATCAGGCGGCGCGCGACGGCGAGATGCCGGTCGAGGTAGTCGATGCGCCCGTTGTCGGCCTTGCCCGGCCCGTCGTCGCCGGCCATCCCGTTCTCCGTGATCCAGAGCGGCAGATCGCCGGTGTAGTCCGTAACCGTCCGACGGAGCAGCCAGTCGAGACCTTCGGGGCAGATCTCCCATCCCATCGCGGTGAGCGGACCGCGCGCGGGCGCGAGGCCCAGGGCGGGCCACTCCCCCTGCGTGGCCTCGATCCGCTGGCACGTGTAGTAGTTGACACCAAACCAATCAACGGGTTGCGAAATGATCTTCATGTCGTCCTGCCAGTTGGCGGGCAGGTGGGGCTTGAGTCCGCGCAGGATGTCGTCGGGGTATGTGCCGTGCATCATGGCGCCGGGAAACCACCGGTTGTAGATACCGTCATAGCGGTGCGCCGCCTCGACATCGGCAGGGGCGTCGCTCGCCGGAATGGCGTATTCCATGTTGCAGACGGCCCCCAGGTTCCGCACGCTGCGGGCGCGCAGCGCGCCGATCGCAAGGCCATGCGCCAAGCCGACATGATGCATCGCCCGCGCGGCAGCCCGCAGGTCCGTCAGGCCGGGGGCATGGATGCCGTCGTGATAGCCGAGCCAAGCGATGCACCAGGGTTCGTTCACCGGGGCGGTGGAAAACAGGCGGTCGCCCAGGCGTGCGGCGACGACATCGGCGAAATCGGCGAACCGTTCCGGCACCTCGCGCACCGTCCAGCCGCCCTTCTTCGCCAGCGCATCCGGCAGTTCCCAGTGATAGAGGGTGGCCATGGGGCGCAGGCCACGTTCCAGCATGCCGTCGACCAGACGATCATAGAAATCAACGCCCTTCGGGTTGACGTTGACACCATCCGGCATGATCCGCGCCCATGAGGTCGAAAAGCGATAGGCGTCGAGTCCGGCGTCGCGGGCAAGGTCGAGATCTTCCGGCCAACGGTGATAATGGTCGCAGGCGATGGCGCCGGTCTCGCCGCGCACGACCTTGCCGGGAATGGCGGCGAAGCTGTCCCAATGGGTGCGGCCGGCACCGCCAAAGGCATGGCCCTCGATCTGGTAGGCGGAGGTCGCGGCGGCAAAAACGAAGTTTTCGGGAAAGTCGGAGCGGGAGAAGGTGAAGTCGTCCATCATGCCCCCGTCAGCGCAGGGCCGGTCGATCCGCCCAGCACCAGTTCGCATTCCCACACCTCCTGCACCGGCGGGGCAGAATCGCCCGTGATGCGCGCCAGCAGGATCTCGGCACAGCGCCGCCCCGCCGCGCGGACGGAGGAGCGCGTGGCCGTGAAGATGGGCACCTCGGTTCCGTTCGTCAGATAGCCCAGCATGTCGTCGTGGATCACCACCGAGACGTCGCGTCCCATCGTCAGGCCGCGGTCGCCCAGAGCGCGCCGCACGCCGATCCCCATGATGAGGGAGGAGGCGAGGAACGCGGTGGGCGGATCGGCGAGATCGAGCATCCGCCGGGTGGCGGCATGGGCGGCATGCTCCGTCATTTCGGTTGCGGAGATGAGCGCGGGGTCCGCCTCGATACCCCGCGCGACCAATGCCCCGACGACGCCGTCGCGTCGCCTGCGGGCGAAGTCCATGGTCGCGATCCCGTTGAGCAGCGCGATCCGCCGGTGTCCCAGGTCGAGCAGCAGGTCCGCCGCCCGTCCGAATGCACGCCTGTTGTCGACGTCCACGAAGCTGTAGTCCGTGTCATCACCCGGAATGCGACCGTGGACGACGAAGGGCAGGCCGGTCGCGCGCAGCAACCCCAGCCGCGGATCGTCGGCACGGGGGCCGTGCACGATCAGACCGTCGACATTCCCGGTATTGGCCATGTGACGATAGGCGCGCAGCTCGTCGCCGTCGGGCACGACCGACAGCAGCATGTCATAGCCCGCGCGCGCATAGACGTCGCCGGCCCCGGCGATGAAGTCGGCGAAGACGGGGTTGACCATCTCGTGATTCAGGGCGGTCGGGATGACGTGGCCGATGGCCATCGCACGCCCCGTCGCCAGCGCCGCGGCCCTTCTGTTGGGGCGATAACCATGGGCGCGGGCGGCCTCCAGTACGCGGCGGCGGGTTTCCTCCCGTACCTCTGGATAGCCACCGAGCGCGCGGCTGACTGTCGTGGGGGACAGGCCCAGAAGCTCGGAGAATTCCTTGAGGGTCATGTCGAGAAGTCAACTCAAAGCGGTTTCAATGTCAGGATACGGTTTGATGTTACTACCCAAGACGTGCCCCGGAACGGGGCAGTGGAGCAACACCAAAGAATACGAAAACGTTCGATAACTCTTCAGCGCCGTTGACAGGGCCGGGGTAGCGCCTCCATGCTGCGTTTGTCAAAGCGGTTTGGAAAGCACGCCGCAGCGCGGCGAGACTGGCGGATTTTCGCGGGGAGGAACGATGAGGAAATTACTGACTGGTACCGCCATCACGGTACTGAGCATGGGCGCCGCTGCCGCGCAGGAGATCGGGCCGTTCACGGTGGGCGAGGGGCCCTTCGACTGGGACGGCTATCAGGCTTTTGCGGATGCGACCGACCTGTCGGGACAGACGGTGACGATCACCGGGCCCTGGACGGGCGACGAGAAGGCCAAGTTCGACAACGTCATGGCCGTGTTCGAGGAGGCGACAGGCGCCAACGCGGAATATTCCGGCTCCGACAGCTTCGAGCAGGACATCGTGATCTCGGCAAGGGCGGGATCCGCTCCGAACCTCGCGGTGTTTCCGCAGCCGGGCCTGGCCGCCGACATGGCGGGGCAGGGCCTGCTGACACCCTTGCCGGACGGCACGGCGGACTGGCTGCGCGACGGCTATGCCGCGGGCGACTCCTGGGTCGATCTGGCCACGTTCGAGGGGCCGGATGGGGAGGAAGACCTCTATGGCATGTTCTACCGCGTCGATCTGAAGTCGCTGGTCTGGTATTCACCCGCCGCCTTCGACGAGATGGGATACGATATCCCCGGGACGATGGAGGAGTTGAAGGCCCTGACCGATCAGATCGTCGAGGATGGCGGAACGCCCTGGTGCATCGGCCTCGGCTCCGGCGCGGCAACAGGCTGGCCCGCGACCGACTGGGTCGAGGACATGATGCTGCGCCTGCACGCGCCCGAGGATTACGACGCCTGGGTCACGAACGACCTGAAGTTCGACGACCCGAAGGTCATCGCCGCGATCAAGGAGTTCGGAAGTTTCGCCCGCAACGACGACTACGTGGCCGGCGGGGCCCAATCGGTGGCCAGCACGGACTTCCGCGACAGCCCCACGGGCCTGTTCGAGATTCCGCCCGCCTGCTACCTGCACCGGCAGGCGTCCTTCATCCCGGCCTTCTTCCCTGATGACGTCGAGGTCGGGCAGGATGCGGATTTCTTCTATTTTCCCGCCTTCGAGGGTCAGGATCTGGGCCAGCCCGTGCTGGGCGCCGGGACGCTGTTCGCCATCACCGATCCGTCGGACGCGGCGAACGCGATGCTGGAGTTTCTCAAGCTGCCCATCGCGCATGAGACGTGGATGGCGCAGGGCGGGTTCCTGACGGCCCATGCGGGCGTCAACCCCGAAGCCTATGCCGACGACGCCCTGCGCGCGCAGGGCGAGATCCTGCGCGACGCCACGACGTTCCGCTTCGATGCGTCCGACCTGATGCCGGGCGAGATCGGCGCGGGGGCGTTCTGGACCGGCATGGTCGACTACGTCACCGGCGCCTCGGCCGAAGACGTGGGCGCGGCGATCCAGAGCCGCTGGGACGCACTGAACTGACCGTCCGGCCCGTGCCTTCGGGTGCGGGCCGGTTCACCTGACACCGCAACACGGAAAAGGGGCCGCAGCCGTGTCACCGCTCATCCAGGGGCTTCTCACGATCCTGATCGGCGTCGGCGGCTGCGTCGGCTATTTCTGGGCGTCGAACGTCGTTCTCGACAAGGTGGTCTTTCCCGCCAAGGGCCCCAACATCGGCCGCAACATCAACCGGGCGAACGCCGTGCGGCCCTGGCTGTTCATGCTGCCGGCGCTGGCCGCGCTCGGGCTGTACCTCGTCTATCCGGTTTTCGGCAGCTTCTGGCGGTCGCTGTTCAACCGCTCGGGCGCGGACTTCATCGGGCTCGGCAACTACTCCTTGCTGATGCAGGACGGAGAGTTCCGCACCGCGCTGTTCAACAACTTCCTCTGGGTGCTGGTAGTGCCCGCGCTGTCCACGTTCCTCGGGCTGCTCGTCGCGCAGCTGACTGACAAGCTCCGGTGGGGCAACATCGCCAAGTCGCTCATCTTCATGCCGATGGCGATCTCCTTCGTGGGCGCCTCGCTGATCTGGAAGTTCGTCTATGCCGTCGATCCCGAGATCGGCATCATCAACGCGATGCGCGACGCGATGGGTTTCGCCCCCCTCGACCCGTTGCAGGTGGGGTTCTGGAACAACTTCTTCCTCATGGTGATCCTTGTCTGGATCCAGACGGGGTTCGCCATGGTGATCCTCTCGGCGGCCCTGCGCGGCATCCCGGACGAGACGGTCGAGGCCGCGATCATCGACGGCGCGTCACCCGCGCAGATCTTTTTCCGCATCAAGATCCCGCAGATCATGGGCACCATCGTCGTCGTCTGGACGACGATCACGATCCTCGTGCTCAAGGTCTTCGACATCGTCTACACGATGACCGGCGGCAACTTCGGCACGCAGATCCTGCCCAGTTACATGATGGAATACATGTTCCGCGATGACGGGCGGGCGACGGCCGTAGCCTTCGTCATCATGATCATCGTCCTGCCGGTGATGGTCTGGAACATCGTGCAGGCCCGCAGGGAGGTGCGCTGACATGGCGGTCGACGATGACGGCATCGCGGGCGCGAAAAGCTCCCTCTCGCTGGTGACGAACCTGACGGTGGCGATCCTGGTGATCTTGTGGCTCATCCCCACGATCGGCCTGCTGGTGTCGAGCTTCCGCGACCGCGACGCCATCTCGCAATCCGGCTGGTGGAAGGCGCCGTTCCCGACGCAACAGAATTTTGCCGTGCGGACGGAGGGCGAGTTCATGCCCGAGGGCGACGGCTGGGTACTGACCGGCAACCTGTTCGGGCCCGAAGGCTCGGGCAGCATCGCGGCCTTCGGCGGCCTGCGGTCCGACCCCACCGCCTTCGCGCCGGGCGAGACGGGGGAGCTTGTGCGCGGCCGCACCCTGACGGTCGAGGAGAACGGCGACTACATCTATTTCGACCCTGCGGACGAAGCGCCGACGCGCAACCCGACCGTCTATCTGGCCTCATCCGTGCCGCCCGACTTCTCGCTCGACAACTACGACACGATCCTGACCTCCGCCGGGATGGACGTGGCCTTCATCAACACGCTGACCGTGACCATTCCGGCGACGATCATCCCCATCCTGATCGCGGCTTTCGCGGCCTATGCGCTGGCGTGGATGGATTTTCCCAGCCGCGGTGCGATCATCGCGCTGGTCGTCGGCCTGCTGGTGGTGCCGCTGCAACTGGCGCTGGTGCCGATGCTCAAGTTCCACAATGCCATCGGGATCGGCCAGTCCTTCTACGGCATCTGGTTTGCGCATACCGGGTTCGGCCTGCCGCTCGCCATCTATCTGCTGCGAAACTACATGGTCGGGTTGCCGCGCGACATCATCGAAAGCGCAAAGGTCGACGGCGCGACCGACTTCCAGGTCTTCACCCGCATCGTCCTGCCGCTGTCGTTCCCGGCGCTGGCCAGCTTCGCCATCTTCCAGTTCCTCTGGACGTGGAACGACCTGCTCGTGGCCAAGGTGTTCCTGCCGTCGAACAGCGAATCCTGGGTGATGACCGTCAAGATCGCCGATGACCTGCTCGGCTCGCGCGGGGGGGACTGGGGCATCCTTGCGGCGGCGGCCTTCATCTCGATCGCGGTGCCGCTGCTGGTCTTCTTCACCATGCAAAGATACCTGGTCCGCGGCCTGCTGGCCGGATCCGTGAAATAGGACAACAGATGACTGCAATCGCCGAAGCGCCGAACCCTGCGATCGACCCCGACTGGTGGCGGGGTGGGGTAATCTATCAGATCTACCCCCGATCCTTCCAGGACAGCACCCAGGACGGCATCGGCGACCTGAACGGCATCACGGAACGGCTGCCCTACATCGCCAGCCTCGGCGTCGACGCGATCTGGATCAGCCCGTTCTTCACCTCGCCCATGAAGGACTTCGGCTATGACGTCAGCGACTATTGCGACGTCGATCCGATGTTCGGCACGCTCGCCGATTTCGACCGCCTGACCGAAGCGGCGCACCGTCTCGGCCTGCGCGTGATGATCGACCTCGTGCTGTCGCACAGCAGCGACAAGCACCCCTGGTTCGAGGAGAGCCGGTCCAGCCGGACCAACGACCGCGCCGACTGGTACGTCTGGGCCGACCCGAAGCCCGACGGCACCGCGCCCAACAACTGGCTGTCGATCTTCGGCGGTCCCGCCTGGCACTGGGACGCGCGGCGGCAGCAGTATTACCTGCACAATTTCCTCGTCAGCCAGCCGGACCTGAATTTCCATAATCCGGAGGTGCAGCAGGCCCTGCTCGACGTGACGCGGTTCTGGCTCGATCGGGGGGTCGACGGGTTCCGGCTCGACACGATCAACTTCTACTTCGCGGACGCGCTCCTGCGGGACAATCCGGCCCTTCCGCCCGAACGGCGCAATGCCAAGGTCGCGCCGATGGTGAACCCCTACAACCATCAGGAACACCTGCACTCCAAGAACCAGCCCGAGAACCTGGACTTCCTCAAGCGTTTTCGCGACCTGCTCGACGAATATCCCGGCGCCGCCGCCGTAGGCGAGATCGGCGATGCGCAGTTGGGGATGGAGCTTCTGGGACAGTACACGCGTGAGGGGCAGGGCGTGCAGATGTGCTATGCCTTCGAGTTCCTCGCCCCCGACCGCCTGACCGCAGCCCGCGTGGTCGAGGTGTTCGAGCATCTCGATGATGTAGCGCCCGACGGCTGGGCCTGTTGGGCGTTTTCCAACCATGACGTGACGCGCCACATCACGCGCTGGCACCTGGATGAACGCGGGGCGCGCACCTATGCGACGCTGCTCGCCTGCGTGCGCGGGTCGATCTGTCTTTATCAGGGCGAGGAGCTTGGCCTGACCGAAGCCGCAGTCGCCTATGAGGACCTACAGGATCCCTACGGCATCGAGTTCTGGCCCGAGTTCAAGGGCCGCGACGGCTGCCGTACGCCGATGGTCTGGGAGGCGTCGAACACCAACGGTGGCTTCAGCGAAGTGAAGCCCTGGCTGCCGGTCGCCACGGAGCATCTCGGGCGGTCGGTGGCCATGCAGGACGACCTGGACGGCTCGCTCCTCAACCACTACCGCCGGATAATCGCCCTGCGGAACGGGTCGGAGGCGTTGCAGAAGGGCACACAGGACGGGCTTTACGCTGACGGCAACCTGCTGACCTTCCGTCGCACGGTGCCGGGCGAGACGCTGTTCTGCGCGTTCAACCTGGGGGACGACGCGGTGGGTATGGCCTTGCCTGACGGCAACTGGCGCATGGTGGAAGGGATCGGCGGCACGGCGCCGGGTCAGGGCGGCCTGACCCTCGGGGCGTGGAGCTATTGCGTGATGCGGGCGGTCTGACGGACCGGAGATTGGGAAGGGACGACGATGGCGAACCTCAAGCTGACCGATGTCGGCAAGACCTATGGCGGCAAGGTCGAGGTCCTCAAGGACATCGATCTCGACATCGAGACGGGCGAACTGGTCGTCTTCGTCGGCCCCTCCGGTTGCGGCAAGTCCACCCTGCTGCGGATGATCGCGGGGCTGGAGAAGATCAGCAGCGGCACGCTGGAAATCGACGGACAGGTGGTCAACGACATGCCGCCGTCGCAGCGCGGCATCGCCATGGTGTTCCAGTCCTACGCGCTCTATCCGCACATGACGGTGCGCGAGAACATGGCCTTCGCCCTCAAGATCGCCAAGATGTCGCGCGCCGAGATCGACGAGGCGGTGAACGCGGCGGCGGAGAAGCTGCAACTGACCGACTATCTCGACCGGCTGCCCAAGGCGTTGTCGGGCGGGCAGCGGCAGCGGGTGGCCATCGGGCGGGCCGTCGTCCGCAAGCCCAAGGTCTATCTGTTTGACGAGCCCCTTTCGAACCTCGACGCGGCGCTGCGCGTGGCCACCCGGATCGAGATCGCGCAGCTGAAGGAGGCGATGCCCGACAGCACCATGGTCTATGTCACCCACGACCAGGTCGAGGCGATGACGCTCGCCACCCGCATCGTCGTACTGGCGAACAAGGGCATCGCGCAGGTGGGCACCCCGCTCGATCTGTATGAACGGCCCAACGGCGAGTTCGTTGCGCAGTTCATCGGTTCCCCCGCGATGAACCTCATGGCCGGAGAAATCGTCGGCACCGGCGAGGTCACGACCCTGAAGCTGGACGAAGGCGGCGGCACCATCACCTCGGTCGTGCCCAGCCGGCCGGAGGACAAGGGCGCCCGCGTCAACGTCGGCATCCGACCGGAGGACATGGTGGCGACCGAAGGCGACGACTATGCCTTCGCCGGAACGGTTGATATCGTCGAGGCCCTGGGCGAGGTGACGCTGCTCTACTTCGAACTCCCGAAGGCGGAGACGGACAGCAACACCGTGATCGCCAAGCTCAACGGCATCCACAGCGGCATCCGCGGCAGGACGCTGCGTCTGACCGCCGATCCGTCGAAGGTCCATGTCTTCCGCAACGGGGTGTCATTGCTTTACCGCTGACACGCCCGATTTTCGCCCGAAAGAGTACGCAGTCTGCGGGGGACCATTCCTGCGGAGACGTTTTTCATGGCGGCCGGCAACCTCTATCGCGGCATCCTGACGGGGCTGGGCGGCGTTAACCTGTTCGCGGGCTCCGGGATGCTTGCCATGCTGCTGGGGATGGGCGCGCGCGCCCTCGACCACCTCTACGTCGCGGCGCTCGTCGGCATCGGGCTGATCCTGATGTGGCGGGCGCTCTCGCCCCGTTCGCTGACCCATCCCCAAGGGGTGTCGGGCGGCATCTTCGCTCTCCTCCTCCTCGCCGTGCTGGGGGCTGCGTCGACCCTGACCGGCGGCTTGGCCGGAAACCTGCTGGAACAGGGGGGCATGGCGAACGGGCTGCGCTACGGCCTCGCCCCCGGCCTCTTGATGTTGGGTCTGATCGTCACGATGGTGCTGCCGGTCCTCGTAATCCTCATCGTGCGGGAGACCGCGCCGGCCACATCGGAGCCCGCTTTGCCCGCGTCCCCCCGGACGGCGCTCGAACTGACGCACATCGTGCTTCTCCGTCTCACCGGCATCGCGGGCTTCCTTGCCGCCGCCTTCGCGCTGGCCACGATGGTCGAGACGCCGACCCAGAAAGCCGTCTTCGGATCGCTCGGCCTGATCGGATCGCTCACCCTCCTCCTGCCCAGCCTGACGCCGCGCTTCATGGCGCGCCCGTCGCGTCTGCATCATTTCATCGGCTTCAACCTGCTGGCGACGATCCTCGCCGCCCTTCCGCTCCTCGCCTACTTCATCCCGCTCGGTGCGGAAGTTGCCACGCGACCACAGGTCGATCCCATGACCGGCCTCGTGGTCGTCCCCGATGCCTGGACGTCCTTCATGGCGGCCGACCGGATCACGCAGGTGGCCATGGCTTCGGTCCTGATCCCGATCCAGCTTGCCTGGTTCACGATGCTGATCCTGCTGACCCGCCCGCCCGCGCGCTCTCGCACCCGTCCGAACGACCCTGCGCGTGCCATACCTACCGTCGAAAAGCGCCCCGTGTCCCTGCCGACGGCCAAGCGCGGACTGCCGGCGGTGGGTGCGGCGATGAAGCTCTATGTCGCGGCGGACTGGATCATCCTGCGACTGCTCGGCCTTGGCCTGATCGGCACCGCCTGGATGCTGTGGGACGCGGTCAAGACCGGTCGCACTCCTCAGGCAGCCATCCTCGCCCACGGGGGCGAGCCGATGACCGCGGTCTACCTCTATGCCGGTTTCGGGGCGTTGCTGACGGTCCCGCTGCTATTGCCTCGGTTCATCATGTCACCGCGCCACGTCATTGGCGGGCTGGCCAAGTCCATCCTCCTTGTGGTCGCGGCGCTGGTCCTCATCACGCCTCTGGAAATCGCGATGGTGACGTTCACCGACAAGGCGTTCCACGCCACGCTGATCGCGACGGTGCCCAAGCTGTTCAAGGCCGTGACGGGCGTGGCCGTGACGTCCACACTGCTGATCGCCTTCTTCCGGCAACTCGGCAATCTGCCCCAGGTCGACTACAAGGGCGACCCGAAGATCGCCCTGTCCTCGCAGCAACTCCACGAACTTCGGAAGGCACGGATGCCAAGCTAGGCCGACATGCGGACGCTGCCGATATAGGGCAGGTTGCGGTTCCGCTGGGCATAGTCGATGCCATAGCCCACAACGAAGGCATCGGGGATCTCGAACCCCGTCCAGGTCGCCTTGATATCCACCTCGCGCCGCGTCGGCTTGTCGAGGAGGGCGATCGTCTCCAGCCGCGCGGGGCTGCGCGACCGCAGCAGGTTGGTGACGTGGTGCAGCGTGTGGCCCGTGTCGACGATATCCTCAACCACCAGAACGTCGCGGCCGCCGATCTCTCCGCGCAGGTCCTTCAGGATGCGGACTTCGCGGCTCGATTCCATCGCGTTGCCATAGCTGCTGGCCTCCAGGAAATCGACCTCGACCGGCAGGTGCAACTCCCGCACCAGGTCGGCGATGAAGACGAACGACCCGCGCAACAGGCCGACCACGATGAGCTTGTCCGTCCCCGCGAACCGCGCCTCGATCTCGCGCGCGAGCGCCTCGATCCGGGCGGCGATGGCCTTCGCACTGATCAGCTGGTCGATCACATAGCTGTCGGTCATGTTGCTCCTCGCGGACCCATCGGTCATGACGGGGCGTTAGCACGCCAACGCCACCGGACCCAAGAGAGACGATGCCCCGACACAGCGAAACCCGCGAACTGCCCTATACCGCCGACCAGATGTACGACCTGGTGGCCGACGTCGCCCAATATCCGGAGTTCCTGCCCTGGACCGCAGCGGCGCGCATCCGGTCGCGCGAAGGCGGCCCGGAAGGCGAGGTGATGCTGGCCGATCTGGTCATCAGCTTCAAGGTCTTCCGCGAAAGCTTCGGCTCCCGCGTCGTTCTCTGGCCGTCCGAGCATCGAATCGAGACCGCCTATCTCGATGGCCCTTTTCGGCGGATGGATTCCGAATGGCGGTTCGAACCGCTCCCGACCGGATGCCGCGTCCATTTCTGGGTGGATTTCGAGTTTCGCAACGTCATCATCGGCAAGGTCGTGGGCGCCGTCTTCAACGAGGCGATGCACCGCATCGTAGCCGCCTTCGAGAAGCGGGCGAAAGCGCTCTACGGCAATGCCGCCTGAAGCATTTCCAGCGCGTGATCCCGCGCTGCCCGCCGCACCTCGTAGCGGCCGAGGGCCCCGAACTCGACGGTTTCGACCGTGGTGCCATCGGGTCCGGCCAGTCCGAAACAGACGCGCCCCTCGGGCTTGAACTCCGACCCTCCGGGCCCGGCAATGCCCGTGATCGACACCGCAAGCACCGCCCGCGACCGGGCGCGCGCGCCTTCGGCCATCTGCCGCGCCACCTGTTCGGACACCGCGCCGTGGTCGGCCAGCGCCACCTGCGACACACCCAGCATGTCGCGTTTGGCCGCGTTGGAATAGGTGACCGCCCCCCACAGGAATACCGCCGACGACCCGGGCACGTCCGTCAGCGCGGCAGCCACCATGCCCCCGGTGCAGCTTTCGGCGGTGGCGACCGTGACGCCGCGCGACGTGCAGGCCGCTATCAGCTCCGCCGGGGTCATCGCAGCGCCATCCCGGCGTGCGCCAGGCCGGCCAGCACCACGACGCAGACCGCCGCCATCAGGCCCGCGACCGCGTCGTCCAGCATCACGCCCCCCGCGTCGCTGCGCCGGTCCATCCAGCCGACCGGCCCGGGCTTCCAGATGTCGAACAGCCGGAACAGGACAAATGCCGCGATCCATCCCGGCCACAGCCGCTCCACCCCGACGCCCGCGTTCGACGCGCCCCACGCAAGGGGCAGAAGCGCGATCCATTGCCCCAGCACCTCGTCGATCACCACCTCGCCCGGATCGTGGTCGGCCTGACCCCGCGTGGTCACGGTCGTGGCCCACCAGCCCACCGGCAGGATCAACGCCGTCAAGGCCGTGAACAGGATCGGCCCGCCCTGCATCGCCAGCCATGCCAGCGGCAGCGCGACCAGCGATCCCCAGGTTCCGGGCGCCGGCCGCAGCAGACCCACGAAACCGACCGTCGCGACGACGCGCGCGATCACGACGTCACCAGCGACACGGTGGCCATGCAGGCGATGCCCTCGCCGCGGCCCGCAAAGCCCAGCCGTTCCGTCGTCGTGGCCTTCACCGATACGCGATCCACCGCGACCCCGGTGACGTCGGCCACGCGGGCGCGCATGGCGGCGGCGTGGGGTGTGATCTTGGGGTGCTCGCAGATCAGGGTCGCGTCGATGTTGCAGATCGCGAACCCCCGCTTGCGTGCCAGATCGGCCGCATGGGCCAGGAAAACGGCGCTGTCGGCGCCCTTCCACTGCGGGTCCGATGGGGGGAAGTGGCGGCCGATATCGCCCTCGGCCAGCGCTCCATAGATCGCGTCGGTGATCGTGTGCAGGCCTACGTCGGCATCCGAATGACCCTGCAACCCGCGGTCGTGGGGCACCTTCACACCGCAGAGCATGACGTGATCGCCCATACCGAACCGATGCACGTCGAAGCCGTTGCCAACCCTGATGTCCATACGTGTCCCCATCGCTGCGCGGGCGAAATCCTCCGGCCCGGTGATCTTCATGGCCGCTTCGTCGCCTGCCACAATGGCGACGTCCAGCCCAGCGGCCAGCGCGACCTCCACATCGTCGCTCGCCGGCCCGTCGAAGGCGGCGTGCGCGGCGCGGATGGCGGCGGTTCGGAATCCTTGCGGCGTCTGCGCACGCCAGAGGTTCCGGCGGTCCTGCACGCCCTCGACCCGCTCCGCGCCGTGCCAGAGTGCATCGGTCACGGCCAGCGCTGGGGCCGCCCCGTCGGCCGAAGCCAGCGCCTCCAGCACCCGGTCGATGACCGCGCCGGGCACGTTCGGCCGCGCCGCGTCGTGGATCAGCACAAGCTCCGTCGTCACCGGAGCGAGCCCCGCCGCAACGGACCCCGACCGCGTGGATGCGCCGTCGATGAGGCGCACGCCCGGCACCGCGGCCTTTGCCATTGCGCGATCCTCCGGGTGGATCACCACCACGACCTCGGCCACGCGACCGGCGAAGGCGGCGACCGCGCGGGCCAGGACCGTCTGTCCGCCCAGATCGCGATATTGCTTGGGCAGACCGCCCCCGGCGCGCGTACCGCGGCCGGCAGCGACGATCAACGCGGTGGCATCGGCGCGGGGCATGGCGAACTCCGGGGTGGCGGTGCAGAACCGTCCCGTCCTAGCGTCCGACCCCGGAGCAAGGCAAGACAGTGACGCGCGCGCGGGCAGGGGGCTGGAGAACTGCCTGTTTTTTGTGCATATGCGGTCTGGAGGGCGTCAGGGTCAGCAAGACGCTGATCTCCAGGCCCGGCCTGACCTATGCTGCACACGATATGACAAGAGACTGGCTGATGGCGGACATGCCCCACGCGACACTCGACTCCCGGCTGGCGGCCCTTGGGATGACGTCGCCTGTGGCCCTCGCGCCAATGGCCGGCATTACGGATCTGCCGACACGGACGCTGGTGCAGTCGTTCGGCGCGGGCCTCGTCGTGTCGGAAATGGTCGCCAGCCGCGAGATGGTCGAGGCCAAGCCCTCCGTCCGGGACCGCGCCGAACTGGGCGCGCAGGTCGAAGGCACGTCGGTCCAGATCGCCGGCCGGGATGCCGTCTGGATGGCGGAGGCTGCAAAACTGCTGGCGGGGCAGGGCGCACGCATCATCGACATCAACATGGGCTGCCCGGCCAAGAAGGTGACGGGCGGCCTGTCCGGCTCGGCTCTGCTGCGCGACCACGACCATGCGCTGCGCCTGATCGAGGCGGTGGTGGCCGCCGTGGACGTGCCCGTGACGCTGAAGACGCGGCTCGGCTGGGACGACGACAGCTGCGACTCTGCAGCCCTTGCGCGTCGGGCCGAGGATGCCGGCATCCGCATGCTCACGATCCACGGGCGGACGCGGTGCCAGTTCTATCAGGGCGCGGCCGACTGGGCCGCGATCGCGCCTATCGTGCAGGCGGTCACGATCCCGGTGCTCGCGAACGGCGACATCATCGACGCCGCTTCGGCCAACGCGGCGCTGGCGGCCTCGGGGGCGGCGGGCGTCATGGTGGGGCGCGGCGCGCAGGGACGGCCGTGGCGACTGGCGCAGGTTGCGGCGGAACTGGGCGCCGGACCCGCCCCCCGTGTGCCGCGGGGTACCACGCTGGTGGAGGTCGTCGCCGCGCATCATGCGGCACTCCTCGCCTTCTACGGCAAGGATCTGGGCGGCCGCGTCGCCCGCAAGCACTTGGGCTGGTACATGCACGAGGCCGGAACGCCGTCCGACCTGCGGCGCAGGGTGCTGACCGCCGCGCCCGACGCGGTGGCGCCGCTGCTGGCCGAAGCGCTGACCGGTCCGCAAAGGCAGGCGGCGTGACCGGACCCGACGTCTGGCAGGCCCTGCCGATCCCGGCGCTGGTCCTTGACGGCGCGGACCGCGTCGCGGCCGTCAACGGCCCGGCGGAGGGAATGTTCAACCGCTCCGCCCGGTCGCTGACGGGGCGCGCGTTTCCGGCGATCCTGGACCTCGATGGCGGGGTGCCCGCCGCCACGGCCCGCGTGCGGGCGACGGGCGCGCCGCTGACGCTGCACGAGGTGACGATCCGGCCAGCGCAGGCGCCCGCCATTCGGTGCGAGGTTCACCTTGCGCCACTGGACGACGGCGTGCTGATCCTGATGTCGCCACAGGACATTGCCGGACGGTTCGACAGCACCGACCACGCCCGCACCGCCGCGCGGTCCGCTATCGGCATGGCCGAGATGCTGGCGCATGAGATCAAGAACCCCCTCGCGGGGATCACCGGCGCGGCGCAGCTTCTGGGGATGGGGCTCGCAGGCGAGGATCTGGAGTTGACCGGCCTGATCGTCGCCGAAAGCCGCCGCATCGTGAAGTTGCTGGAACAGGTCGAGCAGTTCGGGAACCTGCGCCCGCCCGACAGGCACGCCATCAACATCCACGACGTCCTAGACCGCGCGCGGCGGTCCGCGCTCGTAGGCTTCGCCGCGCATGTGGATATCGTCGAGAAATACGACCCTTCCCTTCCGCCGACCTGGGCCGACCCGGACCAGTTGTTGCAGGTGGTGCTGAACCTTCTGAAGAACGCCGCGCAAGTGGCCGATCCGAAAGGAAAGGTGACGATCCGGACCTTCTATGAGCCGGGTCTCCGGGTGCGGCGGACCGATGGGACGGCGGCGTCCCTGCCTCTCCAGGTCGAGATCGTGGACGATGGCCCCGGGATCCCCCCCGCCATCGCCGCCAGCATCTTCGAGCCTTTCGTCTCGGGCCGCGAGAACGGCACGGGGCTGGGTCTCGCCCTCGTGTCGAAGATCGTGAATGACCACGACGCCTGGATCTCGGCCAGCAGCATGCCGGGGCGGACTGTGATGCGCCTGTCGCTGCCGCTCGCCCCGAAAGACATGAAGATCGACCCGCAAGCCATTGGAGCAAAATGATGGACGGCACGATTCTCGTCGCCGACGACGACCGCACCATCCGCACCGTCCTGACGCAGGCGTTGACGCGGGCCGGGTGCAAGGTTCATGCGACGGCCTCGCTGGGAACCCTGCTGCGGTGGGTCGAGGAGGGGAAGGGCGATCTGGTGATCTCGGACGTGGTCATGCCCGACGGCAACGGGCTCGAGATGCTGCCCCGTATCGCGCGGGAGCGGCCGGGCCTGCCGGTCATCGTCATCTCGGCGCAGAACACGATCATGACCGCCATCCAGGCCGCGGAGGCTGAGGCATTCGACTATCTGCCCAAGCCCTTCGACCTGCCCGACCTGATGAAGCGCGCGGCCCGGGCGATGGAGCAGACACGCACCGCGCCGACGCCCTCACCGCCCTCCGGCGACGACTTGCCGCTGATCGGGCGTACGCCTCGGATGCAGGCGCTCTACCGGCTGATGGCGCGGGTGATGAACACGGACCTTTCCGTCCTGATTTCCGGCGAATCCGGCACCGGAAAGTCGCTTGTGGCGCGCACGATCCATGACTTCGGCAACCGGCGCGACCTGCCTTTCGTCACGGCGACCGGCGACGACCTTGTTACAACCGATGACGTGGCGGACCTGGTCGCGCGGGCGCAAGGCGGGACGATCCTGTTCGACGAGGTGGGCGACCTTACGGCGCAGGCGCAGGCGACCCTCGTACGGCTCATCGACCGGCTGGAGGGCGGGCCGCGCCTCCTGGCGACGGTGCAGCACGACCTGACGCCGCGGCTCGACGACGGGTTCCGGGCCGATCTCTATTATCGGCTGGCGGGGGCGCAGATCGACGTGCCGGCGTTGCGCGACCGGGTGGACGACGTGCCTCTGCTGGCCGCGCATTTCGCCGCCCGTTCCGAACGTGACGGCGCCCCTCCGCGGCAACTGGCAGCCGACGCAGTCACGGCGCTGCGGGCGCATCCCTGGCCTGGAAACGTGCGGCAGTTGGAGCATGTCGTTCGTCGCCTGCTCGCCGCCTCGCCGGTCGAGACGATCGCACGGCCCGAGGTCGAGGCGGCCCTGGGCGATGCTCTGGTTCGGCGGACGGCCGATGCCACGGGCACCCTGTCCGAGGCGGTTGACCGCCATCTGCGCCGCGAATTCGACCTGCGCGCCGGGCAGCTTCCGCCGCCGGGCCTCTACCAGCGCGTCCTGCGGGAAGTCGAAGCTCCGCTGATCGAGACCGCGCTGGACGCCACCAGGGGCAATCAGGCGCGTTGTGCCGAGATGCTGGGGATCAACCGCAATACGCTCCGCAAGAAGATCACCGATCTCGATATCCGCGTGACACGGCGCCGCAAGTTGATGTAAAAGCGCCACAGGCGTTGCGGATCGGGAACAACCCGACGTGAACGACGCCCGGTAAGACATTGATGAGGCGATTTTGCGGGCTCCTGCCAGCCACGTACGGCCGTCGTCGCGCGCGTTTCTCTGGAGCGGGCGCAGACAGCTTCAGACGGCCCTGACGGTCACCCTGGTGGTGCTCGGCCCCGTCCTCGTGGGGCTGACGTTCGTGTCGCTGGGCTTGCGGGGACCGTCCGGCGACCTGACGTGGCTGCGCGTCGTGCTGCTGGCCGACCTGATCTATGTGCTGACCATCGCCGCCATGGTGGTGCGCCGCCTGACGCGGATGATCGCGGCCCGGCGTGCGCGGTCGGCGGGCTCGCAGTTGCATATGCGGCTGACGGGGGTATTCACCGGCATCGCGCTGATCCCCACGATCTTGACCGCCGTCTTCGCCACGATCACCATCAACATCGGGCTGGAAGGCTGGTTTTCCGACCGCGTCCGCAGCGCGCTCGGCAATTCGGTCGAGGCGGCGCAGGCCTATGCGCAGGAACACCGCGACGACCTGACCGAGGATGCGCGCGCTCTGGCCAGCTATCTCAACGTGGCGAAGCGGGCGTCTTTCTTCATGGCCGACGGCGACCTGCGGCAACTTCTGTCGCAGGGGCAGGAGCTTGTGCAGCGCGGGCTGGAGGAAGCCTTCGTCATCGACGGAACCGGCGACATCCGGGCGCGGGGCGATCGGTCATATCTGTTCGACTTCGAGCCCGTCCGCGAGGAACAGATCGAACAGGCCCGCGCAGGCGCGATCATCCTTATCGAAGACAAGGAAATCAACGAGTTCCGCGTCCTTCTTCAACTGGATGCCTTCGCGGACCGATTCCTTTACGTCACCCGGACGGTGGACGGCGACATCCTTCAGCTTCTGGACGAGACGCAGGCGACGGCGCAGCTCTACCAGCAGCTCGAAAAGGATCGGGGGCGGCTTCTGTTCGAGTTCGGGCTGCTTTATCTCGGGTTTGCGATGATCCTGATCCTGGCCGCCACATGGGCAGGCCTGTGGTTCGCGGAGCGGCTGTCGCGTCCAGTCGGGCGGCTTGCGGGCGCGGCACAGCGGGTGGGGCAGGGCGACCTGAACGTGCGCGTGGCCGAGGAGAAGGGCGACGACGAGATCGCCATGCTGGGCCGGATCTTCAACCAGATGACACGGCAGTTGAAGGGACAGCGCGACGCGCTGGTCGAGACCCACGCACAGACCGAGCGCCGCCGCCGCCTGTTCGACAGCGTGCTGGGGTCGGTGACGGCGGGCGTGATCGGGCTGGACCCGGAGGGGCGGATAGACTTCCTGAACCGCTCCGCGCAGCGGCTGCTGTCGATCGACGGGGAACGCTATGGCCTGCCGCTGGACCGCGTCGTGCCGGAGTTCACCGACCTGTTCGACCGCCTGCGCGAGGCGCGGACCGAGACGGTGCAGGAGGAGATCCGGCTTGCACGGGGCGGCCACCTCGAAAGCCTGCTGGTCCGCATCGCCACTCGCCCCGGCGCGGACGGCGCGCCGGAGGGATATGTTGTGGCCTTCGACGACGTGACCGAACTGGTCAGCGCGCAACGAATGGCCGCCTGGGGCGACGTTGCGCGCCGCATCGCACATGAGATCAAGAACCCCCTGACGCCCATCCAGCTTTCGGCGGAGCGCCTGAAACGCCGCTTCACGCGGGAACTTTCGCCCGAGAGTGCGGCCAAGCTGGGCGAGTTGACGGACGTGATCGTCCGCCAGACCGGCGACCTGCGGCGCATCGTGGACGAGTTCAGCAAGTTCGCCCGAATGCCGGAGCCTGAGCGGCAGAAGGGCGACATCGCGGGCCTTCTGCGCGAGACCGTGACATTGCAGCGCGCCGCGCTCGACCCGGTCGAGATCGTCGCCGACATTCCTGCGGGGCCGCGGATGGCGGAGTTCGACCCGACGATGATGGGCCAGGCGTTTACCAACCTCATCAAAAACGCAGGCGAGGCGATCGAAAGCCGCTATGAAAAGATGGGTGGCGGAGTCTCGGGCCGCGTCGACGTGACGCTCGACGCGTCGGGTCCGCAGCTGGAAATCCGCATCCGCGACACGGGCATCGGCCTGCCGCAAGACCGCAGCCGCCTGTTCGAGCCCTATGTGACGACGCGCGAAAAGGGGACGGGGCTGGGCCTGTCCATCGTGAAAAAGATCGTCGAGGAACACGGCGGCACGCTGGATCTGCAGGACGCGGCCCCGGAGGCCGACGGACACAAGGGGGCGGAGGCCGTCATAAGGCTTCCCCATATCGAGAAGGGACACTGAAATGGGCGACATCCTGATCACCGACGACGAGGCAGATATCCGCAGCCTCATCTCGGACATCCTGGAGGACGAGGGATACTCCTGCCGGACGGCGGGCACCGCCGATGCCTGCATGAAGGCCATCGAGGACGAGGCGCCCAGCCTGATGATCCTGGATATCTGGCTCAAGGACAGCGACATGGACGGGATCGACATCCTCAAATCCGTGCGCCGCAGTCACCCGGACATTCCGATCATCATCATCTCGGGGCATGGCAACATCGAGATCGCGGTCGCGGCGATCAAGCAGGGGGCCTATGACTACATCGAGAAACCGTTCAACATCGACCAGCTTATGGTCGTCGTCGGCCGGGCGATGGAGACGTCGCGCCTGCGCCACGAGAACAGCGAACTGCGCCGCAAGGATGCGTCATCGGCCGAGATGATCGGCCAGTCGGTCGCCTTCAAGACGCTGATGTCGCAGCTCAAGAAGGTGATGAACTCGAACGGGCGCGTCATGCTGACCGGGCCGGCGGGTGCGGGCAAGGAAGTCGCGGCCCGGTTCATCCACGCGAAGTCCAACCGGTCTTCAGCGCCCTTCGTCTCGGTCAGCTCCGCCTCGATAGAGCCGGACCGGATGGAGAGCGTGCTGTTCGGCCGCGAAAGCCCCGAGAAGGGGATCGAGCCGGGCCTGCTGGAGCAGGCGCACGAGGGCGTTATCTACTTCGACGAGATCGCGGACATGCCGCCGGGCACCCAATCCAAGATCCTGCGCGTTCTCGTGGAGCAGGCCTTCACACGCCTTGGCGGCAGCGAGAAGGTGCGCGTGGACCTGCGGGTGATCTCCTCCACCAACCGCGACCTGCAACAGGAAATCCGCGCGGGCCGGTTCCGCGAGGAACTGTATCACCGTCTGAACGTCGTTCCTATCGAGGTTCCCAGTCTGGAAGACCGGCGCGACGACATCTCGGTACTGGCCGACCATTTCATCGCCTCGCTCAACAAGGCGCAAGGCCTGCCGCTGCGCGAATTGTCGGAGGAGACGAAGGCCCTTCTGCAGACGATGCGCTGGCCCGGCAACGTGCGGCAGCTTCGCAACGTGATCGAGCGCGTGCTGATCCTGGGTGACGGGACAGGCCCCATCGAGCCGTCCGAACTGCCCAGCCCCAACGACGGCGGCGGCGATTCCGGCGACATGACCCTGTCGGGCAGCCTTGCCAGCCTGCCGCTGCGCGACGCGCGGGAGTTGTTCGAGCGGCAGTACCTGATAACGCAGATCAACCGCTTCGGCGGGAATATCTCGCGCACGGCGAGCTTCGTGGGGATGGAACGGTCGGCCCTGCACCGCAAGCTGAAGTCGCTGGGCGTCGTGACCTCCGCGCGCGGTGGATCGCGGGTGGCGCGGATCGACGACTAGGTGGCGGGCACGGCGATCCTGCCGTTCGCGTTGCACAGCCCGCGCGTATCGAAGGGCTGGCTCTGCAGGACGGCGACCTGGCCGCGCGGGCAGGCGGGCAGGTCTGCGGCGCGATAGCCCTTGGCGGCCATGCAGGCGTTCAGCGACCGCTCCCGCAGCGGCTCGTTCCGGTCGTAGTCGTAGATATCCGGCCCGTTGTAGCCGCCGATGCAGAAGTTGCCGGTACAGCTTCGCGCGCCGATGATGACGCTGGGCGCGGTGGCGATGCGGCTGCGTTCGGGAAAATCGCGACGGGCCTGGGCAGCGCAGGCCAGGAACTCCTGCTCGGCGGTCAGGGCCGGCGTGCCGGGCTTGATCCAGACCGGCTCGGGCGCGGCGCAGGCGGCGAGCAGCAGAAGGGGGGCCAGATACCTCATGCCGCGACAATTAGCACAGCGTCCCGCACTGGCAATCGAAACCGCCGGAGCGGGGGCGTTGACCGTGGGGGCGGCCGGGCCTATCCAAGCCGTCTGATCCGGGGCCGCGGGGGCATTCCATGAAAGTCATCATCTGCGGCGCGGGGCAGGTCGGCTGGCAGATCGCGCGGCATTTGTCGGGCGAACGCAACGACGTGACGGTCGTGGATAACAACCCCGAACTGGTCCACCGCGCGACCGACACGCTGGATGTGCAGGGCATCACCGGCTTCGCCAGCTACCCCGACGTGCTGGAACGCGCGGGGGCCCAGGATGCCGACATGCTCATCGCGGCGACCCATTCGGACGAGGTCAACATGGTCACCTGCCAAGTGGCCCATTCGATCTTTACCGTCCCGCGCAAGATCGCGCGCCTGCGCGCGCAGTCCTACCTCAGCGCAGTGCGTGCCGACCTTTACCGCCGCGACCATCTGCCCATCGACGTCGTCATCTCGCCCGAGCGGGAGGTGGCGGAGGCAGCCCTGCGCCGCCTGCGCGCGCCCGAAGCCTTCGACGTCGAGGAGTTCATGGACGGCCAGGCGCAGTTCATCGGGTTGTCGCTCGACGCCGACTGCCCCGTGCTCGACACGCCCCTGCGCCAGTTATCGGAGCTGTTCAGCACGCTGCGCGCCGTCGTCGTTGGCGTCCGGCGACCCGGCGGCCGCCTGTTCGCGCCCGAACCGCGCGACCAGCTCAAGGCTGGCGACCAAATCTATGTGCTGTGCAACTCCGAGGACTTGACCCGTACGCGCGAGATCTTCGGCAAGACGGTGCGGCGGCAGGAGCGGGTGGTCATCATCGGCGGCGGCAACGTCGGCTTGGCCGTGGCGCAGGCCCTGGAGGCCGCGCCCGAGCGCATCCGGGCCAAGATGATCGAACGCAGCCGCAAGTCCGCCGAACGCGCGGCGGAGGCGCTCGTGCGGACCATCGTCCTCTCGGGCGACGGCCTCGACATCGAGATCCTGCGCGAGGCGGGAATCGAACGCGCCGATGCCGTGCTGACCGTGACCGACGACGACAAGACGAACATGCTGGCCGCCGTGCGGGCCAAGGCGGCGGGCTGCGACAAGACCATCGCGCTCATCAACGATCCGACGCTGGTGCCGCTTCTGGGAACGCTGGGCATCGACGCCTATGTGAACCCGCGGCAGACAACGGTGTCGTCGATCCTGCGTCACGTCCGGCACGGGCGGGTCCGCAACGTCTATTCCGTGGGCGACGCCGAGGCCGAGGTGATCGAGGCGCAGGTGCTGTCGACCTCGCCCATGGCCGGCCGCCTGATCCGGGAGATCGAGTTCCCCGAAGGCGCGCTGGTCGGTGCCATTCAGAAGGAGGACGGGCGCGTGAACCGGCCCGATGGGTCGACCCGGATCGAGGAGGGCGACGTCGTCGCCATCTTCGCGCTGAGCCCCGACGTGCCGGAGGTGGAGCGCCTGCTTCAGGTTCAGGTGGACTTCTTCTGATGCACCGCCGCGGCCCCGGACCGGCATGATGGGCGGCGTCCTGCGACGGGTGCCCTTGTTCGTGCAGCTTGCCGCATTCCATGCGGCGTCGATGATGGTGCCCGCCTTGCACGCCCTCAGCATCGACGCCCATCGGGTCGCGCAGGCGTTCTTCTACAACGGCGTGCTTTTGCTTGCCGTGCTGGCCGCGCTGGCCGTGGCGACCGCCCGGGACAGGTCGCGCAACATCACGCGCAGCCATCTGGTCGCCCTGCTGGGCGCATTTACCATTCTGCCCGTCATGGCGGCCATGCCCGTGTCGGACATCGTGTCCGACACGCGGTTCCTCAATGTCTATACCGAGATGGTCGCCGCCATGACCACGACCGGCGGCAGCCTGTTTCCCGCCGACCGCCTGCCCGAGACGGTTCACCTGTGGCGGGCTTTCGTCGCCTGGCAGGGCGGTCTGGTCGTCTGGGTCGCCGCCGTCGCCGTGCTCGCGCCCCTGAACCTTGGCGGTTATGAGGTGGCGGAAGGCAACGTGCGTCGCCACGCCGACCTGGAGCAGACCCGCACCGACGGACAGGCGATGAACCCCGACTTGCGCGTCTTTCGCGCCATGGTGACGCTCGGTCCGATTTATCTCGGCCTGACCGGAATTCTCTGGGCAATCCTGACCATCGCGGGGGAGGGGGCGACCACATCCCTGATCCACGCGATGTCGACGATGTCGACCTCGGGCATTTCGGACGGCACGACGATCGCGCGGAGCACGGCGGGCATCGGCGGCGAGGTGGCGATCGCCGCCTTCCTCATGTTCGCGCTGTCACGACAGACGTTCTCGACCGACATGAACCGAGACGGCATGCGCCATCTGGCGCAGGACCGGGAACTGCGGATTGCCGGCATGCTGGTCGTCGCGGTGACTGTGGCCCTGTTCGCGCGTCACTGGATCGCCGCGTTCGAAGTGGGCACGACCGACGATGTGGGCGGGGCCTTGGGCGCGCTCTGGGGGTCGGCCTTCACGGTACTGTCGTTCCTCACCACGACCGGGTTCGAGAGCGCGCATTGGCAGGCCGCGCAATCGTGGTCCGGCCTCGGCACGCCCTCGGTCCTGCTGCTGGGGCTGGCCATGTTCGGGGGCGGCGTGGCGACTACGGCCGGCGGCGTCAAGCTGTTGCGGATCTATACGCTCTATGCCCATGGCCAGCGCGAGATGAGCGTGCTGGTCTATCCCAGTTCGGTCGCCGGAATGCAGGGCAGGGGCCGGCGCATTCCGTCGGGCGGGATCGAGGCGGCCTGGGTTTTCTTCATGCTGTTCGCCACGACCATGGCCGGTGTGACCCTCGCCTTCACGCTGACCGGGCTGGATTTCGAGGATGCGCTGGCGCTCGCGGTGGCCTGCCTGACCACAACGGGGCCGCTGGCCGAGATCGTGCTGGGCGGAAAGGGAACGCTGACGACGCTGCCCGACGCGTCGAAGGTGATCGCCGCCGCGACCATGGTGATCGGACGGCTGGAGGTGCTGGCGCTGTTCGCCCTTCTCAACCCGAATTTCTGGCGCGATTGACCTCGCGGCAGAACGGGGTTGGCAGGGCGTCGCCGGGGCGTGTGGGAATCCTGTGTTTCAGGGGTGGAAACTTCGTGATCGCCGCCCCATAACTCTGGAATTGGACAACGGACGTCCGGCGAACGGGCGCGGAACAGGGATTTGCACCATGGCATCCGACAAGCAGAACCTTCAGGACGCTTTTCTCAACCACGTCCGGAAGACAAAGGTGCCTGTCACCATCTTTCTGATAAACGGCGTGAAATTGCAGGGCGTCATTACCTGGTTCGACAATTTCTGCGTTCTTCTACGCCGCGACGGACAATCGCAGCTTGTCTACAAGCACGCCATTTCAACAGTGATGCCGGCTCAGCCCATCAGCCTGTACAGCGGCGAGGAAGAGGCGGCTTCTGGCGAATCCTCCTGATCAGACGCATGAGACGCAGGCGCGCGACACCCGCGCGCTGGTCCTGCATCCCGACATGCGCGCAGGCGACCGCTCCGGCCGGACCCCGCAACATTCGTTGGAGGAGGCTGTGTCGCTTGCCAATGCGCTGCCCGGTCTCGACGTGGCGGGCGGCGATGTCGTGCGCCTGCCGAAGCCGCATCCGGGCATGCTGTTCGGCAAGGGCAAGGTCGCCGAACTGAAGCAGCGGATCGAGGTGGACGAGATCGAGCTTGTCCTGATCGACGGCAGCGTGACCCCCGTGCAGCAGCGCAATCTCGAACGTGAATGGAAGGTCAAGCTGCTGGACCGGACCGGGCTGATCCTGGAGATCTTCGCCGACCGTGCGGCGACCCGCGAAGGCGTGCTTCAGGTGGAGCTGGCAGCCCTCTCCTATCAGCGCACGCGCCTCGTCCGCGCCTGGACCCATCTGGAGCGGCAGCGCGGCGGTCTGGGCTTCGTCGGCGGACCGGGGGAGACGCAGATTGAGGCGGACCGCCGCGCCATCGACGAGCAGATGGTCAAACTGAAGCGCCAGTTGGCCAAGGTGGCGCAGACGCGCGAGTTGCACCGTGCCGCGCGTGCCAAGGTGCCCTATCCCGTTGTGGCGCTGGTGGGTTACACCAACGCGGGAAAATCGACCCTGTTCAACCGCCTGACGGGGGCTGAGGTGATGGCGAAGGACATGCTGTTCGCCACGCTCGACCCGACGATGCGCGCCGTGGAATTGCCCCACGGGCTGAACGTGATCCTGTCGGACACGGTCGGCTTCATCTCGGACCTGCCGACGCAGCTGGTCGCCGCCTTCCGCGCCACGCTCGAGGAGGTGCTGGACGCCGACCTCATCGTCCACGTCCGTGACATCAGCCACCCGGAATCGGAGCTTCAGGCCAGCGACGTCGACACCATCCTCGAACATCTCGGCGTGTCGGACGAGGTGACGCGGCTGGAGTTGTGGAACAAGGCCGATGCGCTGGACGACGAAGGACGCGCGACGGCCACGAACCTGGCCGCGCGGCGCGACGACGTGTATCTCGGTTCGGCACTGACGGGGCAGGGGCTCGACGCGTTGTTGCAGCGGATCGCGGGCGAATTGACGGCAGCGCTGCGCGAGGACGTGCTGACGCTGCCCTTCGCCGCGGGACGCGCCCGTGCCTGGCTGCACGACGAAGGCGCGATCCGGTCCGAGACGCAGGGCGGGGATGGCACGCGCGTTTCGCTGCGCTGGACCGAGCGGCAGGCCTCGCGGTTCGCGGCAACGTTCCCCGATCTGATGACCGACCCCACCAAAGGCACGGACGACGCGGCGCCGCCGGCAGCACCCGGCCCATGGCACCCTTGAAGGGGTGACAGGTCGCCTCACGGCTGCTATCGTCGCGCACGGATCGGGGCGTCAGACTTCGACCGGGTTTGAGCAGACATTGGACAGGACACACCCCATGACCGCATTTTCGCGTCGTCGTTTCCTTGCGACGGCCTCTGCGCCCCTTGCCCTCGCCGCCTGCGGCAACGGGATCGGCAGCGACGGCGCCAGTCGCATCGACGGCCGCGTCGATGCGGCTTTCAATTTCATGTACGACACCCTGCCCGACACGCAGGTTCTGGCCGGCAAGGCGGCAGGCATCCTGATGATGCCGGTCGTGACGCAGGCCGGCTTCGGTTTCGGCGGGGCCTATGGACGCGGGGCCCTGCGGATCGACGGTGTGACGGTGGATTACTATTCCGTGGCCAGCGCATCGGTCGGTCTCCAGATCGGGGGGCAGCAATACAGCCACGCGCTGTTTTTCATGACGCAGCCGGCGCTCGCCAATTTTCGCAGCGCGCCGGGCTGGACGGCTGGGGCCGATCTGCAATACGCGACCCCGTCGGAAGGGCGCAACATCGGCACCGATACCAATAAGCTGACGATGCCGGTCGTCGCGGTGGTGTTCGGTCAGGCGGGGCTCTTGGCCGGCGCCACACTGGAAGGCGTCAAATACACCCGCATCATCCCCTGATCGCGGCTTGAACATTCCGCGCCGCCCGGCTATGGCGGCGCTACTTCACAGGCGGGGGCGGGCCTCCGGGGGAGACATCCCCGCAGGTCCACCGGTTGAGCGTCATGCTCTGATCCCCTGCCGAGGCTCAAACCGGAAAGGACATGAGACATGGCTCTGCCTGATTTCTCGCTGCGTCAGCTTCTCGAAGCCGGCGTTCACTTCGGCCACCAGACCCAACGCTGGAACCCGCGCATGGGGCCGTATATCTACGGCGCCAAGAACGGCATTCACATCATGGACCTGACGCAGACGGTTCCGCTGCTGGACCAGGCGCTGCAGGTCGTGCGCGATACCGTGGCCCGCGGCGGCCGCATCCTGTTCGTCGGCACCAAGCGCCAGGCGCAGAAGCCCGTCGCCGAAGCCGCCGAGCGTTGCGCGCAGTACTACATGAACCACCGCTGGCTGGGCGGCACGCTGACCAACTGGAAGACGGTGTCGAACTCGATCAACCGCCTGAAGTCCATCGACGAGGCAGCCGATCAGGGGTTCGAGGGGCTGACCAAGAAGGAACGCCTTGGCATGGAGCGTGACCAGGAGAAGCTGCAGGCTTCGCTGGGCGGCATCCGGGAGATGGGCGGCCTGCCGGACCTTCTGTTCGTGATCGACGTGAACAAGGAAGACCTGGCAATTCTCGAAGCCAAGAAGCTTGGCATTCCGGTTGTCGCGGTCGTCGACACCAACTGCTCGCCCGATGGCGTGGACTACATCATTCCGGGCAACGACGACGCCGCCCGTGCCATCTCGCTCTATTGCGATCTGGTCGCGCGCGCGGCGCTCGACGGCATGTCGGCGCAGCTTGGCGCCGCCGGTGTCGACATCGGTGCCATGGAAGACGGCGCCGGTGAGCAGGTCGATCCCGGCGAGGCCGTCGAGCCCGCCACCGAGGAAGCCCCCGCCGAGGCCTGAGGCCCGCGGGACAACTTGAGGGCGCGGCCGACCGGCTGCGCCCGACCCAATCATTCAGGAGACCGGATCATGGCGATTACCGCTGCGATGGTGAAGGAACTGCGCGATTCGACCGGCGCAGGCATGATGGACGCCAAGAAGGCGCTGACCGAAACCGACGGTGACATGGAAGCCGCCGTCGACTGGCTGCGAACCAAGGGTCTGGCCAAGGCCGCGAAGAAGTCGGGCCGCACCGCCGCCGAAGGCCTGGTGGCCGTCGCCGTGCGCGACAGCGAGGGCGTCGCGGTCGAGGTCAACTCCGAGACCGACTTCGTGGCCAAGAACGCCGACTTCCAGAAGATGGTCGCGTCCTTCGCCAACGCCGCGCTGGATGCGCAGGACATCGACGCGCTGAAGGCCGCGAAGGTCGACGGCAAGACGGTCGAGGACACGCTGACCGACAAGATCGCCACCATCGGTGAGAACATGTCGGTGCGCCGGATGGTCCGCCTGTCGGGCGGCTCGGTCGTGTCCTACGTCCACAATGCCGCCGCCCCGGGCATGGGGAAGATCGGCGTGCTCGTCGCGCTGTCGGGCCCGAACGACGAGTTCGGCAAGCAGGTCGCGATGCATGTCGCCGCCGCGAACCCCGCGTCGCTATCCGAAGCGGATCTCGACGCGTCGGTCGTGGACAAGGAGCGTCAGGTCCAGATCGACATCGCGCGTGAATCGGGCAAGCCCGACGCGGTGATCGACAAGATGATCGAAGGCCGGATGAAGAAGTACATGGCCGAGGTGACGCTGCTGAACCAGCAGTTCGTCGTGAACCCCGACGTGACCGTTGGTCAGGCCGCCAAGGATGCGGGCGTCGAGATCACGGGCTATGTCCGGCTGGAAGTCGGCGAAGGCATCGAGAAGGTGGTCGAGGATTTCGCCGCCGAAGTCGCGGCCGTCGGCAAAGGCTGAGGTCAGCCATATTCATCGAGGCGGCGCCGGGTCAGTCCGGCGCCGTTTTTCGCGTCAGGCGTAGTAGCGGAAGAACTGGTTCTGCAGGCTGGTCTTCAGGATCGCCTGTGCCGTTGTCTCCACGTCGAGCGCTGCGCGGGCCAGACGCAAGTGTTTTTCCACCGTCGCGGGATTGCGTCCCAGCAGGATCGCCACATCCTGCGTGGTCTTGCCGTCGGCGACAAGCTCCAGCACCTCGCGCTGCCGATCGGTCAGGGTGCGACCGTGCAGACCGTGGGGTAGGGACAGCATCGTCAGATGCGCGACATGGCAGATGAGTTCGATCTCCTGGCCCTTCGACAACCAGAGGTCATCGACCTCCGCCTGCGTCATCAGGGTCGTGCCAAGGCCGATCCCGTGTCCCGTGCGCGCCGAGATGCGCGGAAAGCTGATGCCATAGCCCGCAATGACGCCATGGCGCCGATTGAACTCCAGCACGCGCATCGCCGCAGGCGACAACCGACCCTCGACCGCATCGCGCACGATCTCGCCCCAGGACAGGGTTCCGACGTTCTGCATGGCCCAGCGGACCATCGGCGCATCGCGAAACAGGCCGCCTTCGAGGTAATCGTCGGTGAAATCCTTGGGGTAATTGGTCAGGATGAACGCATCCTTCAGATCTCCCGCGCTATGGTCAGTGCGGAAATTCGTCGCGGCATAGAGGATGCGGTCGAACCCATAGCTCCGCAGCCGGTCCTGCAGGTCGGACCAAAGCGCCTCCATCTCCGTGGTACGGGTGATGGAGAGGAGGAACCGGTCGGTGTCAGTCAGGGCGCTCGGCACGTCGATCTCGATACCTGCGGGCGGTTGAGCCGAGGTTAGGGCAAGGCCGCGGCGATTGTCGAGCCTTTCACTAGCTATTACATAATTCAGGTTATCAGAAAGCTAACGTTTCCGGCACCCGTACGGCCTCGGGCATCAACTTGTCCCGACAACTCCCTGATACCATGCGTCATTCCAATGAATAGCCCGCCCCCCGTACGGTGCGGATCGGGTCGTCCTTCATGGACGATACCCGCAGCGCCTTTCGCAACCGGCCGACATGCACGTCGACCGTCCGGCTGTCCACATCGACGTCTCGCCCCCAGACCCGGTCCAGCAACTGATCGCGCGACCAGACGCGGCCCGGACGTTCCATGAAGGTGATGAGCAAGCGCAGCTCCGTGGGCCCGAGCCGGAGTTCGACGCCATCGCGGAATGCCCGATGTCCGCCCGTATCGACCGTCAGGTCGTCGAACGTCAGCCGTTCACCCACCGATGACGGCCGGACGCGCCGAAGCTGCGTTCGGACGCGCGCGATCAGTTCGGCGACGGAATACGGCTTTACCATGTAGTCGTCCGCACCCGTCTCCAGCCCCCGGACGCGGTCGATCTCCTCTGACCGCGCCGACAGCATGATGACCGGAATGGACCGCGTCCCCGGAGCCGACTTCAATCGCCGGCAAACCTCCAGTCCCGACACGCCCGGAAGCATCCAGTCGAGCAGGATGAGGTCCGGCGGCTCCTCCCGCGCAAGGTCCAGTGCCGCGTCGCCGCCCGTCGCCTCCCGAACGTCGAAACCCTCGGCCTGCAGGTTGTAGGCCAGCACCTCACGCTGCGGCGCCTCGTCCTCGACGACGAGCACCTGAGGTCGGGTCATCCGGCGGTGCCGCCGCCCAGCGTGCTGGTGGTGTCGGCCTTCACGCGATCCTCGTCCGGCAACTCTCCGGTCACGAGATAGATGACCTGCTCGGCGATCCCCGTGACCAGATCGCCCATCCGTTCGATGTTCTTGGCCAGGAAATGCAGGTGCATGCAGGCGGTGATGTTGCGCGGATCCTCCATCATGTGCGTCAGGTATTCGCGGAACAGCGCATTGTACATCTGGTCCACTTCCTCGTCCCGCGCGCGCACGTCCAGCGCCAGATCGGCGTCGCGCTGAATATAGGCGTCGAGCACGTCCTTGAGCATGACCTGCACCGACTTCGACATCCGCTTGAGCGACGCGGTCCCGCCGTCCACTGGATGAAGTTCCTGAATGATCTCAGACCGTTTCGCGATGTTCTTCGCATAATCCCCGATCCGCTCCAGCGCGGCCGAGATGCGGAAGACCGTCAGGACCGTCCGCAGGTCGGTGGCGATAGGCTGGCGCAGCGCGATCAGGCGGGCTGCCTCCTCGTTCACGCGCAGTTCCAGCGCGTCGATGGCCTTGTCGCCGCGCCGGGTCTCGCGGGCGAGGTCGGCGTCGCCCTCGGCCAGCGCGGTGATCGCATTGCCGATCGCCTCCTCCACCATGCCGCCCATCTTCATGATGAGGGCCTGGATCGCCTCGAGGTCGCGGTCGAACGCGGATGTGATGTGGGTGCTGCCGATCATGGTCCCCTCCCCTCAGCCGATGCGGCCCGAGATGTAGCTTTCCGTCCGAGGATCCTCGGGCGAGGTGAAAATCCGGCCCGTCTCGCCGTATTCGACGAGATGGCCCAGGTGGAAGAACGCCGTGCGCTGGCTGACGCGGGCGGCCTGCTGCATCGAATGCGTGACGATGACCACGGAATAGTTCTGCTTCAACTCGTCGATCAGCTCCTCGACCTGCGCGGTGGCGATGGGGTCGAGCGCAGAGCACGGCTCATCCATCAGCAGGACCTCGGGCGCGGTGGCGACGGCACGGGCGATGCAGAGACGCTGCTGTTGCCCGCCCGACAGGCCGGTGCCGGGCTGGGCCAGCCGGTCCTTTACCTCCTCCCATAGCGCGGCGCGGCGCAGGGCGCTTTCGACGATTCCGTCCAGATCTGCGCGATCCTTGGCAAGGCCGTGGATGCGCGGACCGTAAGCCACGTTGTCATAGATCGACTTGGGGAACGGATTGGGCTTTTGGAACACCATGCCGACCTTGGCGCGCAGCTGCACCGGATCGACCCGCCGGTCATAGATGTCCTCGCCATCGATGCGGATATCGCCTTCGACCCGCGCGACCGCGATGGTGTCGTTCATCCGGTTGATGCACCGCAGGAAGGTCGACTTGCCGCAGCCCGACGGCCCGATGAAGGCGGTGACCGTGTTGTCGGGAATGTCCACGCTGACGTCCTTGATGGCGTGCGTGCCGCCGTAATACACCTGCACCCCGCGCGCGGTGATCTTGGCCGGGGCGGTGTCGGTCAGTCCCGTGTCGTTCATGTCAGGGCCCTTTTTCACCAGCGACGCTCGAACCGGCGGCGCAGGAAGATGGCGGTGAGGTTCATTGCGAGCAGGAACAACAATAGCACGATGATCGCCCCGCCCGCACGTTCCACGAAGGCGGGATCGGCCCGCTGCGTCCAGTTGTAGATCTGCACCGGCAGCGCCGTCGCGGGATCGAAGAACCCGTCGGGCGGCGCGTCGGGATATTCCCGCACGAAGGCCACCATCCCGATCAGCAGAAGCGGCGCCGTCTCGCCCAGGGCCTGCGCCAGCCCGATGATCGTGCCGGTCAGGATGCCGGGCATCGCCAGCGGCAGGACGTGGTGAAGCACGCTCTGCATTTTCGACGCGCCAAGGCCCAGGGCCGCGTCGCGGATCGAAGGCGGCACCGCCTTGAGCGCGGCGCGCGTGGCGATGATGATCGTGGGCAGCGTCATAAGCGTCAGGACCAGGCCACCGACGATGGGTGCCGACTGCGGCAGGCCCATGAAATTGATGAAGATGGCCAGCCCCAGGATGCCGAAAACGATGCTGGGCACGGCCGCCAGGTTGGAGATGTTGACCTCGATCACGTCGGTCCAGCGGTTCTGCGGTGCGAACTCCTCCAGATAGATGCTCGCCGCCACCCCGATGGGCAGCGCCAGCGCCAGCACGATCAGCATCATGTAGATCGAGCCGAGAATCGCAACGCCCAGACCCGCTGCCTCTGGCCGGGTATCGGAGCCGTCGGGCGCGGTCAGGAAGCGCCAGTTGAACCCCGTCCGCAGCAGTTCCGCGTTGCGAAGCTCCTCCGCCAGCCGAAGCTGCTCCGGCGTCACGTTGCTGTCGAGTTCGGCCGACGCATAGGTCACGCGCCCCTTGAAGAATCCGTCGATCCGGCCTGATGCCAGCACCTCCACTGGAACCGTCTGGCCCACAAGATCGGGGTTCGCCAGGACATGCCGACGCAGTTGCGCCACGCTTTCGTCCGAGATCATCTCGTCGAGCGCGCGGTCGTCCACCTCCGCCTCGATGCCCGCCGCCGCGATGGTCGCAGCCAGTCCCTCGCGCAGCAGCGGCGCATAACGGAACGTCGTCACGCCGGCCATCGCCGCCGGATCACGGGTGCCCGACGGGTCGAGCCGCGCGGCGTCGAGCGGCACGTCGATGCGGATCGTGGTCTGGCGGAAGGCAGATGCGCCGTTCGCCAGGATCGACACCAGGAGGACGACAAGTGCCACGATGCCGATGGAGACGGCGAGCAGGCCATAGATGCGGAACCGGCGTTCCGCCGCGTTGCGTCGGGCGGTTCGCGCGTCGCTGACCAGCAGGCTGCCCTGCCCTGCCCGGCCGTTTCCGCGCGTTGCATCGGTCATTCGTATTGCTCCCGGTAACGGCGCACGATGAACAGCGCCAGCACGTTGAGGCACAGCGTGATCACGAAAAGCGTCAGCCCGAGCGCGAAGGCCACCAGCGTCTCGGGCGAGGCGAAGTCGGTGTCGCCGGTGAGCTGGCTCACGATCTTGACCGTGACGGTCGTCATCGCCTCGAACGGGTTGAGGTCAAGCCGTGCCGCGGCCCCCGCCCCCAGCACCACGATCATCGTCTCGCCGATGGCGCGCGAGGCGGCGAGCAGGATCGCACCGACGATGCCGGGAAGCGCCGCCGGCACGATCACCTGCCGAATGGTCTCGGACTTCGTGGCGCCCAGCCCCAGCGACCCGTCGCGCATCGCCTGCGGCACCGCGCTGATGATGTCGTCGGACAGGGACGACACGAAGGGGATGAGCATGATGCCCATGACCAGCCCCGCCGTCATCACCGAGGACGCCGAATTGCCAAGGCCCAGCGGCTCCGCAAATGCATCGCGCAGCAAGGGCCCCACCGTGACCAGCGCGAACAGGCCGTAGACGATGGTGGGGATGCCGGCCAGGATCTCGATCAGCGGCTTGGCCACCGTGCGGAACCGCTTGCCCGCATATTCCGACAGGTAGATCGCGGCGAACAGGCCGATGGGCACCGCCACCACCAGCGCGATGAACGAGATGTAGAGCGTGCCCCACAGAAGCGGCAGGATGCCCAGTTGCGACGCTCCGCCCCGGCCCGAAAAGCTGGGCGACCAGGTGGTCGAGAAGAAGAACTCCTGCCATGGATACTGGTCGAAGAAGCGCATCGCCTCGAACAGCATGGACAGGACAATCCCGAGCGTCGTGAGGATGGCGACCGATGCGGCCGCGATCAGCAGCAGGCGGACCGCCTGTTCGACCGCGTTGCGCGCCCGGAACTCGCCCCGCGACCGGTGCAGCGCCCAGACCGCGCCGATCGCCGCCACGGCCAGCAGGGTCGCCAGCATCGCGCGCCGCATCGCCACCGTCCGTGCATGGTATTCCACCGCCGCCGTGAGCACCGCCTCGGTCAGCGGCGCGGCCATCACGGTGCCGCCGGCGCGCAGGGCCTCCGTCGCCTCCTTCAAGTTCATCGCGGCGATCCGGCCGGCATCGATGACGCCAGCCCGCGCCGCATCCTCCAGCCCCTCCGCCACGCGCTGCACGTCCGAGAGCGTCAGGGCGAGGGTGCTGCCCGGCGCCACGGCGTCGCGCGGGAAGTCGGCGGCCACCATCCGCTCGATCATCAACGGCTGAGCCACGGTCCAGAGCGCCAGGACGATCAGCGCGGGCACCATCGTCGCGAGAAGCGCGTTGAGCCCGTAATGCCCCGGCAGGCTGTGCAACCGCCGCGCATCGCCCGCCACTGAAGCTATGGCACGGCGCCTGCTCAACCCATAGGCAACAAGGCCCATAACGATGAGGATGGGCAGAACCCAGGTCAGCGGCATCGGCAGGCTCCTCGGTCGCGCTCAAACCTCACGGCATGACCGTCCCGTCCAGCAGGACCGCCTGTGTCTCGGCAAGGTCGGGGTCGGGCACCAGCCCGTAGTCCGCCAGCGGCCCCCCCGGCCCCGCCAGATCGTCGCTGACAAAGAACGTGGCGAACTCCTTGAGGCCCGGAATGGCGTCCAGATGCGCCTTCTTCAGATAGAAGAACAGCGGCCGCGCCACTGGATAGTCGCCTGCCGCGATGCTGGCGGTCGTCGGCACCACGCCGTCCATCGTCGCCACCTTCAGCCGGGCGGTGTTGTTCTCGTAGAAAGACAGGCCAAAAACGCCCACACCGTTCGGGTCGCTCTCTGTCCGGGCCAGCGTCTCGGTATAGTCGCCGTCGATGTCCACCGCCCGCCCGTCGGTGCGAAGCGACATGCAGGCGTCCTCCACCGCATCCTCGTCCAGACCGCTCGCGGCCAGCGCCTCGGCCGCGCCCGTGTCCTCGCATCCCTGCAGGATCACCTTCTCCTCGAACACCTCGCGCGTGCCGTGCTTGGTGCCGGGGATGAAGGCCAGGATCTCCACGTCGGGCAAGGCCGGGTCGATTTGCGACCAGCGTGTGTTGGGGTTCGGCACCATCGCGCCCCCCTCGTCCGGAAGGCGCGCGGCGAGCGCGCGGTACCACTGCGACGGAGTGAAATCGGCGAACTCCGGGCCATCCCGCTGGCTGGCGAAGACGATGCCGTCGTATCCGATACGAACCTCGATGATGTCGGTCACGCCATTGGCCGCGCAGGCCTCGCGTTCTCGGTCGCGGATGGCCCGGCTGGCGTTGGCGATGTCGATGGTGTTCTCGCCCAGCCCCTCGCAAAAGCGTTTCAGCCCGGCCGATGACCCGCCCGATTCCACCACCGGCGTCGGAAAATCGTAGTTGTCGCCGAAAGCCTCCGCCACGATGGACGCATAGGGAAGGACGGTGGACGATCCGGCAATCTGCACCTGATCGCGCGCGACCGCCGCGCCGGCCCAGCAAAGAAGCGCGGCCAGCACCGCGCCGCGTCCCGTCATGGATCCCATCCGAAGCCCTCCGACGCTTTCGGGGCACTCATGCCGCGTGGATGTAACGGTTTCATGACAGTGCCGGAAAAAGGACGGTCACGATGGTGCCGCGCCCCTCGACGCTGTCGATCCGCAGGCGACCACGGTGCCGGTTCACGATGTGTTTGACGATGGCGAGGCCGAGCCCCGTCCCCCCCTGTTTGCGCGACCGGCCGGTGTCGATGCGGTAGAATCGCTCGGTCAGGCGCGGCAGATGTTCCGGCGCGATGCCGGGCCCATGGTCTGCGACCGACAGCCGCCAAGCCGGGCCGCGGATCACCGGGTCCCGGTCGACGGAGGCGATGGCGACCTCGACCGCGCCCGGCCGCGCGCCGTATTTCACGGCGTTGCCGATCAGGTTGGTCAGCACCTGCATCAGCTGGTCGCGATCTCCGGCCATCGGCGCGGCCGGGGGACAGTCGAGCGCGATCGCCACGCCCGACGCTTCCGCGCCGGGACGCAGCGTCGCCGCCGCCTCGCGGGCGAGCGGGCTGAAATCGACGGTGGCGGTCGGCCTGCGACGCGACTGCTCCTCCACCCGCGAGAGCGACAGAAGGTCCGAGACCAGCCGGTCCATCCGCGCCACCTCCCGCGACATGAGTGCCAGGAACCGCTCCCGCGCGGGGGCATCGTTGCGGGCGGTGCCCTGCATCGTCTCGATGAAGCCGCTCAACGCGGCGAGCGGCGTCTTGAGTTCGTGGCTCACGTTGGCGACGAAATCGCGGCGCATCGACTGCCCCGCCTGCGTGTCCGACACGTCGCGGAAAACCAGCAGAACCTGCCCCTCGGCCACCGGCGTGATAGCCACGTCGAACGGCGTTTCGACCTCCCCGGCGGAGTGGATGAACCGGGCATGGCCGGGCACCTGCCGCACCAAGGCCTCGCCGACGGGGCCGAGCAGCGCGGGCTGCCGCAGGACGCTGACATGCGACCGCCCGACGATCCAGACGCCCAGCTTGTCTTGCGCGGCCCTATTGGCCAAGGCGACCCGCCCCTCGCCGTCCAGCAGCAGCGCAGGCTCGACCAGCGCGTCCAGAACCGCGGCGATCACCCCGGGCGCGCGGCGTCGAGCGCGGCGGTGAAGTCCTGCCGCAGCAGCTCGAAAGGCTCGCACCCGACCGAGACGCGGAAGAACCCTTCGGTGATGCCGAGTGCCGCCCGTCCCTCACGTGTCAGGGCCCTATGGCTGCTCGACGCCGGATGCGACAGGGTGGTGCCCACGTCGCCCAGCGTCGGGGCAAATGCCAGCCCCGGCGCCGCACGCGTCAGCGCGTTCGCCGACGCCCGGCCGCCGCGCAGCCGGAAGCTCACCATGTTGCCCCATTGGCCGTTCAACAGTGCGCCGGCCCGATTGTGGTCGGGGTGATCGCGCCGGCCGGGATAAAGCACGGTCTCGACCGCGTCGTGCTCCGCGATCAGGTCGGCCAGCGCCGCCGCATTTGCCTGCGCGCGCTCGAACCGCATGTCGAAGGTATACATCCCCCGCTCAGCCATCCAGCAATCCCAAGGGCTTGGCGTCAGGCCGAGGGTGACGTTGGTGTCATAGATCGCTTTCCGGTGCCCCGCTTCGCGCGTCAGAACATAGCCCAGCGTCACGTCGCTGTGCCCGGCCAGCAGCTTGGTCACCGAGTGGATCACGACGTCCGCGCCACGCGAAAAGGCCGGGAACCCCACAGGCGTCGTGAAAGTGTTGTCGACAACGAGGATCAGCCCCCGCTCGCGCGCCAGCCGCTCGATCCCCTCCATGTCCGCGATCCGCAGCGTGGGATTCGAGACGACTTCGACCAAGAGGAGCTTCGTCGCCGGCGTGATCGCGGCGGCCATCGCAGCCACGTCGGTCGGATCGGCCAGCGTCGAGGTGATGCCCCAGCGGGGCAAATCCTGCGTCAGCATCCGCAGGCTGCGCCCGTAAAGCTGGTTGCCGCCGACGATGTGATCGCCCTGTCCCAGCAGGCCGAGCAGCGTCGCCGTCACCGCCGACATGCCGCTGCCCGTGATGATGCCGCCCTGGCCGCCTTCCAGCCGGTCGATCATCTGCGCCAGGACGTCGGCGTTCGGGTGCCCTTCCCGCCCGTAGGTATAGCCCCGCGCCCGTCCCTCATACTGGTCGTCGAGCGCGTCGGGATCGGGAGAAGAATAGACGACCGAAGGTTGCAGCGGTGTGACCACGGCCCGGCTGACCGAGGTCGGGAAGGCCGTGCGGCGGATCAGGTTCGGACGGCCGCCAGTGTCAGGGTCGGACATGAAGTTCACCTTGCAAGTATTCGATCAGGTTCGGATCGCGCCGTCGCCGGTCACGAGGTATTTGAAGCTGCAGAGCTGTTCGGCCCCCACCGGCCCCCGCGCATGCAGCTTGCCGGTGGCGATCCCGATCTCGGCGCCCATCCCGAACTCACCGCCGTCGGCGAATTGGGTCGACGCATTGTGCATCAGGATCGCGCTGTCCAATCGTTCGAAGAAACGGGCCACGGGGGCCGGATCCTCCGCCAGGATGCAATCGGTGTGCGATGACCCGTAGCGCCGGATATGCGCGATGGCATCGTCCACGTTATCAACAACTTTTGCCGCGATCTTCATGTCGAGAAATTCGGTTCCCCAGTCGTCTTCCGTCGCCTTGACCGACCCCCGCAGCCCGTCCCCTGCCCGCACCTCTACTCCCTCGGCGATCAGGTCGGCGACGATCCGGGCGCCAAGCCCCTCCGCAATGTCGCGATGGATCAGAAGGCATTCGGCGGCGCCACAGATGCCCGTGCGGCGGGTCTTGGCGTTCAGGATCACGCGGCGTGCCTTGTCAGGATCGGCGGAGGCATCGACGTAGATGTGCACGATGCCTTCCAGATGCGCGAAGACGGGCACCCGGGCCTCCCGCTGGACCAGCCCCACGAGGCCGCGACCGCCGCGCGGCACGATCACGTCGATGTGGTCCACCGCGCGCAGCATGGCGCTGACGGCACCCCTGTCGCGGGTTGGGACGAGCTGAATGGCGGCTTCGGGCAAACCGGCAGCCCGAAGCCCCGCAACCATGGCGGCATGGATCGCATGGCTCGAATGGAAGGACTCCGATCCGCCCCGCAGGATCACGGCATTGCCCGCCTTGAGGCAGAGCGCCCCCGCGTCCGCCGTGACGTTGGGCCGGGATTCGTAGATCACGCCGACCACGCCCAGCGGCGTCGCGACGCGGCGGATGGTCAGGCCGTTCGGCCGCTCCCATTCGGCCAGCACACGCCCGACCGGATCGGGCTGGGCGGCGATGGCGCGCAAGCTGCCGACGATGCCGTCCACTCGCCCGGCGTCCAGCCGCAGCCGGTCCATCATCGCGTCCGTCAGGCCGCGATTCCGCCCCACGGCAAGATCGCGCTCGTTCGCCTCCAGAACGGCATCCCGTGTATCGGCCAGAGTCTCGGCAGCGGCCTCCAGCGCGGCGCGCTTGCGGTCCGCGGGGGCGCAGGACAGGTCGGCGGCCGCGGCACGGGCGACGGTGCCGATCCCGTGCATCATAAGGTCGATGTCGTCGATGCTGTCGGTCATCAGAGGGCCATGTCGTCGCGGTGGATCAGGGCGGCCCGTCCCGCATAGCCCAGCCGGGCCGCGATGTCACCGGATCGCAGCCCCCGGATGCTGCGCGCCTCATCGGCGGTATAGCGGATCAGACCCTGCCCCATCTTGCGGCCGTCCGGTCCTTCGATGGCGACCGGATCGCCCCGTCCGAAAGTGCCGCCTACAAAGGTGACGCCCGCGGGCAGGAGCGACTTGCCCGCCGTCAGCGCCTGCGCAGCACCGGGGTCGATCGCGATAGTGCCGCGCGACTTCATCGATGCGATCCACCGCTTTCGCGCCGCCTGCGGGTCGCCCTTGGCCGTGAACCACGTCGCCTGCGCCCCCTGCGCCAGCGCCGACAGGGGGCGGTCGCAGCCCAGCGTGATCGCAAGCGCGCAGCCCGCGTCGGTCGCCGTCCTCGCGGCCATGACCTTGGTGATCATGCCGCCTTTGGACAGGCCCGATACACCGTCGCCCGCCATGGCGGTAATGTCGTCGTCGATGGCCTCGACAACGGGCAGGTGCCGGGCGGAAGCGTCGAGGTTGGGGTTCGCGGTATAGAGGCCGTCGACGTCGGACAGGAGGACACAGACATCCGCCCCCGCCATCGCCGCGACCTGCGCGGCCAACCGGTCATTGTCGCCGAACCGGATTTCGTCTGTGGCGATCGTGTCGTTTTCGTTGACGACGGGGATGACGCCGAGCGCCAGCAGCGTCTCGAAGGTCGCGCGCATGTTGAGATAGCGGCGCCTGTCCTCGCTGTCGTCGAGCGTCAGCAGGACCTGTGCGGCCATCAAGGGCGCCAGCGCCGCCTCGTAGGCCGCGGCGAGCCTGATCTGCCCCACGGCGGCGGCGGCCTGCGACTGTTCGATGCTGAGCGGCGGCACCAGGCCCAGCCCCCGACGGCCGAGCGCGATGGAGCCAGACGACACCAGGATCACGTCGCGTCCCCCTGCCCGCAGACCCGCCACGTCGGACGCCAACCCGCGCAGCCAGTCGGCCCGCAGCGCGCCGGTGTCGCGGTCGACGAGCAGGGCCGATCCGATCTTGACGACGATCCGCCGGGCCCCGTCCAAAGGCGATCCGGTCAGAGCGGCGACCAAGGCGTCTCCCCCGTGTCGTCCTCCGACGGTGTGCCGGGGGCGGCCTTTCCGATCATGACGCGCAGGGCGCGCAGCACCTCGGTCACGCCCTCGCCCGAGACGCCTGACATGGCCATGACCTCGGCCCCGGCGGCTTCCGACAGGGCCGCGCGCTTCTCGGCCAGCTCCTTCGTCGGAATGGAATCGACCTTGTTGAGAACGGTGAGCCGCGCCTTGTCGACCAACCCCTCGCCATACATCTCGAGCTCGGTGACGATGGTCTGATAGTCGGCCACGACATCCGCCGCCGTGCCATCCACCAGATGCAACAGTGCGCCGGACCGCTCCACATGGCCAAGGAAGCGGTCGCCCAGGCCCCGGCCTTCGTGCGCACCCTCGATCAAGCCGGGAATATCGGCCACCACGAATTCCACGCCGTCCACACCGACGATGCCCAGGTTCGGCACGAGCGTCGTGAACGGGTAGTCCGCGATCTTGGGCCGCGCGTTCGACGTGGCTGCGAGGAAGGTCGACTTGCCCGCGTTGGGCAGGCCCAGCAGCCCCACGTCGGCGATCAGCTTGAGCCGCAGCCAGATTTCCCGCTCCACCCCCGGCTGGCCGGGGTTGGCCCGGCGCGGTGCCTGGTTCGTGGACGATTTGAAATGCTGGTTGCCGAAGCCGCCGTTGCCGCCCTTGGCCAGCACGATGCGCTGGCCCGGCTCCGTGAGGTCGGCGATCACCGTCTCCTGATCCTCGTCCAGGATCTCGGTGCCCACGGGGACGCGCAGAACGATGTCGTCGCCATCCTTGCCGGTGCGCTGACGGCCCATGCCGCCCTGCCCCGACTTGGCGAAGAAATGCTGCTGATAGCGGAAGTCGATCAGGGTGTTCAGTCCCTCGACCGTCTCGACGATGACGTCGCCGCCGCGCCCGCCGTTGCCGCCGTCGGGTCCGCCGAATTCGACGTATTTCTCACGCCGGAACGAGATCGCACCGGAGCCGCCGCTGCCCGAGCGGATGTAGACGCGGGCCAGATCGAGGAATTTCATGTCCTGCCCTTACGCCCCGCAGGTCGCGGCCTCAAGTCACCTGTCGGCCGGCGCACCCTCGGCCATCTGCCGCATGTAGGTCCAGGTCGGAACGACTGCGCCGCGGGCAACGCAAAACGTCTCGGCATCGCCGATGTAGTCGAAGCCCGCGTTGGTCAGGACCCGCGCCGATGCGGGGTTGTCCTGAAAGATGGTGCCGAAGATCTGCCGACGATTCAACGGATTGGCCGCTACCAGGGCCGTCACCGCCTCCGACGCGATACCTGCGTTCCAGACGATCGGAGCGACCCAGAAGCCGATTTCCGCCTGATCCCGGTCCATCGTCTTGAGGCTGATGATGCCGACGAGTTCGTCAAGCTCCGCCTTGGACGCATCCATCGCCCAGACGGTATCGTCCCCCTGCCCCGCCAAGACGCGCGTGACGAAGGCATCGGTCGCGCCCGGCGGAAGCGGATGCGGAATCGACGAGGTGTTGGACGCGACGCGCTTGTCGCCGGCATAGAGGTCGATCAGGCCCATGTCCGACCGCCGCAGGGGCCGTAGGGTCAGCCGGCTCGTCTGGATCGCCGGCTGCGCCTGCGTCGTCACGGTGTCGGAGCGGTGGGGGGCACGCTGGGGCGTCATGTCGGACCTGCAGGCGAGGAGCGGAAGGAAACAGCGGCCGCTGCAAACGTCCGCCTAGAACAACATGGCCACGAACCGCGGCGGTTTGAAGGCGATGGCCGATCATGCTGCAGCCCGATCCGTTCAAATCACGTCCTTTGTCCGGGCCGGCCCGGAGGACGCGGATAGCGCCCGAGGCCGAGAACGGACGGTCTCGCCATCATACCGTACGGGATGACCGATCGAGAGAGCCACCGATGGGGGATCCATCTGTCAGTCGCCATTTCCGACTGCAAACGACACGGGGGACCGACCTTCGCCGATCCCCCGATATCCAAACCGTCAAGATCGGCTTATTCGGCAGCCTCGGCCCGCGGCAGGACGCTGATGAAGGTGCGTCCCTTGAAGCCCTTGCGGAAGGTCACGGCGCCATCCGTCGTGGCAAAGATCGTGTGATCGCGACCCAGGCCCACGCCCTCGCCCGGCCACCACTTGGTGCCGCGCTGACGCACGATGATGTTGCCCGCAATGGCCTGCTGGCCCCCGAACAGCTTCACACCCAGACGACGGCCGGCGGAATCGCGGCCGTTGCGGGAGGAACCACCGGCTTTCTTGTGTGCCATGAGATATTACTCCTGTTCTGCGGCGAACTGCTTCGCCTGATCGATCCAGCCGTCGCGCTCGATCCGGCCCTTGAACGACAGCTTGTCGTCCATGTAGGCGATCTCATCCGAACCCCAGGCGATGATCTGGTCGAAGTGATAGACGCCGTTGTCGTGCAGCAGGCTCTCCAGCTTGGGACCAACGCCCGAGATCTTCTTCAGGTCGTCGGCCTTCCCGCCACGCGCTTCGGTCAGCAGGTTATCGGGGCGAGTTCCGATCGTCGCCTCCGTATCGTCCACAGCCTTCGTCGGAGCGGCCTTTGCGGGCGCATCCTTCTTGGCTGCAGGCTTCGACGCGCCCTTCACCGGCTTGTTCGACGCAGCCGGCATGGCCGCGAGATCGGCCGCCGACAGCGAGCCTGTGCCCACGGCCGCCTTCACGCCCGACGCGTCCGCGCCCGAGGCGAGGATGTCCGTTACCCGCAACAGCGTCAGCTTCTGCCGGTGGCCCTTGGTGCGCTTGGACGAGTGCTTTCGCCGGCGCTTGACGAAATGGATCAGCTTCTCGCCCTTGATCTGGTCGATCACGTCGGCCTGGACGGCGGCGCCTTCAATCAGGGGGGCGCCGATGGTCATCGTGTCGCCACCGATCATCAGCACGTCGTTGAACTGGACCTTCTCGCCCGCTTCCGCGGCCAGACGTTCCACGCGAAGCACGTCGCCCGCGGCGACCCGGTATTGCTTCCCACCGGTTTTCAGAACGGCGAACATCCGTTCTCTCCTTTGTGTCCATCGCGCCCTGCGGTCCCCCGGTCGGGGCGTTGACGGCACGGTCCCACAGGACGTCGCACCACCTCGGACAGCGGCCCCGTGATGGGGCATGTATGAATGGCAATGGGCCGCAAGAATCCTCACGGCCCACGCGCGGTCTATTCCATGCTACCCTCCTGGGTGTCAAGCGACGCGCCGATCACGATAATCCACACGATCCTCTTGCAGCCCCCGCGCCGCTTGCCTAAAGACGCGCCACCACCCGTGCGGAGAGGTGCCGGAGTGGTCGAACGGGACGGTTTCGAAAACCGTTGTGGATGAAAGTCTACCCAGGGTTCGAATCCCTGTCTCTCCGCCACTTGACCCGGCATGTTTCCATTTGGTTCGTCCCTGCCTTGGTTTCGGGCAGGCGACGCATGGCCGCCCGCCCGTCGACAGGGGTTCAGCCGCGGCGGCCGCGGTCACGAGGAGTTAGGGCTCCGTCGTCGTCTCGGTCCACCCGCTTGACGATGTCGCCGAACCTTGCGTCCATCTCCCCGTCCGTGATGACGCCGTCGCCATCCGCGTCCAGGTTCTGGAACGCATCGACCATCCGCGACCGGGTAAATTCGCGATAGAGTGTGTCGAACTCCTCGATGCTCAGCGCTCCATCGCCGGAAGCGTCGGCCTCACCGACCTTCATTGCGCGATACGCGTCGATCTCGGCCTGGGTAACCGATCCGTTGCCATCGGCATCGATGTCGGCGAAAACGGCGGCGAACATTCCGGACCCGCCATGTCGACCGGCTTGCCGGCCGCCGCGATGTCCGCGATCACCGCGGTCTCCACGCATCTCGCCGCGATCGCCGCGCATCTCGGCACGGGTTTCGGCCGCGGGACGGTTGGGATCGGCGGGCGCGGTCTGCGCCGTCGCCATGAACGCTCCCGTTCCGGCCAGTGCGATCGCGAGGACACTCACGGGAAGGTACTTCAGGGTTTTCATTGTCTCGTCCTTTCACATTTCACGTCGGAGACGCCTTGGCCTCCGATGTTCCCCATATGGCGCATGGCGGGCCACAAGGTTTGTCAGCCCGTGGCCCGGTTTGTCGTCGATCGTCGCGACAGGTCCGGCTGATACGATCTGCGACAAACAATCCGACCCGGGATCGACAGCCGGGGGGAAAAATGAGGTATCCCTTCCGGTGAATCGATCCCGCCGCCTCGCTCTAAGGAACACGTCCTGGAATCGTCCGACCCGCAGATCCTGATCGTCGACGACGCCCGCGACATCCGCGAGCCGCTGGGCCAGTACCTGCGCCGGCAGGGGTTTCGCACGCGGCTCGCCGCCAATGCCGGCGAAGCGCGGCGGATCGTGGACGAGACCCGGTCGGCGCTGGTCGTGCTCGACATCATGATGCCGGGAGAGGACGGATTGAGCCTTTGCCGCTGGCTCGTCTCGCGCGGCGGCCCGCCGGTCATCCTGCTGACCGCGATGACCGATGAGACCGACCGGATCGTCGGCCTGGAACTGGGCGCCGACGACTATCTCGTCAAACCGTTCAACCCGCGCGAGCTGTTGGCGCGCATCCGGGCCGTGCTGCGCCGCGCGCCTCCGCCCGAACAGAAGGTCGCGTCGGGGCGGCGGCGGTTCGGCGGATGGATGCACGACCCCGCCGCCCTCTCCCTGCTGCACGAGGACGGGCGCGCGGTGGAGATCACCTCCGGCGAAAGCCGCCTTCTGGGCGTCCTGCTCGATCACCCGCACGTCGTCCTGAGCCGCGACCGCCTGCTCGACCTGACGGTGGGGCGCGACGCGAGGGCCTATGATCGCGCCATCGACAACACGGTGAGCCGCCTGCGCCGCAAGATCGAGGCCGACCCCAAGGCGCCGCGCCTGATCGCGACGGAATGGGGCGGCGGCTATCGGCTGGCCGTCGACGTGGCGGACGCATGAGCGCCCTGCGCCGGTTCCGGCCCGACGGTCTCGGGGCACGCTTCGCCCTGCTTCTGGTGGTGGCGCTGGTCACGGCGAACCTGATCGCGCTGGCGCTCCTGTCGTTCGACCGGGCGCGGCAGGACCGGGCGGCCCTTGTCGAGCGCGAGGCGGAGCGCATCGTCTCGCTCGTGCCCGCGATCGAGGCGGTGGCCCCTGCGGTCCGGCGCGCCATCGCCCGCAATGCATCCACCCGGTTCTCCCGGGTGTCGGTCGATGCCGAGCCGCTCGTCGGTGACACCCCCCGCGCGCCCCGGTCCACGGCTTTGATGCGGCAGTTGATCGAAGCCCTCGGGGACCGTCCCCTGCGGGCGGCCGTGAGGGCGCGCCCCGACCGGGAAGGACAAGGCGGCCCGGCGATGATCGCCGTTTCCATCGCCTTATCGGTCCCTGAGGGCGAGGCGGCGCAATGGCTCAACGTGGTCTCGCGGGGGTACAGACGGCGGCCTGAGGGGCCGGACCAGGAAATATTCCTCATCGTCCTCGGGCTGTCGCTGGCCTTGGTCCTCGGCGCTGCATTGCTTTATGTGCGGCGGCTGACGCGACCCCTGCGGGAGCTGGCCGACGCCGCCCGCGCCGCGGGACGGGGCGACCGCACCGCGCGGGTGGCTGAGGCGGGCCCGCGCGAGATGCGGGATGCCGCTGCGGCCTTCAACGACATGCAGGGCCGCATCGCGCGTTTCGATGCCGAGCGGATGCGGACGCTCGCCGCCGTCGGCCACGACCTTCGCACGCCGATCACCAGCCTGCGCATCCGTGCCGAACTGCTGGAGGAGGCCGATGCCGCGCCGATGATCCGCACCCTGGACGAGATGACCGTGATGGCCGACGGGCTCGTCGCCTATGCGCGCGGCGCCAGAGATGCCGAGACGACGCGGGACATCGACCTCGCCGACCTTCTCCGCCGTCTTTGCGGGGAACGCGGCGCGGAATTCGACGGGACCAAAGCCGTTGCGGTGACAGGCCGACCGGTCGCGCTGCGCCGTGCCTTCGGGAACCTCGTCGACAACGCAGTTCGCTATGGCGGCAGAGCGCGGGTCCACCTGTCGCGGGATGGCCCGGATGCCGTCGTCACCGTGGAGGACGACGGCCCCGGCATTCCGCCGGAGCGTCTGGCCGCCGTTCTCGAACCCTTCGTGCGGGGCGACGACAGCCGCAGTGCGCAGACCGGCGGCGCGGGCCTCGGCCTGTCCATCGCGCAGACCATCGTCGCGGCGCACGGCGGCGCGATCACGCTGGAAAACGGGGCCGAAGGCGGCCTGCGGGCGACCGTTCGCCTTCCGCGGACGAAAGGCGCGCGTTCCTCTCAGGCGGGGACATGAGCATCCCTTGAGGCGTCCGTCGCTTCCCTTGACAGGTCGCCGCGCCTATCAAGGGCCGGACAGACAGGGGAGGCCCGCATGAAACGCTCCGACATCAACGCGATCATGGCCGAGGCGGATGAGATGATCCGGCGTCACGGCTTCGCCCTGCCGCCCTTTGCCCATTGGACGCCGGAGGAGTTCGCGGCGCGGGCGAAAGACGCGCACCAGGTCATCGACGCGCGTTGCGGTTGGGACATCACCGATTACGGCGCGGGCCGCTACGCGCAGATGGGGCTGTTCCTCTTCACTCTCCGCAACGGGCTCCTGTCGGACCTGCGGGCGGGCGGTGGCATGTGCTATGCCGAGAAGCTTTTGATTTCCCGACAGGATCAGCTTTCCCCCATGCATACCCATGTTCTGAAGGCCGAAGACATCATCAACCGCGGCGGTGCCACGCTGGTGGTGGAGCTTTACGGATCGGACGATGCCGGGAACTTCGCCGAAGACCGGGGCGGCACCGTCTGGTGCGACGGCATCCGCCATGAGTTCGCGCCGGGCGAACGGCTCCGCCTCGCGCCGGGCGAAAGCGTCACCCTGCGGCCGGGCGACTGGCACGCCTTCTGGGGCGAGGGCGGCGATGTCCTGATCGGCGAAGTCAGCACCGTCAACGACGACGAGACCGACAACATCTTCCGCGAACCCATCGGGCGCTTTGCGGAGGTCGAGGAGGACGTGCCCCCGACACGCCTGCTGGTCAGCGACTATGGGACCTGGCTGCGGGGATAGCCGCCCTGCCCCGGCCTGTCCCTCACTCCCGTGACGTCCGCAGGCATTCCGCGCCCGGAATCCGACCTGCCGCCGTGTCGACGGGATCGGGGTTGTAGTTGAACCAGAAGCGTTCCGTCCCCGTGTCGCGGATGCGGACGCCGCGCGGCATGGCCAGGGTCTGGACATCCGCGCGCTCGCAGACGTCGGCGATCAGACGGTCCAGCAGCGCCTCGTCGCCCCACCCCCCGGCATAGGTGATGCGCCCCTGACGCACGACGACCGGCGTGCCGTCCGTGGCGGCGAAGACAATCTCGGCCGTGCCTTCGATCTCCTCCCTGTAACCCGTCACCGCACCCCCGCCCGTGACCGGAACCGGCAGGTCGGGACGCAGGCTTTCGACCCGCGCGACCGTGGCGTCGAGACCGGGAAAGGCCGGCGGCAGCGGCACCGGGATCGTGAAGTGGCCGTCACGCGCGGCGCTGCGCGGTCCGATCGCCACCTCCGCCCCGCTGCCGGCCAGAGCCGACTTCAGATCGTCGGGCACATGCATGAGGCCGGGCGCGAAGATTGCACGATAGCCGGCGAAGTCGCGCGTGCCGGGGGGCAGGATATCGACCGACAGTCCGGCCCGCCGCAACGCACGGTAGTGATCGAAGATCAGCGCGAAATAGCTCAGTCCCCGCCCGTGCGGCTGCACCTTCCAGGCCCAGTCGGCCGCGTAGTCGAAGATCAGCGCGACGGGGGCCTGCGCTGCGACGGCGTCGGGCGCCTCCGCCAGTTCGCGCGCGACCGCACGGGCTTCCGCCAGCCCCGGCGCCTCGGCCCCGTCGGGGCGGAGCAGGCCGGCGTGCATCTGTTCCTGTGCGAACGGCGCCTGCCGCCAGCGGAAATAGCACACCGCCTCCGCCCCGTGCGCGAAGGCCTCCCACGTCCACAGACGCACCATCCCGGGCAGCGGCGCGGGGTTCCATGGCGCCCAGTTCACGGGGCCGGGCTGTTGTTCCATCACCCACCATCGGCCGCGCCCGACAGCGCGGTAAAGATCGTGGTGGAACGCCTGGAAGTCCGGATCGCCTTGACGTGCGAAACGGCGCTGATCCGCCACGCCCGCCCCCACGCGGTCTTCGAGGAACCCGAGGGGATAGCTGTCCCACGACGCGATATCGAGATCGGCGCCCACCGCGAAATGGTCGAAGTCGGTCACGCGGCCCATGTAGTTGTGGGCGATCGGCGCGCCGGAATGGGCGCGGATGGCATCGACCTGCGCGCGGTTGAAGCGGACGACCTGGGCAGAGGAAAACCGCAGGAACGCGAGGCTGTGCGCGGGGTTCGGCTCCGTCACCGTCAGGTTCGGCAGGTCGATGTCGTCGAAGTCGCCATAGTCCATCGACCAGAAGACATTGCCCCAGGCCCGGTTCAGCGCGCCGATGTCGCCGGCGTTGCCATCTGACGACGCAAACTGGCCGCGGAGCCAGTCGCGGAAGGCGCGGCGTGCGGCGTCGGAGTAGGAGACCACCGTGTCGTGGCAGCCGTATTCATTGTCGGTCTGCCAGGCGGCCACATGCGGATTGCGGCCATAGCGTTCGGCCAGCGCGGTCACGATGCGGCGGCACTCCTCGAGATAGCCTTCATGGCTGAAGCAGTAATGCCGGCGGGAGCCGAACTTGCGCGGGCGGCCCTCCACGTCGATGGCGAGCATGTCGGGGTGCCGGTCCAGCATCCACCGGGGCGGCGTGGCGGTCGGCGTGCCCAGCACCACGCGCCGCCCTGCCCCGCCCAGCGTTGCGATGGCGCGGTCGAGCCAGTCCCAATCGAGGCGGCCCGGCTCCGGCTCCAGCCGCGACCAGGAGAATTCCCCGATGCGGACCCAGGTGAGCCCCGCCTCGGCCATGCGGCGCGCGTCGTCCTGCCACTGCTCCTCGGGCCAGTGTTCGGGGTAGTAGCAGACCCCCAGCGTCCGCTGCAGGACCGGCGCTTCGCGGGAACCCGACGGTTGGCTCATCGCTCACCCTCCTTCAGGTCCTCGTAGGCCGCGCGAAGGCCGCTCAACGTCATCTCCTCCGCTCCGACCTGGCGCGCGCGGACACCCTGCAGGTCGAGCGCCGTCCGGTAGGCGCCCGCGATCCCGCTTTCGCCCATGACCACGATGTCGCGCCCGAGCCAGTAGGGCCGCGCGCCGGCCAGTTCGGCCCCGATCAGCAAACCCGACAGACGCGACCGCGCCGCGACGGGATCGAGCCCATGCAAAAGCGCTTCGGCCCGGAGCGTGAACAGATCGCGCGCCAGCACCTCGGGCTGGGAAACGGTGCGCGCGACGGCGTCGGAAAACGGCCCTTCGTCCATCCCGGCGGAGGCGATGCCATGGCGCAGCACCGACCGGTCCGCCAAGAGCGCGAACATCTCACCGGTCATGAAGGTGCGGAAGCTCACCACCTCGCCCGCGCTGACGTGCACCCATTTGCAGTGGGTGCCCGGCAGGCAGATGACGCCGTCGAAATCGGGTTCCGTCCTCAGAAACCCCGCGATCTGCGTCTCCTCCCCGCGCATCACGTCGGCGGGTGCGTTCTGCCTCAGGCCGGGAAGGATGCGGACGGAGAGGCGCTCGCTTTGCGTGGCGACCCGCGTGGCCTGCCGGATGCCGGGGGGCGCGCAGGGAACGGCGGCATAGCGCGCCTCCGCCCATCCCTGGCGCGATCCGGCCATGCCGCAGCAGATCACGTCAAGGCACCCCGCGCCCGGCAGATCGTCGCGCAGAAGGTCGAGCAGGACAGGCTCGAACTCCTCGCGGCGGAGCGTGCCCATGCCCCGGTCGCTGTCGATCCGGCCGAGGACCGCACCCGCCCGGTCCATCCGCCAGAGACGCAGGTGCGACGTGCCCCAGTCCGCCGCGATCCAGTCGGGCCTCATGCGCGCATCGGTCATCCCGTCACCACGACGCCGCCGTCGATCACCAGCGCCTGCCCCGTCATCATCCGCGACAGGTCCGACGCCAGGAACAGCGCGCCGCCCACGATATCCTCGGGGGCAAGCGAGTCCTTCAGGCACTGGCGGTCGATATGCGCGGCGAGGCCTTCGGGCGTCACCCAAAGGTCCCGCTGCTTCTGCGTCAGCACCCATCCGGGGGCGAGCGCATTGACGCGGATGCGGTCCGGTCCGAACTCCCGTGCGAGGGCGCGGGTCAGGCCGTTGATGCCGGAATTGGCGGCCACATAGGCGGGATAGCCCGCGTTCCCCATCATGTAGCTGATCGACGAGAAGTTGATGATCGACCCGCCACCCGCCGCCTGCATCCCCGGAATGACCGCCTGCGCGGCAAAGAAATAGGCCTTGAGGTTGATCCCCGTCGACCGGTCCCAGAAGTCCTCGTCCACGTCGAGGGTCCTGTGGCGCTCGTCGTTGGCGGCATTGTTGACAAGAACGGTGATCGGCCCCTGCGCCTCTGCCGCCCGGTCCACCGCCGCCTTCAGGGCCGCGACGTCGGTGATGTCGCAGGGAATGAACAGCGGCCGCGTGCCGGTGGCGCGCTCCATCTCGTCGCAGAAGGCGCCGGACTCGGACCGCTGGACGAAAGCCACCCGCGCGCCCTGCCGCAGGAACCCTTCGGTCAGGCTCGCCCCGATGCCGGAGCCGCCGCCCGTGATGAAGACCGATGTGCCGCTCAGGTCGTGGAATGTCGCCGGCAGGTTCATCTCTCGCTCTCCCGCGTCGCTGGTCATACTCGTTCCCCTTCGACGACCCACATGCGTTCGGGAAAGCTCCACGGCAGGGTCAGGCCGTGGTTCATCAGGTATTGCCCGCTCAGGACGACAGGTTGCGATTTCAGGACCGGCTCGCCGCGCGACAGGCCGGACGCGTCGCCCCGGTTCAGCAGCTCGATCCGGTAGCGCGCATGGGGCGACAGCCGCGTCAGGCGCAGGGGACGCGGGACGGTCTGCGTCGAGGTGGCGGCCTTTCCGGCGAAGACGACGAAGCGCCCGCCGTCCTCGGCCTGTTGCTGTTCGGCGATGACGGCCGGATCGGCGCTGTCGAGCCGCAGGATGTCGGCGCGGCCCATCCATTCGCGGTTGCGCTTCCACCATTCCGTCACCTCGGTCAGGACACGGGCCTCCTCCTCATCCAACTCGCGCGGGTCCATCTCGAACCCCATGTGGCGCTGCGCGGCGACCCAGGCCCGGAACCGGATGTCGAGCACGCGGCCCGAGGTGTGACATTCGCGTGGGCCGACATGGCTGCCCGTCACGACGAAAGGCAGGAAGATCGCCGCGTTGTGCTGGATCTTCAGTCGCTCCAGCGCGTCGTTGCTGTCGGAGAGCCAGACACGGTGCGTGCGCCCGAGGATGCCGAAGTCGATCCGCCCGCCCCCGCTTGCGCAGCTTTCGATCTCGACCTGCGGAAAGGCGTGGCGCAGACGGTCGATCAGGGCGTATGTTCCCCGCGTCTGTGCCGCGTCGGGCATCGGCAGCACGCGGTTATGGTCCCATTTGACGTAGTCGACGGGATGCGCCGACAGGATCGCGCCGATCCGGTCGAACAGGACATCGCGCACCTCCGCCCGCGCCATGTCCAGCGCCTTCTGGTTCCGCCCCAGGATCTGGTCGTCCGGCCCCAGCGCCCAGTCGGGATGCCGGCGGTGGACCTCGCTGTCGGGGTTAATCATCTCCGGCTCGAACCAGATGCCGAAGGTCATGCCCAGCGCGTGGACATGCTCGATCAGAGGCCCGAGGCCGTCGGGATACTTGCGCGCATCCACCACCCAGTCCGACAGCGCGCGCGTATCGTCGTCGCGATTGCCGAACCAGCCGTCGTCCAGCACGAACCGCTCGGCCCCGAGGGCGGCGGCGCGGGTCGCGATCTCCTTCAACTCGGGCATATTGTGGTCGAAATAGACGGCTTCCCAGCAATTGTAGTGAACGGGGCGCGGGCGGTCCGGCCTGGGAAAGCGCAGGATCCGGTCGCGCAGGTGCCGCTGGAAGGCGACCGCGCAGCCGTTGATCCCCTCGTCCGAAAAGACGGCGTAGAGCGTGGCCGACTCGAAGCGCGTGCCGGGCGACGTCTCGATCCCCGCCGCATGGCCGAACTGGATCTGCCGGCGACCGTCGGACAGCTCCTCCGCGACCATGCGGTGCCCGCCCGACCATCCGTAGTGGAAGCCGAACGCCTGACCTTGCGTATTCGTAGCCCCCCGGCAGGGGACGATAAGGCCGGGAAAATGTTCGTGCCCCGTGCGTCCCGTCCGGTTGTCGCGGCAGCGGATGCCGGGGGACCAGGGGGTGGCGTTCATCTGGAACTCGCCGCACCAGCGGCCCGCGAAATCGTGCATCTCGTCGGAAAGTTGCGGCCCCGGAAAGACCGGGGCGGCGAGCCAGTGGAGGTGGACGGGTGCTGCGCTTTCGATCGTGGACCGCGCTTCGATCACATGCGTGTCGCCGCAGGTCGCGAAGGTCGCGCGATAGGTCAGCCCGTGACGCTCGTCCCGGTAGAGGATAACCAGCCGGTCGCCCTCTTCTTCGGCTTCGACGAAGCGGAACGCCGGCAGGATCGACGTGCCCTCCGCGTCGCGCAGCATCAGGCCCGGCTGGCCCGGAAAGCTCTGCGTGGCCTCCGGGCAGATCGACAGGTCGGGGGTGCGATCCAGCATCCCGCCCGTGACGTCCAGCGCCCCGGCGGCCGTCAGCGCGGCGAGGTCCTCGCCCTCCGGCAACCGCGGGCCCCAATAGACGATCTGCGGCAGCCGCGCCCCATCGGAGGCGAGGATCAGGCTCTGCCGGCCGTCGGCAAGCGACCAGTGCCGCATCACTTCACCGCCCCGAGGGTCAGGCCGGCGATGAAATGCCGCTGCATCAGGAAGAACATCGCCACCGGCGGCAGGGCGGCCAGGATCGACCCCGCGCTGACAAGATGCCACTGCGCGATCCATTGCCCGTTGAGCGACGACAGGCCCGCCGTGATCGGCTGCGACTCGGGCGAGTTCGACAGGACGGTCGCCCAGAAGAAGTCGTTCCAGATGAAGGTGAAGATCAGGACGCTCAGCGCGGCGATGGCGGGCCGCATCAGGGGCAGGACGACGTGCCAGAATATCCTGACCTCGCTCACCCCCTCGACCCGCGCCGCCTCGATCAGTTCGAAGGGAAGCGCCTTGATGAAGTTCCGCATGAACAGCGTGCAGAACCCGGTCTGGAACGCGATGTGGAACAGCGCGAGCCCGTACCATGTGTTGTACATGTCGAGGCTGAGCGTCAGATCGCGCACCGGCACCATCAGGATCTGGAACGGCACGAAGTTGCCCGCCACGAACATGAAGAACACCAGAAGGTTCGACCTGAAGTTGTAGATGGCGAGCGCGAAGCCGGTCATGCACGACAGCGCCAGCGCGCCGATCACCGTGGGGATCGTCACCTTGAACGAATTGAGCATGTAGGAGGCCATCGGCGAATTGGCGAAGACCTCCCGATAGTTCGAGAAGGCGATGGAGGACGGCATCCCGAAATAGTTCCCCTGCGCGAGGTCCGACGCCGGGCGCACCGATGTCACCGCCACGCCCAGAAGCGGCAGGAGCCACAGGAAAAGCGCCACGGGCACGGCCACCCTATAGAGCCATCGCGTCGCGGTCGGCGCCTGTTCGATGGGTCTGGGGAACATCCTAGCGCTCCCTCTCGTCGCGCCACATCTTCCAGATGAAGCCCGAGATGAAGATCATCATGATCGCGAACAGGACGACGGCGATGGCCGCGCCATAGCCCATCCGATAGCCGTATTCCGACAGCGCCTGTTCGTACATGTAGAACGACAGGACGCGGCTCGACCCATAGGGCCCGCCGTCCGTCATCACCGACACGAGGTCGAAGGACCGCAGCGCGCCGATCACCGTCACCACCACCGCGATGAAGGTCGCGGGGCGAAGCTGCGGCAGGACGACGTGCCAGAGCATCCGCCACCCCTTCGCCCCGTCGAGCCGGGCCGCCTCGATCTGGTCGGTCGCCACGTTGTTGAGCCCGGTAAGGTAGAGGATCATCACATAGGCGATCTGCGGCCAGAGCCCCGCGGCGATGATCCCGTAGGTGACATAGCGGTCGTCGGCCAGGATCGCGACGCCGGTGCCGGTCAGCCACTCGATCAATTGATAGAGCAGGCCGAAGTCGGGGGCGTAGAACCACGAGAAGATCAGGCCGACCACGACCTGCGAGATGACGAAGGGAAAGAAGAACATCGACTTGTAGAGCCGCATGCCCCGGATCGTCTGGTTGAGGAAGATCGCCATCATCAGGCCGGCGGGAACCGACAGCATGTAGAGCACGAGCCAGAGGACGTTGTTCCAAAGCGAGGTATAGAACGCGTCGTCGTCCATCAGTTCGGCGTAGTTCGCGGCCCCGATCCAGACCTTCTCGCCCAGCCCGTCCCAGTCGTAGAGGCTGATCCACATGCTCTGGAAGATCGGGCTCACGACATAGACCGCGAACATGGCGAGGCCGGGTGCAAGGAACAGCCAGGGCGCGAGCCTCCGCTGATGCGTCCGCCAGCGGGAGCGGGGCGGCATCTCGGCCGAGGCTGCGGGCAGTGCGGCGCGGGTCATCGAGGGCCTCCGGTGGGTCTGCGGGCGGCCGAAGGGATCGGCCGCCTCGCAAGTCTTACTGGTAGATGCGCGTCCGCGCCTTTTCGAGCCGGTCGAGGATCCGGTCGAGGTTCTCGGGCTTGACCATGAACTCCTGGAAGCCCTCCATCCCCATCTTGGCCATTTCGGCCGGGGCGTCGCGGTCGAAGAACTGCGCGATGCCGCCCTCCGCCGTGGACAGCGTCTCGAACCCCGCCTTCAGGAACGGATCGTCGGGCACCGTCGCGTCCTTGTTGATGGGAAGCTGACCCATCGCCGCGTTGATCGTGTTCTGCGCTTCGGCCGTGGCGAGATAGGCCAGGAACGCCTTGGCGTCGTCGGGGTTCTGCGCCGCGGTCGGAATGTGGACCGTGTCCGTCGGCGCCTCCTCCGCGCGCGGGATGTCGGTGGCGATCTCAGGGAAGCGCATGAAGCCCAGGTTCTCCTCGGTCATGCCGCCTTCCTTGAAGACAGCGACGGCGAAGTTGCCCATAACGTAGTTCGCGGCCTTCCCCTGCACCAGAAGCGCCGCCGCGTCCTGCCATTCGAGCGCGGCGTGGTTCTTCGTGACATAGGGCTGGACCTTGGCCCATTCGTCGAAGACGGCCCTCACCCGCTCGTCGGTCCAGGGCACCTCGCCGGAGGTCAGGTCCATGTGGAAGTCGTATCCGTTGGTCCGCAGGTTGAGATAGTCGAAGATGCCGGCCCCCGGCCATAGCGCCTTCGTCCCGGTGGTCAGGCAGTCGATGCCCGCCGCCTCGAACGCCTCGCAGTTGGCCACGAATTCCTCCCAGGTGATGTCCTCGACCCCCGGCACCTCGACGCCGGCCGCCTCATAGGCGTCCTCGTTCATGTAGATGCCCCACTGGTAGTAGGTGTAGGGCACGCCCCACTGCTTGTCGTCGATGGTCATGGAGGCGAGCGCGGAGCCGAGCGACTCCTCCAGCCCGTTCTCCTCCCAGACGTCCGATACGTCCATGAACTGCCCCGAAGTGACGAAGGGCGCCATGCGGTTGCCCGCGTACCAGTTGGCGAGGTCGGGCGCGTCGGCGGTCAGGAAGTTGCGGATCGCCGTCTTGTAGCCTTCGTGGTCGAAGTTGTTGAGCTGGATCTCGATCTCGGGGTTCGCCGCCTCGAAATCGGCGATCACCTGCTCCATTGCCGCCAGCGGTGCGGGATCGAAGTCGGCGTTGTAACGGACGATGCGCTTGTCTTGGGCGACGGCGGCCGTGGTCGTCAGCAACGCGGCGGAAAGGGCGAGCGCGCCCTTCGCATAGTGGAACATGGTGTCCTCCCTGACAGGTTCCATTTAGTGAAACACGATCTTGAATATTGGAAACTATGTTCGCTAGACTGCCTCTCGTCAACAGGGTCGCGGAGGGCACAGGAATGGCATCGGAACGTCCCGCCGACGGCACGGTCGGCAAGGCGCTGGACGTGCTGGAACTGGTGGCCGGGCACGGCGCGCCGGTCCGCTTCTCCGATCTCCTGTCGGTGTCGGATCATCCCAAGGCGACGCTCTACCGTCTGCTCCAGACGCTCACGAACCAGCAGATGCTGCGACACGATGCCGAAAGCGGCACCTATTCGCTCGGCGTCCGGCTCGTCCGCCTCGCGCATTCGGCGTGGTCGCAGAGCTCGCTCGCCCCGATCGCGCGGCCTCATATCGACGCGCTGTCCCAGGCGACGGGCGAGACGATCCACCTGGCGCAACTCGACGCCGGGCACGTCCTCTATGTCGACAAGCGCAACGCGGCCCGCGCGATCGAGATGTTCGCCCAGGCAGGCCGGGTCGGCCCCGCCTATTGCACCGGCGTGGGCAAGGCGATGCTGGCCCATCTCGACCCCGAGCACCTGGACGAGGTGCTCAAGGCGCAGAGCTTTCACCGCCATACCGCGAACACCATCGCGACCGCCGTGGACCTGCGCGCCGAACTGGCCCGCATCCGCGCGCGTGGCTACGCCTTCGACCGGGAGGAGCACGAGCCCGGCATCATCTGCTGCGCCGTGCCCATCCTCAGCCGGATCGGCAAACCCATCGGCGGTCTGTCGATCACCTCATCGACCAACCGGGCGACCCTCGAAGATCTCGAAACCCACGCCGACAAGTTGCTGAACGCGGCCGGTCGCATCGCAGAAGACGCGGAAAGCTGGCGCTTTCCGGAACGCATCTAGGAAGGCGGAACCCCATGACCGGAGTCTCACTCGACAACGTCGTCAAGAAATTCGGGCCCATCGCCGTCATCCACGGCATCGATCTCCGGATCGAGGACGGGGAGTTCTGCGTCTTCGTCGGCCCCTCCGGGTGCGGGAAATCGACCCTCCTGCGGATGGTGGCGGGGCTGGAGAAGACGACCGCCGGCAAGATCCACATCGGCGCCCGCGACGTGACCGACATCGACCCGGCGGAACGCGGCGTCGCGATGGTGTTCCAGACCTACGCGCTCTACCCCCACATGACGGTGGCCGAGAACATGGGCTTCGGGCTGCGGATGAACGGCCATCCGAAGGACGTCATTCGAAGCAAGGTGGCCGAGGCGAGCAGGATCCTCAAGCTCGACAACTATCTCGACCGCAAGCCCAAGGCACTGTCGGGTGGCCAGCGCCAGCGCGTCGCCATCGGCCGGGCCATCGTCCGCGGCCCGGAGGTGTTCCTGTTCGACGAGCCGCTGTCGAACCTCGACGCCGAACTGCGCGTGGACATGCGGATCGAGATCGCGCGCCTTCACAAGGAGATCGGGGCGACGATGATCTACGTCACCCATGATCAGGTGGAGGCGATGACCCTCGCCGACAAGATCGTCGTCCTGCGCGCCGGTCGGATCGAACAAGTGGGCACCCCGATGCAGCTCTACGCCGACCCCGACAACCGCTTCGTCGCCGGCTTCATCGGCTCGCCCAGCATGAATTTCCTCGACGGTGTGGTCGACGGCGGCAAGGTCCGCATTCCCGCGCTCGGCGGTGGCCCTGTCGACACCGGGGTCGCCCTGCCGCCCGATGGCCACAAGGTCGTCGTCGGCCTGCGGCCGCAGCACCTGGCGGTGGCGCCCGGCCCCTCCGACATCGTCCTCGACATCCGCGAACGCCTCGGCGGCGTCTCCTACGACTATCTCGACACCCCGCAAGGGGAGCGGCTGATCGTCGAGACGCGGGACGACGCGGTGATCGACGAGGGCACGCCCGTCGTCGTCACCTTCGATGCTACCCAGGCCCTGTTCTTCGACGTCGACACGGAACGGCGGCTGCGCTGACGGGCCGGGCGTCGCGTGTCGCCGCCGCGTCGCACGTGTTCTTCTGTTTCGGGCGCGCGGGATTTCCGCTAGGGGATCGGCACGTCGAACGCCCGCGACGGGCAGGCCGCCGGAGCATCCCATGGCTTTGCGAACCCACGTGCGCCCGGTGGCGGCCCTGCTTGGCGGCACGGCCGCCTTCAACGCTGGAAACAGTCTTCTCGGCGTCGTCCTGCCCCTGCGGATGGAAGGCGCGGGATATCCGGTCTGGCTGACCGGCCTCGTCATGGCCGCATTCTACATGGGTCTCGCGCTCGGCGGGCTGCGGGCCAAGCGGGTCATCCTGCGCATCGGGCACATCCGCGCCTTCACGGCCTTCGCGGCCGTCTGCGCGGCAAGCTGCCTGTTCTACGGCTTCACCTCCGGCCCAATCGCCTGGGTGACCCTCCGCATCGTCGGCGGGTTCACCATCGCCGGCATGACGACCGCGATCGAAAGCTGGCTCAACGAACGCAGCGCCAACGAGACGCGCGGCCGGGTGCTCGGCTACTACATGCTGGCCTATTACCTCGCCGTCGCGGCGGGTCAGACGATGGTGAACCTCGCGCCCCTGGGCGGGCATGAGCACCTGATGATCGCCGCGGCGCTGATCGGGCTCTCGCTCGTCCCCGTGGCCCTGACCCGACTGGGCGAGCCGAGCCTGGCCGAGGTTCGCGTGCTGAACGTCCGTGCCCTCCATGCGACGTCACGGGTCGGGGTGACGGGCGCTGCCGTGGCGGGAATGATCGTGGGGTCGTTCTATTCGCTGGGCATCGTCTTCGCGCGCGGAATGGGCCTGGGCGTCACCGAAGCGGCCCTGTTCATGAGCACCGTCGTCATCGGCGGGCTGATATTCCAGCTTCCGCTCGGGATGCTGGCCGACCGGTTCGACAGGCGCGTGGTGCTGGCCTTCGTCCTGCTGGCGGCGGGGGCGTCCTGGGCGGGCGTGGCGCTGACGGTCGGACAGGGTTCGCCGCTCCTCGCCGCGGTCCCCGCACTCCTCTTCGGCGGGGCGATCAGCGGCATCTATCCGCTCTGCCTCGCGCTGACCTTCGACCTGCTGGACCGGCGCTACTACGTCGCGGCCGCGGGGCGCTTGCTGATGGTCTATTCGGTCGGCGCGGCCATCGGGCCGCTTGTCGCATCGGTGGTGATGTCTGCCTTCGGGCCGGGGTCCTTCTTCGCGCTGGAATCCCTCGTCGCCGCGGCGTTCGCCGTCGCGGTGCTGCTGCGCGCGCGGACACGCGCGGCACCCGCCGCGGAGGATTGCGAACCGTTCGTCCCGATGCCCGACGGCACGCCGGTGGCGACCGCGCTCGATCCGCGAACAGATCCGCAGGGATCGGCCGACATGGCCTGACGCGCGGCGCAGGCGGAAAGTCGCGGGCAGCCCCGGGGCGCCGGTTGACTTGCGCTCCCCCACCCCGCCTCATCGTGCAGATGCCGCGGGGGCCGGACGCCCCGCAAGGCAAAAGCGTCCTTCATGCGATATTGGCGGGGTGCCCCATGTTCACGAAATCCGATCTCGACAAGCTCATGGAAGCGACGCCGCCCGTCGGCGTGTCGCTGTTCCTGCCGACCCATGTCCGCGGCGCAGAGACCCGGCAGGGACCGATCCGCCTCAAGAACCTGCTGGCCGAGGCGCGCAACCGGCTCGGCGACCGGGGCATGAAGGCTGGGGATATCCACGCGCTTCTCGCTCCGGCCACGGCCCTCCTGGACGACTATCCGTTCTGGCAGCATCAGAACGAAGGGTTGGCGCTGTTCCTTGGTAGCGGAGGGATGCACGAACATCGGGTGCCCTTGTCCTTCGACGAACGCGTCGCGATCGGCCCCCGCTTCCACGTGAAGCCCCTGCTGCCGCTGCTGGCGGCCGACGGCGCCTTTCACGTTCTGACGATCACCGCCGAGAGGGTCCGGCTGTTCGACGCCTCGCGTTTCAGCATGGCGGAGGTGGAACTGGACGATGCGCCGGAGGATCTCGCGGAGGTCATGGGCAAGGCGGACTATCAGAATCCGCTGCAGGCCCCGCCGGCGACGCGGCCCGGCCCGGGTGGGACGACGATCTCGAAGTCGGAGGTCCTGGGCGACAGTCCTGCCGACTGGCGCAAGGATCGTCTGGTCGAATACGTCCGCCGCATAGCCTCGGTCCTCGATGACCGGCTCGCATCCGATGCCGTTCCGGTCGTGCTCGTCGCGGATGCGGAAACGGGTGGGCATTTCGCCAGGTCCACCACACTCGGACCCCTGCTCGCCGGCATGGTCGAGACCAACCCGGCGGCGATGGACGACACCGCCCTGCACGAAGCGGCCTATGCTCTGGTCGAGCCGCGTTTCATGGCGGGTCGCAGGGAGGCCGTCGACCGCCTCGCCGCGCTGCAGGGGAGCGATGACGCCCGAGCCATGGCCGGCGCGGAGGATGTCGCCCGGTCCGCGCAGGAAGGTCGTGTCGAGACGCTCCTGCTGGCCGAAGGCGCATCCGACCGCGATGGCGGCGCGACAGGGTCCGATGACGAAGCCGAGGGCTCCACCCCGGACCGGTTCGATGCCGCGGCCGTCGAGACGCTCCGGCACGGTGGCGACGTCTATATCGTCCCGGCGGATGACATGCCCGGCGACACGCGGATCGCAGCCATTCTGAGGTACTGACCGCTTCAGGCGGCCCGCGGCATCGCCCGGTCGATCAGGTGGCGGGCGTCCGGCAGGACCACCCCGCCATAGGCCAGCCCGCGATCCCCGAGCCGCCCCGCGCAGAACGCGTCGAAAATGGCGCCGTCCCCCTGCGACAGGGCAATGGCCTGCATCGCCAGCGCCACGTCCTCGGCGAACCGGCGCGCGGTCGTCTCGTCGGGGTGCACGTCCAGACGCCGCAGATGCACGTCGAGCCGGGCGTCGAGCCCGCGCGCGCCTGCCACCGCGGCCGCCAGCGCCTGCCTTGCCGCATCGTCCCGAAGCGCGCGGAGCAGGTCGAGCGCGATCACGTTGCCCGACCCTTCCCACACCGCATTGAGCGGCGCCGCGCGGAACAGCCGCCCCATCGGCGCCTCCTCGACGTAACCCGCGCCACCATGTGCCTCCAGTGCCTCATGGACGACCCCGGTCTGCCGCTTGCAGACCCAGTATTTCGCCGCCGGCACCGCCACGCGCGCCAGCGGATCGCCCGCATCCATGAGGGCACCGCAGCGGATGGCGAGCGCCACGGCGGCCTCCACCTCAAGGCACAGGTCGGCCATTACGGCCAGCATCGCCGGCTGGTCGATCAGTGTCTTCTGGAACGCCCGCCGGTGGCTTACATGCCACAGCGCCTGCGTCACCGCCGCCCGCATCCCGCCGGCGGAGCCCGCGACGCAATCGGCGCGCGTCTCCTGCACCATGGCGATGATCGTGGCGATGCCCCGGCCCTCGTCGCCGAGCCGCTGCGCCAGCGCGCCGTGATACTCGATCTCCGAGGACGCATTGGACCGGTCGCCCAGCTTGTCCTTCAGCCGCTGGATGTGCATCCCGTTCCGTCCGCCGTCAGGCAGGACGCGCGGCACCAGGAAACACGTCAGCCCGCCCTCCGCCTGCGCGAGCGTCAGGAAGGCGTCCGACATGGGCGCCGAGCAGAACCACTTGTGCCCGTCCAGCACATAGTCCCCGCCCTGCCGCCGCGCCCGCGTCGTGTTCGCGCGGACATCCGACCCGCCCTGCTTCTCGGTCATCGCCATGCCCAGCGTGACGCCCGCCTTCTGCGCCACCGGCAGGCGTCGGGGGTCGTATTGCGCCGCGCGGACCAGCGGCTCCCACACTGCGGCGACGCGCGCGTCAGCACGCAGCGCGGGCACGCTGGCATGGGTCATCGACATGGGGCAGACCACACCCGCATCCGCCTGCGTCATCAGGTAGAGCCGGGCCAGATGCCCTGCCCGCCCCTCGCCGTCCCAGGCGGCCGACGCGACGCGCCCTTCCAGCCCTAGGCGCATCAGGTCGTGATAGGCCGGATGGAACTCCACCTCGTCGATGCGGTGGCCATAGCGGTCGTGGCTGCGAAGCTTCGGCGGGTTCTCGTTCGCCAGCCGCGCCCGGTCCGCCACCTCCGCCCGCCCGGCCGCGCGTCCCAGATCGACCGGCGGCGCCGTGCCCGCGCGGTCCAGGGCATCGCGTAAAGCGGCATCGCCCGCGCAGAGGTCCAGGTCGGGCAAGGGCGGCGGCTGGTTCGTCACCTCGTGGTTCATGGGGGCAAGTCTGCGCCCCGCATCGCCGTCCGGCAAGCGTTCCGCCGCGTCGCCTGTCAGCGGCCGCGGAACAGCCCGCCCAGGATACCGCGCACCAGCGTGTTGCCCGTCCGCGTGCCCAGCGACCGCGCGAAGGACTTGGCAAAAGCCTCGCCCATGGTATCGCTCCGCCGCGACCGCGCGGGCTGATCGCCCCCGGTGCGGGTGCCGGTGTATCGCCGCCCGGCGGTGTATTCGCGTGAAGGCTCCTTCGCCTCCACCGCTGCCTCCTTCGCCCGTTCGGCCAGGATCTCGAACGCGCTCTCGCGGTCCACGGCCGTGTCGTAGCGCCCCATGACGGGCGAGGCTGCGATGACTTCGGACCGCTCCGCCGCCGTGATCGGCCCCAGCTGCGACGCGGGCGGCCGGATCAGCGTGCGCTCCGCCATGCCGGGGATGCCCTTCCGCTCAAGCAGCGACGTCACCGCCTCGCCCACCCCGACCTCCCGGATCGCGTCCTCGATATCGAGGCGCGGGTTCTCGCGGTAGTTCTGCGCCGCCTGCCGCAGCGCCTTCTGGTCCTTGGCGGTAAAGGCGCGCAGCGCATGCTGGATGCGGTTGCCCAACTGGCTCAGGATGTCCTCTGGAATATCCTCCGGGTTCTGGGTCACGAAATAGACCCCCACGCCCTTGGACCGGATCAGCCGGGCCACCTGCTCCACCTTGTCGACCAGGACCTTCGGCGCGTCGTCGAACAGCAGATGCGCCTCGTCGAAGAAGAAGACGAGCTTCGGCTTTTCGGGGTCGCCCACCTCGGGCAACTGCTCGAAAAGCTCCGACAGAAGCCACAGCAGGAACGTCGCATAGAGGCGCGGCGAGGCCATCAGGCGGTCGGCGGCCAGGATGTTCACCACCCCCCGCCCGTCCGGCGCCGTCAGCATCAGGTCCGGCAGCGCCAGCGCCGGCTCTCCGAACAGAAGCGCGCCGCCCTGATTCTCCAGCGTGAGCAGCGACCGCTGGATCGCGCCGACCGAGGCCGTGGCCACGTTGCCGTAGCGCGCCGAGAGGTCGCCACGGTTCTCGGACACCCAGACCAGCAGCGCCTGCAGGTCCTTCAGGTCGAGCAGCGCCAGCCCCTCCTCGTCGGCCACGCGGAAGGCGATGTTCAGCACGCCTTCCTGCACGTCCGTCAGGTCCATCAGCCGCGCCAGCAGAAGCGGCCCCATCTCGGACACCGTGGTGCGGACGGGATGGCCCGCCTCGCCCCACAGGTCCCAAAAGATGACAGGCGCGGCCGCATAGATCAGGTCCAGCCCGATGGTCTCCGCCCTCGCGACGAAGGCTTCGTGCAGTTTCGCCGTCTCGGACCCGGGCCGCGCCATGCCCGACAGGTCGCCCTTGACGTCCGACAGGAAGACCGGAACCCCGGCGTCCGAAAACCCCTGCGCCAATATCTGCAACGTGACCGTCTTGCCCGTGCCGGTGGCCCCCGCGATCAGCCCGTGCCGGTTCGCATGGTCCAGCCGCAAGCTTTGCGGCGTCGCGTGCCCCTCGCCGCCGCCGCCCACGAAGATCGTTCCGGCACCGTCATCCATGGCATCCCCCGTTCACCTGTTCTTAACATCCGCCTGCCATAACAGCGGGGAACCGGGTCGCATACTCTCTGCGGGTCAGGTTTGCCTTCCTGTCGACCTGGCCGCGCGGGTTTCCCTCCCCGCGCGGCCTTCTTCGTCGCCCCCCGCCGGGCCACGACAGCGGATATCCGCAACGGCGGAAGTTGAAAAAACGCAAACCGGCGGAAACAAGCCGGTTGACGGGTTATCCCCCACTGCATAAGGTTCGCCTCATCAAGTCGGCCAGTCCGACGGGGAGAGAAAAAAGTCACGGAAAAAGGGCCTTTCATCAGGCCCTTTTTCATTGCCCGGCCCCCGGCACGACCCGCATCGGGCGACGGCTTCTTCCCCCTGCACCTTCCCATCGTCACGTGATAAACCCCGCCCCGACAGATCATCTGAGGAGAGATACCTTGATCACAGCACCGACCCTCCGCGCTTCCGCGATCGCGCTCGCGATGGTTCTGGCCGCCCCCGCATGGGCGCAGGATGCGGGGACGAATACGCCGGCCGAGACCCCCGCCGAAACGCCGGCGGAGCCTGCGGCCGATGCTCCGGCGCCCGCCGAGGGGACCGAGACCGGGACAGAGACGGACACCGCCGAGGAACCCGGATCGCCCGGTGACGGCCTGATGCAGGGTGAATCGGTCGGTCAGGCCCTAGGCGGCGGCCCCGAGATCTACATGCGCGAGGAGCACGGCGACTGGGAAGTCCGCTGCCTCAAGGCGCCCGAGGGGCAGACCGACCCTTGCCAGCTCTATCAGCGCCTGTCCGACCAGCAGGGCAACCCGACGGCCGACGTCAACTTCTTCGACCTGCCCGACGGCAACGAGATCGTGGCCGGCGCGACCGTCCTGACCCCCCTTCAGACGCTGCTGACCGCGCAGGTCACGATGCAGATCGATTCCGGCGAACCCCGCCGCTATCCCTTCAGCTTCTGCGACCAGTCGGGCTGCTACGCCCGCATGGGCTTCACTGCCGCCGATGTCGCCGCGCTCAAGCGGGGCGCCAAGGCCACGCTGACGCTGGTGCCGGCCCTCGCCCCCGACCAGAAGGCGGAGCTTGCCATGTCGCTCTCGGGGTTCACCGCCGGCCTTTCGGCGGTCGAGGTCAAGGCACCCGAGTGACCTCGTCATCCTGACCGACCGGGGCGCCTTCGGGCGCCCCTTTTCGTTCGCGGTCCGCGTCTTTGTGCTCACGGCACCCTTGCAACTGGCCAATCGCCCGCTCTTGCGGTTTTCTGGCGGCCGGACCCACAGGGCGGAGCGCGGCCGATGATCACCCTGGATTTCACCACCGAAATCACGCCGGAACGGCGGGACGCCTTCACCCGTGCCGCCGCGCGATGGGACGCCGTCATCGAGACCCGCTTCGACCCGCAGGACGTCGAGGGCCAGCTTCTGACCGGCCCGCGCATCACGGTCGCCATCGCACCCATCGACGGAGCGCAGGGCATCCTGGGCCAGGCGGGGCCGACCCTCCTGCGCCCGGGGTCGGAACTTCCGGTGGCGGGCGTGATGCAGTTCGACACCGCCGACGTCGAAGTGCTGGAAGCCGGCGCCCGGTTCGAGGATGTCGTCCTGCACGAGATGGCGCATGTGCTGGGCTTCGGCACCCTCTGGCAACGGGCGGGCCTCATCGCAGGATCTGGCACCAACGACCCCCGCTTCACCGGCGCCGCCGCCGCGCGGGAGTTCGCGGTCCTCGATCCCGCCGCCGGGCCCGGTGTGCCCATCGCCAACACCGGCGGCCCCGGCACACGCGAAGGCCACTGGCGGGAGCTGATCTTCGGGGACGAGCTTCTGACCGGGTTCCTGTCGGGCACGTCCCGCCCGCTCAGCCGCATGTCCGTCGCCTCGTTCGAGGATCTGGGCTACCGCGTCGACTACTCCCGCGCCGATCCCTTTTCGCTGCCCACCTTCCGCGAACTGGCCCTCATGGGCATCACCGAGGCCGTCCGCATCTGCGACCTCTGCCGCATGGGCCGCACCGAACCCGTCGTGCTGGGCGACTGACGCTCAGACCGCGCGCAGGGCCAGCACCGCGTTCATGCCCCCGAAGGCAAAGGCGTTCGAAAGGCACGCCGTCACGCGCGCCTGCCGCGCCTTGTTCGGCACGACGTCGAGCGGGCATTCGGGGTCGGGCGCGACGAAGTTCGCGGTGGGCGCCACCACGCCGTCGCGCAGGGCCATGATGCAGGCCAGCAGTTCGATGGCCCCGGTCGCGCCGATGCAATGGCCGTGCATCGACTTCGTGGACGACACCATCAGGCCGTCGGTCCGCGCCCCGAACACGCGGCCGATGGCGGCGCTCTCGATGCGGTCGTTCGCCGCCGTCGCCGTGCCGTGCGCGTTGACATAGGCCACGTCGCCCGCGTCCAGCCCGGCGTCCGCCAGTGCCCGGGCCATTGCCCGTTCGGCCCCCCGCTGCGACGGCATCACGATGTCGAAGGCATCCGACGTCATGGCGACGCCCGCGATCTCGGCCAGGATCTCCGCCCCCCGCGCGCGGGCGTGGTCGCGCTCTTCCAGCACGAAAACCCCCGCGCCCTCTCCCTGCACCATCCCCGACCGCGTGGCGCAGAACGGGCGGCAGGTGTCGTTCGACATGACGCGCAGCCCCTCCCATGCCTTGACGCCGCCGAAGCACAGCATCGCCTCCGCCCCGCCGGTCAGCATCACGGGGGCCATGCCGGTGCGGATCATCTGAACCGCCTGCGCGATGGCATGGTTCGACGACGCGCAGGCGCTCGACACGGTGAAGGACGGCCCCATCAGGTTGTGCGCCATGGCGATCTGCGCGGCAGCGGCGCTGTTCATCAGGCGCGGCACGACGAAGGGATGCACGCGGTTCTTTCCGTGGGCATAGACCTCGCGGTAGCTGTCGTCCTGCGTGATGAGCCCGCCGCCCGACGTCCCCAGGATCACGCCGGAGCGGTCGGCCAGCGCGCCGTCGAACGTCAGTCCCGCCTGCGCAACGGCCTGACCCGCGGCCATCAGCGCGAACTGCGCATAGCGGTCCAGCATCGCGATCCGCTGCCGGTCGAAATGGGCAGCCGGGTCGTGGCCCCGCACCTGCGCGCCGATGCGGATGGTCAGGCGGTCCGCGTCCGGCAGGTCGAGCGGTCCGATCCCCGAGCGCCCTTCCCGCATCGCCTCCATCGTCGCTGCCACGTCCGTACCCAGAGCGTTGACCGTGCCCGCCCCGGTGATGACGACCCGCCGCATCAGCCCTTCTGCTCTGCCACCAGCCGCTCGACCGCGGCGACGATGGCGCCGACCGACGAGATGTCGAAACCGGATTTCGTCGGCTCGTTGGCGTTGAACGGCACGCGGATGTCGAATTCCTCCTCGATGGCGAAGATCGCCTCGACAAGCCCCATGGAATCGACGCCCAGATCCGCCGGCGTCTGGTCTTCGGTCACGTCCGAGGGGTCCACCATGGCCTGTTCGGCCACGATGGCGCGGACGCGGGCGCGGATGTCAGTCGTCATCCCGCTTGCCTCCCGTCATCCCGGCCACCGCCCGGCGCAGCTCCGACAACTGCTCCAGCGCGCGCGGCAGGCGGCGCAGGGCGCGGTACATGGCCATGTTGGTTTCCATCTTCACCGCGGGGCTGCCCATGATGACCTCTCCGTCGCGCACGCGGCTGTAGATTTCGGTCCCGCCCCCGGCGACCACGTCGTTGCCGATGGTGATGTTGTCGCTGACCCCGACCTTGCCCGCCAGCACGACACGGTCCCCGATGGTGCTGCCCCCGGCCAGCCCGACCTGACCGCAAAGCAGGCAATCTTCGCCCACGCGGTTGTTGTGGCCGATCATGACCAGGTTGTCGATCTTGGTGCCCCGCCCGATCACCGTGTCGGCCACGGTCCCACGGTCGATGGTCGAATTGGCCCCGACCTCCACATCGTCGCCGATCCTGACGGAGCCGAGCGAATGGATGCGCGTCCATTTCTGCTGCGTGATCTCGCCCTGATCGCCCAGCGTGCGGCGCGCCTTCTCCACCCCCGACTCCTCGGGCGTGACGAAGCTGAAGCCGTCGCCGCCGATCACGACGCCGGGTTGTGCGATGAACCGGTCCCCGATCCGCACCCGCGCGCCGATCCGCACGCCCTGCATCAGCAGCGCATCGTCGCCGATCACCGCCTCCTCGGCCACCGTCACATGCCCCGCGATCCGCGCGCGCGCGCCGATGCGCGCTCCGGCCGCGATCACGACAAAGGGGCCGATGGCAGCCCCCTCCCCGATCTGCGCACCATCTTCAACGATTGCAGTGGGATGCAGGCCGACGTTCATGCGCGGCCCCGGGTCCAGCGCCGCCGTGATGCCTGCCATCGCCAGCCGGGCCCGCGGCACCAGAATCGCCCCCTCCAACCCCATCGCACGCCAGTCCGCCCCTTCCCATAGAACCGCGACGCGGGCCTGCCCAGCATGCAGCGCCTCGGCATAGGCGGGCGACATCGCCAGCGCCAGATCGCCCGGACCGGCGGCGGCGGGTTCGGCCACGCGGGCAAAGCGGATCGTGCCGTCGCCCTCCACCGGACGGCCAAGGGTCTGGGCGATCTGCGAAAGGGTGTACATCATCCGGGCCTCCGGGCGTCGGTCCTGCGCCCCGATGCCGATCTAGCTGCGCGTCGCGGCCAGTTCCACCCCGGCGGCGCGCAGTGCGTCGATGACCCGGGCGTCCCGTCCGTAGGGATCGCCACGATAGTTCGCCCGCCCCGTGGGCGTCACCCAGGCCGACCAATAGACGAGATGCACCCCCACGGGCGTGTCGAGGTTCACCCGCCGCTCCTGCCCCGTGTTCAGGATGCGCGTGAAATCCGCCTCCGGCGTCGCGGTCTGGGGCGTGAGCAGATGATAGGCCAGGTCGAGCGGGCGTTCGACGCGGACGCATCCGTGGCTGAAGGCGCGCACATCCCTCTCGAACAGGCTGCGCGAGGGCGTGTCGTGAAGGTAGATGTTCCAGCGGTTCGGGAACATGAACTTCACCCGGCCGAGCGCGTTCTGCGGGCCGGGTGCCTGCTTCAGGCTGAACGGAAAGGTCGACGCGGTATAGCGGCTGAAGTCGATCGCGTCGTGGTTCACCCGGCCGCTGCGCGAATGAACCTGGAGATGCCGCGCGCCGCCCCGCCGCAGCGCGGGCAGGTATTCCTTGACCGCGATCGACCGGGGCACGTTCCACGTCGGATTGATGACCATGTGGGTCATCATGTGGCTGAATTCGGGCGTGCGTCGGTCGGGCGTGTCGGCCCCCACGACCACCACCGTGTCGAATGTCACCTTTCCGTCGTCTACGACATAGGCGTGCTGTTCGGCCAGGTTCACCAGGACATGCCGCGGCTCCAGCGGCTTGTTCATCCAGCGCTGCCGCTCCAGCCCGACGACGACCTGCGCCAGCCGGTCCTCGACCGGGACGTTGATCGCGGCGAGCGTCGCCGGCCCGGCCTCGCCATCCGGCGACAGGCCGTGGTCGATCTGGAACGCGCGGACCGCCGATTCGAGGTCGGCGTCATAGGTCGCGGCCACCGACCGGCGCAGGTATCCCATGCGGATCAACCGGTTGCGAAGCTCGACGACCCCGGCTCCTTCCGCCCCCGGCTTGAGTGCGGGCGACGACACGGGCGCGCCCCAGCCGCCCGCGGCCGCCAACTCTTCCAACCGCAGCTTCTCGCGCAGCAGGCGCGTATAGGCAGGCGACGACGGCGCCAGCGCCTGGACCGCGTCGAAGGGATCGCCCTCTGCAAAGGCGGTGATCTGCGCCAGCCGCTCGGGCCGCGGCACCTCCAGCACGATGGTGCGGTCGACGTCCCGCGGGTTCAGGACGCCGAAGCCGATATCCTGCGCGAAGCTCAGGAACCGCCGCGTCATCGCCACCTCCAGCGCGCCCAGGCCGGCAGGGTCGCGGACCGCGGCGAACTCCGCGCGAATCGTGGCCGCGTCGTAACGCCCGGCCGGCAAGCCGTGCTCCCGCGCCCGGTCGAGCGCACCCAGAAACGCCGCGCGACGGTCGGCAGCCCCTTCGCCCATCCAGATCGGCGCGAAGGCGCGCGCGCGATAGAAGGCGGCGATATCCTCATCCGCCGACGCGGCCTGCGCGACCGCCTGCTGCAACGGCGTGACCAGTGGGGCCGACATCGCCGGCGCCCCCCAGGACATCAGCGCCGCAAGGGCAAGGGATGACAGGCGCGGAAACATCTGGCGGAAACCTCGTGAAAAATCGTCCGGCGCGACGGTAACCGACGGTTAGCGACTGTCCATTAACAATTTGCAAAGAAATGGCTCGTAGGCAGGACGGCAACAGGAGGACGTCGATTTCATTCCGCTACGGAAACCGGCGAAATTCTGCCCATGTGGACGACCCGCGGAACAGAAGTCGAGAAATCGCCAAACTTATGGCAAACGGAAAAGGTCACATGGGGATGAGACACCTGAGGCCGCAAAGACGGTCCAAAGACAGTGAACGGGACAACTTCGTGACTCAACACATCTCTGCAGGCACGTCGCTCACGCGGCGGGGACTTCTTGGTGCATTCGCGGCGACCGCCGTGGCAGCCGCCCCCACATATTCGAACGCGGCGGGCTTTCTGCGCGGAGGCGGCGATGTCCGCCGCATCAAGATGCACAATGCGCGCACCGGCGAATCGATGGACACGATCTACTGGATCGAAGGTCAGTACATCGGCGACGCCCTGAACGAGATCAATTTCTTCTTCCGGGACTGGCGGCGCAACGAACTCAAGCAGATCGACAACCGGACCGTGGACATCATAGCCGCGACGCACCGATTGGTCGAGACGCGGGAACCCTTCCTGCTCCTCTCCGGCTACCGCTCGCCCGCGACCAACGCGATGCTGCGGTCGCGTGGCGGTGGCGTGGCGCGCAACTCGCTCCACCTCCAGGGTCAGGCCGCCGATATCCGGCTGTCGTCCCGCTCGGTCAGCCAGGTGGCGCGTGCGGCGGCATCCTGCTCCGCCGGCGGCGTGGGTCGCTATTCCGGGTCCGGCTTCACCCATGTCGATTGCGGCAACGTCCGCAGTTGGGGCGGCTGACGCTCTTTCGACTGCCTTTCGATGCTGCGATGGCCGCCCCGTTGTCCGGGCGGCCTTTCGCGCGTCAAGACGTCCTTTCGTCTCAGGCCGCCAGTTCCGTGGATTTGCGCGGAAACACGAAGCACCGTTCCCGCCGGATCGACAGCCACATCACCGTTCCCGGATGCGGCAGGAAGACGGCCGGCACCGTCGCCGTCACCAGCGACACGCCATCGTCCATAAGGAACTCGACCAAGCTTTCCTTGCCCATGAACCGTGCCCGCTGAACCGTGCCGCGCGCGGGCGTGCCCTCCAGGGGTGTCGGGGCCGGCCCCTTTCCCCCGCGGTCGAAGTCGATGCGCACATGCTGCGGCCGAAAGACGATATCCACCTCGGTCCCGTCGGGCAGGCCGGGGGCAAGGAACTGCCCGAAGGGCGTCTGCGTCAGCGCGCCGCGCACCGTCCCCGTCAGGGTGTTGATGTCACTGAAGAAAGCCGCGGCCGCGCGATCGACTGGCGCATTATAGATGTTGTAGGGCGCGGCCTTCTGAACGATTCGGCCCGCCCGCATCAGCGCGATCTCGTCCGCCATCCGCATCGCCTCGTCGGGCTCATGCGTCACCAGAAGGACGGCCGTGCCCTCCTCCTTCAGCACGCTCAGGGTCGCGTCACGGATCTCGTCGCGCAGCCGGTTGTCGAGGCCCGAAAAGGGCTCATCCATCAGCATGATGCCCGGCCGGGGCGCCAGGGCGCGGGCGAGGGCCACGCGCTGCTGCTCGCCCCCCGACAGCTCGTGCGGATGCTTGGCGCCGTAGCCGACCAGATCGACCCGCTTCAACAACTCCTCCACCCGCGCCGTCGAGACCCCGTCGCGCGGCAGGCCGAAGCCGATGTTCTGCGCCACGGTGAGGTGGGGAAACAGGGCGAAATCCTGGAACATGAGGCCGACGCCCCGGCGCTCCGGCGGCAGGTGGCGCGCATCGTCCGAGACCACCCGCCCGTTGAGCGAAACGCTGCCCGCGTCCTGCCGGTCGACGCCGGCAATGATCCGCAGCGTCGTGGACTTGCCGCAGCCGGACGGTCCCAGAAGACAGGTCACCTGCCCCGCCGGTACCGACAGCGAGATGCCGTCGACGACCGGCCGTCCGCCAAGGTGTCGCACCAATCCGTCGGTCTGCAGGCGTGGCGTCATCGAGTACCCGAGCGTTATCGTCGGGTTGGCCTATCAGCCACGCAGGACAGGGTAAAGGCGATCAGAGAACCTCGCCGGTCCGCTTCTCCTGCCGCGCATAGAGGTAGAGAAGGAAGCTGAGCAGCAGGACCAGCGCCATCGCAAGCCAGACCGTTCCCCCGCCCCCCGCAATGGCGATCAGCGTCGGCTGCGCCGCGAATATCCCCCAGCCCAGGATCACCACGAGCGTGATGAAGGCGAAGGCCAGCATCCACACCGATGCGCGCACGTGGGCGAGCAGGCAGAGCGCGCCCACCAGCGCAAGCACCACATGCGCTCCCCAGACCGCCTGAACCCAGGTCGGAAGCGAGGCCAGCCAGTCGAGCTGTTCCAGCGAGTACATGTCGAGCCACGCGAGCCGCAGGCGATAGGAGATCAGGACGTATTCGACGAGAGCAAGCACCCCGTAAGCAAGCGAAATCAGACCCATGACGTAGAAATGCAAGCGCCGCATGTGCCCTCCGCGCGTTGTTCAGATCGCGGCTTAGCACGAAACCCCGCCGCCACAAACGGTAACGGGGCGCGGCTGGATGTCCGCGCCCCGTCTTTCACCTGGCCAACCCGGGATCAGCGGGCCAGCAATTCCGCTTCCTGCCGCCGCAGCATCCGGCGCGCGGCAGTATAGGCCTGGCGACCGGCCGCGTCGCGCAGGTCGGGGAAGATGGCGAATATCTCCTCTCGCTGGGCCTGCCCCAGACCCTTCAGCGAGTGGTCGCCCGGCTGAAAGCTTTCGGTCCAGGCACCGTCGGACAGAATCACCTCGTGATTGTCGAACATCACGTGAACATAGGTGACGTCCGCCGCCTCCGCCCGCTCGATGCCGGGGCGGCCGACCAGGTGCTTGGCGGCCACCAGCACCTCGCGCTCGTCGAAATAGAGCATGGTCTCGTCGTTGGCGATCAGGACGCGGTGCTGCGGCGACACCACCATGTCCCGCTCCGGCAGGCCGCGACCCAGCGCGCCCCGGCGGATCGTCACGGGCCGCAGGGCCGGGTTCTCCTCCAGCTCCGCCGCGGTCATGTCGCGCGATCCGGCCCAGCGGATCGCCTGGATGCCGTTGTCGCGCGTGATGACCCGGTCGCCCACGGCCAGCGTCTCGACCGCGATCTCGCCCCGGGGCGTGGCGATCAGGGTGCCCGGCGTGAAGCAGGGAATCACCGTCTCGATATCCTCGAAGGTCGCGGTCTCGTCGGTGTCGCGGAAATGGATGATGCCGTCTTCGCGGTCGTCGGAGGTGTATTCGATGAAGGACACGTCCGATCCGGACAGGTCCAGAACGTCGTTGTCGTCGCCGCCCGATCCGCCGTCGATCCGGTCGCCCGGGTTCGCGCCCAGGATCACGTCGGCACCGTCGCCCCCGTCGATCAGGTCGGTGCCGTCACCGCCCGTCAGCGTATCCTCGCCCGCGCCGCCCAGCAGGGTATCGTCGCCGGCGCCGCCCAGCAGGGCGTCGTCGCCCTCCCCGCCGTCGATCAGGTCGTCGCCGTTGCCGCCTTCGACCGAATCGTCGCCCGCGCCGGCGTCCACCTTGTCGTCGCCCTCGCCCGCCAGGACGGTGTCGTTGCCGTCGCCCGCGAGGATGATGTCGTCGTCGCCTTCCTCGCCCGGCAGCAGCGCGTCATCGTTGTCGACGAAATCGCCGTTCGGATCGCCGTCGTAATCCGCATCGATCAGGTCGTCGCCCGGCGTGCCCTCGACGATGCCGTCCCGGTCGTCGGTCACGGCGCCGATGACGTTCTCGACGTTGATGAACTTCGCGATGTCGCCGGTGCGCTCGCCGTCGTCGTTCAGGAAGAAGACCGTGCCGTTCTCGGCATTGTCCTCGTCGAACTCCACCTCCGCGTTCGCACCCGTCAGGTCAAGCGTATCGAAATCCTCGCCGCCCTCGCCGCCGTCGATCAGGTCGCCCGCGGTGATGTTGAGGAAGGTATCCTTGTCGTCGCGACCGTAGAGCCAGTCCGCCCCCGCGCCGCCGTCGATCACGTCCTTCCCGTCCCCGCCGCTGAGGTAATCGCGACCGTCACCCCCCTCCAGCGTGTCGTCGCCGTCGCCGCCGAGGAGGAGATCGCTCCCCGTGCCGCCCGACAGAAGGTCGTCGCCGTCGCCACCGATCAGCTTGTCGTGGCCTTCGCCGCCCCTCAGGGTGTCGTCCCCCGATCCGCCGTTCAGATAATCGTTTCCGCTGCCGCCGTCGGCCCGGTCGTCGCCGTCGCCCCCAAGGATCACGTCGGAGCCCGCGTCGCCCAGCAGGAAATCGTTGCCGGAGCCGCCGTCGATCCAGTCGTTGCCGTTTCCACCCGAAATGCTGTCGTCGCCCTCTGCCCCGAACAGCCTGTCGTGCCCGTCCTCGCCGAAGACGATGTCGTTGCCCTTGCCGGCATAGACCCTGTCGTTGCCCGCGCCCGCCGCGACGACGTCATCGTCGCCCCGCGTGCCCAGGACGCCCTTCGCGTCGTTCCCGTCGATCCGGTCGCCCTGCGCGTCGACATAGCCGAGGCCGATGTGGTCATCGCCCGACGTTCCGTTGACCACGCCGTCCCCCTGGACCGACGCGGGGATGAAGCTGAGGTTGTCGACCGCGCCCGACCCGGACAGATGCACCTCCATCCGCGCGACGCCCTGGGTGTCGATATCCACCGTCTTCTGACCGTTGTCCGAGGTCTTGACCCGGATGTTGTCGATCAGCTTTCCGTCCTCGCCGTAGAGCTTGATCGTCGCGCCCTTCTCGACGTCGAGAAGGGTCAGCGAGTTGACCGTCGCCGGCTTGTCGAACGCGAACTTCAGGATGCCGCCCTTCGCGCTGTCGTCGGGGTCGCACGAATCGCCGTCCTCCGACAGGATCAGGACCTTGCCCAGGTTCGACGTCTTCAGGTCCCAGTCGCCGCCGGTGGGCCGCGCGGTGTCGAAGATCATGGGGGGGTTCTGGCTCGACCCGCTCGAAATGGTGACCCCCTGCGCGGAATACTGACCCTTCACGATCGAGCCGGTTCCGAGGTTGTTGAAGTCGATCAAGGTACGGTTCGTCATGACTGGTTGCTCCTGAAGCCACTCGGCAAATCGGCATCGGTGAATGGAAGAAGGATCGAGGCTGTCGCCGAATAGGCGCCCGAATGGCGCATGTCACTGCAATTCGTCGTCACGCGGTGTCTCCGCTCTATCCTGTTATGGTCTATCCGCCGCAGGTGACGTCATCCGGCGGGCGAATGCACGTTCGGAATGTTGACCCGGCGGAACCTTGCCGGACAATGCCCGATCGTGCGGCCGATCCATGGCCTTGGTACGTCATCCGTTCCCGGACGGGTTTCTCGGCTCCACTACTCCATCGACCCCTGACTGCAAGGTATATTATAGCGAATTCCGGTCGGACCTGCCCTGATGCTGACGCGATCGGGAAGGCCCGCGCGCAATTGCGGTCCGGTATACCGGACAAAGGTTTCCAAAAGTGAAACGTAACCGAAAGTTTACCAATACCAGGACTTCCATCCGATCCGCTTTTCATATCGGCATGCGGCGTCGATCATCGCCCACCTCGACGATCTTCCCGGCCGGAAAGGCAAATCGGATTGTTGCATTCAAGGAACCAGGCGAAGGGAAAGCCGGACTTCATCTAAAATGCTCAGTCTCGCATCGGGAAACTGGTTACCGGACTCGCCTATGGGAAGGCCGCCGGAAAGGACACTGCACCGGCGATGGCGCCGAATCGCGCGGCATCATTCCGAACTGACGGAGCTGCCCCCTGGTACCCGTGGCCGGACTCGAACCGGCAAGCCTTGCGGCGGCGGATTTTGAATCCGCTGCGTCTACCGATTCCGCCACACGGGCCCGAAGGTCGGGCGGCGAAGCCCTAGCTCCGCGCCGCGCCTGCGTCAACGCCGGAACGATCAGAGACTCGGGGCCGAAAACGTGTCGCAGGCAGCGATCCGCCCTTCCTCGAACCCGGTGGCAAACCAACGGGCGCGTTGGCGCGACGTGCCGTGGGTGAAGGTGTGCGGCATCGGCACCCGCCCCGCGCTGCGTTGCAGGGTATCGTCGCCAATGCGCCGGGCGGCGTCGATGGCCTCGTCGACGTCGCCGGGGTCGAGGGTGCCGAAGCGGTCCTGTGCGGCGCGCGCCCAGATCCCCGCCAGGCAATCGGCCTGCAATTCGACGCGCACCGAGACGGCGTTCGACTGCTCCGGCGTGGCCTGCGCGCGGATGCGGTTGGCCTGGCCCAGGATGCCCAGCTCGTCCTGCACGTGGTGCGCGACCTCATGCGCGACGACATAGGCGGCGGCAAAGTCGCCCTGCGCGCCCAACTGCTGCTCCATCGTGGTGAAGAAGGCCGTGTCGAGGTATATCTTGCCGTCCGCCGGGCAATAGAACGGCCCCGTCGCGCCCGAGGCGCCGCCACAGGGACTGCCGGTCACGCCGGAATAAAGGACCAGCACCGGCGGGCGATATTCGGCGTCCACCTGCTCTCGGAACAGGTCGGCCCAGACCTCCTCCGTATCGGCCAGCACGACCGAGACGAACTGCGCCTCGCGCTGCTCGGCCTCCGTCACCGGGCGGGAGGGGCCGGAGGTGTATCCGCCGCCGCCGCCGGTCAGAAAGGGCGACACGTCCACGCCGAAGAACCAGCCGATCAGCAGGACGGCGATGATGCCCATGCCGCCGATCCCGCCGGCCATGCCCGCGCCCCCGCGCCTGCCGCGCCGGTCCTCGATGTTGCGGCTGCCGCGTCGTCCCTGCCAGCGCATCCCGTCCCCCCATTCCGTCCAATCGCGCTTGACCCTGCGCCGGTTCCGTGGGACCGGCAAGCCCATGATCCGCGGCCTCTATAACTGGACGTTGTCTCTGGCCGCCCATCCGCGCGCGCTCTGGGCGCTGGCAGCCGTCAGCTTCGTCGAAAGCTCGGTCTTTCCCATCCCGCCCGACGTCATGCTGATCCCCATGATCCTCGCCACCCCGCACCGCGCCTGGCTGATCGCGACGGTCTGCACGGTGGCAAGCGTAGCGGGCGCGCTTCTGGGCTATGCCATCGGCGCCTATGCCTTTGCCGCTCTGGGCGAGCCGATCCTGGAGGCTCTGGGCAAGGCCGACCGCATCCCTGCCTTTCAGGCCTATTTTACGGAATGGGGATCCTGGGCCGTGCTGATCGCGGGGCTGACGCCGTTCCCGTTCAAGGTCATGACCATCCTTTCGGGCGCCGCGGGCCTGTCGCTGCCGGTCTTCGTGGTGTCGAGCATCGTGGCTCGGGGCCTGCGGTTCTTTTTCGTGGCGGCGTTGCTGCGACGCTTCGGCGACCCGATCCGCGACTTCATCGAGCGGCGCCTTGGCTTTCTGTCCATCGCCTTCGTGGCGACGCTTCTGGGCGGCTTCCTTCTGCTGAGGTACCTGTGACGCACCGCTCCCGTCTCATCGCCCTCGCCACGCTGGGCAGCGTCGCGCTGCTCGGGGGGGCCTACCTGTTCCAGCTGCGGGGCTTCGCGCCCTGCCCCATGTGCCTGTGGCAACGATGGCCGCATGCGTTCGGCATCGTCCTGGGCGTCGTGGCCCTTGCAGGCGTCCGGCCCCGGCTCGCGGCAGCGCTGGCGGGGGTGTCGCTGCTCGTCACCTCGGGGATCGGGTTCTTCCACGCGGGGGTCGAGCAGAAATGGTGGCCCGGCCCGTCGACCTGCTCCGGCGGCGGCACGCTGGGCGGGCTATCGGGCGCGGATCTTCTGTCGACCGACGTCGCGGATACGGTCGTGATGTGCGACGACATCGTCTGGCAGTTCGGCCTGACCATGGCGGGCTGGAACGGGGTGCTGTCGCTGGCGCTGGCGGTGCTGTGGTTCCATGCAGCCACGCGGCGGAGTTGACGGCAGTCAACTTTTCCGTTCATTTTCCGTTAGTTAAACTGACCAGACGGTTAATCCCCGCCCGATCCGCCCGAGGGCGTTGAGCCCAGATGCGGGGGATGATAGACCCTTGAACAACCAGATATAGCCCCGCGAAGGGGCGGAGATTCACATGAACGACGATCCGCAAACCCCTGAAAACGAAGAAGACGAGCCGGGCCGCACGGTCATGTTCCACGACGGCCCGCAGATCAGCATCACCGACGAGATGCGGACCTCGTTCCTCGACTACGCCATGTCGGTCATCATCAGCCGCGCGATCCCCGACCTGCGCGACGGGCTGAAGCCGGTGCACCGCCGCATCCTCTATGCGATGCACGAGACGGGGAACACCTACGACAAATCCTATCGCAAGTCCGCACGGCCCGTGGGCGATGTCATGGGCAAATACCACCCGCACGGCGACTCGGCCATCTACGAGGCGCTGGTGCGGATGGCGCAGGATTTCTCGATGTCGCTGCCGCTCCTCGACGGGCAGGGCAACTTCGGGTCGATGGACGGCGACAACGCCGCGGCCATGCGGTACACCGAAGTGCGGATGGACAAGCCCGCCGCCTTCCTGCTGGCCGACATCGAAAAGGACACGGTCGATTTCCAGCCGAACTACGACGGCAAGGATCTGGAGCCCACGGTCCTGCCTGCGCGGTTCCCGAACATGCTGGTCAACGGCGCGGGCGGCATCGCGGTGGGCATGGCGACGAACATCCCGCCCCACAACCTGGGCGAAGTGGTGGACGCCTGCCTTGCGCTGATCGACAATCCGGACCTGTCGGTCGAGGAGCTGATCGAATACATCCCCGGCCCCGACTTCCCCACCGGCGCGACGATCCTGGGCCGCAGCGGCATCCGTAAGGCATATCTCGAAGGACGCGGCAGCGTCCTGATGCGCGCCAAGACGCGGGTGGAGGAGATCCGCAAGGATCGTTGGGCAATCGTCGTGGACGAGATCCCGTATCAGGTGAACAAGGCGGTGATGATCGAGAAGATCGCCGATGCCGCCAAGGAAAAGCGGATCGAGGGCATCGCCCACGTGCAGGACGAATCCGACCGTCACGGCGTGCGGGTGGTGGTCGAGCTGAAGCGCGACGCGACGGCCGAGGTCGTGCTGAACCAGTTGTTCCGCTTTACCCCGATGCAGACCAGTTTTGCCTGCAACATGCTGGCGCTGAATGGCGGGCGGCCGGAGCAACTGACGCTGCGCGACTTCCTGACCGCCTTTCTGTCCTTCCGCGAGGAGGTGATCGCCCGTCGCACGGCGTTCGAGCTTCGCAAGGCGCGCGAACGCAGCCACATCCTCTGCGGCCTGGCCGTCGCGGTCAGCAACGTGGACGAGGTGGTCCGGACCATCCGCGCCAGCGCCGACGCCGCCGAGGCGCGCGAGAAGCTGATGACCCGCCGCTGGCCCGCCGAGGAGATCGCGCCCTTCATCCGCCTGATCGACGATCCGTCGCATACGATGAATGACGACGGCACCTACAACCTGTCGGAAACGCAGGCCCGCGCCATCCTCGAGCTGCGCCTGCAACGCCTGACGCAACTGGGCGTCAAGGAAGTGACGGACGAGCTCGAGGAGCTGGCGGGCAAGATCAAGGAATACCTGGAGATCCTGGGGTCGCGCGCGCGCATCCTGGGCATCATCTCGGACGAGCTGCGCGACGTGCGCCAGCAGTTCGCCGTGCCCCGCCGGACCGAGATCACCGACTGGTCCGGCGACATGGACGACGAGGACCTGATCGAGCGCGAGGAGATGGTCGTGACCATCACCGAATCCGGCTATGCCAAGCGCACGCCCCTGGCCGAGTTCCGCGCGCAGAAGCGCGGCGGCAAGGGCACCGCCGGCATGGCCACCAAGGAGGAGGACGTCGTCACCACCCTGTTCGTGGCCAACACGCATACGCCGCTCCTGTTCTTCACGACCGACGGGATGGTCTACAAGCTCAAGACCTGGCGGCTGCCGCAGGGGGGACGCACGGCGCGGGGCAAGGCACTGGTCAACCTGCTGCCGATCCAGACGGGCACCGGCATCGCCGCCATCCTGCCCGTGGACCGCGATGAGGAGGACTGGGGCGACCTGCAGATCGTCTTCGCCACCGACCACGGCACGGTGCGGCGCAACCGCCTGTCGGACTTCGCCAACGTGATGCGGAACGGCAAGATCGCCATGAAGTTCGAGGGCGAGACCGAGGGTTGGACCCTCATCAACGCGCGGATCGCGTCGAACGACGACGACGTCATGCTGGTCACGCGCTCGGGTCGGGCGATCCGGTTCCCGGCTACCGACGTGCGCGTCTTCAACAGCCGTGCGTCCACGGGCGTGCGGGGCATCCGGCTGGGCGCGGACGATGCGGTGGTCTCCATGGCCGTCATCCGCCACTTCGACGCGACGGCGGACGAGCGGACGGCTTACCTCAAGATGCGGCGCGCGGTGGCGGGGCTGGCAGACGACGCCGAACTGCCCGACGATGAGGAGGCGAACGCCCACGCCACCATCGACCCGGAGCGCTATGCCGAGATGTCGGCGCATGAGGACCTGATCCTGACCATCACCGAAGGCGGGGCGGGCAAGCTGTCGTCGTCGCACGACTACCCGGTGCGGGGTCGCGGCGGCATGGGCGTCGGCGCGCAGGACAGGGTCGCGCGCGGCGGCCCCATCGTCGCCGCCTTCCCGGTGGAGCCGGACGACCAGATCATGCTGGCCACCAGCACCGGCCAGTCGATCCGCTGCCCGGTGGAGGGCATCAGCTTCCGTTCGCGCAGCGCGGGCGGGGTCAAGGTGTTCAACACCCGGGGGGGCGAGAAGGTCGTGTCGGTGGCCCGCGTCGCGGACCGGTCCGAGGATGTGGACGACCTGCCGACCGCGTCGGACATGACGCCGGACTGAGGACGGGTTTGCAATCCTGCAGCGGCGACTTACTCTTGGGCTGATGACCCGGCATCGGGCCATCGAATTGCCGGGGGGAACGGTATGAGGCTCGATAACTGGGACGACCTGAAGTTCGTCCTTGCCATGACGCGGCACGGCACGATGTCGGCCGCGGCACGGTTCCTGAACACCAACGTCGCCACGGTGTCCCGTCGGATCGACCGGTTGAGCCACGATCTCGGTATCCCCCTCTTCGAGAAGCGCGGACAGGGGTTCGTTGCCACCGCCGCCGCCGAACGGCTGGCCGCGATCGCGGAGGACCTGGACCAGAGGCTGCGGGCCGAGGTGTCGGCCATCCGGACCGACCGGACCGATGCCGCCGTGACGATCGAGGTCTCGGCCCCGCCTGCCTTCCACCGGCAGTTCGTGTTGGCGCGCACCGCGGACCTGGCCAAGCGGCTGCCGCAGGTTAGGCTGACGCTGACGGACAAGGTCTTTGCCCAAGGTCTGGGCGAGGCCGACATTCAGGTGCGGATCGGCCGGCCGGAGGGTGGGCGGCTCAAGGCGCGCAAGCTCTGCGATTATTCGATGCGGGTCTATCATCGCAAAGGTCACAAGCTGGATGGCGACTGGATCGGGCTGTCGCACCGCTATCCCGACGCGGACCTTTTGCGGAGCATTTACCCCGAGGCCCGGCCCGAGCCGCGCTACCGGATCGAGGAGATGCCGATGGCGCTCGACATGGTGATGGCGACCGGCCTGCCCGCGCTGCTGCCCGACTTCATGGTGCAGCCGCGGCACGGGCTGGTGGCAGCCGACCTGCCGGAGAACGACCTGAGAAACGAGCTCTGGATCACCTATCACGAGACGCGCCACAGCGACGCGACCCTGCGGGCGGTGGTGGACTGGTTCTGTTCGGCCGGGTCCGCAGGCGGGCTGCGGATGGCGGGCGAATAGGCGCGGGGCTTCCCCCCCGGCGGCGCGCAGCCTATGTGACGCGCATGACGGAGACATTGCACATCATCGGCGGCGGCATGGCCGGGTCGGAGGCCGCCTGGCAGGCGGCGAACGCGGGCGTGCCCGTGATCATCCACGAGATGCGGCCGAAGGTCGGCACCTTCGCGCACCGCACCGGGTCGCTGGCAGAGATGGTCTGTTCCAACTCGTTCCGGTCGGACGACGACGAGCAGAACGCCGTGGGCCTGCTGCATTGGGAGATGCGCGCGGCGGACGGGATTATCATGCGCATGGCCGACGCCCATGCCCTGCCCGCCGGCGGGGCGCTGGCGGTGGACCGCGACGCCTTCGCCGCCGCCGTGACCGATGCCGTGCGCGCCCATCCCCTGATCTCGGTGGCGGAGGAAGAAGTGACGGACCTGCCCCGCGACGGCCAGTGGATCGTCGCCACCGGGCCGCTGACCGGCTCGGCGCTGGCCGCCGCCATCGCGGCCGAAGCGGGGCAGGACGCGCTGGCCTTCTTCGACGCCATCGCCCCCATCGTCCACGCCGACACCATCGACATGTCGCGCGCCTGGCGCCAGTCGCGCTACGACAAGGGCGAGACGGAGGAGGAGCGGACCGCCTATATCAACTGCCCCATGGACCGGGAGCAGTACGAGGCGTTCATCGACGCGCTGCTCGCCGCCGAGAAGACCGAGTTCAAGCCGGGCGAGACGGCGGGCTATTTCGACGGCTGCCTGCCCATCGAGGTGATGGCCGAACGGGGACGCGAGACGCTGCGTCACGGGCCGATGAAGCCCGTGGGCCTGACCAACCCGCACCAGCCCGACGTGAAGGCCCATGCGGTGGTGCAGTTGCGGCGCGACAATGCGCTCGGCACGCTCTACAACATCGTAGGTTTCCAGACCAAGATGAAGTACGGCGCGCAAAAGGCTGTTTTCGCGATGATTCCCGGGCTGGAGAACGCGTCCTTCGCGCGGCTGGGCGGCATCCATCGCAACACCTTCATCAACTCGCCCACGCTGCTCGACCATCGGATGCGCCTGAAGTCGCGGCCGAACATCCGGTTCGCGGGGCAGATCACGGGGGTCGAGGGCTATGTCGAATCGGCCGCCATGGGCCTGCTGGCCGGACGGATGGCGGCGGCCGAGATGCTGGGCCACGACCTGCCCCCGGTGCCGCAGACGACGGCCATGGGCGCGCTGGTCAACCACATCACCGGCGGGGCGGATGCCAAGACGTTCCAGCCGATGAACGTGAACTTCGGCCTGTTCCCCCCGGTCGACGCGCGCGGCGGGCGGCGGGGGCGGATGGTCCGCTACAAGATGTACACCGACCGGGCCAAGGCCGATTGGACCGACTGGCTGGGGGTGCGGCAGGCGGCCGAATGATCACCCGCTTCGCGCCGTCGCCGACGGGGCCGCTGCATCTGGGCCATGCCTGGGCCGCGATGGTGGCGGACGACCTGGGGCGGATGCACCTGCGGATCGAGGATATCGACCGGCAGCGGTCGAAGCCGGAATGGGAAGCGGCGATCTTCGATGACTTGCGGTGGCTGGGGCTGGACTGGTCCGGGCCGGTCATGCGGCAGTCGGAGCGGATGGCGGCCTATGGTGCGGCGCTGGATCGGCTCTGGGCGGCGGGGCTGCTGTTTCCCTGCACCTGCAACCGGCGCGACATTTTGGCCGCCGCCAGCGCGCCGCAGGAAGGCGCGCCGCTGCTGGGCCCCGACGGCGTCGTCTATCCGGGCACCTGCCGCGGCGCCCCGCGCGGTGGCGCGCGCCCGAATGGCGTGGCGCTGCGGCTGGACGCGCGGGTGGTGGGCGACCTGCATTGGGTGGAACGGGACAAGCCGAGGACGATGGATGCCGCCACCTTTCGCGATACCATCGGCGACGTGGTGCTGGCCCGGCGCGACTTCGGCACCTCCTATCATCTGGCGGTCACGGTGGACGACGCGGCGCAGGGCATCACGCTCGTCACCCGCGGACACGATCTGGAAGAGGCGACGCCAATCCACGTCGCGTTGCAGCGCTTGCTGGACCTGCCCCGGCCGACCTATCACCACCACGACCTTGTCCGCGACGCCGAAGGAAGACGCCTGGCCAAGCGCGACGATGCCCGGTCCATCGCCAGCTACCGCGCCGCGGGCTGGACGGCGCAGGCACTCAAGGACCGCCTGCGCCAAAGCCGGATCGCGCCCTAGCCGCGCAGGAACCTGAGCATGTCGTCGGTGAGCTGCTCCGCATGCGTCGCGGTCAGACCGTGGGGCGCGCCGTCGTATTCGCGCAACTCCGCCCCCGCGATCCCCTGCGCCGCCGCGCGGCCGGACGGGTCGATGGGCACCGTCTGGTCCCCCGTGCCGTGCACGACCAGCGTGGGCACGTCGAAGGCGGCGAGGTCGGGGCGGAATTCGGTGGTGCCGAATGCGTCGACGCAGTCGATGGTGGCCTTGGGGCTGGCCATCATCGCCATCATCCAGGACCACTTCAGGATGCCGTCGGACACGCCGCCCGCGTCGGTCCCCATGCCGTAGAAACCCTTGAAGAAGTCCTGAAGGAAGCCGGGCCGGTCCTTTTGCAGCCCCTCCTTCATCTGCTCGAACACCGAGGGATCGACGCCATCGGGATTGTCATGCGATTTCTTCATGTAGGGCACGACGGAGGAGATCAGCCCGGCCTGCCGCACCCCCTTGCCATCGTGGCGCGACATGTAGCGGGCGACCTCGCCCCCGCCCATGGAGAACCCGAAGATCGCGGCGTCGCGGAGCGACAGGCCATCGATCACCGCGGCCAGATCGTCGGCCATCGTGTCGTAGTCGTAGCCGGTGAAGGGCTGCTCCGACCGCCCGAAGCCGCGCCGGTCATAGGCGACGACGCGGAACCCCGCGCGGGCCAGGGGGAGGGCCTGATATTCCCACGAATCGGCATTGAGCGGCCAGCCGTGGATCAGGACGACCGGGCGACCCTCGCCCCAGTCCTTGACGTGAAGGCGGGTGCCGTCGGCGGCTTCGATCATCGGCATAACGCGGTCCTTTCGCTCGGGAGTCGTCCCGCAACGAAAGGCCCGCGCCGCCGGTTCCTCAGAGCGGCTGCGCCGTCTCGACCAGACGCGCGAAGAAGCTGGCGCCGACGGGAGCGATGGCGTCGTTGAAGTCGTACTCGGGATGGTGCAGCACCGGCCCCGGCCCCGCGCCGAGGAACAGGTAGGCGCCGGGGCGGGCGTTGAGCATATAGCTGAAATCCTCGCCCCCCATCTCCTTCGCCGCCTGGGCGTCGACCTTGCCCTGCCCCGCCACGTCGGCGGCGACGCGGGTGGCGAAATCGGTGCGGTCCGGGTCGTTGACGGTGGAGGGATAGCCCCGTTCGTACCGGCAGGTCGCGGTGACGCCATAGGACGCCGCCTGCCCCGCGACGATCGTGGCCATGCGCTGTTCGACCATGTCCTGCACCGCGGGGTCGAAGGTCCGCACGGTGCCGCCGAGGAACGCCGTCTCGGGCACGATGTTGTCGGCCGACCCGGTGTGGATCTGCGTGATCGACACCACCAGTTCGTCCATTGCGTAGTGGTTGCGGCTGACGATGGTCTGGATCGCCTGCCCGATGCCGAGCGCGGCGACGACTGGATCGCAGGTGTCGTGGGGCATCGCCCCATGGCCGCCCTTGCCGGTGATGTCGATGTGGAACATGTCGACCGCCGCCATGAGCGGGCCGGGACGGGTGAAGAACTCGCCTTCGGCGAAGTTGGGCGAATTGTGGATGCCGTAGACCTGTTCGATGTCGAAGCGGTCCATGATCCCCTCCTGCACCATGACGTCGCCGCCGCCGCCGTGTTCCTCGGCCGGCTGGAAGATCAGCGCGACACGGCCGCGGAAGTTGCGCGTCTGCGCCAGGTATTTCGCGGCGCCGAGCAGCATCGTGGTGTGCCCGTCGTGGCCGCAGGCGTGCATCCGGCCGGGGGTTTCGCTGGCATGGTCGGCGCCCGTCGCTTCGGTGATGGGCAGGGCGTCCATATCGGCGCGCAGGCCGATGGTGGGGCCGTCGCCCTGCCCTTCGACGATGGCGACGATGCCGGAGGTGGCGATGCCCTCGTGGATGTCGGTGATGCCGAAGGAGCGCAGCTTTTCGGCGACGAAGGCGGAAGTCTTCGGCAGGTCGAAGCTGAGCTCCGGGTGGCGGTGCAGCCAATGGCGCCATTCCTGCATCTCGGGTTGCATCGCGGCGATGGAATTGATGACTGGCATGGCGCGGCTCCTGTTCGATCCGCGGCAGACAACACCGATCACGGGGGAAAGCCAATGGCCGACGATCCTTGCACCACGCGCGGCGGCGGCCTGCCCCGGCTTCTGGCGATCATGGACCGGCTGCGCGACCCAGACACCGGCTGCCCCTGGGACATAGAGCAGGATTTCGCGTCCATCGCCCCCTATACCATCGAGGAGGCGCATGAGGTCGCCGACGCCATCGAACGGGAGGCCTGGGACGAGCTGGAGGGGGAGCTGGGCGACCTGCTCCTGCAGGTGGTCTATCACGCGCGGATGGGAGCGGAGGCGGGGCGCTTCGACTTCCATTCCATCGCGGAGCGTGTCGCGCAGAAGATGGTGGACCGTCACCCGCACATCTGGGGCGACGGCGACCGCGACAAGAGCGCGGCGCAGCAGGTCGCCGATTGGGAAGCGGTGAAGGCGCAGGAACGGCGGGGGCGCACGCTGGACGGGGTGGCGCTCGGGCTGCCGGCGCTGATGCGGGCGGTGAAGTTGCAGAACCGGGCGGCGCGCGTGGGCTTTGACTGGCCCGCGACGGTGGCGGTGCTCGACAAGCTGCGCGAGGAGGCGGCGGAGCTGGTCGAGGCGCGCCATACGCTGTCGCCCGCCGAGGTGCAGGAGGAGATGGGCGATCTGCTGTTCGTCATGGCGAACCTGTCGCGGCACCTGGGCGTCGACCCGGAGGTCGCGCTGCGCGGTGCCAACGCCAAGTTCACCCGTCGGTTCGAGACCATCGAGGATGCGCTGGCCCGCGACGGGCGGACCCCGATGCAGTCGGACCTGGCCGAGATGGACGCGCTGTGGGATGCGGCGAAGGCGGGAGAAAAATCGTCTTAGTGTTTCTGTCGGGATTGACCCGAGCGATTTTGTCGGGAATAGCTGTGCCATCTTTCACAAGGAGGCCCCGATGCTTCGAACCGCCATTCTCGCCACCACCGCGCTCGCCGCATTGCCCGCCATCGCGGACGAGGTGAACGTCTATTCCTATCGCCAGCCCGAGTTGATGCAGCCGCTGGTCGATGGGTTCGAGGAAGCCACGGGCCATACGGCCAACGTCGTCTACATCGACAAGGGCATCACCGAGCGTCTGGTGGCCGAAGGCGAACGCAGCCCCGCCGACCTGATTTTCACCGTCGACATCTCGCGCCTTGCGGAGGCCAAGGAGGCGGGCGTCACGCAGCCGGTCGAGAGCGAGACGCTGAACGCGAACATCCCCGACGCCATGCGCGACGACGAGGGCCACTGGTACGGGGTCACAACCCGCGCGCGCATCATCTATGCCAGCAAGGACCGCGTGGCCGAAGGCGAGGTCACGACCTACGAAGACCTGGCCGACCCGAAGTGGAAGGGCCGCATCTGCACCCGGTCGGGCACGCACGTCTACACCATCGGCCTCGTGTCCGCCATGATCGAGCACAACGGCATCGAGGAGACGAAGGAGTGGCTGGAGGGCCTGAAGGCGAACCTGGCCAAGGCTCCCTCCGGCGGCGACCGTGAGCAGGTCAAGGCGATCTGGGCCGGTGAATGCGACATCAGCCTGGGCAACACCTATTACATGGGTGCGATGCTGAAGGACCCGGAGCAGCAGGAGTGGGCCGATTCGGTCCGCATCGAGTTCCCCACCTTCGCGGACGGATCGGGAACTCACGTCAACATCTCGGGCGTGGCCATGGTCAAGGGTGCCGCGAACGAAGGCCCGGCGCTGGAATTCATGGAGTACCTGTCGTCGCCCGAGGCGCAGTCGATCTATGCCGACGTGGTGAACGAATATCCCGTCGCGCCGGGGTCGGAGCCGTCCGAACTGGTCGCCGGCTGGGGTGATCTGACGCCCGACGACACCGACCTGACGGCGGTCGCCAGCCACCGCGCCGAAGCGTTGAAGCTGGTCGAGCAGGTGGACTTCGACGGCTGAGCCACAAGGCATGACCGTGCTGGCGGGCGATGCCTGCGAACGGGCGGTTGATGCGGCGCGCTCTGGACATTCCGGGGCGCGCCGCTTTGATGAGGGGCATGACACAGAAGATCATCATCGACACCGACCCCGGCCAGGACGACGCCGTCGCCATCCTGCTGGCCTTCGCCTCGCCCGAACTCAAGGTGCTGGGTCTGACCGCCGTGGCCGGCAACGTCCCGCTGGAGCTGACGGCGCGCAATGCGCGCATCGTCTGCGAACTGGCCGGGCGGACGGATATCCCCGTGTACGCAGGCTGCGACCGGCCGATCGCGCGCGACCTGGTCACGGCGGAGCATGTCCACGGCAAGACCGGATTGGACGGGCCGCAGATGGACGATCCCGCCATGCCCCTGGCCGAGGGGCATGCCGTGGATTTCATCATCGACACGCTGCGCGCCCAGGATCCGGGCACCGTGGTCCTGTGCCCGCTGGGGCCGCTCACGAACATCGCCACCGCGTTCCGGCGCGCGCCGGACATCGTGGAACGGGTGCAGCGCATCGTCCTGATGGGCGGCGCCTATTTCGAGGTGGGCAACATCACCCCCGCCGCGGAGTTCAACATCTATGTAGACCCTGAGGCCGCGCGCGACGTCTTTGCCGCCGGCGTGCCGCTGACCGTCCTGCCGCTCGACGTCACGCACAAGGCGCTGACCAATGCGGCGCGCGTGCAGGCGTTCCGCGACATGGGCACCCGCGTCGGCACCATGGTGGCCGCCTGGACCGATTTCTTCGAGCGTTACGACAAGGAGAAATACGGCTCGGCCGGCGCGCCCCTGCACGACCCCTGCGTGATCGCCTGGCTTCTGAAGCCCGAGCTGTTCTCCGGCCGCGAGGTCAATGTGGAGATCGAGGTGGACAGCCCCCTGACCCGCGGGATGACCGTGGCCGACTGGTGGGGCGTGACCGACCGGGCGCCCAATGCGTTGTTCATCGGGGACGTGGATGCCGACGGGTTCTTCGCCCTGCTGACGGAACGGCTGGCCCGGCTGCACGACTGACACGGCCGGGGCGGCGGAGGAGAGACCATGTTCACCTTCGACAACACCTATGCCCGCCTGCCCGACCGGTTCTTCACCCGGATGGCCCCGACGCCCGTGGCCGACCCCGGCTGGGTGGCGCTGAACGACGGGCTGGCGCGCGATCTGGGGCTGGACCCGGACCAATTGCGCGGCGCGCTCGACGTCTTCGCGGGCAACCGCGTGCCGGAGGGGGCCGAACCGCTGGCGCAGCTTTACGCGGGCCACCAGTTCGGCGGGTGGTCCCCGCAACTGGGCGACGGTCGCGCGATCCTGCTGGGCGAACACGTCGGACCCCACGGGCGGGTGGACGTGCAACTCAAGGGTTCCGGCCCCACGCCCTATTCGCGCATGGGCGACGGACGCTCGGCGCTCGGGCCCGTCATCCGCGAATACATCGTGTCCGAGGCGATGCACGCGCTCGGCGTGCCGACGACCCGCGCGCTGGCCGCCGTGACGACGGGCGAGACGGTGCTGCGGCAGGAGGGTCAGATGCCCGGTGGCATCCTGACCCGCATCGCCGCGTCGCACATCCGCGTCGGCACCTTTCAGGTCTTCGCCGCCCGTGGCGATGAGGAGGCGCTGCATCTGCTGCTCGACCACGCCATCGCCCGCCACGCTTCGGATGCGGAGGGGCCGATGGGCCTGCTGCGGCACGTGATGGCCGCGCAGGCGCGGCTGGTAGCAGCATGGCTGGGGCTGGGGTTCGTCCACGGCGTGATGAACACCGACAACATGACGATCTCGGGGCAGACCATCGACTACGGGCCCTGCGCCTTTCTGGAGACCTGGCACCCCGATACCGTGTTCAGCAGCATCGACCAGATGGGCCGCTATGCCTGGTCGCGCCAGCCCGACATCGCGCTCTGGAACCTGGCGCAGCTTGCGACGGCGCTGCTCCCCCTGATGGGGGACCGCGACGCCGCGGTGGTCGAGGCGACTGCCGTGCTGGAGGAGTTCCATGGGTTCTACGACCGCGCTTGGCACGACGTGATGGCGGCCAAGATCGGGCTGGACGACATGAAGATCGGATTGGAACTGCTTGATATCATGAGGGAAGGCGAAGGCGACTTTACCAACACCTTCCGCGCGCTGACGGTGGCGCCCGAGACGGCGCGCGATCAGGTGATGTGCCGAGACCGTTTCGACGACTGGTTCGCGCGGTGGCAGGCCATGGATCCCGACCGCGCCGCCATGGCGCGTGCCAACCCGGCCGTGATTCCCCGGAACCACCGTGTCGAACAGGCCATCGCGGCCGCCTACAAGGGCGACTTCGGCCCGTTCCACGCCCTGAACGCCGTGCTGGCGGACCCATGGACGGAAACGGAGGAGAACGCGCCCTACCGCACGCCCGCGGCGGCGCACGAACGGGTGACGCGCACCTTCTGCGGCACATGATTGCGCGGGTTTGCCCGCGCGGCTAAGGGGGCGGGCATGAGTGTTCCGTCCCTTCTCGGCCGCTGCGAGGCGCATGGGCTGCGCCTGACCGGCCAGCGCCGCACCATCGCGCAGGTGCTGGAGGAGGCGTCCGACCACCCGGACGTCGAGACGATCCACGCCCGCGCCAGCGCCATCGACGCCAACATCTCGGTCGCCACCGTCTATCGCACCGTCAAGCTGTTCGAGGAACAGGGCCTGCTGGAGCGGCGGGAGTTCGGCGACGGCCGCGCTCGGTATGAGGATGCGGAGCGCGAGCATCATGACCACCTCATCGACCTTCAGACCGGCGAGGTGATCGAATTCGTGGACCCCGAGATCGAAGCCCTGCAGGAGAAGATCGCCCGCCGCCTGGGTTATGATCTGAAGGGGCACCGGATGGAGTTGTTCGCCGTGAAGCGGAAGCCCCATGTCTGACGTCCGGCGCGCGGAATGAACGACACGCTGCGCGGCGCGGCTCTGATGGTCGGCTCGATGGCCTGTTTCGCGGTGGAGGACGGGCTCATCAAAGGGCTTTCGGGGGCGTTTCCACCCGCGCAGATCATCTGGATGCTGGGCCTGGGCGGGGCGCTGGCCTTCGCCCTCTGGCTGGTGCTCAGCCGGCAGCGGGTCTGGTCGGCGCACTACCTGCGCCCGCAGGTCCTGCTGCGGACAGGGTTCGAGGTTCTGGGCACCTGCTGCTTCGTGTCGTCGCTGGCGCTGCTACCGCTGGCGCTCGCCTCGGCCATCATCCAGGCCACGCCGCTGGTCGTGGCGATGGGCGCGGCGCTGTTTCTGGGGGCGACGGTCGGCTGGCGCCGGTGGCTGGCAATCCTTGTGGGATTCGCGGGCGTTCTCATCATCATCCGGCCCGGCGGCGCGGGTTTCGACCCGGCCACGCTGCTCGCGGTGGCGGGGATGCTTGGGCTGGCGGGCCGCGACCTTGTGACGCGGACGATGCCCGGCGCGGTGTCGGGCGCGCGGCTGTCGCTGCATGCCTTCGCGGCGCTGGTTCCCGGCGGCCTCCTGCTGCAATGGGCCTTGGGGGCGCCGCCGGTCATGCCGGACGCAGGGCAGTTCGGCCTGCTTGCCGTCTGCGTCTGCATCGGAATGGCGGGCTATCTGACCATCGTGGCGGCCACGCGGCTGGGCGACATCTCGGTCGTGTCGTCGTTCCGGTATTCGCGGATGCTGTTCGCGCTGGTCGTGGGCGGCATCGCCTTCGGCGAGCGGCCGGACATCGCCACCATTCTGGGCGTCATCATCGTGATCGGCTCCGGAGTCTTTACCCTGCTGCGCGAGGCGCGGTTGCGCACCGCTTCCCAAGCGTAGCTGCAGCGGTTAGACGGGATGCACCAAACCGGAGATCCGCCCATGTTCACCATCGAAGACGTCCACGCCCGCGAGATCCTCGACAGCCGTGGGAACCCCACGGTCGAAGTGGACGTCACGCTGGAGGACGGCACCATGGGCCGTGCCGCCGTGCCCTCGGGTGCGTCGACCGGCGCCTATGAGGCGGTGGAGAAGCGCGACGGCGACAAGGCGCGCTACAAGGGCAAGGGCGTCCTGCAGGCTGTCGAGGCCGTGAACGGGGAACTGGCCGAGCTGATCTGTGGCTTCGACGGCACGGATCAGGAAGGCATCGACGCCGCGATGATCGAACTCGACGGCACCGAGAACAAGGCGCGGCTGGGGGCGAACGCAATCCTGGGCGTATCGCTCGCGGTGGCCAAGGCGGCGGCGGATGCCAGCGCCCTGCCCCTGTTCCGCTATGTCGGCGGCACCGCGGCGCGCGTCCTGCCGGTGCCGATGATGAACATCATCAACGGCGGCGAACACGCCGACAACCCGATCGACATCCAGGAATTCATGATCATGCCGATCGCGGCCGACACCATGGCCGACGCGGTGCGCATGGGGTCGGAGGTGTTCCACACGCTGAAGTCAGAACTCTCGGCCGCCGGCCTGTCGACCGGCATCGGGGACGAGGGCGGATTCGCTCCGAACCTCAGCAGCACGCGCGATGCGCTCGACTTCATCCTGAAGGCCATCGAGAAAGCGGGCTATGCCCCCGGCGACGACATCATGCTGGCGCTGGATTGCGCGGCGACCGAGTATTTCCGCGACGGCGCCTATCACCTGTCGGGCGAAGGCAAGACGCTGTCGCCGGATGAAAACGCCGACTATCTGGCCGCGCTGGTGCGCGACTATCCCATCATGTCGATCGAAGACGGCATGTCCGAGGACGACTGGGACGGCTGGGTCGCGCTGACGCAGGCCTTGGGCGACAAGGTGCAGCTCGTGGGCGACGACCTGTTCGTGACCAACCCCGCGCGCCTGGCGCAGGGAATCGACCGGGGGGCGGCGAATTCGCTGCTGGTCAAGGTGAACCAGATCGGCACCCTGTCCGAGACGCTGGAGGCGGTGTCCCTCGCCCATCGCAACCGCATGACCTGCGTGATGTCCCACCGCTCCGGCGAGACCGAGGACGCGACCATCGCGGACCTGGCCGTCGCCACGAACTGCGGACAGATCAAGACCGGGTCGCTGGCGCGATCCGACCGGCTCGCGAAATACAACCAGTTGATCCGGATCGAGGAAATGCTGGGCGAGACCGCGGTCTATGCCGGACGAAGCATCTTGCGCGGATAATGGCGGGCGTGGACGACAGCATCACCCTGGAGAGACCGGCGCGCCGCGGGCTGTCCACCGGGTCCGGCTCCGCCGCGTTCGACCGCACCGAACTGCTGCGGCGGCGATTGTCGGACTTCATATCGGTCGAGAAGGGGCAGAAGACGGCGCATGTCACGCGTCGCGTCCTGGTCGTCGTCGCCGCGGTGACGATGACCGTCTTCGGCGCCTCGCCCCTGATGCTGCCGATCGCGGCGGTGTTCCTCGTGATCGACATGATCTACGGCCGGCAGGTCGCGCAGGTCTCCGTCCGGCCCGCGCCCGAGGTCGGCGACCTGACCAGATTGCGCGTCCTGCACGCGATGACGATGCTCTGTCTCGCGGCGATGATCGTGGTCAACGCCTTCCACGGCACGAACGTGTCACAGAACGCCGCGGCGCTTCTGCTGTTCGCGTTCTCCATGAACTGCATCGGGCATGACAGCCGTTCCGCCGACGCAAGCGTCGTGACGCTGGCGATCATCACGGTGACGATGCAGTTGATGGCTGTGGGCATCGCCCTGCAGGAAGGCCATGAGACGACCGACCAGGTGTTCCTGCACCTCGGGATGGCGATGGCCACGCTCTATCTGATCCACGTCACGCTGGAGGCGGTGGCGACGCGCACCCATCTGATCGACCGGACGGATGAGCTGTCGCACGCCCGCACGGCCGAGACCGTCGGACGCCTTACCAGCGGAATCGCCCATGATTTCAATAATCTGCTGACTGTGATGCGGGGCAACATCGACCTGTTGGCCGAGGTTCCCGATGCCGACCGCGCCGCACTGCTCAAGGAGATCGGCGCCGCGACCGACCGCGGTGGACGCCTGGTGCGGCAGCTTCTGGACAAGGGGCGACGTCGACCGGACCGGTCCGAGACCATCGTGCTCGACCGCTTCATGGACGATTTCGCCACCTTCGCGCGCCGCGTCCTGCCCGCGAACGTGCGGCTGGAGGTCGATGCCTCCGCCTCGCTCAGGCTCGAGACCGACCCCGCCCGGTTCGAAGCGGCGCTGCTGAACCTGGTCGTCAACTCCCGCGATGCGCTGACCGAGGGGGGGACGATCACCGTCTCGGCCCGTCGCGCCTCCGCTCCGGGCACCGACGCCAGCTTGTCGAACTGGATCGCCGTGACGGTGGCGGACGACGGCAGCGGCATGTCGCCCGAGGTTCTGGCCCGCGCGACCGAGGCCTTCCTGACGACCAAGCCGCCGGGCAAGGGCACCGGCATGGGCCTTGCGATGGTGCGCGATTTCGCGGAACGCTCGGGTGGGCGGCTGGATCTGGAAAGCGTCCCGTCGGAGGGGACGAAGGCGCGGCTTCTGCTGCCTGCCTGACCGGGCGTCCTGAAATCAATGGTGGGCAATGCATGACGGCGGACGATATCATCGCGGCCCTGCGGCTGGAGCCCCACCCCGAAGGCGGCTGGTATCGCCAGACCTTCGTGGCCGACACGGCCCCCGGAACGCGCCCCGCGGGGACGGCCATCCTGTTCCTGCTGCGCCGGGACGAGCCGAGCCACTGGCACCGGATCGACGCGGACGAGTTGTGGTTCTTCCATGCGGGCGCGCCGCTGGTTCTGTCGGTCGCCGCGACGGCGGAGGGGCCGGCGCGCGAGGTGACGCTGGGTCCGGACCTTGCAAAGATGGCGTGGCAAGGCATCGTGCCGCGCACCCACTGGCAGGCTGCGGCGACAACGGGCGACTGGTCGCTGGTCAGTTGCACCGTCAGCCCCGGTTTCCGGTTCGAAGGGTTCGAGCTCGCCCCGCCCGATTTCGATATTCCAAGATGAAGAACGGATCGTAACCCGATGGATTTCCTGCAGATCGCGTCCCTTCTGATCGTTCTTGCCGCGGCCTTCGGGGTGGTGAACTATCTGTTCCTCCGCCTGCCTTCGACCATCGGCATCCTGATCGTGGCGCTGGCCAGCAGCCTCGTCATCATCGGGCTGGAGTGGGTGTTCCCCGTCCTAACGGTCGAGGAAACGATGCGCGCCTTCGTTCTCAACATCGAATTCTCGGACGCGCTGCTCGAAGGGATGCTGGGCCTTCTGCTGTTCGCCGGGGCGCTGCACGTCAAGGTGGTGGACCTGCGGCGCGAGTGGCTGCTGGTGCTGCTGATGGCGACGCTGGGGGTGGGACTGTCGACGATCATCGCGGGCGTGGGGTTCAGCTGGATCACCGGCGCGCCGCTGCTGGTCGCGCTGGTCTTCGGGGCGCTGATCTCGCCCACCGATCCGGTTGCCGTGCTGGGCGTGCTACGCGAGGCGAACCTTCCCAAGACGCTGGAAACCAAGATCGCGGGCGAATCGCTGTTCAACGACGGCGTTGGATACGTCGTCTTCCTGGTGCTCGTCGGCATCGCCTTCCCTTCGGGCGAGTCGCATGGGTCCGACCTGTCCTGGGCCGCGACCCTGTTCGTGCAGGAGGCGTTCGGCGGCGCGGCCCTGGGCGCCGCACTGGGCTGGCTGACGTTCCGCCTGATGCGGCGGATCGACGACCCGCCGCTGGAGGTCATCATCACGATCGCGCTGGCCTTCGGCGGCTATCAACTGGCGGTCTGGCTGCATGTCTCGGCTCCCATCATGGCCGTGGTCGCGGGCCTTCTGATCGGCGATGTGGGCAGCAAATACGGCATGTCCGAGGACACCCGCGCCCATGTCGACACCTTCTGGACGCTGGTGGACGAGATCCTGAACGCCATCCTGTTCCTGCTCATCGGGATCGAGGTCTTCGCCGTGGCCTTCGACGCGAGCTTCCTCATGGCGGGCCTCGCCTCCATCGGTCTGCACCTGCTGGCGCGTTTCGCGGCGGTCTTCGTTCCAGTGCAACTGCTCAAGCCGTTCGGCCCCGATTTCGAGGACGGGATCACCAGGATCATGACTTGGGGCGGGCTCAAGGGCGGCATCTCGGTCGCGCTGGTTCTTGCCCTGCCCGACAACGAATGGAAGCCGCTGATGCTGACCTGCACCTATATGGTGGTGCTGTTTTCGATCATCGTGCAGGGGCTGACGGTCAGCAGGCTCGCGGCCCGCGTGGGGACGACGCCGCCCCTGATCTAAAGCGGGTCACGCCTCCAGCTCGGCATCCCAATAGAGGAAATCCATCCAGGATTCGTGCAGATGACCCGGCGGGAACTTGCGACCCGTGTTCATCAGCTCGGCCGCGCCCGGACGGCGTGGCGCGCGTCGCAAGGTGAACCCCACCTGCCGCAACGACTTCGACCCCTTGCGAAGATTGCAGCGCCCGCAGGCGGCGACGACATTCTCCCACGAGGTGATGCCGCCGCGTGCCCGGGGCACGACATGGTCGAAGGTCAGATCCCCCCGCGATCCGCAGTACTGACAGGCGAATTCGTCGCGCAGGAACAGGTTGAACCGCGTGAAGGCCACCCGCTTCTGGGGGGCCACATAGTCGCGCAGCACGACGACCGACGGGATGCGGATGGTCGTGGTGGGGGAGCGCACGACCTCCTCGTATTCGCTGACGATGGTGACGCGGTCGAGGAACGCCGCCTTCACCGCATCCTGCCATGCCCAGAGCGACAAGGGGTAATAGGACAGCGGGCGGTAGTCCGCATTGAGGACGAGCGCCGGGAAATGCCGCAGCCCCGCCGGATTGCGGATGAATTCGGTTCTGAAGTCCGGGCCGGAACCCGGTGTCGCCGCTTCCAAAAGGGCGGACATCGCGCGCCTCCCACAGGTCGGGGCGGCACGCGCGGTCAGGCGGGCGCGCGGCCCCTGTCGGGGGGACTATATATGGGTGAAGGTCGCTGACAAGGGGCAAGACCGGGCGTCGTCCCCGGTCATTCGATGCCGAAGACGTCGCGCATGAACGCCAGCGCCACCTGCAATCCGTCCGGGGCGATGCCGTGGCCGGTGCCCTTCATTACATGGGCATAGACGCGGTCGAACCCCGCGGCCTCCAGCGCCTCGGCCGCTTCGGGCAGCGACTGGACGGGCACCACCTCGTCCGCGTCGCCGTGGACCAACAGGACGGGCGGGCGGTTCAGCGCCTCCTCGGCCAGGAACTCGGGCTTGAGCAGGCGGCCCGAGAAGGCGACGATTCCGGCGAAGGCGTCCATTCGGCGGGGTGCCACGTGCAGCGCCATCATCGTTCCCTGGCTGAAGCCGAACAGAATGGTCTCGGACGCGGTCACGCCCTCGCGCTTCATGGTCCGGTCCAGCCAGACGTTGAGGTCGTCGACGGCGCGGTCCATGCCGGCCATCGCCTCCTCCTCCGACGAGCCGTCGATCCAGGGAATAGGGAACCACTGAAACCCGAAGGGCGCGCCGGCGCATGCCTCGGGCGCGTCGGGGGCTGCGAAAGCGGTGTCCGGCAGATGCGGCATCAGCGGGTCGGCCAGCCCGATCAGGTCGGCCCCATTGGCGCCATAGCCGTGCAGGAAGATCACCAGCCGTTTCGGCGCCTCCGGCCCCCGGCGTTCGGATTTCAGCGTCATCGGATGCCCTCCCGCGATTTGGCATGGGCGTAGTAGGCCCAGAGCAGCCGCGCCGCAACTGCGCGCCAGGGCGACCACCGTTCGGCGATGGTGCGCATGTCGCGCTCCTTCGGGCGGTCGGGCAGATCAAGGAGCAGGCGCGCGGCTTCCTGCAACGCAAGGTCGTTGGGGGCGAAGACGTCGGCGTGGCCCAGGCTGAACATGGCGTAGATCTCGGCGGTCCAGCGGCCGATGCCGGGAACCTGCGTCAGGGTGGCGACCACCTCGTCCGTGGGCGCATGGCGCAGGGCGTCGAAGTCGATGCCGGCTTCGGCCAGTGCCCGGGCATAGCGGATCTTCTGCCGCGACAGGCCGCAGGCGCGCATGGTGTCGTCGTCCGCGGCGGCGATGGCGTGAGGGTCGTGCAGGCCCGCCGCCTCGACCCGGCCGAGGATGGCGCTGGCCGAGGCGACGGAGACCTGCTGACTGACGATGGCGCCGAGCAGCGCACGAAACCCGTCGTCGCGACGGCGCAGCGGCGGCGGCCCCGTCAGGTCGAGAGCGGCGGCCATCCGCACGTCGGCGGCGGCGAGCCACGCGGCCCCTTCGGCCACATCATCCGCGGTCGCGATGATCCGGCAGGGGTGCGGCGTGGGTGCGGACGAAGGCGATGGCCCGGTCGATGTCATGGGTCTCCTTTCCCGGCTGCAGGGGCGGCCGGTCGATGATGTGGGTCGTCAACCCGAGGTCGTCGGCGGCATCGAGCTTGGGCGCCACCCCGCCGGCGTTCTTGGCCACGAGGTCCGTGATGCCGAGCAGGGTGAACAGCGCGCGCTCCCCTTCGCGTTCGAACGGGGGGCGGCCGGTGATCCAGGTCACGTCATCGCGATCGGGGGCGGGGTCGATGCGGCGGCAGAAGAGGGTCAGGCCGCGGTCGAGGAAAGCGTCCAGCGACCCCGGTCCGGTGGAGAGGAACACCCGCGCGCCGGGGGCCAAGGCTCTGGCAGCCGCGTCGGCGTCGGGTGCGTGATGCCAAAGCGGCCGCTTGGGCCAGGGCGGGCGGGTCAGGCGCAGATAGGGCAGGCCGAGGTCGGCGCAGACGCGGGCCGTGCGCGCGGTGATGGCGGTGGCGAAGGGATGCGTCGCGTCCAGCACCGCCGAAATGCCGGAAAGCGCCGCGCGGAACCCCGTCTCTCCGCCGAAACCACCCGTCCGCATTGGCACCTTCAGGTCCGCCGGCGCCCGCGTCGCCCCGGCGAAGGAGGCCAGCACGTCGCGGCCCGCGACCGCTGCGCAGACCCGCCGCGCCTCGGCCGTGCCGGCGAGGATCAGCACTTTAGCCATCCTGCGCCAGCACCCTGCCCGCGCGGTCGATGACCACGATGTCGACCTGCGCCTCGATCATGTCGGACACCCGCGCGCGCGCCTTCCGCGCAACGATGGCGGCCAGGTCGGGCATACGGGTCGCGGCCTCCAGCGCGGTGTTGCAGTCGGTCAGGTCCTGCCCCGTCCAGTCCGAAAGCTGCGCGAAGTCGACCTGGCTGCGGCCGGAATGAAGGTCCATCGCCCCCTGCGCCAGCTTCGACAGCTTGCCGATGCCGCCGCCCACGGTCAGCCGCGGCACGGGGTGGCGGCGCAGGTACTTCAGCATCCCCCCCGCGAAATCCCCCATGTCCAGCATCGCGTGGTCGGGCAGACCGTGCAGCGCCTGCACCACCCGTTCGCTGGTGGCCCCGGTGCAGCCCGCCACATGCGGCGTGCCGGAGGCGACGGCCACGTCGATGCCCCGGTGGATCGATGCGATCCAGGCAGCACAACTGAACGGCCGCACGATGCCCGTGGTGCCCAGAATCGACAGCCCCCCCGCGATGCCCAGCCGGGGGTTCCAGGTTTTCGCCGCAAGCGCCTCGCCGCCGGGAACCGAAACAGTGACGTCAACGTCAGGCGCGCGGGCGTGGTCGGCGGCCAGCACGGCCACCACCTCGTCCATCATGGCGCGGGGGACGGGGTTGATCGCCGCCTCGCCCACGGCGATGGGCAGCCCGGGGCGCGTCACGGTGCCGACCCCCGGACCCGCGCGAAACCGCAGGCCGCCGGGCGAGGGGGCCACGCGCACCCGGATCTCCGCGCCGTGGGTCACGTCGGGGTCGTCACCCGCGTCCTTTATGACGCCCGCCTCGACCCAGTCCGGTCCGGTCAGGACGTTGACGATGTCGAAGGTCGGCGTCTCGCCCCGCGGCAGGTGGATCGTCACGCGGGCCGGCACCGCACCCGCCCACAGCCCCGTCAGCGCCGCCTTGCAGGCGGCCGTCGCGCAGGCGCCCGTGGTCCAGCCACGGCGGAGGGTGGGTCCGGTCGTCACCCCCCATATGTCGCATGGCGCCCGCGCGCCGCCAATGGTCGCCAGACGGCTTTCCTTGGACCGGCGGCCGCGTCATAACCGGGGCATGACGCCCATGCTCCCCTCCCACGACTGGCCGACGCTCGATGCGGGGTGGGTGTGGCTCTGCGGCGCGGGGCCGGGCGATCCGGGGCTTCTGACGCTGCATGCGCTGAACGCGCTGCGACAGGCCGAGGTGATCGTCTATGACGCGCTCGTGCACGAAGGCATCCTCGACTGGGCGCCGCAGGCGGAACGGATCTATGCGGGCAAGCGGGGCGGCAAGCCGTCGCACAACCAGCGCGACATCTCGCTGCGGCTGGTCGATCTGGCGCGGGCGGGGCGGCGCGTCCTGCGCCTCAAGGGGGGCGACCCCTTCGTCTTCGGCCGCGGCGGGGAGGAGGCGCAGACGCTGGTTCAGCACGGCATACCCATCCGCATCGTGCCGGGCATCACCGCCGGGATCGCGGGGCTGGCCTATGCCGGCATCCCCGTCACGCACCGCGACGTGAACCAGTCCGTCACCTTCGTCACCGGCCACGACCGGGCGGGGCTGGCGCCCACCGCGCTCGACTGGGCCGGGATCGCGCGCGGCAGCCAGGTCATCGTGATGTACATGGGCATGAAGCACATCGGCGAGATTTCCGCTCGCCTGATCGCCGCCGGGCGCGACCCGGCGGAGCCTGTCGCCGTCACCACCACCGCGACGCTGGACGACCAGCGGACCATCGAGACGAACCTGAAGAACGTCGCACAGGACATTGAAAACGCAGGCTTGGAGCCGCCGGCCATCATCTGCATCGGCATGGCCGTCGCGCTGCGGCAGGCGCTCGACTGGCAGGCCCACGCGCGGGGCGAGGCGCCGCGCGATCTGGACCCGCTGGGGCTCCGGCGGCCGGCCGAGACGGGGTGACGGGCCTGATCCTCGCCGCGCCGTGGTCGGGCAGCGGCAAGACGACGGTGACGCTGGGGCTCCTGCGCGCGTTGCGCGACCGGGGGGTGGCGGTGCGGGGCGCCAAGTCCGGCCCCGACTACATCGACCCCCGGTTTCACGAGGCGGCGAGCGGTGCGCCCTGCCCCAACCTCGACGCCTGGGCCATGTCGCCTGCGATGATCGCGGGACTTGCCGCCGGGCCGGGCCTTTTGCTGGTCGAAGGCGCCATGGGCCTGTTCGACGGGGCGCCGCCGGACGGGCGCGGGTCGGTCGCGGACTTGGCACGGCAGTTGCGCCTGCCGGTGGTGCTGGTGGTGGACGCGGCGCGGATGGCGCAGTCGGTCGGGCCCATCGTCGCCGGTTTCGCGGCGCACGACCCGGAGGTGCAGGTCGCGGGCGTGATTCTGAACCGCGTCGGATCGCCCCGGCACGAGACGATGCTGCGCCGCGCCTGCCCCCTGCCGGTGCTGGGAGGCATTGCGCGCGATGCGGCGCTGGCCCTGCCGTCGCGGCATCTGGGGTTGGTTCAGGCGGTCGAGCGGCCCGATCTGGAGGGCTTCCTGGCCCACGCGGGCGCGAGCGTCGGGCGGCAGGTCGACCTCGACGCGCTCGCGGCTTTGGCCACGCCCCTGCCCGATGCTAGACCCGTGCCGCTGCGACCGCCGGCTCAGCGGATCGCGGTGGCACGCGATGCGGCCTTCGCCTTCGCCTATCCGCACCTGCTGGACGGCTGGCACGCGGCGGGGGCCGAAATCCTGCCGTTCTCGCCCCTCGCCGATGAGGCCGCGCCGCCCGCCGACCTGGTCTATCTGCCCGGCGGCTATCCGGAGCTTCACGCCGGACGGCTGGCCGGGAACCTGCGGTTCATGGCGTCGCTGCGGGACAGGCCGGTGTTCGGCGAATGCGGCGGCTACATGGCGATGGGCGACGCGCTGACCGATGCGGAGGGACGCGTGCATCCGATGGCCGGCCTGTTGCGGCTGGAGACGTCGTTTGCCGAGCGGCGCCTGCACCTCGGCTATCGTGACCTCACCTGCCATTCGGGGCCGTTCGCCGGCGGGTGGGCCGGGCATGAGTTCCACTATGCCACCACGCTCCGGGCCGAGGGACGGCCGCTGTTTTCCGCCACCGATGCCGAAGGCACGCCCCTGCCGCCGATGGGCCTGACCGATGGGATGGCGGGCGGATCCTTCGCGCATCTGATCGGGCCTTCCTGACGCCGCGCCCGCGCGTCCGCGCACCGTCAGGGTACAATCCCGAACTGGACCCGTGGAGGACGGCGGCGTAGGTCGGGAGCATGGCAGAGATCGCGACCGACATCCCGGCGGACGACACCCGCGCGAAACGCAACGTCATCATCCTGGTGGCGGCGCAGGCGTTGCTGGGCGCGCAGATGCCGATGAACTTCATCGCGGGCGGCCTCGCCGGCATGATGCTGGCGCCGACGCCGTTGCTCGCCACCCTGCCGATCAGCCTGATCGTCTTCGGGTCGATGACGACGGCGCCCTGGATCAGCCCGCTGATGCAGGCACGAGGGCGGCGGTTCGGCTTCATGCTGGGCGCGTTGGCGGGGGCCACGGGCGCCGGGCTGGCGGTCACGGGCCTTCTGACCGGCAGCTTCGCCATCTTCCTGATCGGCGCATATCTGACCGGCATCTACATGTCGGCGCAGGGGTTCTACCGTTTCGCCGCGACCGATACCGCGTCGGACGCCTATCGCCCCAAGGCGATCAGCTACGTCATGGCGGGCGGGCTGCTATCGGCGCTGATCGGGCCGCAACTGGTGAAGGTCACGGCCGAGGCGACGTTCATTCCCTTCGTGGCGACCTATGGCGCGGTCGCGGCGCTGAACCTGGCGGGGATGTGGATGTTCCTTCTGCTGGACATCCCGCGCCCGGCCAAGCCCGCCGCCGATGCCCCCACCGGGCGAAGCTGGGGCGAACTTCTGCGATCGCCGGCCATCGTCGTGGCGATCCTGTGCGGGATGGTGACATATGCGCTGATGAACCTGGTGATGACCTCGGCGCCGCTGGCGGTCGTGGGCTGCGGGTTCAGCACCGGCAACGCGGCCGACATCGTGTCGGCGCATGTGATCGCCATGTACGCGCCCAGCTTCTTCACCGGCCACCTGATCGCCCGCTTCGGCAGCGCACGCATCATCGCGGCGGGGCTCGTCCTGCTGGCGGCATCGGGGCTGGTGGGCCTGGGCGGGGTCGAGCTGTCGAATTTCTACGGCTCGCTCATCCTGCTGGGGCTGGGGTGGAACTTCGGCTTCATCGGCGCGACGTCGATGCTGACGCGGCATCACAGTCCACAGGAACGCGGGTCGGTGCAGGGGCTGAACGACCTTCTGGTCTTCGGTATGGTCTTCGTCGCCTCGCTGTCGTCGGGGGGCCTGATGGGCGCGGCCGTCGATGCCGCACACGGCTGGACGGCGGTGAACTATGCGATGGTGCCGTTCCTGACGCTGGCGGGCGGCGCGCTGATCTGGTTCCGCGTGACGCGCAACAGATCGGCCTAGCGCGCGCCGCTCAGCTTCGGCCCTTCCACGGGACCAGCCAGTTTTCCGCCTTGCGCATCAGGATGTCGATGCCGAAGCCGATCAGCCCGATCAGGATGATCCCCATCAGCACGATATGCGTCAGCTGGGACTCGGACGCGGCGATGATCATCATTCCCGCCCCCTTCTGCGCGGCGACAAGCTCCGCCGCGACGACGGTGCCCCAGCAGACGCCCATCGCCACCCGCGCGCCAGTGAAGATCTCGGGCAGGGAGTTGGGAATGATGACGTGGCGCAGGATCTGCGCCTTGCTCGCGCCCAGCGAATAGGCGGCGTGGACCTTGGTGATGTTCACGCCCGTGACTCCGGCCCGCGCGGCGATCGCCATGATCCAGAGCGCGGCGAGGAACAGCAGGACGAACTTGCCGGACTCCCCGATGCCGAACCAGATGAGGACCAGCGGGATCAGGGCGAGCGGCGGGACCGGGCGCATGAACTCCACGATGGGGTCGAACCAGCCGCGGAACCAGCCCGAGAGACCCATGGCATAGCCGAGCGGAATACCCACGACCGCGCCGAGGGAGAAGCCCACCAGCACCCGGATCAGCGACCAGCCCAGATGTTCGATCAGGGTGAAGTCGCGGAACCCGTTCTGCGCAGTGTCGATCAGCGCGGCGACGACGGCTTCCGGCGGGGGAAGCCAGATGTCCTCAATCCGATAGCCCTTGCGCGGTTCGATTTCGAGCGATCCGCGCGGGGTCATGGTAACGGTGGCATCGTCGATCCTGACGGTCTCGCCGGGGGCGATGGGCATGCCGTTGACCGCGACGACCGTGACCCCTTCTCCGTCGTTGCGGGTGACGTCGACGAGTTCGGTGCGGTAGGCGTCGATGCTGGTCGCGTCGTCCTGAGCGAAGCCTTCGCGTTCCGCGACAGCGGGCGGGTCCACATCGTCGCCGACCTCATGGACGATGAACCGAACCCGGGCGTCTTCCGTCCGGCCGGAGGCGTCCTGCGCGGTATAGGTAAAGCCGCCCTCGCCCAGAAAGGGGCCCGGCGCATGGAAAGGCACGTATTTCGACCCGGTGAACGCGCCCCACAGCAGGAAGATCACCACGACCGAGATGATCGAGGCGGCACGGTTCGGACGCACGGCGCTTTCATCCCCGAAGGTGACGGTCTTGAGCGAGGTGAAATCCTTGCGCCGGGTACGGCGGGCCAAAGCTCCAACGAGGACCATCGCCACCCCGAAGATGGCGATGTAGAGGGCGAGGAGGACGAGTCCGGTCATGTCACGCCTTCTCCGTCCGGCCCATGATTTCTTCCTCCATCTCCCAGATCATCGACAGGATCTCGTCTCGGGTGCGCCCGAACTCCGGGTCTTTCTTCACTGCGCGCAGGTCCTGGCTCACCCCGGCCTTCGCGAAAGGCAGACGGTATTCGCGATGGATGCGGCCGGGGCGCGGCGCCATGACCAGCAGACGCTCGCCCAGAAGTAGCGCCTCCTCCACCGAGCGGGTGATGAGGATGACGGTCTTGCCCGTCTCCTTCCACAGCTTCAGCACAAGGCCCTGCATCTTTTCCCGCGTCAGCGCGTCGAGCGCGCCCAGCGGCTCATCCATCAGGATGATGTCGGGGTCGTTGGCCAGGCATCGCGCCAACGCCACGCGCTGCTGCATTCCGCCCGAAAGCTCGTAGATGGCCTTGTCCTTGAAGTTTCGCAGGCCGGTGATCTCCAGCAGATGATCGGCCTTCTCGGCGCGCTCGGCCTTGGGCGTGCCTTTCATCCTCGGGCCGAACTCCACGTTCTCGCGCACAGACATCCATTCGAACAGGGCGCCCTGCTGGAACATCATGGCCCGGTCGGCGGACGGGCCGGTGACGGTCTTGCCGTGCAGGACGACCCGCCCGCCAGTGGGCGCGAGGAAGCCCGCGACGATGTTGAGAAGCGTGGTCTTCCCGCAGCCCGAAGGCCCCAGGACGGACAGAAGCCCTCCGTCGTCCACGGCAAGGGAGACGTCTTGCAGCGCCTGAACATAGCTGCCGTTGGGCAGATCGAAACGCATCGAGACGTTCTCGATGGACAGTCCGTTCATCCGAGGTTTCCCCATGATTTGCTGTTCGGTGCGGACGGCCGGACCCCCGCCCGGCCGCCCCGAAGTGTCGTCGCGCGTCAGTCGGCGCTGGCCGGGCCGGATTCGGTGGCCATGATCGGCAGCATCTCTGCCTGCGCCTCCGGGCCGGAATTCCAGCGCGCGGTGGCGTCGGTCGGCACCGACAGGAACTCCGCCAGAAGATCGGGCCGCTCCGCGACGAAGGATGCAGGCGCGGAGGTGCCGTCGAACACGAGGACGCCAAGGTCGTCCGTCTCGTCGCCGATGAGCAGGACGTTGCCGTGCTCCTTCATCCGGCCGAGCGATCCGCCGTAGCCGCGGACCATGTCGAGCGCACCCCGTACGAAGGCCGACGCACCATCGGGCGGGGTCATGCCGACAACTTCCATGACGGAAACCTCCACGCCGAAATGCGCCATCTGCGCAAAAAAGCCGTAATGCGCGGCGGTGACGATTGGCACGCTGACCTTGTTGCCGTCGAGGTCCTTGGCAGTCTCCTCGTCGATCTCCAACTTCGAAGCCACGACGCAGTTGTCGTTGTCGGAATAGCTGACCGCGACGTCGAGCTTCTTGATGTCCTGCCCGGCGCTGGTCGCCACGCCGAAGGGCGGCACATCCTGGCTGACCGAGATCTGCACGTCGCCCGAGGCCATCCCGGCCGACATGGCGGTGCCGGTGTCGAAGGCGACCCGGTTGACGTCGACGCCCAGCTCATCCTCGGAGGGGCCGGCGTTCTTGGCCACGGGGAAGGGCAGCGGCCAATCCTTGAAATAGGCCACGGTGATTTCCCTGGACTTGGCCAGCGCACCCTGCGCTCCGGTCAACAGCGCCACCGCCGCCGCCGCACCCATGAGCTTGGATGTCAGGGACATAGGGTTCTCTCTCTCCCGATTGTCTGCCGGTTGCCGGGGGGCATCTGAAGGCCCCTTGTCACCCCGCCGGAACAGTCCCGACCCAGAGGGGCAAGATCGAAGCCTAGAGGCGGCGCGGCGCACCGGGCAACAGCTCCCGTAAGCTGGACCTAGCGCCCCATGGCCACTGGCCCTATCGAATGGCGCCGATCCATGCGCTTGTTCCATAATCGCGCGGGCCGCGCCGCCCCCCGCGCCCGTTCCGCCGAGGAGTAGATTCCATGGACACCCTGACCCCCAATGACATGTCCGCCATCGTCGAGGCCGACCGCGCCCACGTCTGGCACCATCTTCTGCCCCACAAGCCGCTGGAGACGAACGACCCGCGAATCATCGTCGAGGGCAAGGGGATGCGCGTCTGGGACCAGCGCGGGAAGGAGCATCTGGACGCCGTTTCGGGCGGCGTCTGGACGGTGAACGTGGGCTATGGCCGGACCGAGATCGCCGATGCCGTGCGCGACCAGCTAGTCAAGATGAACTATTTCGCCCAGTCCGCCGGGTCGATCCCCGGCGCCCGCTTTGCCGAACGGTTGACCGAAAAGATGCCGGGGCTGACGCGGCTCTACTATGCCAACTCGGGGTCGGAGGCGAACGAGAAGGCGTTCAAGATGGTCCGGCAGATCAGCCACCGCCATCACGGCGGCCGCAAGTCCAAGATCCTCTACCGCGACCGCGACTATCACGGAACGACCATCGCCTGCCTCTCGGCGGGCGGCCAGCAGGAGCGGAACGCGCAATATGGCCCCTATACGCCGGGCTTCGTCGAGGTGCCGCACTGCCTTGAGTACCGCAAGGCCGACCAGGGCTGGGGCGACGTCGAGGATTACGGCCGCCGCGCCGCCGACGCCATCGAGGAGGTCATCCTGCGCGAGGGCCCCGACACCGTAGGCGCGCTGTGCCTGGAGCCGATCACCGCGGGCGGCGGCGTCATCGTGCCCCCCGAAGGATACTGGGCCCGCGTGCAGGAGATCTGCGAGACATACGACATCCTGCTGCACATCGACGAGGTCGTCTGCGGCGTGGGCCGCACCGGCACCTGGTTCGGGTATCAGCATTACGGCGTGAAGCCCGATTTCGTCACCATGGCCAAGGGGGTGGCCTCGGGCTACGCCGCCATCTCCTGCTGCGCCACGTCGGAGCGGGTGTTCGAGATGTTCAAGGACGCGCCGGACGATCCGATGCACTACTTCCGCGACATCTCGACCTTCGGCGGCTGCACCGCCGGGCCCGCCGCCGCGCTGGCCAACATGGACATCATCGAGCGTGAGGATCTGCTGGCGAACTGCACCGCCATGGGCGACTACATGCTTGACGGGCTGCATGCGCTGGCCGACCGGCACCGCGTCATCGGACAAGCACGCGGTAAGGGGCTGTTCCTCGGCGCGGAACTGGTCGCAGACCGCGACACCCGGGAGCCTGCGGCGGAAAAGAAGGTGCAGGCCGTGGTGGCAGATTGCATGGAGCAGGGCGTCATCATCGGCGCGACCAACCGCTCGGTGCCGGGCCACAACAACACCCTGTGCTTCAGCCCCGCCCTGATCGCCAAAAAGGACGACATCGACGCGATCCTGTCGGCGGTCGACGGCGCCCTGGGCCGCGTCTTCACCTAGGGTCTTGCCCGCACGGCGCGCGCGTCTATCTGTCCCGGATGGATCCGCGCCCCGCCATCTTCTGGCTGTCGGCCATCGCCTGCGGCATCACCTGCGCCACGCTTCTGACGGCGGCGCTCGTCTGGCTCGACGTGGGCGGGCTGGGGCATCTGGTCGAGACGGTGTCGGGCGGGACCATCGCGCTCTGGGTGCTGTGGTTGGCGCTCGTGTCGCTGTTCGTCCCGGCCTGCGCCGCGATGGCGCTGTGGCAGGGGCGGGAGTGAGGGCTTCCTGAGTCCAGCCGGGTTGGCGTATAAGTCCAATCCATGCCTATCGCCGTCGAACAGTTCATCCTCGACCCCGCGTACCGCGGCACCCTTCAACGCCAGTTGCAGGAGATCGTGACCGCCGGCATCCTGGCGGGCCGCTTCCGCGCGGGGGAGCGGATGCCCTCGTCCCGGGGTCTGGCCCGGCACCTCGGCATCAGTCGGATCACCGTGACGCTGGCCTACACCGACCTCGTGTCGAACGATTACCTGTCGTCGCGCGGCCGCTCCGGATTCTTCGTCAGCGAAAGCGCCCCCCGTCCGCTCAGTTTCACGCCCCCTGCCCCGGCGGAATCGCGTGTGGACTGGTCGCGCGCCATCGGCCAGCGGTTTCCGCCCGCCGAGATCATGCTGCGGCCCGAGGATTGGCGCAGCTATCGCTATCCGTTCATCTACGGGCAGACCGATCCGCGCCTGTTCGACCATCAGAACTGGCGCAAATGCGCGTTGCAGGCCTTGGGCGCGCGCGATTTCGCGGCGCTGACCGAAGACAGCTATGGCCGCGACGACCCCTTGCTGGTCGATCAGATCATCCGCCACATCCTGCCTCGACGCGGCATCGTGGCGGAGCCTTGGGAAGTTCTGGTAACGCTGGGCGCGCAGAACGCGCTCTGGATGCTGGCGCAGGTCCTGCTGACGCAACGGCGGACGGCGGCGATGGAATACCCCTGCTACCCCGCCCTGCGCGAGATCCTGACCCAGTCGCGCTGCATCGCGACCGAGGTGCCGGTCGATGTCCATGGCCTGCCCCCCGCCGACGTCCCCGCGGCGACCGACGTGGTCTTCGTCACCCCCTCGCACCAGTGTCCGACATCGGCCACCATGCCCGTCGCGCGGCGGCGGGAGTTGCTGGCGCGGGCCGAAACGCATGACTTCTTGATCGTCGAGGACGACTACGAGTTCGAACTGGCCTTCACGTCCTCACCCACACCCGCGCTGAAATCGCTCGATCGCGGCGGCCGCGTCGCCTATCTGGGCAGCTTCGCCAAGTCGCTGTTTCCGGGGCTGCGGCTGGGCTATGTCGTGGCGCCCGAGCCGCTGATCCGTGAGCTTCGCGCCCTGCGGTCGCTGATCGTGCGCCATGTCCCCGGCCACATCCAGCGCGCCACGGCCTACTTCCTGGCGCAGGGGCACTACGACGCGCAGGTGCACCGTATGGCCCGCGCCTACCGCGAACGCCGCGCGGTGACCGAAGTAGCGATCCAGACCCACGGCCTGACCGTCGCGGGGGCGAGCGGCTTCGGCGGCTCGTCCTTCTGGATGCGCGCGCCGCCGGGGGTCGAGGCGGCCGAACTGGCCCGGCGCCTGCGCGCGCGGCAGGTGCTGATCGAACCGGCGGGCGTGTTCTTCGGAGCGGGGCGCGACCCCGGCACGCACTACCGTCTGGCCTATTCGTCGATCCCGGTGGACGACATCCCCGAAGGCATCCGCCGCATCGCGCAGGAAGGCGTGGCCATGGCCTTCGGCGCCTGATCTGGCCTTAGGGCGGGTCATGTGCTGGACCTAACGCCGTCTGGACCGACCCCCTAGTGTCGCGCCAGACCATCGACCGGGGCGGACTGCCCCATGTCCGACAGATCGGGAGGAGCCCCCAATGAAGATGACGACCGAGGAAGCCTTCGTCAAAACCCTTCAGGCGCATGGAATCCGCCATGCCTTCGGCATCATCGGGTCGGCCATGATGCCGATTTCAGACATTTTTCCCAGTGCCGGCATCACCTTCTGGGACTGCGCGCACGAAGGGTCGGCGGGAATGATGGCAGACGGATACACGCGCGCCACCGGCGAGATGTCGATGATGATCGCCCAGAACGGACCGGGCATCACCAATTTCGTCACCGCCGTGAAGACTGCCTACTGGAACCACACGCCGCTTCTGCTGGTCACGCCGCAGGCTGCCAACAAGACCATCGGCCAGGGCGGATTCCAGGAAGTCGAGCAGATGAAGCTGTTCGAGGACATGGTCGCCTATCAGGAGGAGGTCCGCGACCCGACCCGCGTGGCCGAGGTTCTGACCCGCGTGATCGCCAAGGCCAAGCGCCTGTCGGGCCCCGCGCAGATCAACATTCCCCGCGACTTCTGGACCCAGGTCATCGACATCGAGATCCCTGACCCGGTCGAGTTCGAGGTCTCGCCCGGCGGCGAGAACTCCATCGCCCGCGCGGCGGAAATCCTGTCGAAGGCCAAGAACCCCGTCATCCTGAACGGCGCCGGAGTCGTGCTGTCGGACGGCGGAATCGCCGCGTCGATGCAACTGGCCGAGCGTCTGGATGCGCCGGTCTGCGTCGGATACCAGCACAACGACGCCTTTCCCGGCGGCCACCCCCTGTTCGCCGGCCCGTTGGGCTACAACGGCAGCAAGGCGGGCATGGAGCTGATCCGGGACGCGGACGTGGTGCTGTGCCTCGGCACGAGGCTCAACCCCTTCTCGACCCTGCCCGGATACGGCATGGACTACTGGCCGCAGGACGCGAAGATCGTGCAGGTGGACATCAATCCCGACCGCATCGGCCTGACGAAGAAGGTGACCGTCGGCATCGTGGGCGACGCGGCCAAGGTGGCGACGGGCATCCTCAACCGGCTGTCCGACGACGCGGGCGACGCCGGGCGCGAGGACCGCAAGGCCCGCATCGCCCAGACGAAATCGGCCTGGAAGCAGGAGCTTTCGTCGCTGGACCATGAGGAGGACGATCCCGGCACCACCTGGAACGAGCGTGCCCGCGCCGCGCGCCCCGACTGGATGTCGCCGCGTCAGGCATGGCGCGCGATCCAGTCCGCCCTGCCCCGCGAGGCGATCATCAGCAGCGACATCGGCAACAACTGTGCCATCGGCAACGCCTATCCCGACTTCGACGAGGGGCGGAAATACCTGGCACCCGGCCTGTTCGGCCCTTGCGGTTACGGCCTGCCCGCCATCGTGGGCGCCAAGATAGGTCGGCCGGACGTGCCGGTCGTGGGCTTTGCGGGCGACGGGGCCTTCGGCATCGCGGTCAACGAACTTACCGCCATCGGCCGCGACGAGTGGCCCGCGATCACGCAGATCGTCTTCCGCAACTACCAGTGGGGCGCCGAAAAGCGGAACTCGACCCTGTGGTTCGACGACAATTTCGTGGGCACCGAACTGGACATGAAGGTCAGCTATGCGGGCATCGCGCAGGCCTGCGGGTTGAAGGGCGTGCAGGTCCGCACGATGGATGAGTTGACCGAGGCGCTGAACACGGCGATCAAGGAGCAGATGGAAAACGACATTACCACCCTGATCGAGGTCATCCTGAACCAGGAACTGGGCGACCCGTTCCGCCGGGACGCCATGAAGAAGCCCGTGCGCGTGGCCGGGGTCAACCGGAACGACATGAACGTCGCCGCGGAATGACCTGTCCCTGCCCGATAAAGGCGGCGCCATGACCTCGCCGCTCGCCACCCTGCGCGACCGCGCCCGCGCCACCCCGCGCCACATCGTCCTGGCCGAGGGCACGGATCCGCGCGTGCGCGAAGCGGCGCGGCGCGCGGTGGCCGAAGGGCTGGCGCGCGTGACCATTCTTGCGCCCGAGGGGACCGAAGCACCGGAGGGCGTGACCCTGCGCGACCCGGCGACTGCCGATACCGAGGCGCTGATCGACGTCTGGATGACCGCCCGCGCCCGCCGCCACCCCACCCGCGACGACGCGGTGGTCGCCGTGCGTGATCCGCTGACCCATGCGGCGCTGATGGTGCGCGCGGGGCTGGCCTGCGGCACCATCGCGGGCGCCGTCGCCACGACTTCCGAAACGGTCCGCACGGCGTTGCAGGTGATCGGCACCGCGCCCGGCGCGCCGCTGGTCAGCAGCTTCTTCCTCATGGTGCTGCCCGACAGCCATCCGAAGCGCCCGGGCGCGCCGATGATCTTCGCGGATTGCGGACTGGTCATCGACCCCGACCCGGAGCAACTTGCCGCCATCGCACGGCAGTCGGCGGCCTCGGCCCGCGCGCTTCTGGGGGTGGAGCCGAAGGTGGCGATGCTGAGCTTCTCCACCAAGGGCAGCGCGCACCACATGGCGGTCAACAAGGTGGTCCAAGCCCTCGACCTTCTGTCCGACGCGCCCTTCGACGTGGACGGAGAGCTTCAGTTCGACGCCGCCTTCGATGCCGGCGTGGGGGCGTCCAAGGCGCCGGGCAGCCCCGTGGCGGGGCAGGCCAACGTGCTGATCTTTCCGGACCTCGACGCGGGCAACATCGGCTACAAGATCGCGCAGCGCATCGGGGGCGCGACGGCCATCGGCCCTGTCCTGCAAGGGCTGGCGAAACCCGCGAACGACCTGAGCCGGGGCTGCACGGCGGACGACATCATCGACATGATCGCCGTCACCTCGGCCCAGGTGGAGGCGCGCGAATGAACCAGCCGGTCCTGGACCTGTCGCCCCAAGTCTCGGACGAGATCCGCAAGACGACCTGCTACATGTGCGCCTGCCGCTGCGGCATCGACGTGCACATCAAGGACGGCAAGGTCGCCTATATCCAGGGCAACCGCGACCATCCGGTCAACCGCGGCGTCCTCTGCGCCAAGGGCAGCGCCGGGATCATGCAGCACAACGCGCCGTCCCGCCTGCGCGCGCCGATGAAGCGGACGGGTCCGCGCGGGTCGGGTCAGTTCGAGGAGATCGGCTGGGACGAAGCCTATGCCATCGCAGAAGGCTGGCTGCGCCCGATCCGCGAGACGGCGCCGGAAAAGCTCGCCTTCTTCACCGGCCGCGACCAGTCGCAGAGCTTCACGTCCTGGTGGGCGCAGGCCTTCGGTACGCCCAACTATGCCGCCCACGGTGGGTTCTGCTCGGTCAACATGGCGGCAGGCGGCATCTACACCATGGGCGGCGCCTTTTGGGAGTTCGGGCAGCCCGACTGGGACCGGACCAGGCTGTTCATCCTGTTCGGCGTGGCCGAGGATCACGACAGCAACCCGATCAAGATGGGGCTGGGCAAGATCAAGAAGAACGGCGCCCGCGTGGTCGGCGTGAACCCGGTCAGGTCGGGCTACAACGCCATCGCCGACGACTGGTTCGGGATCACGCCGGGCACCGACGGCCTGCTGATCCTGTCGCTGGTGCATTGCCTGATGAAGGCCGGCAAGATCGATCTTGAATACCTGCGCGACTTCACCGACGCGCCGGTTCTGATCGACGCGGACCCGGCGTCGCCCAAGCACGGCCTCGCCCTGCTGGACGACGACGGGCACAAGCTGGTCTGGGACCGCACCGAGAAGCGCGCCCGCTGCTACGACGCGCCGGACGTGAACCCCGATCTGGCCGGCGTGTGGGTGGTCGACGGCATCCGCCACCGCACCGTGTTCCAGCACATGGCAGAAAAGTACCTGTCGCCCGAATACGCGCCCGAAGCCGTGGCCGCACGCACCGGCATCGCCGCCCCGCGAATTCGCGCGCTTGCCGCCGAGATCGCGCGCGTGGCCTTCGACGAGGCGATCGAGCTTCCGATCCCCTGGACCGATTTCCGCGGCCGACGACACGAGACGATGAAGGGCCGCCCCGTGGCGATGCACGCCATGCGCGGCATCAGCGCCCACGCCAACGGGTTCCAGACCTGCCGCGCGCTCCACCTGCTCCAGATCATCATCGGCAGCGTGGAGACCCCCGGCGGCTTCCGGTTCAAGCCGCCCTACCCCAAGCCTGCCACCGCGCACCCCAAGCCCCACCGCCGCCACGCGCCGAACGCGCCGCTCGACGGTCCGCACCTGGGTTTTGTTCACGGGCCGGAGGATCTGGCGCTTCGCGACGACGGAACGCCCGCGCGCATCGACAAGGCCTTCACCTGGGAAAACCCCATGTCGGCGCACGGGATGATGCACATGGTCATCTCGAACGCGCACGCGGGCGACCCCTACAGGATCGACACGCTGTTCATGTACATGGCGAACATGGCGTGGAATTCGTCGATGAATACCTCCGGCACCATGGCGATGCTGTCCGACACGGATGAGAACGGCGACTACGTCATCCCGCACATCATCTATTCCGACGCCTATTCGTCCGAAATGGTGGCTTATGCCGACCTCATCCTGCCCGATACGACCTATCTGGAACGCCATGACTGCATCAGCCTGCTGGACCGCCCCATCTGCGAGGCGGAGGCGGCTGCCGATGCGATCCGCTGGCCGGTGGTGGAGCCGGACCGCAACGTGCGCGGGTTCCAGTCGGCGCTGATCGACCTGGGCGCGCGGCTGGGCCTGCCGGGTTTCGTGAACGACGACGGCAGCCAGAAGTTCGCGGATTACGCCGACTACATGGTGCGCCACGAACGCCGACCCGGCATCGGCCCGCTGATGGGTTGGCGCGGCAACGGTGAGGAGACGGGGCGCGGTGCGCCGAACCCGCAGCAACTTGACCGCTATATCGACAACGGGGGCTTCTGCGTCGCGCACATCCCCGAGGCGGCGCAGTTCTACAAGCCGTGGAACATGGCGTATCAGGAATGGGCGGTCGAAATCGGTCTGTTCGACAAGGCGTCCCCCTATCTGTTCACCCTCTGGTGCGAACCTCTGCGCCGGTTCCAGCTGGCGGCGGAGGGGCATGGGTCCATCCAGCCCCCCGACCATCTGCGCGACCGCATCCGCGCCACGATGGACCCGCTGCCCATCTGGTATCCACCCGGCGGCGCGGAGGATGGCGAATACACCGTCCATGCGCTGACACAGCGGCCGATGGCGATGTATCATTCCTGGGGCGGCCAGAACGCCTGGCTGCGGCAGATCCATGGGCACAACCCGATGTACCTGCCCACCGACCTGTGGGAGCGGCACGGATTTGCGCAGGGCGACTGGGCGCGCATCGCCTCGCCGCACGGGAACATCACCGTTCCGGTGGCGCATATGCCCGCACTCAACGGCAACACGATCTGGACCTGGAACGCCATCGGCAAGCGGCGCGGGGCCTGGGGCCTGCATGACAATGCGCCCGAGTCGAACGAGGGGTTCCTTCTCAACCATCTGATCCACGAGCTGATGCCCCCGCGCGGCGACGGAATGCGCTGGTCGAACTCCGATCCGATCACGGGTCAGGCGGCCTGGTTCGACCTGAAGGTGAAGGTCGAGAGGGTCGTGGCCCCCGCCGACCGCGTGACCCGCCCCGACACCGGCGCGCAGGCAAGCCCCGTGGGCAAGGGGCCGGACGAACTGGCATGGGTGGTGAAGTGACCGCCCCGGAAGGAAACGCCGCATGACCGCCCTGCCGGAGGCCACCACGAAAAAGCTGGGCCTGGTCATCGACCTCGATACCTGCGTCGGCTGTCATGCCTGCGTCATCGCCTGCAAGGGGTGGAACACGCAGAACTACGGCGTGCCGCTGTCGGATCAGGACCCCTACGGTCAGGCCAGCGGAACCTTCCTGAACCGCATCCACAGCTATCAGGTTCAGCCCGCGACGGGCGCGGCGCAGACGACGCATTTCCCGAAGTCCTGCCTGCATTGCGAGGATGCGCCCTGCGTCACGGTCTGCCCCACCGGCGCCAGCTACAAGCGGGCCGAGGACGGGATCGTGCTGGTGAACGAGGATGCCTGCATGGGCTGCGGCCTCTGCGCCTGGGCCTGCCCCTACGGCGCGCGGGAGGTGGACGAGGCGGCGGGCGTGATGAAGAAATGCACGCTCTGCGTCGACCGCATCTATAACGAGACGCTGCCCGAGATCGACCGGCAACCCGCCTGCGTGCGGACCTGCCCCGCGGGCGCGCGCCACTTCGGCGACCTGGGCGACCCCGACAGCGACGTGTCGCGCCTGGTGGCGGACCGGGGCGGCCTGGACCTGATGCCGGAACAGGGCACGAAGCCCGTCAACCAGTATCTTCCGCCGCGCCCCCGCGACACGCTGGACGACGTGCCGGAGGACGTGCTGGCCCCCTTCCTCGCCCCCGTGGACGAGACGCCGCAGGGGTTCCTGGGCTGGCTCGACCGCGCGCTGGAAAAGCTCTGATGCAGCCCGCGCCCTCCGTCATCATCTTCTCGACGCTGTCAGGCGCGGGCTTCGGCCTGCTGTTCTTCCTCGGGCTGGGCTTGCCCGTCGTCACCGGGGGCATCGCCTTCGGCTTCTACCTGATCGCCTATGTGCTGGCGGTCGGCGGGTTGCTCGCCTCGGTGTTCCATCTGAAGAACCCCAAGAACGCCTGGCTCAGCTACAGCCAATGGCGCACGTCATGGCTGTCGCGCGAGGGGTGGGCGGCGGTTCTGGCGTTGCTCGTCATGGGCGTCTTCGCTCTGTTTCAGGTGTTCTTCGGCGTCACCCTCGCGCCGCTCGGATGGCTCGGCGCGGCGCTGTCGCTGACGACCGTCTTCACCACGGCGATGATCTACACCCAACTGCGGACGGTGCCGCGCTGGAACCAGCCCGCGACGCCCGTCGTGTTCCTGACCGCATCGCTGGCCGGGGGCGCGCTTCTGTCGAACAACCCGATGCTCGCCGTGATCCTGTTGATCCTGCTGGGCGCGGCGGTCCTGTTCCACTGGTGGAAGGGCGATCGCCGCTTCGCCGAGGCTGGATCGACCATCGGCACCGCCACGCAACTGCGCGGCCGCGTCAGCCTCTGGGAAAAGCCGCACACGGGCGAAAACTACCTGACGCGTGAGATGGTGTTCCGCGTCGCGCGCAAGCACGCCGTCAAGCTGCGCGTGATCGCGCTGGTCCTGATGACGCCGGTGCCGGTCGCGCTGATCCTGCTGTTCGGGGCGCATCACCTGCCGGTGGCGCTCGCCGTCCTGTCCTATGTGGCGGGCGTCTTCGCGCAGCGTTGGCTGTTCTTCGCGGAGGCCGAACACGTCGTCGGCCTCTACTACGGCGCCCACACCGGCCGGCAGGTCGCCTGAGCGGTCAGGGATAGAGGTCCGCGAACTTCGTCTCCAGATAGGCCAGCAACGGCTCGGGCGATGGCGCGTGCCCCGTGGCATGTTCAATCGTCTCGGCGGGCCCGCGCAATGCCCCGAAGCGTTGCAGCCGGTCGCGCAACCAATCCGTCGCGGGCGATGGATTGCCCCGTCGCAGTGCGGCGTCGAGGTCGGGCACATCCCGCCGCACCGCCTGCATCAGGCCGCCCGCGAACAGGTTGCCCAGCGAATAGGTCGGGAAATATCCCATCAGCCCCACCGACCAGTGCACGTCCTGAAGAAATCCATTGGACGGTCTGTCGACGGCGACGCCGAAGTCGGCGGCAAAACGGTCGCTCCAGGCAGCTTCCAGATCGGCCACCTGCAGGTCGCCCAGGATCATCGCACGCTCCAGATCGAAGCGCAGCATGATGTGCAGGTTGTACTGCACCTCGTCCGCCTCGGTCCGGATATACCCGGGGCGCACGGCGTTGGCCGCGCGATAGAACTCCCGCTCCGACGCGACGCCGATGTCGCCGAAAGTGTCGCGCATCCGCCCGAACAGCCAGCCGCAGAACGCCTCGGACCGGCCCATCTGGTTCTCATAGCTGCGCGACTGACTTTCGTGCACGCCCATGGACACGCCTTGTCCGATCGGCGTCAGCAGATGCTCCGCCGCGACGTTCTGTTCATAGGCGGCGTGGCCGACCTCGTGGATCGTCGAATAGAGGCAATTGAACGGATCTTCCTCGTCCACCCGCGTCGTGATCCGCGCATCCAGCCCGCTGCCCGAGCTGAAGGGATGCACCGCCAGGTCCAGCCGCCCCCGCTGCATGTCATAGCCGAAGGCGCGCGCGACCTCGGCCGCCAGCGCCATCTGCCCGGCGGCCGGAAAGCGGCCCGACAGCGCGGGCGCGGGGCCGCCCGACAGCGCGCGTTCGCGCAGGGCGACCAGGCGGGGGCGCATGGCGTCGAACATCGCGGCCATGTCGGCGGCGCTGCCCCCCGGCTCATAATCCTGCATCAGCGCGTCGTAGGGGTCGCCGCCATCGGCCAGCGCCGCACCTTCCTCGCGCCGCAGACGCAGCACTTCGGCCAGCACCGGCAGGAAGGACGCGGCATCCTGGGTCGCGCGGGCGGTGGCCCATTGCCCCTGCGCCAGCGAGGTGACGCGCGCCAGTTCGGCGGCCAGCCGGGCGGGCACCTTGCGGTTGCGCTCGAAGGTCCGGCGTACCTCGCGCAGGTTGGCGCGGGCCACGTCGTCCGGGGCTTCGGCCGCCTCCAGCCACTCGCCCAGCCGGGGGTCGGTGCGGCGGGCGTGCAGCACCTCCTCCAGCGCGGCCATCTCCTCCGCCCGCTGGGGCGCGGCGCCGCGCGGCATCACCGTCTCCTGGTCCCAGCCGGTGCGGGCGGCCACTTCGGCCAGCGCCTCGGTCGTGCGCTGGAACGCCATCAGGTCGTCGTAGGCGGTCATGGTCTCAGGCCCTCACCGATTGGGGCAGCGGGTATTTCGCCCGATGCCGCGCGCGCACCGCCAGCGCCAGCAGGATCACCGCGCCGAACTGATGCAGGATCGCGAGATACCAGGGCGAGGAATGCATCACCGTCACGATGCCCAGCACCATCTGCACGATCGCCATGTGCATCACGCCCATGAAAGCCAGCGTCGTCTTGCGGTTGGCCGACCGGCGCGACACCCACCAGACGCCGACGATCACCGCGAACAGGATGTAGCCCGTGATGCGGTGGAAGAACTGCACGGTTCCGTCATTCTCGAACAGGTTGCGCCACCACGGCTCCAGATCCCACATGCCGGGCGGGGTGAAGCCGCCGGCCATGAGCGGCCAGTCGATGTAGTTGCGCCCCGCGTCGATCCCCGCCACCAGCGCGCCCAGCACCACCTGAAAGAACGTGAGCCCGATGAGCCAGGACCCCGCCCGCACCAGCCGCCCCTCCGACAGGCGGCGGGCCTGCATCAGCGCCCCGCCGGGCCGCGACATCGACAGCATGTACCAGGCGATCAGCCCGAGGATCACGAAAGCCAGCCCCAGATGGACGGCCAGCCGGTAGGAGGCGACCGACAGCATGGTGCCCGTCAGGCCCGACGACACCATCCACCAGCCGATGACCCCTTGCAGCCCGCCCAGCACGCCGAGCGCCAGGAACTGCCCCGTCCACCCCACCGGCATGCTCCGCGTCACCAGCAGGCCGAAGAACCCGATGGCCCAGACCAGCCCGATGATCCGGCCCAGTTGCCGGTGGCCCCATTCCCACCAGTAGATGAACTGGAACTCCGACAGCTCCATCCCCTTGTTGAGAAGCTGGTACTGCGGAATGACGCGATACTTGTCGAACTCCGCCTGCCAGGCTTCGGCCGACATGGGCGGCAGGGCCCCGGTCACGGGGCGCCATTCGGTGATCGACAGGCCCGAGCCCGTCAACCGCGTCAGCCCGCCCACGGCGATCATCGCCACGACCAGCGCGAACAGGACGGCGAGCCAGACGCGCGCCGCGCCGCGCGATCCGCGCCGCGCGGCGTCGATCGCGCCGCCGCGGGCCGCGGGGCGTTCCGCCGTGGTGACTTCCTCGAATATCGGACGTTTGGCCATGTCGCTTCCCCTTCGTCGGGCGTGACGTATCGCGTCAGCCCCGCTCCTTCCAGCGCACCATCTGTCGCATCATCCCGTGGAACGTCTGCACGTCCGCCCGCGTCAGCGGCAGCCGCGACCAGAGGTTCCTCAGATGCCGCTTCATCGCGGGCGCCTTGCCTTCGGGCCAGAAGAACCCGGCGGTGTCGAGCGTCCGCTCGAAATGCTCCGACAGGGCGGAAACCTCGGCCTGCGTGGCCCATTCGGTGCCTGCCATGGCCGTGCTGACCGGCACCTGCGCGGCGCAGGCCCGGCGCCATTCGTAGGCGATGAGCAGCACGCATTGCGCCAGGTTCAGCGACGCGAAGGCCGGGTTCGTCGGCACCGAGACGATGGCATTGGCCAGCGCGATGTCGTCGTTCTCGAGCCCCGTCCGCTCCGGCCCGAACAGGATGGCGACGCGTTCGCCGCGCAGGCCCCGCGCGCGGGCCTCGGCCATCGCCGCCTCGGGCGAGTAGACGGGTTTCGTCAGGTCGCGGTCGCGCGCCGTGGTGGCGAAGACGAAGCTGCAGTCGCCCACCGCCGCGCCTGTGTCCTGCGCCAGCATCGCCGCGTCCAGCACCCGCCCCGCGCCCGAGGCCAGGGCAACCGCGCGTTCGTTGGGCCAGCCGTCGCGCGGCGCCACGACGCGCATGTGATCCAGCCCGAAGTTGAGCATCGAGCGCGCGGCCGCGCCGATGTTCTCGCCCATCTGCGGGCGGACGAGGATGAAGGCCGGGGGGGTATCCGTCATGATCCGCGCCCTACCCCGGCCCGGCTTGCGGTGCAATGTCCGGCCCGCTAATCCGGGCGGCAACCAGGGGAACATGACCATGACCGAGACACCGCAGATCTACCTCGTCACCCCGCCCGAGATCGACGCCGCCTTCGCAGACCGCCTGTCGGCCGTGCTCGACGCGCGGGACATCGCCTGCCTGCGCCTTGATCTGGCGACACGGGACGAAGACCGGGTGATGCGCGCGGGCGATCTCTGCCGCGAGGTCGCGCATCGCTTCGACGTGCCGATCGTCGTCAGCGATCACGTCGCCCTCGTGCAGTCGCTGGGCCTCGACGGCGTCCATCTGACCGACCCGCGCCTGACGCGAAAGCTGCGCACCGATTGGGGACCGGACCCGATCATCGGGGCCTTCTGCGGCACCTCGCGCCACGACGGGATGGCGGCGGGCGAGGCCGGCGCCGATTACGTCGCTTTCGGTCCCGCCGGCCCCACACCCCTGGGCAGCGGCGAGCGGGCCGATCCCGAACTGTTCCAATGGTGGTCCGAGATGATCGAGCTTCCGGTCGTGGCCGAAGGCGCGCTCGACGCCGACACCATTGCCACGCTGGCGCAATCCACCGATTTCATCGCCCTGGGCGAGGAGATCTGGTCCAGCGACGACCCGGCCGCCGAACTGGCCCGCCTGACGGCAGCCTTCACCGCCTGACCGTCAGATGGTCCGGGGATCGCGGGGGGCTGGCCCCCCGCCTGCCGCCAGCAGACCCGACTCCCGCATTCCGTCGCGCACCGCCCGTTCCGCCGCCCGCGCCAGCGCCTTGCGGTCGCCGTGGTCGGCCACACGCAGCGGCGGGTGATAGATGACCTCCACCCGCCCATGGCGCGGCGCCGCGAGCATCCGCAGCAGATGCTCCCCGAACCCCTGCCCGCCCCACCAGCCATAGAAGGTCGCAGGCTCCCCCGGCGGCGCGTGATAGGCAAGCGTCACGGGCTGCACCTGCATGTCCGGCAACCCGTCCGAGAAGAAGGCCGCGAACAGCGTCGTCTTGAACGGCAGCACGCGCAAGCCGTCGGTGCTGGTGCCCTCGGGAAAGAACAGAAGCCTATGGCCCACGCGCAGCCGTTCCTCGAACACCGCCTTCTGCTGCCGGGCGTCGCGCGGGTCGCGGCGGATGAAGACCGTGCCCGTCGCCCGCGCCAGCCAACCGATGCCGGGCCAAGCGGCGACCTCGGACTTCGAGACGAAATAGATGCGCTTCGACGCGTTGAGCGCGAAGATGTCGAGCCAGGACGAATGGTTCGCCACCACCGCGCCCGTGCCGCGCATCACGGCGCCCTGCACCTCGCGCCGCAGGCCGATGATGACGAAGGCGCCCTTGCAGACGCCCTGCGTGATCCAGGGCGTCACCGAACGGCGCAGGCCGAACAGCGGCCGTTCGACCAGCCGCAGGAGAATGAGCAGAAGGAGACCGCCGAACACCAGCATCGCCAGCGCCGTGCCCCGCAGCGCCACGCGCAGCCAGGCGCCGGCCGTCATGCGGGGCGCGGGCGGGTCGATCCCGTCGTCCCAGGTCACGAGCCGTCGCCCGTCCATGCGCCCGCGAAGGCCGGCAGGCGGACCCGTGCGAGGTCGAGCACCATGCAGACGTCGACAGTGTTGAAGGCCCGGTCCACATAGGCGCCGTCGCCCACCCAGGCCCCGGCCCTCAGGTACGACTTGACCAGCGCGGGCACCTCGCCCATCGCGGCCCTGGGTGCCTCGCCCGTGACGGCGATGGCGCCCGGCCCGCGTGCGACGGGGCGCAGGTTCGGGGGTGCCAGCGCCTCCTGCCGGAGGCGGCGCAGGGCGGGCATGTGGCGGACAGGATCGGCGCCGGGGAAGGACGCGGCACCAACGGCGAAATCGACCTTGCGCGCACGAAGAACGTCCAGCATCCCCTTGAAAAGGATGAAACCTGCCGTGCCTCCGCGATAGTCGGGGTGCAGGCAGACCCGCCCCGGCTCGGCCAGCCGCGGCCCTTGGCGCTCGAGGACCGACAGGTCGAACTCGCGCGCGGTCAGGTCCGCGCCATCGGCGATCCGCAGGGTGGCCACGACGCCCAGGTCGGTGCGGGCGGGGTCGTGCAGGATCAGGTGGTCGCAGGCGTCGTCGAAGGCATCGCCCTCGGCCTCCGGCGTGGTCGCGCCCATCTCGTCCACGAAGACCGCGTGGCGCAGGGCGCGGGCGGCGCGCACCTGCTCGGGGTCGCGCGTCAGGGACAGGGTCAGGCGGGACATGGGCCGCTGCCTACGGCGCGCGCCGCCCCCGCGCAACCGCCGGCGACGTAGGGGAATTCGGGTTGGGTCAACCTTTTGGTAACCATTCCCGTGCGATCCGGAGATCAGTCATAGACGGGGACCAGCGCGATGACATTTCCATCCAGCACCAGCTTGCCGGTATTCTCGAAGTTGACGGTAATCCGCGCACCGATGACGGACTGCACCTGCCCCACGCCCCAGTCGGGTTGCGCGGGATGGCGGACCAGCATACCCGGCTCCAGAAACGAATTGAGATCCTGCATGACTCTGACCCGCCGATGAGGGATGCGATGGTGGACACGAACCGACCCGACGAACCGGAGGGGCCCGACCTTCTGGCCCTGCTTGGATCGCGGCTTTGCCATGATCTCGTCAACCCCATCGGTGCGATCGGCAACGGTCTCGAACTGCTGGAGATGGCCGAAGACGACGGCAAGGAGGAGATGAAGCTGATCCGCGCCTCGCTCGACGCCGCGATGGCACGGATCCGGTTCTTCCGCCTGGCCTTCGGCGCGGGTCAGGACGACGCGATGCTGCCCGCCCGCGACGTGCGCGATACGCTGGACGCGATGTATGCCGAGACGCGGACGCGGGTTCTCTGGCGCGACGACGCCGACCGGCCCCGCGCCGAAGTGCGGCTCGCCTGCCTCGCGCTCAACTGCATCGAGGTGGCGACCCCCTGGGGCGCCAAGGTCGAAGTCATCCGCAACGAGGCCGCCTGGGTCTGCCACGTCGACGCAAAGCGTCTGCGGATCGACGCGACGCTGTGGGAATCGCTCGGCCGGGGAAAGCTGCCGCAGGACCTCAAGGGCGCGGAGGTGCAGTTCGGCATCCTCGCCCGCGCCTCCCGCCGCCTGCGCCGCCCCGTCTCGGTCAGCGCGGACGAAACCCATCTGAGCCTGATCGTCTAGGCTCCGGCTCGGGTGCCACGGACAACTCGCCCCGGTTGCGGGGCAGCGAGTCCGGGTGGACCTCCTGCATCCAGGCCAGCATCCCCTCGCGCACGTTGCAGCGCAGGTCGAAGTTTGCGCCCGAATCCCGCGACGACATCACCGCGCGGACCTGCATGGTCTGCCGGTCCGCGTCGACGACCTGCACCCCCTTCGCCTGCCCGTCCCAGAGCGGGTCGGAGGCGATCAGTTCCTCCGCCTTGGCACGCATCTCCGCCATCGGCATCGTGTAATCGACATACCAGTAGACCGAGCCGAGGATCGTCGCGCTCTGCCGGGTCCAGTTCTGGAACGGTTGCTCGATGAAGTAGCTCAAGGGCACCACCATGCGACGCCAGTCCCAGATCTTGACGACGACGAAGGTGGCATAGATCTCCTCGATCCGGCCCCATTCGCCTTCGATCACCACGACGTCGTCCAGCCGGATCGGCTGCGTCAGGGCGATCTGGATGCCCGCGATCAGGTTCGACAGGACCGGCCGCGCGGCAATGCCCAGCACGAGGCCCGCCGCGCCGGCCGAGGCGAACAGCGACACGCCGTACTCGCGCACCCCCTCGAACGTCACCAGAACCGCGCCGATGGTCAGGATGACGACCACGATCTTGGCCGTCCGACGCAGGATGCGGACTTGCGTGACGTATTTCCGCGCCATCAGGTTGTCGGTGGCATCGAGCCGGTAGCGCCGGAAAGACCATTCCGCCAGCACGTCGATGACGATCAGGACGGCCCAGCCGATGAGGATCACGATGGCCACCGCCGCCATCTGCCGCAGCACGTCATGGAGTGACAACGGCAGCGTCAGGCCGGGCGCGACCATGGCCACCGCGAGCAGGACGGCCACCAGCCGCAGGGGCCGCCGCGCCCGGCGCAGCAGGATCGCAGCGAGGGTATCGCGCCGCAGCCTGCGCGCGAGGATCTTGTCGAAGATCACCGCATGAAGGGCGAGCGCCGCGCCGATGGCTATGAGAAGCACTCCGGCCGAGACGACCAGCGCCGGAAGCCCGTCACGCCAGGTCGCAAGGCGGTCGTAGAAGGTTTGAAGCCTGTCCATCAGGCGGCCCAACGGCCGTGGAGCGGGATCGGTTTCACCGCCTTACGCGGCCGAGGCGCGCAGCACGTGCAGCACCCGTTCGGCCGGCACATCGTCGGTCACGAAGGCCTGTCCAATGCCCCGCGCCAGCACGAACCGCAGCCGTCCGTCCACGACCTTCTTGTCCTGCCCCATCAGCGACAGCAGCGTCTCGGCCCCCGGCAGGTCGCCCGGGATGTCGCGCAGGTCGCGCATCATGCCCATCGCCTGCAGATGCGCGCGCACGCGGCTCGGGTCTTCCTGCGAACACAGGCCCAGCCGCGCCGACAGGTCGAAGGCCAGCGCGCAACCGATGGCCACGCCCTCGCCATGAAGCAGGCGGTCGCCGTACCCCGTTGCCGCCTCCAGCGCGTGGCAGAAGGTATGGCCCAGGTTCAAAAGCGCGCGGTCGCCTTGCTCGGTCTCGTCGCGCTCCACGATGTCGGCTTTCATCTGCACCGAATGGCGGACCGCGCGCACCCGAAGGCCGGGGTCGGAGGCGAGCGCGGTCGCGTTCTCCTCAAGCCAGGCAAAGAACTCCGCGTCGCCAAGAAGCCCGTATTTCACCACCTCGCCATAGCCCGCGCGAAAGTCGCGCGGCGTCAGCGTATCGAGGATGTCGACATCCGCCAGCACCAGCGCCGGCTGGTGGAACGCGCCCACCAGGTTCTTGCCGTGGCGCGTGTTGATGCCGGTCTTGCCGCCCACCGACGAATCCACCTGCGCCAGCAGCGACGTGGGGATCTGCACGAAGCGGACCCCGCGCCGCAGGACGGCGGCGGCGAACCCGGCCAGATCGCCGATCACGCCCCCACCGAAGGCCACGACGACATCGCCGCGTTCGCAGTTTTGGTCGAGCAGCCATTCCACCGTCTGCGTCAGCCCGGCCCAGTTCTTGGTCCCCTCCCCCGGCTCCAGCAGCAGGGCGGGCGCGTCGATGTCGCCCAGTCCCGCCCGCAGCCGCTCCAGATGCAGCCCGGCAACGCGGCGTTCGGTGACGACGAAGACCCGGCGCCGGCGCAGAAAGGGGGCGACCGCCTCGCCCGCGCGGCCGATCAGCCCCCGTCCGACGTGGACGTCATAGGCCCTGTCGCCCAGGGGAACATGCACGGTTTCGGTCATCGGGCCTCCAGCACCTCGTTGCGCGACAGGACGTCGATCACCCGGTCCACCATCTGCGGTATCGACAGCGCAGGGGCGCAATCGACCGTCAGCCGCGCCTGTTCGTAGGACGGCGTCCGCACCGCCAGCAGCGACAGCAGCGTCCCCTTGGGGTCGTCCGTCATCAAAAGCGGGCGCGTCGTCTTGTGCTTCACCCGGTTCCACAGCAGCTCGCCATCGGCGCGCAGCCAGACCGACACGCCCGCCCCGTCGATGGCCGCGCGGTTCTCGGGGCGCAGGAAGGCCCCGCCGCCGGTGGACAGGACGCCCGGCCCCTCCCGCAGAAGGCGGCGCAAAACCTCGGTCTCGCGCGCGCGGAAGAAGGCCTCGCCGTCGCGGGCGAAAATTTCGGGGATGGTCATGCGCGCGGCCGCCACCATCGCCTCGTCGGTGTCGCGGAACGGCACGCCGAGCCGCGTGGCGAGCGCCGTGCCCACCGCCGTCTTGCCGCAGCCCATCATGCCGACGAGAACGACCGGGCGCGTCAATCGCCCCCCCGGCGCGGAAGGCCCGCCCGGCATCTTGTCGCCCATCGCCTGCATGCCGCTTTCACGTCCTGTCGCCTGACACATTGCCATCTATATCTGCGCCCGCCACAATGGATGCAACGATAACGCGGCAAGGCAGGCATGTTCCGGTTCCTCAAATACCTCTTGATCCTTCTCGTCCTCGGCGCCTTGGCCCTGTTCGGTTATTCCTACCTGCTGGAGCCGGAGACGGCGCCCGTCACCGAGACGATCGAGATTGATGCGGGTTGACGTCGCGGCCCTGGCGCTGATCGCGACCTGTTCCGCCGCCACGGCGCAGCAGGCGCCCGACTCCGCCATCCCGTGGCTCTCCGACAGTCTGGCCGCCCCCCGCACCCAGCCCCGCACCGACGAGCCGGCGGCGACGCCGCTGACCGGCACCGACATCGCCGTGATGCCGCTGGGCCAGACCAGCCGCGATGCCGTCGGCCTGCTGGCGGCGAGCCTGACGGGGCTGCCGCGCGACGCCTTCGCCGGGTCCGATCCACGGCGGGTGGCCGCGCTGATCCGCGACCTGCCCAGCGACGCGATGCCCGCCATGCAGGATCTGGTGCTGATGCTGATGCTGGCGGAACTCGACCCGCCGAGAGCCACGAGCGACCCGGACCTTCTGTTCTTCGCCCGCGTGGACGCGCTCTTGCGGTTCGGCGCGCTCGACCAGGCGCAGGCGTTGATGGAGCGGGCGGGCGCGACCGATGCGGCGGCGTTCCGGCGGTGGTGGGACACGTCCCTTCTGACCGGGTTCGACACGCGGGCCTGCGACGTGATGACGGCCAATCCCGGCGTGGCGCCGACGCTGCCCGCGCGCATCTTCTGCCTGTCGCGCACCGGCGACTGGGCGGCGGCGGCGCTGACGCTCGACACCGCGCGCGCGCTCGGCGCCGTGACGGAGGAGGAGGAGCTCCTCCTCGCCAACTTCCTCGACCCCGAACTGTTCGAGGGGGAGCCGCCGCCCATCCCGCCCCGGCCCATGACGCCGCTGGCGTTCCGCCTGCTCGACGGGATCGGCGAGACGCCCCCGACCCTCGACCTGCCGCTCGCCTTCGCGGTGGCCGACCTGCGGCCCACGACCGGCTGGAAGGCGCAGATCGAGGCGGCGGAGCGTCTGGTCCGGGTTCAGGCGCTCGACCCCAACCGGCTGCTCGCGCTCTATACCGAAGGGCGGCCTTCGGCCTCGGGCGGCGTGTGGGACCGGGCGACCGCCATCCAGCGGCTCGACACGGCGCTGCTGGCGGGCGACCCGGATGCGGTGGGCGATGCGCTGCCTTCGGCGGTGGCGCGAATGCGCGACGCGGGGCTGCTCGTGCCCTTCGCCACGCTCTACGGCGAGCGGCTGTCGCAGATCGACCTGACCGGTGCGGCGGACGAACTGGCGTTGCGGGTGGGCCTCCTTTCGCCGTCCTATGAATCCGTCGCGCGGAGCGCCGACCCGAGCCTGCCCCGCGATACCTTCGCCGTGGCCCTGGCCCAGGGCGACCATGATGCCGCGCCGCCGCCCGGCCCGCTGCCGCAGGCCATCGCGGACGGCATGACCGGCACCCCGCCCGATCACCTGACGCGGCTGGCAAAGGACGGCCGGCTGGGCGAAGCGCTGCTGGAATCGGCCATCCTGCTCAAGGGCGGGGCCGGGGCCGACCCCCAGGACATCGCCGACGCGCTGGCCTTCTTCCGCTCCGTCGGGCTGGAGGACGTGGCGCGGCGCACGGCGCTGCAACTCCTGCTCGGATGACGGGGACGGGCGCCCTCTGGATCGACCTGTTCCTGGAGGCGCAGGCGGCCGAGCGTGGCGCGGCGCTGAACTCGCTGATGGCCTACCGGCGCGACCTCGACGACTATGCGGCGCATCTGACGGCGCGGGGGCAGACCGTCGCCACCGCCACCAAGGCGCAGATCGAAGCCTACCTGATCGCCTGCGAGGCGGCGGGACTGGCCGCATCGACCCGCGCGCGGCGTCTGGCGGCGATCCGGGGGCTTTACCGTTTCGCCTATGACGACGGGCTGCGGCAGGACGATCCGGCCATCCGCATTTCGGGCCCGCAGAAGCCGAAAAGCCTGCCCAAGACCCTGTCGGAGGCGCAGGTCGATGCCCTGCTCAACGCTGCCGAGGATATGGGCCGGACCGAGTTGGAGCGTCTGCGCGACACCTGCCTGATGCAGCTGCTCTATGCCACGGGCATGCGGGTGAGCGAGCTTGTGGGCCTGCCCGTCTCGGCGGCGCGGGGCGACCCCCGGATGCTGCTGGTGCGGGGCAAGGGCGGCAAGGAACGCATGGTCCCCCTGTCGCCCCAGGCGCGCGACGCCATGGCCGCCTGGCTGGCCTTTCGCGACGCCGAGGCCGACCGCAACCGCGTCGAACGCGGCACCCCCGCGCCCGCGCATCTGTTCCCGTCGCGCGGCAAGTCGGGGCACCTGACCCGCATCTGGTTTCACGGCCGGATCAAGGCGCTCGCCGCCTTTGCCGGGCTCGACCCCGCCAAGGTCAGCCCCCATGTCCTGCGCCACGCCTTCGCCACGCATCTTCTGTCGGGCGGCGCCGACCTCAGGGCGATCCAGACCATGCTGGGCCACGCTGACATCTCGACCACCGAAATCTATACCCACGTCCTTGAAACCCGCCTGCGGGAGCTGGTGCTGACGCATCATCCGCTGGCCGGTTCGTGATCTGAAGGAGACCCCGATGACCCTCAACGTCTATCTGTCCGGCGAAATCCACACCGACTGGCGGCAGGACATCCTCGACGGCTGCGACCGGGCTGGGCTGGATGTCGCGTTTTCGGCGCCCGTCACCGATCACGAGGCCTCCGACGATTGCGGCGTCGCGATCATGGGGGCCGAAGCGGACAAGTTCTGGCATGACCACAAGGGCGCCAAGCTGAACGCCATCCGCACCCGACGGGGGCTGGAGCAGGCGGATATCGTCGTCGTCCGCTTCGGCGAGAAGTACAAGCAATGGAACGCGGCCTTCGATGCGGGCATGGCCGCCGCCCTGGGCAAGTCGCTGATCGTGATGCATGGCCCCGAGCATCAGCACCCCCTGAAGGAAGTGGACGCCGCCGCCCTCGCCGTGGTCGAGACGCCCGAGCAGGTCGTGCAGATCCTGACCTATGTGGAGCGTGGCACCCTGCCCGGCTGACGGGCGCAAGCCTAGTCCCTTGCCGCAGGACGGACGCGCGCCCATAACCCCCCCATGGACACCGCCATTCAGACGATCAACTGGGGCGCGACGCTGGGCACGGCGGCCGCGATCCTGTTCCTTCTCATGCTGTCGGCCTTTTTCTCGGGGTCGGAAACGGCGCTGACGGCGGCGAGCCGCGGCAAGCTGCGCAGCCAGGCCGACAAGGGCAACGGCAGCGCCGAACGCGCGCTGGCCGTGACCGAGGACAGCGAGCGCCTGATCGGGTCGGTCCTTCTGGGCAACAACATCGTCAACATCCTTGCGGCATCGCTGGCCACGGCGCTTTTCACCACGTTGTTCGGCCAGCAGGGGGTCGCGGTGGCGACGCTGGTGATGACGGCGCTGGTGCTGGTCTTCGCCGAAGTGCTGCCCAAGACCTATGCGATCACGAACCCCGAACGCGCCGCCGCACTGGTCGCGCCGCCGATTTCGGTGGTGATCCGGGTGTTCAGCCCGGTGGTGTCGGCGGTTCGCGCGCTGGTGCGCGGCGTGCTGCAGCTGTTCGGCGTGGCCACCGACCCCGACAGCAGAATCATGTCCGCGCATGAGGAGATCGTGGGCGCGATCACGCTGGGCCATACCGAGGGGGGCGTGGAGAAGGAGGACCGCGACCGCCTGCTGGGCGCGCTCGACCTGTCGGACCGCTTCGTGGAGGAGATCATGCTCCACCGCTCGGGGATCGAGATGATCGACGTGGAGGCCCGGCCGGGCGACATCCTGGATCAGGTGCTGGCAAGTTCGCACACCCGGATGCCGGTCTATCGCGGCGAGCCCGAGAACATCATCGGAGTGCTGCATACCAAGGACCTGCTGCGCGCCATCCACCGCATCGCCAAGGCCGAGGGGGCGAACGCCGACGCCCTGACGCGTTTTGACGTGACCGAGGTGATGATGGAGCCCTATTTCGTCCCCGAGACGACGACGATGGACGACCAGATGCGCCAGTTCCTGCGCCGCCACACGCATTTCGCGCTGGTGGTGGACGAATACGGCGCGCTTCAGGGCCTCATCACGCTGGAGGACATCCTGGAGGAGATCGTGGGCGAGATCACCGATGAGCATGACCGTGCGGAGGAGCCGGTGCTCAAGGCCGATGCCGACGGCACCTATCTGATCGACGGCGCCATGACGATCCGCGACCTGAACCGGGCGACCGAATGGGGCCTGCCCGACGACGAGGCGAATACCGTCGCGGGCCTCGTCATCCACGAGGCGCAGACGATCCCCACGCGCGGCCAGGTCTTCAGCTTCCACGGCTTCCGCTTCGAGGTCGCCGAGCGCAAGGCCAACCGGATCACGCAGTTGCGGATCAGGCCGCTGGGCTAGGCCGATGCAGGACGACGACATCGGGCGCACGCCGCCCTGTTTCGCGCAGGACCTGATCGCGGGTCATCCCGTCGATCAGGCGACTTGGCGCGACGTGACCCGGTTCCGCCGGGCCGAGCGCGAACGCCTTTATGCCCTGCGGCGCGGCATGGCGCAGGACGACCGCGCAGCCCAGACGGCGCAGGTGCTGCGGATGATGGACGAGACGCTGGGCGAGGTGCGCGGCCGCACAATCGCCGCCTGGTGGCCTATTCGGGGGGAGCTGGACCTGCGCGACTGGATGGCGGACGCGCACCGGCGCGACGCTCAGATGGCGCTGCCGGTCGTGGTCGAAAAGGGGCGGCCCATGGTGTTCCGCCCGTGGTCGCCGGGCTGCGCCATGGAGCGCGGCGCGTGGAACATTCCGGTGCCGAAGGCGACAGGGGCGTTGACACCCGACACCGCGCTGGTGCCGCTGGTGGGGGTGGACGCGGCCTGCTTCAGGCTCGGGAACGGCGGCGGCTACTACGACATGACCTTCGCCGCCATGTCCCCGCTGCCGCGTCGCATCGGTGTGGGCCAAGGCTTCTGCGAAATGTCCACGATCTTTCCGCAGCCGTGGGACGTGCCGATGGACACGGTCCTGCTGGGCGACGGACGAATCCTGTCGGCGTCGGCCTGACTCCTACTCCGCCGCCTCGGCCGCGCGCCTCGGCGCCCATATCCGCAGGACGGCGGAGGCGCGGTGGTCGGCGGCCGAAAGGTGCAAGCTCTCACTCGCGTCCAAACCGACGACGCGGCGACGGCGGGCGAGGAAGACGGCCCCGAAGCCGCGCCAGTTGCCGACCGACGGGGCAGTCGCATCGGTGGGAAAGCGGTCCTGCCAGCCGTCGGGCAGGTCCAGGCCAACCGACTGCAACCGCGACAAAAGCCAGACCAGCGGGATGTTCGACAGCGGCCGCGAATCCGCCGCGCCGCCAAGCTGTCCGCCCAGGTCGCCGTGGGTTCCGCGGAACCAGACCTGCTCGACGCTGGCGGTCCGCGTGCCGTTGGTGCGCCAGCGGTCGAGCGCATAGGCCATCCGCGTCTCGTCCAGCGCCATGGCGTGAAAGCCGTGTTCGATGGTCCGGCCCAGCCGGTGCGACCGGAAGGCGTGGACCTGGGGGAACAGGCGCCAGAGGAGCGGCGAGCGAATGCCCACGGCCTGCACGGTATCGAACACGCCGACGGCCGTGACCCCCGCACGGGGTTGGCAGTACCGGGCAGTGAAGCTGCGCGCTTCCGGCCGGGTCGGATCGCCGCGGTAATGATCATAGGCGTGGTGCACCATGGCGTCGTCCACGTTTTCGGGCAACAGCAGGCCCACACGGTCGATCATCCCCGCCAGCGCCCGCACGCCGTAGGCGCCGCGCGAATAGCCCAGCACGAACACCCGGTCGCCGGGACGATAATGCGTGGCCAGAAACGCATAGGCGCGGCGGATCTGGTGGTTGATGCCGACGCCGGCCATGATCTCGGCCACATGGCGCCAGCCGCGCCATTCGATGCCCGGCTCATAATAGAGGTTGTGGTCCGTATCGGCGTCCAGCAGGCGATAGATCAGGCCGATCGACGTCTCGCGTCCCGGCACCAGCGACGACATGGTTCCGTCCAGCAGGACGACATGCGTGCGCGACGACGGCTCGGGCCGTTTGACCGTCAGGTCGCCTCGTCGCCAGATGCGCCGGAGGAAGTCATTCAGCGGCAAGGGAACCCTTCGCCTGCTGAAGCATCGCCCAGACCCGCGCCGGGGTGAACGGCATGTCCACCCGCCGCAGCCCCAGCGGCCAGAGCGCGTCGAGCGCCGCGTTGCCCACGGCCGCCATGGCGCCCACGGTCCCGGCCTCGCCGCAGCCCTTCATCCCCAGCACGTTGGCGGTGGAGGGCACGGGTTCGGAATGGAACGCGATCATCGGCAGGGCCACGGCGCGGGGCATCCCGTAGTCCATGAATGACGCGGTCAGAAGCTGCCCGTCCTCGTCGTAGACCACATGCTCGGACACTGCCTGCCCGATGCCCTGCGCCACGCCGCCGTGGACCTGGCCTTCGGCCAGCATGGGGTTCATCAGGTTGCCGAAATCGTCGACCACGGTGTATTTCACCACGTCCAGGTGCCCGGTGTCGGGGTCGATCTCGACCTCGCAGAGATGGGCGCCGTTGGGATAGGACCGCCCCGGCAGCTTCGTCGTCTCGCGCGTGCGCAGCAGGTCCTCGCGCCCGGCCTTGCGCGCCTCGGCCGCAGCCTCCAGCACGTCGATCACGCGGTTCGATCCGGGGGAACGGAACGCGCCGTCCTCGAAGGCGACCTCCTCCACCTCCATCAGGTCGGCGACGAAGGGCGTGAACTTCTCGACCACCTTCTCGGCCGTGGCGCGGTTGGCGGTGCCCTGCGTGGTGACGGAGCGCGACCCGCCGGTGCCGCCGCCCGTGGCGATGCGGTCGCTGTCGCCCTGCACGATGTCCACCATCTCGGGCGCCACGCCCAGATGGGTGGCGAGGAACTGGCGATAGACCGTCTCATGCCCCTGCCCGTTCGACTGCGTTCCGACATAGAGGGACACGCGGCCGTCTGCGGTAAACTCGATCTCGGCGTGTTCCGTCGGGTTCCCCAGGATCGATTCGATATAATAGCAAAGGCCCAGACCCCGCAGCCGCCCCCGCGCCCCGCTCTCCTGCCGCCGTGCGTCGAAGCCGGCCACGTCGGCCTCGGCCATGGCGCGGCCGAGGACGCGGGGAAAATCGCCCACGTCATAGGTCTCGCCCATGGCGCTGACATAGGGGAATTGGTCGCGCTGGATGAAGCACCGGCGGCGCAGGTCGAAGCGGTCGACGCCCAGCTTCTTCGCAGCGTAATCCATCGCGCGTTCCAGCACATAGATGGCTTCGGGCCGGCCGGCCCCGCGATAGGCATCCACCTGCGTAGTGTTGGTGTAGACGCCCTTCGACGTCATGAAACACGCCTGCACGTCATAGCAGCCGGGCATGACCTTGCTGAACAGCTCCGACTGGATGTGCTGGGCGTAGCCGGAGTTGTAGGCCCCCATGTTCGCCACGTTGTCCATCCGGTAAGCGATCAGGCGGTTGTCCTCATCGAAGCCGAGCTTCGCGTGACAGATCAGGTCGCGGCCCGCGTTGTCGGACAGCATCGCCTCCGACCGGTCGCCCATCCAGCGGACGGCACGGCCGAGCGCGCGGGCGGCGTGCGGAACCAGCACCGTTTCGGGATACATGTTCGCCTTCATGCCGAAGCCGCCGCCCACGTCCGGGGTCGTTACCCGCACCGCTTCGCGGTCCAGCCGCAGCGAGTCGGCCACCTGGTCGCGGATGCCCCAGACGCCCTGCCCGTTGACGCAGACGTGCAACCGCTCACCCTCCGGTTCGGCCCAGACACCGCGCGGCTCCAGCGAGGCGCAGATGATGCGGTTGTCGTCCACCGTCAGCTCGACCACCCGCGCCGCACGGGCCAGCGCCGCTTCGCAGGCCTCCTCGTCGCCCTTGGCATAGTCGTAGGCCACGTTGTCCGGCGCCTCCTCGTGCAGGGCCGGACCGCCGGGCGCTACGTCCACTTTCACGGGCAGGTCGTCGAAATCGACCATGATCGCCTCGGCCGCGTCGCGCGCCTGCGCCAGCGTGTCGGCGACGACCAGCGCCACCGGCTCGCCCACGAACCGCACGACGTCACGCGCCAGGATCGGCCGCTGCGGGTCGGCGGCCGACGATCCGTCGCGGTTCTTCGCGACCGTGGTCGGCAGATGGTTCAGGACGTCCGCCGCTTCGATGTCCGACGCCAGCAGGATGGCGGCTACCCCCGGCATCCCCCGCGCATCCTCCGCGTCGATTTCCGCGATGCGCGCGTGCGCGACGGGCGAGCGCAGGACATAGGCGTAGAGCGCCCCCGCCGGTGCGGTGTCGTCCACATAGGCGCCCCGCCCGGTCAGCAGGCGCGGGTCCTCGGCGCGGCGGGTCGACTGGCTCAGGCCGAACTTCTGGATCATCGCATCGCTCCGGGTATCAGGGGTCGCGGCAGACCTTAGCGTTCCGCACCCGGCACGCAAGATGCGCCGCCCTTCCCCTTGGCCGGGCCATTCGCTATCCCCGCAGGCGACAGCGACGCGGAGTACCCAGATGGCGATGGAAAAGACCTTCAACCCGGCCGAGGCCGAGGCCCGGATCAGCGCCAGGTGGATCGAAGGCGGCCATTTCCGCGCAGGCGCCGGGGCGAAGCCGGGGGCCGAGACGTTCTCGATCCTCATCCCGCCGCCCAACGTCACCGGCAGCCTGCACATCGGGCACGCCTTCAACAACACGTTGCAGGACATCCTCGTCCGCTGGCACCGGATGCGGGGGTTCGACACGCTGTGGCAGCCCGGCACCGACCACGCCGGCATCGCCACGCAGATGGTGGTGGAGCGGGAACTGGCCGCCGAAGGCAAGACCCGCCGCGACTTCACGCGGCAGGACTTCACCGCCCGCGTCTGGGACCAGAAGGTGAAATCCGGCGGCCGAATCCGCGAACAGCTGACCCGACTGGGCGCCTCCTGCGACTGGGACCGGATGGCCTTCACCATGTCGGGCGCGCCGGGCGCCCCCGCGGGCGAGGAGGGCAACTTCCACGACGCCGTCATCAAGGTCTTCGTCGAGATGTATCGGCAAGGCCTGATCTACCGCGGCAAGCGCCTCGTGAACTGGGACCCGCATTTCGAGACGGCGATCTCGGACCTCGAGGTCGAGAACATCGAGACGGCGGGCCACATGTGGCACTTCAGGTATCCGCTGGCCGGGGGCGAGACTTATACCTACGTCGAGCGCGACGAGGACGGCGAGATCCTGTTCGAGGAGGAGCGCGACTACATCTCCATCGCCACGACGCGCCCCGAGACGATGCTGGGCGACGGCGCGGTGGCGGTGCATCCGTCCGACAAGCGCTATGCGCCCATCGTCGGCAAGCTCTGCGAGATTCCGGTGGGGCCGAAGGCGCAGCGACGGCTGATCCCGATCATCACCGACGACTATCCGGACCCCGACTTCGGTTCCGGCGCGGTCAAGATCACCGGGGCGCATGATTTCAACGACTATGCGGTCGCCAAGCGGAACGGTATCCCCTGCTATCGCCTGATGGATACGCGCGGCGTGATGCGCGACGACGGCCCCCCCTATGCCGAGGCGGCGGCCAAGGCGCAGGAGATCGTCGACGGCGCCGAGATGACCGAAGGCGAGATCGACGCGATCAACCTCGTGCCCGACGCCTACCGGGGGCTCGACCGGTTCGACGCGCGCCGTGCCGTGATCGCGGATATCACCGCCGAGGGACTGGCCGTCATGGTTCCCGCCACCGACCCGCGCCTGGGCGCGGGCGCGGGGTCGGCCACGGCGGATGTCACCGGCGCGCCGCCGCTCGACGCCTCCGAAGGGGGCGACATGCGGACGGAGGACGAGGCGCTGGTGCCGCTGGTCGAGGCGCGGCCGATCATGCAGCCCTATGGCGACCGTTCGAAGGTCGTGATCGAGCCGATGCTGACCGACCAGTGGTTCGTGGATACCGCCAAGATCGTGCAGCCCGCCATCGACGCCGTGCGCAACGGGGACGTCACGATCCTGCCCGAGAGCGATCGCAAGGTGTATTTCCACTGGCTGGAGAATATCGAGCCGTGGTGCATCTCGCGCCAGCTCTGGTGGGGGCATCAGGTGCCGGTGTGGTACACGCTCGACCCCGACGGGGATGCCGACTGGCTGCCGATCTGCGCGCCGGACGCGGACGATGCCCTGCGACAGATCCGCCTGATCCACGGCGAGGACGCGGACGTGCGCTTCGTGCCCGACGAGGATGCCGCGCTCGACGTGATCCGCGACGACCTGTCGGGCCTGCGGACCCGCACCGGTGGCCGCATCCGCCAGCAGCAGGGCCCGCAGTCCATTCCCGCGTTCCGCGACCCGGACGTGCTGGACACCTGGTTCTCCTCCGGGCTCTGGCCTATCGGCACGCTGGGCTGGCCCGAACGGACCACGGCGCTGGAGCGGTATTTCCCGACCTCGACCCTCGTGACCGGGCAGGACATTCTGTTCTTCTGGGTCGCGCGGATGATGATGATGCAGCTGGCCGTCGTGGGCCAGGTGCCGTTTCGCACCGTCTATCTGCACGGGCTGGTCCGCGATGCGAAGGGCAAGAAGATGTCCAAGTCGCTGGGCAACGTCGTCGACCCGCTTGAGGTGATCGACGAATACGGCGCCGATGCCCTGCGGTTCACCAACGCGGCGATGGCGTCGATGGGCGGGTCGCTGAAGCTCGACCCGCAGCGGATCGCGGGCTATCGCAACTTCGGCACTAAGCTCTGGAACGCCGTCCGTTTCGCGGAAATGAACGGCGTGACCTTCGCCGGGTCGACGCCCCCCGCTGCGGATTTGACCGTCAACAAGTGGATCATGGGCGAGGTCGCCCGCGTGCGGCAGGAGGTGGACGAGGCGCTCGCCGCCTATCGCTTCGACGATGCGGCGAACGCGCTCTATCGCTTCGTCTGGAACGTGGTCTGCGACTGGTATGTCGAACTGTCGAAGCCCGTCCTGCAGGACGAGGGCGTGGCCGGCAAGGACGAGACGCAGGCCGTCATGGGTTGGGTGCTGGAACAGTGCATGATCCTGCTGCACCCCTTCATGCCCTTCGTGACCGAGGAACTCTGGACCGTCACGGACCACGACGGGATGCTGGTGACGGGCGACTGGCCTGTGAAGATCACCCCGGACCTGATTGATCCGGCTGCGGAATCGGAGATGCGATGGGTCATCGGCTTCGTCGAGGCGGTCCGCTCCGCGCGCGCCCAAATGAACGTGCCGGCCGGCGCCGTCATCCCCGTGATCGCCGTCGACCGCGATGAGGCCGCCCGTCAGGCGGCCGACCGGAACATGGCGTCGATCCAACGGCTTGCACGGATTTCCGGCATTGCCGACGGCCAAGCCCCGCGCGGGTCGATCGCGGTGACGGCGAAGGGCGCCCGATTTGCCCTGCCTCTGGACGGGGTGATCGACGTGGCCGCCGAAAAGGCGAGGCTGGAGAAGTCGCTGGCGAAACTCGGCAAGGAGATCAAGGGCATGGAAGGTCGCGTGAACAACCCGAACTTTGCCGCTTCCGCCCCGCCCGAGGTGGTCGAGGACACCCGCGCGAACCTTGCCGCCCGGCAGGAGGAAGCGGGCGTGATCCGCGCGGCGCTCGACAGCCTCGCGCAACTCGGGTGACGTTCAACATCCTGATAATAGGGCAGAAAGGCCGCCTTACACACGAGGCGGCGCTGTTCGCCGCGACGCTGCGCCACAACTCGCCCGGCTGGTCCGGCCGCCTGATCGTGGCCGAGCCGGAACCGGGCGACCGCTGGCCCGACGACCCTCGCATCCCCGACGGGCCGCAGCGCGACCTTCTGACCGATCTCGGCGCCGAGATCGTGCCGTTCCGCAACTGGCACTTCGGCCACTACTATCCGCAGGGCAACAAGATCGAGGGCCTTGTCACCCTGCCCGACGAACCCTTCGTATTCTTCGACACCGACACTGTCATCACGGCGGAACTGGCCGATCTGGACATCGACTTCACCCGCCCGTCCGCGTCGATGAAGCGTGAGGGAACATGGCCAGAGATCGAACTTTATGGCCCAGGTTACAATGACATATGGGGCGTTCTTCATGCACGGCGCGGCGGCCGGTTGGAGGATACGATCGACGAAAGCTGGCCCGACGAATACTGGCGCCGGTATCTCTATTTCAATGCCGGCTGGTTCTTCGGCGCCAACCCCCGCGCCTTTCACGACGCCTTCCGCGATGCCGCGCTGATGATCCGCGACGACCCGCCGGAGGAGATCGTCTGCCAGACGCTCGACCCCTGGCTCGACCAGGCCGCGCTGCCGCTGGCCATCCACGAACTGGGCGGCGGACGTCCGGGCGACAAGGGCGGCATCGCGGACGGCGTCTTCGACGGAAGCCACTCCTTCCACTACCGTTTCCTGCCGCTGATGTTCGCCACCGCCCCTGATCATGCGGTCGAGGCGGTCACGGCCGCGACCGCCCCCAACCCGGTCAAGAAGGTCCTGAAGGACTATGAGCCCTTCAAGCGGTTCCTCTATCAGCCCAAGGGCGCCAAGGCGCGCGCGCTGTTCGACCGCGCGGACCTGCCGCCCAAGGAACAGGCGATCCGCAACCGATTGAAACGCGAAGGGCTCTGGCTGCGCTAGAAGTTCGACAGGCTGGAGTTGGCCGCGGCGGCGAAGCGGTCGAGCACGGTATCCCACATGGCAGCCGTGTCGCCGTCGTCCGCATCGTGGGTCAGCGTGAGGCGCGAGCCGCCCGGTTCGGCCGCGAAGGCCAGCGCGACGACGGACCCGTCGGGCGTGCCCAACCGCCAGTCGAGCATCAGCTGCTCCGGCACGACGGCCCGCGTCACCCGTGCCCAGTCGCCCTGCGTGCCGTCGAACAACACCTCGCGCAGGATGCCGCCCTCCGCCGCGTCGAGCGTGACGCCCTGCGGCAGGGCCCCGTCGCTGCGGGCCGACAGCGACACGCGGGCCACGGGCCACCAGATCGCGATGTCGTCGCAGAACAGCTTCCATGCCTCGGCCGGGGTCAGGCGCGTCGTCAGGCTGCGCTGAAGGCCGCCCGCGGGGCCGGGCGCCGGCCGGTCGGCCCGCAGGTCGCCCAGCCAGTCGCCCAGCGGCGCCGCGCCCCCGGGCACGAGCGCATAGAGGTTGCGGGTGCCCTTGCCCTGGACCGACACGAGACCCGCATCGAGAAGGATCTTCAGGTGCTGCGACACGGCCGGGCGCGAGACCGGCATCCCGTCCGCGATCCGGCCCACGGCCATCGGTCCGCCCCGGAGGCGGTCGAGAACGGCCCGCCGCGTCGGGTCCGCAAGGGCCGTCAGGATCGTGTCGTATGTCATGGCTTTCCCTAGTCTCGTCCGCGACATGCGGTCAATCGCGACCCCGGAAGGGCGCGCTGTGCGGCGCAGGTCCGCCAGCCGGGGCGCGCGCGAAGACCGCCGGGATCGCCTTGAAGCCCCCCCGCCGCGCGCATAGGTTCGCGCCCGATGCCGCCGCGACAGGCGCGGGCCGGTTGGAAAAAGGGACAGCTCCATGATCGACCCGGTCGACCAATTCCACAACAACCTCGTGCCCATGGTGGTCGAACAGACGTCGCGCGGCGAGCGGGCCTATGACATCTTCTCGCGCCTTCTCAAGGAGCGGATCATTTTCGTGAACGGCCCCGTCCACGACGGGATGAGCCAGCTTGTCGTCGCGCAGCTGCTGCACCTGGAGGCGGAGAACCCGTCCAAGGAAATCAGCATGTACATCAACAGCCCCGGCGGCGTGGTAACGGCCGGCCTGTCGATCTACGACACGATGCAGTACATCCGGCCCGCCGTGTCCACGCTGGTCGTGGGCCAGGCCGCGTCGATGGGATCTGTCCTGTCGGTCGCGGGCGCCAAGGGGATGCGATTCAGCCTGCCCAACAGCCGGATCATGGTCCACCAGCCGTCCGGCGGCTATCAGGGTCAGGCCACGGATATCCTGATCCATGCGCGCGAGACCGAGAAGGTCCGCAAGCAGCTTTACGAGATCTACGTCAAGCACACCGGCAACGACTACGAGGAAGTCGAGAAGACGCTGGAGCGCGACCGCTTCATGTCGCCGCAGGAGGCGAAGGACTGGGGTCACATCGACGAGATCGTCGAGAGCCGCGGCGACGCCAAGCCCGACGACAAGGCGTCGGACGACAAGGGCTCCGACAAGAAGTAACGCGGGCCCCCGGCCCCCGATGACGCAGGGCCCGGCGGCCGTCGCCGCCGTGCCCGACCCGCCCCCGGGCGGCACGATCCGCCGGGCGGCGCACGGGATTTTGGCATTGTGGCCCCCGTTGCTTCCGCCTAGGCTTTGCGACAAATCGAATTCAAGCGGCGGGGACGATGGCCCCCGGGGTCGGCGGTCCCGGCAGGGCCGCACGGACCAAGGAGGCGACGATGGCCAACACATCCAATTCGGGCGACGGCAAGAATACGCTCTATTGCAGCTTCTGCGGCAAGTCCCAGCATGAGGTCCGCAAGCTGATCGCGGGGCCGACGGTGTTCATCTGCGACGAATGCGTCGAGCTGTGCATGGACATCATCCGCGAGGAGACGAAGGCCGCGGGCCTGAAATCCTCCGACGGCACGCCCACCCCGCGCGAGATCTGCAAGGTGCTGGACGACTACGTCATCGGGCAGGAGCACGCCAAGCGCGTCCTGTCGGTGGCGGTCCACAACCATTACAAGCGGCTCGACAATTCGGGGAAGTCCGACATCGAGCTGGCAAAGTCGAACATCCTGCTGATCGGCCCCACGGGCTGCGGCAAGACGCTGCTGGCGCAGACGCTGGCGCGCATCCTCGACGTGCCGTTCACCATGGCCGATGCGACGACCCTGACCGAAGCCGGATACGTGGGCGAGGATGTCGAGAACATCATCCTCAAGCTGCTGCAAGCCAGCGAATACAACGTCGAGCGGGCGCAGCGGGGCATCGTCTATATCGACGAGGTCGACAAGATCACGCGCAAGTCCGACAACCCCTCGATCACCCGCGACGTGTCGGGCGAAGGGGTGCAGCAGGCGCTGCTCAAGATCATGGAGGGCACGGTCGCCTCCGTCCCGCCGCAGGGCGGGCGCAAGCATCCCCAGCAGGAGTTCCTGCAGGTGGACACGACCAACATCCTGTTCGTCTGCGGCGGCGCCTTCGCGGGCCTGGACAAGATCATCGCGCAGCGTGGCAAGGGGTCCAGCATGGGCTTCGGCGCGGACGTGAAGGCACCCGACGAGAAATCCGTGGGCGAATACTTCAAGGACCTGGAGCCGGAGGACCTGCTGAAGTTCGGCCTGATCCCCGAATTCGTCGGCCGCCTGCCCGTCATCGCGACGCTGACCGATCTGGACCTCGACGCGCTGGTCATCATCCTGACGCAGCCCAAGAACGCCCTGGTCAAGCAGTATCAGCGCCTGTTCGAGCTGGAGAACGTCAAGCTGACCTTCACCGAGGACGCGCTTCAGGCGATCGGCAAGCGCGCCATCCAGCGCAAGACCGGCGCTCGCGGCCTGCGGTCTATCATGGAGGACATCCTGCTCGACACGATGTTCGAACTGCCGGGTCTGGATACCGTGGACGAAGTCGTGGTGAACGAGGAGGCCGTGCGCCGCGAGGTGAAGCCCCTGCTGATCCACTCCGACGACAAGACGAGGGAGTCGGCGACGGCGGGCTGACGGGGCGGAATCGGCGGTCCGCATCTTGCGGCCGCCGCTGACGCGGCAGACATAATCGCCACGTTTTTCCGCGAATTGTCGCGCCCTTCGCAACGGACTTCACAGGTTCGCGATCCTTCGCTACGGTCGGACGCAAGGCAGCTCCGGTCAACGGGGCGCCATGGGCAGTAGCAGATCATGGGACATTCGACAGTGCGACAGGCATTCGACGGGGCGAGGACGCCCGCTTCCATCCGGTTTTCGACATCTCTGGCGCTGATCGCCCTGATCGCGGGCTGTCAGCCGGGCGCCACCGGCGGCGGCGACGCGACGCGCGCCGCATCGCCCAGGGGCAGCGTCCAGCTCGTCGACCGCGACGTCGAGGCGCCCGAGATATTCCAGGTCAAGGACAGCGCCCTGTGGGACGGACGGCCGTCGCTGGGCGGTGTCTGGGTCGCGGCGCCTGGCGTCACGGACCCGGAGCGCGTCCTGATCCGCAATCCAGGAAACGGCAAGACCGTGGTCGGTGCCCTGTTCAAGCGCGAACGCGACAACCCCGGCCCGCCGCTGCAACTGTCGTCGGACGCGGCAGCGTCGCTCGGCATCCTTGCCGGATCGCCCAGCCCGATCGACGTGGTCGCCCTGCGCCGCGAGGAGGTGTCCGCGCCCGCCGTTCCGCCCGTCGTCCCGGCCGAGACCGGAGCGATCCTGACCGCCGGGGCCGATCCGACGATGGCGGAAGCCACCCCCGAGGTTGCCGCCGTCGAACCCGCGCCGCAGGAAGCGACCGCCGTGGCCACCGCCGCCGTCGCCGCGCTCGACACCTCCGGGACACCCGCCCCGGTCGCCGTGGTGCAGGCCGAACCGCGTCGCGGCAACATCTTCACCCGCATCTTCCGGCGCGGACGGCAGGCCCCCGCGCCCATGCCCGACGAGACAGCGATGCCGGAGCCGGTCGCGGCCACGGCGGTGGCGGTCACGCAGACCTCGCTCGACGCACCTGCGGCACCGACGACAGGCGGCGGAGTGGTCCAGGTCGCCACCTTCTCGGTCGAGAAGAACGCCCGGGCCGCCGGGCAGAAGTTGACGGACGCGGGCCTTTCGGCCACGGTTCAGGCTCAGGACAGCGGAAATCGTCAAGTCTGGCGTGTGCTGGCGACGCCTTCGGGGTCGACGGGCGACCGGGCGGCGGTTATCCGCAAGGTAAGGGACCTGGGCTTTCCGGACGCTTTCGCGACCCGCGGCTGAGGGCCTATAGCGCCTCGATTCCCATTCCGTACCGAAGGGTTCCGCCATGCTTCGCCCCTTGATCGCCGCCCTTCTGCTCGCCTCGCCCGCCCTGGCGCAGGAGTTTTCGACCCAGGCCGGCTCCGCCGTCGTGGTGGACCACAACACAGGGCAGACGCTGCTGTCCAAGAACGCCGACGTGCCCCTGCCGCCGGCGTCCATGTCCAAGCTGATGACCCTCTACATGGTGTTCGAGGCGTTGGAGGACGGGCGCCTGACGCTCGACACCGAACTGCCGGTCTCGGCCCACGCGGCGCAATACGGCGGCTCGACCATGTTTCTCGATCCGCGCGACCGCGTCCGGGTCGAGGACCTGATCCGCGGCGTCGTCGTCCTGTCGGGCAACGACGCGACCGCCGTGCTGGCCGAGGCCCTGTCGCCCGACGGGACCGAGGACGGTTTCGCCCAGATGATGACGGAACGCGCGCATGAGATCGGCATGGGCAATTCGATGTTCCGCAACTCCAACGGCTGGCCCGCCGCCGGGCACGTCATGTCGATGAACGACCTGGCGATCCTGGCCGAAAAGCTCATCACCGACTTTCCGCAATACTACCCCTATTTCGCGGAGCGGGAGTTCGCCTTCGACGGCCGCTCACCTTCCAACCGCTTCAACCGCAACCCCCTTCTGACGCTGGGCATCGGGGCCGACGGTCTCAAGACCGGTCACACGCAGGAGGCGGGCTACGGCCTTGTCGGCAGCGCGGTGCAGGGCGACCGGCGCGTGACCTTCGTAATCTCGGGGCTCGAAAGCCCCAGCCAGCGGGCGGACGAGAGCGAGCGCATCGTGAACTGGGCGTTCCGCCAGTTCGCCGAGGTGGACCTGGCGGTCGATGCGATTCCCGCGATGACCGCCGACGTCTTCATGGGCGAGGCGGCGACGGTGCCGCTGGTTCCCGAAGTCGGTCTCACGATGCTCCTGCCCACGTCCGGGCGGGAGGCGGTCTCGGGCGAGATCGCCTACGACGGCCCGATCGAGGCGCCGGTCGAGGCCGGCACCCGGCTCGGCACCCTGACGCTCGCCCATCCGGGGATCGAGCCGATGGTCGTGCCGCTGGTCGCAGGCGCCGATGTGCCCCGCGCCGGTCCCCTGCGCCGCATCCAGATTGCGGGCGGTCGTGTCGCGGGCGAGGTTCTGGGCACCGCCATGGAACGTTTCCGGTAGAGGGCGGCACTGGGGGCTGATAAGGCTCCGGCCCATGTTCATATCGCTCGAAGGCATCGACGGGTCCGGCAAGTCGACCCAGGCGCGTCGGCTGGCCGACACCCTGCGCGCACGCGGCCATGCCGTGACCCTGACGCGGGAGCCAGGCGGCAGCGAAGGTGCGGAGGCCATTCGCCGCCTGCTGGTCGAGGGGGAGCCCGATCGCTGGTCGGCCGAGACCGAGCTTCTTTTGTTCAACGCCGCGCGGCGGGACCATTTGGAGCGGCTGATCGACCCCGCGCTGGCGCGCGGCGACTGGGTGGTGACGGACCGTTTCGCCGATTCGACCCGGGTCTATCAGGCCACGCGCGGCGGTTCCCGCGATACGGTGGACGCGCTCCACCACCTCATGATCGGACGCGAGCCGGATCTGACCGTCCTGATCGACATGGACCCGCGCGAGGCCCTGTCGCGTGGCCTGGCCCGCGCCTCGGGCGAGGATCGGTTCGAGGATCTGGGCCTGGCCTTTCAGGAGCGTCTGCGCGCCGGATTCCTGTCGCTGGCGCAGGAGTTCCCCGACCGCATCCGCACCGTCGACGGCGCCGCCGACGCGGGTACCGTGGCCGCGCGCATCGAGGCCCTGTTGTGAGCGACCTGCCCCAAGCCGACCGCGCGGGCGACGCCCCGCATCCGCGCAAGACGAAAAGACTGTTCGGCCAGGAAGCGGCGGAAACCGAATTCCTGGACGCCTGGAACAGCGGCCGGCCACACCACGGCTGGCGCCTGACCGGTGCGCGCGGGGTGGGCAAGGCGACGCTCGCCTGGCGGATCGCGCGGTTCCTGCTCACCGATCCGCCGGCGCGGGCCGAGACGTTGGACCCCCCGCCGGGCCACCCCGCCCTGCCCCGCATCCGCGCGCTGTCGGACCCCGCGTTGATGCTGCTGCGCCGGCCCTGGGACGACAAGACGAAGAAGCTGAAGACCCAGATCACGGTGGATGAGGTGCGGCGGCTGAACGGCTTTTTCGGCCTGTCGGCGGGCGGGCGCCGCGTGGTCATCGTCGATCCGGCCGACGACCTGAACCCCTCGGCCGCGAACGCCATCCTCAAGCTGCTGGAGGAGCCGCCGGCGGGCGCGACCCTGCTGCTCATCAGCCACCAGCCGGCGCGCCTGCTGCCCACGATCCGCTCGCGCTGCCGGGTGCTGCGGCTTGCCCCGCTCGACGCGCAGTCGCTGGAGGCGGCGGTGGTTCAGGCCGGGGGGCATCCGGCCGCCGCCTCACCTTTGGCGGAGGGGTCGGTGGGCGCGGCGCTGCAACTGTCGCAGGGCGGGGCCGAGACCTACGAGGCGCTGATCGACCTGTTCGCCCGGCCCCAGATGGACCGTGCGCGTGCCCGCAAGCTGGCCGATGCCTGCGCCGGCAGGACGGGCGCCGCCGCCTATGACGCGACGATGGCCGCCATCGACCGCTTGCTGCACCGCGCCGCCCGCGCGGGCCTGCTCGGCCCGCCCGGCGACGCGCCCGAGAACGAGGTACGGACCCTGACGCGGCTTGCCCCCCACGATGCCGCCGCCCGCGACTGGGCGCAGCTGTCGCAACAGGTCGGCGACCGCGCGGCGCACGCCCATGGCGTCAACGTGGACCCCGCCGCCATCGTCTGGGACGCGCTGGCCCGGATCGACGCGCAGGCCCGCCGCGTCTGAGGTTGCGTCCCGCAGGACACGGGCCTAGGTCGCGGCCATGGAACCGAAAATCACCGACAGCCATTGCCACCTGGACTTCCCGCAGCTCGCTGAGGAGCTTCCGGAGATCATCGACCGCGCCGCCGCCGCGGGCGTGCACCGCATGGTCACGATCTGCACGAAACTCCGCAACGCCCCCGCCGTCCGCACCATCGCCGAGAGCCATCCCGCGGTCTTCTGGGCCGCCGGGACGCATCCGATGTCGGTGGCGGAGGAGCCGATGGCCACGGTGGACGACCTTGCCGGGCTGGCCGGGCATCCGCGCATGGTGGGCATCGGCGAGACGGGGCTCGACTATCACTACACCGCAGACAGCAAGGCCGCGCAGCAGGAAAGCCTGCGCGTGCACATCGAGGCCAGCCGCCGCACCGGCCTGCCCCTCATCATCCACGCGCGGGACGCCGACGACGACATGGCGCGCATCCTGTCCGAGGAGCATCGAGCCGGGCCCTACCGTTGCGTCATGCACTGCTTCAGCAGTGGCGCCGCGCTGGCCGAGGCGGCGCTCGACCTGGGGTTCTATCTGTCGATGTCCGGCATCGTGGCCTTCCCCCGGTCGCAGGAGTTGCGCGACATCTTCGCGCGCGCGCCGCTCGACCGCGTGCTGGTCGAGACGGACAGCCCCTATCTCGCCCCCCCTCCCCATCGCGGCCGCCGGAACGAGCCGTCCTTCGTCAACCTCACCGCCCGCAAGGGCGCGGAGATCTTCGGAATGGACTACGCCGATTTCGCCGCCGCGACCGAGGCGAACTTCGAGCGGTTGTTCACCAGGGCACGGGTCTGACGCGCAAGGCTACGTGCGGATTTCCGACATGAGCAGCGTCTCCAGCATCCGGGGATCCTGACGCTCCGTCATGCCGGCGCGGCGGGCCATCAGGTGACCGGGCGCCACCAGCGCCTGCGGATCGGCCAGGCTGTCGTCGGCGGAGACGTCGAGCACCAGCGTCCGCCCCTCCTCCGTCGGGATCGACACCCATTTCCAGCCGTCGTTCTTCATCCTCAGCGCCTCGCCCCAGACGATGCCGAAGGCGAAGAACTCCTCGCCACCGTATTCCGCGATGAAATCCTCGGCCAGAAGGCCGGTCAGGTGGTCCATGATGGCGTCGTGACTGTCGAGGACGGCCGCAGGCTCCGCATGGTCGGCGACCCAGGCTGTCCAGCCGTCGATCAGGGCGAGATCCTCGTCAGTCGCGGGCTGGCGGTCGTCGGTCATGGGCGCGGTCCTCGGCTCGGCAACATGGCGCGCACCCAACAGGTCGGGCGCCGCGACGTCAACCGCCGGCGTTCACCGCGACATCTGACGCGCCAGGCGGCGCGAGTTGGCACGGGTGGTCCGCCCGATCGGCGTCAGACCCATGCCGTAAGCCTGCGCCGGGGTCTTGCCGGCCATCAGCGCACCCATCACGGCCATGCCCGATTCAGTGAACGCAGTATGCTTTTCGCTGACCATGCGCGTGGTTTCACCCGCGTCGGCGGGGAACATGCCGGTCATTCCCATCATCCGCATGCCGATGACGCCCTGCGCCTCGACGAGCATCTGCGCGGTCCGCATTTGTAGGCGAAATAGTTCCATCATGTGTCGGTCTCCCGTGACCTTGTGGATCGCTCCGCGCACCCCGGTCCCCGCGACGCGACATGAGGTGATCGCGCGAAGTCCCATCAGGTTCCCGGAAATCCTGTCCTCCCGGGCCGACACAGCCAGCGGACCCTGTGCCGACATGCCCCCCGCCGTCAATATGTAGCCGACGATTTATTAACATCGCGTGAAGCATGCGTGCCGAAGCTCTGGCCTCGCGGGCGAGATCCCGCTAGGCGATGCGCCATGGACATGCTGACGATCCGACGACCCGACGACTGGCACCTACACCTGCGCGACGGCGACATGCTGCGCCTCGTGGCGCCCCAAAGCCGCCATTTCGCGCGCGCCATCGTGATGCCCAACCTCGTACCGCCGGTGGTCACGGGCGCGCAGGCCGCGGCCTATCGCGACCGCGTCGTCGCGGCGGGCTTCGCGCGGCCCCTCATGACGCTCTACCTGACTGAGGAGACCGATCCGGCCGACGTCGTCGCCGCCCATCGGGATGGCATCATCACGGCGGTGAAGCTCTATCCCGCCGGCGCCACGACCAATTCCGCCTCCGGCGTGTCCGACTTCGCCCGCGTCCGGCCCGTGTTCGACGCGATGGAGAAGGCGGGCGTGCCCCTCTGCCTCCACGGGGAGGTGACGGACCCCTCGGTGGACATCTTCGACAGGGAGGCGGCGTTCCTCGACCGGGTGCTGACCCCGCTCCGCGACGCGCATCCTGCGCTGAAACTGACGCTGGAGCATGTGACGACCTCCGACGCGGTCGACTGGGTGCGCGCGCACCCCGGCACGGGCGCCACGATCACCGTCCAGCACCTGATGGCCAACCGCAACGACATGCTGGTGGGCGGGATGCGGCCGCATTTCTACTGCCTGCCGATCCTCAAGCGCGCGGCCCATCAGGCCGCGCTGCGGCAGGCGGCCACCTCGGGCGAGGCGCAGTTCTTCCTCGGCACCGACTCGGCGCCGCATCCGACCCACGCCAAGGAAAGCGCCTGCTGTTCGGCCGGCTGCTTCACCGCGCCCCACGCGCTGCCCCTGCTCGCCCACGTGTTCGAGGAGGAGGAGGCGCTCGACCGGCTGGAAGGCTTCGCCTCGCTCCACGGCCCCGGGCACTACGGACTGCCCGCCAACGACGATACGATCACGCTGGCGCGCGGCGCGCTTGAGTTTCCGCCCGCAATCGAGGGGCACGGCCAGCGCGTCACCCTGTTCGACCCCGGCCACCCCGTGAACTGGCACGTCAAGGACACCGCATGATCCCCACCAGCTTTCCCCCCGCGCCCGAGATCGCGCGCCTGACCGCCCGCGCCCTGCTGGAAGTCGAGGCCGTGCACTTCAACGCGCGCGAGCCGTTCACCCTGGCCTCCGGCCTGCCGAGCCCGACTTACATCGACTGCCGCAAGCTCATCTCGTTTCCCCGCATCCGCGCGACGCTGATGGATTTCCTCGCCGTCACCGTGATGCGCGACGCGGGGTTCGAAGCGTTCACCAACGTCGCGGGGGGCGAAACGGCGGGCATCCCCTTCGCCGCGCTGATCGCGGAACGCCTGTCGCTGCCGATGACCTATGTCCGCAAGAAGCCCAAGGGCTATGGCCGCAACGCCCGGATCGAGGGCGTGATGGGCACAGGCGACCGCGTCCTGCTGGTCGAGGATCTGACCACCGACGGGGGCAGCAAGCTGTCCTTCGTCGACGCGATCCGCGAGACGGGCGCCACCTGCGCGCATACCGCCGTCGTCTTCAGCTACGGCATCTTTCCCGAGACGGAACAGACGCTGGGCGATCACGGCGTCGCGCTGCATGCGCTCTGCACCTGGTGGGACGTGCTGGCCGAGGCGCGCGCGCAGAGCAGCTTCGACGCCGAGACGCTGGAAGGGGTCGAGGCGTTCCTGAACGATCCCCGCGCCTGGCAGGCGGCGCGCAAGGGCTGAGGCGCCGATGCGTCTTGTCCCCGCTATCCACAGGCACCCGGCGTTGCCGAAATCGGACCGGCGGGGTATCGTGCTGGCAACCAGAAAAACCGGGGCGGGGATGCAGGCATGAACACGGTCGCACGATTGGAGTCCGGGATTCCCGCCGCCGCGGACGCCCAGCTTCCCCACAACATCGAGGCCGAGCAACAGCTTCTGGGCGCGCTGCTGACCGACAACGACCTCTATGACCGCGCGGCCAGCGTGATCCGGGGCGAACACTTCTACGACCCTGTCCATGCCCGCATCTTCGAGATCTGCGCCGCCCGCATCCAGAAGAACGCGCTGGCCTCCCCCGTCACCCTCCGCCCCTTCCTGGAGGAGGACGAAGGGCTGAAGGCGCTCGGCGGGCCGGCCTATCTGGTGACGCTCGCGGCCTCGGCCGTCGCGGCCTACGCGGTGCGGGACTATGCCCAGATGATCTACGACCTGGCGATCCGCCGGGAGCTCATCGCACTCGGCCGCGACATCAGCGCGCAGGCCAACGACGTGACCGTCGATCGGGAGCCTTCCGACCAGATCGTCGATGCCGAATCCAAACTCTACGCATTGGCCGAACAGGGCCGGTCGGAATCGGGGTTCCAGTCGTTCCTGTCGGCCATCAAGCAGGCCGTGGATATCGCCAACGCCGCCTATCAGCGCGACGGCGGGCTGGCTGGCATCTCCACCGGCCTGATCGACATGGACAGGAAGCTGGGCGGTCTCCACCGCTCCGACCTCCTGATCCTCGCCGGGCGGCCGTCGATGGGCAAGACCTCGCTCGCCACCAACATCGCCTTCAACGTGGCCAAGGCGTACCGCCGCGGCAAGACCTACGACGGGCGCGACGGCGCGGTCGAAGGCGGCGTGGTCGGGTTCTACTCGCTTGAAATGTCGGCCGAACAGCTTGCCGCCCGCATCCTGTCGGAGGCGGCCGAGGTGCCGTCGGAACAGATCCGCAAGGGCGACATGACCGAGGCCGAGTTCCGCCGCTTCGTCGAGGCGGCCAAGGCGCTGGAATCCTGCCCGCTGTTCATCGACGACACGCCGGCGCTGCCCATCTCGCAGCTCGCCGCACGGGCCCGTCGGCAGAAACGGACGCATGGCCTCGACCTGCTGATCGTGGACTACCTGCAACTGGTGACGGCACCCGGCAAGGGCGACAACCGCGTAAACGAGGTGTCGGCCATCACGCAGGGCCTGAAGGCCATCGCCAAGGAGCTCGACATCCCCGTCATCGCCCTGTCCCAGCTTTCGCGCCAGGTCGAGAACCGGGAGGACAAGCGCCCGCAACTGTCGGACCTGCGCGAATCCGGCTCCATCGAGCAGGACGCGGACGTCGTGATGTTCGTCTACCGCGAGGAATACTACAAGGAACGCGAAAAGCCGGGCGACCACCAACTCAACAAGATGGCCGAATGGCAGGCCGCGATGGAGGCGGTGCACGGCAAGGCCGAGGTCGTCATCGGCAAGCAGCGTCACGGCCCCATCGGCACCGTGGAACTCAGCTTCGAGGGGCGGTTCACGCGCTTCGGCAACCTCGTCAAACCGTGGCAGGAAGGCCGCGGCTGACTTGACGCAGGCGCCCGCCCCGCGCATCACCGCGGCATGGCGACCGGAACCCTCCTCATCGATCTAGAAGCCATTGCGGCCAACTGGCGCGCGCTGGACGCGATGTCGTCGCCTGACTGCGAGACGGGCGCCTGCGTCAAGGCCGACGCCTACGGTCTGGGCGTGGCCAAGGTCGCGCCGCGCCTGTTCCGCGCCGGCTGCCGCGCGTTCTTCGTGGCCACCGCGGAGGAAGGGATGGAGCTGCGCCGGGTCCTGGGGCCGGAGCCGCGCATCTATGCCTTCTATGGACACATGGCGGGCGATACGGCGACGCTGAAGCGCGGCGACGTGGTGCCGATGATCTGCTCCGTCGATCAACTGGCCCGCCATCTGGAAAGCCTGCCGCGCCATCCCTTCGGGTTGCAGCTCGACACCGGCATGAACCGCCTCGGACTCAAGCCTGCCGAATGGGCCGCCGTCGCCGAACTGGCGCTCCGGGCCGATCCGGTGCTGGTGATGTCGCACCTTGCGTCCGCCGATGAACCCGACTCTCCGCAGAACCTCGCGCAGCTTGCGCTTTTCAACGACCTGACCGAAGGCATCGACCCGCCGCGCAGCCTGGCCGCCACCGGCGGGATCCTTCTGGGCGAGGACTGGCATTTCGACATGGTGCGCCCCGGCATCGGCCTCTACGGCGGGCTGCCCTGGGCGGAGGCCGACCCGGTCGTGTCGCTCGACCTGCCGGTCATCACCTGCTTCGACGTCGAGACGGGGGACAAGGTCGGCTACAACGGCACCTGGACCGCGCCCGAGACATCGCGCATCGCCACGGTCGCGGGCGGCTATGCCGACGGCCTGTTCCGCGCGCTGTCGCCGGGAATGGACGTCATGGCCGGGCCGGTGCCCTGCCCCGTCGTCGGCCGGGTGTCGATGGACGTAATGGGCGTCGACATCAGCCATCTGGACGCCGACCCCGAATCGGTGCGCGTGCTGGACGCCCATCGCACCGTCGACGCGGTCGCCGCCCACGCCGGAACCATCGGCTACGAGGTGCTGACGTCGCTCGGTCGCCGCTACGACCGGCGGTATCGCGGCGACACGGACCAGGTCTAGCGGTCGGCGGATTTTCACCGACCAGATTTGCCAGTTCACGGTGAAATCACGGAACCCTTTCAGATTTGTGACGTTTGATAGGCGGAATCCTGCTAATGTGGTGACACGAGCAGCCAGGAATTCGACTGACACCGCAACTCGAAGGGTCCGGCCAGATGAACGATATGTCCCGCTCCGTCGCCATGGCGACCACCATCATCCAGCAGATCAGCGGTCTCGTGCTGCTGTTCGTCGCCGCAGCACTTCTCGTGGCGACGGGCGGCGCGGCCCTGGGGCTGCTGCCCTGGATCGACCTGCCCGTTTCCATCGGCGGCGCCGAAGTGGCGCAGGCCGGGATGATCGCCCAGATCGGCCTGACGCTCCTCGTCCTCCTGCTCCTCGGGTTCCTGCCCGCCAACGCCCGCGTCCGCCGGTTGGAGCTGACGAGCCGTCGCTTCCATCTGTCCATGGACGACGTCACCCGCGCCTATGCGGCCGTCCACGCCGCCGACCGCGACGGGGTCTTCGGCCTCAGCCGCGAATTCGACGCGATGCGCGAACGCATCGAATGGATGCGCAACCACCCCGACCTCGCCACGTTGGAGCCCGACGTGATGGAAGTCGCCGCACAGATGTCGGTCGAGAGCCGCGACCTCGCGCAGGTCTATTCGACCGAGAAACTGGACCGCGCGCGGACGTTCCTCAAAAGCCGGCAGGAGGAGATCGACGGCTACCGCGAGCGCATCGACATGGCGCGCTCCACCGTCGAGGAGATCCGCCGCTGGACGCAGGCCGTCTCGGTCGAGGAACGGACGGTCGAAAAACAGCTCGACCGCCTGAAGCGCGACTTCGCGGAACTGATCGACGGCCTGCCGCAACCCGGCCGCGCCCGTCCACGCAACGTCGTCGGCATGCCGCGCCCGCGCCGCGACGGGTCCGACCGGCTGGTGACGCCCGCCGAATGATCCGGACTGCTCCGCGCGATCGGCCTTGCGCCGCCGCGCGGATTGGACCAAAACGCGAACATGGCCAAACCCGTGACCCAGTTCGCCTGCGCCGAATGCGGTGCGATCCACAAGAAATGGACCGGCCGTTGCGACGGTTGCGGTGCCTGGAACTCCATTCAGGAGGAAGTGCCCCTGTCGCAGGGGCCGTCTAAGAAGTCGCTGGGCGGGATGAAGGGCAAGCGAATGGCCCTCACCGACCTCGCAACGGAGGAAGCGCCACCGCCGCGGACCCTTTCGGGCCTCGGTGAGCTCGACCGCGTGCTGGGCGGCGGCCTCGTGCCCGCCTCGGCCACGCTGGTGGGCGGCGATCCGGGCATCGGCAAGTCCACCCTGCTCCTTCAGGCCGCCGCCGCCTTCGCCAACGCCGGCCACAGCGTCGTCTATGTCTCGGGCGAGGAGGCGACGGCGCAGGTCCGCATGCGCGCCCAGCGGCTGGGTCTGGGCGACAGCGCCGTCAAGCTGGCCGCGGAAACCAACCTGCGCGACATCCTGACGACGCTGGAAGCCGAGAAACCCGACCTTTGCATCATCGATTCGATCCAGACGATGTGGGTCGACACCGTGGACAGCGCGCCGGGCAGCGTCAGCCAGGTCCGCGCCTCCGCGCAGGAACTCACGAGCTTCGCCAAGCGCTTCGGCACCTCGGTCATCCTCGTGGGCCATGTCACCAAGGAAGGCCAGATCGCCGGCCCCCGCGTGGTGGAGCACATGGTCGACACCGTCCTCTATTTCGAGGGGGAGCGCGGCCACCAGTTCCGCATCCTGCGCGCCGTCAAGAACCGCTTCGGCCCAGCGGACGAGATCGGCGTGTTCGAGATGACGGGCATGGGCCTGGCCGAAGTCGCCAATCCATCGGCCCTGTTCCTCGGCGACCGCGACGCCCCCGCCCCCGGCAGCGTCGTCTTCGCCGGGATCGAGGGGACGCGCCCCGTGCTGGTCGAGATCCAGGCCCTCGTGGCGCCCAGCCAACTGTCGCAACCCCGTCGCGCGGTCGTCGGCTGGGACGGCAGCCGCCTGTCGATGATCCTGGCCGTGCTTGAGGCGCGGACCGGCGTCGGGTTCCAGGGTCTAGACGTCTATTTGAACGTCGCGGGCGGCATCCGCATCAGCGAGCCTGCGGCCGACCTCGCCGTCGCCTGCGCCCTGCTCAGCGCGCGCGAAGACGCCGGCATCCCCCCCGACACCGTCGTTTTCGGCGAGCTGTCGCTGTCCGGCGCCCTGCGTCCGGTGGCTCAGGCTGAAAATCGGTTGAAAGAAGCCGCCAAACTTGGTTTTACCGCCGCAATGGCGCCCAAAGGGTGCAAGACCGGGGATGCGGGCGGCATGGGGCTGCGCCTGCTTCCGGACCTCGCCACGCTTGTGGGTGAGGTGTTCGGGGCGGGCTGACCGTTCCCGGTGACAAGGGGACGACATGGACGGCTTCACCATCGTGGACGGCATCGTTGCCGCCATCATCCTCATTTCCGCCATCCTCGCCTATTCCCGCGGCCTCGTGCGGGAGGCGATGGCAATCCTCGGCTGGATCCTCGCGGGTTTCCTCGCCTTCACCTTCGCCGCCGTCGCCGCCCCGCTGGTTCAGGAAATCCCCTATGTGGGCAACGTCCTGGGCGACAACTGCGAACTGACGCTGATCGCGGCCTTCGCGCTCGTCTTCGTGGTGGCGCTCATCGTGGTGTCGCTGTTCACGCCGCTTCTGTCGGGCGCGGTGCGCGGCTCGGTGCTTGGCCCTGTCGACCGGGGGTTCGGCTTCCTGTTCGGCGTGCTGCGCGGTCTGCTCCTCGTCGCGGTGGCTTTCCTCGTCTACGAACGGGTGACCGTGGGCGAAGCCATGCCCGAAGTGGCGAACAGCCGGTCCGCCGTGATCTACGACCGTGCCCGCGGCGGGATCGAGAACCGCATCCCCGAGGACGCGCCGGGCTGGGTCATGCTGCGTTATGAATCGCTCGTCGGCACCTGCGGCGCGCCGGTCGCCCCCGTCGAAGGCACCGTGCCCCCCGCCGCCACGCAATAGGTCCGGCCGCGCGCGCAGGGTGGTGACAGCGGCGCCGCCGCCCCCTATGTGGGGCGCAACGCTCCGATCACAGCAGGACACGCGCGATGACCGACTGGCGCAGCACTCCCTTCGACGACGACAAGCTGCATGAGGAATGCGGCGTCTTCGGCGTGGTCGGCGTCAGCTCGGCTGCCAATTTCACCGCGCTCGGCCTTCACGCCCTGCAACACCGCGGGCAGGAGGCGGGGGGCATCGTCGTCCACGATCCCGAACAGGGGTTCAATTCCGAACGCCGCTTCGGCTACGTCCGCGACACCTTCACGAGCCAGGACGTGATGGACCGCCTGCCCGGCCCCATCGGCATCGGCCACGTCCGCTACTCCACCTCCGGCTCCAAGGGCGCGACCGCCATCCGCGACGTGCAGCCCTTCTTCGGCGAATTCGCCATGGGCGGTGCCGCCATCGCGCACAACGGCAACATCACCAACGCCGATGCCCTGCGCCGCGAGTTGATCCAAAGCGGGTCGATCTTCCAGTCGTCCAGCGATTCCGAATGCATCATTCACCTGATGGCGCGGTCGCTTCAGCGCAACATCCCCGAGCGGATGAAGGACGCCCTGCGCCGGGTCGAGGGCGCGTTCAGCATCGTGGCCATGACGCGGACCAAGCTCATCGGCGTGCGCGATCCGTTGGGCGTCCGTCCCCTGGTGCTGGGCCGCGTCGATCCGGAGGAGGACGGCGGCTGGTGCCTCGCCTCCGAGACCTGCGCGCTCGACATCATCGGCGCCACCTTCGTGCGCGAGATCGAGCCGGGCGAGATGGTCGTGATCTCCGACGCCGGCGTCACCTCGCACCGCCCCTTCGACCCTCGGAAATCACGGTTCTGCATCTTCGAGCATGTCTACTTCAGCCGCCCCGATTCGATCTTGGGCGGCCGCAGCGTCTATGAAACGCGCGAGGCGATCGGCCGCGAACTGGCCAAGGAAGCCCCGGTCGAGGCCGATCTGGTCTGCCCCGTCCCGGATTCCGGCACGCCCGCCGCCATCGGATACAGCCTCGAATCGGGTATCCCCTATGCGATGGGCATCATCCGGAACCAGTATGTCGGTCGCACCTTCATCGAACCCAGCGAGTCGATCCGCAACATGGGCGTGCGCCTCAAGCTCAACGTCAACCGGGCGCTGATCCGGGGCAAGCGCGTGATCCTGGTGGACGATTCCGTCGTGCGCGGCACCACGTCGCGCAAGATCAAGGAGATGATCCTCGACGCCGGCGCGGCCGAGGTCCATTTCCGCATCGCCTCGCCCCCGACGGCCTGGCCCTGCTTTTACGGCGTCGACACGCCGCAGCGTGAAAAGCTGCTCGCCGCCACCATGACGGCGGAGGAGATGCGCGCCCATCTGGGGGTGGACAGCCTGCGGTTCATCACGCTCGACGGCCTCTATCGTGCGGTGGGCGAGGCAGGCGGCCGCGACGACGCCAGCCCGCAATACTGCGATGCCTGCTTCTCGGGCGACTACCCGGTTTCGCCTTCGGACCAGATCACCAACGGCTTTCAGTTGAAGGCAGCAGAATAGACTGTATCCATTTGACCGACTTGAAGATGCCATCCACCCGCGCCAATGTGTCGCGGATGACCCTTCGCCTGCGCCCGCATCACGTCCTCTGCTCCGTCGGCTTCGAGGGAGTCGGATACGACGATGCGTTCACCGCGAACATGAGCAATCTGGTCCGCGGTCAGCTTCGCGCGCCCGGCGGGCAGGACATGAACATCCTCATCAGCGGCCACGCCGACGCGATCTGCGCCCCCTGCCCCAAACGTCGCGGTCTGGGCTGCGCCTCGCAGGACCGGATCGACCGCTTCGACGCGGACCACGCCGAACTTCTCGACCTGGCGCCCGGCCAGTTGCTCACCTGGGGCGAATGTCTGGAGAAGGTGCGTGAAAACGTGGTGCCCGACGACCTTGACCGCATCTGCCGCGACTGCCCATGGCTGCCGGGCGGCATGTGCAAGGCGGCGGTCGCCCGCCTGATCCAATGACGAAAGCCGGCCCGAAGGCCGGCTTTCCGAACCGTTCCGATACGCCGTGTCAGGCGCGTTTGCCAAGCACCGCCAGGCCGCCCGACACGATCACCGCCGCCAGCACCGCCTTGACCGCGTCGCCCAGAAGGAACGGCGCCGCGAAAGCGCCGAAAAGCGCGCCCGGCCCCATGTCGGCGCCCGGAACCGTCACGCCCATCGCCGAGGCCACGCCCAGCGGCCAGGCAAGGCCCGGCACATAGAGCAACGCCGAGGCCGCAAGGCCCACGCCCGCCAGCTTCAGCGGCCCGGTCACGCCCCGGTCCGTCGCCAGACCCGCCAGCCACGCCATGCCCACGAAGCCCACGAGGAACCCGGCCGTCGGCCCGAAGAACGCCGCGCCGTTGCCGAAGTTCGCCAGAACCGGCGCGCCCATCGCCGCCTGCGCCAGCCAGGCCAGCACCGTCAGCGCGCCCAGCCGCGACCCGAGCGCGAAGCCCACCGACAGGATGGCCAGCGTCTGCAACGTCACCGGCACGGGATAGAACGGCACCGTCACCTGGCTCGCGGTGGCCAGCACGGCGGTTCCGGCCAGCACCAGGGCCGCCTGTTTCGTCAGGGTCATGCGGCCCAGGGCCGTCGCGGTGGGGGTCATGTGGTCCTCCTTCGGGGGATCTGCGCTCCCCGTCCTTTTCCGCGCCCGCCCGGTGCCTGTCAATGTGGCTGTCAATCTTGAACCCGGCGCGCGGCCGTGCGACCGGAGGCGCATGACAGATCATCCGACTCTCGCGCTGGTCACCGGCGCCTCGCGCGGCCTCGGGGCCGCCATCGCCGAACGCCTGGCCGCGAACGGCACCCACGTCGTCGCGGTCGCCCGCACCCAGGGCGCGCTGGAGGAGCTCGACGACCGGATCCAGGCCGCCGGCGGCCAGGCGACGCTGGCGCCCATGGACATCTGCGACGCCGGCGCGATGCAGCATCTGTGCCGTAACATCCACGACCGTTGGGGCGCGCTGCCGCTCTGGGTCCACACGGCCGTGCAAACGCCGCCGCTGTCGCCCGCGACAATGGCCGACGACAAGGATTTCGCCAAGGCGCTCGACACCAACGTCACTGCACTGCAACGGCTCATCCCCTATGTCTCGCCGCTCCTGATGGCGTCGGGGGGCGGGCAGGCGGTGTTCTTCGACGACGACCGGCCGCTGAAGTTCGCCTCGGCCTACATGGCGACGAAGGCCGCGCAGCGCGCCCTGATCAACGCCTGGCAGGCGGAGGCGACGACGGCCCGGGCCGCGCGCGTCCATCTGCTGACGCCGCGCCCCATGCCCACCGCGGTCCGCGGACGCTTCCACCCGAGCGAGAACCGCGACGCGCTTGCCAGTCCGCACGACGAGGCCGCGCGCCTCATGGGCGGCATCGGTCTCTGACGGGTCAGTTGCCCGCCATCTCCCGCGCGCGGGCGGCCAAGTCCTCGGCGCGGGCGGCCAGCGTGTCGATGCGGTCGATGGCCGACTGCGGCACGACTTCCTTCACCACTTCGCGGACCTCGGGTTCCGGCTTCGGATGGGCCTGCATCTCGTCCAGAAGCTGCGTCTGCTGCACCAGCCGCCGGTCGAGCGTCCGCAGCTCCTCCTCGGCGGAAATCGCCTTGTCGGCCAGCATCAGCCCCGCCATCAGCAGCATCCGGTCCTGCGTCAGCCGCGTGCCGCTGGCGACCAGCGCCTGCGCCTCGCGGTCGAGCATCTCGGCCGCCGCGTTCAGATAGCCTTCCTCGCCCGGCTGGCAGGCGACCTGGAACGACCGGCCGCCGATCTCGATGGTCATGTCAGGCATCCGCAGTCTCCAGCATGGGTTCCAGTTCGGCCAGCAGGGCCTTCATCTCGGTCAGGTCCTGCGCCCGCGCCGCACGCATCGCGTCCAGTTCGGCGCGCAGCCGCGCGACCTCTCCGTCATCCGCGGGGTCGGCGTCATCCTGCCGCTCCGCCCGCTTCGTGACCCGCCTGAGCTTGGCCTCCCGGTCGCGGGCCTCCTGCTCCAGCGCCTCGATCCGCTGACGGGCCTCCGCCAGTTCGGCCGGGTCCGCCGCGGGTGCCGCGGGCCCGCTCGACGCGGCGGTCGCCGCCTCCAGCGCATCCGCCGTCGCGGCGAGCGCCGCCTCCAGCCGTGCGATGCGGGTGTCGAATTCCGCCTGTTCCGCCATGTTCCGTCCCTTGGTCTGGGTTGCGCGCCCAAGGGAACGCAAATGCGCGCCCATGTCAAAGGCCGCGCGCGCGATCCTTGCACAGCGGCCACGGCCTGCTAGGGAAGGTCCAAAGCGACGGAGAACCCCGATGACCGATCAGAGCCCCGACCTCGACGCCCTGCGCGCCGCCCATCCCGACCACTGGCGCCGGGCCGCCGCCATCCGCACCCTGACGCTCGACGCCGTTGCCGCCGCCAATTCCGGGCATTCCGGGATGCCCATGGGCATGGCCGACGTGGCGACCGTGCTCTGGGAAAAACACCTCAAGTTCGATGCGAGCCGCCCCGAATGGCCCGACCGCGACCGCTTCGTCCTGTCGGCCGGCCACGGGTCGATGCTGCTCTATTCGCTGCTCTACCTGACGGGCTACCCCAAGATGACGCTCGACCAGATCCGCGACTTCCGCCAACTCGGCGGGATCACGGCGGGCCATCCCGAATACCGCCACGCCCCGGGGATCGAGGCGACGACCGGCCCGCTGGGCCAGGGCATCGCCATGTCCGTCGGCATGGCCATCGCCGAGGAGGTGCAGCGCGCCCGCTACGGCCGCAAGATCGTCGACCACTACACCTGGGTCATCGCCGGTGACGGCTGCCTGATGGAGGGGGTGAGCCAGGAAGCCATCGCGCTCGCCGGCAAGCTGGAGCTTTCGAAGCTGATCGTGATGTGGGACGACAACCGCATCACCATCGACGGCAAGGTCGAGCTGTCCGACGTCACCGACCAGAAGCAGCGGTTCAAGGCCAGCGGCTGGGACGTGATCGAGGTGGACGGCCACGACCCCGACGCCATCGACGTGGCGCTGAACCAGGCCAAGAAGGGCAAGAAGCCCACCATGATCGCCTGCCGCACGCATATCGCGCTCGGCTCCGGCGCGCAGGACACGGCCAAGGGCCACGGCGCCCTGACCGACCCCGACCTGATCTCCGCGACCAAGCGCGCCTACGGCTGGGAGGAGGCGCCCTTCGACATTCCCGCCGACCTCAAGTCCCAGTGGGAGGCCATCGGATCGCGCGGCGCCGAGGCCCGCGCCGAATGGGAGACCCGCCTGGCAGAGATGGGGTCCGGCAAGCGGGCCGATTTCGAGCGCGCGCTCAAGGGCGAGGCCCCGCGCCGCCTCTCCGCCACGATCAAGGCCCTCAAGCGCCAGATCGCCGAGGGCCAGCCGTCGGTGGCCACGCGCAAGTCGTCGGAAATGGTTCTGGAAGTCGTCAACCCGATCATGGCCGAGACCATCGGCGGATCGGCCGACCTCACCGGGTCGAACAACACCCTGACCGAGGGGCTGGGCATCTTCGACGCGGACAACCGCGCGGGCCGCTACATCCACTACGGCATCCGCGAACACGGCATGGCCGCGGCGCTGAACGGGATGGCGCTGCACGGCGGCGTGCGCCCCTATGGCGGGACGTTCTTCTGCTTCACCGACTACGCCCGCCCCGCGATGCGCCTGTCGGCGCTGATGGGCGTGCCCGTCACCTATGTGATGACCCACGACAGCATCGGACTGGGCGAGGACGGCCCGACCCATCAGCCGATCGAACACCTGGCCATGTGCCGCGCCACGCCGAACACCCACGTCTTCCGCCCCTGCGACACCGTCGAGACGGCGGAGGCGTGGGAACTCGCGCTGACCTCCGAGCGCACCCCCTCCATCCTGACGCTGACGCGGCAGAACGTGGCGACGCTGCGCAAGGACTACACCAGCAAGAACCTGGTCGCGCAGGGGGCTTACGTTCTGGCCGATGCGACCGCCAAGCGCATGGTCATCCTGATGGCCACCGGCTCCGAGGTCGAGATCGCCATGGCCGCCCGCGACCTGCTGGAGCGTGACGGCATCGGCACGCGCGTCGTCTCCATGCCTTGCTGGGAGCTGTTCGAGGAGCAGGACGAGAAGTACCGCCGCAAGGTCCTGCCCGCCGGCCCCGTCCGCGTGGCGGTCGAGGCGGCGACCCGCTTCGGCTGGGACCGCTGGCTCTATGGCGAGCGGGGCCGCCGCGACAAGGGCGCCTTCGTCGGCATGCACGGCTTCGGCGCCTCCGCCCCGGCGGAAGACCTCTACAAGCACTTCGGCATCACCGCCGATGCGGTCGCACAGGCGGCGCGCGACATGCTCTGATGCACTTCGGGCGCGCGTCGGCCAGTCGCCGCGCGTCCGTCCCCATCGGGCCGCAATTCGGCCGGATTACCGCGCCATCCCGATGGCATGAACGCCGTTACCCCCCTGTCCGGCCCCGTTGCTCTGTTCGTCGATGGCGACAACCTGTCGCCCGATCACGCGTCCCGCATCGCCGCCTTCGCCGCGCGCCAAGGGTCCGCGGACATCCGTCGCGTCTACGGCGACGTCACGCGGTTGGGCGGCTGGCGCGACGCCCCCGGCTTCCGCACCATCCACGCCGGCTGCGGCAAGAACGCGGCCGACGTGCTCCTTTGCATCGACGCGATGGAGGTGGCCTTGACCGGCCGGGCCGCGACCGTGATCGTCGCAAGCTCCGACGGCGATTTCGTGCATCTGGCGCAACGCCTGCGCGAAGGCGGCATCCACGTGGTCGGCATGGGCGAAGCGAAGGCACCGGCCGCCTTCCGCGACGCCTGCCATCGGTTCGAGGTTCTGGCGCTGGAAGGCGTGGCGTCCGGGATCACGACCCTGGATCGCGGTATCCGCAAGATGATCGCGCAACACAGCACTGAAGGCAAAGGCATGGCCATCGCAGCCTTGGGTGCGCATATGAGCAGCCTTCACGGCACGGTCATCGGCTCACTGCCCGAAAAGACATGGCGCGCCTATCTTTCCGCCCGGCCCGCGCTCTATGACCTCGACCCTCGCGGTCCGGACGCCCGCGTCCGGTTCCGACCAGCGCCGTTTCAAGCCACGACCTGAGCTCAATGCGCCTCCGCCCCGTGGCCCGGCAACAGCCCCACCAGCGGGATCAGCGCGAACCCGAGCGTCAGCCCGACCACCCCGTCCAGCACCGCCGTCACCAGCCATTCCACCGCGCCCTTCGCCCCCGGCGCCACGCCCGCCACCGCGACGGCAGCGTGATGGATCACGTCGTAGGGGCCGGACCACGCGATCTCGCCCAGGGCGTGCACCACGATGTTGCCGCCGACCCAGATCATCGCGGCGGTGCCCACCATGGTCAGCCCCCGCAGGAACCCCGGCATCCCCCGCACCACGCCGCGGCCGAAGGCGCGGGTCGGCTCCAGCCGCGCGTTCTCGGCCAGGGCCAGCCCCATGTCGTCGGCCTTCACGATCAGCGCGACCGCGCCGTAGACGATGACGGTGATGCCGATACCCGCCACGCCGAGGGCCGCCGCCTCGAACCAGATGGGCCGGTTCGGGTCGAGTGCCGCGAGGATGATCGTCATGATCTCGGCCGACAGGATGAAGTCCGTCTTGATCGCCCCCTTGACCCGCTGCTCCTCCAGATGCGTGGCGTCGAGCGGGGTCGTGGCCGGGTCGATCTTCGCCTCGGTCCCCTTGCCGAACAGCGACCGATAGACCTTCAGCCCGCCCTCGTAACACAGGTAAAGCCCCCCCATCAGCAGGAACACGGGGATCAGCCAGGGCGCGAAGCTCGACAGCAGCATGGCGATGGGCAGCAGGATCACCAGCTTGTTGAACACCGACGCCCGCGCGATCTTGTAGACGATGGGCAGTTCGCGCGCGGCCTGAAACCCGTGGACGTACTTGGGCGTCACGGCCGCGTCGTCGATCACCGCGCCCGCCGCCTTGGCCCCCGCCTTGGCCGCCTGCCCCGCGATGTCGTCGATCGAGGCCGAGGCCACCTTGGCGATGGCCGCCACGTCGTCGAGTAGTGCCAGAAGTCCGCTCATCGCGCCCGAATCCCCCGTGTTGCGTCGGGCGACGATCAACCGCCCGCCCCGAGCCGTCAACGAAGGACCGCCGCCGGGTTAGCGCAAACCGTTAGCGCCACCGGCGACCTTTAACGCTAACACCCTGCTCTGCGGGGCTTTTCAAGGTTGCCGCGGCACGTCACGCCGGCCTATCGCCTTGCCATCGAAACGGAGGCGGACATGACGGTCACAATCGGCATCAACGGATTCGGTCGCATCGGACGCTGCACCCTGGCCCATATCGCCAGCGCCGGCCGCAACGACGTCAGCGTCGTCAGGATGAACGCCACCGGCCCCATCGCCACCAACGCCCACCTCCTGCGCTACGACAGCGTGCACGGGCGCTTCGGCGGCGAGGTGCGGGTGAACGACGACACCATCGACCTGGGCCACGGGCCGATCAAGGTCTTTTCCACCTACGATCCGCAGGAGCTGGACTGGGAAGGCGTGGACGTGGTGCTGGAATGCACCGGCAAGTTCAACGACCGCGAGGCCGCCGCCGTCCACCTGTCGCGCGGCGCCAAGCGCGTGCTTGTCTCGGCGCCGGCGAAGAACGCCGACCTGACCGTGGTCTACGGCGTGAACCATCGCGCGCTGACCCGCGACCATCACGTCGCGTCGAATGCCTCCTGCACGACCAACTGCCTCGCGCCGCTGGCCAAGGTGCTGAACGACGCCATCGGCATCGAAAGCGGCATCATGACCACGATCCACAGCTACACCGGCGACCAGCCGACGCTCGACCGGCGGCATGACGACCTGTACCGCGCACGGGCGGCGGCGATGGCGATGATCCCGACCTCGACCGGCGCGGCCCGCGCCCTGGGCGAGGTGGTGCCGGAGCTTGCCGGCAAGCTCGACGGGACGGCGCTGCGGGTGCCCACCCCGAACGTCAGCGCGGTCGATCTGACCTTCCAGGCGTCGAAGGACGTGACCGTCGCCGACGTGAACGCCGTGGTGGCCGAGGCGGCGGCGGGCCACATGGGCGCGGTCCTCGCCTACGATCCGGAACCGAAGGTCAGCGTGGACTTCAACCACACCACCCACAGCAGCATCTTCGCCCCCGACCAGACCAAGGTCGTCGGCCGCACCGTGCGGGTGCTGGCATGGTACGACAACGAATGGGGCTTTTCCTGCCGCATGGCCGATGTCGCGGCACATATGGGCCGCCTGATCTGACGGCTTGCAAACCGGGGCGGCGGGCGCGAAGGGTCGCGCCATGACCAATTCCGTCGCCGCCCTTCTCGCCGTCCTGATCGTCGTTCTGATCGGGGCGGACTGGGCGCTGAATGACGCCGACGCGCTGACGTTCCTCGGACGCAAGCTTGTGGAGTTGATCGAATACATGGCCTTCTGGCGCTAGCGACGCGACGCGGTTGCGCGGCGGGGCCGGCCCATGCTAGCGCGGACCGGAACCGTTAGCGGTAACGACCCGTTGCGGCGCAAGTCAGTCATCACCCGCACGGAGGTCAACATGGTCAAGGTCGCAATCAACGGATTCGGGCGCATCGGGCGCAACATCCTGCGCGCCGTCGTCGAATCGGGCCGAGAGGATATCGAGGTCGTCGCGATCAACGACCTGGGGCCGGTCGAGACCAACGCCCATCTTCTCCAGTTCGACAGCGTGCACGGCCGCTTCCCGGCCGAGGTGACGACGGGCGACGACTGGATCGACGTGGGGCGCGGCCGCATCAAGGTCACGGCCATGCGCGACCCCGCCGACCTGCCTTGGACGGACGTGGACATCGCCCTGGAATGCACCGGCATCTTCACCAGCAAGGAACAGTGCCAGGCGCATCTGGACAACGGATCGAAGCGCGTCCTGATTTCAGCCCCGGGCAAGGACGCCGACAAGACCGTGGTCTATGGCGTCAACTCCGACCAGCTGACGGCCAAGGACATCATCGTCTCGAACGCCTCCTGCACCACGAACTGCCTCGCCCCCGTCGCCTCCGTCCTGCATGACGCAATCGGGATCGAGCGCGGGTTCATGACCACGATCCACAGCTACACTGGCGACCAGCCGACGCTGGACACGATGCACAAGGATCTCTACCGCGCCCGCGCCGCGGCCCTGTCGATGATCCCGACCTCGACCGGCGCGGCCAAGGCGGTGGGGCTGGTGCTGCCCGACCTGAACGGCAAGCTCGACGGCGTGGCGATCCGGGTGCCGACGCCCAACGTCTCCGTCGTGGACCTGACGTTCACCGCCGCCCGCGACACGACGGTGGAGGAGATCAACGACGCCATCCGCAGCGCGGCCGACGGCAAGCTCAAGGGCATCCTGGCCTATACGGACCGCAAGCTGGTCAGCAGCGACTTCAACCACGATCCCCATTCCTCGACCGTCGCGATGGACCAGACCAAGGTGATGGACGGCGGCAAGATGTGCCGGATCCTGACGTGGTACGACAACGAATGGGGCTTCTCCAACCGGATGGCGGATACGGCCGTGGCGATGGGCAAGCTGATCTGAAAATGTTTCGCGTGCGAAACATCGTTTATTGACAAAAGGTTAAGTTGACGGCCGTCAACACTGGGGGATGCGATGGGCTTCAGGACACTCGACGACATGGAGCTTTCGGGAAAGGTCGTCCTGACCCGCGTGGACATCAACGTCCCCGTGGAAAACGGCCGCGTGACCGACACCACCCGCATCGACCGGATCGTCCCCACCGTCCGCGACCTGCGGGCGGCGGGGGCCAGGGTCGTGCTCCTGGCGCACTTCGGCCGACCCAAGGGCAAGGTCGTGCCCGAGATGTCGCTGAAGCAGGTCGTGCCCTCTCTGTCCGACGCGCTCGGGGTCGAAGTGGGGTTCGCGGATGGCAACTACGGCCAGGCGGTGAGCGGGATGGAGGACGGCGACGTCCTCCTGTTCGAAAACGTGCGCTTCAATCCGGGTGAGGAATCCGACGACGAAGGTTTCGCAAGACGGCTGGCGGGCCTTGGCGACGTCTACTGCAACGACGCCTTCTCGGCCGCGCACCGGGCCCATGCGACGACGCACGCGCTGGCCCGGATGCTGCCCGCCTGCGCCGGCCGGTCGATGGAGGCGGAGCTGAAGGCGCTGGAGGCGGCGCTCGGCTCGCCCAGGCCCCCGGTCGCCGCCGTGGTCGGCGGGGCCAAGGTGTCGTCGAAGCTCGACCTGCTGGCGAACCTCGTGACCAAGGTGCAGCACCTCATCATCGGCGGCGGCATGGCGAACACCTTCCTGGCCGCGCAGGGCGTGGACGTGCAGAAGTCGCTTTGCGAACATGACCTCCTCGACACCGCCCGCGACATCGCCGCGCGGGCCGAACAGGCCGGTTGCGCCATCCTGCTGCCCCGCGACGTCGTCGTGGCACAGGAGTTCCGCGCCAACCCCGAGACGCGCACCGTCAAGGCCGAGGAGGTTCCCGAAGGCTGGATGATCCTCGACGCGGGGCCGGACTCGGTCATGCACATCCGCACCGTGCTGGACGGCTGCGCCACGCTGGTCTGGAACGGCCCGCTCGGCGCCTTCGAGATGGAGCCTTTCGACCGCGCGACGACCGCCGCCGCGCAGCACGCCGCCAAGCTGACGCGCGACGGGGCGCTGGTGTCGGTGGCGGGCGGCGGCGACACGGTCGCGGCGCTGAACCACGCGGGCGTGGCGGAGGACTTCACCTATATCTCCACCGCCGGGGGCGCGTTCCTCGAATGGATGGAAGGCAAGGAATTGCCGGGCGTCGCGGCGCTGTCGGCCTGACCGCCGCCCCGACGGCGCGTTAGCGCAACCACGCTTGCGGCAGCATCCGCCCCGGCCTACTCCGCTTGGCAACCAGTCATCGCCGGAGGGGCCATCATGACCGATCAGGACAAAGCCGCGAAAATCCGCGCGGGCAACGGCTTCGTCGCCGCGCTGGACCAGTCGGGGGGGTCGACGCCCAAGGCGCTGCGGCAATACGGCATCTCCGAAGACCGTTACTCCGGCGAGGAGGAGATGTTCGACCTGATCCACGGCATGCGTGAGCGCATCGTGCGCTCGCCCGCCTTCACCGGCGACAAGGTCGTCGGCGCCATCCTGTTCGAGCAGACGATGGACCGCACCTTCGACGGCGTGCCCGCGGCCGAGTACCTGTGGAAAAAGCGCGGCGTGGTGCCGTTCCTCAAGATCGACAAGGGGCTGGAGGATGCGGCCAACGGCGTGAAGCTGATGAAGCCCATGCCGGACCTCGACGCCACGCTGGCGCGGGCGAAGAAGCTGGGCATCTTCGGAACCAAGGAACGCTCGGTCATCGACGCGGCGAACGAAGGTGGCATCGAAGCCATCGTGGCGCAGCAGTTCGACATCGGCCGGCAGGTGCTGGCCCACGACCTGGTGCCCATGCTGGAGCCGGAAATCACCATCAGCATCCCCGACAAGGCCGAGGCCGAGAAGATCCTGCGCGACTGCATCCTGCGCCATCTGGACGGGATGAAGGGCGACGATCAGATCATGCTCAAGCTGACCCTGCCGGAGGAAGCGGGCTTCTACGCTCCGTTGGCCGACCACCCGAAGGTGATGCGCGTCGTGGCCCTGTCGGGCGGATACTCCCGGGAGGAGGCGAACGCCCGGCTGGCGAAGAACCCCAAGGTGATCGCCAGCTTCAGCCGTGCCCTGACCGAGGGCCTGTCGGACGCCCAGAGCGATGCGGAGTTCGACGCGACGCTGCGCGATACCATCGACAGCATCCACGCGGCATCGGTCGCCTGATCGGGAATTCACAGGCGCGATCCCCTGTGGCATAAGAAACCGGAGCGGCCCGTCAGAGGCCGCCCGCACAACGGCACGAGCAGGACGGCAGATATGGCGAACCCCCGCAGACGCGCAGGATACGGCGTGATCCTTCCGCTGGCCCTGATCGGTTTCGGCGGATATTTCGTCTTCGCGGCGGTTCAGGGGGAATACGGCGTGTTCCGGCGGGTGGAACTGGACGCGCAGCGCGAGATGCTGATCGCGGAACTTCGGCTGCTCGACGCGGAGGCCGCGAAGATGCGCGACCGGACGCTGCGCCTGTCGGACGAATACCTCGACCTCGACCTTCTGGACGAGCGGGCGCGGCTGGTCCTCGGGCTTGCGCGGACCGACGAGATCGTCGTCGAATAGGCTTCGATGGGTCTCGCGTCCGCGATCCGCAAAGACGCTTTCCCCTGCGAAACGACTCTGCTAGCAAATAGTTTAACGTTGAACGTTTCCGCGACCATGGGAGGGGGCGCCGCGATGGCCACCAGGAAAACCGCCGAGAAGGCGAAGTCGAACGTCTCGAAGGACGAGCTTCTTCAATACTACCGGGACATGCTGCTGATCCGCCGCTTCGAGGAAAAGGCGGGCCAGCTTTACGGCATGGGCCTGATCGGCGGTTTCTGCCACCTCTACATCGGTCAGGAAGCGGTCGTCGTCGGGCTGGAGGCCGCGGCCAAGGAAGGCGACAAGCGCATCACCAGCTACCGCGATCATGGCCACATGCTCGCCTGCGGCATGGACCCCAAGGGCGTCATGGCCGAGCTGACCGGCCGGGAGGACGGGTACAGCAAGGGCAAGGGCGGCTCGATGCACATGTTCTCGAAGGAAAAGCACTTCTACGGCGGCCACGGCATCGTCGGCGCGCAGGTTCCGATCGGCGCGGGGCTGGCATTTTCGGACAAGTACCGCGGCAACGACAACGTCACCTTCACCTATTTCGGCGACGGTGCGGCGAACCAGGGCCAGGTCTACGAGACCTACAACATGGCGGAACTCTGGGACCTGCCGGTGATCTTCGTGATCGAGAACAACCAGTACGCCATGGGCACCTCGACAAAGCGGTCGACGAAATCGCCCAGCTACTGGAAGCGTGGCGAGGCCTACGGGATCGAGGGGGAGGAAGTCGACGGCATGGACGTGCTCGCCGTGCGCGACGCGGGCATGCGGGCGGTGGAATACTGCCGCGCCGGCAAGGGCCCCTACATCCTGGAGATCAAGACCTACCGCTATCGCGGCCACTCCATGTCGGACCCGGCGAAGTACCGGACCCGCGACGAGGTTCAGAAGATGCGCGAGGAGCGCGATGCCATCGAGATGGTCCGCCAGATGCTGCTGACCGGCGACCACGCGACCGAGGAAGACCTCAAGGCCGTCGACAAGGAAATCAAGGACATCGTGAACGAGAGCGCCGAGTTCGCCAAGGAGAGCCCGGAGCCGGCCGTCGAAGAACTCTGGACCGATATCTACGCCGATGAAATTCCGCAGGAGGCCGTGTGATGGCGACCGAGATCCTGATGCCCGCCCTGTCCCCCACCATGGAGGAAGGCACGCTGGCCAAGTGGCTGGTCAAGGAGGGAGACACCGTATCCTCCGGTGACATCCTGGCCGAGATCGAGACCGACAAGGCCACGATGGAGTTCGAGGCCGTCGATGAAGGCGTGATCGGCAAGATCATCGTTGCGGAAGGGACGGAGGGGGTGAGGGTCAACTCGCCCATCGCCGTCCTGCTGGAAGAAGGCGAGAGCGCTGACGACATCGAGGTGTCGGAGGCCCCGAAGCCTGCAAAATCCGACAACGAGGACGACAAGGCCCCCGCGCCCAAGCCCGCCCAGGCGCGCTCCGACGACACGCCCGCGCCGCAGTCCAAAGCCTCGCCCGACTGGCCGGAGGGCACCGAGATGGTGACCATGACCGTCCGCGAAGCCATCCGCGAAGCCATGTCCGAGGAGATGCGCCGCGACGAGGACGTGTTCCTGATGGGGGAGGAGGTGGCCGAATACGAAGGCGCCTACAAGATCAGCCAGGGGATGCTGGACGAGTTCGGGGCGCGCCGCGTCATCGACACGCCGATCACCGAGCACGGCTTCACCGGCATCGCTGTCGGCGCGGCCTTCGGCGGCCTGCGTCCCATCGTCGAGTTCATGACCTTCAACTTCGCCATGCAGGCGATCGACCAGATCATCAACTCCGCGGCCAAGACGCTCTACATGTCCGGCGGCCAGATGGGCGCGCCGATGGTGTTCCGCGGCCCCAATGGTGCCGCCGCCCGCGTGGGCGCCCAGCACAGCCAGGACTACGCGGCGTGGTACGCCTCGATCCCCGGCCTGAAGGTGGTGATGCCCTATTCGGCCGCCGACGCGAAGGGCCTGATGAAGACGGCGATCCGCGATGCGAACCCCGTCATCTTCCTCGAGAACGAGATCCTCTACGGCAAGTCGTTCGAAGTGCCCAAGCTGGACGACTTCACCGTGCCCTTCGGCAAGGCGAAGATCTGGCGCGAGGGCAAGGACGTGACGCTGGTGAGTTGGGGGATCGGCATGACCTATGCCCTGGAAGCCGCCGACAGGCTCGCCGAAGACGGCATCGAGGCCGAGGTCATCGACCTGCGGACGCTGCGGCCCGTCGACTATGACACGGTGCTGGCATCGGTCATGAGGACGAACCGCTGCGTGCTGGTCGAGGAAGGCTTCCCCGTCGCCAGCTTTTCGGACCACATGGCGTCGACGATCATGCAGCGGGCGTTCGACTACCTCGACGCGCCGGTCCTGACCTGCACCGGCAAGGACGTCCCCATGCCCTATGCGGCCAACCTTGAAAAACTGGCGCTGGTGACGACCGACGAAGTGGTCGAAGCCGTCCGCAACGTCACCTACCGCTGAGGGAGAACAGACATGGCAACCGAGATCCTCATGCCCGCCCTGTCCCCGACGATGGAGGAGGGGACGCTCGCGAAATGGTTGGTCAAGGAAGGGGACACCGTCTCCTCCGGCGACCTTCTGGCCGAGATCGAGACCGACAAGGCCACGATGGAATTCGAGGCCGTCGATGAAGGCGTGATCGGCAAGCTGATCGTGGCCGAGGGCACCGAAGGGGTGAAGGTCAACTCGCCCATTGCCGTCCTGCTGGAGGAGGGCGAGGATGCGTCGGCCATCGACAGCGCCTCTTCCGGCGGATCGTCAAACGCGGCCCCCGCCGAACCCTCGCCCGCGACCGAACCCGCCAAGGGCTACGGCCGTGACGGGGGCGCGGCGGCTGAAAAATCGTCCAGCCCCGAACCGAAAAAGGGCGACCGCATTTTCGCGACCCCCCTCGCCCGGCGCATCGCCAAGGATAAGGGCCTCGACCTGGCCGAGATAAACGGCTCCGGTCCGCGCGGCCGGATCGTCAAGTCCGACGTGGAAAACGCCCAGCCCGGCACCTCCGCCAAACCCGCGCAGCAAGAGGCGCCGAAAGCGGCCCCCGAAGGCCAGAAACCCGCCATGCCCGCCGGCATGACCGCGGACCAGGTCGCCAAGATGTACGAAGGGCGCGAGTACGAGGAGGTCAAGCTCGACGGCATGCGCAAGACCATCGCCGGCCGCCTGACCGAGGCCAAGCAGACCATTCCACATTTCTACCTTCGCCGCGACATCCGGCTGGACGCCCTGCTCAAGTTCCGCAGCCAGTTGAACAAGCAACTCGAAGGCCGCGGGGTGAAGCTTTCTGTCAACGACTTCATCATCAAGGCCGGCGCCATCGCGCTCCAGCAGGTGCCCGACGCGAACGCCGTCTGGGCCGGGGACCGCATCCTCAAGCTGAAGCCTTCGGACGTGGCCGTGGCCGTGGCCATCGAAGGGGGGCTGTTCACCCCCGTCCTGAAGGACGCGCAAATGAAATCCCTGTCGGCCCTCTCGGCCGAGATGAAGGACCTCGCCGCCCGTGCCCGCGATCGCAAGCTCGCGCCGCACGAATATCAGGGCGGCAGCTTCGCCATCTCGAACCTCGGCATGTTCGGCATCGACAACTTCGACGCGGTCATCAACCCGCCCCACGGCTCGATCCTCGCGGTCGGCGCGGGCGTGAAGAAGCCCGTCGTCGGCGCCGACGGAGAGATCACCTCCGCCACCGTCATGTCCGTGACGCTGAGCGTGGATCACCGGGTGATCGACGGCGCTCTGGGGGCAAACTTCCTCCAGGCGATCGCCGACTGCCTCGAAAACCCGATCACGATGCTGGCCTGATCCGGAAACACCGGTCTGCCGGGGGCGTCATGCCTCCGGCGAACCCACCCCGAACAGCTGGTCCATCATCACCGATGGCTGCACGCAGCCCGCTTCGCCCACGATCCGTGCGGGAACGCCGGCGACCGTCTTCATCGGCGGCACCTCCTCCAGCACGACGGACCCGGCCGCGATCCGCGAGCAATGGCCCACGCGGATGTTTCCAAGGATCTTGGCGCCCGCGCCGATCAGCACGCCATCGCCGATCTTCGGATGCCGGTCGTCGTCCTCCTTGCCGGTCCCGCCCAGCGTAACGGAATGGAGCATGGAGACGTTGTCGCCCACCACCGCCGTCTCGCCGATCACGATGGCATGGGCGTGGTCGATCATGATGCCCCGGCCGATGCGGGCGTTTGGGTGAATATCCACCCCGAACGTCTCGCTCACCTTCATCTGCACGAACAGTGCAAGGTCCCGCCGGCCGCGCCGCCAAAGCCAATGCCCGATCCGATAGCATTGCAGCGCCTGAAAGCCCTTGAAGAAAAGGAACGGCTCGATGAAGCGCTCGCAGGCCGGATCCCGCTCGAAGACGGCCACGATATCGGCCCGCGCGGCCTGCGCGATGGAATCGTCGTCCGCCATGGCATCGTCCGCGATCTCCCGCAGAACCTGCTCGCTCATCTCACCCGACGCCAGCTTTTGCGCGAACCGGCACGCCAGTGCCTTCTCGAACGACGCGTGGTGCAGCACCGCGGAATGAATCAAACCGCCCAGCAGCGGCTCATCGGCAACCGCCTGACGGGCTTCCTCCGTCGTGCGGCTCCAGACCGGGTCGATCGCCTGAACGCGCTTGTCAGCCAATGGCATACGATCCCTTTCCGTATCGCGGGCCTCTACCGTAACTCAACGGATCGCGGCCCGCAAACCGCCCTCAGCCGACCGCCACCTCCGCGAATTGGCCCGGTCCGACCTCGTCCGACACCTGCGCGACCCGGACCCGCAGGTCATCGCGCGACCCCCAGGTGCCCACGTCCAGTGAAACCTCGCTCCGGCTCACCGACGTCTCGACGACGACGACGTCCTCCGGTGCGACGACCTGCACCAGATATCTTTCCGACGCCTCGCCCAGCGGCACATCGGCGATATCCCAGCCGCCCATGTCCAACCGCGATCTGCGAACCCAGTTCAGCAGCAGCCGCGCGCCCTCCCGCCGGCATCGCAGATGCACCGGGGCATAGGGCCGCAACCCCTCCCCCATGGCGACCTGCGTCGCGGGGCTGAACGCCTCGTTGTCGATCGGCAGGTTCGCGGGTCCGCAGAGATAGTGGATATCCAGCCCCACTCTCTCGCGCGGCAGGTCGATCTGGGTCAGCGTCTCGTCAAGAAACACCACGCGGCTTCCCACGGGATGGGCCTTTCGCATCGCATGTTCCGTCCCCCGCTGCCCGCGCAGCCGGTTGGACAGGGCCCAGACACCCGGCGCCACCAGCCGGGCGTCCCGGAACTGAAGAACCTCCCACCCCCGGATCGACCCGTCACCGATGGCCACCGCGTTCGCGCCGGCCAGCAACGCCGTCTCGCTCACCGAAGACAGCGCGCCCATGTCCAACTGCACCAACAACTCATCGCCGCGGTCCCATATCCCCGGCCGCGCCGGCTCCAGCACCGTTCGCGTAGCACCGACCAGCGATGGCGCCTCGATCAATCTGTTGAAGCGGTAGCCGCTTCCGTCGATGGACGCATGCAAGGCCACCGCCCCCGGCCAGGGCCGCGCCGCCACCGCGACCCAGGGCGCGTGCGCCACCTCCTGCCCCGTCAGAAGCGGCAGCTCCAGGTAGGTCGCATCCACCGGCAGCGGGGCCAGCGGCCGTGTCCGCCCCGATCCGTCCTCGACCTCGTCGCTCGGCTCGAAGATCGCCCGCTCGGTCCGCACCGCCTTGATCCGCCGGGCGCCGGCATCGTCCAGCCGGTCCACGCGCCACAGGTCGGCGGTGTCGTCGATCCGAAGCAGGTCTCCGACCCCGACGCTCCGGTTCGACGGCGCGATGTCCAGGTCCACGACATCCCTCACGATCCCCGCCTCCGACAGGAACCGCTCGGCCAGGCCATGCGCCTCCCCCTTGGTCAGGGACAGCGGAAGCTCCGTCTCCGACACCGGCAGGCTGCCCGTCCCCGGCTTCATCGCATCCGCGATCCTGACCTCGAAGTCTCCCGCCGCATCTACGTGATGCACAATGACGCGCCGCGCGATCTCGGCCTCCGGCGCGCGGTGCCGCGCGATGATCGGACCGTCGCGGCGCACCAGGCTCTCGTCCGACACGGCCCGCTCGACAGCGTCCGCCCGCATCGAGAACACGAGCACCCCGTTCCGCTCCCGCGCCTCGATGCCATGTGCGATCATCAGCGGCTGAAGGTCGGCCCGCGCATTCTGCACGTTGGTCATGACATAGCCGCGCACCACCCCGTGAACGCCGGATACGTCAAAGGCCTCCAGTCCGCTCGCCCGACAGATTTCCGCGATGACCGTCGCCAGCGGCTGGTTGCCCGTCCGCCCGGAAATCCAGTGCCCGCGCGCATAGTTGACCCCATCGGACCAGAGATCTGTCAGCTCGGGGAAATACGGCCACGGCCGCGTGTCCCAGGCCCAGGCAAAACTGTGCGCCAGATCGACCATCGGCTCCGCATCGTTCCGCCTGCGCCAATGGTCGATGAATGCCCGCAGGTACTGCACCTGCATCGCATCGTCGCGCCGCCCGTTGGAGTAGAACGGCAGGCCCGACTCCGACGACTTCTCGTCAAAGAACCGGTTGGGCTGGTTGGCGCCCTTGTCGATGGCCGCGCAGCCGAACTCGGTGAACCGCACGGGCTTCGAGCCGGGCAGCCACGCGGTCGGCAGATCGCTCCGCACCCCGTCGATCCGGTCGTGATGCAGATTGCCCCACCAGCCCGCGATATCCTTGTATCGCCAGACCCAGGGCTCCTTATGCTCGCCGTCGGTGATCGGCACGCGCCGCTGGGCATCCCGGGCTTCGGGCGTGGGGTAAGACCAGTCGAACCCTTCGCCCCCTTCGACGTTCTGTCGCAGGTAGTCGATGTTCCCCACCGATCCGGCACCGGCATCCAGATGATCGCGCCCCGCGCGCCAGTCGGCCATAGGCATGTAGTTGTCGATGCCGACGAAGTCGACGTTCCCGTCCGCCCACAGCGGGTCGAGGTGGAAATGCACGTTCCCCGTATCCTGCGGGTGATAGCCGAAATATTCCGACCAATCCGCGGCATAGCCGATCTTCGCATCCGGCAGGATCTTCCGCACTTCCGCCGCCAGGCTCCGCATCGCGGCCACCGCCGGAAAGCTGTCGCCCGCGCCCCGGATCTGCGTCAGCGCGCGCATCTCCGACCCGATGCAAAAGGCTTCGACACCGCCCGCTTCGGCACAGAGCGTCGCATAGTGCAGGATGAACCGCCGATAGGACCAGTCGTCCTCCGGCCCCGCGACGACGGTGCGGCTCGGCCCCAGGATCGGATCGATGACCCGCACCGCGAAATCACCGGCCCGCGCCCGACCGAAGAAGCGGTCCACCTCCGCCTCCGCCGCCGCGCTGCGGTCGGTGCTGCCGTCCATCCCCGCGGCCCGCGTCGTGGTGATCCGTCCGCGCCAGGGCAGCGCCGCCTGCTCCTCCCCGCCCCAGGGGTCGGGCAGGCCGTTCCCGGCCATCTGCTCCATCAGGATGAAGGGATAGAACGTGACGTCCAGCCCCTCCTTGTTCAGATGGCGGATCGCCTCGATCACCGACGCGTCGCTCGGCGTCCCGCCATAGACCGGCCGCCCGTCCAGCGCCGGCACCCTTCCGGCCCGCGACCGGCGCACGCCCGACACGTTCCAGGGCTGTGGCGTCCCGTCCACCTCGGTCTGCTCGACCTTGGGCCGGATCGCGCAATCCCCGCACCGCAGGTCGTCCCCGAACCACGACACCACCAGCGATACCGACTTCAGGTTCGGCATTTCCTCCGTCAGGTCGCGCATGGCGACGCGGAAATCGGACGACGTCTGCGCGGTGTTGATGTTGGCCGACTCCTTCGCGCCGCCCCCGTGGTCGTAATGCACGGCGGTCGTGGCCAGCGCATATTCCCCCGTCCCCGGCACGAGCGCGACGCCTTCGATCAGCTCGGCCGGCGAGGCGACCTGCCCCTCGGCCCGCGCATGGCGCAGCACCTCGAAAGTCAGATGCGGAACCCGGTTCCCGAAAGGCGTCAGGTCCAGGTCCTCGATCACCACATAGGCCGTGCCGCGGAACGCGGGCGCGTTGCCCCTTCCGTCCACCGCCTCGATCAGCGCATCGGGCAACTGGTCCTCGGTCCCACGATAGACCCGCATCTGGATCGACCGTCGCGCGATCTCGCTGCCGTCCGCCCAGATTCGGCCCACCCGCGCGATCTCCCCCTCGCACAGCGCCATGGCGAGCGAGATCGAATAGCTGTAGGTCGTCTGCTTCGGCGGCTTCGGTCCGCCCTTGCCACTGCCGCCGGTGCTTTCACGGTGCTCCTTGAACCGGGTGGCCCAGATCACCTGCCCGCCGACGCGCACGCGCCCGACGACACGGGGGATCGCGCTGCCTTCGGACGCTCCGGTCAGGCGCAGCCGGTCCATGCGGCCATGCTCCACCGCCTCCGATCCGCTGCCCATGATCGACTGGTCGATGACCCGCCCCACCGTCGCACCCACGGCCCGCCCGATGACGGCCCCGCTGACGCCCAGGATCGAGCCGCCAAGGCTCCCGCCGACGGCGGCGCCCACGGCCCCCAGTACAAGTGTCGCCATCAGTCAGTCCTCCTCGGCCGCAACGGCCGGAAATTCGAAACGCGCCGCGATGCGCCGGGCCCAGGGTGGCGAAAGGCTGCTTTCGACGACGCCATGACCCGAATACGCGTGGATGAAGCTGGGCATCGCGCCGACCTCCGCCGCGATGCCCAGATGCTTGGCGATCGACCCGTCCCGCATCCGAAAGAGCAGCAAGTCGCCCGCCCGGACGGCTCCGCCCGAGACCGGCCGCAGATGCCGCAGCGCCGCACCCTGCAGCACCTCGATCCCCTGCGGCTCCGCCCAGTCCTGGGAATAGCTCGGAACCGCCTCGGGCTCCCGGCCGTACAACTCGCGCCAGACGCCGCGAACCAGGCCCAGGCAGTCCGTCCCCGCCCCTTTCACCGACGCCTGATGCACATAGGGCGTGCCCAGCCAGCCGCGCGCGATCCCGACGACGCGGCTCATCCCCGGCCTCCGTCGTTCCTGCCTGCCCGCGTGGGATAGCTCATCAGCCAATCCTCCCCCGGAATGTCGGGAAAGCCGCGAAAGTTCAGCAAGTTGTCGAACTTCAGACGGCAGGTCTCCTTGCGCTTGTCGCATCCCGCCTCGATGCGGATGCGGTCGCCCGCCGCCAGCCTCGACCGCAGCGATTGCCAAAGCTCGATCCGCCGCCGGTCGCCCTCTATCCGGTCGATCTTGATCCGCTCGGACGCGCCTTCGGCCGCACCCGACAGCACATGGATGCGCCCCCGGTCGAACCAGCGCGGCGCATACTCCGTCAGCGACGGCAGCGCGATGACCTGGTTGTCCTCGACCGCCAGCACCTCCACCTCGGCCATGAACAGCGGTCCCAGCACCTTGCCGCAGCGGCCGTCTCCGAGCACGGCGTCGCACCTGCTCTGATAGACACGCCCCCGCGTCCGGTTCAGCGCCTCCGACAGTCCGCGCAACTCGGCCGAGAACGCACCCCCGCCCCAGGAAATCTCGCCCAGCGTGCCCCGGAACAGGATCTCGAACTCCGCCGGGTTCGACCAGTTCACCAGATACGCCGTCACCTCCGCCGCGTCCCAGCGCCCCGCCCGGATATCTTCCTCGCAGATCGCATCGTGGCTCAGCGCGCCGTGGGCCTCCCCGTTGTCCACCGCCAGCCCCGTCACCGTCTCCAGCGCCCCGGCGGTCATGCCCGACGATGCCTTGCACGCCACGCCGTCCACCGTCAGCGCCATGTCGTGATCCGTGAACCCCAGGACGACGCCGTCGCCCCGCCGCACGATCCAGGCGCGGCAGACCGTCGCCGCGCCTGTGGCCATATGGCTCGCCAGCGCGCTCATGTCCGTACCTCCACGATGGGCACATCCGGCACTTCGCCGGCGTTGAACGTGGCCACCGACGTCATGATGGAATCGGTGTCGAACCGCACAGGCACGTCGAACTCGAACCCCGCGGTCACGTCCACGCCAACGTCCGGCGCCCTCCCGAAGGTCACGAGGCCGCGCGTCGGATCGACGGTATAATGCACCGTCTCCCGCAACTCGTCGTCCTGGATGCCGACCCTGACGCTTCCCGCAACGGGCTTGCCGATGGGCCGCGTATAGGTCTGCTCCCCCGACCGATAGGTCTTCGACAGCTGGAACACCGTGGTCACGCCGTCGCCCGTTCCGATCTTCTGGTCGCGGAACGATACCTGCGACGACGACCGGCAGGTCTTGAAATCCGCCCAGTCCTTCCAGCGGAACCCGAACAGCTTGCCGCGCCGCGCCTCGAAGAAGGCGATCAGGTCGCCCACATCGTCCAGCGACCGCATCCCCACGCCCGCGTCATACCGGCGGCGCGAATGGGCCCAGGGCGTGTTGCGCTCCTCGTGGCCGTTGGCCAGCGTCACCACCTCGGTCAGACGCTCCGGCCCGCCGATCGACCCCTTGGACAGGCGCGGCGGGAAACGGATCTCGTGAAAGGACATTGCGACCTCCTCAGCGGTTGCGGCTTCCGCGCGACAGGGCGCGGGACATTTCGGCGGCGATCTGGCTACGCGACCGGCGGAACCCTTCGGCGTCGGGGCTCGTGATGTTCATGGTGACCGACACGTTGCCGCCGCCCCCGTGGGTCTGCACGCCCAGCCGCCCATCGGCCCCGCGCGTCAGCGGCATGATGGCCTCCGGCCCCGCCTCGCCCATCAACCCGGTCGCCCCGCGCATCGGGAACGTCGTCGGCGCGCTCACCACGCCGCCCTTGGCGAAGGCCGTCACCCGCCCCTGTGCGAAGCTGGCGCCGTCGGCAAAGGGCAGCACCGTATTCAGCCCGTTGGCCAATGCCCCGCCCAACGCCTGGCTCACCGGGCGCATCGCGGAATTATACGTCGCGTTCACCATCGACCGCGCCAGCCCCGTCAGCGCATCCGACAGCTTGGCGCCGTCGAACACCACCCCGTCGAAGGCCCGCTTCAGCGATCCGCCGAACGACCGCGACAGCCCGTCCACCTCTCGCTGGGTGTGCAGCATCTGTCCCTCCAGCGTGCCCAGTTCGGCCGTGAACCGCGCGACCACCGCCTCCGACCCGCCCAGACGCAACTCCAGCGCGTCCAGTTCGTCGTCGAGGCCCCCGGCCCCATCCGCATCAACCATCGTCCGTCTCCGATTTGTCCGGGAACCGGGCGGCAAGGGCGTCCAGCCCCGCCCGGTCCATTGGCAGCCGCCCGTCCCCCTGGCCCAGCAGGAACGCCAGTTCCGCCGGCGTCAGCGACCAGAACTCCGCGGGCCGCAGACCCAGGTGCCGCATCCCCGCGGCCATAAGGCCGGGCCAGTCCAGCCGCTCCGTCATGCCTGCGGCAGGGCGAACGCCCGCCCCAGCAGCGACGCGGCCACCCGCGTCGCCTCCACCGGCCCGCCCTCTATGTCGGCCTCCAGCAGGCGGGCCGCATCGCCGCGCCACCCGCCGCCCCGCAGCCCCGCCAGCAACAGGCGGACCACGTCGCGCGCCGAAAAGGCGCCCGTCTCGAACCGGGCGACCATGGCGACGATGCTGTCCGCCTCCATCGCCATCTCCAGCTCCGCCAGCGCCCCCAGCGTCAGCTTCAGAAGATGCCGCTCCCCGTCCAGCACCAGCACCGCCTCGCCGGCGAAGGGGTTGCCCCCCATCAGAGCGCCGTGAAGTTCAGCGCACCCGCCGAGGCCAGCGCGATCTCATAGGTCGCCTCGCCGTCGTGCGTGCCGCCGTATTCCAGCGAGGTGATCTGGAACGCCCCCTCGACCACGCCGAAGTCCGGAATGATGACCTGAAACCGCGGCACCTCCCCGTCGAAGAACAACTGCCGCGCCCGCGCATCCGTGTCCGCGTCGCGAAAGATGCCCGACCCGGACACCTGCGCCGATTTCACGCCGCCGCCGCCCAGCAACTCGCGCCAGCCTCCCGCGCTCTCCGAGGAGGTCACGTCGATGGATCCCGCATTGAACGTCAGCCGCGTGGCCCGCAGCCCCGCCATGGTGACGAAGACGCCCGTTCCGTCCTGATCGACCTTCAGCAAAAGGTCCTTGCCCGATTGAACACTCATGTCATCTCTCCTGAATTGATGTCATCGCTGCCGTCGTCGTCCAGCCTCGCGCGGAACCACAGGTCGATGCGCCGCGCGCCTGCGCCCTTGTCGCGCCGGGCTTCCGCCCGGACGAATCGCATCGACACCAGCCGCCCGCGCGTCAGGGTCAGATCAGCGCCGTCCAGCGCGTCCGACACCCGCGCGGCCAGCGCCTTAGCATCCATGAACCCCTCGCGGCGCGTCACCACGCTGATCCGGAACTGGTGGATCGCGCCCCGTCCGGTCACGTCCGACCGACCCGTCGTCCGCTCCGGCCCCAACGCGACGAACAGGTCCGGCGCCGCCATCGGCGCGGCGTCGAAGACCGCGCCCCGCGCCAGCTCCCCGATGCCCGCGTCGTTCGCCATCCGCTCGAACACCGCCGCCTGCAGGCTCTCGCCCATCGCATAGGTCATCGCGCGCCCTCCCCGTCCGGCACTTCGCTCGCCAGGATCACCAGATGCCGCCGCTCGCCGTCATGCACGGCCTCCACCTCGAACAGCCGCGCGCCGTCCTGCAAGCGGTCGCCCGGCGCGGGCCGCATCGGATGCCCGACCGGCAGCCCATGCGTCGTGATCCGCAGCCGCAGCCGGGGCGCACGTCCGAACTCGTCATGGGCCAGGCCGCCGGACCGCATCCGTACCTCGGCCCAGAGACCGCCGCGCGCGTCCCAGCCGCGCCGGAACCCCCCGCCGCCATCCGCCGTGCGCCCCGCGGCCAGCAGGATCAGCCGCCGCCCGAACACCTTGGCCATCACCGCCGCCCCCCGATACGAACGTCGCGGAACGGCGCGATCAGCGCATCCACCGCCGCGCCCACCGGCTCGCCCGTGTCCAGCGCCTCGGCCAGCATCAGGACGGCCTGCCGCAACTCCCCCGGCACCATCTCCCAGTCGCCGTATCCGGCCCGGACCACGATCCGCAGCGGCACGCCCTGCCGCACCCCCTCCGACAGGACGATGCCGCCCTGCGCGTCCAGCGCGCCGCCGACCGTGACCGGGCCGCCCTCGCCCGCCATCTCGATCACGCGGAGCATCTGCACCGGCGCCACCGGCAGCACGATCCGCCGCCCCTCGCCGCGCTCGCCCGCGACGGTCACGTCCCGCGCGATGGTGACGCGGCCCGACCGCCGCTCGACCGTGGCAATCGCCGCGGCCAGCAACAGCCGCAGCCTGTCGCCCTCGCCGGGGATCGCCTCGTATCCATCGGCCAGCCGCATCCGCGCGGCCAGTTGCGCCACCGGAAGCGCCTCGTTCGGGATCCGGTCGGACCCCTGCACCGTCATTGCCATCGGAACCTCCGCCTGCGCTTTTTGAAATGTCGAAATGGACGGGGCCGTCACGCCCATCGTGCGGACCAGGCCGGAAGGCCCGCCGGCCCCGTCCCCCCGGCGTCACGCGACGCCGGGGTGCGCGACCCGCTCCTGTCGAACGGGTCGCCTTTCAGACCCCGTCAGGGGCCGCTTGGGATTTACGCCACCGTGAACTTCAACAGCTTGATGGCCGCGAAATCCGTCACGTCGCCGCCGACGCGCTTGGTGGCATAGAACAGGACATGCGGCTTGGCGCTGAACGGGTCGCGCAGCACGCGCAGGTCGGGCCGCTCCGCCACGGTATATCCCGCGCGGAAGTCGCCGAACGCCACGGCCGTGGCGCCTGCGCCGATGTCGGGCATGTCCTCGGCGATCAGCACCGGATATCCCATCAGCTGCGCGGGCTGACCCGCCGCCAGGCTGTCGGTCCACAGGAACCGGCCGTCCGCATCCTTCATCTTCCGCACCGCGCCCGCGGTCTTGGAGTTCATCACGAAGGTCGCGTTGGCCCGGTACTTCGCGCCCAGCGCATAGACCAGGTCGACAATGCAGTCCGACGCCTTGTCCTCGTCGAAATCGGTCGCGGCACCCGTGGCGACATATCCCAGCTTGCCCCAGGTCCAGTTGGCCTCCGCCACATGGCCATAGGTCAGGAAGCCCGTGGGCTTGTCGACGCCGTCGCCCTCGATGAAGGCCGCCGCCTCCGAGGTGGCGAACTTGTCCGCGATCCGCGTGGCCAGCCACCCCTCGATGTCGAAGGCCGCGTCGTCGAGCAGGCGCTGCGAGGCCTTCGGCATGGCCGACAGCTCGTGCAGCGGGATCGAGATGCGGTCGAACATCGGCGAGGCCGTCTCGGCGATGGTGCCGTTCTCGGTGGCCCAGCCCGCACCCATCTCGGTGTGGTCGACCAGCACGTCATAGGACGTGGCCTCGACGTTGACGACATTGGCCACCGACCGGATCGACGCCGACGACTTCAGGACCGACTTCACCGTGTCGGCGGTCTGCGGGTCGACCAGGTATCCGCCCTCGGCGCTGACGGCCGTGTTCATCGACTTGCCGTCCAGCGCCAGCGCGCGCAGCCCGTCGTCGTCGCCCGACCGCAGATAGGCGTCCATGGCCTTCTGGTGGGGCACGCCGGGCATGTCGGCGGTGGCAAGCTGGGGGCGGTGGCTCTTGTAGGTCATGTTGAAACGCTCATCCTGTTGCTGCATCTTCTGGGTGATCTGTTGACGGAAGCCCTTGAAATCGCTGACCAGACCGGCCAGCGCCTCGGTGACTTCCCCGACGCCGTCGTGGCTCATCGGATTCTCCTTCGATGGGGTTTCGGCCGCGTCAGTCGCGCGCCAGTTCAAGACGCGCGGCCGTGATCGCCCGCGCCATGTCGCGCATGGGGTCCGCCTTGGCCCCCACCCGCGCACTGGGCAGCATCGGGAACGTCACCAGCGACACTTCCCAAAGCTCCAGTTCCTTCAGAAGCCTGCGCCCCTGCCCGTCCTTGCCGGCCCGCCGGACCGTGTAGCCGATGGACAGGCCGTCCAGCGCGCCCGCCCCGATCAGCTCCGCCGCTTCGCGCGCCTTCTCGACGCCCGGCAGCAGACGGCCCTTCACGAACAGGCCGCGCGCGTCCTCGCGGACCTCGTCCCAAACGCCGATCACCTGCGCCGGGTCGTGCTGCCACAGCATCCGCACCCGCCGCCCCTCGACCGCCATTCGCGCCAGGCTGTCGTGATAGGCGCCCGGCTCGACCACGTCGCGGCCGGTGTCCTCGACCCCGAACCACGAGGCATAGCCCGCGATCCGCGCACCCTCCTCCAGCGTCACGCAGGTCTCGCCCTGCGCGAACTTCCGTTCCAGCTTCATTCAGATACTCCTTCCGCGATGCCCGCGCCGCCCGGCGGGATCGCCTCTGCTCGATGTCACAGCCCGATCGGGCCGCCCTTCAGAAGGATCGACATGAATCCTCCGACGATCGCCGCGACGATCAGCCAGACCAGGCGCGAGATCAGCGCGTCGATCCGGTCCAGCCGCCCATCGATCTGGTTGAACCGCGTCTCCAGCCGCTTCTGCTTTTCCGCCTCGACCGCGCGGTCCGTCTCCAGCCGGGCGATCACCATCTCGATCCGTGCCAGCCGCTCGTCGGTCAGGCGGAACGCGGCTTCCGTGTCGCGGAACGGGGCATAGAGGAACCGCGATCCCCCCTGTCGCTCCGCCGCCGTCATTCGCCACCGGGCGGCAGACCCAGCATCCGCCGCTTCTCCTCGGCCGTCAGGAAATCGGCACCCGCGATCCGCGCCCACTCCGCGTCGCGCTCCGCCTGAAGCGCGGGCACCCGGTCCCGGTCGGGCGTCAGGCTCACCGCCTCGCCGCCGTGCCGGCCCAGCCAATGCGCCAGCGCGTCCCCGACCTTCGCCACCAGCGGCAGCACCGTCAGCCGATAGAACGCGCGGTTCGCCTCCACGTAATTGGCATAGGTCGCGTCCCCCGGGATCCCCAGCATCATCGGCGGCACGCCGAAGGCCGTGGCGATCTCGCGCGCGGCGGCCTCCTTGGTCTTCTGGAACTCCATGTCCGACGGGCTGAACCCCATCGGCTTCCAGTCCAGCCCTCCATCCAGCAGCATCGGCCGACCCGCGTTCCGCGCCCCCTGGTGATAGCTCTCCATTTCCAGCGACAGCCGGTCGAACTGCTCCGTCGTCAGCCCCTCGCCGGTGTTGACGATGGCCCCGGAAGGCCGCGCGGCGTTGTCCAGCAAGCCCTTCGACCAGCGCGAGGCCGCGTTGTGCACGTCCACCGCGCTCGCCGCCGCCTGCATGGGCGACAGGCCGTAATGGTCGTCCTGCGGATGGAACGCGCGGATGTGGCAGATGGGGCTGACCTCGCCCACCATGAACCGGTGCGTCCGCCCGCCCACGGTGTAATCGTATCCCGCGGGCCACCCGTCCGGCCCCGGCACCACCGCCATCCGGTCGGACCGCAGCACGTGCAACTCCGCCGGCAGGCCCCCGCCGCCGACCGCCTCGACATAGGCGTTCCCCGACAGAAGGAACTGACCGTACAGCGCCTCCAGGAACTCGCCCCGCCCCTGCGCGTCGTTGGGCCGCGCCAGAACCGACAGGACCGGATGCGCCTCCAGCCGCCCCTCCGCGTCGCAACAGGTCAGCGGCACCGCCGCCGCCGCCTCCGCGATCAGCTTGACCGCCCGGAACCCGACCGGGTTGCCGCTGAACCCCACGCGGGTCAGCGTGACCGTGTCGCGCGGCGACCAGACCGGCCGCCCCGCCAGGCCCATCGTCGCCACCCGGCCCGCGGCCGAGGCCTTGGCCTCCGGCGCGCCGGCCTGTCTGCGTCCAAATCCGAACATGCCCCGTCCTTCCGTCTCTTCCAAAAAGAAAGGGGCCCGAAAGGCCCCCGATCCCGCTCTACAACTGTCTCATTCGCGGCCCCGACCGCGTGCGGTCCGGGTCCAGAAGCGCGGCCCACAGCGCCCAGACCAGCGCGTCCACCCGGTCGGGCGACCCCGTGCCGCGATAGCCGCCCACCGTCATGCGGCACATCTGGTCCTCCAGCGTGCCGAGCCCCCGCCGGTGCCGGATGCGCCCCTGTTCGTAAAGCGCCGCCACCGGCTCGGCCCGCGCCGCCTTGCCGCGCCGCGCCGTCACCTTGCGATAGCTGACGTCGGGCGCCACCTGCCGCAGCACCGCCTCGATCATGTCGCCGCCCTGGTTGCCTTCGGCCACCACGCGGTCCGCGTCCCACCGGGCATAGGCCGACGCCACCGCCTGCGCCCATTCCGACGGCGACGCCGCCGATACCGACGCATCCTCCAGAACCCAGGCGCGCCAGTCGCGCGGCGCCCCCCGCGTCACGGCGCCCACGACGACGATTCCCGTCTCGTCGGCCGCACCTCCCGAACTCACCGCCGGGTCCACCCCGATCACGATCCGGTCGAACTCCGGCAGGACATCGACCCGCAGCGCGTCCAGAACCGGCGTCGTCCAGAACGCCCCGTCGATATCCTCCAGCAGCAGCCCCTCCAGCTCCTGCCGCCCCATCCGCGTGCCGCCGTAACGTGCCATCACCTCGGTCAGGAACCCGCGCGCCAGATTGGCACGGTTCGCCTCGGTCGCCGCATGGGTCGTGACCGTGCTGGCCCGCCCCAGGACGTCCTTCAGCACGGGGATGTTCTTCGGCGTCGTCGTCACCACCGCCTGCGGCAACTCCCCCAGCCGCAGACAGAACTGCAGCATGTCCCATGCCTCCTCCGCGTTGCGCCACTTGGCCAGTTCGTCCAGCCAGGCCGCGTCGAACTGCGGCCCCCGCATCGCCTCGAAGTCATGCGCCGAAAAGGCCTGCGCCTCCGCGCCGTTGGGCCAGATCAGCTTGCGCTGCGTGGCCTTCCAGACCGGCCGGCGGTCGGGGGGCGAACACCGCAGGATGCCGCTCTCGCCTTCGATCATCACGTCGCGGACCTGGTCGTAGGTCTCGCCGACCAGTGCCACCCGCCGCGCGCTCCCGGCCTGCAACGGCCGGGAACCCTCCACCTTGTCGCGGATCCACTCGGCTCCGGCGCGGGTCTTCCCCGCGCCGCGCCCCCCCAGGATCACCCAGGTCCGCCAGTCGCCCTCCGGCGGCAACTGGTGGTCCAGCGCCCAGAAATCGAACAGGTACGGCAGTGCCGCCAGTTCATTCTCCGTCAGGGCCGCAAGAAACGCCTCCCTCTCCGAGGTGCTCGCGGATGCTATCGAGACGGCGCCGGATCGAAGCGCGTGCCGCGTCGAAGTCGATCCCGTCGCCGCCCCGTTCGATGCGTAGGGCATCAGCCACCTTTCCTTCCTCCGCGACCGCCTGAAGGACGGCGCGGGCCAGGTCGCGCTGCAAGGCCGCCAGGTCCGCGGCCTTCGGCCCGTCCCCCTGCGCCGCCGTCAGCTCGGCCAGCTTCGTTTCCATGGCGCTCCGCATCGCCTCCATGACGCGAAGCGAGGCGTCCGCACGCCCCATAAACCCGTCCGCGTCTTTCGCGCGGATCGAGCCGAACATCTGATCTTCCATTCACTAAGCTCCGTGCAGGTTGGTCATTTTGGTCCGCACGTCGTAGAAACGAAAAAGGCGCCGCCGGGGTGTTCCCCCGTGACGCCTCGCCCATTTCTTCCAGCTTGCCCTAAAGATGTTTTTGAGCGTTCGCCGGGTCAACAGGGTTTTTCGCCCGTCGAGCATTTTTCTGGCAAATATCTGCCGAAAAACGCTTTTTCGCCGCGCGCTCTCACCCCAACGTGACTTCCGCCCGGGAACATCCGCAGTCATCGGCCGTTGTCTGTCCGTCGCACATGGCGACCGCGCCCCGCAGCGACGGGTCGCGCCTGCAAGCAACGAAAAGGCAATTCCATGACATTCCGTATCCTGACCGCGGCAAGCGCCCTCGCGCTCGCCGCCGCTCCCGCTCTTGCGGCCAGTCCCGCCGTCACCACCTCCGACCTCAACCTCCGCGTCGGTCCCGGCACGGCCTACGACGTCGCCGGCGTGATGCCCGCACGGTCCAGCATCGACCTCGCCGGCTGCATCGCCGACAGCTCCTGGTGCGAAGTGACCTACGATGGCGTCACCGGCTACGCCTGGGCGCCCCATATCGCCATGACCGTGGCGGGGGCCGAGGTTCCCCTGACCGAAGTCAAGGACTACGACATCGTCACCTTCCAGTCGACGGGTGACGTCAACGCCTACATCGGCGACGTCGAACCCACGGCGGTCGGTCCCGCGCTCTCGGTCATTCCCCTCGACGGCGCCCTGACCGCGCCCGACGGCGAGACCATCGCCTACATCGGCGAATACCCGGTCGAGCCGATCTTCGTCGACGGCGAAGTCACCGTGGGCTCCGTCCTGCCCGACGATGCCCCCCTGCGCAAAGTCCCCGGCGGCACGTTCCTCTATACCAACGTGAACGGCCAGCCCGTCCTGGTGAATCCGGCGAACCGCCAGATCGTCCACATCGCCCGCTGACGCGGCCCGGCACGGGGGCGGCCAGTCCGCCGCTCCCGGGCCACCTCACCCCTCAATTCCCCTCCGTCGCCCCCCGCGCCGCTTCGATGGCGCGCCATTCGGCGACGTTCGCGTTGTGCTCGGCCAGCGTCTCGGCGAAGGCATGGCCGCCCGTGCCATCGGCCACGAAGAACAGGTAATCGGTCTCCTCGGGGTTTAGCGCCGCGCGGATCGCCTCGGCGCCGGGGTTGGCGATGGGCGTCGGCGGCAGCCCGTCCACGACATAGGTGTTGTAAGGCGTCTGCCCCCGCAGGTCGCGCACCGTGATCGCGCGGCCCAGCGGCCCCTCGCCCCGCGTGATGCCATAGATCACCGTCGGGTCGGTCTGCAGCCGCATTCCCGTATCCAGCCGGTTTGCGAAGACCGCCGCGACCCGCCGACGCTCGTCCGGCACCGCGGTCTCCTTCTCGACGATCGACGCGAGGATCAGCGCCTCCTCCGGCGTCTCGATCGGGATGCCGGGCGCGCGGTTGGCCCAGGCGTCCGCCAGGATGCGCTCCTGCGCTTCCCGCATCCGGCCGACCAGATCCCCCACCTCGGACCCGCGCGCCACCTCATAGGTGTCGGGCGCCAGCGTCCCCTCCGGCGGCACGGGAACCTCGTCGCCCCCGAGGATGTCCACCGATTTCAGCCCCTCGATCACCTCCCAGGAAGTCAGGCCCGGTGCCACCGACACGCGCCAGGTGATAGGCACCCCCCGTTCCAGCAGCGCCTCGAACTCCTCCGGCCGCTCCTCGCCCGCGTCATAGGTGGCGATCTCGATGACCTCCGGCTGCCCCGGCACACGCTCGCGCACGCGGACCTCCGGGCCCTGCTGCCGGATGACGTAGGTCACGCTGTAGGGGAACACCGATTGCCCGCCCGCCGTCACGATCTCCAGAACCTCGGGCATGCTCGCCCCCGCCGGTATCTCGTAGGTGCCGAACTTCAGCCCGTCGCCCCGCTCGGCGTAATTCGTTCCGATGCGGAAGATGCTGCCCGACGACACGATGCCCTCGGCCTCCAGCCGCTCCGAGACCTGCCGCATCGTCGCGCCCCGCGGCACCTCGAAGAACGTCGCCTCCGCCAGCGGTCCGGGCGACGCCCAGCGGGTTTTCCCGATCTGGACGATCCCGGCGATGCAGGCGATCACGACGACGCCAAGGGTCAGCGCGTTGGCGGCAATATGTTTCCACATCAGACGGTTATGTCCCGAAGTTAAACCTTGCCCAAGACAAGCGAGGCGTTTGTGCCACCGAACCCGAAGGAGTTCGACAGCGCCACGTCGATCTTGCGCTTCTCGGCCACTTTCGGCGCAAGCGACAGGCGCGGCTCGACCGCCGGGGTGTCGAGGTTCAGCGTCGGCGGCGCGATCTGATCGCGCATCGCCAGGATGCAGAAGATCGCCTCCACCGCGCCCGCGGCCCCCAGAAGGTGCCCGATGGCCGACTTGGTCGACGACATCGTGGCGCTGGCCGCCGCGTCCCCCAGCATCCGCTCCACCGCGCCCAGCTCGATGGTGTCGGCCATGGTGCTGGTGCCGTGGGCGTTGATGTAATCCACGTCGCGCGGCGCGAGCCCCGCCCACTTCAGCGCGGCGCGCATCGACCGCTCGGCCCCGTCGCCGTCCTCGCTCGGCGCGGTGATGTGATAGGCGTCGCCCGACATGCCGTAGCCCAGCACCTCCGCATAGATCTTCGCACCCCGCGCCTTGGCGTGCTCGTATTCCTCCAGCACGACGACGCCCGCGCCCTCGCCCATGACGAAGCCGTCGCGATCCTCCGAATAGGGGCGGCTGGCCTTGGTCGGCTCATCGCCCCACTTCGTTGACAAAGCCTTGCAAGCGTTGAAACCGGCTATACCGATCTCGCAGATCGGGCTTTCCGCCCCGCCCGCGACCATGACGTCCGCATCGCCCAGCGCGATCAGGCGCGATGCGTCGCCGATGGCATGGGCGCCGGTGGAACAGGCGGTGACGACGGAATGGTTAGGACCTTTGAAACCATATCGAATGCTTACCTGTCCGCTCACAAGGTTGATAAGGGCTGAAGGAATGAAGAAGGGCGACACCCGCCGCGGTCCCCGCTCCTTGAGCAGGACGGCCGTATCCGCGATGGTCTCCAGCCCGCCGATGCCCGATCCGATCATCACCCCGGTCCGCAGCTTGCCCTCCTCGCCCGGGGTCCAGCCGGAATCCTCCACCGCCTGCTGCGCGGCGGCCATGCCGTAAAGGATGAAATCGTCGACCTTGCGCTGCTCCTTCGGCTCCATCCAGTCGTCGGGGTTGAAGGTGCCATCGCTGCCATCGCCGCGCGGAATCTCGCAGGCATAGGTAGTGGCCAGGTGGCTCGCGTCGAAGCGGGTGATCGTGCCCGCGCCCGATTGCCCGTCGATCAGGCGGCGCCACGTCTCCTCCACGCCGCAGGCCAGCGGCGTCACCATTCCCAAACCCGTCACGACGACACGGCGCAATTCCATAAACCCGACCTCCAAGCCTTTGGCGCCTGATACACGCGCCTCGCCCGCCCCTCAAGGCAGACCCCCGTTCAGCGGCCCCGGAAGTCCGCGGGCCGCTTCTCCAGAAAGGCCATGACCCCCTCCTTGAAGTCGCGCGAATGCCCCGCCTCGCCCTGCAGCTTCGCCTCCAGCGTCAGTTGCTCGGCCAGACCGTTCTGGTAACTCTGCCGGATCGCCTTCTTCACATGGCCATAGGCCAGCGACGGCCCCCGCGCCAGATGCCGCGCCCGGCCGCGCCAATGGTCGGCGAAGTCCTCGTCGGGCACCGCTTCCCAGATCATGCCCCAGTCGGCGGCCTGCCGCGCGCTTACCGGCTCGGCGAACAGCGCGGCCCCCATCGCGCGCGCCATCCCCACCTGACGCGGCAGCCAATAGGTGCCGCCCGCGTCGGGGATCAGCCCGATCCGCGTGAAGGCCTGAAGGAACACGGCCGACTCGGTCGCGATCACCACGTCGCAGGCCAGTGCCAGGTTCGCCCCCGCACCCGCCGCGGCGCCGTTGACGGCGGCGACGGTGGGGATGGTGCAGTCGAAGATGGACATCAGCATCGGCTCGTATTCGTCGCGCAGCACCCGCTCCAGGTCCATCGAATCGAGGTTCGCGCCGTCCCCCAGATCCTGCCCCGAACAGAACGCCCGCCCCGCCCCGGTCAGCACCAGCGCGCGGGCCGACCCTTCGGCGGCGCGCACCGCATGCAGGATCTCGGCGCGCATCTGCGTCGACAGCGCGTTCATCACGTCGGGCCGTGACAGGGTCAGGACGGCGGTGCCGTCCTCCTCCTCCAGGGTGATCGTCTGGTAGTTCATGTGGTCCTCCGCATCGGTCGGGCGGACCCTAGCACGGGGCGACGCGCGCGAAAGGCGGACATCGCGGCACGCACGCCGTCAATCGTCGAGCAGTTCCCGCAGCCGCGCTTCCTCCGCCGGGTCGAGCGCCGCCTCGGGCGGCCTGCGCTGGCGCGTGACCGCCGCGGCGGCGACCCCCCCGCCGATCAGGATCAGCAGAATCGGCGCCCCCCAAAGGATCAGGTTCGACCCGTCCGCGCGCGGCGTCAGCAGGACGTATTCCCCATAGCGCGACACCAGATAGTCGATGATCTGCGCGTCGCTGTCGCCCGCGACCAGCCGTTCGCGCACCACGATCCGCAACTCCCGCGCCAGGTCGGCATTGCTCTCGTCGATGGATTCGTTCCGGCAGACCAGACAGCGCAGCCCCTTCGACAGGTCGCGCGCCCGCGCTTCCAGCGCCGGATCGGCCAGCACCTCGTCGGGCTGCACGGCCAGCGCGGGGCTCCCCATGGCCAGCACGGCCGCCAAGGCCAGCAGGGCACGCCGGAGCGCGGTCACTCCGCCGGCACCTTGCGCGCGCCCGCCGCGACGCGGTAGCGGCGGTCGCCCAGCGACAGAAGGCCGCCCAGCGCCATGATGATCGCCCCGCCCCAGATCCAGTTGGCGAAAGGCTTGATATAGAGCCGCACCGCCCAGCCCCCGCCGGCCTGCGGGTCGCCGATGACGACATAGATGTCGCGGGTGAACCCGCTGTCGATCCCGGCTTCGGTCGTGGGCATCCGCGCGACGGGATAGACGCGCTTTTCGGGGTGCAGCGTCCCAAGCTCCCGCCCGTCGTCGAAGATGGCGAAGTCGCCCCGCGTGGCGACGTAGTTCGGGCCCTGAACGCGGTTCACCCCCGTCAGCACCACCTCATAGCGGCCTTCGGACAGGCGGTCGCCGACTTGCAGGACCTCGATCGCCTCGCGCTGCCAGGCGGTCAGCGCGGCGACGCCGAAGATGGTGATGCCCAAGCCCCCATGCGCCAGCGCCTTGCCCCAGTCGGCCCCCGGCAGGCGCGTCACGCGGCCCAGCCGGTCCGACCAGCGGCCCCGCCCCGTGCGCGTCATCAGGTCGACCGCCGCGCCCGCGACCAGCCAGACGCCCAGCGCGGCCCCAAGCGGCCCACCCAGCGACTGGCCGGTGTCCATCGCCCAGACCAGCCCCGCGACGGCCAGCGCCAGCACCGCGACCGGCAGCATGGGCCGCAGCGCCTTTGCCCGCCCCCGCTTCCACGGCAGGATCGACCCCAGCGGCAGGATAATGCCCAGCGCGATGACGAAGGGCGTGAAGGCCGCGTTGAAGAACGGCGGCCCGACCGACAGGGTGCGCCCGAAGGCCATCTCGGCCACCAGCGGCCAGATCGTGCCCACGAAGACGACGAAGGCCGAGACCGCCAGCAGCAGGTTGTTCACCACCAGCGCCGATTCGCGACTGACCACGCCGAAGACGCCCCGCGCCTGCAACACCGGCGCCCGCAGCGCATAGAGCACCAGCGCGCCGCCGGTGAAGATGCCGAGGATCAGCAGGATGAAGACCCCCCGCTCCGGATCGTTGGCGAAGGCGTGGACCGAGGTGAGCACCCCCGAGCGCACGATGAACGTCCCGATGAGGGAAAATCCGAAGGCGAGGATGGCCAGCAGGATGGTCCAGGCCTTCAACGCCTCGCGCTTCTCGACCACGATGGCGGAATGGAGGAGCGCCGTGGCGATCAGCCAGGGCATGAAGCTCGCGTTCTCGACCGGGTCCCAGAACCAGAACCCGCCCCAGCCGAGTTCGTAATAGGCCCACCAGGAGCCCAACGCGATGCCGATGGTCAGGAACAGCCAGGCGGCCAGCGTCCAGGGCCGGACCCAGCGGCCCCAGGCGGCATCCACACGCCCCTCGATCAGGGCGGCGACGGCGAAGCTGAACGCCATGCTGAGACCGACATAGCCGAGGTAGAGGAACGGCGGGTGGAACGCCAATCCGGGATCCTGCAACAGGGGGTTCAGATCCTCGCCGTTGAAGGGCGGAAGGGCCATCCGCTCGAACGGGTTGGAGGTGAACAGGATGAAGGCGTAAAATGCCACGCCGACGCTTGCCTGTACGGCGAGGACGCGCGCCTTGAGGCTGGGACGAAGCTGCCCCCCGAACCAGGCCGCCGCCGCGCCGAACAGCGCGAGGATCAGCACCCAGAGCAGGAGCGAGCCCTCGTGGTTCCCCCAGACGCCCGCGATCTTGTAGAGCATCGGCTTGTCGGTATGCGAATTGGCCACCACCAACCGCACCGAGAAGTCAGAGGTGACGAAGGCAACCGTCAGCGCGGCGAAGCTGAACGCCACCAGAAGGGCCTGAAGCGTGGCGGCGGGAGCGGCGACGGCGGTCCAGCCGGACCATCCCTTCCACGCCCCGATCATCGGCACGATCATCTGGACGATTGCGACCGCGAAGGCGGTGATGAGGGTGAAGTGGCCAAGCTCTGCGATCATGGCCCCTGTCTATGCGTTCCGCGCGCCGCCGCCAATGGGGGGCGACGCGCGGTCGCGGGTGCGTGAACGCCGCTCAGCCCTGCGCGCCCTTCCAGTCGCGCAGCGCGGGGTTGTCGAGGTCGGCACCGCCGTCGGCGGGCGCAATCCAGGCGGAATGGACGGGGGCGGGCCGCGCGATCACCTTGGGCGGACGGCGGACGTAGTGCAGCTCCCGCGCGCCGAAATAGAACCCCACGATGGCGCCCAGCAGCCACCAGAGGGGGTCGGGGACATAGCCCAGCCCCTCCATCCGCGCCGCGAACCCCACAGGCTCCGCCATGGCATAGACGAACAGGCCCATGGTCCCCAGCGCCAGCATCGGACGCGGCAGGCGGTTGAGCCCGTCGACGCAACGGTCGAACAGGCCCCGCCGGTCCAGCGCGAACTCGTCGCCCAGCTGCTCCAGCGCGGCCTGCCGCCCCTCATGGTCCAGCCGCTGCCCCTCCGTCGCGTCGGGGCGCAGCGCCTGCGTCAGCCCCAGCGCGGCGCGGCCCAGCGTCTCGACCGCGCCCGATCCGGCGACCAGCCCCCCGATCATGCCCATGATGCGACCCTTTCGCGGTGCTGCGCGTCGGTCAGGCGATAGCGGGTCGAGACGAACTCCTCCGCCCGCAGGATCCAGCCGCCCTTGCCCCCGTCGCGCCGCCGCACGTATTTGCGCGACGACGGCCGCCGGTCGGCCAGCGCATAGTACCAGTTGCGCCGCGCGATGCCGTAGGCGTCGGCCAGATGGTTGGGCGCCGCCGCATGGGCCGCGCGGGCGGCTGCGATGGTCTGCGACCCGATCCGCCCGTCCACGGCCACCACCTGCCCCATCTGCCCCAGCAGGCGTTGCAGGATGCGGATGGCGTTGGCCCCCGCGTTGACCTGCATGTCGAAGACCTGCGGCTGCAGGGCCTCCGGCAGGGCGCCGATCTTCGGCCGGTCGAAGTAGTGCTCGACGAAGATGTCCACGGCCTTGGCGCGGGGCAGCGCCCGCACGTCGGCCGCATCGACGTCGCCGTCGCGGTCCAGGTCCAGACCCAGGGCGCGCATCGTGTGCACGGTGACCCCATGGTTCGTGGCCCCGCCCGGATCGTCCGGGTCGTTCACGTAACCGCCCTCGCGGGCGACGATTTCTTCTGCGATGGCGCGAACCGACAGCATGGCCCGACCCTCCCATGCTCAAGTTTCCCGAAGCACGGAACCTCAGGTCGAGCGGTTAACGATCCGTTACCGCATCGCTCCGAACGGCGGTCAGCGCGACGTCGACGGTGACGCCGAAGCCCACGCTCGATTCGTCGGGATAGGTCTCGCCCATGCCGAAGTCGCGCCGGTCGAGCATCACCTGGCCCGCCATCACTGCCCGGTCCCCCTCCAGGTCGAGCGTGAAGGGCATCACCAGCGGGATCGTCACCCCCCGCAGGTCGAGCGTGCCGTCCGCGACATAGCCCTCCCCCTCCGCCCGGATCGCCGCGTCGAAGGTGGCGGTCGGAAAGGCCTCCGACGACAGGAAATCGGCCGAGGTGGCTTGCGTCGATACCGACCCGAGCGTCAGCGACCCCGTGGCCACCGACACCTCCACGGTGCCGTTGGTGCCGTCGGTCAGCGGCGTCTCATCGAAGTCGATGGCCGCCTGCCAGTCGGCGAAGGAGCCCGTCACCGCGCTGCCCATCTGCGTGACCGAGATGGACAGGGTGCCCTCCTCCACCGTCCAGTTCGACGCGCCCCCGACCGCCGTCGATCCGGCCGGCGCCGCGGTGCCCTCGGGTGGCGTCAGCGCCAGCCCGACGCCCAGCGCGATGGCCCAGACCGTGCCCGCCACCGCCACGGGCAGGACGTGCGGCCGCGCGGCGGACAGGGTCTCGGGTTCCGCCCCGCTCCACATCCGGGCGAAGGTCTTGTCGCGGTCGATGACGATGTGCTTCAGCGTTCCCGCGATGTGCAAGAGCAGCGACACGACCAGCACGCGCACGAAGATGACGTGCAGGATGCCCAGCCGTTCCGACAGCACGGGGTCCTTCGGCAGGTCCGGCAGCACGCCGTACGGCCACCAGATAGGCGCGAACCCCTGCGACGTCGCGTGATGCGCCCAGCCCAGCAGCGGCACCAGCACCAGCGAGCCATAGAGCAGCCAGTGCACCGCCGCCGCCGCGAACCCCTCGATCCCGCCGTGCAGAGGCTTCGGCCGGGGTTGCGACACGGCCCAGACGATCCGCGCCAGCGCGACGAGGAAGATCGTGACGCCCACCGTCTTGTGGAAGCTGAACAGGAATGCCTTGCGCGACAGCTCCGCGTCGCTGGCATAGGGCGCGTCGCTGGCCAGCTTGCCCAGCACCAGCGCCGTCAGGATCAGCACCGCGATGGACCAGTGGAACGCGCGCTCCACCCAGCCATAGGTCGCTTCGGTGTTGGTGGCTTCGGTGCGGCGGATCATCGGGGCCTCCGGTCGGCAGGGTGTTCGCGCGCCACCCTACACCCCGTCGCGCCCTGCCGGAAACCTTCGGCTTCGCACAGCATCCGTGCGCCATTCGCAGCCCCCGCCCTTGAGCGGCCCCCTCCGGCCAGCTAGACCCCTTGGGACGCAATCGGGAGAGCACCATGACGCGAGCCTTCGTCTTTCCGGGCCAGGGTGCCCAGACCATCGGCATGGGACGCGACCTCGCCCAGGCCTATCCCGCCGCGCAGGCCGTCTTCGACGAGGTCGATGCGGCCCTGGGCGAGAAGCTGTCGACGCTGATCTGGGAGGGCGACATCGACACGCTGACCTTGACGGCGAACGCGCAGCCCGCGCTGATGGCCACCTCCGTCGCCGCGCTGCGCGCGCTGGGGGCGGAGGGAATCACCGTGGCGGACCATGCCGCCTATGTCGCGGGTCATTCGCTCGGCGAATACAGCGCACTCGTGGCCGCAGGATCGCTGGCGCTGGCCGATGCGGCGCGGCTTTTGCGGATCAGGGGGCAGGCGATGCAATACGCCGTGCCGACCGGCGTGGGCGCAATGGCGGCGCTGCTGGGTCTCGACCTCGACGCCGCGCGCAAGGTCGCGCGGGAGGCCGCGCAGGGCCAGGTCTGCGAGGCGGCCAACGACAACGACCCCGCGCAGGTCGTCGTCTCGGGCCACCGGGAGGCGGTGGAACGCGCCATCGAGATCGCGAAGGACCACGGCGCCAAGCGCGCCATCCTGCTGCCGGTCTCGGCACCCTTCCACTGCAAGCTGATGGCCCCCGCCGCGCGCGTCATGGCCCAGGCGCTCGACGACGTGGACATCGCGGCGCCCGTCGTCCCGCTGATCGCGAACGTCACCGCAAGCGCGACGAGCGACCCGACCTACATCCGCTCGCTCCTGGTCGAGCAGGTCACCCGATCCGTCCGCTGGCGCGAGAGCGTGGCGCGCATGGCGGCGCTGGGCGTGACCGAAGTCTGGGAGATCGGGGCCGGCAAGGCGCTGTCTGGCATGGTCAGACGCATCGACAAGGATCTGGCGACGCTCCAGATCGGTACTTCCCAGGATGTTTCGCATGCGAAACATTCAATTGAATCCACTTGAAGAAAGGCCCGTAGATGTTTGATCTGACAGGAAAAGCCGCGCTCGTTACCGGGGCATCGGGTGGCATCGGCGCCCATATCGCCCGCGCGCTCCACGCGCAGGGGGCGACCGTCGGCCTGTCAGGCACGCGCCGTGACCCGCTCGACGCGCTGGCGGCCGAGCTGGGCGAGCGGGCGCATGTCCTGCCCTGCGACCTGTCGGACGCGGAGGCCGTGGCCGCGCTGCCGGACCAAGCGGTCGAGGCGATGGGGTCGGTCGACATCCTCGTCAACAACGCCGGCATCAACCGGGACGGCCTGTTCATGCGGATGTCCGACGAGGACTGGGCCGAGGTGATCAACGTCAACCTGACCAGCACCTTCCGCCTGACGCGCGGCGTGCTGCGCGGCATGATCAAGGCCCGCTGGGGCCGCATCATCAACGTGGGTTCCGTCGTGGGGACGAAGGGCAACCCCGGTCAGGCGAATTACGCCGCGACCAAGGCGGGGGTCGTGGGCATGGGCAAGTCGCTTGCCTATGAGGTCGCGACGCGCAACATCACGGTCAACGCGGTGGCTCCGGGCTTCATCGTCACGCCGATGACGGACCGGATGACCGACGATCAGAAGGACCGCATCAACGCGCTGATTCCCGCCGGTCGCATGGGCGCACCCGACGAAGTCGCGGCGGCCGTCGTCTTTCTTGCCTCGCCCGAAGCGGCCTATTGCACCGGTGCGACGATCCATGTGAACGGCGGGATGGTGATGTCCTGAAGGGCCGCCACAAACGATTTGCCATCGCGTCCCCCCATGATAAAGGGAGCGCACAATTTCCGGGGGCGATCCCCGGGCCCGATATTGACGGGCGGCCCGGCATGGGGTCAAGGTCATGCTGACAAGCCCGGAACCGGGCATCGAGATGAGGTAGAACCATGAGCGACATCGAGGACCGTGTCCGCAAGAAAGTCGTCGAACACCTGGGCGTCGAGGAAGAAAAAGTGACCGAGAACGCGTCGTTCATCGACGATCTCGGCGCCGACTCGCTCGATACGGTCGAGCTGGTCATGGCCTTCGAGGAGGAGTTCGGGATCGAGATCCCCGACGACGCGGCCGAGTCGATCCAGACCTTCGGCGATGCGGTGACGTTCATCAAAGCCAACTCCTGATCCCCTCCGGATCGCGGGAACGGGCGCCCCGAGGGGCGCCCTTTTTCGTGCCTGCATATCTGCGAAGGCGCGTGGGCAGCGGCGGCGTCTGGCCTTTGCCAGCGAACGGGTCTAGTCAGACGCCGCGCCTTCGCGCGCGCAGCACGGGACGGGCCGTATTCATGAGCGTCGGTATCTTCGACTCCGGGTTGGGCGGCCTGACCGTCTGGGACGCGGTGACGCGCCGGATGCCGGACCTCGCCGTCACCTACTACGGCGACAACGCCCATGCGCCCTACGGCGTCCGCACCCCTGACGACATCCACGACCTGACGCGCGCGGCTGTCCATGCCATGTGGGACGGCGGCTGCGACCTCGTCGTGCTGGCCTGCAACACGGCCTCCGCCGCGGCCCTCCGCCGGATGCAGGAGGCTGGAGTGCCCCGCGGCAAGCGCGTGCTGGGCGTCTTCGTTCCCCTGATCGAGGCGCTGACCGAACGCGACTGGGGCGACAATTCACCGCCCCGCCAGGTCGCCGTGAGCCAGGTCGCCCTGTTCGCCACCCCCGCCACCGTCGCCAGCCGCGCCTTCCAGCGGGAACTGGCGTTCCGCGCCATCGGCGTCGACGTCGAAGCGCAGGCCTGCGGCGGCGTGGTGGACGCGATCGAGGATGGCGACATGATCCTTGCCGAGGCGCTGGTGCAGAGCCACGTCGATGCCCTGCACCGCAAGATGCCCGACCCGCAGGCGGCGATCCTGGGCTGCACGCATTATCCGCTGGTGCAGGATGCGTTCCAACGGGCGCTCGGCCCCGGTGTGACCGTGCTGAGCCAGGCTGATATTGTCGCCGACAGCCTCGCCGACTATCTGTCCCGCAGGCCCGAGATGGCCGATGGCGGGACGTCGCGGATGCTCACGACCGGCGACCCCGACCGCGTGTCGTCCCGCGCGACGCAGTTCCTGCGCCGGCCCTTGACGTTCACCGCTGCCTGAGAGGGGGCCGCACCATGAGATCGCTGAAAAAGACCCGCCGCATCCAGATCATCGCCATCGCCGCGGTGGCGTTGGCCGGATCGACCGCGCTTGTGGTCTATGGCTTCCAGGACGGCATCAACTTCTTCCGTTCGCCCAGCCAGGTGGCCGAGGCGCCCCCGCCCCCGAACGAGGTGTTCCGCATCGGCGGCCTGGTCGAGGAGGGCACCCTGATCCGCGGCGACGGCACCACGATCACCTTCCGCGTGACCGACGGCGGGGCCTCCGTTCCCGTGTCCTACACCGGCGTCCTGCCCGACCTGTTCGGCGAGGGCGAGGGGATGGTGGGCACCGGAAGTTACGTGAACGACACCTTCCAGGCCACTGAAATCCTTGCCCGTCACGACGAAACCTACATGCCGAAGGAAGTCATCGACGCGCTGAAGGATCAGGGCGTCTATCAGGCGCCGGAAAGCTGACCTCCGCGTCCATCCCCCGGGCGGAGCCGCAGACGCTCAGGGCAGTCGCCTGGATGCTGGGCAGCATCCTGGCCTTCGTGTCCATGGCCGTCGCCGGGCGCGAGGTGAGCCATTCCCTCGATACCTTCGAGATCATGCTCTACCGCTCCTGCACCGGGCTTCTGGTGGTGCTGGCGATCGGCCGTGCGACCGGCCGCCTGCGGGAGGTGAAGACGAAGAACCTGCGGCTGCATGTCGTCCGCAACGTCGCGCATTTCACCGGGCAGAACCTCTGGTTCCTCGCCATCTCGCTCGCCCCGCTGGCGCAGGTCTTCGCGGTGGAGTTCACGGCCCCGCTCTGGGTCCTGCTGCTGGCGCCGCTGATCCTGGGGGAATCGGTGCGTCGGGTGCAGCTCGCCGTCGCGGCGGTGGGCTTCGCGGGCGTTCTCATCATCGCGCAGCCGTTCTCGGCCGCCCCCTCGCCCGGCCTGATCTGGGTCGCCATGGCGGCGGTGGCCTTCGCGCTGACGAACCTGCTGACGCGCAAGCTAACGGGGGACGAGACGGTGATGGGCATCCTGTTCTGGCTGACGGGCCTGCAACTGATGTTCGGCCTGATCTGCGCCGGCATCGACGGCGACATCGCCCTGCCGGATGCGGTGACGCTGCCCTGGGTGGTGCTGATCGGGGTGGCGGGGCTCGCCGCGCACTGGTGCCTGACCAATGCGCTGCGGCTGGCACCGGCCTCGACCGTCATGCCCATCGACTTCGGGCGGCTGCCGCTGGCCGCCGCGGTGGGCGCGCTGTTCTATGCGGAGCCGTTGGACCCCCTCGTCCTGATCGGCGGCATCGTCACCTTCGGCGCGGCCTGGGCGAACATCCGGCTGGCCCGTTGATCCGGCGCGGTTTTGTTGCCGAAGCGCCATAGTAAGGCGCAAAGAACGCCGCGTTCGATTCGTGACGTTGGGTCCGGTTTGACCTGTAGTATCCTCGAAGCATCGGATTGGCACGACGCCGCGACCACGGGGAGGAAACCACCGGGCGCGGCGCTCAGGGTCCGGCCGACCGGACCCCAACAGGGATGAGGATCACATGAACCGCTATACACTCGCCGTGCTGGCCACCTTCGCCGGAACCGCCACCGCTGTCGCCGGGGGGCTCGACCGGTCGGGCCAGGACATCGACATCCTGTTCGAGGAGGGCAACTACGTCGAACTCAGCTTCGGGCGCGTCTCGCCCAAGGTCGACGGCGAGGATGACGCAGCCTTCGGGGGCAGCGAGACCGGCAACGTGGCCAAAAGCTATATCCAGGGGTCGTTCGGCTACAAGCAGCAGATCAACGACCGCGTCTCCATGGCGATCATCTTGGACCAGCCCTATGGCGCCGACACCCTCTATCCCACGGGCCGCAGCGTCGCTTTCGGCGAAACCACCGCGACGCTCAATTCGACGTCGCTGACCGGGCTCCTGCGCTATGACTTCGGCAACCGCTTCAGCGTCCACGGCGGCATCCGCGCGCAGACGATCGACGCGAGCGTCGATCTGCGGGGCTTCGGATATGGCCCGCTGGACGGCTATTCCGCCGATTTCGACGGCGACACCGCCTGGGGTTATCAGGTGGGCGGCGCCTATGAGATCCCCGAGATCGCGCTGCGGCTGGCGGCGACCTATTTCTCCGAGATCGACCATGATCTTGAGACCACCGAAAACATAGGGCCCGGCGCACCCGATACGCCGCTCACCACGCCCAAGGCGGTCAACATCTCGTTCCAGACGGGCATCGCCAAGGATACGCTGGTCTTCGCCGACTTTCGCTATTCCGACTACAAGGTGGCCACGGTGCGGCCGCGGGGGTTGGGCGGCAACAGCCTGACCGACATCGACACCGGGCGCGACTTCAGCATCGGCATCGGCCGCCGCTTCACGCCCGAGTTCGCCGCCTCCATCGCGTTCAACTATTCCGACGGCGGCCCCGACGACCTGGTCTCGCCGCTGGCCCCGGCCGACGGACGCAAGGGCATCACGCTTGCCGCGACCTATCAGGCGACCGACGCGGTGCGCTTCTCGGGGGGCGTCAGCTATTCCCGCGTGGGCGACGCCCGGCCCGCCACGGCCGGCGAACCCCGCGCGACCTTCGAGGACAACTCGGCCGTCGGGGTCGGGTTCAAGGTCGGCTATTCCTTCTGATCCACCCCCCGCACCGCACGACACCGAAACGCCCCGCGCCCGACCGGCACGGGGCGTTTCGCCTTTGGCGCAGGTTCCGGGTGGCGCGGGCCCGCGCGCGGCGCTAGCCACCTGACATGAGCACCCGCGACATGCCCCCCCGCGCCTGGGCCGAACTGGGCCTTCTGTCCCTGATCTGGGGGGCGAGCTTCCTGTCCGTGCGGATCGCGCTGGACGAGGTTCCCGTGCTCACCTCGGTCGCCTGGCGCGTGGGCGTGGCGGCCGTGGTCCTGTGGCTCGCCGTCCTGATCCGCGGATTGCCCGTACCGCGCGATCCGCGCGTCTGGGGGGCGATGCTCGTGATGGGGTTCCTCAACAACGTGATCCCCTTCTCGCTGATGGCCTGGGGGCAGTTGCACATCTCCTCCGGGCTCACGTCGATCCTGAACTCGGGCACGGCGGTCTTCGGCGTTCTGGTGGCGGCGCTGATGCTGTCGGACGAACGGCTGACGGCGCGGCGGGCGGCGGGAGTGTCCATCGGGTTCCTCGGGGTCGCGACGGCCATCGGCCTCGACAACCTGACGAGCTTCGACCTGCGGTCCGCCGCGCAACTGGCCGTGGTGGGTGGCACGATCAGCTATGCCTTCGCGGGCGTCTGGGCGCGCACCCGCCTGCCGGGCCTCACGCCGCAGATGTCGGCGGCGGGCATGCTGACCGGGTCGGCGCTTGTTATGATCCCCGCCGCGCTCCTCATCGACGGGCCGGTGGTGCCGCATCAGGCGGACACGATCCTGGCCATCGGATATTACGCGGTGATCGCCACGGCCTTCGCCTATCTGCTCTATTTCCGCGTCCTCGCCATGGCGGGCAGCGGGAACACCATGCTGGTCACGCTGCTGGTGGCGCCCACCGCGATCCTGCTGGGCGCCTGGGCACGGGACGAGGTTCTGTCGCACAACGTCTATGCCGGTTTCGGCCTGCTGGCGCTCGGCCTGATCGTGCTGGACGGTCGCCTGTTGCGCCGACTGCGCGGGGTCGCTACGCCACGGACATGATCTACGAGACGCCGCAGGACTGGACCGATGCCCCCGCCAAGCGGGTGACGTTCTTCGGCATGTCGGGGCTGGGCAAGACGCGGCTGGCGCAGATGCTGCGCGATGCGGGCGGATGGTTCCACTACTCCGTCGACTACCGCATCGGCACGGCCTACATGGGCGAACACATCGCCGACAACCTCAAGAAGCAGGCGATGCAGGTGCCGTTCCTGGCCGATCTGCTGCGGACGGATTCGATCTACATCGGGTCGAACATCACCTTCGACAATCTGGCGCCGCTTTCCACGTTCCTGGGCAAACCGGGCGATCCGGCGCGCGGCGGGCTGCCCTTTGCCGAATACGCGCGCCGGCAGGCGCTGCACCGCCGGGCCGAGGTGAACGCCCTGCTCGACACGCCCGCCTTCATCGACCGCGCGCGCGACATATACGGCTATGCCAACTTCGCCTGCGATACCGGCGGCTCCATCTGCGAGGTGGTGGACCCGAACGACCCGGGGGACGAGGTGCTGACCACGCTGTCGCGCTGCACCCTGCCCGTCTGGATCGAGGGCGATGAGAACCATACCGAGACGATCAAGGCGCGCTTCGCCAAGGCGCCGAAGCCCATGTACTACCGCCCCGAGTTCCTCGCCACGCTCTGGCGGGACTACGCGGGCGACGAGCCGGAGGAGACGGTGGACCCCGACGCCTTCGCGCGCCACAGCTATGCCGCCGTGATCGACGCGCGCCAGCCGCGCTATGCCGCCATGGCCGCGAACTGGGGCGTCAACCTGCGCGCGGAGGATGCCGCCACCGCCCGCGATGCCAGCGATGTGACCGCCATGGTGGCCGAGGCCATTGGCAAGCTCCGGCGGCGCACCTAACTCTGGCCCCTTCACAGACCCCGGAAGACTGCCATGCCCATCACGCTGCCCCGCGACCTGCCGGCCTTCGACGTGCTCGACCGCGAGGGCGTGATGGTCATGTCCGACGACGCCGCCACGCGTCAGGACATCCGCCCCCTTCGCATCGGCCTGCTGAACCTGATGCCCATGAAGATCACGACCGAGACGCAGTTCGCCCGGCTGATCGGCGCGACGCCCCTGCAGATCGACCTGACGCTGGTGCGGATGACGGAACACCAGTCGAGCCACACCGCGCCCGAGCACATGGAGACGTTCTATCACGCCTTCCAGGATGTGAAGGACCGCAGGTTCGACGGCTTCCTCATCACCGGTTCGCCCATCGAGCATCTGGCGTTCGAGGACGTGACCTATTGGGACGAGCTGCGCGAGGTCATGGACTGGACGCAGACCAACGTCCATTCGACCTTCGGCGTCTGCTGGGGCGGCATGGCGATGGCCTGGCATTTCCACGGGGTCCGCAAGCATGTGCTGGACCGCAAGGCCTTCGGCTGTTTCCGGGTGACGAACGAGGATCCGTCCTCGCCCTATCTGCGCGGGTTCTCGGACGATTGCGTCATCCCCGTCAGCCGCTGGACTGAACTGCGCCGCGACGAGGTGGAGGCGGCGGGCATGAAGGTCCTGCTGGGCAGCGAGGAGACCGGCCCATGCCTGATCGAGGATGCGGCCCACCGCGCGATCCACATCTTCAACCATTTCGAGTACGACAGCGATACGTTGCAGAAGGAATACGAGCGCGACATCGAGAACGGCACGCCGATCAACGTGCCCGGCAACTACTATCCCGGCGACGATCCGACGCGGAAGCCGCTCAATCGCTGGCGCAGCCATGCGCATCTTCTCTATGGCAACTGGATCAACCAGATCTATCAGACCACGCCCTATGATCTCGCGCAGATCGGCCGCTAGGCTTTTCGCGGCGGTCGCGGCCGGCGCCTTCGTGACGGAGGCCCGCGCCCGCGCGCGTGAACAGGCGGCGGAGGCGGCCTTCCCGCCCGAGGGTTGCATCCTCGACGTGCCGTTCCGGGGCCGCCCCGTGCCCGTCCATGCGGTCGTGCGCGGGCGGGGGCCGGACCTCGTGCTGATCCACGGCGCCTCGGGCAATTTGCGCGACTTCACCTTCGACCTGATCGACCGCCTGTCGGATCGCTATCGCTGCATCGCCTTCGACCGGCCGGGGCTGGGATATACCGGCAACACCGATCCGGCCTATGCCCGTGCCTTCACCTCCCGCGCCGAGTCCCCGGCCGAACAGGCCGCATTGCTCGCGGCAGCCTACGCAGAATTGAGCGACGGGCCGCCGCTGGTGCTGGGACACAGCTTCGGGGGCACCGTCGCGCTGGCCTGGGGGCTTGGCCATCCGGCGCGGGCGCTGGTCCTGCTGGCACCCGTGGCGCTGGAGTGGCAGGGCGGGCTGGGCGCCATTCCCACGCTGACCGGATCGGCGGCGGGCGGCGGACTTGCCGTGCCGCTGTTGACGGCTGCCGTGCCTGACGGATTGCTGCGCCGGATCACCCAAGGCATCTTCGTCCCCGACCCGATGCCCGCCGGATACTTCGCCCACATCGGCGCGCAGTTGACCCTGCGCCGCGACAGCCTGCGAAGCAACGGGCGGCAGGTGAACGGGCTGAAACCCCATGTCACCGCGATGCAGGCCCGCTATCGCGAATTGGCCCTGCCCATCGAATGGGTCCACGGCACCGCCGACACCATCGTTCCGCATCATGTCCACGCCCTGCCTTTCAAGGTGCGGCATCCGGCGACGAACCTGACGCTGCTCGACGGCGTGGGCCACATGCCGCACCACGCCGACCCGGCTGCGGCCGTCGCCGCCATCGACCGCGCGAACGCGGCGGCCTGACCGCGTTCTTGCTTTCCAGATACCCATGGAAGCGCGGGGGGCTGGCCCCTTGCCCGCCCGCCATCCTATATCCCATGGGGCCAGAGGAGTCCGACCATGCCCAAGCCCTTCGACGCCGCCATCACGAGGTTTTTCGAGCATGAGGCCCCGAAGGACATCCGCCGCGCCATCGAGGAGGGAGGCAAGAAGGACATCCTGACCGACGCCTATCCCTACGATGCGCTGATGCCGAAGGGCGATTACGAGGAGGCGATGCAGGCCCTCCAGATCGAGCTGGCCAAGTGCCAGGCCTGGGTGCAGGCCTCCGGCGCCCGCGTCTGCGCGGTGTTCGAGGGGCGGGACGCCGCCGGCAAGGGCGGCACGATCAAGCGGCTGCGCGAGAACCTGAACCCCCGCGTGGCGCGGACCGTGGCGCTGGGCAAGCCGACCGAGACCGAGGCCGGGCAGTGGTACTTCCAGCGCTACGTCGAACACCTGCCCACGCGCGGCGAAATGGTGATCTTCGACCGGTCCTGGTACAACCGCGCGGTGGTGGAGCATGTCTTCGGCTTCTGCACCCCGGAGCAGCGCGAACGCTTCTTCGCGCAACTGCCGGAGTTCGAGAGGATGCTGGTCGACGACGGCATCGTCCTCGTCAAGCTCTGGCTCAACGTCGGGCGGGCGGAGCAGCTGCGCCGCTTCCTCAAGCGCGAGGACGACCCCCTGAAGCAATGGAAGCTGAGCCGGATCGACGTCCAGGGGCTTGCCAGGTGGGACGACTACACCGCAGCCATCGCCGAGACCTTCGCGCGCAGCCACACCGACGCGGCGCCCTGGACGGTGGTGCGGTCCGACGACAAGCGGCGCGCGCGGCTGGCCGCGATCCGCGCCGTGCTGCGGCAGGTGCCTTACGCCGGGCGGGACATGAACGCGCTCGACATTGACGCAGCCATCGCCGGCGGCCCCGAGATCTGGCTGCCCGGTGTCTAAGCGCGGATACCACCACGGCAACCTGCGGCAGGCACTGGTCGATGCGGCGCTCGCGCTCATCACCGAGAAGGGGCCCGTCGGATTCACCCTGTCGGAGGCGGCAAAGCAGGCGGGCGTCACCCCCGCCGCCGTCTATCGGCACTTCGAGGGGCGCGAGGACCTGATCGTGGAATGTGCCCTGCAGGGCCATGCGATCTTCGGCGACCTGATGGAATACGCCTACGAGACCGGCCAGCCCTCCGCCCTTGCCGCGTTCGAGGCGACGGGACGGGCCTATCTGGCCTTCGCGCGCAAGTATCCCGGTCACTACATGGCGATGTTCGAGTCCGGCCTGTCGCGCCATGCCACGCCCGACCTGTCGCGCGCCGTGGCCCGATCCCGCGGCATCCTGGAGCGCGCGGCGGAGGAGTTGTCGCAGCACATCCCCGCCGACCGCCGCCCGCCCGCTACGATGTTCTCCGCCCACATCTGGGCCATGTCGCATGGGGTGGTCGAGTTGTTCGCGCGCGGCAACCCGGGCGGCAACGTGCCCTTCCCGCCCGAGGATCTGCTGGAGGCCGGCATCGGGATCTACCTGCGCGGTCTCGGGCTGGTCGCGCCGGACGGCTGAAGGCCGGGCGACCGCGAACAGCTACTGTGCGTCAGAGAACCTATATCTTCCCATTTGCACGTATCCGTGCGTTGAAGTGAGAGACGTCCGGGTCCAGATCGTTGGCACAGGCGAAGACGGAGCGCAGGCAACCCACGCTCCGCCGGCTCGCCCCGAACACGATGAAGGAACATCCCATGAAGACCACCATTTCCGCAGCCCTGATCGCCCTTCTTGCCGCCCCCGCCGTCGCAGCCGGCGTCCCGGCCGGACCCGCCGGCGCCATCGCGCATTTCAATCAGGACGTCAGCAACCCGAACCATCAGGTCTCCCTCGCGGCGGCCGACCTCAGCCGCACCGTCGTCTCGACCCGTCGTGCGGGCACGCAGGAAGAGGCCTACGCCCACTTCAACAGCGACGCGCAGACGCTGAACGACCTGCGCGGCCTTCAAGGTGCCACCGCCTACGGCTATGCCCCCTCGGTCGGCGCGGATACCTTCGCGGTCATCCGGGCCGAGTGACCCGTGACCTCCCCTGCCTCCGGCCCCGGCCTCGTGCCCGGGCCGGGGGCTATTCCTCCACCCGCCCGATCAGTTCCGCGACGCGCGGCCCCAGCGTCTCGACGATCAGGGCCACGCCCTCCCGGTTCGGGTGGATGCCGTCGTCCTGAAGATACCGCGCCCGCGCCGTCGCCAGGTCGGACCCGGCGACCAGCGGGCCCATGAAGTTCGACATGAGCAGGGTGTCGTAGTCCTGCGAAAGCTCCGCATACATGGCGTCGAAGTCGGCCTTGTAGGCGGGACCGTAGTTCGACGGCGCGTCCAGCCCGATCAGCAGGACCGGCAGGCCCCGCTCCCCCGCCACCCGCGACAGGATCGCGTCGAGGTTTCCGCGAGAGACTTCGGGCGGCAGACCGCGCAGCAGGTCATTGCCCCCCAGCGTCACGATCATCGCATCCGTGTCCTCCGTCAGCGCCCAGTCCAGCCGCGCCAGTCCGCCCGCCGTCGTGTCGCCTGACACCCCCGCGTTCACGATCTCGGCATCGACGCCGTTGGCGTCCAGCCAGCCCTGCAACCGCGGCACCAGCCCTTCGCCCTCCGGCAGGCCGTAGCCCGCCGTCAGGCTGTCGCCCAGGGCAACCACCTGCACCGTGTCGGCCGATGCCGCACCCGCGAAGACGATCAGGGCCGTCGCCTTGCCCGCCCCCCGCATGACCCCATATGCAAGGGCACCCAACCGCCGGAGGTACACCATGGTCCTGTCGCTGCGCGATGTTTCGCTTTCGCTGGAAGGCAATGCGGGTACCGTCGACATCCTGCACGACATCACGCTGGACGTTGCGCGGGGCGATACGCTGGGGCTGGTGGGTCCGTCGGGCAGTGGCAAATCGTCTCTCCTCATGCTCATGGGCGGTCTTGAACGCGCCACCTCCGGCAGGGTCGAGGCATTGGGCCACGATCTGACCGCGATGGACGAGGACGCGCTGGCCCGCTTCCGCCGCTCTCATATGGGGGTGGTCTTCCAGTCCTTCCACCTGATCCCGACGATGACCGCGCTGGAGAACGTGGCGACGCCGCTGGAGCTGGCCGGCGCGCGCGATGCCTTCGACCGCGCGGAGGCCGAACTCGACGCCGTGGGGCTGGGCCATCGCACCGGCCACTATCCGTCGCAGATGTCCGGCGGTGAACAGCAGCGCGTGGCTTTGGCCCGTGCCGCAGCGCCGCGCCCCGACATCCTCCTGGCCGATGAGCCGACGGGGAACCTGGATCAGGCGACGGGCGAGGCGATCATGGACCTGCTGTTCGGACTGCGCGACCGGCACGGCGCCACGCTGGTGCTCGTGACCCATGCGACGGAGCTTGCGGCGCGCTGCGACCGGACGGTGCGGCTCGTCGACGGGCGGCTGGAGAGCGAGAGCCGCCGGGCCGCGGCGAGCGCGGCGGAATGATCTGGCTGCGGCAGGCCGCCACCATCGCACGGCGGGAATTGCGCGGCGGGCTGTCGGGGTTCCGCATCTTCCTCGCCTGTCTGGCATTGGGCGTCGCGGCCATCGCCGCCGTGGGGTCCGTCCGCGTGTCGATAACCGACGGCCTCGCGCGCGAGGGGCGGACGATCCTGGGCGGCGACGTCGAGGTGGAGTTCAGCTATCGCCGCGCGACCGATGCGGAGCGGGACTGGCTGGACGACCTCGGCACCGTCTCCGAAGCGGTCGATTTCCGCTCCATGGCCGCGACCGGCCAGGGGCGGGACGCCGATCGCGCGCTGACGCAGATCAAGGCGGTGGACGACCTCTATCCGCTGGTGGGCGAGGTGGAACTGGACCCCGCAATCCCGCTGGACCGGGCGTTGGCGGACGGTGGCGCGGTCGTGCATCCGGTGCTGGCCGACCGGCTGGGCCTTGCGGTGGGCGATGCGCTCTGGATGGGGACCAAACGCTTCACCCTGCGCGCGCTCCTGCTGCGGGAGCCTGACGCGGGCAGCGCGGGCTTCGGCCTCGGCCCCCGCACCATCGTGTCGCTCGACGCGCTGGAAGGATCCGGCCTGATCGCGGAGGGGAGCCTGTTCGACGGCGACTACCGCATCCTGCTGCCCGAGACGCCCGACGACGCGCTCGATACCCTGCGCGCACGGGCCGAGGAGCGGTTCGCCGACGACGGGATGCGTTGGCGCGACCGGCGCAATGCCTCGCCCAACATCGCGCGTTTCGTCGACCGGATCGGCAGCTTCCTCGTGCTCGTCGGGCTCGCCGGGCTGGCGGTGGGCGGGGTCGGCGTGTCGGCGGCGGTGCGCGCCTATCTCGACCGCAAGACGCCGGTGATCGCGGTCCTCAAGACGCTGGGGGCCGAAGGGCGGGTGATCTTCGCCGCCTACATGATGCAGGTCGCCGCCATCGCCGCCGTGGGCATCGCCATCGGCCTGGTGATCGGCACGATCATTCCCATCGCCATCGGCCCGCTGATCGAGGCGCGCCTGCCGGTTCCCGTGGCCCTTGGCGTGCATCCCGGTCCCCTGGCCGAAGCGGCGCTCTATGGCGCGCTGACGGCCCTCATCTTCACGCTCTGGCCGCTGGCGCGGACGGAGCAGGTGCGCGCCGCCGCGCTGTTCCGCGATGCGGCGGGCCCGTCCCGCGTCTGGCCGCGCCGGCGCCACATCGTCACGCTGGCGCTGGCGGTCGTGGTGCTGGTCGGCGCGTCGGCCTGGCTGTCGGGCATTCCGACGCTGGCGCTCTGGTCGGCCGGGGGCATCGTCGTGGCGCTGGCCGCGCTGGTGGTGGCGGCCTGGGGCGTGCGGCGGCTGGCCCGCTGGGGCGCGCGGCACGTCCGGGGGCGTCCCGCTTTGCGGCTGGCCTTGGGCGCGGTGGGCGGACCGGGGGGCGAGGCGACGGCCGTGGTCCTGTCGCTGGGGCTGGGGCTGACGGTGCTGGCCGCCGTGGGGCAGATCGATGCCAACATGCGCGCCGCCATCGACCGCGACCTGCCGGCCGTCGCGCCCAGCTATTTCTTCATCGACATCCAGCCCGACCAGTTGCCCGCGTTCCTCGACCGGGTGGAGACCGACCCGGCCGTCAGCCGCGTGGACACGGCGCCGATGCTGGGCGGGGTCATCAAGTCCATCGGCGGGCGTCCGGCCTCCGAGATCGACCATTGGGTCACGCGCGGCGACAGGCGCATCAGCTTCGCCGGCGCCCTGCCGCAGGGCACGCGCATCACGGCGGGCGAATGGTGGCCCGAGGGCTACGACGGGCCGCCGCAGATCAGCTTCGCGCAGGAGGAGGCGGAGGAGATCGGCATCGACCTGGGCGACGAGGTGGTCGTCAACGTCCTGGGCCGCGACATCGCCGCGACGGTCACGTCCTTCCGCGAGGTCGATTTCTCCTCGGGCGGCATCGGCTTCGTGATGGTCTACGACGCCGCCGCCCTGTCGGGGGCGCCGCATACCTGGCTCTCGACCGTCTATGCCGAGGAGGAGGCCGAGGCCGCGATCCTGCGCGACGTGGCGGGGGATGCGCCCAACATCACCGCCATCCGCGTCCGCGACGCCATCGCGCTGGTGACCGAGGCGCTGTCGGCGCTGGCCGCCGCGACCTCCTGGGGCGCGGGAGCGACGCTTCTGACCGGGTTCGTGGTGCTGATCGGCGCGGCCGCGGCGGGCGAGCGCAGCCGCGTGTTCGAGGCGGCGGTGCTCAAGACCCTCGGCGCCACGCGGCGCACGGTGCTGACCAGCTTCGCCATCCGCTCGGCCCTGCTCGGGGCGGCGGCGGGCGTGGTCGCCATCGCAGGCGGCGCGCTGGCGGGCTGGGGCATCATGCGGTTCGTGATGGAAGCGCCCTATGCCTTCGAATGGGTCTCGGCCACGGCCATCGTGCTGGGCGGCGCGGTGGCCACCCTGCTGGCCGGGCTGGCCTTCGCCTGGCGTCCGCTCGCCGTTCGGCCAGCGCGGGTCCTGCGCGCGCAGGACTGATCCGGCCTTTCCAGCGCCGGCCCCTTTGGCTAGCGTCGCGCCCGATGACACGCGCGATCCTGAAACGCCTGATTTCCATGCTGCTGTCGCTTCTGGCAGCGAGCCTTGCGATATTCGTGATGCTCCAGGCGGTGCCGGGGCATCCGGCGGACTTCATGCTGGGTCTGAACGCCCAGCCCGACACCATCGCCGCCCTCAACGCCGAACTCGGGTTGGAGGGCACCCTGCGGGAGCGGTATCTCGACTGGGTCGGCGGAATGCTGCGCGGGGATTTCGGAACCTCCTACACCTACCGGGTGCCGGTGGCCGGGCTGATCGCCGACCGCATCTGGGTCTCGGCGCCGCTGGCGGTCTATGCACTGGTGCTGACGCTGCTGGTGGCGATTCCGGCGGGCCTGCTTGCGGCATCGCGCCGGGGACGGGCCAGCGACTGGGGCGTGATGGGGGTGACGCAACTGGGCATCGCCGTGCCGAACTTCTGGTTCGCGATGCTTCTGGTGCTCCTGTTCGCGGTCAAGCTGCGGTGGGTGTCGGCGGGCGGCTTTCCGGGCTGGTCCGATCCCGCGCAGGCCATCAAGGCACTGACCCTGCCCGCCATCGCGCTGGCGCTGCCGCAGGCGTCGATCCTGGCGCGGGTGCTGCGCGGGGCGCTGATCGACACGCTGGAGCAGGACTACATGCGCACCGCCCGCGCCAAGGGCCTGAGCCGCCGCGCCACGGTCGTGCGCCACGGGCTGCGGAACGCGGCGATCCCGATGCTGACGATCCTCGGGCTGCAATTCAGCTTCCTTCTGGCGGGGGCCATCATCATCGAGAAGGTCTTCTTCCTGCCGGGCCTCGGGCAGCTCATCTTTCAGGGGATCACGCAGCGCGACCTGATCGTGGTGCAATCGGTGACGATGCTTCTGGTCTTCGCCGTCATCGCCGTCACCTTCGCGGTGGAGCTTGCCTATACGCTGGCCGACCCCCGGCTGCGCCGCGCATGAGCGTCGGGATGCGCCTCGGTGCCGTGCTGACCGCGGTCTTCGCGCTGGCCGCGCTGATCAGCGTCGTCTGGGTCCCGCACGATACCGCCGTCCTGACCATTGCCGACCGCACGCTGGGACCGTCCGTCGCGCACCCTTTCGGAACCGACCACTTCGGGCGCGACATGCTGTCGATGCTGATGGCGGGGGCGCGCACCTCCATCGCCGTCGCGCTGCTGGCCGTGGGCATCGGCATCGTGCTGGGCGTGCCGCTGGGTCTTGCTGCGGCGGCCAACCGGGGCGGCTGGCTTGACGAGGTCATCATGCGCGGCAACGACCTGATCTTCGCCTTCCCGTCGCTGGTCATCGCCATCCTGATCACCGCCGTCTTCGGCCCCTCGGCGGTCAACGCGATCCTCGCCATCGGCATCTTCAACATCCCCGTCTTCGCCCGCGTGGCGCGGGGAGGTGCGCTGCCGCTCTGGACGCTGGATTACATCATGGCGGCGCGGGTGGCGGGCAAGGGGCCGGCCCGCATCAGTGCCGAGCACATCCTGCCCAACATCGCCAACCTGCTCATCGTGCAGGCCACGATCCAGTTCAGCCTCGGCATCCTGGCCGAGGCGGCGCTGTCCTACGTGGGTCTCGGCGCGCAGCCGCCGACGCCGAGCTGGGGGCGGATGCTGGCGGATGCGCAGACGATGATCCACGTGGCGCCGCAACTGGCGATCCTGCCGGGGGTGGCCATCGTGCTGACGGTGCTGGGGCTGAACCTGCTGGGCGACGGGCTGCGCGATGCGCTCGACCCCCGGCTGCGGCGGGTGCGCGGATGATCGCGGTGCGGGACCTCTCGCTGTCGATCCACGGGCAGCCCCTCCTGCGCGACGTGTCCTTCGACCTCGCGCCCGGGCGGATCACGGGGCTGGTGGGCGAAAGCGGGTCAGGCAAGTCGATGACGGCCCTCGCCATGATCGGCCTGCTCCCCGTGCCCCTGCGGGCCGAAGGCAGCATCCGCCTCGACGACCGCGACCTGCTGGCGATGACCGAGCGGGAGTGGCTGGGTGTGCGCGGCCGCGACATCGCGATGATCTTCCAGGAGCCGATGACCGCCCTCAACCCCGTCCAGACCATCGGTGCGCAGGTGTCCGAGACGCTGCGCCTGAACGGCACGCCGCGGACGGAGGCATTGCGGATCGCGCGGGGCGGGCTGGACCGCGTGGGGCTGGAGCATATCGCGCTCGACCGCTATCCGCACCAGCTCAGCGGCGGGCAGCGGCAGCGGGTGTGCATCGCGCTCGCCATCGCCCGCCGCCCCCGCCTGTTGATCGCGGACGAGCCGACGACCGCGCTCGACGTCACCACACAGGCGCAGATCCTCGACCTGCTGCGCGACCTCGTGCGCGAGGACGGGATGTCGCTCCTCCTCATCACGCACGACCTGGGCGTGGTCGCGGGCATGGCCGATGACGTCGCCGTGATGCGGCAGGGCCGGATCGTGGAGCAAGGCGCGACCGAGCCGCTGTTTCGCGCCCGAGCCCACCCCTACACCCGCGACCTGCTGTCCGCGTCGCAACCCCCGCCCCGCGTGCCCCGTGCGGTGGCCGACGATCTCGTGCTGACCGCCCGAGACGTCACCCGCCGCTATGGCGCGCTGACGGCGGTGGACGGCGTGTCGCTGACGCTGAACCGGGGCGAGAGCTTGGGGCTGGTGGGCGAATCCGGTTGCGGCAAGTCCACCCTGACGCGCGCGCTGCTGGGGCTGGAGCCTGTGCAGGGCGGCACCATCGATCTGCTGGGCCGGCCCGGCGGCCTCGCCATGACCCGCGACGATCGCGCCCGCATCAGCGTCGTGTTCCAGGACCCCTACGGCAGCTTCGACCCCCGCTGGACCGTCGCCCGCCTCGTGCAGGAGCCGTTCCACCTGACCGGGCGGCCGCCCGACGCCCGCGACCGCGCCGTGCGCGCGCTGGAACAGGTGGGGCTCTCGGCGGACGACCTGTCGAAATACCCGCATGAGTTCTCGGGCGGGCAGCGGCAGCGCATCGCCATCGCCCGCGCCCTCATCACCGAGCCGGACGTGCTGGTGCTGGACGAGGCTGTCAGCGCGCTCGACGTGCGCGTGCGGGCGCAGGTGCTGGATCTGCTGGACGATCTTCAGGCGAGGCTGGGGCTGAGCTACCTGTTCATCAGCCACGACCTGACGGTGGTGCGTGCCATCTGCGACAACGTGCTGGTGATGCAGGCCGGGCGCATCGTGGAACGGGGGCCGGCCGCGCGCGTCTTCGACGCGCCGGAGCACGACTATACCCGCGTCCTGATCGACGCGGCCCCCGCGATCCCGCCCCGCTGGCTGGAGGCGGGATGACCCTGCTGCACCTCTCCCTCGCCGCCCGCTCGCCCGAGGCGATGGCCCGTTCGCTCGCGCGGCTGATGGGCGGCCGCGCCCTGCCCTTCCCGCCTTGCCCAAACGCCTGGATCGCCTTCGCCGCTGCGGACGACGGCACGGCGGTGGAAGTCTATCCGGCCGGTACGCGCGTCTTGCGCGGCGCCGAGACCGTGGCCTTCGCCGCCGGACCGCCCCGGCGCGATACCAGCGCCACCCACCTCGCCATCGCCTCGCCGCTCAGCGTCGAGCAGATCGAAGCGCTGGCCCGCGATTGCGGCTGGACCGCCCGCATTTGCGACCGGGGGCCGTTTTCCTGCGTCGAGGTGTGGACCGGCGAGGACCTGCTGATCGAGGTTCTGGACGCCGGGATGCTGCGCGACTACCGCCGCGAAATGACGGCCGGAAACTGGCGCGCGATGTTCGGATTGGAGGACGGAAGATGACGATTTGGTTCGACCCCTCGGAAATGCTGATCGGCGGGCGATGGCTGCGCGCCGCCGACAGCATGCCCGTCGAAAACCCCTCGACCGGAGAGACCTTCGCGCAGATCCCGCGCGGACAATCCCGCGACATCGACGCCGCCGTGGCGGCGGCCCATCAGGCGCTGGCGGGCGACTGGGGTCGGATGCCGGCGGTGGAGCGGGGGCGGCTGCTGTCGCGGATGGGGCGGCTCGTGCTGGAGCGGGTGGACGACCTGGCCCGGCTGGAGGCCGCGGACGTGGGCAAGCCCCTGAAGCAGGCGCGCGCCGATGCCGTGGCGCTGGCGCGGTATCTGGAGTTCTACGGCGGCGCGGCCGACAAGGTGCATGGGACGACCATCCCCTATCTCGACGGCTACACCGTCTATACCCTGCGCCAGCCGCATGGCGTGACCGGCCATATCGTGCCCTGGAACTATCCCATGCAGATCATCGGCCGGTCGGTGGGCGCGGCGCTCGCCATGGGCAACGCCTGCGTCCTGAAACCGGCGGAGGAGGCCTGCCTGACCGCGCTGGCCTTCGCCCGGCTGGCGGTCGAGGCCGGGCTGCCCGACGGCGCGCTGAACGTGGTGCCGGGTCTGGGGGCCGAGGCGGGGGCCGCGCTGACGGCGCATCCCGGCATCCACCACATCAGCTTCACCGGGTCGGTCGCCACCGGCGCGCTGGTCCAGCAGGCGGCGGCGGCGAACGTGGTGCCGGTGACGCTGGAGCTTGGGGGCAAGTCGCCGCAGATCGTCTTCGACGACGCCGACCTCGACGCTGCATTGCCGTTCCTCGTCAGCGCGGGGATCCAGAACGCGGGGCAGACCTGCTCGGCCGCCTCGCGCATCCTGGTCCACCGGTCGGTGCACGATGAGGTCGTCGCCCGCATGGCGGACCGTTACGGCGCGCTGCGGGTCGGGCCGGCGATGGACGATCTGGACGTGGGGCCGGTCATCTCCGGCCGGCAGAAGGCGATCATCGACGGCTTCCTGGACCGCGGGTCCGATCTGGACATGGCCGCGCAGGGCAATGTGATCGACGGCGCGCCGGGTGGCGGATACTATGTCCGCCCCACCCTCCTGACCGGGGCCACAGGCGATCACCCGCTGGCGCAGGCCGAGATCTTCGGCCCGGTGCAGGTCGTCATCCCCTTCGCGTCGGAGGAGGAGGCGCTGGCCATCGCCAACGGCACCGACTACGGCCTCGTCGCCGGAGTCTGGACGCGCGACGGCGCACGCCAGATGCGGATGGCGCGGAATTTGCGGGCGGGTCAGGTGTTCCTGAACAACTACGGCGCGGGCGGCGGAGTCGAACTGCCCTTCGGCGGCGTGGGCAAATCGGGCCACGGCCGCGAAAAGGGGTTCGAGGCGCTCTACGGGTTCAGCCAGCTCAAGACCGTCGCGGCGCACCACGGCTAGGGTCGGGCCTTCGGCCTCACGACGCTCCGCGTGCCGTGCCGCCGCGATCCTCGGGGTGCTGCACGATCGGGTCAGCTTCGCCGTTTGGCCCGACTACTCCTTCGCGCTGAAATTTCCGCAGCCCGTCATCCCGCCCGACTGGCCGCCCCGGCTGGGCGCGGCATGGGTCGGCGTGTTGGCAAGCTGGCGGATGGGGCTGGTGACCGGGGTTCCGGCACTGGGTCTCGGGGCGGTGCCGATCCGGGACGGGGCGGCATACCCGCGCGCGGAGGCCATGCACGACGCCGCCCATCTGGGCGGCATGCTGGGGATGGTTCCGGCTTTCATGCCGTTCCTCAGGGAATGGCATCGGTCGCGGGGTCAGGCGGTGGGATAGAAGAACTCCTCCCGCGCGATCCGGCCGTCCCGCACGTGATAGACGCCGATATCGCGCATGTCCTCGATCTCGCCGGTCTCGCGCTTCTTCATCTTCATGTCGAAGATCACCGCGAAGCGGTCGTCCCCGTGCGGCATCGGGTCGGACACCTCCGCCGAGACGGTCTCGTAAAGACTGTCGAACCAGTCGTGCTTGCCGTGGATGGCCTCGCGGCCCGTCACTTCCCGGCCCTGCCCCATGTCGGCGGCTTCGACGCTGACGGCATCCTCGGCATAGAGCCTGTCGATATTCGCCTTCTCGCGGCCTTCGCGGCATCCGGCGACCAGTTCGCGGGCGATTTCGTCGCGTGTCATGGCAATGTCCTCCGGGGTTGTGAGGCCGAAAGCATACCACGGAAATGCCGTCCGCCGCCCCGCAATTGCAAGGTGCCGCGCGGTCGGGCATCAAGGGCGCGAACAGGGGGACGAGCGCATGAGACTGGACGGAAAGACGGCCATCGTCACGGGGGGCGCCAGCGGTTTCGGCCGGGGCATCGCCGAGAAATTCACCGCCGAGGGCGCGCGCGTCCTGATCGCCGACCGCAACGGCGACGCGGCCGAGGAAGTGTCGCGCGCCATCCTGGGCCTGTTCGAACAGGCCGACGTGGCGAAGGACGGCGACTGGGCGCGACTGACCGCGCGGGCCATGGACGAATGGGGCCGCATCGACATCCTGGTCAACAACGCGGGCATCACCCACCTGCCGCAACCCATGGAGGATGTGACCGAGGAGGAGTTCGACCGCATCCTGGCCGTCAACGCCAAGTCCGTGTTCCTGTCCGCGCGCCACGTCGTGCCCGCGATGAAGGCCGCCGGATCGGGCGCGATCCTGAACGTGGCCTCCACCGCGGGCGTCAGCCCCCGCCCCCGGCTGAGCTGGTACAACGCCAGCAAGGGCTGGATGATAACCGCGACCAAGGCGATGGCGGTGGAGCTTGCGCCCGCCGGCGTGCGCGTCAACTGCCTGAACCCGGTCGCGGGCGACACGCCCCTGCTGGCGAGCTTCCTGGGCGAGGACACGCCCGAGATGCGTGCGAAGTTCCTGTCCACCATTCCCATCGGCCGCTTCTCGACCCCGGCGGACATGGGGAACGCGGCCTGTTTTTTGTGTTCGGACGAGGCGTCGATGATAACGGGCGTCGGGTTGGAGGTGGACGGTGGCCGCTGTATCTGAGGCCGTGCAGCGGCCATGAGGTTCCGCGTCGCCATCGGCGTGCTGGCGGGCGACTTCGGGTCGCAGCAACTGGCCTTCGCGCATCTGGTGGACGCGGCACCCGAGGCCGATCTGGATCAGGTGGAGGTCCTGACGCGGCCCTTTGCACGCCGTCTGGGGCATTTCCTCGACAGGGCCGACGACCTGCCCGACATGGCGGAGGATACGCTGATCCTACTGTTGCCTGGCTCCGGCGTGCCGCTGGCGGCGACCGACCGGCTGCGCGTGGTGGGGCGGTTCCCGGGCCGCGTCACCCGCGCCCTGATCCCGGAGGAGTGACATGCGGCCGGGCGCCCTGAACCTCATCACCGACATCGCGGGCCTGCGGGTTGGGAATGCCGATGATGCGAAGGTCCGGTCGGGCGCGACCGTCCTGCTGGGCGACGCGCCTTTCGTCGCGGGCGTGCATGTCATGGGCGGCGCGCCCGGCACGCGCGAGACCGACCTGCTGGCCCCCGACAAGACGGTGCAGGAGGTGGACGCGCTGGTCCTGTCGGGCGGGTCGGCCTTCGGGCTCGACGCCGCGTCGGGCGTGGCGGACGGGCTGCGCGCGATGGGGCGGGGGTTCGCCGTGGGCGACCAGCGGGTGCCGATCGTGCCGGGGGCCATCCTGTTCGACCTGCTCAACGGCGGCGACAAGGGATGGGACCGCAACCCCTACGGTGCCCTGGGCCGCGCGGCGCTGGACGATGCGGGGCGGCAGTTCCCGCTTGGCAGCGTGGGCGCGGGCTTCGGGGCCACGACGATGGATCTGGCGGGGGGGCTGGGGTCGGCGTCCGTGGTGCTCGACTGCGGCATCACGGTAGGCGCGCTGGTGGCGGTCAACGCGCTCGGCTGCGTCTGCGACGACGGGGGGCGATTCCACTCCGCGCCCTATGAGATGGACGCGGAGTTCGGGGGCCGCGGCCCGGCCCGCCTCGACCCCGCATGGGAGCCTTACGGCGACCGGCGGCAGGGGCAATCCACCACCATCGCCATCGTCGCCACCGACGCCGTTCTGACGCAGGCGCAGGCAACGCGGCTTGCGGTGGCAGCGCACGACGGCATGGCCCGTGCCATCGTGCCGAGCCACACGCCCATGGACGGCGATCTGGTCTTTGCAGCCGCGACCGGGACGCGCGCCCTGCCGGACCCCGTGTGGGACGCCCTGCGCCTGGGTCACGCGGCATCCGCCTGCCTGAGCCGGGCCATCGCGCGCGGGGTCTACGCCGCGGACGGCGGCATTCTGCCGGCCTGGCGGGACCGCCATGGATGACGGACCCGGACGGAGCACCGCGCGTTGACCATGCGTCAACCATAAGGAGACCCCGATGACATACCCCCTCCGCCTGATCGCGGCCCTGTCGCTGACGCTGGGCGCGACCGCCTGCATGGACACCGCCGGCACCTCGCCCGGCACGCTGGCGCCGATCGAACGCGCGGCCCCCGGAACCACCGCCCCCGTCGGACCGGACTCGGGGCCGTGCCGTCAGGGTCTGGACGCGACGGGAACCGGAACCTGCGTGGTGGACGAGTCCGAAGACTGAGTTCGGCCCAGGGCGGTCCCGGCCATCACGGGCGGGGCCGGTCGTTCGCATCGCACTAAAATGCGAGGTATTTTCCGCCTGCGCGGCATCATTCTGTCAACCTATTGCGGGATACATCGGTCACGGGTCGCACGGCCGGCGACGGTCCGCTCCACGCAACATGGGATACCCGACATGAATCTGACGCGTCTTGTCTACTACAGCCAGCACAACCCGTCGATGAGCCTCGGCGTCCCCGATCTGATCGCGACGTGCCATCGCAACAATGCCGCCCTGGACGTGACGGGCTTCCTGCAGTTCAACGGCCACTCCTTCCTTCAGGTCCTGGAAGGTGGGCGGGCCGAGGTGAGCAGTCTCTACAACCGGATCGTCACCGACCCGCGCCACCTCAACGTTATCCTGATCCAGTGCTGCGACGTGCGCGAACGAATGTTCCCGGGCTGGTCCATGGGCCTGCACGAAGGAATGGACGAGCAGACGAAGAAGGTCTTCCTGCGCTATTTCTCGGGCAACACCGTCAACCCGGAGACGATCGGCGCGGACAGCCTCCTTGCCGCGCTGCGCGACCTGTCGCGGGAGATGGCCTGACCCGGACCCGTCGCCCGGCGGAAGGCACATGGCCTGACCGAAGACGTCACGAGCGGCAACCGTGACCGGCGATGTATTCTCGTTCCGAGGTCAGACGATGAACAGGCGGATGACCCATGCGACCGTCCCGAGGACCAGGACGGACATGACCCAGATCGCGACGAACCACCCCAGCCGCCGGACCAGCGGCGGACGCGGCGCATCGGGATCACGGGGCGCGGGCGCCATCAGTGATACCCCGTGTCGGCATCCACCTTGCCGCGGAACACCCAGTAGGCATAGGCGGTGTAGGCCAGGATGATCGGCAACAGGACGGCGGCGCCCACCAGCATGAAGATCTGGCTGGCACGCGGGGCCGCGGCCTCCCAGATCGTGACTTCGGTGGGCACGATGTAAGGAAACATCGACATGCCGAGACCGCCGAAGCACAGCACGAACAGCGCGAGCGCCAGGACGAAGGGGCGGTATTCGTGGCGGTGCACAGTCAGCGACCGGAACATGGCCGCCGCAATGCCCAGAACCGCCAGTGCGACCAGGGCCGCCAGCACGATCCGCCAGTCACTGAACCAGCGGTTGTAGTAGCCTTCCTGAAGGAAGGGCGTCCAGAGGCTGACCACCCCGATGAAGCCGATGGTTGCCACGCCCAGCGGCCAGGCACGCGCGCGCATCCGTTCCTGCAGGGGCCCCGACGTCTTCATCACCAGCCAGGTCGCGCCCAGCAGCATGTAACCCACGACGACCGCGACCCCGACCGTGACCGAGAAGGGCGTCAGCCAGTCCCACCAGCCGCCGGAATAGATGCGGGCCGCCTTGTCGATCTCGATCCCCTGCAACAGGCCACCCAAGGCGACCCCCTGCGAGAATGCCGCCACCAGCGATCCGCCGATGAAGGCGATGTCCCAGACCCACCGCCAGCGATCGGTGCGCCAGCGGAACTCGAAGGCGACGCCCCGGAAGATCAGGGCGAGCAGCATGGCGATGATCGGCGCATAGAGCGCCGGCAGGATCAGCGAGTAGGCCAGCGGGAAGGCCGCGAACAGGCCACCGCCGCCCAGCACCAGCCAGGTCTCGTTCCCGTCCCAGACGGGCGCCACGCTGTTCATCATCACGTCGCGGTCCCCCCGGTGCCGTTCGGCCGCGAACAGGATGCCGAGCCCCAGGTCGAACCCGTCGAGCACGACGTAGATCAGCACCGCGAGCGCGATCAGGAACGCCCAGATCACCGTGAGGTCGAAGGAAAAGCCGTCGACGAGGGGCATGGTTCACTCTCCCGGTTTCATGGCGGCGGGATGGCGGCGGGCCTCCTGCGGGGCGGGGGTGATGCCCGCCGTGCGGATCGGTCCCTTGGCACTGTCGCCCAGGCGGGGTTCGTCGAAGACCGGCGGCCGCGACATCAGCCGCAGGATGTAGAAGGTGCCTGCGCCGAAGACCGCGAAATAGATCACGATGAAGGCCACCAGCGACGCCCCCACCGCAGGCGCGGCCAGGGGCGCCACGCTGTCGACCGTCCGCAGCATGTTGTAGACGGTGAAGGGCTGGCGGCCCACCTCGGTCGTGATCCAGCCCGCGATCACGGCGATCAGGCCCGACGGCGCCATGACGAGCGCCGCGCGGTGCAGCCACGGCGTGTCGTACAGCCGTCCGCGCCACCGTGCCCAGAGCGACCAGAGCCCGATGCCCAGCATCGCGAAGCCGAGGGCCACCATGATGCGGAACGACCAGAACACGATGGCGACGGGGGGCTGATCCTCGTCGGGGATCGTGTCGAGGCCGGCGAGCGGCGCGTTCAGGTCGTGCTTGAGGATCAGCGACGACAGCTTGGGGATGCCGAATGCGTAGTCCAGCGTCTGCGTCTCGTCATTCGGGATGCCGAACAGGTAGAGCGGCGCGCCGCCTTCATGGCTTTCGTAATGCCCCTCCATCGCCATGACTTTCTGCGGCTGGTATTCCAGCGTGTTCAGGCCGTGCGCGTCGCCGAGCCCGATCTGGACCGGCGCGAAGATCGCGGCCATCCACATCGCCATCGAGAACATGGTGCGGGTGGCGGGGCTCGTCTCCTCGCCCCGGCGGCGGCGGCGGAGCAGGTGGAAGGCGGCGACGCCGCCGACGATGAAGGCCGTCGTCAGATAGGCCGCCGTGACGGTATGCGCCAGACGATAGGGGAAGGACGGGTTGAAGATGACCTGCCAGAAATCGGTGGGCAGGAACTGACCCGTGGCGGCGTCGATCTCGAACCCCGCGGGGGTATGCATCCAGCTGTTGACCGAAATGATCCAGAACGCCGAGAAGAACGTGCCGAGCGCCACGGCCGCGCAGGCCGCCATGTGCAGCGCGTCGCCGACCTTCTCGCGCCCGAACAGCATGATGCCGAGGAACCCGGCCTCGAGGAAGAAGGCCGAAAGCACCTCATAGGCCATCGGCGCGCCGATGACCGGACCCGCCTTGTCGGAAAAGACCGACCAGTTGGTGCCGAACTGATACGACATGACGATGCCCGACACGACGCCCATGGCGAAGGCCAGCGCGAAGATCTTCACCCAGTAGCGGAACAGGTCGAGATACTTGTGGTCCCGCGTCTTGAGCCACAGCGCGTTCAGCACCGCCAGATAGCTGGCCAACCCGATGGTGAAGGCGGGAAACAGGAAGTGGAACGAGACCGTGAAGGCGAACTGGATGCGCGCCAGAAGGACCGCGTCGAATGAGCCGAGCATGCCATACCTCGATGTGCTGTCGCATCCCCGATCTAGGCCCCATGACGAGCCCGAACAACGAATTGTGGCGCCGTGTCGCAGGTGCGGCATCACCGCCGCGCGGCGAAGAACCCGGCCAGCAGGGCCGCGCAGGCAGGGGCGTCGATGCCGTCGTGAACCTCGGGCCGGTGGTGGGTCTGGGGGTGGGCGAAGACGCGCGCGCCCTGCAGCACACCGCCCGATTTCGGATCGGCCGCGCCGAAATACAGCCGGTCGAGCCGGGCGTGCGCGATCGCCTGCGCGCACATGGCGCAAGGCTCCAGCGTCACCCAGAGGTCGCAACCGCTCAGCCGTTCCTGCCCGAGCACGTCGCAGGCGGCGCGGATGGCCAGCATCTCGGCATGTGCGGTCGGGTCGCGCAATTCGCGCGTGCGGTTGCCGGCCTGCGCCACGATGCGCCCGGCCCGCGTGACCACGGCGCCCACCGGAACCTCGCCGCGTGCGGCGGCGGCGCGGGCCTGCGTCAGGGCATCGGGCATGAACGACCGGAACATGCCCCCTTTGGCCCGTTCGCCCGCGCCTTGGCAAGCCGCTTCCCCCCGCGACGCATTGGCGCTAAGCGAACCCCATGTCCGATGAAACCAGCAGAGACGGCGACCGCATCGCCAAGGTGATTGCCCGCGCGGGCGTGGCATCGCGCCGGGATGCCGAAGTCCTGGTGCAGGAGTTGCGCGTGACGGTGAACGGCCGGACCGTATCGAACGTGGCGACGAACGTCCTGCCCGGCGACCGCGTGACCGTGGATGGCAAGCCCCTGCCCCGCCCCGATGGCGCGCGCCTCTGGCTCTATCACAAGCCCGCGGGGCTGGTGACGACGGCGCGCGACGAAAAGGGGCGCGAGACGGTGTTCGACGCCCTGCCCGCCGACCTGGGGCGGGTGCTGTCGGTGGGGCGGCTCGACCTCAACTCCGAGGGGCTGCTGCTCCTGACCAACGACGGCGAGTTGAAGCGCCAGCTTGAGCTGCCGACGACCGGCTGGCTGCGGCGGTATCGTGCGCGGGTGAACGGCACGCCCGACGAGGCGGCGCTGGACCGGCTGCGCGCGGGGATCACGGTCGAGGGCGACGACGGGCCGGAGACCTTCGCGCCGATGCAGGTGACGCTCGACCGGCAGCAGGGTGCGAACGCCTGGCTGACGCTGGGCCTGCGCGAGGGGCGGAACCGCGAGATCCGCCGGGCGTTCGCGGCGGTGGACATGTATGTGAACCGGCTGATCCGGGTAAGCTATGGCCCGTTCCAGTTGGGCACGCTTGCGGCCGGAGAGGTCGAGGAGGTGAAACCCCGCATCCTGCGCGATCAGCTGGGCGACACATTCGACGGAGAACTGGCCGAGAGCCGGAAAGGTGGGCCGATGGCCGACGAGGACGACAGGAAGCCGAAGGCCCCGGGCAAGGGCGTCAAGCCCCGCGCGCCGCGCAGCGAGGGCGACCGGCTGGTGGACAAGGGGCGCGGCAAGCCTGCCTGGGACAAAAAGGGCGGCCGCCCGCGCGGCCCGGCCCGCGCGCGCACCGAGGATGCGGCGGAGGCCCGGTCCGACCGCGCCGCCCGACCCGACCGCCCGCGGACGACAAAGCCGCCCGTGACGCGCAACGACGGCGACGGATCGCGGCCCGCCCGCGGTGCCCGGCCCGCGAAGGACGGCGAAGGCAGACCCCGGCGCGAGGGCGACAAGCCAAGGCCCGATGGCGGCAAACCTCGCCGCGACGGAGAGAAGCCGCGCTTCGGTGACGGCAAGCCCCGGCGCGACGGCGACAAGCCGAAGTTCGAGAGCGGCAAGCCCCGACGCGACGGAGAGAAGCCGCGCGGCCCCGGCGACAAGGCCCGCAGCGATGCCCCCCGCGGCGCCAAGCCTGCCGAGCGCCCCAAGGAGACGAAGGGCGAGCGGACCGCCCGCCTGCGCGCCGACACATCGGTCAGCCTGCGAAAGGGCGGGCAGCGCGGGCGCGGGGTCGTCAAGCCGAAGAAGGCACCCTCGACCAAGCGGATGAAGAAGCCCGAGGAGGGCGGCAAGGATTAATCCTCGCCCTCCGGCGCGGTGGCGTGAGTCTTCATCAGCCCCGCCTGCGCGATGAAGAAGGCGAACATCGCGATGGGCAGGCCGAAGGTCTTGAAGTTGACCCAGGCGTCGGTCGACATGGTGCGCCAGATGACCTCGTTCGCCACGGCCAGCCCGACAAAGAACCAGGCCATGCGCTTCGTCAGCAGCAGCCATCCGGCATGGGTCAGCGGCATCGCCTCCGAAAGCACCAGCTGAAGGTAGCTGCGCCCCCGCCACAGGCCGAAGAAGAACACCGCCGCGAACAGCAGGTAGATCAGCGTGGGCTTCATCTTGAAGAACCGCTCGTCGTTCAGCCAGACCGACAGGCCGCCGAAGACGGTGACCAGCACCGCCGTCACGATCTGCATCTGGCTGAGCTTGCCCGTCAGCCACCAGAGCGCGGCGGTTGATGCCAGGATCAGCGGGATGAACAGGGCGGTGACGACGATGAAGCCGTCGTATTCGCGCCCGCCGATCAGGAAGGTATCGTCCCGCAGCCAGAGGTATCCGGCGAAGAACAGGGCGACCGGCCCAAGCTCCAGCGCGGGTTTCAGCCATCCGGGGGTGGGGCGTGCGGTCATCGGGCATCTCCTTTCGGCCGACATAGGCGCTTCAGCCGCCGAACTCCACCACCACCGCGCCCAGTGCGATGAGCGACATCAGGATCAGGCGGCGGGGGCCGACCGGCTCCTTCAGGACGACCCAGCCGATAAGCGCGGCGAAGACGGTGGAGGTTTCGCGCAGGATCGCCGCCTCGCCCACGGAATCGAGCCGCGTGGCCATCATGATCGACCCGAAGGAGCCGAAGGCGACCAGCGCGCCGGCGACGGCCAGCCGCACCATCGCGGGGTCCGGCCGGCGCCACTTGCCGCGCAGCGCGGCGATCAGCGGAAAGTCCCATGACGTCAGCATGAAGAACCAGGCGAGAAAGGTGAACGGATCGGGCACCGAGCGGATGCCGAAAGCGTTCCATGTCGTGTAGACCGCGACCATCATGCCCGTCGCCACCGCCAGCGCCAGTGCCGGCCCCAGGCTGTCGCGGCCGACGCGGACGCGGGCCATGTTGTAGGCCGAGAGACCGAACAACCCGGCCAGCAGGATGCCGACGCCCAGCCATTGCACCGGGCCGAAATGCTCGCCGAAGATGACGCCCGCGCCCAGCACGGTGAACAGCGGCCCCGTGCCGCGCACCACCGGATAGACGACCGTATAGGCGCCCCTTTGGTAGGTCGCGCCTTGCAAGGCCTTGTAGGTGAACTGGATCGCGGCGGCGCCGGCCAGCACCCACCACAGGTCGGCCGGCGGCCAGGGCACCACGAACAGCGCGACCGGCGTGGCGATGCAGAAGATGGCCACGTCCATGATCGTGCGCGAGGTCCAGGGGTCGAAGCGCGCGCCCTTCTGCAACGCGCCGAAGAGCGCGTGCAGGAACGCGGCCAGCAGCGCCAGCCAGAGCGCGAGGGTGTGGCCCCGCGCCGTCCCCTCGACCGCGGCGATCCAGTCGATCATACGGCGGTGCGGCGCACGGCCCTCCGGTCAGGGGGCATCGGGCGTCCAGCTCAGGTGCAGGTCCGCCGACCGCGCCAGCCGCGCGACGAAATCGGCGGATGCGAGGCCGGAGGCGAGGCTGCCCACCTGCACCGCCGAGATGCCGTTGCCCCCCACGCGGAGGTTCAGCACCCCGCGCGGGCGCGGCAGGGTGGCGGTGAAGGCCCGCGCGGCGGCAAGGTTCTGCGCCTGATCGCCGCTCTCCTGCTCCGCCAGCCAGCGGGTCGCCTCCGTCCGCAGGCGCGTGAGCCGGTCGCCGACGGTCTGCGGCCCGCCCCAAAGAAGCATCCGCCCGAAATCCTCATGCGTGCCGTCCATGTCGACCGTCGCGTCGAGCCGGTCGAGCCGCAGCCCCATCGCCGCCGCGGGCACGAAGGGCAGCGTCTGGGGCACGCCGGTCAGGCGCGCGCTGAACTGCAACTGCGCCGCATCGCCCGCGCGCAGGCTGAGCGAGTTGATACGCACGCTGCCGTTGTCGGCCTGAAGGTCGAAGGCCACCGCAAGCCCCGGCCTGTCAGGTGCCCGGCGAATGAGACGGGGGCGGGCGACGCCCTCGGGTGCGGGGGCCAGGCTCTCCGCTCCGCCGGTCAGGCGGTCGGGCAGCGCGTCGGGCAGGGCCGAGATGTCACCCGAGAGCGTGACCGTCCGCGCCGTCCAGCGGTCGGCGCCCAGCCCCAGCGTCACGTTGCGGAACCGGCAGGCCCCGGCGACCGACGACACCTGCCCGGCGGTGGCGTCCTCCATCCGCTCCAGCAGGGCGCGGCAGTCGGCGCGCGTCGCGGCCCCGGCCGGCAGCGCGGTCAGCACCGCGACGAGGGCCAGCCACCTCATGCGTCGAGCCCGACCAGCGCCGCTGCGAATTCCTCCGGATCGAAGGCATCGAGGTCGTCGATCTGCTCGCCCACGCCGATGGCATGAATGGGCAGGCCGAAGCGGTCGGCCAGCGCCACCAGAACGCCCCCCTTGGCCGTCCCGTCAAGCTTGGTCATCACGAGGCCCGAGACGTCCGACAGCTTCTGGAACACCTCCACCTGCGTCAGCGCGTTCTGGCCGGTGGTCGCGTCCAGCACGAGCAGGGTGTTGTGCGGCGCGGTCGGGTCCTTCTTGCGGATGACGCGGACGATCTTCGCCAATTCCTCCATCAAGTCGGCGCGGTTCGAAAGGCGCCCGGCGGTATCGATCAGCAGAAGATCCGCGCCCTCGGCCTCGGCCCGCGTGATCGCGTCGAAGGCGAGCGAGGCCGGGTCCGATCCCTGCGGCGCGACCATGACGGGCACGCCCGCGCGGTCGCCCCAGACCTGCAACTGCTCGACCGCGGCGGCACGGAAGGTGTCGCCCGCGGCGATCACGACCGATTTGCCAGCGGCGCGGAACTGGCTGGCCAGCTTGCCGATGGTGGTGGTCTTGCCCGATCCGTTGACGCCCACGACCAGCACGACCTGCGGCCGCTGCGGCGTCAGCGGCATGGGGCGGGCGACCGGTTCCATGATGCGGGCGATCTCGGTGGCCATGATGCGCTTGATCTCGGGGGTGGACAGGCGGCGGCCCATGCGTCCTTCGGCCATGTTGGCGGCGACGCGCTGCGCGGTGTCGACGCCCATGTCGGAGGCGATGAGCAACTCCTCCAGCTGCTCCAGCATCTCGTCGTCGAGCACGCGGCGCGGGGCGGTGTCGGGGGCGGGGCGGCCCATGATGCGGTCGAGCAGGCCGGCGCGGGGCGCGGGTGCAGGCTCGGGCTCAGGCGTCGGTTCGGGCCGTGGCGCCGGGGGCGCCTGCGGCTCAGGCTCAGGCGCGGGCGGTTCGGGCGCGGGCGGGATCTCCGGCTCGGCGGGCGCATCCTCGACCCCCTCCTCGACGATGGCGTCCAGCCCCTGCTCCAGCTTGGACGACGACCGCGTCAGGCGATCCTTGAGCTTGCTGAAAAACGACATGGCGTCACCCCCTTCGGCCCCCACCTAATATGGTGGGGGCACGGGGGAAAGTCCGGTTGACAGCCCGGCGTCATGGCCCGACCGTCCGGCGGATGCTGCGCCTCGTCCTCCTGATGCTCCTTCTGGCCGCGCCGCTGCGCGCCGACCCGCCGCCGCCCATCGCCTGTTCGGAGGGCGCGGACGGCCCGCGCCACTGCATCCGCGCGGCGCGTTTCGTGACCGATGTCTGCGCGCAGATCGAGGCGGAGGCCCTTCGCCACGACCTGCCCCCCGCCTTCTTCGCCCGGCTTCTATGGCAGGAAAGCCGGTTCGACCCCAACGCGGTCAGCCCCATGCGCGCCCGCGGCATCGCGCAGTTCATCGACGGCACCGCCCGCCTGCGCGGCCTGCGCAACCCGTTCAACCCGGCGGAGGCGATCGAAAAGTCCGCCGCCTACCTGGCCGAACTGACCGCGCGATACGGGAACGTCGGGCTGGCCGCCGTGGGCTACAACGGCGGCGAGAGGCGCGCCGAGGGATTCATCGCCAGGACCGGCGGCCTGGCGCGCGAGACGGTGGACTACGTCCGCATCATCACCGGGCGGAGCGCGGAGACCTGGCGCGACGACCCGCCCGAAAGCCACGACTTCGCGCTGGACGGCGACACCCCCTTCCGCCCCGCCTGCGAGGCGATGGCGCGGGACCGGCGCTTCTCGCCCATGGTGGACCCCGCGCCACCCCTGTCGCCCTGGGGGGTGCAGGTGGGCTTCGGCCGCGACCTTGACGGCGCCCGCGCGGCGCACGGCCGCCTGTCCGACGCCTGCCGCGCGGCAGCGCCCGTCGCGCGGCTCGAACTGGTGCCGCTGAGCCGGCGGGGGCCGGGCCGCCCGCCGATCATCGCCGCGCGCATCGGCGCCCAGTCGCGGGACGAGGCCGTGCAGCTCTGCCGCGCCATATCGGACGCCGGCTGCGTCTGCCGGGCCTATCGCAACTGATCGCCCGACACCTCCTCCGGGAAATGCTTGATGACCGCGCGGATCGGGTTCGGCGCCGCCTGCCCCAGACCGCAGATCGACGCGTCGACCATGGCCCTCCCCAGCTCCTCCAGCAGCGGCGCATCCCAGGCGTCGGCCTGCATCAGCTTGACCGCCTTCTCGCAACCGACGCGGCAGGGGGTGCATTGACCGCAGCTCTCGCTCTCGAAGAAACGCAGCATGTTGAGCGCCGCATCCCGCGCGCTGTCGGCCTCCGACAGGACGACGACGGCGGCCGAGCCGATGAAGGAGCCGTGGGGTTGCAGCGTGTCGAAGTCGAGCGGCACGTCCGACATCGACGCGGGCAGAAGGCCCGACGACGGGCCGCCGGGCTGATAGGCCTTGAAGACGTGGCCCGGCGCCATGCCGCCCGCCGCCTCGATGATGTCGGCGATGGTCGATCCGGCGGGCAGCAGATGCACCCCCGGCCGCGCCACCCGCCCCGAGACAGAATAGGATCGCAGCCCCCGGCGCCCGTTGCGTTCGACCGCCGACAGGATTTCCGGCCCCTCGCGCAGGACGCGGGCGACCCAGTGGCAGGTCTCGATGTTGTGGACGAGCGTCGGGCGCCCGAACAGGCCGACCTGTGCCACATAGGGCGGGCGGTGACGCGGCAGGCCGCGCTTGCCCTCGATCGACTCGATCATCGCGGATTCCTCGCCACAGATGTAGGCGCCGGCCCCCCGCCGCAGGATGACGTCGCCCGGCCGGATCAGCTCCGCCGCCTCCAGCGCCGCGATCTCCCGCCGCAGGATTTCCAGCACCGCGGGATATTCGTCGCGCATGTAGATGTAGATGCGCTCCGCCGCGACCGCCCAGGCGGAAATCAGCATGCCCTCGAGGAACAGATGCGGCTGGCGTTCCAGGTGGAAGCGGTCCTTGAAGGTACCTGGCTCGCCCTCGTCGCCGTTGACGGCCATCAGGCGCGGGCCGGGATAGCCCCGCACGAAGCCCCATTTCTTTCCGGCCGGGAACCCCGCGCCGCCAAGGCCGCGCAGACCGCTGTCGGACACGACCTGCTGCACCTCCTCCCAGTCGCCGCCTGCGCGCAGCCGGGTCAGCACGTCGTATCCGCCGCCTGCACGGCAGGCCGCCAGGTCTTCGTAGTCGGGGATCACGGGGTGGAAGTCGCCCGCGTCGATGGTCGCCTGCACGGCTTCCGGCGTGGCGTGGTCGACGTGCCGGTGCCCGATCTCGACGACCGGCGCGGTGTCGCAGCGGCCCATGCAGGGGGCGCGCAGAACACGGACCCGCGCCGGGTCGTGCCCGGCCTGCAAGGCGGCGAGCAGCGCCTCCGACCCCGCCAGTTCGCAAGACAGCGAGTCGCAGACGCGGATCGTCAGGTCGGGCGGCACCGGGTCGTCTTCGCGCAGGGGGTCGAAGTGGGCATAGAAGGTCGCCACCTCCCAGACCTCGGCCATCGACAGGCGCATTTCATGCGCCAGGGCCCGCAGGTGCGCGGCGGACTGGTGGCCGTGGGCGTCCTGGATCAGGTGCAGGAACTCGATCAGCATGTCGCGGTCGCGCGGCAGGTCGCCCAGCAGCGCGCGGACGTCCGCCAGCGCGTCGTCGTCGTATTGCCGGCCCTTCGGCGTCCCGCGGCCCTTGCCCCGGCCCGATTTCCAGACACCCGCCTTCTTTCCGTCGTCCAGCATCCGAGACCCCCTTGGACATGCCCCGCACCCTAGGCCGGGCAGCCCCCGGCCGATGGCGCGATTGCGACCCCGCGCGGGGAGTTTGCGATGTGTGCCACCCCGCGGCAACCCCCGGACCCTGCGCGGGCCGCTGTCCGTCACGGGGGCACCTGTGCGTTCCGGTCACGAACCTGCGCGCCGCCGCGTCGGGGATGGACACGGCGGGCGCCGGACGCGACTGTGCGCCGAAAGATCCCGGAGACCCATGATGCGCCCCATCCTCGCCCTCGTCCTGTCGCTCGCCGCGACGCCTGCCCTCGCCGAACGCATCGTCACCCCCGACGAGTTCGACGCGATGGTGACCGGCCGGACCCTGCATTTCGACCGCCACGGCGAAGCCTATGGCGCGGAGCAGTATTTCGAAGACAAGCGCGTCATCTGGTCCTTCGAGGACGGCGAATGCCAGCGCGGCATCTGGTTCGCGAACACGCGGGGCCAGATCTGCTTCGTCTACGACAGCGACCCCACGCCGCAGTGTTGGGATTTCCTCGAAGCCGACGACGGCGCCTTCCGTGCCCGGCTCGACGGCGACGAGGCGGCCGACGACCTGGTCACGCGCAACGTGGGCAACGACGCCCTCGACTGTCCGCTGCCCGATCTGGGGGTCTGACGGGCGCGGGTCAGGACGGTGCCCGCCGACCCAGGGGCAGGAACGCATGGTCCAGCACCCGCCGACGTCCTGCCCGCGCCGCCGTGCGCGCCGAGGCGACGTTCAGCCGGTGGATCGTTCCGACCAGCAGGCGGTCGGGGTCGATGTCCCGCCACGCGGCCCAAGCGCGTTGGGCCGAGGCCCCGAACCCTTGGCCGGGCGGCAGATACGTTCCGCGCAAGCGCCGGGTCCGTTTCGGCGAGATCCGCAAATCGTGCCGCCACCATCTCGACCGCCGTCCCGGCATCGTCCAGCGGCGCGAGCGACACGCGACCGTCCGGCGGGGCCATGTCGCGGTAGCGGGCGAGGTGGATGCTCATGTCCACGAAGGCCGTGGCTGGAAGCGTTGCATCGGGCGCGACCAGGCTCCGCAGGTGAAGCGGGGCGAAGGCGGCCCATTCGGACGCGACGCAATCCCCTAGCGCCCGCCAATCCGTGAAATCGTGGGCGATCACCTCGACGAAGGGGCGCGCGACGTCTTGGCCATAGAAGCGTATGCCGCCGATCATCCGCCCGCTGGCGGAGGCCACGAGACGGTGGTCGTAGTCTCCGGGCGCGATCCCCGGCAGGTCGATGTGGTCGGAGAACAGGCGCGCGAAACCGGGGTCCGCGATGCGCGCGACCTGACGGTCGAACCAGTCGGTCAGAAGCCCGGACCCCTGCCGCCCGAACAGCCGCCGGGCCAGATCGGCCTGCGGAGCGAGGGACGGCCAGTCCGCCGCGGCCGTCAGAACAGGCTGCCCTGATCGGGTGCGGGCGGCTTCGGCTTGCCGCGAGGCGGGGTCTGCCCTGCGGCGGCGTCGACGGTGTCGCCCCCCGCGAACTGGATCGTGACGATGCGCGCGGCGCGGACGGCCGCGCTGTCGGTCAGGACGCGGTCGCCGTCGCGGATGACGGCGAACCCCCGGTCGAGCGTGCGCTCATACCCCAGCGATAGCCGCAGCCGGTCAAGCGCGGCCAGCCGGTCGCGAGCCCGGTCGTGCCGCCCTCGCGCGCCGGTGACGAGGCGGTCGGCCAAGCCCGCCAGCCGCTCCCCGTCCTGCCGCATCAGCCGCATGAGCGGCGCGGGACGCAGGTGCACGAGATCCAGCCGCGCGCGCTTCTGCCGCGTGGCGCGGGGCAGCGCGGTGTCGAGACGTGTGCCGAGCTCCGCGAGGCGCCGCCGCCGGTCCGCCAGCCGCGCGGTCAGGGCCGCGGGAACGATCCGCCCCTCCAGCCGCGACAGGATCACCCGCGCCCGCGCCGTCCGCGCGCGCAGCGTCGCGGGCAGGCGGTCGGACGCGAGGTCCAGCCGTTGCCGCGCCCCGGCCAGCAGCGCATCGGCGCGCGGCAGGCCCCGCGACAGGTCGGTCAACCGCTGGCCCCGTGCGGCCACGATGCCGCGCGCAGCCCGCGCCTGCCGCGCGCCCAGCCCGTCGACATGCGCCAGCAGGTCCAGCCGCACCGGCACCGCCATTTCCGCCGCCGCCGTGGGCGTGGGCGCGCGCCGGTCGGAGGCGTGGTCGATCAGCGTGGTGTCCGTCTCGTGCCCCACCGCGGAAATCAGCGGGATCGCGCTTTCGGCGGCGGCGCGGACGACGATTTCCTCGTTGAAGCCCCAGAGGTCCTCGATCGACCCCCCGCCCCGCGCCACGATCAGAAGGTCGGGCCGCGGGATGGCCCCGCCCGGCGGCAGGGCATTGAAGCCACGGATCGCGTTCGCCACCTCGGGCGCGCTGGCGCGGCCCTGCACGGCGACGGGCCAAATCAGGACGTGGCGGGGAAAGCGGTCACGCAAGCGGTGCAGGATGTCGCGGATCACCGCCCCCTGGGGCGAGGTGACGACGCCGATCACCTCGGGCAGGAACGGCAGCGGCCGCTTGCGCGACGGGTCGAACACCCCCTCGGCGGCAAGGGCCACGCGGCGCTTTTCCAGCATCGCCATCAGCGCGCCCGCGCCCGCCACCTCCATCGCCTCGACGTTGAGGTTGTACTTGGACTGCGCGCCGAAGGCCGACAGCTTGCCGGTGACGACGACCTCCATCCCCTCCTCCGGCGCGACGGAAAGCTGGGAGACCTGGCCTTTCCACGTCGTGCAGGCCAGCACGTTCCGGTCGTCCTTGATATCGTAGTAGAGGTGCCCCGACCGCGCGCGGAAGATGCGCCCGATCTCGCCCTTCACGCGGATGCGGCCGAAGGCATCCTCCAGCGTGCGCTTCACCGCGCCCGAGATTTCCGAGACGGTGTATTCGCCTTCGTTGCGCCCGCGCGCCGGGCCGCTGTCGTCGATCAGATCGTCCATGGTTCCTCCTCTAGCAGCCCCCGCCCCGCGACCGCCAGTGCGGCTTGTGCCCCGCCCGCAGCCCCCCTAGACCGCGCCCGAGGCAAGGGAGGGCGCGATGAACATTCTGATCCTGGGGTCCGGCGGCCGCGAACATGCGATGGCCTGGGCCGTCCTTCAGAACCCTAAGTGCGACCGCCTGATCGTGGCACCCGGCAACGCGGGCATCGCGGATATCGCGGAATGTGCGGCGCTCGACATTCTGGACGGGGCCGCCGTCGCGGCCTTCGCCGACGAGGAGAGCATCGACTTCGTCATCGTCGGGCCGGAGGCGCCGCTGGCCGCGGGCGTCACCGACGCCCTGATCGCCGCCGGGGTCGCGGTCTTCGGCCCCTCCGCCGCCGCCGCGCGGCTGGAGGCCTCCAAGGCCTTCACCAAGGAGATCTGCGACGCCGTGGGTGCGCCCACCGCCGCCTGGGGCCGGTTCGACGACGCAGGCGCGGCGCGCCGCTGGATGGCAGACCGTCCCCTGCCCATCGTGGTCAAGGCCGACGGTCTGGCCGCGGGCAAGGGCGTCACCGTCGCCGCCACCCTGGCCGAGGCGGAGGCGGCGCTGGACGATATCTTCGGCGGGATGCACGGCCGCGCCGAAGTGGTGATCGAGGAGTTCCTGCACGGCGAGGAGGCATCGTTCTTCTGCCTCGTGGACGGCGACACGATCCTGCCCATCGGCACCGCGCAGGATCACAAGCGCCTGGGCGAAGGCGACACCGGCCCCAACACCGGAGGCATGGGCGCCTATTCCCCCGCCCCCGTCATGACGCCGCAGGTCGAGCGGCGCGCGCTGGAGGAGATCGTCCGCCCGACCATGGCCGAGATGGTCCGGCGCGGCACGCCCTTTCGCGGCGTCCTGTTCGTGGGGCTGATGATCGAGGGGGGCGTGCCGTCGCTGGTGGAATACAACGTTCGCTTCGGCGACCCGGAGTGCCAGTGCCTGATGATGCGGCTGGGGGGGCAGGCGCTCGACCTGATGCTGGCCTGCGCCGAAGGACGGCTGGCGGAGGCGCGGGTGAACTGGGCCGACGACCATGCGATCTGCGTCGTGCTGGCGGCCGAAGGCTATCCCGGCGCCGCCCGGCGGGGGACGGCGATCCGGGGGCTCGAATCCCTTCCGCGCGACAGCGGGCATATGGTGTTCCACGCAGGGACGGCGCGGACGGACGGCGTGGTGGTGGCCGACGGCGGGCGGGTGCTGGGTGTCGCCGCGCGGGCCGATACGCTCGCCGCCGCACGCGACGGGGCCTATGCGATGGTGGACGGCATCGACTGGCCCGGGGGGTTCTGCCGCCGCGACATCGGGTGGCGCGCGCTCTGACCGCCACGCGCGGGATCGTGTCGGCCCGGCGGCCAGCGATCATGCTTCCGTGACGGCTCGATGATGGCGGCGTGAGGGCGGTGCACCACGACGCGAACGCTGTGCGTGGGCGCACCATGATCCGCCATTTCTCACATGAACGTTCTTTGCAGGTGAGCGGTCCGGGGGCGCATCGTCATGACATCGCCGCAGGTCCCTCGGGTCGGTGCGGCGTCTCCGACACCCCCGGGGCCATTCCGGCCCCTGCACACGAAGGATCACCCCATGAAGACGTTTCTCGCCGCTGCCCTTCTCGCCCTCGGCACCCTGCCCGCCACCGCCGGGATCGCCACCGGACCCGCCGCCGCCATCGCGCATTTCAACATGGATGCCGACAGCCAGGGAGACCGGATCACCCCCGTCGCGGTGGACGCCTCCGCCGCCATGGCCTCGACCCGTGCCGCACGGACGCTGGCCGTGCAGGACCATTTCAACCGCGACGCGGATACGGCGAACGGCCATCGCGGGCTGAACGGCACAACCTCGGTCGCGGGTGCGCCTGCCCACGGCGCCGACATCTTCGCCCGCATCCGTGCGGCGCAGGCCGAAGACGAGTGACCCACCGGGGCCGGCGCCTTCGGGCGCCGGTCCGCCACGCTCAGGCCAGCGCGCCCAGGATGCGGGCCCAGCTTCGGATGCCCTTGCGGAAGCTCTCGACGTCGTATTTCTCGTTGGGCGAATGGATCTGGTCGTCGTCGCGGGCGAAGCCGGTGAGCACCGATTCCATCCCGAGTTCCTGCTGGAAATATCCCGCGATCGGGATGGACCCGGCGCCGCCGACGAAAGCCGCCTCCCTCCCCCATTCCTCGCTCAACGCCCGGCGCACCAGGGAGAAGACCGGATCGCCCGTGGACATGGCCGAGGCCGCAGCGCCGCCATGGCCGTCGAAGGTGACGTGGCAGTCGGGCGGCATCTGCGCGATCACCCAGTCGCGGAAGGCGGCGCGCAGGCGGTCCGGGTCCTGCCCGCCGACGAGACGGAAGCTGACCTTGGCCCGCGCGGTCGACGGCAGCACGGTCTTGAACCCGCGGCCGGTGTATCCCGAGGTCAGCCCGTTGATCTCGGCCGTGGGGCGCGACCAGAGCATCTCCAGCCCCGACCGCCCCCGCTCGCCTGCCGCATGGCTCAGGCCCACTTCACCTAGGAACGCCTCGGTCGAGAAACCGAGCGCCGTCCACCCCTCGGCCACCTCCGCCGGCGGCTCGCCCACGCCGTCGTAGAAACCGGGCACCTGAACCCGGCCCGCGTCGTCGTGCAGGCCGCCCAGGATGCGCGTCAGGACGCGGGCGGGGTTCATCGCGGGGCCGCCGTACATGCCGGAGTGAAGGTCGCGGTCGGGGCCGGTGATCGTGACCTCCTCCGCCAGCAGGCCGCGCAGGCTGGTGACGATGGCGGGCACCTTGTCGTCGTAGAGGCCCGTGTCGCAGATCAGCGCGATCTCGGCGGACAGTTCCTCGCGGTTGGCGCACAGGAAGGGCACGAGGGAGGGCGAGCCCGATTCCTCCTCGCCCTCGAACAGGACAGTGATCCGCAGCGGCAGCTTGCCGGTCTCGGCCTTCCAGGCGCGGCAGGCCTCCAGGAAGGTCATCAACTGGCCCTTGTCGTCCGACGCGCCCCGCGCCCGGATCACCTTGCCCCGTTGCGTCGATTCGATGGCCGGATCGAAGGGTTTGCGGTTCCATTCGGACAGGGGGTCCACCGGCTGCACGTCGTAGTGGCCGTAGAACAGGACGTGCCGGTCGCCCTCGCCGCCGTGCGCCACCACCATGGGATGACCCGGCGTGTCGCGCTTGGTCGCGCGGAACCCCAGATGCGTCAGTTCCGCCACCAGCCAGTCGGCGGCTGTATCGCAATCGTCGGCATGGTCCGGGTCGGTCGAGATGGAGGGAATGCGGAGCAGCTCCATCAGCCGGTCCAGCGCGCGGGGCTGGTCATCGTCGATGCGGTCGAGGATCGCGGGGATGGGGTCGGACATCGGGGCCTCCGGCAGACGGGAACGGTCCGGCCATTGGTGCGCCGCCCGGCGGGGGGTGTCCAGTCCGCGCCGACCGCGCTAGGAAGTGGGCGATCCGCATGACACGAGGCCCCGATGATCCGCGCGACCCTCCTTTCCCTGACGCTCGCCCTGACCGCACCGCTCCCCGCCGCAGCCCAGGGCGTGCCCGACCAGGCCAGTGCCAAGCGGATGCTGTTTGCGACCCGCAACGCGCAACTTCTGATCGTGCGCCAGCCGTTCCTGTCGGAGGCCGACCTCGCCACGCTGCGCGAGATGCCGAAGGTCGCGCAGCTGAAGTATTACGGCGCCATGGCCGCGAACCCGGCCGAAGGGCTGCAATCGGAATCGACACGCGGCGCCTTCAACTTCCACTCCGTCGAGGAAGCCCGCGCCGCCGCCCTGCGCGCCTGCGGGCAAGGCTGCGTCGTGGTGGCCGAGGTCCGGCCGCGGGGATACCAGGACGGCCGCCCCCTGACGCTGAGCCAGGACGCGTCGCGCACGGTGGCGGGGCGCGATTTCGGACGCGCCGGCACGAACGCGGCGCTGGCCATCAGCCCCTCCACCGGGGCCTGGGCCCTGGGCGACGGGGCGCAGGCCGCTGTCGCAGCCTGCGCGGCGAAGGGGGCCGGCGATTGCAAAACGGCGGTCGGACGATAGGATTGCGCGACAATCTGTGATCTGGATCAAAGTCGCATGGGTGGTTAGGTGCGATGAACATTGCGAACGAAAGATCCGCGACGACATAGGCGGCGAACGAAAGAGACGACATGACGGATTACGCGGCAGGCTTGGATTCGGCGCTCAAGGCGCTTCACGACGAAGGCCGGTATCGGACCTTCATCGACATCGAACGCCGCCGCGGCCACTTCCCCCATGCCGTCTGGACCCGCCCCGACGGGACCGAGAGCGAGATCACGGTCTGGTGCGGCAACGACTATCTGGGGATGGGGCAGCACCCCGACGTGATCGCCGCGATGCACGACGCGCTCGACGCAACGGGCGCGGGGTCGGGCGGCACGCGCAACATCAGCGGCACCACGGTCTATCACAAGGCGCTTGAGGCGGAGCTGTCCGACCTTCACGGCAAGGAGGCGGCGCTGGTCTTCACCTCCGCCTACATCGCGAACGACGCCACGCTGTCGACCCTGCCCCGGCTGTTTCCGGGCCTCATCATCTATTCCGACGCGCTCAACCACGCCTCGATCATCGAGGGGGTGCGTCGAAACGGGGGCGAAAAGCGCATCTTCCGCCACAACGACGTGGACCACCTGCGCGAACTGCTGGCCGCCGACGACCCCTCGGCGCCCAAGGTGATCGTCTTCGAATCGGTCTATTCCATGGACGGCGACTTCGGCCGCATCGGCGAGATCTGTGACCTGGCCGACGAATTTGGCGCGCTGACCTATATCGACGAGGTGCACGCCGTGGGCATGTACGGCCCCCGCGGCGCGGGCGTGGCGGAACGCGACCGGCTGATGCACCGCATCGACATCATCAACGGCACGCTGGCCAAGGCCTACGGCGTGATGGGCGGCTACATCGCCGCCTCGGCCAGAATGTGCGACGCGGTGCGGTCCTATGCGCCGGGTTTCATCTTCACCACCTCGCTCACGCCTTCGGTCGCGGCGGGGGCGGCGGCCTCGGTGGCGCACCTGAAGCGCGACCAGGCGCTGCGCGACCTGCATCAGGAACGCGCGGCGGTGCTGAAACTGCGGCTGCGCGGGCTGGGCCTTCCGATCATCGACCACGGCAGCCACATCGTGCCCGTCCACGTGGGCGATCCGGTCAAGTGCAAGATGATCTCGGACCGGCTGCTGACCGACCACGGCGTCTACGTCCAGCCGATCAATTTTCCCACTGTCCCGCGGGGGACGGAGCGTCTGCGGTTCACCCCCTCGCCCGTCCACACGCCGCGCATGATCGACGGGCTGATCCGCGCGATGGACGACCTGTGGTCGCATTGTGCGCTGAATCGCGCGCAGGCGGTTGGCTGAGCATTCTCGTGCATTGTGCAGCATATGCTGCTAAGTTAGGGCCAGCAGCAGGCTGTCGGAGCGGAGTCGACGCCTTCATCACAAGCGGAAACGCGCACGAAAACGAGGCGCGTCCACAATTTACGGGGCAGGCCCATCATGTTTGGCCGGAAGAGCAAGTTTCTCTCCACCGTCGATAATCCGTCGCGCGGATACGACAGTTTCGAAATGCGCCTCGGCGACGAGATGCGGGGCGAACGCGCCACGCTCGGCAAGTCTCTGCTCGACGTCCAGCGAGAGCTTCGCATCAAGGCCAGCTACATCGCCGCGATCGAGAACGCCGACCTCTCCGCGTTCGATTCGCTCTCCTTCGTGGCCGGCTACGTCCGCAGCTATGCCCGCTATCTCGACCTCGACCCTGAAACCACCTTCGCCCGCTTCTGCGAGGAGACGGGCTTCGGCGGCTTTTCCGCCCTGAAGCCCATGGAGTCGGAGGCGTCGCGGCGTGCCGCCGTCTTCGCCCTGAAGCCTTCGATCGCCACCAAGGCCCCGGCTCGCAAGATCAAGCCGAGCCCGACCGATCCGCTGATGGGGGCAGGCAACCCCTTCGCCAACAAGTCCCGCCCCGTCTTCGCCGGGTTCGAGCCGGGGGCCCTCGGCTCCCTCGCCGTCCTGATGGTGCTGATCGGCGGCCTGGGGTATGGCGGCTGGACCGTGGTCAAGGAAATCCAGCGGGTGCAGGTGGCACCGGTGGAGCAGGCGCCCGACCTGATCGCGGAACTCGACCCGCTGGCGCCCGCGGACGCGGAGCGCGCGGCACCGGACGAGACGGGCGTTGACGCCCCGGCGCGGGATGCGCTGGCGCGGCTTTACCGTCCGCAGGCGCTCGACGCGCCGATCCTGACCGCGCGCGACGCGCCCATCGCCACGATCCTGCCGGGCACCGTGGGAGCGTTCGCTTCCGCCGAACCCGCAACGCCCTCGCCGGTCGCAACAGACACCAGCGTCATCAACGCCTCGGTCAACGCCGCCTTGGCGGAGGCCATGGGCATGGATCCCGAAGAAGCCGAAACCCCCGCCACGCCCCGCGTGCTGGCGCAGGCGCCGGATGCCGTCGTCCTCGTGGCCGTCCGCGCGGCTTGGGTCCGCGTACGCTCCGCCGAGGGCGCGACGCTGTTCGAGAAGATCCTGGAGCCGGGCGAAACCTATGAGGTGCCTCTCGCCGAAGCCCCCGCCACCCTGCGCGCGGGCAACTCCGGCGCGGTCTACATGTCCGTCGCGGGCGAGACCTACGGCCCGCTGGCACCCGGTGCGCAGGTCGTGTCCAACGTGGCCCTGACGGCGGAGGCCGTGCGCGAGAACTATGCCCTCGCCGACCTGGAGGACGACAGCGACCTCGCCCGCGTGGTGGCCGAACTGACCGCGTCGGAACCCGCGCCCGAGACCGCGGCCGAGACCCCGCCCGCCGAATAAGCGGCCTGGGCGGTTGCGCCCCTGCCCCGCCGGGACTACCTCTGCCGCAATCGCCGTGCCGGAGGTTTCCATGTCCCAGTCGCTTCATTCCATCCGCCCCTGGCGGCAGATCGACCGGCGCAAGTCGCGGCAGATCATGGTCGGCAACGTCCCCGTGGGGGGCGACGCGCCGATCACGGTGCAGACGATGACCAACACGCTGACGACCGACGTGGCGGGGACCATCGCGCAGGTTCAGGCCGCTGCCGATGCGGGCGCGGACATCGTGCGCATCTCGGTCCCCGACGAGGCGTCGTCGCGCGCGCTGCGCGAGATCGTGGCCGAGTCGCCGGTGCCCATCGTGGCCGACATCCATTTCCACTATCGCCGCGGGATCGAGGCGGCCGAGGCGGGCGCCGCCTGCCTGCGGATCAACCCGGGCAACATCGGATCGGCCGACCGCGTGCGCGAGGTGATTGCCGCCGCACGCGACTACGGCTGCTCCATCCGCATCGGGGTGAACGCCGGATCGCTGGAGCGGCATCTCTTGGAGAAATACGGCGAGCCCTGCCCCGACGCGATGATCGAAAGCGGCCTCGACCATATTCGCATCCTGCAGGACAACGACTTCCACGAGTTCAAGATCAGCTGCAAGGCCAGCGATGTCTTCATGGCCGCCGCCGCCTATCAGGGCCTGGCCGAAGCGACGGATGCGCCGATCCACCTGGGGATCACCGAAGCGGGCGGGCTGGTCAGCGGCACGATCAAGTCGGCCATCGGGCTGGGCAACCTGCTTTGGTCGGGCATCGGCGACACGATCCGCGTCAGTCTTTCGGCCGACCCGGTCGAGGAGGTGAAGGTCGGCTACGAGATTCTCAAGTCGCTCGGCCTGCGCCACCGGGGCGTGAACATCATCAGCTGCCCCTCCTGCGCGCGGCAGGGGTTCGACGTCATCAAGACGGTGGAGAAGCTGGAAAAGCGCCTCGAACACATCAAGACGCCCATGAGCCTGTCGATCATCGGCTGCGTGGTGAACGGCCCGGGCGAGGCGCTGATGACCGACGTGGGCTTCACCGGCGGCGGCAGCGGGTCGGGCATGGTCTATCTGGCGGGCAAGCAGTCGCACAAGCTGTCGAACGACCAGATGGTCGACCACATCGTCGAACAGGTCGAGAAGCGCGCCGCCGCCATCGAGGCCGAGACCGTTCAGGCGGCGGAATAGCCCCTATTTCTCGGGCAGCAGGCCGCGCGGCGAGAATCGCAGCACCAGAAGCAGCACCAGCCCCATCGTCAAAAGCCGCATGTGCGCCGCCGCGTCCTGCAGATGGGCCTTGAGCCAGCTTCCGTCCGCCATGCCCGCCGTGATCCCCTGCATCAGGAGCGCGCCCAAAGGCTCCACCTGCACCCAGAGCCACCAGACGAGGAAGCCGCCCAGAACGGCGCCCCAGTTGTTGCCCGACCCGCCCACGATGACCATGACCCAGATCAGGAAGGTATAACGCAGCGGCTGATAGGTGCCCGGCGTCAGCTGCCCGTCGAGCGTCGTCATCATCGCGCCCGCCATGCCGACGACCGCGCTGCCCAGGATGAAGATCTGCAAGTGCCGCCGCGTGACGTCCTTGCCCATCGCCTCCGCCGCGACCTCGTTGTCGCGGATGGCGCGCATCATCCGTCCCCAGGGCGAGGCCAGCGCCGCCTGGGTCAGCCAGATCAGGACGAGCAGGACCACGCCGAACAGCCCCGCATAGGCCAGCTTCACCGCGATTGTGGAGCCCGTCACCGGGTCCATCCCGAACTCCGTCACGACCTCGCGGAACGCGGGGGAGGCCTGCAGGTCCACCTCGTAGGGCACGGGGCGCGGCAGGCCGATCACGTTCTTGACGCCGCGCGCCATCCAGTCCTCGTTCTTGAGGACGGCAATGATGATCTCCGCGATGCCGAGCGTGGCGATGGCCAGGTAGTCCGATCGCAGCCCGAGGGCCGTCTTGCCGATGATCCAGGCCGCTCCCGCCGCGAGCAACCCGCCCACGGGCCAGGCCAGCAGCACGGGCAGGCCCAGCCCGCCGATGTTGCCGGCGCGCGCGGGGTTCACCGCCTCGACCGCCGCGACGCCGGGGTCGAGGACCGCGCGGAACAGGAAGAACCCCGCGAACAGGATCGCCGCGACCACCCAGCCGCGATAGCGCCGCAGCCGAGTCCAGGCGAGGATGGCGGCCAGAATGGTGGCCCCGCCCAAGGCCAGCGCGGCCGCGATGCGCAGCCCTCCGGCCGAAAGCGCCTCGGTGTTTGGCACGGAGGCAACCAGAACCGTCGCCAGCCCGCCCAGGGCCACGAACCCCATGACGCCCACGTTGAACAGGCCGGCATAGCCCCACTGCATGTTCACGCCCAAGGCCATGATCGCGCTGATCAGGCCCATGTTGAAGATGGTCAGCGCCACGTTCCACGACTGGACGAAGCCCGTGCCGATGAACAGAAGCGCCACGAAGGCAAACAGCAGGATCGCACGCATGTTCATACCGATTTCCCCGCGAACAGGCCCGTGGGCCGGAACAGAAGCACGATGATCAGGATGACGAAGCTGACCGCGAACTTGTAGTCGGTGGACAGAAGCTGGACGAGACCGTCAGGCTCCAGCGCCTCCGGCATGAGGTATCCGAGCACCTTCTTGAGCGGATAGGTGATCGTCACCTCGGCAAAGGCGATGACGAAGCCGCCCGCGATGGCGCCCAGCGGACTGCCCAGCCCGCCGACGATGGCCGCGGCGAAAATGGGCAGCAGAAGCTGGAAATAGGTGAAGGGCTTGAACGATTTGTCGAGGCCGTAGAGCGTGCCCGCGATGGTCGCCAGCGCCGCCACGATCAGCCAAGTATAGACGACGACCCGTTCGGGGTTGATCCCCGACAGAAGGGCCAGATCCTCGTTGTCGGAATAGGCACGCATCGACTTGCCCGTCCGCGTCCTGTTCAGGAACCAGAACAGGACGACGACGACGATGACGGCGACCACGACGGTGATGCCCTGCGTCGTCTTGATCGCCAGCCCCTCCTCCAGCCCCGTCATCTCCTTGAAGTCACGGGCCGAAATCAGGAACCGTTCGCCGTCTGCGAACGACTGGTCGTCCACCCCGATGATGAACCGCACCAGCCCGTTGTAGACGAACATCACGCCCAGCGACGCGATGACGAAGATCACCGGCGCGGCCTTCTTGGCGCGGTAGAACCGATAGACCGCCCGGTCCGTCAACAGGACCAGCACGGCGCAGGCCGCGATCCCGACCGGCAACGCCAGCAGCGCCGTGGGCAAGGGGCCGAAGCCGATGCCCGCCGACTGGAGCCCCCAGGTCGTCAGGATCACCGCCATGGTCCCGAAGGCCATCGTGTCGCCATGGGCGAAGTTGGAGAACCGCAGGATCCCGTAGATCAGCGTCACCCCGAGCGCGCCGAGCGCAAGCTGCGCGCCATAAGCCGCGCCGGGCACCAGGACGAAATTGGCGAAGGCGACGAGGGCGTCGAGGGGTTCCATCAGGCAGCCCTCCGGCCCGCGCCGCGGTCGAATGCGGGCGCCGCCGGGATAGCAATCGTCACTTCAGACATCCTCATCCCCCCAGGAACGACCGCCGGACCTCGTCGTCCGCCAGCAGTTCCTTTCCCGTGCCGGTATGGGCGTTCGCCCCCTGCACCAGCACATATCCCCGATCCGCGATCTCCAGCGCCTGACGGGCGTTCTGTTCCACCATCAAGATGGGGATGCCCGTCCGCGACACCTCGATGATGCGGTCGAACAGCTCGTCCATGACGATGGGCGACACACCCGCCGTCGGCTCGTCCAGCATCAGCACCTTGGGTTTCGTCATCAACGCGCGCCCCACGGCGACCTGCTGGCGCTGGCCGCCGGACAATTCGCCCGCCGGCTGCCGGCGCTTGTCCTTCAGGATGGGGAACAGGTCGTAGATCTGCGCCATCGTATCGCGGAAGTCGTCGCGCCGGATGAAGGCGCCCATCTCAAGGTTCTCCTCGACCGTGAGCGAGGTGAAGATGTTGGACGTCTGCGGCACGAAGCCCATGCCGCGCACCACGCGATCCTGTGGCGACAGGGCGGTGATGTCCTCGCCGTCGAGCCGCACGCTGCCGCGTTTCAGGTTCAGCATGCCGAAGATGGCCTTCATGGCGGTGGACTTGCCCGCGCCGTTCGGGCCCACGATCACCGCGATCTCACCCGGATCGACGGCGATGGTGCAGTCGTGCAGGATGTCCGGCCCGCTGCCGTAGCCGCCGGTCATGCTGTCCCCGATCAGGAAGGCATTGGCGGTCGTCACGCGGTCCGCCGGCGCCTTGCCCCGGACCATGGTGCCGCCGCCGGCGCGGGTGATCGACCGGTCCTTGTTGCCGCGGTCGTCCTGATAGGCGTTCCCGCCGCTCATGCCCCGGCCTCCGCAAGCTGGTCCCGGTTCTTGAGACCGGTGCCCAGATAGGCCTCGATCACATGCTCGTTCGCCTTGATCTCGGCCAGAGAGCCTTCGGCCAGCACCTTGCCCTCGGCCATGCAGATGACATGGTCGCTGATCCGGCCGATGAAATCCATGTCGTGCTCGATCACGACGAAGGTATAGTCGCGCTCCCTGTTCAGACGGACGATGGCGTCACCGATGGTGTTGAGCAGGGTGCGGTTCACGCCCGCGCCCACCTCGTCCAGGAACACGATGCGCGCGTCCACCATCATGGTGCGCCCCAGCTCCAGCAGCTTCTTCTGGCCGCCCGATACCTGCCCGGCCTTCTGGTCCGCCAGATGCGTGATGGTCAGGAACTCCAGCACCTCGTCCGCCTTGGCGCGCAGGGCACGCTCCTCCTCCGCGATGCGGCGGCGGCCGAACCAGGTGTTCCAGAGCCGCTCGCCCGACTGGTCGCCCGGCACCATCATCAGGTTCTCGCGGCATGTCATGGAACTGAACTCATGCGCGATCTGGAACGTCCGCAGCACGCCCTTGTGGAACAGCTCATGCGGCGGCAGGCCCGTGATGTCCTCGACCCGGTCGCCATCCATCCGCATGGTGACGCGCCCCGAGGTCGGTGGAAGAACGCCCGCGATCACGTTGAAAAGTGTGGTCTTTCCCGCGCCATTGGGCCCGATCAGCCCGGTGATCGACCCCGGTTCGATCCGCAGGCTGGCGCCATCCACGGCGTGGAACCCGCCGAAATGGCGATGCAGGTCATGGACCTCGATCATCTGTCTTCCCCAGTCTCGGACCCGGTTTTCCGGTGCCCGTCATTGGAACGGCCCCGGTCTGTCCGGGGCCGTCCGTCATTCCCTGGCGATCAGCGGTAGCCTTCGACCACCATCTCGCCGTTCTCGAAGCCCACGACGCGGTAGTTGCCCGCCGACTCGCCCGGCTCGATCAGTTCGACCGCCGAGGCGCCGACATAGTCGACGTCGCCGCCCTCCTGCAGGATCTGCAGCGCCTTCTCCAACTCGCCCGGCAGGATCTGCTCGCCCGGCGCATTGGCCACATCCATAACCGATTCCTTCCAGGCCGCCGGATCGGTCGAACCCGCCGCCTGCATCGCCAGCATCATCAGCGCCGCCGCGTCATAGGATTCCGCCGAGAAAGCCGAGGTGCCGTCATAGCCTTCCTCGGTCGCCATGTCCTGATAGAGCTTCGCACCCTCGCTGTCGGTGCCCGGGTTGTCGCCGGAGGATCCGTCGATCTCGGACCCGAAGTTGTCGACCAGCGCCTGCGCAATCATGCCGTCGGGAAAGTGGAACGTGTCGAATGCGCCGGAGTCGAGCGCCGCGCGCACGATGCCCGACCCGCCCTGATCGACGTAGCCCGCGACGACCAGACGGTCGCCCCCGGCAGCGGCGAGCGCCCCCACTTCGGCGGAGTAGTCGGCCTTGCCGTCCTCATGCGCGGCGGAAATCGTGACCGTGCCGCCCGCTTCCTCGTAGGCCGACTGGAACGCGTCGGCCAGACCCTTGCCGTAGTCGTTGTTGGTATAGGTCACGGCAACCGTCTCGATGCCCTTCTCCATCAGGATGTCGCTGATGATCTGGCCCTGCCGCGCGTCCGACGGGGCTGTGCGGAAGAACAGACCGTTGTCCTCGGCCGCCGTCAGGCCCGGGCTGGTGGCCGAGGGCGAGATCACGACGACGCCGTTGGGCACGGCCACGTTCGACAGGATCGCGCCGGTCACGCCGGAACAGTCCGCCCCCATGATGCCCACTACGCCGTCGCCCGTCACCAGACGCTCCGCCGCGGCGGTTGCGGCGGCCGCGTCCACACAGGTCGAGTCGCCCGTCACCGCCTCGACCGTGGTGCCGCCCAACAGCGCGCCGGATTCGTTGACTTCGGCGATGGCGAGTTTCGCGCCCGACTCCATGCCGGGGGCCAGCGACTCCAGCGGCCCCGTGTATCCGAGGATAATGCCGAGCTTGACGGTGTCGTCCTGGGCGAACGCACTCGTGGCGACGAGCGTCGCCGCCGACGCCAGCACAAACTTCTTCATGGTTTTCTCCCTGTTGCCGGGCCCTTCGCGGACCCTTGCCGACGAAACCCTAGGATGGGATTCTGCGGTTGAAAAGGGCCGATCCGGTCCCGCAGGGGAATCTAGGCGACGGTCACGCCACGTCGGCCCGCCAGATCGACGAAGAACTGCCACGCCACCCGCCCCGACCGCGAGCCGCGCGTTGCCTGCCACTCGATCGCCTCGGCGCGCAGGGTGGCATCGTCGATGTCGATGCCCCAGGCGTCGCAATATCCACGGATCATCGCCAGATAGGCGTCCTGATCGCAGGCATGGAACCCCAGCCACAGACCGAAACGGTCGGACAGGGACACCTTCTCCTCGACCGCCTCGGCCGGGTTGATGGCGCTGCCGCGCTCGTTCTCGATCATGTCCCGGGGCATCAGATGGCGGCGGTTGGATGTGGCGTAGAAGACCACGTTGTCCGGCCGCCCCTCGATCCCTCCGTCAAGCACCGCCTTCAGCGATTTGTAGGCCGCGTCGTCGTGGCTGAAGCTCAGGTCGTCGCAATGCATGACGAAACGGTGCGGCGCGTCCCGCAGCACCGACAGAAGCGTGCCGACGGTATGGATATCCTCGCGCTGAAGCTCCACCAGCTTGAGGCCGGTCGCTTGAAGTTCGCCGTGGATTGCCTTGACAAGGCTGGATTTTCCCATTCCCCGCGCGCCCCAGAGCAAGGCGTTGTTCGCCGGCAGGCCATGCGCGAAGCGGCGGGTGTTTTCCAGGAGCGTATCCCGCGCCCGGTCGATGCCGAGAAGCAATTCCAGCGGGATGCGGTTCACCCGCTCCACCGGGATCAGGCGGTCGGGCGCGGTGTCCCAGACATAGGCCGACACCTGCCAGTCGGGCGCGGCCGCAGGCGCGGGGGCCAGGCGTTCCAGCGCGGCGGCGATGCGCTCCAGCGGGTCGGTCAAAGCTCCTCGTCCTCGTCGAGCAGCCCCTCCTCGCGCATCCGCTTCGTGCGCTTGCGCTCCACCCCGCGAACCAGCCAGATCGAAACCTCGTAAAGGCCGAAGACCACCACGAACAGGATCACCTGCGTCACCACATCCGGTGGCGTGACGATGGCGGCCAGCACAAGGATGCCGACGACGGCGTACTTCCGCATTCCGGCCAGGCCCTCGGCGCTGACCAGCCCCGCCTTGCCCATCAGCGTCAGCAGCACCGGCAACTGGAAGCAGAGCCCGAACGCCACGATCATCTTGAGCGAGATATCGAGCGACTCGTTCACCTTGCCCTGGAACACGACGTCGATGCCGGTGTCGCGAAGATCGCTCACGCCGTCGACAACCATCGCCGCGAGGAGCGACGCCGCGTCCGAGAAACCCAGGAAGAACTGCATGGCCAGGGGCACGACCACGAAATGCGCGAAGGCCGCCCCCAGCAGGAACAGGACCGGCGACGCGATCAGGAACGGCAGGAAGGCGTTGCGCTCCTGCCGGTAGAGGCCCGGCGCCACGAAGCGCCACAACTGATGCGCGATGACCGGGAACGCCACGATCAGCGCGCCCACCACCGACACCCGGATCAGGGTGAAGAAATACTCCTGCGGGGCGGTGTAGATCATCGTGGGGTTGGGGTTGCCCAGGCTCCGCATCGTGTTCTCGATGGGCAGCAGGAGGAACTTCAGGATCGGCTCGGCCACGACGAAGCACAGGATCATGCCCACGAGAAAGGCCGCGACCGACACGATCAGCCGGGTCCGCAACTCCGCCAGATGCTCGATCAGCGGGGCGGAGCTGTCGTCGATGTCGTCGCTCATGCGTCGGTTCCGGTCTTGGGCTTGCCCGGCGCCGGTGCAGGCTCGGCCGGCGGTTCGGCGGCCGGGTCCGGCAGCAGTTCCGGCTCGTCCTCCATCTCGGCGGCATCGGCGGCGTCGGCATCGGCGCGGGCCTTGCGCGCGGCGGTGTTCTCCGCGATCCGCTCCTTCGCCGCGGCGCGCTGTTCGGCCACGCTGGCGCGCGGCTTGCCGTCCGGCTCGTCCGGGGACCAGGCGCTCAGCTCTCCGGTCGCGTCCTTGAGGGCGTCGATGCCGTATTTCTTGGGGTTCGCCATCTTGCGGAGGTCCGAGGTGATGTCGCTCACGCCGCTTTCGTCCGCCGCGTCGTTCATCGCGTTCTGGAACTCACGCGCCATCCGGCGGGCCTTGCCCGTCACCTCGCCCAGCGTACGGAACAGCCTGGGCAGATCCTTCGGACCCACCACGATCAGCGCCACGACGCCGATGACCAGAAGCTCGCTCCAGCCGATGTCGAACATGGGTCAGACCCTCCGGTCGATCAGACCTTGTCCTTCTCCGACGCTTCCGGCGTCACGTCGCGCGCGGCCGTGGTGTCGGCGATGGCGCGGTCGGCGGTGTCGTCGTCCTTGGACCCGTCCGTCACGCCCTTCTTGAAGGCGGTGATGCCCTTGCCGACCTCGCCCATCAGGCTGCTGATCTTGCCGCGCCCGAACAGCACGAGCACGACCACCGCGATGAGAAGAAGGCCGGGAAGGCCGATGTTGTTGAGCATTGCATCTCTCCCAAGTGGGGCCGCGCGCGGCGACCCTCGATCCCGTTCCGGTTGCTACTTACGCATTGCGCGGGGCACATGAAAGCGCCCCCGCGCAAAATTGAAGCACCTCAGCGAAGCAGGGGCGCAGGGTCAACCGCGTCGAAACCGCGCCGCACCTCGAAGTGCAGAAACGACGGGTCGCCGCCGCCCACGCTGGCCACGCGCTGCCCCGCCGTGATCGAATCGCCCTTCTTGACGGCGATGTCCTTGATGTTGGCATAGACCGTCAGCAATCCGTCGGCGTGGCGCAGAACCAGGATCGGCACCTGATCGGTGTCGCGGGTGATCGCGGCCACGGTGCCCGCCGCCGCCGCCTGCACCGCCGTGCCTTCGGCTGCACGGAAGTCGATGCCCTCGTTCCGCGCCGAGAAGGGGCGCAGCACCTCGCCCGAAACGGGGCGGGCCAGCGCGCCGCCGGATGACGCGGCGGCCGGTGCGGGTCGCACGGGCTGCGCCACGGGCGCGGGTGTGTCGCTGCGGTACTGGTCCAGGTTCGGACTGGGCGGCAGCGGCTGCGCCTCGACGTTCTGCGGCAGGGCGGAACTCGCCGATGGCGGCACGGGTGTTCCGGCTTCGGCCGCCACGGGCGTCGCCACCTGTTGGGCGCCGTCGGTGCCGATGACCAGCGGGATCAGGAGGTACTGCCCCTCGCGCACCGCAAGGTCGGTGCCCAGGCCGTTCCATTCGGCCAGCGCGGCGGGGCTGACGCCATAGAGCCGCGCGATCGAGAACGCCGTCTCGCCCCGCGCGACGCGGTGGCGGACCGGTTCCTGCCCGCCTTGCACGGCGACGGGCGCGCCGCGCCCCGTCCCCGACGCGCGGTCGATGGCCTGCCCCGCGATGGAGGAGATGTCGGGCCGCCCGCCAGCCGTCCCGCCGGGCGTCACCCGGCTGGGCAGCGCCAGCACCGCGTCGGCGTTGAGCGCGTCGCCCGGACGCAGCCCGTTGAACCGCGCCAGCTCATCGGCGGAAAACCCGATCCGCTGGGCCACGCTCGTCACAGTGTCGCCGCGCCGCGCCACCACCACCTGATAGTTGGGATAGGTGATAAGGCCGTTAGCATCCGGACGGGGCCGGTCGGCGGGTGATTGCGTCACGCCTGCGGTGGTGTTCAGGTTGCCCGGCCCGTTGCGCAGGTCGTAGTCCAGGTTGCCGGATTCGAACTCCGAACATCCCGCCAGAACGGCCAGTCCCGTAACCAGACCCGTCCAGCGGGTCCGCCTGCCTGCATTGGACATTCCTGCCCCCCTATCATCTGCCCCAAGTTCGGATGCCACGCGCTTCAGTCGTGTTCCACCCCCTCGACCAGCGGCACGAAACGCACCGGGCCGAGTTCGTCGTATTCATATCCGCCGTCCGTCCGCGTCACCTTGATCAGCGTCTGCACATGATCCGACACGCCCACCGGCAGGACCATGCTACCCCCGATCCGCAGTTGTGCCAACAGGGGGCCGGGCGTGTCCTCGGCGGCGGCGGTCACCAGAATGCGGTCGAAAGGCGCCTGTTCGGGCAGGCCGAAGCTGCCGTCGCCGGTGATCTGCGTGATGTTGGACAGCCCGAGCGCCTGATGGTTGGCCTGCGCGATGCGGGTCAGGGCGCGATGACGCTCGACCGTATAGACCCGGCGGGCCAGGTGCGACAGGATCGCGGCCTGGTATCCGGTGCCCGTCCCCACCTCCAGCACCTTGTCGCGGGGCTGGATGTCCAGCGCCTGCGTCATCAGGCCGACGACGCTGGGTTGACTGATGGTCTGGCCGCCCGGAATGGGCAGCGGCACGTCGTCGAAGGCGCGCGGCGCGAAGGTGCCGGTGACGAAGCGCGACCGGTCGACCCGCTCCATCGCGGTCAGGACGCGGGCGTCCGTCACCCCGCGCGACCGCAGGGCCAGTTGCAGGCGCATCGTGTCCTCGGGCGTCATGCGTCAGCCATCGTAGTCGTCCAGCACCGCGCGCAGGTCCGTCAGCGCCGCCCGGTCGGTCAGGTCGCAGCGCATGGGCGTCACCGACACCCAGCCCTCGACGTTGGCGCGCACGTCGGTGCCCGGCCCGGTCGGGTCGCCCTGCGCGCTGCCGCGGATCCACAGGTATCGCCGCCCCGAGGGTGCGGTCTGCGGATGCACCCCCATCCGCGCGTCGCCGCGATACCCCTGCGCCACGGCGGCGATGCCCTTCACACCGGTGGCGGGCACAGGCGGAAAATTGACGTTGTAGAACAGCTTGTAATCGTCCCCCCCCCAGGGCGCATCCGACACCAGCCGGCGCACGCAATCGACGCCGTGTCCGGCCGCGGCCTCGAACGGATTGTCCAGCTCGACGTTGCCGGGGCCATAGAACTGCGACAGGGCGATGCCCCGCGCGCCCTGCAACGCGGCCTCCATCGCGCCGCCGATGGTGCCGGAATAGACGGTGTTCTCGGCGGCATTGTTGCCGCGGTTCACGCCCGACAGCACCAGGTCCACCGGGCCGTCGATCAGGTGGTTCAGGCCCGCCAGGACACAGTCCGCTGGGCTCCCCTCCAGCGCGAAGCGTCGCTCCTCGAGCTGCGTCACCATGGACGGCTTGACGTAGTTGATGCAGTGCCCGACGCCCGACTGCTCGAACGCCGGGGCGACGGTCCAGACCTCGCCCGCGGGGCCCGCGACCTGCACGGCGATGTCGTGCAGGATGGCCAGGCCCGGCGCGCCGATCCCGTCGTCGTTGGTGATGAGAATCCGCATCCGCTCCCCTTTTCGCCCCTCCCTATTGGGCGGGGGCTACTGCGTCCAGCCGGGCGCGCGCTTTTCGAGGAACGTCTGTATCCCCTCTGCCGTATCCGCCTCCGACAGGTTGGCCACCATCGCGTCCCGCGCCAGCGCATAGGCTTCGGCTACCGGCAGATCGGCCTGCGCGTGGAACGCACCCTTGCCGATGCGGACGGCCCGCGACAGCTTGGACGCCACCGTGGCCGCCAGAGCGTGCGTCTCCTCCTCCAGCGCGCCATCGGGCACCGCGCGGTTCACCAGCCCCAGCCCGGCCGCGCGGGCGGCGTCGATGAAGGTGCCCGTCGTCAGCATCTCCATCGCGTGCTTGCGCGGGATGTTGCGCGTCAGCGCCACCATGGGCGTCGAGCAGAACAGGCCGATGTTGACGCCGTTCACGCCGAACCGCGCGCTTTCGGCCGCGACCGCCATGTCGCAGGTGGCGACAAGCTGGCATCCCGCGGCGGTGGCCAGCGCGTGTACCTGCGCGATGACCGGCTGCGGCAGTTGCGTGATCTGCGCCATCACTGCGGCGCAGCGGTCGAACAGGTCGGCGAACCGCGCCGCGCCCCCGTCCTCGGCCTGCCGCATCGCCTGCATCTCGCGCAGGTTGTGGCCGGCGCAGAACGCCTTGCCCTCCGCCCGCAGGATCACTACCCGCGCATCGCTTTCCGCGATGTCGGCCAGCGCCCGCGACAGCGCCGCCAACATCGCGTCCGACAGCGAATTGAGCGTGTCCGGATCGTTCAGCGTCAGCGTCGCGATCCCGTCCGTGTCGCTGCGTAACACCATGTCCGACATTTGCGATCTCCCTTAAGCCCGCTAGTCAGGGTGCGAGGCACAGGGGGGGATTGCAATGCTCAAGATGGACGCTCCGGCGCTCACGGCCTTTCTCGCGCGGGAGTTTCCGCAGGTTTGCGACGATTTCCGTGTGGACCGGGTGGACATGCAGGGCGTGTCGGTCACGCTGCGGGTGGCCGACCGGCACCTGCGCCCCGGCGGCACGGTCTCGGGGCCGTCGATGTTCGCGTTGGCCGATGTGGCGGTCTATCTGGCGATCCTGTCGCGGGTCGGGCCGGTCGCGCTGGCCGTGACGACGAACTGCTCCATCGACTTTATGCGGAAACCCGCCGCCGGTGCCGATCTTCGCTGCGACGTGCGGCTGCTTAAACTCGGGCGGATGCTGGCGGTGGGCGACGGGCTTCTGTGGTCGGAAGGCGTGGATCAGCCGGTCGCCCGCGCGTCGCTGACCTATTCGATTCCGCCCGTCTGACATCCGGGCAAAAAAAGGACCGGGCGCCGATGGCGGCCCGGTCCAGGCGGGGAAGAGGACGGTGAAAGCGGGGTCAGGCCCGCCAGAAGGGTTTGGCCACCTCGATCAGAACCTCGGCCGTGGTCAGGCCGATGTCGGGGTAGAGACTCGGGCACATCTCCTTGAGGGCGCGGCGCGTGCGGCTGCGCGTCTCCCACGTGGCCAGGGTCGCGCCGGCCGCCATCAGCGACGCGGCGAGCGGCGAGGCCGACCGGGCGGCATGGCTGTTCAGCGCGGGATGGTCGAAGGCGGGGGCGGCCATGGGATGTTCCTTTCGGGACGATGGGGGGCTCTTGTGTTGATACAATTCCTAAGCTATGGTCACGATCAGGGATACAATTACCTGCACATCTTTACCAGCGGTAGATTGTCATGGGTACAATAACGGACCGGAATGTCATCGAGGTCGACTTCGGCAGCGACCCGCGCCCCAAGTATCTGGTGCTCGAATCCGCCGTCCGCACCGCGGTCACGCGCGGCGACCTTCCGCCGGGCACCCGCCTGCCCCCGGTCCGGGACCTGGCGTGGAAGGTGGGCGTGACGCCGGGCACCGTCGCCCGCGTCTACCGCGCGCTGACCGACGCCGGCCTGCTCGAGGCCACCGTGGGCCGCGGCACCTTCGTCGCCAACGGCCGCAAGCCCGTGGGCGGCCTGGCCGAGGTCGAGGTGCAGGGCACCGTCAACATGCGCGTGAGCCAGGTGATGGACGTGGGCCAGGCCGACCGCATCGCCGACGCGATGGCCGCCATGGGGCCGAGCCCCGACGGCTATGGCAGCTATCCCGTGCGCGACAGCGACCTGGACCTGCGCCGCGCGCTGTCGGGCTGGCTTACCGAGACCGACTGCCAGCCGATCGCGGCCGACGACATGGTGCTGACGCTGGGCGCGCAGCACGCCACGGTGGTGCTGTTCCACGCGCTGCTGCACGGCCCCCGCCCCGTCGTCCTGACCGAAGACCTCTGCTACCCCGGCTTCCGCCATGCCGCGGCGCTGGTGCGGGCCGACCTGCGCGGCGTGCCCTTCGACGAGGAGGGCCTTCTGCCGGACGCATTGGAACGGATCGCGGCGCAGACCGGCGCGCAGATCCTCGCCACATCGGCCGAGGCGCACAATCCGACCACCAACCGCACCTCTCCAGCCCGCCGTGCCGAGATTGTGTCGATCTGCGAAAGGTACAATCTGGAGATCATCGACGATGACTGCTTCGCCTGCGTGCCCACCGCGCCGACCTACCGTGACCTTGCCCCCAACCGGACCTGGGTCACGACCTCGCTCAGCAAGACCATCAGCCCCGCCCTGCGGATGGGCATGATCGGCCCGGCACGGGGCCGCGCAGACCTTGCCGTCACCGCGATGCAGCAGCAGGTCTACGGCCTGCCGCGGCCGCAGATCGACCTGGTCCGCACCCTGATCGAGACGGGGGTGGCCGCGTCGATCCGCGAGGACGTCATGCGGCTTCAGGCGGCCCGCGTGATCGCGGCGCGGCGGGCGCTGGCCGGCTATGACCTCATTGCGCGCGAGGATGTGCCCTTCGCCTGGCTGCGCCTGCCGCGCGGCTGGCGCGCGTCGTCGTTCCTGCGCGCGGCCGAGGCGGAGGGCGTGATGCTCAAGGCCGCCGATGAATTCGCGCTCGTGGACGGACAGGCGCCCAACGCGGTGCGGCTCGCCCTCAACGGCACGCTGTCGGACGACCGATTCGAAGGCGCGCTGGCAACCCTGACGCGACTCCTGGCCTCGCCGCCGCAGGAAATCGACACGTGACTGTGGGGTAAAATATAACCCCATCCCTAACACGTTGATAACGTCATATTTTCCCAGCTTCCGCCCCGTTGACACCGCCGGGCCGGCGTCTATAAGCCGTCCGATCCGGGGCCCCTGCCCCACCGTCATCCACATCAGACAAAGGGCAAGGCCATGAAGACCTTCACCATGACCCCCGACCTGATCGACAAGAAGTGGATCCTGATCGATGCCGAAGGCATCGTTCTGGGTCGCCTCGCCTCGGTCATCGCCATGCGCCTTCGCGGCAAGCACAAGGCCACCTTCACGCCGTCCATGGACATGGGCGACAATGTCATCGTGATCAACGCCGACAAAGTGCAGATTACCGGCAACAAGCGCGAGAAGCCCCATTACTGGCACACCGGCCACCCTGGCGGCATCAAGTCGCGCACGACGCAGGAAATCCTCGACGGCAAGTTCCCCGAGCGGGTGCTGACGCAGGCCGTCAAGCGGATGCTGCCTGGCAACAAGCTTTCGCGCGAGCTGATGACCAACCTTCGCGTCTATGCCGGGGCCGAGCACCCGCATGAGGCGCAGTCGCCCGAAGTCCTCGACGTCAAGTCGATGAACCCCAAGAACACGCGGAGCGCTTGATCATGGCTGAGCAACTGAACTCCCTCGAAGATCTCAAGGGCGCCGTCTCCGGCACCGCCGCCGACGGCGACGGCCAGGTCCTGCTGGACACCTCCGAACCGCGCGACCCGGTCCGCGACGAACTCGGCCGCAGCTATGCCACCGGCAAGCGCAAGGACGCCGTCGCCCGCGTCTGGATCAAGCCCGGCTCGGGCAAGGTCACGGTCAACGGCAAGGACATCAACACCTACTTCGCACGCCCCGTGCTCCAGATGATCCTCAAGCAGCCGTTCGAGATCACCGACCGCGAAGGCCAGTTCGACGTCATGGCCACCGTCAAGGGCGGCGGCCTGTCGGGTCAGGCCGGTGCGGTCAAGCACGGCGTGTCCAAGGCATTGCAACTCTATGAGCCCGGCTTGCGCTCGGCGCTCAAGGCCGCGGGCTTCCTGACCCGCGACAGCCGCGTGGTGGAACGCAAGAAGTACGGCAAGGCCAAGGCCCGCAAGAGCTTCCAGTTCTCCAAGCGCTGATCCGCCTGTCACGATCGGAAATCGGGCCTGCCCTTGCCGGGGCGGGCCCTTTTCCTGTCTGCCGTTGACATGCGCAGCACCCTGTTCACGCGCCTCGTCCTGTTCCTCGTCGCGATCTGCGGCTGGGCCGTCATCTTCTTCGGCGGCTGGATCGCCTGGCGGGGCCTCTTCCTCTATGCCCGCGACCCGGTGCTGATGGGCACGGGCGGGGGGCTCGCCATCGGCGGGCTGCTGGTCGTGGCCCTGACGCTGGCCGCGCGGATGCAGGTGACGACGGCCGAGAACACCACCGCCATCCTCGAACGCCTCGACCGGCTGGCCGCCGCGCCCCCGCGCGGCAGGGCGTCCGCCGCCGCGCCCAGACCCACGCTGCCCGGCGCCCGGCGCGACCCCTGACGCGCCCGCAGACCGCTTGCACCGGGCGGGCCTTTCGGGTTTTCTGTGCGCCTGCAACCGGGGGTGTCGTTGGATCAGGAAACCAAACGCGGGCTGACGCTGATCGCGCCCCCGCTGCTCTATGCGCTGGCGCTTCTGGCCGGGCCGCTTCTGGCGATCTTCCTGTTCAGCTTCTGGACGCAGGATTACCTGACCATCGACCGAACGCCTACGCTCGCCAACTATGCCGAGGCGCTGACCGACCCGATCTATCGCACCATCATGCTGCGCAGCCTGTGGATCAGCGGAGCGGTCACGATCGCCACCGTGGTGCTGGCCTTCCCCGTCGCCTATTACGTCAGCTTCCGCGTCGCCCCGTCGCGCAAGTCGCTGTGGCTGTTCCTCATCACCATTCCGTTCTGGACGAGCTATCTGCTGCGGATCTTCCTGTGGAAGGTGATCCTGGGCTACAACGGCGTCATCAACTCGCTGCTGGAACCCATCAACCCCTGGATCGTGGCCCTGGGCCAGCGGCTGGGTCTGGAATGGGACGGTCTTGCTGCCCCCCTTTACAGCCCCGAGGCCGTAATCATCACCCTGTCGCACGCCTTCGCGCCCTTCGCGATCCTGCCGATCTTCGTCGCACTGGAAAAGATCGACCGAAACCTGCTGGAGGCCGCCCGCGACCTGGGCGAGAACGCCGTCACCACCTTCTTTCGCGTGACCCTGCCGCTCGCCATGCCGGGGGTGGTCGCGGCCCTGCTGATCGTGTTCATCCCCACGGTGGGGGACTACGTCACGCCTGCGCTGGTGGGGGGGCCGAACGGGCTGATGATCGCCAACATGATCCAGACGCAGTTCCTTGGCCTCAACAACGCGCCCATGGGGGCCACGTTGGCGGTGGTCGCCATGGTGCTGGTCACGATCATCGCGCTCGCCACCGTCGCGTTGGCGCGGCGGCTGTCTGGGGGTCGCTGAGATGCTGCGCGTCTATGTCATCGCCTTCCTTGCGTTCCTCTATGCGCCCATCGTCCTGCTGCCGCTGTTTGCCTTCAACGACAGCACGGTCATCGCCTTCCCGCTGAGCGGGGTCACGACCAAATGGTTCGCCGAACTCTGGACCAACAAGGAACTGCACAAGGCGCTGGGCAACTCGCTGTTCGTGGCGGGTATCTCCTCGGTGCTGGCGGTGGTCCTGGGGCTGGCGGCGGCGCGGGCCAACGTTCGTTACCGCTTTCCCGGCAAGGCGGCGGCGCTCGGTCTCATCATGCTGCCCCTCGTCCTGCCCGAGATCATCGTCGCCACCTCGCTTCTGGTCGTGGCGGTGCGCTTCTTCGGCTGGAACCTGTCGCTCTGGACGGTGATCGCAGCGCATGTGCTGATCTGCACGCCCTTCGCCATCGCTATCCTGAACGCCAGCTTCCAGTCCCTCGACCCGTCGATGGAGGAGGCGTCCATCGACTTGGGCGAGACCCGCCTGTCGACCTTCCGCCTCGTGACGCTGCCGCTCGTGATGCCCGGCATCGTCGCCGCGCTGTTGATTTCCTTCACGATCTCGCTCGACGAATTCATCATCGCCTTCTTCCTGACCGGCAGCGACCCGACCCTGCCGGTCTACATCTGGTCGCTCCTGCGCTTTCCCCGGCTCATTCCGGTGGTGATGGCGCTGGGGACGATCCTCGTCATCATCTCGATCCTGATGCTGACCTTCGCCGAATGGAACCGTCGCCGGGGCCTCGCCCGCGCGGGCGTCAAAGATACCGGAGGATTCCTGTGACGGAACCGCTCATCCGCCTTCAGGGCATCCAGAAGTACTACGGCGACTATCACGCACTGCGCGGCGTCGACCTCGACATCCGCGCGGGGGAGTTCTTCTCGCTGCTCGGCCCGTCGGGCTGCGGCAAGACCACGCTCCTGCGCGTGATCGCGGGGTTCGAGGGGGTGACCGAAGGCACCGTGATGATCGGCGGCACCGACATGACCCGCCTCTCCCCCAACCGGCGGCCCACCAACATGGTGTTCCAGTCCTACGCCATCTTCCCGCATCTCACCGTCGCGCAGAACGTGGGCTTCGGCCTGCGCAAACGCTCCGACCTGAACCGTCAGGCCAAGGACACGCTGGTCGATGACGCGCTCGACATGGTCGGGCTCGACGGCTACGGCAAACGCGCCGCGCACGCGCTGTCCGGCGGGCAGCGGCAGCGTGTGGCGCTGGCTCGCGCGCTCGTTTTGCGGCCCAAGGTGCTGCTGCTGGACGAGCCCCTCTCCGCGCTCGATCGCAAGATGCGCGAACAGATGCAGGTCGAGCTGATCCGCCTGCAACGGCAGGTCGGCATCACCTTCATCCTCGTCACCCACGACCAGGAGGAGGCGCTGGTCATGTCCGACCGCATCGCCGTCATGTTCGAGGGCGAGATCGCGCAACTGGCCGAGGCCGAGGCGCTCTATCGCCGCCCCGTGTCCCGCCGGGTGGCCGAGTTCATCGGCGTGATGAACTTCCTGCCCGCGACCGTCGACGGCGACGTGGTCGATGCCGCGGGGCTGGGCAAGATGGTCGTGCAGGACCTGCAATCGACGGCCACCACCGCGGGCGACCCGATGGTGGGCTTCCGCCCGGAAACCGCGACGCTTCTGTTCCCCGGCCAGCAGACCGAGGGCCGCGTTGCCGAAGGCCGCGTGGTCGAGGTCGTCTATTATGGCGACATGACCTATTACGACGTGACGCTGGACGGCGCGGAAAAGCCCGTCCGCATCTCCATGCGGAACGTCTTTGGCCGCCCCGTTCTCGACATCGGCACCCAGGCGCGGCTGGCCTGGTCGCCGGGCGCGATCACCCTGTTCCGGTGACGCTCGGCGTCTTCCTTGCCGTCCTCGGTGCCGCAGCGCTCCATGCGACTTGGAACGCCATGGTCAAGCACGACGGCGACAAGCTCATGGCCATGTCGGGCGTCATGCTGGGCCACATCCCCGTCGCCCTGCTCTGCCTGCCCTTCGTGCCCATTCCCGCCGCCGAATCGTTGCCCTGGATGGTTGCCGGAATGGCGCTGCACTTCGGCTATCAGATGTTCCTCGTGAACTCCTATCGCATCGGCGATCTCACGCAGGTCTATCCCATCGCCCGCGGCTCTGCCCCGCTGATCGTCGCGGCCATCTCCATCGTCTTCCTAGGCGTCGATCTTGCGCCCGTCGAACTCCTTGCGGTCCTCGTGATCGGCGCGGGCATCCTGAGCCTGGGCCTCACCCGCCGCGCCGACGGTTTGCGAAACGGCCGCGCCGCCGTCCTCGCTCTCGTCACCGGCACGTTCATCGCGGGCTATTCGCTGGTGGACGGCACCGGCGCCCGCGCGGCGGGAACGGCGGTCGGCTATTACGCCTGGCTGGCGCTGGGCAACGCCGCGATGCTGTCCATCTACCTTGCCCTCCGTTCGCCGGGCACGTTCCGCGACCTCGCAACCCATGGCCGCCGCGTCTTCTGGATCGGCGGCACCGCGTCGTTCGTGGCTTATGCCATCGTCACCTGGGCCTTCACGCAGGCGCCCATCGCCCTCGTGACCGCGCTGCGCGAAACCTCCATCGTCTTCGCCCTCGTCATCGGCATCACCGTCCTGCGCGAGCCGCTGAACCTCGCCAAGGTCGCCTCGACCATGACGACGCTTCTGGGCGTCGCGCTGTTGCGCTGGGTCCGCAGCTGACGCAAGGATCGCTCCGGCGACGCTTGAACCCGGCGATCCCCCGCGCCACCATGACCCGATCCCCGCCGCCGGAGCCCGCCATGCGCCTTGCCCCCCTTCTCCTCGTGCTGCTGCTGTCGCCCGTGGGCGCGCTGGCGCAGACCCTCTATGTAAAGCAGACCGAGGAGGGGTATCTGAACCTCCGCTCCGGCCCTGGCACGGTTCACGACGTGCTGCTGCGCCTGTCGCCGGGCGACCGCGTCGACATAGAGGAGACGCTGGGCATCTGGGCCCACGTCCGCCTGCCTTCGGGTCAGCGTGGGTGGGTGTCGTCCAGCTATCTCGAACGCGGCGCGGCCGAGGTACCGGCGATCCGCTTCGTCGCCCCCACGACCGTGGGCTACCTGAACCTGCGCGCGGGTCCCGGCACCGGCCATGCGGTGCTGCGGCGAATGTATCCGGGCGACCGCCTCGCCCCGTTGGAGCGTCGCGGCGACTGGCTCCGCGTCCGCCACGTCTCGGGCGCGGTGGGATGGGCGCATGGCGACTACATCACCGGCTGACCTGTCATCCCTTCCTTGACCGCTCCGACCCAGAACATCCCGGCGCGCGCACGGCAGGGCCACCAAGGCCCCGCGACCCCGGAAAGACGGATCGGACGGCCCCCCGGGGGTCGCCCCGTTCGCCCGCCGGCACATCCACGGGTCATCCTCAGTGGCCAGAACGACCGGGCCTCGGCCCGGCAGCGGGGTCGGTCCGTCAAACCACCGACGCGGCGCCGCGACCGGGCTTTTCAACAGGCGATGCGAGGCACCGCTGCGAGAGGGTTTTCCGTTGGCGGGGGGAGGCTTGGGGATGGCCGCAATGTTGGCTGTAGGTTGGCAAGGCTTTCGTGCGATCAGCGGAGCGGGCTGTTGGAGCGCGACAAATTGGGCGCTCAAGTCACTCGTACATCGGTCCGGTGACGGCCCTTAGCTGCCGTTTGCGCCAAGCGCGGCGCAGGATCAGTGTCAGTTTAGGCTCTAGACCCATTGATTCACTTGCCGACCCTTCAACTCATTGTTTCACTGGCGGCATCGAGGGGGTGCTGCCAAGACTGAGATGTTTTTGCTATCCAACACCCAGATGGCACGGATTTCGCAATTCTTTCCGCTCGCGCACGGGTTGGTGCGCGCCGATGATCGTCGGGTGATCAGCGGCATCATCTTCGTGATCCGCAATGGTCCGAAGCGGCGCGACGTTCCCATGAGCTACGGGCCTCACAAGGCGATCCAGAACCGCTTCATCCGCTGGAGCGAGATGGGTGTGTTCGGACGCATCTTCGTCGAGCTTGCCAAGGGTGGCGGTGGGACTGAGGAAACCATGATCGACGCGACGCACCTCAAGGCGCACCGGACGGCGGCCAGTCTGCTCAAAAAGGGGCTCTTCCCAAGCATATCGGACGCACGAAAGGCGGCTTGAACTCAAAGCTGCATACTGTCTGCGACAGCGAGGGGCGGCCGCGCACTCTGCTTCTGACCGCAGTCCAGGTCAGTGATTACACCGGCGCTGCGGCCCTGCTGTCGTCGCTGCCACCGGCCAAAGCGCTCTTGGCGGACAAGGGCCATGACGCCGACCGGTTCCGCGACGCCCTTGCCGAGCGCAAAGTGGTTGCCTGCATCCCATCGAAATTACAACGAAAAATCCATATACCTAATGACAAGGCACTTTACCGCAACCGCCGCAAGCTCGAAAACATGTTCGGCAAGCTGAAGGATTGGCGACGTATCCACACCCGTTACGACCGCTGCGCCCACACCTTCATGTCCGCTATCGCCATCGTGGCCATCGTCATCTTCTGGATACGATCAACGAGTCCTGAGCCTAGCACGCAGGCTCAAAACCCTCGGCGGGCTCACGCTCTGTAAGCGACGGCTGAACCCCACATGGCTTGGCTTGCGCGGTGCTGCGAGATCTTTTTCATCGGCTGATGAGGAGTGCGTTTCGCAATGTGAGCCGAGAATTCGTTTCTCACTTTTCCGGGCGTCGAGATCTATGCGTCCGGCCGTCGCCGGTGGCCGGATGAGGTGAAGGCGCTGGTGGTCGCCGATACGCTCGAGCCGTGTGCCACGGTGAATGCTGTGGCGGATCGTTATGGTGTGCAGCCGAACCAGCTGTCGGCGTGGCGGCAGCTGGCATGGCGGGGCATGCGGATCATGGTTGCAACCCACGCCGGTGGACTTCAGGAAGGGGCACGATGGATTGGCGGCGCTTGCGCAGTCGATGCTGGCGGAGGATCCGTTCACCGGCACGATATTCGTGTTCCGCGCCAAACGCGCCGGCCGGCTGAAGACCCTGTTCTGGGACGGCAGCGGCCTGGTGATGGCTTACAAGCGCCTCGAGGCCGACAGCTTCGCCTGGCCGGCGGTTCGGGATGGCGCCATGACCTTGGGTCGAACGCAGTTCGAGGCGCTTTTTGCCGGCCTTGACTGGCGTCGGGTTCGGCCTCTGGAGGCCCCGGAGCCAGCCGTGGCAGAGTGACCCGAATGGACGACAAAACGTTCGAATGCAGACGCATCAGGCTATATTGACGACATGCCCGTCGCCCCGCTTATCGATCTTTCTGCCATCCCCGAAAGCCAGCGTGCAGCTGTGCCGGCGGTGCTGCACGAACGGGAGGCGCTGCGGGAGATCAATCGCCGGCTGGAGCATCTCATCGCCGAGCTGAACCAGGCCGTGCATGGCAAGCGCTCCGAGAAGCTGCGCGACGACGAACACCAGCTGGCCTTCGAGGATCTCGAAGCGGCCATAGCCGAGGCGAAGGCCCGACGGGATGCGCAGGCTGCGCCCCGCACGCCTTCACGCAAGGTTGCTCGCCACAATCGCGGGCATCTTCCGGAAAGCCTGCCGCGGTTCGAGCAGGTGATCGAGCCGGACAGCCTGCTCTGTCCCTGCGGTTGCGGCGAGATGCACCGCATCGGCGAAGACCGGACCGAGCGGCTGGATATCGTGCCCGCGCAGCTGCGGATAATCGTGACCATTCGGCCGAAGTCTGCCTGTCGCCGGTGTGCGGAGGGTACAACGCAGGCCCCGGCATCCGCACACTTGACAGAGGGCGGTCTGCCCACCGAGGGCGCCCTCGCGCATGTGCTGGTCAGCGAGTATGCCGACCACCTTCCGTTATACCGCCAGAGCCAGAGCCAGATCCCGGCCCGGGCGGGGATCGAGCTTCACCGCAGCACGCTGGCCGACTGGATCGGCACGGCCGCCTTCCCCCCGGCCCCGGGGTCGATCGGCTGGCCGAACACCTGAAGACGTCGACCAAGCTGTTCATGGACGAAACCACTGCCCCCATGCTCGATCCTGGCAGGGACGGACGAAGACGGGCTATCTCTGGGCCTTGGCGCGCGATGACCGGTCATGGGGCGGGGCAGACCCACCTGGTGTGGTGCTTACCTACGCGGCCCGACCGTGCGGGCGAGAACGCAAAGCGCATCCTGCAGGGCTTCGACGGCATCCTTCAGTTGGATGGCTACACCCGGCTACAACCGACTGACGCGCCCGTCCCCAACAGGCGGCGGTGCACCGCTGGTCGCGGCCTTCGGCGAATGGCTGCAGGCGCAATGCCGCCGCGTATCGATGAAGTCGCGCCTTGGTCAAAAGCTGGCCTTTATCCACCACCACTGGGACGGGCTGCAGACCTTCCTGCACGATGGCCGGGTCGCAATCGACTTCAACAGCGTCGAGAACCTGATCCGGCCGACCGCCCTGACCCGCAAGAACGCACTCTTCGCTGGCCACGACGAGGGCAATCGATCCTGGGCGCGCATTGCGTCCCCGATCGCCACCGCAAAGATCAACGACGTCGAACCATTCGCCTACCTCAAGGGAACACTGCAGGCCGTTGCCGCCGCCCATCCGCAGGCAAAGATCGACGATCTGCTGCCATGGACCCCCATGCCGTCAAGCTGAAAACACGCGCGGCGCAGACGCCGCTTACCGCGCTTCTGGAGTACATCTGCAAAATCTGGCCGTCAGAGCCGGAAAGATCCATCCCCGACCCGATCCACCAAATGCCGGGGCTGAACAGCCAGGCCGCAAGAACGAGGCCTGACCCTAGGTTAGAAGGGGACCATGGCGCCGACGATCTGCGGGGCGATCTCGGCAACGACGTCACGCACGGCTGGGACGCGGCTGCGAACGTCCTGTTCGGTAGCTCGGGGAGCGACATGATCGACGGCGGCGCCTGAGATCATCAGATCGACGGGGAGGACGGAAACAAGCTGATCTTCCAAGACACCACGTGTTGCCCGACCGTCGCAAAGGTGGCGCTCGTTTCAGGCCGCTCTTTCAGGAAGTATCAATATGGCGCCCGCATCCCTGTCCCATTTTCTCGTTACATCAATGTGTTAACCTGTTTTAAACGAAATGCTCGTCACCCGTCGGATGCCCCGGCGTCGCCAGCCGCTGAGATGGTTCGACACCGAGCACCGGTAAAAGTGTATTCGAGCCGGCATTCGATGGATGAACGAAAGCGATCGAGCCGAGGATGTCGGTCACGAACCAATAGAGGCCATTCATTATGATAATCTTGCATACAAGGTTGGGTGTCAGGTCTGGGAAATGCTCCGCCGGTTAACAGATCCGTAAATCCCCACCGATCAGAAAGCCTCCGGCGAACGCCGCTCCGAACCGGGCGGTCGGTGCACCGAAGCTCCGACCGCAAAAGAAGATTCATCCGGAAATACCCATCGTGACCCGTGTCATTTTGCGCAGGCATCCCGTACGGCCACCGTCGCGATCAGGATCCAGACCATGAGGCGCAAGGTCATGGCGCCAACGGTTCGCATTTCGAACGCATTGCCCTGAGCCACATGAAGGCCGAGCAGTGCGAAAACGATGGCGATACCTGCAACCAGTGCCAACGCCAAATGAGCCCCCCACCGTTTTTCCATTGCGATGCCAATGCCGGTGAGGACATAGCCGAAGCCCGAGAGGAAGTTGAACCAGAGCACGAACGGCACGGCGTCCCCCGCCGCTTCCTGCGCGGCGGTGCCACCGAACAGGACCCGGCCACCCGAAAGGACCGTCACCGCGCCGAACGCCACCGCGACGCCCGCCGCAATCCGAACCGGCCATTTTCTCGATGAACGTGCCGTCATGGTTCTTCACCTTCCTCGGACTCCAGCACCCCGTCTCGCAGGTGGAACAACCGGTCGAACCGGTCGTAGATTTTTTCGTCGTGGGTGACGGCGACAATGCAGGCACCTTGTTCGGCGGCCAGCTTGCGCAGCAGGTCCATGACGATTCCCGCGCGCTTGCTGTCGAGCGCGGCGGTGGGTTCGTCTGCCAATATGATGCGCGGGCTGTTGGCCAGAGCGCGCGCGATGGCGACGCGCTGCGCTTCTCCTCCTGACAGAAGCGCGGGCATGGCTCCGGCGCGATGGCCGACTTCCAGGTAGTCGAGCAGTTCCGCGGCGCGTGCCTGTGCTTCGACCTTTGATTTTCCGGCGAGCGTCAGGACCAGTGCTACGTTGTCGCGAGCGCTGAGGAACGGCAGCAAGTTGTGGAACTGGAAGATGAAACCGATCTTGTCGAGCCGCAGCCGCCGCAAGTCGCCGCGCAGCCACCGGCCGTCGAACACGAGCTCGCCGTCCAGCGTCACGCGTCCCTGCGTGGGGTCGATGATGCATCCCAAGACATTGAGCAGCGTCGTCTTGCCTGATCCGGACGGGCCGAGCAGCGCGACCACCTCACCCTGGCGCACGGTCAGGTCGATGTCCCGCAAGGCATCGACGCGTGTATCGCCTTCACCGAAATGTTTGGAGACGCCGGAAATCTCGATCAGGGGCATGCGATCGCCGTGCATGGCTCACCCCCCGATCGCCGTCGCCGGATCGACCTTCAACGCCGCCCGGACGCCCAGCCCGCTGGCCGCGACGCAGACCACGACGATAATGCCGGCCAACACCGCCGCATTCACGGGCTCCAGGACCACGCGCCGCGGGAAAAAGTCCTTGAACAGCAGGATGAGGATCAGACCGAAGCTCCAACCGACCATACCGAGCGCGAGCGACTGCTGCACGATCAGCCCTATGATGGTGCGGTCCGGTGCCCCGATGAGCTTGAGCGTGGCGATCTGCTTCAACTTCTCCATCGTCATCGTATAGATTATGAGCGCGATCACCACGGCGGACACCGTCAACAGGATCCCCAGGAACAGGCCGATCTGTCGCTTGGCGCGATCCACGACCGAACCGATCAGGATTCCCTCCTGCTCATCCTGGGTCAGCGCGCCGAGGTGTTTCCACTGCCGCACGGTCTGCGCCACATCGCGCGGGTCCGCCGCCGGTTCGAGCCGCGCGATCACGGCCGCGACAGTGTCGGCGCTTTCCAGAAGTCCCGCGCCGCGGGCGGTCTGCACGCGCTGCGCCGGAGGGGCCAGTTGCGATTGCAGGGTCTGAGCGTCGGCCAGAGTGACGAAAGCGGCGGGGTCGCCGCCCGAGTTCATCGTGTTCTCGACGAGGCCAACGACGGCGAAGCTGTCGCGTCCGAGGCGGATGCGATCGCCGAGAGCGAGGCCGGTCTTGCGATCGGCGACCAGTTCGAAGTGCGTCTGTGTGATGCCGCGCCCCTCGGCGATCGTCTGGGGTCCGCCGAGGTGGCCAGGCTGGTAGCCGATGACGTAGAGGCGCAGGGTGTCGCCGGCGTGGCTCGCCTCGACAGTCTGATAGGTGATCCCGCCCGCATCGGCCACGCCATGCAAGCGGGCCACCGCATCGCGGGTGCTGCCGGGGATCTTCGACGCTTCGGCGAAGGGGCCCTGCGTACCGGCTTCGACGACCCACAGGTCGGCCTGTGGCGCCTTCACGATGTTGAGCGCATCGGCGACCAGGCCGTTGTAGATGCCGATCATCGCCAGAACGACCGCCATCAGCAGGCTGAGGCCGAGGCATGTCAGCACGAAGCGGAAGAGGTTGTGGCGCACGTCCCGGTAGGCGAGGTTCATTGCCCGTCCCCCGCAATGCGGGCCATCCGTCCCTCGGACAGACTGCCGGAGGGCGCTGCGACGACCTTCGCCCCCTCCGGCACGCCGGAGACGATTTCCACCCTCGCATCCTCGGTGCGGTGGCCGAAGATGACCTCGGTGTCGACCAGCCGCCCATCTTCGACGGTCCAGACGCGGCCCTGGTGTCCGTCGAACCCGCGGACCGCGACTTCCTGCACCAGCAATGCCTCTGGCAGGGTGGCCACGGTTATCCTCACTTCGGCCTGCTCGCCCAGGTACACCTCGGCCGGGCAGCGATCGCAGGCGATCCAGACGCGCCGTTCCTCGTTCACCCGGTCGCTCTCGATGCCGATCAGGTCGACCGTGCCGCCGAACACCTCGTGCGGCAACGAGCGCAACCGCACCTCGGCCGCCTGGCCCACCGCGATCGATCCGGCGCGCGCTTCGTCGATGTACGCCTGCGTCCAGACCGTGCCCGGGTCCATCAGCGTGAAGATCGGATCGCCCGCGCGCACCACCGTGCCCGCCTCGGCGTGCCGGGCGACGACGACGGCATCGAAGGGTGCGCGCAGGACGTGATGGTCGAGAAGCGTCGTTTCGTAGAGAAGCGCCGCTTCGGCATCGGCACGCTGGGCCTCCGCGACCTTAATCTCGCTTTCGGCCACGGCGAGGTCGGCCACGGCCACGTCGACGTCCCGCTGTGCCTCCTCCGCGGTCTGCGCCGAAATCGTGCTGCGCTCGGCCAGCGCCTGCTGTCGGACATTGGCGGACCGGCGCTGCGCCAGCACGGCGCGCGCCCGCATCACGTTCGCCGCGGCCTTGACTTCATTGGCACCGGCCGCTTCGACCGCGGCCTCTGCACGCACCACACGGGCTTCCTGCTCGGCGGTATGCAGCCGCGCCAGAATCCGCCCTTTCGTGACCCTGTCGCCGATGTCGACCTCGAGGTCGGCCAAGGCCGCATCAGCCTCGAAGCCGATCCGCGAAACGATGCGCGCCTCCACCGTGCCAAGCCCATAAATACGGACGGGCACGTCCTTCTGAACCGCTGCCACCGGGACCGTGATCGGACGTTCGGCGAAGAACAGATACACCAGGACTCCAATCGCAACGGCACCCGCCAAGACGAGGAACCAGAACTTCCGACCGTTCTTCATGATCCGGCCTCCCGTGTCGCTGGGGCGCGGAACAATGCCAGTTGAGCGCCGAGGAGGCGCGTTCCCTCCGGCCCGAGCGCGAAGGATCGGTTGCCGAGAGCCCAGCGGATCGCCAATCCCTGCACCAGCGAGATGAGCAGAACCGCAGCGTCGTCCGGATCCAGGTCGGAGCGGATCAGGCCCGCGTCGCGTGCGGCCATCAGTTCCGCCCGCAGCAAGCCTTGAAAGCGCATCATCAGCGCACGGAAGCGCTGCCGCAGGTCGGCGTTCTCGGTCTGAAGCTCCCGCGAATGCAGGATGGCGGGGATGGCAGGGTTCCCTTCGATTTGACGTAACTGCGTCTCAATCAGCAACGCAAGCCGCTCGAGCGGCGCGCGGCCCTCGGCAAGGGTCATTTCCCAAGCCTCGGTCATCGTCTCGTCAATCGTTTCGGCGACAGCCTGCCAGAGGGCCTGTTTGGTTGGAAAATGCCGGAAGATCGCCGGTTGCGTCAGTCCGACCGCATTGGCGACGGCCTGTATGGTCAATCGGTCGGGCCCCAGTTCATCGGCCAGCCGCATCGTCGTGACGACGATCTCGGCCTTGCGGGTTGTGGAAGTCTTGCGAGCCATAACCGATATTCCCGGTGAGTTATCGGTTACTAACTATTCTTGCCTGCGCGGAAGGTCAAGATGCATAGGGCTATGTTTGATCCGCGATGTCCTTAAGGTTCGTTCTGCGCTTGAGTCGCCGAAAGAGGCTGATCCCCGCCGTCCGGCCAGGATCACGACTTGCATCCCCAAAAGTGTGCGGGAGTGGCAGAGCCGCAGCGACGGGCATCAAACCCTTTTTTTCGTGTACTATTTAACCTGTTGCATCAGCGGCCTGATCCCATCTGTCGGCATCGCAATGTAGGAGCAACCTGGAAATGTGCGTCGGACCCCGCCCTTTGTGATCTACCCCGCGCGAAGCCGGGGAATCCGACCTTCCGTGCCGCGGCCTCGAACTCCACCAGATCGTGATTCACCACGGCGATGTCGAAGGCGGCGCCGTCGAAGTGCTTGGAGCGGGTCGCGTCGCCTACGGCGCGGTCGTGCTCGGGGCTGCGATAGGCGGGGCTGACGATCAGAGGCCTGCCTATGCGGTCGCGCAGCGCCAGCAGCTCATCGAAGGCAGGTTCATTGACGAGCAGCTTGCCGGTGCCCCGGCAGGCAATCTCTGCCAGGTCAGAATTCGGCCAGCGCCAAGTGCGCTCGGACGCCCTGTTGCAGCGCTCGTAGACCGTTGTGGACATGGAGGCTTCCAGAAACGAAAAACCCGCCTCAAGGGCGGATCATTGCGAGCTGATGAGTAGGGGATTGGGCTTGGCTACGGGCTGCTGCCGAGGTTCTTCAGCTTGATGACGATGCTCGCCGGCAGCGCCAGCATGATGCCGGTTGTGATCATGTGGACGGCGATCTGCACCGCGGTGCAGCGTACCGGCCGGATGCAGTCCACCAAGGAGCGCAGGTCGCGGATGTCGGGCGTGGCCTCGTCGCCGGCGAGGCCCACATCGGCCAGCGCACGCTACGCGCCTTCCTCGGCCGCCCGGATCAGGATAACCGACCATTCCACGGCCGTCTCGCCTGCAAAGAATGCCGAAGTCCTGCGCCTGCTGAAAGCTGAGAAGGCCACCCGGAACACTCAAACTGTAAACGAGGAGTGATCGACAACGATGCGGATCACGTAAGCCACTGAAAGTTATTGGAGGCGAGTACCGGAATCGAACCGGTGTGCACGGATTTGCAATCCGCTGCGTAACCACTCCGCCAACTCGCCGGAAAGTTCTGTTGGGTTAGGCGCGGACGAAGGAAGGGTCAAGGGGTTCAAAGTATCGTATCCCGCTGACCGGTGTATCTGGCCTTGAGGATCGCCATGACGTCCGGCGCGGGTGTGCCTGATCGGCGTGCTGCGACGGGCAGGCTGACGATGGCATCTTCGCTCGAAGGGTCCATGGGTTCCAGTGTCACGTACCGCCCCCTGCTGGACCGCCCATTCATCGTCCTGTTCGAGGAGCGGCGGGCCGACGAGGCGGAGGATGGCATCGTCATCAGGAAGACGCCGACGCCTCTGGTGCGCCGCCCGGATCTCGCCGTTCGGACGCTCGATCGGAGTCGCGGAGCGCGGCCCGGCACGATGCTCCCTCGGAAAGGTCATGCAGGTCGGGACGTCGTGCCCGGCGTCATCCATGACGTCCGCCAGCTTCGGCACCTCGGGACGAAGCCGATCGGCGACGGCACGCCAACGGGTGCTCGCGGCTTTGGCGGTGTCCTGAGCGAAGGCGGTGGCGATGAAGGCCGGGCAACCCGCCTGCCGCTCTTGCCCGCGTGGGCCGGAACGTTTCGCTGGAAACGGACCCGGCAGCGCTGCCATGTGGCGCACAGCATCTTTGTCGCGGCTGCCTCGATGCCTTTATGGGGTGGAGGAGGGTCAGCCAGACAGCCCGGGGGACTGTTTGCCCGACGGACGAGATCACGAGCTTCACTCCCCGCAAACCGCGCCGCGTCAGCCTGCGCAGAAACTCGGTCCGGACCGGTTCTGCCTCGGATGTCCCTGTTTCCATGCCCAGGACCTCGCGGCGCCCGTTCGTGTCGACGCCTGCGGCGATGATGACGGCGACCCACGCGATCCGTCCGCCGCGGCGAACCTCGCGGCAGGTGGCGCCGATCCAGGGGCAAGGCCGATCACCTTCGACCGGGCGGTCGAGAGACGCCTTCGCCTTGCCATCGATCTCGCCGCAGGGCCGTGACGCCTGGCTCTTCGGGGTGCCGCTCATGCCCCCTTTCGGCAGCATGCCGCACACGCGCCTGCCGGGCAGGGCATGGCCTTCGCGAGGTCGTCGACGAAGCGCGTGGGGATGCCCTGATACAGGCTTCCCGGATCACGGCAGTCCGCGCCTTCTCGGCCATCCGGCGCGGCTCGAGACGGCCGGGAAAGGTGCCGCGGGCACGCCCTTCCAAAGCTTCGGAACGCACAGTCCGACCGTTCCGGACCGAGCCTCCCGGTCCCGGTCCCGGTCGCGATAGCCGTTGCGCCGCGCCTGTCGGGCCGGGTCCTTCCGGTCATAAGCCCCGCCAGTGGCGGCACCGACCTTTCTTTCCATCAGGCGCCCGGCTGCACAGCCGGCCATCTCGCGCAAAAGGTCAGCATCCGGGGCCTTCTCGACAAGGTCGCGCAAGTCCATCGCGTCAACGGCCGTCGGTGGTCTCTCCGGTCCAGGCCGGCGCCAACAACCAGACCCTGCCGGAACATCGCCGGTGACCACCTCAACCAGAACCCACACGACGCGGCGGGACAGGATCCGACACGGCCGATCGCCCGAAGTCGGAAAACCGCGCAAATGCCGATTGCAAAGGGGGACAGCTTGATGCCGCAGAACTTTCATGGAGGCTATAGCTCCCACGATGCCGCGCCCTACGTCCCCTGTATGAAGATCGGCTCCGGCGAAATTTCCCGGTGAGCGGCGAGTGACGCGCGAAGCCATCGTTCGGGCAGCCGAAGACCGTTGGGCCAACGGCGGCAACCTCCGTTTGCCAACCAGGAGACCAGCGACATGCGAAAGGACATCCACAGTTCCGCGATCCCGGTCATCTGCAGGGAATGCGAAGCGCGGCATGGCGGGATATGCAGCGTTCTCGAACCCGATGAGCTTCTGCGGTTGGGACGACAGGCGAGGCGCCGCGAGGTGCCGGCAGGAACGGAACTCATATCGGCCGGCGTTCCGGTAGATACATTCGCAAACATCCTGAGCGGTGTGGTCAAGCTGACGAAGCTTCTGCCGGACGGCCGGCAGCAGATCGTCGGGCTCAAGTTCGCCCCCGACTTCCTGGGTCGCCCTTTCGCGGAAGCCAGCAATGTGAGTGCCGTCGCGGCCAGCACGGTCCGTCTTTGCGTCTTCCCCCGCAGCGACCTGGAGGACATGGCACAGCGGTCCCATGCGTTCGAGCATCGCCTACATACACAATCCTTGCGGGAACTGGACGATGCGCGGGAATGGCTGATGATCCTGGGACAGAAATCGGCGTCGCAGAAGCTGGCGTCCTTTCTGCTGCTGCTGGGAACGCATATCGATCCGAGGGTCGCAGGCTTTTCCAACGTCATCGACCTGCCATGGACCCGATCCGACATCGCGGAATTTCTCGGGCTGACGATGGAGACCGTGAGCCGGCAACTTGCCCACTTGCGGAACGCGGAGGTCATTTCGATCGAGAAGAACCGACATGTCACCGTGCTCGACCAAGCAGCACTAAGGGCCGAGGCGGGCCTCTGAATCCGTCAGCGTTCACACGCCCTGAGGTAGAGCGGCAGGATATAGTCGCGGTCGAAAGCCAGGTGTCGCCGGAGCGAGGTGAACAGGCACCGCAACATGTATCCCTCTTCGTTGGCATGGAGGCGAACGGGGTTCCGGGCGAATGCCGTCACGGAATCGCAGACGTCGCGCGCATGGTGAATGTCCTCGACATGCTCATGCCTGAGCCGCTCCACGATCAGCTCGACCTGCGGTTTCGATCGCGTGACGACCGGAAAGACGACGGTTTCCTCGAACTGCTGACAGTACGACAACGTCGGGTGCAGTTGCTCGACCAGCTGGGTCGCGGCGAGCGTGTCGACGTTCGATGGCAGGGAATCGGCCAGAGCCTCGAGCGCGGCACACAAGGCGAATTGACGGGTCAGGCAATCGTCGAAGCTGGCCGGCGCTGCCCGTCCCCCGCCTGCCAAATATCGCGGCGTTTCCATCTCCGATGCTCCGGCCCAACGCAAAAGCGGCATCCGTCGTCGATGGAGCGTATCCCGGACGCAATTTTGGAAACATTGATATATGTCAAATCGCACTGTTGCGCCCGCGTCATACGATGAGACCTGCAGTGTGATAATTATAGTCGAAGGTCACGCGAGGGGCGCGTCATGCAGGATGTCGGAGCTGGAACGGGCGAACAAACACGGGCTCTGACGCTCAGCACCGTCGCTTTCACGGCCTGTTTCGCTGTCTGGACGATCTTCTCGATCATCGGTGTCGCGATAAAAGAGGAGCTCGGACTGTCCGAGTTCCAGTTCGGCCTTCTGGTCGCAACCCCAATTCTGACCGGCTCGGTCACGCGGCTGTTCCTTGGCGTCTGGACCGAGAAGTACGGCGGCCGGATCATGTTCCCGGTCCAGATGTTGCTGACGGCGGCGGCGACCTGGGCCCTCACCTTTGCGGACAGCTATCTGGTCTATCTGATCGCGGCGCTTGGCATCGGCCTTGCCGGCGGGTCGTTCATCATCGGCGTGGCCTATGTGTCGCGCTGGTACGACGCCGGCCACCAGGGCACGGCGCTCGGCATCTTCGGCGCGGGCAACGTCGGCGCCGCCGTGACCAAGTTCGTCGCTCCCTTCATCATGGTCGCCTATGGCTGGGAGGGGGTCGCGCACGTCTGGGCCGTTGCGCTCGCGCTGATGGCCGTGGCGTTCTTCGTCTTCGCCAAGGACGACCCGCAGCTGGTCGCCCGGCGAAAGTCCGGAGACAGTGGCCCGACATTCGCCAGCCAGTTCGCGCCGCTGAGAAACCTGCAGGTCTGGCGCTTCTCACTCTACTATTTCTTCGTCTTCGGCGCGTTCGTGGCGCTGGCTCTCTGGCTTCCGCACTATCTCATCGACGTCTACGGGACGGATGTGCGGACCGCCGGCATGGCCGCCGCCAGCTTCTCGCTCTCGGCTTCGCTGTTCCGTGCCTACGGCGGGCATCTTTCCGACCGGTTCGGCGCGCGGGCGGTCATGTACTGGACCTTCGGCTTTTCGCTGGTTTTCTTGTTCATGCTGTCCTATCCGCCGACGGATTACGTGATCCAGGGCAAGGATGGCCCGATCACCTTCTCGACGGAAATGGGCTTCTGGCCCTTCGTCGCCACGATCTTCGGGCTCGGGTTCTTCATGAGCCTCGGCAAGGCTGCCGTCTTCAAGCATATCCCCGTCTACTATCCGAACCATGTCGGTTCGGTCGGCGGGCTGGTCGGCATGATCGGCGGTCTCGGCGGCTTTGTCCTGCCCATCGCCTTCGGCGCGCTTCTCGATCTGACCGGCATCTATACGAGCTGCTTCCTGCTTCTGTTCTTCCTCGTCTGCATCGCGTTCGTCTGGATGCACGTCTCGATCCGGGTGATGGAGCGCGAAGCGCAGGGCACCGCCCTGTCGGACCTGCCGGAACTGCCCGAGATGCAGGCGATCCACCGTCCCGGCCAGGACGCGCGTCCGCGGGGCATCGAGGACTGGCGCCCCGACGATCCTGTCTTCTGGCGCGAGAAGGGTCGCCGCATCGCACAGCGCAACCTGTGGATCTCGATCCCTGCCCTCCTGCTGGCATTTGCGGTATGGATGGTGTGGTCGGTGGTCGTCGCGCGTCTTCCGGCGATCGGCTTCGACTTCACGCCCTCGCAGCTGTTCTGGCTCGCGGCGCTGCCGGGCCTGTCGGGCGCCACCTTGCGGATCTTCTACAGCTTCATGGTCCCCATCTTCGGCGGACGGCTCTGGACGACCCTTTCCACGGGCTCGCTGCTCCTACCCGCCCTGGGGATTGGCTATGCCGTTCAGAATCCCGAGACGCCGTACCTCATCTTCCTCGTGCTGGCGCTGCTCTGTGGGCTTGGCGGCGGCAATTTCGCATCCTCGATGGCGAACATAGCGTTCTTCTTTCCCAAGTCGGAAAAGGGCAATGCGCTGGCGCTGAATGCCGGGCTTGGCAATCTCGGCGTGTCGGTCATGCAGTTCCTGGTGCCGATCGTGATCACGGCCGGGGTCTTCGGGGCATTGAGTGGCCAGCCGCAGGAAATGAGCGACGGCGGGCAGCTCTGGATGCAGAACGCGGGCTTTGTCTGGGTGCCGTTCATCGTGGTCGCGACCATAGCCGCTTGGGTCGGCATGCACGACATCGCGGATGCCCGGGCAAGTTTCCGCGAACAGGCCGTGATCTTCACGCGCAAGCACAACTGGCTGATGTGCATCCTCTATACCGGGACTTTCGGCAGCTTCATCGGTTATTCGGCGGGCTTCCCGCTTCTGACACGGATCATGTTCCCCGAGGTGAACGCGCTGCAGTTCGTCTTCCTCGGCCCGCTCGTCGGCGCGCTCAGCCGCGCGGGAACGGGATGGGTCAGCGACCGTTTCGGCGGCGGACGGGTCACCTTCTGGACCTTCATCGGCATGATCGTCGCCGTCTTCGGGGTCATCACCTTTCTGCCCGGTGACGGCACGGATGGAAGCTTCCTGGGCTTCTTCGCGTGCTTCATGGCCCTGTTCTTCCTGACCGGCGTCGGCAACGCCTCGACCTTCCAGATGATCCCCATCATCATGGGCCGCGAGGTGCCGCGCCTGATGCCGGAGCTGGCCGCCGAGGAACGTCGCCGCCAGGCCGACCGGGAGAGCGCCGCCATCGTCGCCTTCACGAGCGCCATCGCCGCCTATGGCGCGTTCTTCATCCCCAAGGCCTACGGAACATCGCTCAACATGACTGGAAGTCCGGTCGCCGCGCTGTGGGCCTTCCTGATCTTCTACGTAATCTGTCTCGGCATCACCTGGGCCTACTACACCCGCCGGGGCGGCCTTCTGCACGACATCGAACGCGGTTCTGGCCGCAACACGGCAAGCGGCCAGCCCGCATGAAGATCGACCGCCCGGACCGATGCAGATCGCGATGGGCGCCAAAGTCACAACGTTGCAGAGGACGCCGCAGAATGCTGGCCAATCCCACCACACGGAATGCCGAAAGATCGGCGCGCATGACCCGGCACCGGCCCGGCGGTTTCGGCCGGCCCCTCTTGTGCGGGATGCCCGGGGACTGTCCGGCGAACTGCGCGGACAATCGGGTGCCGCTCATAGTCAGGCCTCGCAGGGCGGCTTCGGCGCCGACCGGAACTTCGGACCGATCCGCGGAAACGCGGCATAGAACCAGGAGAACAATATGAGCCACTTTGTTGATCGGCTGACGTTTTTCCGCGCCAAGCGCGAGAAGTACTCCGAGGGGCACGGCATCACGACGAACGAAAGCCGCGCTTGGGAGGACGCCTATCGGAAGCGTTGGGCCGCCGACAAGATCGTGCGATCCACGCACGGCGTGAACTGCACGGGCTCCTGTTCCTGGAAGATCTACGTCAAGGGCGGGATCGTGACCTGGGAAACTCAGCAGACGGATTATCCGCGGACGCGCCCGGACCTGCCCAATCACGAACCGCGCGGCTGCCCCAGGGGCGCCAGCTACTCTTGGTACCTCTATTCCGGCACGCGGGTGAAATACCCCCTCGTCCGCGCCCGCATGATCCGCCACTGGCGCGAGGCGCGCGCCTCCATGAGCCCGGTCGCGGCATGGCGCGCGATTGCCGAGGATCCGCAGAAGCGCCACGACTGGGTGTCGAGGCGCGGCCGCGGCGGGTTCGTGCGCGTCAGCTGGGACGAGATCAACGAACTGATCGCGGCGGCCAACGCCTACACCATCCGCGAATACGGACCGGACCGGGTCGTCGGTTTCTCACCCATCCCGGCGATGTCGATGATCTCATACGCCGCCGGCAGCCGCTATCTGTCGCTGCTGGGGTCCGTCTGTCTTTCGTTCTATGACTGGTACTGCGACTTGCCGCCGGCGTCGCCGCAGACCTGGGGCGAACAGACGGACGTCCCCGAAAGCGCCGACTGGTACAATGCCGGCTTTCTTCTGGTCTGGGGCTCGAACGTTCCGATGACGCGGGCACCCGACGCGCATTTCTATGCAGAGGTGCGCTATCGCGGCGCGAAGTCGGCCGTGATCGCCCCGGACTACAACGAGGCGGCCAAGTTCTCCGATATCTGGCTGCATCCGAAGCAGGGCACCGACGCCGCCCTGGCCCTGGCCTTCGGCCATGTGGCCTTGCGGGAGTTCTATCTTGACCGGCAGTCGGAGTATTTCACCGACTACGCGCGCAAATATTCCGATTTTCCCCTGCTCGTCACGCTGACCGATCGGGAGGGACAGCTCGTTCCCGACCGGATGCTGCGCGCTGCCGATCTGCCCGGCAATCTGGGTGAGGAGAACAACCCCGACTGGAAGGCCATCGGCTTCGACGAGACGACGGGGGATCTGGTCGCTCCGCTCGGGTCGTCCGGGCATCGGTGGGGCGATGCCGGCAAGTGGAACCTTGAGCAAAAGGACGGCAAGGGCCGCGATATCCGTCTTCGCATGACGCTGGCCGATCATCACGACGCCATCGCGCCGGTCGCCTTTCCGTATTTCGGCGGTTCAGCGGCCCACGACTGGACGGCCACCGATCACGAACGCATCCTGATGCGGAACATCCCCGTCCGTGAAATCGCCACCGCCGACGGCGGGACGATCAAGGTGGCCACGGTCTTCGACCTCTACTGCGCCAACTACGGGCTCGACCGGGGATTCGGTGGCGCGAACGTTGCGACCGACTACGACGATGACGTGCCTTTCACCCCGGCCTGGGCCGAGAAGGTCACGGGAGTGAAGCGCGAGGCGATCATCCAGATCGCCCGCGAATTCGCGCAGAACGCCGAGACGACGAAAGGGCGGTCGATGGTGATCCTCGGCGCGGGGCTCAACCACTGGTATCACATGGACATGAGCTATCGTGGCATTATCCAGCTTCTGGTGATGTGCGGCTGCATCGGCAAGTCGGGCGGTGGCTGGGCGCATTACGTAGGCCAAGAGAAGCTGCGCCCGCAGACCGGCTGGCTGCCGCTGGCCTTCGCGCTCGACTGGACGCGGCCGCCGCGTCAGATGAACGGGACGAGCTTTTTCTACGCCCACACCGACCAATGGCGTTACGAGTCGATGCAGGTCTCGGAACTGCTGTCGCCCACGGCCCCCGAGGGCGACTGGTCGGGCGCGATGATCGACTACAACGTGCGGGCCGAAAGGATGGGCTGGCTGCCCTCCGCGCCCCAGCTTCTGCAGAACCCGCTGGACGTCGGCGCGGCACTGGCCGAAAGCGGCGGCAACCCGGGCGAGGCCGTCGCGTCGAAGCTGAAATCCGGCGAACTGACCTTCGCCAACGCCGATCCGGACGATCCGCGCAACTGGCCGCGCAACATGTTCTTCTGGCGCTCGAATGTGCTGGGCGCCAGCGGTAAGGGGCACGAATACTTCCTCAAGCACTTCGTCGGTTCGCTTCACGGTGTCATCGGCACCGACGATGCAGAGGGCCTCGTGCGGCCGCAGGAAGTCGCCTGGCACGACGAAGCGCCGGTGGGCAAGCTGGACCTGATGGTGAACATCGACTTCCGCATGTCGACGACCAGTCTCTATTCCGACATCGTGCTGCCCACGGCGACCTGGTACGAAAAGCACGACCTGAACACCACGGACATGCACCCGTTCATCCATCCGCTGACGGCTGCCGTGGACCCGTCGTGGGAGGCGCGCAGCGACTGGAACATCTTCCGGGGGATCGCCAAGGCATTCTCCGAAGTCGCCCCCGAGGTGCTCGGAATCGAGCAGGACGTGGTGCTGACCCCGATCCAGCACGACAGTCCGGGCGAGATCGCCCAGCCCTATGCCCCGCAGGACTGGGGCCGCGGCGAATGCGATCCGATACCGGGCAAGACGATGCCCTCGGTCGCGCTGGTGGAACGCAACTACCCGGAGGTCTTCGCGCGCTTCACCTCGCTCGGCCCCGCGCTCGAAAAGCTGGGCAACGGGTCCAAGGGATTGAACTGGGACACCGCGCATGAGGTCGAACTTCTGGGCAAGCTGAACGGCACCGTCCTCGACGGGACGACAAAGGGGCGCCCGAAGATCGATGCCGACATAGATGCCTGCGAAACGATCCTGATGCTGGCACCCGAAACCAACGGCGAGGTCGCCGTCAAGGCATGGCAGGCGCTGTCCAAGTCCACGGGCCGCGAGCATGCCCATCTGGCCGAGGGAAAGGAGGAGGAGAAGATCCGCTTCCGCGACGTGGTCAGTCAGCCCCGGAAGATTATTTCCAGCCCGACCTGGTCGGGCATCGAGAGCGAGAGCGTCTGCTATAACGCCGGCTGGACCAACGTGCACGAGCTGATCCCCTGGCGCACGCTGACGGGTCGTCAGCAGCTCTACCAGGATCACCACTGGATGCGCGCCTTCGGCGAGGCCTTCGTGACATGGAAGCCGCCGATCGACACCCGCAGCATCGCCGCGGCGCTGGGCAAGCTTCCCAACGGCAACAAGGAAATCCAGCTTAACTTCCTGACGCCCCACCAGAAATGGGGGATCCACTCGACCTATACCGAGAACCTCATCATGCTCAGCCTGAACCGCGGCGGCCCCGCCGTCTGGATCAGCGAGGATGACGCAAGGGAGGCCGGGATCGTGGACAACGACTGGATCGAGGCGTTCAACGTCAACGGTGCGCTGACCGCACGGGCCATCGTCAGCCAACGGATCATGCCGGGATCCTGCATCATGTATCACGCGCAGGAAAAGCTGGTGAACACCGTCGGGTCCGAGATGACCGGCCAACGCGGCGGCATCCACAACTCGGTCACGCGGATCAACATGAAGCCCACCCACATGATCGGCGGCTACGTCCAGCTGGCTTATGGCTTCAACTACTACGGAACGGTCGGGGCCAACCGGGACGAGATCGTGATCCTGCGCAAGATGAGCAAGGTGAACTGGTTCGACAAAGCGGCCGACGAAACCGGGACATCGGATGCGTCCATAGGCACCACCCGCAGGGAGGCGGCAGAATAATGAGGATACGCGCGCAAATCTCGATGGTGCTGAATCTCGACAAGTGCATCGGCTGCCACACCTGTTCGATCACCTGCAAGAACGTCTGGACGAACCGCGAGGGCGTTGAATACGTCTGGTTCAACAACGTCGAGACCAAGCCCGGTATCGGCTATCCCAAGGATTGGGAGAACCAGGACCGCTGGCAGGGTGGTTGGACGCGAAAGGCCAATGGCCGGATCATTCCCCGGCAAGGCTCCAAATGGCGGATCCTGGCCAAGATCTTCGCCAACCCGCACCTGCCCGAGATCGACGATTTCTATGAGCCCTATACGTTCGAGTACGAGTGGCTGCAGAAGGCGCCAGAGTTGCAGGCCCAGCCGTCCGCAAAGCCGCGTTCGCTGCTGACGGGCGAGGTCATCAACAAGATCGAATGGTCCGGCAACTGGGAGGACATGCTAGGCGGCGAGTTCTCCAGCCGTGGGCGCGACTACAACTTCGAAGGGGTCGAGAAGGAAATCTACGGCCAGTTCGAAGAGACCTTCATGATGTATCTGCCGCGCCTCTGCGAGCATTGCCTCAACCCGTCGTGCCTTGCCTCCTGCCCCTCGGGCGCGATCTACAAGCGCGAGGAGGACGGGATCGTCCTCATCGACCAGGAAAAGTGCCGCGGCTGGCGGATGTGTGTGTCGGGGTGCCCCTACAAGAAGATCTACTACAACTGGTCGACCGGCAAATCCGAGAAGTGCATCTTCTGCTATCCGCGGATCGAGACGGGTCAGCCCACGGTCTGCTCGGAAACCTGCGTCGGCCGTATCCGCTATCTCGGCGTCGTGCTCTATGACGCCGACAAGATCGAGGCGGCCGCGTCGGTCGAGGATCCCAAGGACCTCTATCCCGCACAGCTCGGCGTCTTTCTCAACCCCCACGACCCGGAGATCCAGGCCGAGGCCCGCGCGCAGGGCATCCCCGACCAGTGGATCGAGGCAGCGGTCCGCTCGCCCATCTGGAAGATGGCGATGGACTGGAAGATCGCTTTCCCGCTGCACCCCGAATACCGCACCCTGCCGATGGTGTGGTACGTCCCGCCATTGTCGCCCATCCAGTCCGCGCACGAGGCGGGCAAGATCAGCGCCAAGGACGGGATGCCCGACGTGCGGTCCCTGCGGATCCCGATGCGGTATCTTGCCAACCTGCTCACCGCGGGCGACGAGGCGCCGGTGGCGTCGGCGCTGGAACGGATGCTGGCGATGCGGTCCTACATGCGCGCCAAGACGGTCGAGGGGCGGATCGATCCGTCGATCGCCGAGCGTGTGGGCCTGACCCAGCCGATGATCGAGGACATGTACAAGACGATGGCGCTGGCGGCCTATGAAGACCGCTACGTCATCCCGACCACCCACCGCGAGATCGAGGAGGACGCCTACGAGATGCGTGGCTCGGCCGGGTTCGCCTTTCGCGAAGGCTCGGGTGGGGACAGCAAGACCAACCTCTTCGGCGGCACCAAGCGGACGCCCAAGAAACCCTACATGGATGTGCCGACATGAAGCTGATGTTGCGTACTCTCGCGGCCATGATGGGCTACCCTTCCGGGGAATTGCGGGCGCATGTCGCCGAGTTGCGTGCAGTGGTGGAGGACGAGAAGGCACTCGGGCCCCACGTCCGCCGGCGGCTCGGCGTCCTTCTCGACCGGCTGGAACGCGAGGAGACGATCGACGCGCAGGCCACCTACACGGACCTGTTCGATCGCTCCCGCGCGTTGTCGCTGCATCTGTTCGAGCATGTTCACGGCGACAACCGGGAACGGGGGCAGGCCATGCTGGACCTGGCGGAGCAGTACATGCAGGCGGGCCTTCTGCTCGAGTCGCAGGAGCTTCCGGACTACATCCCGGTCTTCCTCGAATACGCCTCCTGCCTGCCCCCGGCCGAGGCTCGGGAGACATTGGCCCAGCCCGCCCACGTCTTCGCGGCGCTGGAGCAGCGTCTGCGCGAACGCGACTCCGACTACGCAGCCGTGTTCGCGGCCATCCTGACACTTTCCGGGGCGCGGCCGGACCACGACGCAATCGACCAGCTTCAGAAGAACGCCCCCTCGGACGACCCGGCGCGGATCGACGAGGAATGGGAGGAAAAGGAAGTAACCTTCACCGGAGCCCATGAGATGGGCGGGCCGACGGGCATCGTCGCCCGTTTGCGCGCCAAGGGAAAGGCGATGACAGCCGCTCGCGGCACCAAAGGTTAGGAGGAAACGATGAGTGACTTGCTGAACCAACTGGCCTTCGGCTGGTTTCCATACTTCGCCATCACCGTGCTGATCGTCGGTTCGATCCTGCGGTTCGACGCGGATCAGTATTCCTGGCGCTCGCAGTCCAGCCAGTTTTTGCGTCGACGCCAGATGACGATCGGCTCCAACCTGTTTCACATGGGGCTTCTGGTCTTGTTCGTGGGGCATTTCATCGGCCTTCTGACTCCCGTCGGTGTCTTCGATGCGGTGGGCGTCACCCACAGCTTCAAGCAGATCACGGCCATGGTGGTGGGGGGCATCGCCGGTGTGATGGCGCTGGTCGGTGCGACCCTTCTGCTGCACCGGCGCCTGTTCGATGATCGGATCCGACGCAGCTCCTCGGTGGGCGACATCGCGGTGCTGGTCCTGCTCTGGTTGCAGCTCGTCTTCGGCGTCGCGTCGATCTGGTGGACGGCCCAGCATCTCGACGGCAGCGAGATGGTGCAGTTGATGGGATGGGCGAACGCCATCGTCGTCTTCGACGCCGCCGCACCGGGCCAGCTGGCCGAGGTCGCCTGGATCTACAAGTTGCATATCATCCTCGGCCTGATCCTGTTCACGATCACGCCGTTCACGCGCCTCGTGCATATCTGGAGCGTGCCGATCTGGTTCCTGTTCCGGCCGGGCTATCAGATCGTGCGCAGCCGCCATCCGATCGGCAAGCGACGCGACATTCCGGCCGGACCCTCGCTCCCGGGCGGCGGACAGACGGTGGCGCGACAGGCGTCGGAAAGCGGAGGGTCGGGCGCATGACCAGGCATGAAGTTCCCCGGCTCAAGCCAGAGCCTCGACCAGCGCCGCAGATGATGAACGCCTGCCAGTCCGGCGGCTGCGGCGGCGGTGCACCCGCGCCACAAAAGGCGCCGCCGGTCTTTTCGACGGTTCGCGTCAACGGGGTGGAGATCGATCCCGATGCCATCGCGCAGGAAATGCAGCACCATCCGGCATCGGACGCCGATGCAGCCTGGCGCGGGGCCGCCCGCGCCCTCGCCGTCCGCGAACTGCTGCTGCAGGAGGCGCGGCGGCTGGACATGGCTTCACCGGCCGCGGGAGACGAGATGGATGAGGATGCGCTGATCTCGGACCTGCTGGAGTCAGGGGTCGTCCCCGAGGAAGCCGGCGACGAGGAGTGCCGCCGCTACTACGAGGCGAACCGCCAGCGGTTCCGGACACCGGACCTGTTCGAGGCATCCCACATCCTGATCGAGCCGGACGGAGACGGGGTCGAGGCATGGTCAACCGCAGGCATCCAGGCGCGGCGGATCGCGACGGAGGTGGGCGACGATCCTACGGCCTTCGCGGCCGCGGCGCGCGAGTATTCCGGCTGCCCTTCGGCGCAACAGGACGGATCCCTTGGCCAAGTGCGGCGCGGCGAACTGGTGGCCGAGGTGCAGCAGGCCATCGAGGCGCTGTCTCCCGGCGAGACATGCCGCCGGCCCATCCGCTCCGGGTTCGGCTGGCACGTGATCCGCCTCGCCCGCTGCATCGAGGGGCAGATCCTGCCTTTCGAAGCGGTCCACGAAAAGATCGCCGACATGATGGCGGCCCGCGCCTGGACGATGGGGGCGGCCCGATACGTGGCAGATCTGGCTCAACGGTCCGAGGTCGAGGGGATCGTCATCGAACCGGAGGTCGGATCATGATGCTGGGCGACGTGCTGGCCGCCGCGCAGCGGTCAGGCGCGGATATCGAGACATGGCTGAAACCGGCCGATCCCGACCTCTGGCAGACGTTGAATGCCCAGGCTGCGGCCGGCCGGGAGGACGCCGTCACCTTCGCCCGCGCCGCCATAGCCGATTTCTCGAACCGGGCGGGTGAGGAGGATTGGGCTATGCTGGTATCCAGGATGCGCGACGCCGACGATCCGGGCCGTGCCCTCCTGATCACGATGATACGGTGGCGCCTGGGCATCATCCGAAAGGAGACGTCGGGTGCAAACGAGGAGATGACGCCATGAACGATCCCGTCGGCAAGAATACGGAACGCAGCGGCCTGAACCCGAAGCTGAAGTCCGTCGAAAACACCTCTCGGGATACCGAGACCTCGACACGCCCGCCGGCCGAGAGCGCGTCCGTTCAGCATGACGACAGCCGGGCTTGGCCGATCATCTGGATCGTGGTCACGGTCATCTGCGTCCTCGTCGCGGCATATCTCCTGCTTTGGTAGGCAGCCGGGAAACCCTTCGGGTCGATGACACGGCCCGGGGTGTTGGCAGCGACTACGATGGTCGTCGCCCGCGCGCCCCGGGGAAGTGCGCTTCTGCCCATGCCTTCGACAGGACTACTTCGACCATCTTCCCGTGGCGACACCTCGCGTTCAAGGCCAGCGGACCGCAGAGGTATCTCCAGGCTCAGCCGTAGTAGCGGTCCAACGCGTCGCGAACGGCAGTTTGGTCCTCTGGCGGCATCTTCTCAAGGCTCTGAATGCAGAACGACGCGAAAGCGCCGGATTCCAGCGCCGCCAAGGTGGCCGCGAGCGCGCGCCCCGTTGGGCGCCCGGGTCTGACGTATCCGACGTCGCGGGGCGGTATCACGCGCGCCCCGAGTTCGAGTTCGAGATGATGGGTGAGCCCGATGGGCGAGACCTGTTCCGGCATGCGGAACCGATGGCCGGCCTGCGCGCGCAGCGCTTCCGCATTGCCATCATAAAAGGCGGCAAGGGTCGAACGCCGCATCGGGTGCGGTTGATGTTCAACCAGGAGGTAAGTCTTCCGTCGCCCGACCCGCCGCGCCGCAGAACGCTGGGCGGCGCCGTAGCCCGGCCGCCGGCCTCCGAAGGTCTCCTTCAGCCATTGCAGAGCCGGGGCCGGCAGAGGCTTCATCGCTCCCCGCAATACCGGGATCGGTCCATTGAAATAGTCTTCCGGCTCCATCTCGCGGCCCACGAAGATGTCGTCGTTGAGATAGATGAACCGCTCCGCCAGACCCGGAATGCGGTGCATCATGGTCTCGATGGAGCGCGAGGAGAAGACCGGCAGCAGGTCGGCATGGGCGCCGAACGCATCCGCGTGATCCACAACGCGGACTTTGCCGGACGGGTCGGACAGGGCATCGAGCGCTGCCGGCCGCTGACGGTCGGTCAGGACGTGGATGTGTCGCAGGAACGGGCAGAACCGCAGAAGCGAGGCGAGCGCATAGCGGATTTCGCCGGAACTGGTGAAGCGGACCGGCCCGGCGGCGTCGGCATGGGCCGCCGGATCGCGGTATTGCGCGCGCCGGGCCGCGTGGGCCGGGTCTGCGCCATCGACCCAGGTCACCACCGCGTCGATGGCGTCGGCGGGCGCTTCTTTCGTCACCGCGCTCCCTCCTCCGCGAGCAAGGTCCGGTAGATCGCGATCAGCGCCTCCGCCTCTCGCTCCAGCGAGAAATCATCGACGACATGCGTCCGCGCAGCCGCCGACCAGCGCTCCAGCATCGTCGGGTCCGACAGCGCATCGTCGAGCGCCTGCGTCATCGCCGGCGTGTCGTCGCGGTCCACCAACCGGCCGGTTTCACCGTCGACCAGCAGTTCCTCGAACGCGCCGACGCGAGTGGCCAGCACGGGAACGCCGCACGCCATGGCTTCGAGCGGAGTCAGCCCGAACCCCTCCCAGCGTTGGGGCGCGACGAACAGGTCGAGCGCGCGATACCAGTCGGCTACCTCGTCCACCGGAACCTCTCCACAGAACCGGATGCGGTCCGACAGGCCGGCAGCGTCGATCCGGTCGCGCAACTCCCGCTCGAACCCGCGATGCGCGTCCGTCGCGCGGCCAAGGACCATGCCGGTGACATCGTCGTGCCGGGCGACGGCGGCGAGCATCGCGTCCACGAAGACGTCCGTCCCCTTCTGGTGCCGGATGCGCCCGAAACACCCAACCAATCGCCCGTCGGGCAGACCGAGCCGCGCGCGCAGGGCAGCACGGGCCGCATCGTCGCCGGGCGGCGCGAAACGGTCGGTGTCGATGCCATGATGGATGACGGTCGCCGGCACCTCAAGGTACCTCGCGCCGCGCGCCGAGGTCGCCACCACCGCATCCATCCGCGCAATCAGAGCGCGGGTGTAGCCCGAATGGGCCCGCTGCGAGGCGGAGGTGAACATCAGCGCCAGGTTCTTGCGCAGCACTCCCCGCAAGAGCAGCCCCAGCAGCATCTCGGTGTTGCGCCGCGCGTGCCAGACCCGCCGCGTCCGCCGCGGAAGGAGCGCGACACGCCAAAGCGGCAGATGCGGCGTCGACGCCGGCAGGCCCGGCCCCGTCGCGCGGATCGCGATGGACCGCGCCTGCAAGGGGACAAGCCGCGCAATGGTCGCTGTCACCCCCGACAGCCGCCGCTTGAGGTTCGGGGCGAGGACGCTGGGCCCATCCGAGGGCACGGGAAGTGGCGGCACGGGGTCGGACGATGGCACGGACGGACCTCGCGGGGGCAGGAGCGGAAAGCGTGACCGCCAGATAACGCAAGGCCCCTCCCCATGCAAAGCCCCGCCGCCGCGCCTGAACAGGTTCGCCCTTGCCCAAAGGCGTGATAGGAGCGGCCAGCAGGACAGGACGGACCATGGACAAGCAGATCATTTGCATCAACTGGGGCACCCGCTACGGCGCGCGCTACATCAACAACCTCCATGCGATGGTGGCCCGCAACATCACGCCCCCCTTCCGCTTCCATTGCTTCACCGACGTCCGCGAAGGGGTCCACCCGGACGTCGTCTGCCACGATCTGCCGCCGATGCCGGGCGCTGTCCCGCGCAAGTCGCGGGGCAAGTGGCAGAAGGCGCGGCTCTGGGCTTCCGATTTGGGCGGGCTGTCGGGTCAGGTGCTGTTTCTCGACCTCGACGTGGTGGTGACGGGGTCGCTCGATCCGTTCTTCACGTTCGGCAATCCGGACGACGTCGTTCTGGCGCGGAACATGGCCAAACCCCTGCACCGCCTCGGCCAGACGTCGATCTACCGCATGCCGGTCGGGAAGCTCGCCCCCCTGCAGGAGATGTTCGCCGCCGACCCGGAGGGCGTCGCGGCCGAATACATCTATGAGCAGCATTTCGTGACGCGGAACGCGCCCGGCGGCATCGTCTTCTGGCCCCGCAGTTGGGTGCGGCACTTCCGCATCGAGTGCATCCGCAACTTCCCGCTGAACTACGTCCTTCAGGCCCGGAAACCCAAAGACGCTCGGGTCGTGATCTTCGCTGGCAAGGTCAATCCGCCCGATGCGATCCTGGGGCAATACGACGACAAGACCCCGCACCTGTCCCGCCGCGCCCATATCGCCCGCGCCCTGCGCAGCAAGCGGAAGCTGACCGCGCTGCGGTCCTATCTGCTGCCGACCGACTGGGTGCGCGAGGCGTGGCAGATGGACGAGCCGGACAGCACGCCGACCAACGGCTCCGGCACCGACTGAGGGCGGCCCGGCCCTCAGTCCACCCAGCGCCCTTCGTGCACGGCCGCCTCGACCTCCGCGACGTCCTCCGCGCTCATGCCGTAGTCGCGGACGGCGGCATCCGCGTCGATATAGCCGCGCGCCAGGTCGCGCCGCACCAGCGCGGGGTCGCGGTCGGCTGCCGCGCCATAGCCCGCCCCGCCCGGCAGGCCCAGCATCACGCGCCGGCCGTGGGGCACGAACTGCTTGCCCTTGCCGCGCATGGGCGTGCCGTCGTCTTGTCCGATGGTCGTGGCGCCGCCCGCCGCCCCACCGCGCCGGCCCCGGGCCGGATGGTCCACCCGGTCGAACATGGCCTGGAAATCGAACTCATGCCCCTCGCGCGCGCCGACTTCCATGAACTGCCCCAGTCCGCCGCGTCGCTCGCCCGCGCCCCCCGATCCGGGCCGCAGCTCCTTGCGCCAGATGACGACGGGGCCCGCATGTTCCGTGGCCTCGACAGGCATGGTCATTACCCCCGACGGAAACGCCGTCGCATTCAGGCCGTCATGCGCGGGCCGGGCCCCTGCCCCGCCCGAATTGAAGATCAGCACCTCGGCTCGCCGCGCGCCGTTCGGCGCCGGCGCGTCGGTCCGGGGCCGCAGCGAAAGCTGGAAGTTGCACAGGCACCCCGCCCCTTCGGCCGGCACGACGCCCGGCAGGATCTTGTCGAGCGCATCGTAGACTGCATCCGGCACGAAATGCCCGATGATATGGCGCAACGCCACGGGCGCAGGGTGGACGGCGTTGACGATCGTGCCCTCGGGCGCGCTGATCCGGAAGGGCGCGAGGGAGGCCGCATTGTTGGGGATCTCCGGCGCGATGGCGCATTTCAGGGCATAGCAGGCATAGGCCTTGGCGTAGACCAGCGGGCAGTTGATGCCTTTCGGGTCCACGCCGGACGTGCCCGCGAAGTCGGTCAGGATGTGGTCCTCGGCCACGGTCAGCCGCACCTTCAGCGTGATCGGCGTGTCGAAGCCGTCGACCGTCATCGACCCCTCGGCCGACATCCGCGGCAGGGCGGCGATCCGCTCCAGCGTGGCGCGGTGCGAATTGTCGAGGATGAACTCCGCGATCCCGCTCAGGTCATCTAGCTCGAACTCCTCCATCATCGCGCTCAGGCGACGATGGCCGATGTCGTTACAGGCCGCGAGCGCATACATGTCGCCCACGAGCTGGTCGGGTTCGCGCACATTGCCGCGCACGATCCGCAGCAGGGTTTGGTCGACCTCGCCCCGGTCGGCGAACTTCATGATGGGCAGATACAGCCCTTCCTCATAGACGCTGGCCCCGTCCGCGCCGAAGCCCCGCCCGCCGATGTCGACCACATGCGCGGTGCAGGCGAAGAAGCCGACATGCCGGCCTTTGTGGAAAGACGGCGTCACCATGGTGATGTCGTGCAGGTGGCCCGTCCCTTCCCAAGGGTCGTTCGTGATGTAGACGTCGCCTTCGTGGATGTTGTCGCGTCCGATCCGGCGGATGAAATGCGCGACGGCGTCGGCCATGGCATTGACGTGCCCCGGCGTGCCCGTGACCGCCTGCGCCAGCATCCGGCCATCGGCATCGTAGACCCCCGCCGACAGGTCGCCCGCCTCGCGCACCGAGGTGGAGAATGCCGTCCGCACCAGCGCCTGCGCCTGTTCCTCGACCACCGAGATCAGGCGGTTCCACATCACCTGATAGGCGACGTTCGACGGTTTCACGGATGTCATGGCGCGTCCTTCCGGGTGATGTCGATGCAGCCGTCCGATTGCCTGAGCGCGCAGCGGCTGGATGGGACGATGATCGTGGTCTCGTCTTCGGTGATGGCGGCGGGTCCCTCGACGGTGTCGCCGTCGGTCAGACCGGCGCGGGCGATGACCGTGGCATCCACCCTCCGCGCCAAGGCAGGGTCGAACAGGGAGCGTTGCGCGGTGGAGCGCGCGGGCTCCCCCGCGCCGACCGGCTCGATCCGCGCGACCGTCTCGGGCGGGGTCGTCGCGTTCACGGACCAGACCGTGATCTCGACGTCGAGCCCGGCGACGGTGCGGCTGAACAGGCGGGCGTAATCCGCCTCGAACAGTGCCAGGAAGCTGGCTGCATCAGGCGCCATGGCCTGCGCTTCGGTCAGGGTCACGGGGATTTCCCAGCCCTGCCCGGTATAGCGCATGTAGACCTTGAACTCCGACAGGATCTCGCTGTCGGCGTCGCAGGTCCGCACGAAGCCCGTCGCCTCGTCTCGCAGGTCGGACAGAAGCGCCTTTATGGCGTCCGGATCGAAATCCGAGAGCCGCATGTAGACCGACCGCGTCGCCTCGAACGAAAACGGTGCGCGCAGGAAACCGATGGCCGAGCCCACGCCCGCGCCGGGCGGAACCAGCAGGCGGTCGATCCCCAACTTTTCGCAGAGGCGACCGGCGTGGAGCGGCGCCGCGCCGCCGAAGGCGATCATGGTGTAGCCCGCAAGGTCCTCGCCATTCTCGACCGCGTGGACACGGGCGGCATTGGCCATGTTCTCGTCCACCACCTCGGCCAGCCCGAAGGCTGCCTCGGTCGCGTCCATGTCCAGCGGCTCGCCCAGAACCCGCGTCAGCGTCCCGATCGACGCCTCGGGGGAAAGGCGGATCGACCCGCCCGCGAACCCCTCGGGGTCGAGACGGCCCAGCGTCAGGTCGGCATCGGTCACGGCAGGCCGATCGCCGCCGCGACCGTAACAGGCAGGCCCCGGCTCCGACCCGGCGCTCTCGGGGCCGACACGGATCTGGCGCATCGCGTCGACATGGGCCAGCGATCCGCCGCCCGCCCCGATCTCGACCATGTCGATCACGGGGATCGAGATCGGCATCCCCGACCCCTTCTTGAAGCGATATGTCCGCGCCACCTCGAACACGCGCGCGGTCTTGGGCGTGCGGTCGCGGATGAGGCAGATCTTGGCCGTCGTCCCCCCCATGTCGAACGACAGCACCCGGTCGAGCCCGTGGCGCGCGGCGATGTCTGCGGCGAATACCGCGCCGCCCGCCGGCCCAGACTCGACCAGCCGGACGGGAAACTCCGCCGCGCTTTCCAGCGATATGATCCCCCCGCCCGAGTGCATCAGGAACACCGGACATTCCGCCCCCTGTTCGGCTAACCGCCCGCGCAGCCGTCCCAGGTAGGATTTCATCAGCGGCTTGATATAGGCGTTGGCGACGGTGGTGTTGAAGCGCTCGTATTCCCGCATTTGCGGCGATACTTCGCAGGAGAGCGAGACGGTCACGTCGGCCAGACGCTCGGCCAGCACATCGCGGATCATGCGTTCGTGGGTGTCGTTGAGATAGGAGTGCAGCAGTCCCACCGCGACGCTCTCGACGCCCATCGCGGCGATCCGGTCGGCCAGCGCCTCGACCTCCGCGCGGTCGAGCGGGATGAGGACGTTGCCACCCGCATCGACCCGTTCACGCAGGGTCAGACGCATCTGCCGCGGCAGCAGCGGCTCCGGCAGTTCCAGGTTCAGGTCGTATTGCTCGAACCGCGACTCGGTCCGCATCTCGATCACATCGCGAAACCCCTCGGTGGTGATGAGGGCGGTCTTCGCGCCCCGCCGCTCGATGAGGGCATTGGTGGCCAGCGTTGTTCCGTGGATGATCTGGTGAATGTCCGCAGGCACGATCCCGGCGCGGTCGCAGACCTGCCGCATCCCCTCCAGGATCGCGTCCTCGGGCGCGGCATAGGTCGTCAGCACCTTGGTCGAGACGCGCTGGCCGTGACATTCGAGCACGACGTCGGTGAAGGTGCCACCGATGTCGACGCCCATGCGAATGGAATCCCGTTTCATCGCGTCCCTCGTCCTGCTGCTGGGCGGAGCCTAGTCCGCACGCGGCGTCCCGCGCCAATCGTTTGACGCGATGGGGGCGATAAACCGGTGCGTTCAGCCGACCATCGTCAGGGCCAGCCGCGCAGCCTGCGCAACGTGGGGAGCGGCACGACCTTCATGGAACCGCGCGGCGAGCGACAGCGGCGCAGGCAGCCAGCCGGTGTCGAGCGCGACCAGTTCGCCCGCCGCAATGTGACGCGCCGCGATGGGCTGTGGCAACAGCGCCACGCCGAGTCCGTCGACCACCATCTGCAGGCAGGAGGCCATGCTGCTCGACGGGACAAGCCGTGCGGCCGGGACCCCGAGCTTTGCCGCCTGCGCCGAAAGTTGCGCGAAAGCTTCGGTATGCCGGGCATGGGTCAGGATAGGCTCGGCCGCGAGTGAGATCAGGTCGGGCCGGTCGGGAAGGCCTGCGGCGGCAGAAGGTGCGGCGAGCCAGACATAGGGTGCCTGCCCGAGGTCGATCACCCCGGTCGTGTCCGTGGCGAAGGGCGCGGTCTGGATCGTCAGGTCCAGGGCCCCCGCCGCCAGATCGCGGTCCAGAACGCGCGACAGGTCGACCGTCAGTTCGACGCTGAGCGACGGCCACCCGTCCTTGAGCGCGCGCAGGTAACGGTGGAGCCAGGTGCAGGCGACCAGTTCGGTCACGCCCAGCCGCAGCCGGCCTTCCACAAGATCGGGGCGTTCCGCGACGTCGATGAGCGTCTCGGCTTCGGCCAGGATGCGCCGTGCGGCCGCCAGCACGGCCTCGCCGCGCGCCGTCATCCGTACCGAACCCGCATCTCGCAGCATCAGGACATGGCCGAGCGTCTCCTCCAGCCCGGCGATGCGCGACGAGATATTGGGTTGCGTGGTGTTCAGATGCTCGGCCGCGCGACGGAACCCGCCGAGATCAGCGACGGTGACAAGCGCCTCGATCTGCTTCAGGGTGAAGGCGTTACCGATCATGGGCGGTCGTCCCCGGTGCGACTGCGTCGGGTCGGTGTATCTTGGCCGGCCTTCGCGCTCAACCGGTCGCGTCAGACCACTGTCGATTGCCGCATGGACGACATCAACGTGACCTCACCCATGGCGGTGCCGGGATAGGTAATCCGAAGATCGCCGGATGTCGGGTCGAACAATACCCGCCGGGGCCGCTGACCGCCCAGATCACTGCCCGCAACCGGAATGGAAAGCGTCGAAAGATGCCGCATGCAGGCCGCCGCGATCTCACCCCCCACATCACGGCCGCGTCCAAGGGTGCGCGCCCCGCCGGCGGCCTGCGCGATCAGATCCCGCTGGGCGACGCCCATGCGGGCCATGGAAGCCACGAGGCGGTCGATCTCCGCCGTCACCGCATGACTGCCCGCCGGGCCGGCGTCGACGGATTGGAAAATGTGGTTCATACCCCCAATGCGGGCTGCCGGGGCGTGCAGGAAGATCGCCACGCAGGACCCCAGCGTCGCCGCAAGTCGCAGATCCGCCCGATCCGAGACGAAATGGGCACCCTGTCCCACCTCCCGCCACGGCGCGCGGTCGACGGTCGGAAATTGCCGGGTCATCCACACCGCCTGTCCCTGATCCTTCATTCACGACGCCTTTCATCCGGTCCCGGGCAGGATGGCACTCGAAACCTCACCAAAGTCCTAAAGGGCGTGACCCCATCCTGACTTCCCCGACGGCAAGCGCAGACCGGGATCGCGACCGGAGGCGCCGATGCGGGATGGGACGACACCGACCGGCCGGCGATTGCCGATCGTCGCGACCGGCGCCACGGCGGGCGCTGTGGCCGGCATGATTGCCATGCGGGGGTCCGACGAACGGATTTGCATCGGAATTTCCGACGGTGCGATGCTCCTGGACATGCGGCGAAAGGACTTCACCGCCGAACCGTCGCGGCTGATGGGCGGGGATCTGTCCCGACCCGTCGCCCTGATCCGCGACGCCGGTGGGCGGTCGCAACGGCTGGCGGCGCGCCTTGCCTGCGCCGGGTTCAAGGGGGTGACCGACGTGCCGGAGGGGATGTCAGGCTCCGCCGCCGGGGCGGCGTGGCTGGCGCGGGGCCTGCCGGTTGGGCCAGCCCCTACTCGGCCGGCCGTGCCGTCAGGCTCGACTTCAGTTCCGCCCGCCACTGTGCGGCGCGTTTGGCCACAAGGGGTGCGCGCACCTCCTGCGGAGTGGCCATGGTGCCCGGCAGGACGATCCCCGACAGGCGCGACAGCGGCGCGGCCATCGCGAGACTCAGCATGATGGGCAGGAGCCAGAGCGAGACATAGCCCGTCGCCATGCCAAGCAGGAGCAGGGCACCCAGCCCCGTTTCGAGTGCATGGAAGCGCAAGACGGTGGACCAGTCCTGCATCGCCCCCTCGCGCGTCTGGGGGGCCCAATCGAACTTGCGCCCGGTCAGTGCGGCGAAGACGGCGATGGTCTGCTGCACCATGAGGACGGGCGCATAGGCGATGCTGACCGCAATCTCGAACAAGAGCGAGCCAGCGAAACGTCCCCAGCCGCCCAGCCGCGATACCGGCATCCCGGCGGCGACCAGCGCCAGCGCGCCGACGATCTTGGGCGCGAGCAGCAGGCCGTACATGATGACCATCAGCCAGATGTGGTTGACCGACGACATCTCGGGCCAGTTGGGAACCGTGGGATTGTCAGGCGAGAAGTAGTTGATGACCGACCTGTCCTTGCTGACTCCGATCACCGCCCAGAGCGTGAGCAGCAGGAACCACAAGGGCGACAGCAGATAGCCGATGGCCCCGTGGAACATGTGGAACCGCGACAGGGTGTGCAGGCCCGAGGTGCCCAGAAGGCCCAGATGCTGCAGGTTGCCCCGGCACCAGCGGCGGTCGCGCAGGACGTGGTCGATCAGCGTCGGCGGCGTCTCCTCGTAGCTGCCGCGCAGGCGGGGCAGGAAACGCACGGACCAGCCGGCACGGCGCAGGAGGCCCGCCTCGACGAAGTCATGCGAGAGGATCAGGTTGTCGCGGCTGCGGAAGCCGCGCACATGAGGCAGGCCTGCGCTGGCGGCGAAGGCCTGTGTGCGGATGATGGCGTTGTGACCCCAGTAGTTGCCCTCGCGCCCTGTCCAGCGGGCAAGCCCTTCGGCCAGGGCGACGCCATAGATGGCGTTCGCGAACTGCTGGCTGCGTGCGAACAGGGTGCGCGCGCCGATGAGTTGCGGAAACGACTGGATCAGCCCGGCGGAGCCGTCGCGCCCCATGGCATCGGCCAGCGACCGGATCGCCTGCGCCGACATCAGGCTGTCGGCGTCGAGCACCACCATGGCGTCATGCGCGCCGCCCCAGTGTTCGACCCATTGCGCCAGGTTTCCGACCTTGCGGTCGGTGTTCTGCACCCGCCGGCGATACCAGATGGCGAGGTCGGGCAGCCGCGCGCGCAGGGCGTCGAAGGCGGCCTCCTCCTGCGCCGCCCGGTCCGGGTTGCGTGTGTCTGAGAGGATATAGAGCGACCAGCGGTGCGCGCCCGGCGCGGCGGCCAGGCGTTCCATCATCGCCGCGGCGTTTCCGAAGACGTCCCAGGGCGCCTCCTCATGCACGGGGATCAGCAGGGCCACGTCCAGCGGTCGGACGGGTCCGGTTTCGGGGGCCACCCGGCGGAACATGGCGCCCGCCCCGGCAAGCACGGTGGCGAAGGTCAGCGCGACCCAGAAGAAGCCGATTCCGATGAGCAGGGTCAGCAACCCCTCGGCCCAGGTCGTGCCATTCGTGGCGAACCACGACAGGAATCCCCAAAGCAGCGCGCCGGTGCCGAGCGCGGCAGGCAGGAACGTGCCCGCCCGCCAGACGGCGGCCCCGCGATCCGGCGACACGCCCGGCGCGGAGTCGTCGCGGAACCGGCGCGACAGATCCTGTCGCGGATGGGCCAGCGGCGCATGCGGGGGCATGGAGGTAGGCGTGCGTTCATGCGTCATGAGATGTCCACCGATAAAGCCAGGCTTCGGAGAGGGCGGCGCCATCGCGGAAAAGCTGTGCGCGCAGTTCGACCGTCCGGGAGTCGCCGGGATCGAAGGTGAACGCGAGCCTCGCCCCTCCGGTTTCAGGGTTGCGCTGGAGGATTCCCGCCGACGTCTCGGCCTGCCCGGAGGCGACGTAGACGGCGATGCCGTCCAGCTGTCCCTCAAGCTCCGGCACGTCGAGCGCCGGATGGGCCGCGAAGTCGATTGCCACGATGGTGCGGTCGCGGTCGAAGTTCTGTCCGATGTGCGTGTCGATCACGCGGGCCACGTCCTGCCGGCGTGGGGGCGGCACCGAGGACACCTCGTCGGTCCAGATCATGCGATAGGCGAAGCGGTGCTCGCTTCCTGCGGCCAGCACGGCGTGGGGGCGCCAGTAGGCGACGATGTTGTCGTAGATTTCCTTGTCCGACGGGATCTCGACCAGACGCACGACGCCCGGACCCCAGTCGCCTTCCGGCTCGATCCAGAGGCTGGGACGGTCCTGATAATGCGCTTCCAGATCGGCGAAATCCGACAGGCGGCGGGCGCGCTGCATCAGGCCGAAACCGCGCGGGCCCTCGTCGACGAAGCTGCTGACCTGAAGCTCGGTCGGGTTGGCAAGCTGACGCCACAGCATCTCGCCCGCGCCGTTCCAGATGAGCAGGCCGTCGCTGTCGTGGATCGCGGGACGGAAATCGTCGAACCGGGGGCGGTTGGTTTGATCGTAAAGGAACATCGACGTAAGCGGCGCGATGCCCACGTGATCCAGATCCACGCGGGGGAACAGCGTCGCGTCTACCCGCATCTCGGCGGCAAGACCGGGCGTGATCTGGAACCGGAACGCGCCGGTGACGGAGGGGCTGTCCATCAAGGCGTGAACGGTTATGTCGGGGTCGCCGGGAGCGGGCCGGACCACCCAGTAGCGGATGAACTCGGGAAACTCCTCGCCATCCGGGTCGCCCGTCCGCAAGGCGAGGCCACGCGCAGAAAGGCCGTAGGCCTGCGCAGCGCCGATGGCCCGGAAATAGCTCGCCCCCTGGAAGACGGCGAACTCCCGCTGCTTCGTCTCGCCCTCGAACTGGTGACGCAGGCGCAGGCCCGAATAGCCCATCGTCTCGTCCACAGCCAGTTTCGGCGCATCGTCGGTGCCGGTGAACAGGTCGATATCGAAGGCCAGCCGATGCGCCTGCCCGTCTTCGACCACGTCGATCTCGACCGGGCGGGGGAAGTAGAGACCGGGATGGAACAGATCCATCTGGAACGGCAGGTCGGTGCCCGACCAGACGGCGTTGTCCACGTCGAACCAGATCTTGCGGTATTCGTCGTAGGTCAGGTTCAGCCAGGGCTCGGGCACCTTGGCGCGGGCCGTGAACTCCTGCGCCGCAAGGTCGCGCGCCAGATCGTGCACGGTATCGGGGCCGAAGGACGTGCTTTCAAGATAACGGGGCGTCACGGCACCCGCAGCGGCAGTCATCGCCAGAAGCGAGACGCCCGCAAGAAATCCACGACGTGTCATCGCTGCGCCCTCCAGGGTTGGGATTTGAACCAGCCGACGCAGAAGGCGCAGGCCACAAGAAGGCCGAAGCCTGTCAGGTTGACCAATGTCCAGGTCATGGCGTTCCTGCCGATGACGTCGAGGATGTAGCCATTCACCCGCGCCAGCGCCATGGAGAACACGAAAACGGCGAGACTCTGCTGACCGACCGTCATGACGATCTGCACCGTCTCGTCCCAGAGGCGCGCGGCGACCCCCTGCCCAGTGGCGATCAGGCGGTGCCCCCGCTCGCCCGCGGCGGCCCAAGCGAGGTAGGCGAGCGACAGGAAATCGACGTAGCGCAGGATGGCGAAGTCCGACTTGTCGAACCAGGCGCCGTTGGCCTGCCGCCATTCGATGGCGAAGCCGAAGGCCCGTGCGCCGACGTTCGAGTGAACCGCGCTGAGCACGACCACGGCGAGCGTCAGCGCGACGAGCCACGGCGTGACCGGCGGCGCGGGTATCCATCCCCGCATCAGCGCGAACCCGGTGAAGAACACCAACTGCCAGCCGAATGGGTTGAAGAACCACTGCCGGTCGGACCACGGCTCGGCCGGAAGCGACAGGTGCAGCGCGGAAAGCCCCAGCCACGACAGCAGCGCCTCTTGCGCCAGAAGCCAGACGCCGATCAGAACCGCCCCCAGCAACGGCAGCGACACGCGCGACAGGGCCATTACGAAGGGCATCATGGCCAGCACCGCCATGTACATGGGCAGAACGTCGAAGTAATTCGGCACATAGGTCAGCGTCATCAACCCGATGAGCTGCGGCGCAGGGTCGATGAAGAACTTCCAGAGGTTCAGCGACCCGATGTAGTCGCGGTCTGGGTACCAACCCGATGCGTCGATGGCCGCCATGATCGTGACGATGGCCACGAACAGGCAGATATGGGCCCAGTAGATCTGCCAGACGCGGTAGGCCACGCGCGCCGCGCCGAGCAGCCACCCGGCGCGGTCGAAGGTGCGTCCGAAGGCGATGGCGGAGGCCATGCCCGAGCAGAACACGAAGATTTCGGTCGCGTCCGAAAAGCCCCAGCGGGCCGGGAAGATCCACAGCGTCCAGGCATTGCCCGGCGTGTGCGCGACCAGGATCATGAACATCGCGAAGCCGCGGAAGAAGTCGAGCCGGGGATCGCGGATCGCCTTTCCGGCCGTGGCCATGGTCGGACTGCGCATGACGAGGTCGATGTCGGTTGACGTGGATGTCATTGAGGGAGGTCTCTGGAGGTGCCGGCGCAAATTAGGCAGTCGCGCTCCGCGAACAAGGGAAATTCGCTGCACCGGCGATGAATGCGCGCCGCACCGCCGCATATCGGTCTTCACAGCCGCCCCGCCGGGCGGTTCTGTCGTCCAGAAAGGCGCCGGCTTGAGTCAGAAGGCCAGCCCGGATGCCCGAATCGATGGTGATCCGTTCGAACACGTCGCGCTGTGCATGGCTTCCGCCAATGTCCTGCATGTGGGGCCGAGCGGCGGACAGCGCTGCGAAAGCCGCTGCGTGATCGCCCGCGGCGAAGGCGGCCAGTCCCCGCGCGGCGGCCGGCCCCGGCCCGTGGCGACCCTCCGGCGGCCGTGCCGTATCGGCCAGACGCGAGACGATGCGCCCCGCCGCCGCATCCCGCCCGTCCCCGGTCAGCGCGAGAAGATAGTGCAAGTCGGCGAACACGAGACACCCGTCGGCCGTCCGCGCGTCGGCCAGATCGGCCAGTTCGGACCAGCGATGCCCTACGTCGATGCCCTCCAGCTCAAGTCGCAGCAATAGCGACGTGGCGTTCGCGATGTCGCGGTAATCGTCCGTCCGCTCCGCCCGGACATGCTCGTCGTAGCAAGCCAGCGCCGCATCCATCCGCCCCAGGTCCAGAAGCATCAGCGCGCGGTGCCACCAGACATGGAAGCGGAAGTTGTTACAGTGGCCCCAGGCCGCCTGCCGCCGGTCGATCCAGTCGAGCCCACCCGCCGCATCGGCCGTCATATCGTGGACATGCGCGACGGCGTGCAGGCCCCAGGCGTCATCAGGCGCAAGATCGAGGGCCGCGTGTCCGGCGGCGGTCGCGGCGGCATAGTCGCCCGTCTCCTCCAGCGCGAAGGCGTGGCAACCGAGCAGATACCCGTGCCCCGCATGTTCAGAACCGTAGCACGGCAGCACTCGTTCAATAGACCGGCGCATCCCGGCGGCGTCCCCCGTTACGAACCGCAGCGCATGGCCCAGCTTCATGGCGAGCGTATCGGTCGGCGCGCGTCTCAAGGTCGTCTCGAGCGCCGTCATGGCGGCTTTCGGTGATCCGTCGAGCAGATGCCGCAGCGCCAGCATGAGATCCCGTTCCCGCAGGTTCGCGTCGGCCTCATATTCCTTGGCCCGCGCGAGGGCGGCGCGCGCATCGGCCAAAAGTTCCCGCCGGCCGAGGAGCACCAAAAACAGCCCCTTCAGCGCATGTGCACCCCCGTAATCGGGCGCAAGGTCCAGCAGCCTGGCAAGGTGGTCGGGGGTCGAGGCGCCGTGCGCCAGAAACGCGCCGGCCATCGCGTTCCATTCCGCCACCGCGACCGCGCTGTCCAGCGACACCGGCTGATCGAAGTGGTCGTGGCGTGACATGGCGATCCTCGCAAGGGCGTCGTCACATCCTTTAAGGCGAAGCCGTGCAGTTCCCTATAGTGCGGGCCGCCACATGACGGACACGTGACGGTCCGTCATCGCCCGTAGCGGCCCGTCCAGCGTCCACTTCGCCGCGTCCCGCCGATCAGTCGTCCGCGAAAGGATCCGGCCGGTCGAGCCGGTCCGTATCCGCCCCGAACCGCGGAGGAGCATGCCGATAGGTCACGGGCGTCGCCGAAAGCTTGAGCGGATTGCCGATCAGCGGCATGTGCAGGCCGTCCCGCTCCATGTCGACGAGCATCTCGCGCGCCTCGACCTGGTCGGACGCGAATACCTGCGGAAGGGTCTGCACGGGGCCGACGGGCACCGATGCGCCCTCCAGCCCCGCGATCACGCTTTCCGTCGTGCGCGCACGAATGACCGGGATGAGGTGCTCCGCAAGCGTCTCGCGGTTCGCCATTCGCGCCGGATTGATGGCGAACCGCGCATCCGTCGGCAGATCGTCCAACCCCAGCACGGCGCAGAACCGGCCGAACTGCCGGTCGTTGCCCACCGCCACGATGACGTGGCCGTCCGACGTCTCATAGACCCCGTAGGGAACGATGTTCGGATGCCCGTTGCCCCGTCGCCGTGGCGCCTCGCCCGACAGGCGGGTGTTCACCCCCTCGTTGATGAGCCAGGCGACCTGACTGTCGACCAGCGCCACGTCGACCTGCTGCCCTTCGCCCGTGGCCTCCGCATGGCGCAGGGCGGCCAGGATGCCGACGGCCGCATACATCCCGCACATCACGTCGGCGATGCCCACGCCGACCTTCATCGGCTGACCCTCCGGCTCGCCGGTCAGGGACATGATGCCGCCGTATCCCTGCGCCATCAGGTCGTACCCGGGCTTGGCCGCGTTGGGCCCGGTCTGCCCGTAGCCCGAGACGGAGCCATAGACGAGCCGCGGGTTCACAGCCCTGATCGACGCATAGTCCAGCCCGTATTTCGCCAGCCCGCCGGGTTTGAAGTTTTCGAGCAGGACGTCCGCCATTCCGGCCAGCCGCCGGATCTGCGCCTGCCCCTCGGACGTGGCGATATCGATGGCGACGGAAAGCTTGTTTCGGTTGGCGCACATGAAATATGCCGACAGGTCCGTGTCTTCCGCGCCGTCCTTCACATACGGCGGGCCCCATTGCCGCGTGTCGTCGCCGCCTGTGAGCGGGTTCTCGATCTTCAGGACGGTGGCCCCCAGGTCGCCAAGAAGCTGCGAGCAGGTAGGCCCGGCCAAGATGCGCGAGAGGTCAAGAACGCGTACGCCGGCCAAAGGCCCGGCGGATTTCGATGTCGGGTTGGAAGCGTCCGCCATGGTCTATCCAGTCTGTTCCGCAAGTCGTCAGGGATGGGACGGCTACCCTGCGGCGGCGTCCAAGGCGGACATATCAGCCCCGCACCGCCCGTCAAAGGCATCGCGCATCATTGCGTCGCGGCGTCGGCAACCTTGGCGAAGGCGTCGTCGAGTTCGGCGCCAATGGGTTCCAGGTCCGGCGCATCAGCCACGTAGGACGCAAGAACCTCGGAAGGCAGCCTGTAGCTGAGCGTCGCGGTGCCGTCCGCGTTCTCCGTCACATAGACACGCATCGGCGCCTCGATCATCGCCGGCGTGCTCAGCCGCAGGATCCGCACGGCATAGTCGTTGTTGAACAATCCGATCACGCGGTTGCCCGGTATGTCGATGCCCCGCGCGACGGCAGCTTCCGTCGGCCCCGCCATCGTCACGACGGCAAGGCCGCCCGCCCCCGCCGCCTGCCGCGCATCCTCGATCAGGTCGTCGAACGGCTTGGCGGTCGGCGTCACCGACCAGCCATCGCGCGACGCCATGTCGGCCACCTCCTGCGCGCCGAGCGGCGTGGAGAGAAGAACCAGCAGGGTCGTTGCACGGATAAGCATGACGGCGCCTCCCGACTGTCTCGCGACAGAGACCACGTGTGCCGCGCAGATTGCAAGCGCCTGTCGTTGAAAATGCCGTCGGTTCCGCTCTTGCACCCCACTGCCCGCGTGTCATAAACGACGCCCACGGACAGGTGGCCGAGTGGTCGAAGGCGCACGCCTGGAAAGTGTGTAGGCGGGAGACCGTCTCCAGGGTTCGAATCCCTGTCTGTCCGCCACTTGCCCCCGCGAAAGCGTTCTCCCGATCCGGCTGCGGCCGGATTTTTCCGTTGTATTCGAGGGTTATGCGGGTGGGGCTGAGCACTGCCCCTGCTGCCAGGAGGCCCGGAAGCGGTCTCTCCGGGCCGATATTCTCCGGACCTCATGACTGCGCCCGTTTGGTGAATTTCTTATAAGCCCTTGTAAGATAGCAAGAAAATCCAGCGTCCGAAATTGCTTGGATTGGAGTCGCGTTTGCGTCTGCCGCGACCGGGTTCGGAAGTTCTCTGTCGACGGCGTCCATTGGATTCCAAGCTCGCCTGTGAGAGCGAACTGTCGGCGTGGAGACAACGTTAGCCCCTAGATTTCGGTGTTTACGGCAGCTGGAACCGTAGATATCGTGGACCAGACCTTTAGAGAGACAGATTCAAGATATGCCGGCATGGGGGGAAACGCACGACGTTGCAGTGGCCGAGGCTCTCAGAGAGGGGCGCCGGGCATCGTCGCCCATCTACCAAACCAACTTGGGTTCGGCCTATTGCGGCGACTCTCTGAAGGTGCTCGGTAGCAAGCCGTTTTCGGTACACAAGGGTATGGTACAACTAGCGTTTACTTCGCCACCGTTCCCCCTGAATACGAAGAAGAGCTACGGAAACCTGCAGGGTGAAGACTACGTCCGGTGGTTCGCCAAGTTCGCCCCCCTCCTTCGTGACATGGTGACCGAGGACGGTTCCATCGTCATCGAAATCGGCAACGCGTGGATGCCAGGTCAACCGACCATGTCCACCCACGTGCTCGAGGCGTTCTTGCGGTTCCTCAAGAAGGGCGATCTGCACCTGTGTCAGGAGTTTATCTGGTATAACCCGGCGAGGCTGCCGTCGCCGATCGAGTGGGTCAACAAGGAGCGTTCAAGGGTCAAGGACGCATTCACCCGTATATGGTGGATGTCGCCGACCCCACGCCCGAAGGCGGACAACCGGAAGGTACTGCGGGAATACAGTCCGAGCATGAAGCGCCTCATCGAGACCGGCAAGTACAACGCCGGCGTGCGCCCATCAGAGCATCATATCGGCGCCGAAAGCTTCAAAGCCAACAACAATGGTGCAATTCCGCCCAATGTCGGTGGCGTGGACGCGCTACCCTCCATGGACGGTGTCATCACTCCGAAGGGTTTCGCAGAGTACCTTGAACAAACCGCTAATCTACTCAAGGCAGCCAATACTCTGTCTAGCGACTGCTATCGCAAATTCTGCCTAGAACGGGGTGCTCCAATTCATCCAGCCCGAATGCCTTCCACACTCGTCGAGTTCTTTGTCAAGTTCCTGACTGACGAAGGCGATGTTGTGCTTGACCCGTTCGCGGGAAGCAACACGACGGGGGCAGTTGCGCAGGACCTAGGCCGGCGATGGCTCTCCATTGAGGCAGACTGGAATTATGCCGCCCACTCCATCGGACGCTTCGACCCCACGGCACTCACATCGACCTGCGAAGGACTTGAGGTCAACGAGATCGAGCAGAACGAGGAACTAGGCGACCGGAGTTATAATGCTAAAGCGCCGCCGACTGCATCGTCCTCTGAGATGCTTCTGAAATAGATGCTGAATATGTCGCAGCCAAGAGATGAAGAACGGGCGCGAGTGAGCAGCGATGGCGCAATGCGCGATGCGCGACCGTTTCTGGGGGATCTAACGGTGCTCGACCTTAAGACAGAGTACCGCTCCCTAAAGGAAAATCCTGTCAGAGATTTCTACAGGCCGTGTCTGCTGAACTCCATTATCTACAAGCGAGCGGTCGGGTACTTTCGATCAACAGTTTATAACGTGATAGGTGCGTCATCTATTGAATTCGCTCGCCGTGGAGGTCGGACTGAACTTATTTGCTCCCCTGAGATGTCTGAGGAAGATGTCGACAGTATTGCCCTTGGATATGCCAGAAAGAGCGAAGTTATAGCTCAAAGGCTGACACAACAAATCGACTTCTTAATGTCTTCCGAAGAAACAGCTTTCAATACGCGACTTCTAGCTACACTCGTTTCGCTCGGCGCTTTGGAGATCAAAGTCGCCGTTCGCGCCGACCGGAAGGGCCTATATCACGAGAAGATCGGCATTTTTCTGGATGGTATCGGCAATTCTGTCAGCTTCAAGGGTTCAGCCAATGAAACTTGGAGCGGATGGCATCGGCAGGGAAACTTCGAGTCTGTAGAAGTATTCTGCAGTTGGCGAGAGGGATTGGAAGCGGAGCGCGTCAGAAACCACACGGCACACTTCGATGCGCTGTGGTCCGAGGACGATCCGGATATCGAGGTATTTTCGTTTCCAGATGGAGTGGTGGCTCATCTCAAGAAGGCAGCATTTAAGGACTTGGACGCCGTGGATCCGAAAGACGCAACGTCCCATGAAAAGCGGCGGACACCGCTACCTCACCAGGATGCAGCCGTGAGTGAATGGTTGTCTCGGGGCGGAAGGGGGATCTTTGAACATGCCACTGGTAGCGGCAAAACATTCACAGCGTTGATGGCAATTCGCCGCCAGGCAGAGTGCGGAAAGCCGACGTTGGTGGTTGTGCCGAGTAGACTGCTACTTGACCAATGGGCCTCCGAGATAAGGGACGAAATTCCGGAAGCGGCGTTGTTACTTGCCGGCGGCGGGAACAACGCATGGCGGGCGCCCCATCGTCTCAAGGGCATGACGGGCGCCGATACGGCGCATGGCGGCCGAATCGTTCTTACCACCATGCAAACCGCCTCCATGGACGCATTCCGCCATGCGGTTATCGACGGCGAACATCTCCTACTGGTCGCAGACGAAGTGCACCAGATCGGTAGTCCGCAGCACGCCCGCATCATGACGCTCAATGCCGGGTCGAGGCTTGGGCTAAGCGCAACGCCCATTCGCTACGGCGACCCTGAAGGCACCCGGCAGATATTTGAGTATTTCGGCGGTGTCATACCCCCGCCAATAACCTTAGCGGACGCAATCGAGGCTGGCCGTCTTGTTCCATACGAGTATCAGCCGCATGCGCTCAACTTAACCGCTGACGAAGCGGACGCTTGGCGAAACTATACCGATCGGATACGGCGCGAGATAGTGCAGCAGAAAGCAGACGAAGCGGGCGCACGCCCTCTTTCCGACAAGGCAAAGATGCTGCTTATACAAAGGTCCCGAATTGCCAAAAAGGCTGCGTCCAAGGTTCGGCTCGCATGCGATGTGCTCAAAGCGCATTTCGAGAAGGGGCAAAGCTGGCTCGTTTATTGCGAAGACGCTGACCAGCTCGCGCAAGTTCTCACTATATTGCGACAAGAGGGTATGGACCCTGTCGAATATCATTCGAAGATGGACGGGGATCGCGCCGCCACAATGTTATGGTTCCGCTCCTTCGGTGGCATCTTGGTGTCCATCCGCTGTCTCGATGAGGGCGTTGACATCCCGGACGTATCCCACGCCCTCATTCTCGCGTCATCGCAGAATCCGCGCCAGTTCATTCAACGCCGTGGCCGCGTCCTGCGGCGCGCACCTGACAAACAGGTCGCAGTCCTCCATGATGCCATAGTCGTACCGGTCAGCGCCGAAGACGAGCCCGATCAAATCAGCTTGCTGAAGTCGGAACTGGTGCGGGCGATTGAGTTTGCCGACCACGCGATCAACAAGGGCGCTGGTGCCGAACTCCGCGATATTGCGACCAGTATGGGTATTGACCCCGAGGGCCTGCTCAACAGCGGGCTTGAGGAGGACGAGGAGGAAGCCTGATGTCGGATGATAATGAACTTGGCCTGGAAACGCTTCTTGCCGTGAAAGCTCAGCTGGGCCTCGATTTGGACGATGATTTTCTGGAAGCGTGCTTCGCGATCCAAAAGAAGTACCAATTTAATCATGATAGGACGCTGTCCACACAGGCAATGGACCGCCTCATCGAGGACCGTGTCGAAAAAACCGATGTAAAGCAAACCGAGGGCGGGGCCTGACAGGATGAAGCTTCATAGTCTCAGAGCCCGAAATTTCATGCCCTACAAAGGCGAGATGGAACTGGCGTTTCCGCAGGACGAGCAGCGCAACGTCATGATTGTCTTCGGCGACAACATGCGCGGCAAGACAAGCATCCTGAACGCAATGCGCTGGGCCTTCTATGGTGAAGCACTAGGCCGCCACTCGCGGCCAATCCCGCTGCAGGAGATCGTCAACAAGGACGCGGCCTTGGTGGACGATTGGAGGGTGGAAGTTCACGTCAAGTTCGACGCTAACGGCCATGCATATGATCTGCGCCGGGTTGCCGAGCGCAGAAACATGGTCGCCAAACCTTCCAGACCTGAAGACTTCATTCGGTCGATTCACCTAACTCGCGATGGCTCCGCGGTATCTGGGGACCAAGTTGAAGCCGAGATTGGATTGATTGCGCCAAAGCAAATATCGCGTTTCTTCTTATTTGATGGGGAATTACTACAAGAATATGAAACGCTGCTGATCGAAGATAGCCAGCAAGGCCAGCAAATAAAAGAAGCCATTGAGCAGGTGCTTGGCGTGCCAGCGCTTACAAATGGTCGTGTTGATATTCAGACAATCCTTAAGCAGGCGCAAAAGCGGCAGAACTCCGATCTTAAGCAGATTGCCGGACTCGAAAAACAAGCGGAACGGCACGCGGAGTTGACCGGAAAGATTGATGCAATCGACCGAGACCTTGAGGATTTGAATTTAAGACTGAAGAAAGTTCGTGAAGAACGCACCGCGCTCGACGACGAAGTTGAAGCGGCACAGTCTGTGATCAGCGCAAAAGCGACGTTGGACGCAAAAGTCGGAGAGCGAAAGGTTGTGATTGATGATTGCGACAGGAAGGAAGGGGAGCGGCTCGATCTAATTTCTGGGGCGTGGAAAGATCTGATCGATGGGCAGCTCCAGATTAGGCGCGACCAGCTCGAAAGGCGGCGTAGAGAGTTGGTTGACTCGATCAAGAAGCGAAGCGCCCTAGCGCAGAAAGTCTCCGATCTGAAGCAGTTGCTTGACACGCGAGAATGTCCGACCTGTGAGCAAGAATTGAGTGACGAACGGCGGTTTCAGATTGGTCAGGCATTGGGCAAGGCCGAGACTGACTTGCGATCCATTGATGACAGCAGCTCCGCGCTACAGGACATATCGGGGCAGCTCGACGCGCTGTCGAAAATCCGAGGCATTAATGCCAAAGACCGGCTCAGGCAGGTAGAAAAAGATCTCCAGGGCTATAACGTGCGCCTGACGCAGATCGAAAATGACATAGAAAGGCTGCGCGACGAGATCGCTGGATACGATACGGCGGAGATTGCACGTAAGAGAGTATTGCTGAGCGAAAAAATTAAGGAAGAAGGTCGTTTGCAGGGCGACATTCAGGACCAGAACTCCGAGCGCAAGAAACTGGTAGACGAACTTGCAGTTTCGCAGAAGGCAATCGAGGGCCTGACCAAGGATCGCACGCAGCGCAGTACGCGCAAGGTATCGCTCTGCTCCGATCTTGAAAGGGTGTTTTCTGAGAGCATTGAGCAGCTAAGAAGCAAGTTACGCAAACGTGTCGAAGAACGTGCGAACGACGCTTTCAAACATATGACCACACAAAAAAGTTATCGCGGTCTTGCGATCAACGAGAATTATGGCCTGCAGATCGTCGATCCGTCCGGTCGTCACGTAGCCGTGCGAAGCGCAGGCGCGGAACAGATCGTGGCGCTGTCCCTCATCGACGGTCTGAACCGGACCGGGCGCGCCGCCGGACCAGTAATCATGGATACGCCGTTCGGCCGCCTCGACCTGAATCACCGCGACAACATTCTCAGCTACTTGCCTTCGGTAACGAGCCAGTTCGTGCTGCTGGTTCATAGTGGCGAGATCAGGAAGGAAACAGATCTTGCCATCATCGCCGAAAGAATTGGCGCTGTATACGAGATCAGGGAGATCAGCTCCACACAATCGCGGCTGGAAAGGACCACACTTTGAGCATTGCGGAACCTACCACAATCGGCCTGTCGGAGGGCGCTCACGAAAAGCTGAAGCGACTCCAGGAGGAACGGCAATTCCGAGATCTCCTCGATGGATATCGCTTTGCCATAGGACTTGCGCTTGCGCAGGGAGTTGAGCCGCCCGAAGTCCAGAAGCGAACAACGATCTTTAACGTAGGGACCGTTGATCCCGACCAATCCCTTAAGCGCTCAATCGAAGCGCTGATGGGAGATCGGGTTCAGGGTGCTTCGATATACAAAATGGCTGAGCGACTTGCGGAATGGGGCGTGAACGAACTTTCTGCCCAGGCGGAGGTCGGCAGTCTTGACTTTGTTAGCTTGCTCGACCTTGCAGGCGAAAAGGAGGCCGCCGATACATGACGGAGGCTCCCCTTCGTGCCTTCCTCATGGTGCGTTCGATTGACGGAACTTGGACAGTCACGGTTTGCCGCGACCTCGGTACCGTCGTACGCACATGGAGAGCGCGGAAGGAGCCGAACTTGGACGTGGCCGTGCTGCACGTTGGCTTCGATCGCCCGCCATCGCATAGCTTTAATGAAGTCGTAGATGCGTATCCTGGTCGCCTGCTTCTGACCACAGCGGCGAAGCATGTCGTGCCGACCACGTTCATTTCGTCCGCTGCCCCAGTAGGCACTGCAGAGAACACGGACGTGTTCATCGGGTTGCAAGGCTGGGGATACAAACTTGAAGACCCGACAGCGGGAACAGGCCATATTGAACCGCCACACGCGGAAGCCGCGTCCCGTGAACCGCAGGGTTGGGTTGCTTCGTTTCTGAACCAGCATCCTACGGATGCACAAGAGTTGTCGGAGCACGGAATATTCGACGACAGTACTTATCTTGACCGAGAAGTGGAACTGGAACGAAACGTTCGTCACCGCACTGGGCGGTTTCGCCTACATCACATCGTTGGCGCGAATTGCGATGACCCCTGCAAACTTGCCTGCGCCGCGCCGCCGTGGCTGGCAGCGCGGAATCTGATCTCCTTGAATTTGCCTGTGCGGGCCGCCAACGTCTTCCAGGTCAGCGGCATTGAGACGGTGCGCGATCTCGCCGAGTTTTCGATCGAGGCTCTTTTGAACCAAAAGAACTTCGGGCGAAAATCATTGGGAGATACGTTACAAGCATTGCTCGTCGCTCTTAACGATGGTCCGCCTCGGATGGCGACAGCGGAATCTCTTCCTGAATCAAGCCATTTTCTGACAGAGGTGCGGAGGTCGCTGCTCACATTTTCCGTCCGCGAGCGCGACGTGCTGATACGCCGCCTTGGCTTCGAAACAACCCCGGAGACACTACAGGAAGTTGCGGACGACTACGGCTTAACGCGCGAGCGCATAAGGCAGATCGAGGCGAGCGCTACCAAGAGGTGGATCCGCGAGTCATCCTGGGATGACATACTCGAACAGAAGATCTCCCAACTCATGATCGGCCGAAGCTTTCCCCTCCCGGTTGCTGGCATAGAAGCCATAGACGCGTGGTTTGAAGGTGTATCGGTACACAGGGTGTTTTTTAGAAACTTGGTGCAGACCGTATGCAGTGACCGCATTCATACGCTTCACATCGATGGCCTTTACTACTTCAGCCTCATGGCGCAGGAGATTTGGGGGCGCACGGTTTCTGAGGCCTCCGGGCTGTTGTCCTCTGGAGCGGGAAGGGAATGGAGTGAAGACTACGCCCGCTCGCTGGTGCACGGCTTACTGCCAGACAACGCAAAAGAATTCGGGACGATACTGTGGGATAAATCGTCCCGGCTCTGCCACTTCAGCACCAGCCCGGACGGTTTGCGCGTTCTCACCAGTTATGGTCGCGGGGCGGATCAAGTGGTTGAAGCAATTCTAGCCGAGTCTGATACACCGCTGCACTACACGGAAATTGCCGAGCGCGCAAAAATGCGGGATGGAAGAAGCCTGGATGTTAGAAGGGCGCATAGCGCTGCCGCAAACATAGGTTTCTTGTTCGCGCGCGGGACTTACGGACTTGCACGGCATGTGCCGCTATCCGACGAACAGATCACTCATGTTCGCACTGAAGCCGAAGATATCGTTTGCTCCGAAGCACCTGGTAGACAATGGCACACTTCGGAGATCTTATCAGAGATATCGGAGCGTATGGATGGAGGTATTGAGAGCCTGGACAAGTATCTGCTGGATATCGCACTCTTGAAATCGAGCATGCTTAGGCCTCTGGGAAAGATGACTTGGATCGCAGCCGGCGTTGACACCGAAGATCAATCCCGTATCGACGTTCATCAGGCTGTCGTCGCGATCGTTCAGTCGGCAGGCTGCCCGCTGAACACCAGCGAGATAAAGGAACGCCTTACCGCTGTGAGGGGCGTCAACGAGTTTTTCCAGATTTCCCTTGTAGATCCTCTTATTCGGGTGCAGCCCGGCTTGTGGGGCATAAACGACAGGGACGTGCCTTTTTCTCGTGAAGAACAACGCGAGCTTATCGAGCAGCTCGTACGCCTGCTTGAAGAGAAGCAATCAGGCATTCATGGAAGCGAACTGTCCGGTGTTCTTCCCCTACTAGACTGTCCGACCGATGCATTTCTATCAATTGCCTCACAGGACGATCGGTTAAAAATCGCGCAGGGTCGATATGTTTATCTCGCGCAATGGGGCAACCCAAGGCGCGAAACGATCGGTCACGCGGTTTCGGCCGTCCTTGAAGGAGCCGGCACCCCACTTACTCTTGAGAGAATTACTGGATTGGTCGAGAGCCGAATTGGCAGGAGGATCGACAAGCCAGTTATATCAGGTGCTTTGCAGGCTCTCGAAGCGATGTTCGATAGTGCAACAGGACAATGGAGCCTAACCATTTTGTCACCAGATGATGACGAAGACCTAGTGGAAACTAGCGATTACCATTCAGTCAATGCAAGGTCGGCTCTCTGACTAGCTCACGCGCAGGAATTCATAGTCATGCCAATGCTCGATTATCGAGTTTGTATGGCCCAATCTCGTAGTCCGGTGGGTGTGATGCCTAACTTTTTTCAGGTCTCTCTTGCAGTGCGGTCTTTGTGACTTTGCCAGTTTTTTGCTCCCTCCACTCCACTGGAAATGGCTCCAGCACCCGCGCCAGCGTAACCTCCGGCCCCTGCTTCCCGTCCAGGATCGCCTTGACGATGTCCGGCGCAAGCAGCGTCATACGAAGGACGCGGGTCATGTAGGAGGGCGCGATCCCCTCGCGCTCGGCCAGTTCGGCGATGGTGGCGAACTCGCCCGACTCCAGCATACGCTTCCACCGAAACGCGCGCGCCAGCGCCTTGACCAGCGCGCTGTCTGTGCGCCGCGGCTGCGCGGCTCCTTCGGGCAGTCGCATCTCCTTGCGGCCGCCACGTTTCACGATGCGGAACGGGACATGGAGCGTCATGGTTTCGGAAATCTGGGTGCCGCGGGTCATGCGGCCGCCACCATGTCTTCCGCCAGCATTTCGCGCGCGAGACCGCCGAGGCCATCAACACGGAGTCTGACGTTGAACCCCTCGGTTCCGATATCGACGCGCTCGACCAGCAGCGCCACGATGCGCGCCTGCTCGGCGGGGAACAGTTCGTCCCACAATTGGTCGAGCTGCTGCAGTGCGGTGCATGCGTCGGCTTCGGTGATGTTGGCGGCATGGGCGCGCGCGGCCTTGCAGGTCCCCGCGACGATCTCGGGCTGGCGGAACACGACGCGGAGTTGATCGATGACGGCGGCCTCGATCTCGCCTGCGGGCACGCGGCCGACCGGGCACGACCCACCGCCATGCTTCAGCACCGTCTGGCTGACATAGTAGCGGTAGAGCCTGTCGCCCTTGCGGGTATGCGTCGGCGAGAAGGCCGCGCCATCTGGGCCGAACAGTAGCCTCTTCAGCAGCGCGGGCGTGTCCGAGCGGGTGCGCGCGGCGCGCTCGCGCGGGCTCTCCTGCAGGATGGTGTGAACCTTGTCCCACGTCTCGCGGTCGATGATGGCGTCGTGCTCGCCGGGGTAGCTGTCGCCCTTGTGCACCGCCTCGCCGATGTAGGCGCGGTTGCTCAGCATCCGGTAGATGTATTTCTTGTCGATCCGGTTGCCGCGCGGCGTCCGGATGCCGAGTTTCGTGATCTCTCTCGCCACCTCCGTGCCCGACCCGATCTCGAGGAAGTGGGCGAAGATCCAGCGGACGTGCGCGGCGGCTTCCTCGTCCACCAGCAGTTTGCGGTTTTCCACCCGGTAGCCGTAGGGCGGCACGCCCCCCATCCACATGCCCTTCTTCCGACTGGCGGCGACCTTGTCGCGGATGCGCTCGGCCGTGACCTCGCGCTCGAACTGCGCGAACGACAGCAGGATGTTCAGCGTTAGTCGGCCCATGGAGGTGGTCGTGTTGAACGACTGGGTGACGGAGACGAAGGTCACCCCGTTCCGGTCGAACACCTCCACCAGCTTGGCGAAATCGGCGAGCGAGCGGCTGAGACGGTCGATCTTGTAGACCACCACCACGTCGACCAGCCCGTCCTCGATGTCCTCCAGCAGCCGCTTCAGGCCGGGTCGTTCCAGCGTGCCGCCCGAGATGCCGCCGTCGTCATACTGATCGCGGACCAGCACCCATCCCTCGGACCGCTGACTGGCGATGTAGGCTTCGCATGCCTCGCGCTGGGCGTGCAGGCTGTTGAATTCCTGTTCCAGCCCTTCCTCGGAGGATTTTCGGGTGTAGACCGCACAGCGCAGCTTGCGGACGACCTTCGATTTCTCGGGCGGCTTCGTCATGTCCGCCCCCTGTGGTTCTTGAGCCCGAAGAATACCCAGCCGTTCCAGCGCGTGCCGATAATCGCGCGGGCGATGGCGGACAGCGACTTGTACGGCCGACCTTGCCACTCGAAGCCGTCGGTGGTGACGGTGACGACCTGCTCGACACCCTGCCATTCGCGCAGCAGCCGCGTGCCGGTGATCGGGCGGTCACGGTCGGCGCGCATGCCGCGCTTCTTCCTGTCGGCGCCGTCCAGTTCCTCGCCCAGCCGTTCGAGGTGCCGGATCGTCTCGGGCTTCAGCCCGCCGTAGACAAGTTCCTGGATGCGGTATGCCAGGCGGGACTCGAGGTAGCGGCGGTTGAACGGCAGCGGCTCGCTGTCGAACAAGTCGCGCCATTGCGCCTTCAGCTCCGGCGTCGTCGCGGTCTTCAGCGCGGCCAGGCGCGCGGGGATGGGATCGTGAGTCATCATGCAGTTCTCCGGTGAGTTGGAGTTGCATGACGGCATTGGTCGGGCGGATAGTGTAGGCAACGTTCTCCAGTCTCGTCAGATACTTCGCCCTTCTCCCGCATGCGCAGCCGAACCAGCCCGAGCGCCAGCAGGCCGCACAGCTCAGTGCGGCGCTCTGCGGGCGTCATCTGGTCGGGCGGGAGCGGATTGGGGCGTTTCATGCGGGCCTCGGAGCGGTCGTCTCCTCTGGCCTCTACTCACCGTGATCGCGAACCGTCCCACGGCCGCTGGAAGTGCACGGACCGCGCCCATCCGGACTCGACTCAGGGTTGTTCGGAATGATAGAACATAGAGGGAACAATCAAGCTTGAAAGGAAAGGGATTCCGTTGGGCTCCGACATCAAGAAATTCGTCAATCCGAAGTTTCTCAACAGCATCGATGTCGTGCTCATGCGCGATCTCTTCGCGCGTCATTTCAAGGAAGATAAGCTTCCCCTCGCATTCGACGGTGACATTGCCGAAGTTCGCAAGCGGATGGCGGAGTATTTCGCGACGCCGATCACCGACTGGTCGGAAGGGCTGATCGCGGATCTTCATCGGGTCGCCGAACTCGGAACGGGCGAAGGGATGCAACTCATCCTGAACGAGGCGCGCCGCCGCAGCGTGATCCTCTTTCCCGCGACCGACGCGGAAGATGCCGGGTCCGCGCCGGTGAAGCACGAGGCCAAGCATGTGGCGCTGCACGCCTACCTGCATCATCATCAGATCTTCGAGGCTGCGGCCGATTTCCAGGCGCTGAGGGCGCCGACCGCAATGGCGGAGTTTCGCGGTCCGGAGCGCGATGTCGGGGCCGATCTGACGGAGGAAGCGTCGGCGGCATTCAAGGCCGCCATCGTCAAGCTGTTCGCGCAGGATCTGCAGGGCGATTACTGCCGTCTCGGCCCGTACGAGGAAGATGGCGAAATCAACCTCGTCGTCAGCCATGGCGCGCCTGTCACGACCACGCCGGTCGTGGCCGGCGACCGCGAACAGATCATCACCCTGCGCGCGGTGAAATATGCGGCGCTGCGCTACGCACCGAACGAAGGGCTCCTGCGCATCGGCGGAGTGCCAAGGGCGCAGCAGGCCGAAGTGGCGGCGATCTTCGCCGAACACATCCTCGGGCGACCCGGTTTCTTCGCCGGCAAGGACGCGCGCGATCTCTACACCCTCGATCCCATCACGGCTTTCGGCCCGGACTTCGCATTCCAGCATGCGTTCGACGAGAGGATCCTCGAGGTTCGGATCGTGGCGGCAGCGGCCGATTTCTTCGCCGAGGACGAGGATGGCGCATGGCGCTATATACGCAGTTGGGAATCGAAGGACGCATCCGGCGCGGCACTCCGGCATTTCAAGGCAAGCGAGGTGCGGTTCGGCCGCGGGTGGCGTCTGGGAGAAATCACGTTCCGGGTGTTTTTCAAGAGCGATGCGAAACAGCCCGCCAAGGTGACCGTGCGTTTGAAGCCGCCCGGCACGCTCGCCTTCCGTCGCACCAGGTTCGAGAAGGCGATTCACGCGCTGGTCGCGCGCAACGGGCTCGAAAAGGATCGCGATGCTGACCTGGTTGTGGAAGCGGCTGAGTAACGGCGGAGCGGAGGCCAGTGTCTCCGGCCGGGCGCTGCGCCGCTTCCCCGAGCGGGAGGTCGAAGGGCTGCTTCGGGCGCGGGTTCTGATCGAGCAGCGGAAGGCCGACAGCTGGTCCGTCTGCACGCATCGCGACTGCGGGCTCGACGCACGCCCGATCCGTAACGTCGGAGAACAACTCCTAGCCTGCTGTCCGCGCGACGTCGCGGCGGACGAGATGCTGGAGCCGGACGACCTTCGCCGGTTCGGGATCGATGTCGACAAGCTGATCTCGGCCATTGCGGCATCGGGCGGGTTGCAGGCGGCAGCCACCGTCGTTGCGGACGGGCTGTGGCTGCTGGGACGGTTGCCGACGGGTATCTGCGTCTTTCTCTGCCGCGACACGAATGTGCTGATGGCTCCTGCCACCATCCTCGCGACCAGGATGGCCGCTGGATCGGCACCCATCACCATCATCACCATCGAACTCGACCCGGCAACCGAACTGCAGTTGCGTGCGGCCGGTATCGAAGCCCGCTCGCTCACCGAGTGCGTCCTGGTGGACGATCACGGCACGGAACATCTTGCGCTTGACCGACTCTCGCTGATCGCCGTCACCGCGCCCCGCCTTGTCCTGAGCCGGAGCCGCCAGTCGGCAATGTTCGACGGACGCCGCCTCGATCTCACGCCGCAGATGTTCGCACTGATCCGGCTTTTCGCTGAACAGGCCGGGCAGCGCGACCCCGTGCTACGCAAGGAGGCCATCGACGCGCAGACCGGGCGTCCGGCGAACGAGATCGTGCGGGATCTGCGCAAGGCTCTGGTCGGATGCGGCCTGTCGCGGGCGGCCGCCGACGCCCTGATCGTGACCGTGCGTGGCTACGGCTATCGCCTCGGCATCGCTCCCGCAGAGGTGGCCGTCGAGGACTGAGTCCTCCGCACACAATCCACACACAACAAGCACACGCCAAACACACCGAAAGCCTCGGTGGGTCCGGCAGTCTTGGAACAACAGCAATGACGTTCCGAGGCTCCCACCATGCATCCACCAATTACCCCCGCCGACCTTTCCACGCTGATCGCTGAAGCCGATGTCGCCGCGCGCCGTCTGCGCCGCAAGCTGTTCTTGCCCGCGGCCGATCATGACGATCTCCGTCAGGACCTCCTGGTCGACCTGATCTGCCGCCTGCCTGGCTTCGACGCGCGGCGTGGGAGCATCGGCGCCTTCGCAAACATCGTCCTGCGCAACCAGTCCTCGCGCATCGCGATGCGTCACTACCGCCAGCGCCGTGCGCAGGGTGGGTCGCTGCTCTCGCTCGAGGTGCCGCTGGCCGGAACCCGCGAGCCGGTCGGCGACACGCTGACCGAGGACGACGGGCTTGCCGCCTGGCACGGCCAGACATGTTGCGCGGCGGCCGTCACCGAACTTCACCACGCCCTGCAGGCCGCCCTCGCGCGGCTCCCGGCCGAGGATCGCCGCTTCTGCGCGGCGCTGGCGCATCGCCCGGTCACCGCGCTCGCGGCCGAGGGTTTCGTGAGCCGGTCCACGCTCTACCGCCGCCTCGCCGATCTCCGTCACGTCCTCACCGCCCACGGTCTCGGTCCCGCCTGGGACGATCTCGCGGCGGCCTGAGTAGAGGCGAAAGGAGGAGATCATGTTCATGGGCACCACCGACTTCATCACGGTCCGCGCCCGCCGACCGCTCACCGAGATCGAGTTCTGCGCCTGGGTGGCGCAGGCCGTGCCGGGTGACCGGCTGGAGTACCATCGCGGCTTTCTGGTTCTCGACATCTTCCCGATGTTCGCCCGGCTCCCGGATCAGCAACGCGCGGAACTGGCCCGGCTCGGGTCGCGCGCCTTCTGGGCAGCCGAACAGGGTCTCGTGCACCTGGTGCAGGAGCGCACGGGCCCCGACCAGTTCGCCTACATCGCCGTCGCCCGCCCCAAGCCGAAGGCCGCAGCCGTCTCGCTGTCCGCGCTTCTGCTCGCCGAGCAGGGGCAGCCCGACCACGCCACCGGTTCGAGTGGTCGGGCTGCCGCGTGATGACCGCCTTCCAATCCCTTTTTGCCGATCATGGAGACCCTTACATGCCGTTCCCCGCGAACACCCCCACCGTCGACGACCTGCCGGGCCTCGGCCTGCAGGACATAGCCCAGCTGCCCGTCGAACTGCTGGCCATCCTGCAGCGCGATGTCGATGAGCGCATCAAGCGGGACAAGGCCGCGAAGGCCCGCCTCGATGGCGCGCTGACCGTCCGCTACGCTACCCGCGTCGCCGAGGAGCGGCAGGCCGCTCGCAAGGACACCGGCACGATCCACTTCGACGACGGAGATTTCACCGTGGTCGCCGATCTGCCGAAGCGGGTTGATTGGGATCAGGATCGTCTCGCCGCCATGGTCGAGCGCATCCGCGCCGCCGGGGACGATCCCGCGCAGTATGTCGACGTCGCCTTCAAGGTGCCCGAGCGCAAATACGCCGCCTGGCCCGATGCGATCCGCGCCGGTTTCGAGCCCGCGCGTACCGTCCGGCCCGGGACGCCGAAGATCGAGATCGTCCCGCAGGGAGGCGATTAATGACGGACAAGCTGCAGACGCCGATCGGCATGCGTTTCATCCGGCACGTTCACTTCTGCGATTCCGGCTGCTGGGATTGGACGGGTGCCAGGAACGAACACGGTTACGGCGTGATCGGCCGGGGACGGCGTGGCGAAGGAAACATCAAGGCCCACAGGCTGTCCTTCGAGATCTTCAACGCAGTGCAGCTGAACCCGGAACAGGTCATCTGCCACCGTTGCGAAAACCCGGCCTGCGTCAATCCCGATCACCTCTTCGTCGGCACCCAGCAGGACAATCTGGCCGACATGGCCCGCAAGGATCGGGGATCCATGCCGCCGCTGTTGCGCGGCGCCGAAAATCCGAAGGCCAAGCTGAACGAACACCTGGTCAGGCGGGCGTTCCAGCTTCGGGAGGATGGCCTGTCCACATACCGCATCGCCCATGAACTCCGCGTCAGTCGCCCGGCCATCTGCTCGGTTCTCAACAGAAAAACATGGAGGCATGTCGATGTCCGGACTTCCAAGCATATCGGCTGATCAACGGCTTGCCGAACCACGCGGCATCAAGGACTGCATCTTCGGGGTCAGCGGAATTGGCAAAACGTCACTGCTCTGGACCCTCGATCCCAAGCGCACGCTGTTCATGGATCTCGAGGCGGGCGATCTCGCCATCGAGGGCTGGGCGGGGGACAGCATCCGGCCGCGAACCTGGACGGAATGCCGGGATTTCGCGGTGTTCATCGGCGGACCGAACCCGGCCTTGCGCGACGAGCAGCCCTACAGCCCGGCGCACTACAGGGCTGTCTGCGACCGCTTCGGCGATCCGACAGCACTCGACCGCTACGACACGATCTTCGTGGACTCGATCACCGTAGCGGGGCGGCTGTGCTTCGGCTGGTGCAAGGGCCAGCCCGAGGCGCTGTCGGAGAAGACCGGCAAGCCGGATGTGCGCGGGGCCTACGGGCTGCATGGCCGCGAGATGATCGGCTGGCTCACGCATCTGCAGCACACGCGGGCCAAGAACGTCTGGTTCGTCGGGATCCTCGACGAGAAGCTCGACGACTTCAATCGCAAGGTTTTCCAGCCCCAGATCGACGGCTCGAAGACCGGGTTGGAGCTGCCGGGGATCGTCGACGAGGTGATCACCATGGCGGAGCTGAAGGCCGGTGGCGGCGATCCCTATCGCGCCTTCGTCTGCCAGACGATCAACCCCTGGGGCTTTCCGGCCAAGGACCGCTCGGGGCGTCTGGATCAGGTCGAGGAGCCTCACCTCGGCCGTCTGATGACGAAGATCCGCGCCCCAGTCGCGCCAGCGCCCAAGCGCCTGACCTACACCCCGCCACCCGCCGATCCGGCGGCTGACGCCCAATCCCAACCGCAATCCTGATCAGAAAAGGAGGTTCCCCATGGGTTCCTGGACCGATTTCAACGACGCGCAAAGCAACACCAACCTGATCCCGAAGGGCACGCTGGCCAAGGTGCGCCTGACCATCCGCCCCGGCGGTTTCGACGATGCCTCGCAGGGCTGGACCGGCGGCTATGCGACGCGCGGCTCGACCGGCGCGGTCTATCTGAACGGCGAGTTCACGGTGACCGAGGGGCAGTACGCCCGGCGCAAGATCTTCACCCTGATCGGGCTCTACGGCCCCAAGGGGCCGGACTGGGCGAACATGGGCCGCAGCCTCGTGCGCGGCATGCTGAACTCGGCCCGCGGGATTTCCGACAAGGACATGTCGGCCGAGGCGCAGGCGGCACGGCGCATCAGCGGCTTCGCTGATCTCGATGGGATCGAGTTCATCGCCCGCATCGACATCGGCACCGACGCCAGCGGCGACGACAAGAACGAGATCCGCAGCGCAGTCACGCCGGATCATCGCGATTACGCGCAGGTCATGGGGGCGGCTGGGCTGCAGTTCGGCGGACAGGGTGCAGCAGGACATGCCCCGCAGCAGACCACCCCTGCGGCACCGGCACATCAGCCCAGCCAGCCCGCTTCCGCCCCCGGGTTCGCCGGTCGGCCGAGCTGGGCGCAGTAAGGGGGAGACCGGCCATGCGCCTTCGCCCCCGCCAGAAGACCTTCGTCGAGCGCAGCGTGGCTGCGCTCGCCTCCCGCGGCAACACGCTGGGCGTGGCGCCCACTGGCGCGGGCAAGACCATCATGCTCTCGGCGGTCACCGGCGAGATGATCGGCGACGGCGCCAAGGCTTGCGTGCTCGCCCATCGCGACGAGTTGACGGAGCAGAACCGCGCCAAGTTCCAGCGCGTGGTGCCGGGCGTCGCCACCTCGGTCATCGACGCCACGGAGAAGTCCTGGGGCGGTCAGGTCGCCTTCGCCATGGTGCCGACGCTGGCGCGGACATCGAACCTTGCCGACATGCCACGTCTCGACCTGCTGGTCGTGGATGAGGCGCACCATGCCGTCGCCGACAGCTACCGCCGCATCATCGACCGGGTGCGCGAGGCCAATCCCGATGCCCGCATCTTCGGGATCACCGCCACGCCGAACCGGGGCGACAGGAAGGGCCTGCGCGACGTCTTCGACAATGTCGCCGACCAGGTGCGGCTGGGCGAGTTGATCGCCTCGGGCCATCTCGTGCTGCCCCGCACCTTCGTCATCGACGTGGGCGTGCAGGACGAACTGCGCTCGGTCCGCAAGACCATGTCGGATTTCGACATGGCGGAGGTGGCGGGCATCATGGACCGCGCCCCCGTCACCGACGAGGTGATCCGCCACTGGAAGGAAAAGGCGGGCGACCGGCAGACCGTGGTGTTCTGCTCCACCGTCGCCCACGCCGAGCACGTCACCGAAGCGTTCCGGGCGGCGGGCGTTTCCGCCGCGCTGATCCATGGCGATCTGGCGGCCGAGACCCGCAAGGCGATCCTCGCCGACTATGCGGCGGGCAGCATCCGCGTCGTGGTCAACGTGGCGGTGCTGACCGAGGGCTGGGACCATCCGCCCACCTCCTGCGTCGTGCTGCTGCGCCCCAGCTCCTACAAGTCCACCATGATCCAGATGGTCGGGCGCGGCCTGCGCATCGTCGATCCCGAGGAATACCCCGGTGTCGTGAAAACCGACTGCATTGTACTGGACTTCGGGACGTCGAGTCTCACGCACGGCACGCTGGAACAGGATGTCGATCTCGACGGGCGCGTTCCGACGCCGGGGGAAGCCCCCACGAAACTCTGCCCCGAATGCAAGGCCGAGATCCCGATCGCGGTCACCGAATGCCCGATATGCGGGTGCGAGCTGCCGCGCGAAGGCGCGGAGCCCATCGACAGTTTCGTCATGACCGAGCTCGACCTTCTCGAGCAATCGAGTTTCGCGTGGGTGGACCTGTTCGGCGACGACGCGGCGCTGATGGCCAACGGCTTTCACGCCTGGGGCGGCGTGTTCTTCCTCGAGGGCCGATGGCACGCGGTCGGGGGCGCCAAGGGCAAGGCGACGCGGCTCCTGAGCGTGGGCGAGCGCATCGTCTGTCTCGCGCAGGCCGACGACTGGCTGAACACCCATGAGACCGACGAGAGCGCCTTCAAGTCGAAGCGCTGGCTGAAGCAGGACGCGACGGAAAAGCAGCTGAACTGCCTGCCGCCCGAGTTCCGGCGCGACTACGGCCTTACCAGATATCGCGCCTCCGCGCTGATCTCGTTCCAGTTCAACAAGCGCGACATCCGGCGCCTCGTCACGGCGGCCGAGCCCGAGCGGAGGGCGGCGTGAATCATGTCGCGCAACTCCCATCCCCGCCCGCAGCGCCTGCGGATTGCCCGGAGCGTATTCGGCTCTGGCACCCGCGCCTCAAGCCTTGCGCCGTCTGTCTGCGCCCCGCGCGCGGCTTCGGTTTCTTCAACCCCAACAAACCCCGCCCCCGTGAACACCGCTGGTTCTGCTCGATGCACTGCCAGGCGTTCTTCGCGGCGCGCCACCGGAAAGGACTGACCATGCAGGGAACGACCGATGAAGAACGCCTCGCCATAGCGATGGTGATGAAACGGCTGGGCCAGACAATGGACCTGATCGGCTGGGACAAACGGCTGCGCGATCTCACCGAAACCGATGTCACCGCCCTGATCGAGGAGGTTCTGGAGGGCTATGGCGCCGAGATGTCGCGCATCGCCGCCAAGGGCGAGGTGCCGTTCTGATGCTGGATTTCAACCCGCGCCCCTCCATGGCCGAGCGGATCAACGCGCTGGTCGACGTGGCACTCATCGCCGAGCGGAAGGCCACGCCGCGCCGGACCTATCTCGGCGCGTCCCGTCTGGGGCATGCCTGCGAACGCGCGCTGCAGTTCGAGTTCGCGGGCGCGCCCAAGGATGAGGGCTCGGACTTTGGCGGGCAGACCCTGCGGATTTTCGAGATCGGTCACCAGCTCGAGGACCTGGCGATCCGCTGGCTGCGGGCGGCCGGGCTGGACCTCTACACCCGCAAGGGCAACCGCCCCGATGGGGAACAGTTCAGCTTCTCCGTCGCGGGCGGCCGCATCCGTGGCCATGTCGACGGGGTGATCGCCGCGGCCCCGGCCGCGCTCGGTCTGCGCACCCCGGCGCTCTGGGAATGCAAGACGATGAACGCGAAGAACTGGCGGGCCTGCGTCAAGGACGGGGTCGCCGTCTCCAAGCCCGTCTATGCCGCCCAGATCGCGATCTACCAGGCTTACATGGAGCCGTCGGTGCCAGGCATTTCCTCGGCCCCGGCACTGTTCACGGCGATCAACAAGGACACGGCCGAACTGCATCACGAGCAGGTCGCCTTCGATGCCGACCTCGCGCAGCGCATGTCCGACCGCGCGGTGCGGATCCTGCAGGCCACCGACGCGGGCGAGCTGCTGCCCCGCATCGCTGCCAACCGCGACTTCTTCGAGTGCCGGTTCTGCGTTCATGCCGAGCGGTGTTGGAGTCTGGCTGCATGAGCGACGAGCCCACCGAGCCATCCGATCCCGACCAGGAGCCAGCCATGCGCGACGACACCACGCCCGATGAGCCCAAGGAAAACATTGTCCATTTCAACCCATGGCGCGACTTCAACGACGCCGCGCCGCAGATCGACGTCTTCGGCGACGAGCCCGACCCTGCGCAGATCGCGCAATTCATGCAGCTCGTCTTCGGGTATTGCGACGGGCTGATCCCGGTCCGCAGCTTCATCGACAAGGGCCAAGGCATCGACGGCCGCCCGCATAACATCTGGCTGGAGGCGGATCATTCCGCCCCGGAAAAGATGGCGACCTTCGCGACATGGGCCTCGCGCGAGGGGGCGGCGGTCTATGTGATCCCCGGCACCGTGGCCGCGCCCGGTCAGGCCAAGGCGGCCGACATCCTGCAGATGCAGACGGTGGTGGTCGATCTCGACACCGGTGACATCGCCGCCAAGCGCGCGCACCTCGAGCGCCACCTTGGCGCTCCCAGCATGGTGGTGGAGAGCGGCGGCGTCACGGCCGAGGGGCAGCGCAAGTGCCATGTCTGGTGGGCGCTGACCGAACCCGCCGAGGGCGACGACATCGCGCGTGTCTGCCGTCTGCGCGGCGACATCGCCGCAAAGGTCGGCGGCGACATGCATTTCCGCTCCGCCCATCAGCCGATCCGGGTGGCGGGCAGCGTCTATTACAAGAACAACCTCAAGACGCAGGTGCGGATCGTCGAACTGAACGCCGACCGCGAACGCGATCTGGCCGAATTCATCGAAGCCGTCACCGACATGCCGCCCGCGCCGGGCGTGTCCCTGCAGCCCGCGTTCACCCATCCCGACAAGCCCAACCTGGACAATGTGCTGGTCACGCCGGTGCGCGAAGGGGCGCAGGACGACTGGTCCCGCTTCGAAGGTGCGTCCGCCGCGATCGGGCATTTCATCCGCATGGTCCACGAGGGCCGGATGACAAAGGACGAGGGCTGGATCGGCATCTGCGGCTACAACGCCGCGATGCTGCGACCCCAGTGGCCCGTCGAGCGGCTCAAGCGGGAATCCGAGCGGCTCTGGGAACGGCATGTCGAGAAATACGGCCCGCCGCTGATCCGGCTGGACTCCGGCGCACCGGGACCGGTCGAGATGCCCGCCTTCACGTTGGGCGCGCTGCTGGACGATCAGAGCCCGATGCCGGAGGACATCATCGCGCCCCGGGTGCTGACGCCGGGCGGACTGCTGGTGCTGGGCGGTGCGCCCAAGGTGGGCAAGAGCGACCTGCTGATTTCCTGGCTCGTCCACATGGCCGCTGGCGTGCCGTTCCTCGGCTTCACGCCGCCAAGGCCGCTGCGGATCTTCTACCTGCAGGCCGAGATCCAATATCACTATCTGCGGGAGCGACTGAAGCAGATCGCCCTGCCGTCCGACGTGCTGGCCGCCGCGCGCGACACCTTCGTCGCCACACCCAAGCTGAAAATGCTGCTCGACAACGAGGGCAGCGTGCGGGTCGCCCGTGCGATCCGGACGGCATTCCCGGATGCGCCGCCCGACATCTTCTGCGTCGACCCGATCCGGAACCTATTCGATGGCGGACCCGATGGCGGTGGCGAGAACGACAACACCGCCATGATGTTCTTCCTAAAGGAGCGGGTCGAGGTTTTGCGCGACCACATCGACCCGGACTGCGGGGTCATCCTGATCCACCACACCAAGAAGCTCAACAAGCACCAGGTGAAGGAGGATCCATTCCTCGCGCTTTCGGGCGCCAGCGCCCTGCGGAGCTTCTACACCTCCGGCCTCATCCTGCACCGCCCCGACGAGGACGCGTCAGAGCGCAAGCTGGAGATCGAGCTGCGCAACGGCCCCGCGCTGCCCTCGAAGCTGATCGACAAGGTTCGCGGCCAATGGGTCGAGATCAACCCGATGAACGAGCGCCTCGTGCGTCAGGACATCGGCGCCAGACACGATGCCGAGCGGGATCGGAAAAACCAGGTCGTCCTGGGGATGATCTTCGACGAGGCGGCCGAGGGTCGGCTCTACACCGCCACGCAGTTCGCGGAGGCGTTCGAGAACCAGCACGATCTCGGCGGGCGCTACAGCATCCGTGAGCGGCTGTCGGTGCTCGCCACAAAGGGCCTGATCAAGTTCCGCCGGAGTTTCACGGAGCACGGGTATGCCGGGACGCAATCACATTTCGGATATCTCGTGATCAGGGACATGCGCTTCGGCCGCGATCCCGTGATCGACACGGACACCGGAGAGGTCCTTGCCGAAGGCGTCGCGGTGCTGCCGACCCACTACAAATGCCCCCATTCCGGCCGCGCGCGAGAGGTCGAGAACCCCTCCGTCTGGGTCTATCCGGAGGAGGCCCATGACTGACTTCCTCATCATGAGCGCGACCTGCCTCATTCTCATCCCTTCCTCATGGTCCAATGAAATCAATGGGTTGGCGATGAGGATGAGAAAGGCCTTCCTCATCGACCCGCCTCATCCCTTGAGTCGTGAAAAATCAACGGGAACAGAGTCTTGCAGCCATAACATGAGGCGAGTGGGCAAGCCCCCATACTATGTATGGGGAGGCCAACCGGCAGGTTTGGCCTCGCCTCCCATACGTCGAGGGTGTCCGCGCGCGGGCTCCGACGCTCCCTGCACATTCCGATCCGACGACGGCGGCCCCGTACCGCCAAGCAACAGACCGCCGTCGTCTTCCACCCGAGCAGCCAACCAGAAGAGGAGACCACCCATGGCTGACCTGACTCTCGCCACCTCCAGCCGCGCGGCAATCCCCGATCTGCGGCCCGTCGTCCACGCCAACCGGGTGATGCTGGCGCTCGACCTCGGCACCGCAACGGGATGGGCGCTGCACGGCATCGACGGGCTGATCACCTCCGGCACGGCGTCGTTCCGCCCCGGCCGGTTCGACGGTGGCGGCATGCGGTATCTCCGCTTCACCAACTGGCTCACCGAAATCTACCGGCTGTCGGGCCCCGTCGCCGCCATCTGGTTCGAGGAGGTCCGCCGCCATGCCGCGACCGACGCCGCCCATGTCTACGGCGGGCTGATGGCCACGCCGACGGCATGGGCCGAACTGCGCGGCATCCCCTACGAGGGTGTCCCGGTCGGCACCATCAAACGCCACGCCACCGGCAAGGGCAACGCGAACAAGGACGCCATGATGGCCGCTGCCCGGGCGCGCGGCTTCTCGCCCGCCGACGACAACGAGGCCGACGCCATCGCGATTCTGCTCTGGGCGCTGGAAACGCGCGGAGGTGTGCAATGAGCGGGATGCGGTTCACGCCCAAGGGCTACGGCGGCCATCGCCGCAATCCCGACGAGGTCAAGCGCGACGGCTGGAAGGAACAGGGCCTGTTGGCCGTCGCCATCGACGACGACCGCCTGGCCTGGCCGGAGCGCGAGTTGGTCCGTCAGCTCGGCGAGCGGCTCTACGGCAAGCGGGAACGGGAGGCGCGTCATGGGTGAGTGGACCACAGCGCAGGTGCAGGACCGGCTGGAACTTGCGGCGGGCGTCATGCGGCAGATGCCGGGCGTCATGCCACAGGGCTTCTTCAACGCGTGGCCTGAGTATTTCCACAGCTTCGCCGACAAGGTCGGCCAGGAGCCGCAGATGCGTCGCCCGAGGCCCAGCCCGCGTCAGATCACGCAGGCCGAGGAAGCGATGCTCTGGCTGCGCTGGCTCGAGCCCGAGGATGGGCGCCTGGTCTGGGCCCGCGCCGACGGCATGGCGTGGAAGCCGATCTGCTGGCAGTTCGGCCTGTCGCGCACGGCCGCGACCAAGCGCTGGCAATACGGCCTTGCGGTGATCACCTGGCGGCTGAACGGTCGCGTGCCGTCGTCCCGGCGCTCGCAGCAGTTCGTCATCGAAAACGCCAATCGGCTGTCAAGAAAAATCGTCCTCTGAGGAAATTTTCGGGTGTACATCGCGGGCCCTTACACATTTCGTCGGGGCCGTTAGAAAACGAATATGCTCGGGAGAGGAGCGGGCAGGCAAACGCCGCGCCGCTGGCTTCCGGGGTCCAGCGAAAGGTCCGGCCGGGGTCCAATGGGCTAACCCATTGAGTTCTTGGTTCCTTCCTGGCGATATTCGTATGCTGGCGGGCGAAGCGCGGGACATCGCCAGCGACAAGGCCGGATTTTTGGGAAGCCACCCGGAAGCCGGACCCGCTCATGCCCCGCTCAAACACCAATGAACGCTGGCCTTCCGACCGGACACCGCTGGTAGCCGCTGGACCCCGCTTGGAGTCCGGCCCGGCATCCGGAGTCCGGAAGCCACCGGCATCCACCCGACCGAGGAACCTTGCCCACCATGACGCTGAGCTTCGCCCCGGACGCGATCGAGACGTGGCCGCTGGCCAAGCTCCAGCCCTACGCGAAGAACGCGAAGGCGCATGGCGCGGACCAAGTGGCGAAGATCGCCGCCAGCATGGCCGAGTTCGGCTGGACCGTGCCATGCCTCGTGGCCGAGGACGGGGAACTGATCGCGGGGCACGGGCGCGTGCTGGCGGCAACCCAGCTGGGACTGAACGAAGCGCCGGTCATCGTGCTCGGGCATCTGACCGAGGCGCAGCGCCGGGCGTACCGCATCGCCGACAACAAGCTGACCGAACTCGGCACCTGGGACGAGGCGCTGCTGTCGGCGGAACTGAACAATCTGCTGGCCGAAGACTTCGACCTGTCGCTGGTCGGGTTTTCCGATGGCGAACTGGACAAGCTGCTGGCCTACGTCGCGGAAGACGACGGTGAAGAAGGTGGCGCCGGGGGCTCCGTGCCGCCGGTGACCATCCCCGAACCGCCGCGCAATCCTGCCTCGCGCACCGGCGATCTGTGGATCCTCGGCGACCACCGCCTGCTCTGCGGTGACAGCACCAGCGCTGCCGATGTGCGCCTCCTGATGAACGGCGAGCGGGCGATCCTGTTCGCGACCGACCCGCCGTATCTGGTGGATTACGACGGCTCGAACCATCCGACGCGGAACAAGGACTGGTCGGCGTCCTACGGCACGACCTGGGACGACAGTTCGCAGGGCGCGGAACTCTACGACGGCTTCATCGCGGCCGCCGTGGCGGAGGCCATCGCCGAGGACGCCGCTTGGTACTGCTGGCACGCCTCGCGTCGCCAGGCGATGCTCGAGGCCTGCTGGGAGAAGGCCGGGGCCTTCGTCCATCGGCAGATCATCTGGGTGAAGGACCGCAGGGTCCTGACCCGCTCGCATTACCTCTGGAAGCACGAGCCCTGCTTCATGGGCTGGCGCCGCCCGAACCGCCCACCCAAGGTCGCCGAGCAGACGCTGCCCTCGACCTGGGAAATGGCGTCCTTCGCCAAGGACGAGCGCCCGGACCACCCGACGCCGAAACCGCTGGACGCTTTCGGCATCCCGATGCGCCAGCACGTCGCCCGTGGCGGCCTCTGCTACGAGCCCTTCTCGGGCTCCGGCTCGCAGATCATGGCGGGCGAGGCCAACGGCCGTCGCGTCTTCGCGATGGAGATCAGCCCGGCCTACGTCGATGTCGCCGTGGAACGCTGGCAGGCCGAGACCGGCCGCGACGCGATCCGTGACGGCGACGGTCGGACCTTCGCGCAGGTGAGGACCGAGCGGCTGGGCGACGACGCCGAGGCCCGGGCCGATACGCCGGACCCGGACGCCGCCCCAGAACCCGCGCGAAAGCGCAAGACCGCCGCGTGACATGCATGACCTGGCTTTACCTTCCGCCGGACGCGCTTCCGGAGCCGGAGACGCATGCCTCTTCGGCCTCTCGCTCTGTTCCGGCGCAGGTGGTCTCGACCTCGGGCTCACCATCGCCATCCCCGGATATCGTGCTGTGGGCCATGTCGAACGGGAAACCTTCGCCGCAGCCACTCTCGTGGCGCGGATGGAAGACGCGTCCCTGGATCAGGCTGTTGTCTGGGACGACGTGGGAACCTTCGACGGCCGCCCTTGGCGCGGCGCGGTGGACATCGTCACTGCGGGCTATCCGTGCCAGCCGTTCTCAGTCGCAGGCCGACGGCTCGGTGCCGATGATCCACGCCACCTTTGGCCGCATGTCGCCCGCATCATCGGGGAATGCGAGCCGCCCTTCGTCTTCCTCGAGAATGTCGCCCATCATCTCCGCCTCGGCTTCCCCGAAGTCGCCGCAGGACTGGTCGGCATGGGCTACCGCCTTGCGGCAGGCCTCTTCACGGCGGCGGAAGTCGGCGCGCCCCAAAAGCGCGAGCGGCTGTTCATCCTCGCCATCCGCGAGGGGGACGAATTGGCCGACCCCGCGCGCCTGCTCTGGCACCCGGTCGAGTGGCGGGAACCGGACAGAACTGCTGCGGCTGTGGCCGACGCAGAAGGCGAGCGCCAACGAGAACCGGCAAACGAAGCCGACGCCGTCGCAGGAAGCGGGCCAGCACGGCATGAACCTCGCGACGACGGCAGCCCTATGGCCGACGCCGCAGATCGACAGTTTCCGCAGCCGGGGTGGCGAGCGGAAGGACGAGAAGGGTCTGGACCGCATGGCGCGGGACTGGCCGACGCCGATGGCGAACGACGGCTGCAAGCCGAGCGCGGGCAACCGCAGGAGTGCCGACCTGACCCACGCGGCCGGGATGTGGATGACGCCGACGGCGCGGGACCACAAGGATGGGGCGACGACACTGGCGAACACGCCGGTCAACGGCCTGCTTGGCCGCCAGGTCCTGGTGACGCCGATGGCTGGGACGAATACCTCCGATGCGCGCCGGACCTTGAACCCGCTGTTCGTCGAGGCGCTGATGGGCTGGCCCACCGGGTGGACCGGCTTCGCCTCTGTGGCAACGGCGTGGTCCCCTTGGTTGCGGCGCATGCGCTGCGAACTCTGGCGGCTGAACTGCTGGCCGATGGATGAGGCAGCCGCCTAATGCGTCAGTCAAGCGGCCAGTTTGAAGTTTTCGCGGAAGGGCTCCCGGCTTCGGAGAATGGCCCAGAGCACGTTCACGCGCCGTCTTGCCAGGGCGATGACGGCCTGGTGGTGACGTTTTCCTTCGGCGCGTTTGCGGTCGTAGAAGGCGCGGCTGTCAGGACGGCCGAGGGAGGTGAAGGCGGCCTGGTAGAAGAGGCGCTTGAGGGCCTTGTCGCCGCCGGCGGCGCGGCGCAGGAAGCTTGTCTTGCCGGACTGGCGCAGCACCGGGGCGAGGCCTGCGGCCGCGGCGAGGGCATCGGCGCTGTCGAAGCGGCCGATGCGGCCGACGAGCGCGATGAACTCGGCGGTGAGCGTGGCCCCCATCCCCGGCATCGAGAGGATGAGGGCCGCGTCAGGGTGGTTTGCAAGCCGCTCCCGGATCGCCTGATCGGTGGCCTTGAGCCGGTCGAGGGCGACGAGCGCCTCGCGGGCGATATCGGCGATGATCTCTGCCTGCAGGCGCCCGCCCGGAATCGCGACGGTCTGCGCCTGAGCGGCCCGGACGGCGTCCTCGGCCAGCGCCTCGAGGCCGCGCAGGCCGGTCGCGGCCTTGGTGAGCCTTCGGACGATGCGCTTCGCCCCGGCGGCGCGGATATCTTCGGGCGCGGCATAGTGGCTGAGAAACATCAGGCCGGTGCCGGTCGTGGGGTCGATGCGCCGCTCCAGCGCCGGAAAGAGACCGGAAAGCAGGTCGCGCAGACGCGCCGCGCGCCGGGTCTGCTCGGTGACGAGCTCGCGGCGGCGTCCGACCAGGAGGCGGATCTCGGCGTCGAGCCGGTCGGACGGCTCCACCGCGCGCAGGTCGGGCCGCGTGCGCGCCAGCTCGGCGATGACGGCGGCGTCCTTCGGATCGGACTTGCGCTCGCCGCCCCGGATGCCCTGGCGCGCGCGGTTCACCGCGAGCCCCGGCGTGTGGACGAGCGGCAGCCCGGCCTCGGCGAACATCGCGCAGAGGAGGCTCGCCGCGCCGCCGAGCATGTCGATCGCTGTCCGCGTGGCGCGGGCCTCCAGCGCCTCGATCTCGTCGATCAGCGCCCCGATGGCGGCCGGATCGTTATCCACCGCATGGCTGAACAGGACCCGCGCATCGCGGTCCATGGCGCAGGCCCAGTGCACCTCCTTGGCCACGTCTATCCCGATGAAGACAACCATTCCTCCCTCCGTCGCTGTTGCGTCCCACGGCGCCCCGCCTTCGCCGTCGTCGCCTTACGGAGCGATGGATCGCGCAGCCTAATCAGCGGTCGAGACGGGCCTCGGAAGCGGGGGGAAATGCCACCTGAACCATCGCGGGCAGCCAGCATGATATCCATCCCCGCTTCCCTGCCATCCCCGGATCATATCCCCGGAATGGCAGACGCCGAAGCGCAGAAAAAAGGGTAAGGCGGCATGAAGCAGTCCCGCCTCATGTCGCTGGTCGAGTCCGTCGTCAACGTGCTCGTCGGCTACGGCGTCGCGGTCGTGACGCAGATCCTGATCTTCCCGATCTTCGGGCTGCACACGACGCTGGCGCAGAACCTGAAGATGGGCGCGGTGTTCACCGTGGTGAGCATTGCACGGTCCTTCGCCCTGCGGCGGGTGTTCGAGGCGATCCGGATGCGGAGCGCCAAATGATCGACCGCCGCCCCGGAGGGACGGCGGCAATCGACTTGTCTGGGTCCGGTGCCTCAGGCGGCAGGGAGTTTGTACACACGCCCCCGGTTCTCGACCTTCTCCGAGGTCACCTCGAGCCCGAGCTTCTTCTTCAGCGCCCCGGCCATCGCGCCGCGCACCGTGTGCGACTGCCAGCCCGTCGCGGCCATGATCTCCTCGATGGTCGCGCCGTCCGGCGCGCGCAGCATGGCGATCAGCGTGGCCTGCTTGGTGCCCTCGCGCGGCGTGCGCGTCTTAGGCGCAGCCTTCGGTTCGGTGGGGGTGTCCGGCGCGGGCTCCTCGGTCGGCGCGTCCGTTGCGCCCGCAGGCGCGGGGTTCGCGTCCTCGGTCTCGATGCCGATGGCGGCGAGGCCTGCGTCGGTGGCGACCAGCGTGACGCCGTGGCCGTCGCCGGTCTCGCGCCAGACGGGCTCGCTCTTGCGCATGTCCGCTTCGACCTCTTCGAGGAAGCCCTTGGCGAGCATCGCGCCGACCACCTTGGCGGCGGCGCCACCCCGCAGGCTCTCGGGCAGCGGCAGGGCGATGTGCTCGGGCCGCCGTGCGGCGGCGCTCAGGATCAGGGCTTGGGTGTCGGAAAGTTTGGTCATCGTCGTCTCCCGTATCGGGGCGCGCGGAATGCGGGCCCTTCTACGAGGTCGAGCCCGCCATTCGGCGGGCGGGACCGGGGGCGGGTCGTCTCACTCGGCGTGTTCGCCTTCGCTGAAGGCCATGTCGGTGATCTCGCGCAGCTTGTCGCGGTAGTGGTTCAGGGTGCCGACATGGCCCCAGTTGATCTCGTCGGGGCTGTTCTCGAAATGGTCCGCGCTGAGGGCGGCGAGCCGCTCCAGCATCGCGTCGATCTCCGTCTTCGCGGCGATGAAGGCGTCGAGGGCTTTCGTGTTGTCGGTCGCGCGGCGGGTCATCTTGGTGGCTCCTTGGTGAGTTGCATCGCTTCTTTGAAGTGACGTTCGCTCCCCTGGCGAGGCTTATCAACTAGATAAGCACATGATCTTGAATGATAATCGGAGCTGTCGATGCAGGGCATGAGCGAGCGCCAGTACGCCGCCCATGTCGGGCTGTCGCGGGGCGCGATCCAGAAGGCGAAGACCGCCGAGCGCCTGGTCCTCTATCCCGACGGCAGCATCAACGCGGCCGCCAGCGACGCCAGGCGCGCCGAGACGACGGACCCGTCGAAGACCCGCAAGCCACCCGCGCCGAAGCTGAAGCCCGTCCCCGAGGCCGCGGTGACCGCTGTCGGCGATACATTGCGCGAACAGGGTCTGGCGGTTCCGGCGGTCGGCGGCGGCACGACCTTCCTGCAGGCGAAGACGGCGAACGAGGTGCTGAAGGCGCAGGAGCGGCGCATCCGGCTCCAGAAGCTGAAGGGGGAGTTGATCGAGCGGGCCCGCGCGCTGGCGCTGGTGTTCCGCCTGGCGCGGGAGGAACGGGACGCGTGGGTGAACTGGCCCGCGCGCGCGGCGGCGCTGATGGCGGCCGAGCTCTCGGCCTCGTGCAGCGAGGCAACAGGCCAGCAGATCACCGCGGAGCCAGCCGCGATGCAGAAGGTCTTGGAGAAACATGTACGCGCCCACCTCGACGAACTCGCCGAGGTCCGGCCCGACTTCCGATGAGAGCGGCGATGATCTTGGCGGCCTGAGGGACTTCGACGGCGCGGGCGAGATACTGCGCGCCTGGGGCAGCGGGCTGCGGCCAGACCCGGACCTGACCGTCTCGGAATGGGCGGACCGGCACCGCATGCTCTCGGGCCGCGCCTCGGCCGAACCGGGGCGATACCGTACGGTGCGCACGCCCTACATGCGCGAGATCATGGACCGGCTGAGCCCCGGCGATCCCACGCAGCGGATCGTGTTCATGAAGGCCGCGCAGGTCGGGGCGACAGAGGCGGGCAACAACTGGATCGGGTTCGCGATCCACCAGGCGCCGGGTCCGATGCTGGCGGTCCAGCCCACGGTGGAACTGGCCAAGCGCAACTCGCGCCAGCGGATCGACCCGCTGATCGACGAGAGCCCCGAGTTGCGGGAGCGGGTGAAGCCTGCGCGATCCCGCGATGCGGGCAACACGATGCTGTCCAAGGAGTTCGGAGGCGGCATCCTGATCATGACCGGGGCAAACTCGGCGGTCGGGCTCCGGTCCACCCCGGCGCGCTACATCTTCCTCGACGAGGTCGACGCCTATCCGGCCTCGGCCGACGAGGAAGGCGACCCAATCACGCTCGCCGAGGCCCGGTCGCTGACCTTTGCCCACCGGCGCAAGGTGCTGCTGGTCTCGACGCCGACGATCCGGGGGCTGTCGCGCATCGAGCGGGAGTTCGAGGCGAGCGACCAGCGCCGGTTCTTCGTGCCGTGCCCGCATTGCGGCCACGCGCAGTGGCTGAAGTTCGACCGGCTGCGCTGGCAGAAGGGCCGCCCGGAGACGGCGGAGTACCACTGCGAGGGCTGCGAGAGGCCCATCGCGGAACACCAAAAGACGGCCATGCTGGAGGGCGGCGAATGGCGGGCGACCGCCACGGCCGCCGATCCGACCACGGTCGGGTATCACCTCTCGGCGCTCTATTCGCCGATCGGCTGGCTGAGCTGGGAGCGGATCGTGCGGGCTTGGGACGCGGCGCAAGGCTCGGACGAGGCGATCAAGGCGTTCCGCAACACGATCCTCGGCGAGACATGGGTCGAGACCGGAGAAGCGCCGGACTGGCAGCGGCTCTACGACCGGCGCGAGCGCTGGACATCCGGCATGGTGCCTGCGGGCGGGCTGTTCCTGACAGCGGGGGCCGACGTGCAGAAGGACCGGATCGAGGTCGATGTCTGGGCCTGGGGTCGCGGTCTCGAAAGCTGGCTCGTCGATCATGTCGTCATCGAGGGCGGGCCGGACCGGCATGACGCGTGGTCGGATCTGACCGCCTTGCTGGATCGAAACTGGCCGCACGAACGCGGCGCGCATCTCAGGATCGCGCGGCTCGCCATCGATACCGGCTACGAGGCCCCGGCGGTCTATTCCTGGTCGCGAGCGCAAGGCTTCGCGCAGGTCTCGCCGGTCAAGGGCGTCGAGGGGTTCAACCGCTCGAGCCCGGTGTCGGGCCCGACCTTCGTCGACGCGACCGAGGGCGGCAAACGCCTCCGCCGCGGGGCGCGGCTCTGGACCGTGGCGGTGTCGACCTTCAAGGCCGAGACATACCGCTTCCTGCGGCTGGAGCGCCCGACCGAGGAGGACATGGCCGACGGGGCGGCGTTCCCGCCCGGCTCGGTGCACCTGCCGCATTGGGTCGACAACGAATGGCTGAAGCAGTTCGTGGCCGAGCAGTTGGTGACGGTGCGCACGAAGCGCGGCTTCGCCCGGCTGGAATGGCAGAAGCTGCGCGAGCGCAACGAGGCGCTGGACTGCCGGGTCTATGCCCGCGCCGCCGCCTGGATCGCGGGCGCGGACCGCTGGCCCGACGAGAAATGGCGCGACCTCGAGGATCAGCTCGGGGCGGCGCCAACGGAAATGGATGGCGCAGGGCGGGTCAACCGACCGCAATCCGCACCCCAAGGAAAGCGGCAGTCGGACTGGCTGGGCCGACGCGAAGGATGGTTCTGACATGACCGACTGGACGGAAACCGAGCTGTCGGCGCTGCGCCGCGCCTATGCCAGCGGCACGACCCGGGTCAGCTACGACGGTAAATCCGTTGATTATGGATCAGCCGAGGATCTGCTGGCGCGTATTCGCACCATCGAGCGGGCCATCGCAGGCACGACACGGCCACTGCCGGTCGCTGGTCTCGCGGGCTTCTCGCGCGGTGATCGGTGATGTCCGCGAACTGGTTTGACCACGCGATTGCCTCCGTGGCACCCCGCACAGCGGCTCGCCGCGTGCTGGCCCGGCAGGCGTTCGAAACCCTGACTCGGGGTTATGATGGCGCGGCCAAAGGGCGGCGGACGAAGGGGTGGCGTGCGCCGGGAACTTCCGCCGACACCGAAGTCGGCATCGCCGGGGCGCTCCTGCGGGACCGGATGCGCGATCTGGTCCGCAATAACCCGCATGCGGCGAAGGCCGTGGCGGTGCTGGTGAACAACATCGTCGGTGCGGGCATCATGCCCCGCGCGGCCAGCGGCAATGACAAGCTGGACCGCAAAGTCGATGCGCTCTTCGCACGGTGGTCAGATGCCGCCGATGCCGATGGTCAGCTCGACTTCTATGGGCTACAGACCCTGATCTGCCGCGAGATGGTCGAAGCAGGTGAGGTCCTTGTGCGTCGCAGGCTACGGCGATCCTCGGACGGTCTGCCGGTGCCGCTCCAATTGCAGGTGTTAGAGGCCGACTTCCTCGATGCCACGAAATCCGGCGCGCTCGGCGTAGGACGTCTGGTCCAGGGGATCGAGTTCGACCCGGTCGGCAAGCGCCGGGCCTACTGGCTCCACGCAGAGCATCCGGGCGACGCCTACGGCGCGCTGCAGAACGGCCTGCAGAGCCGTCCGGTCCCGGCGACCGAGATCGCTCATGTCTATGAAAAACAGCGCACGCAGGCGCGCGGGGTTCCCTGGGGCGCACCGGTGATCCGGTCCCTGCGCGATCTCGACGACTACGAGGTGGCGGAACTGGTCCGCAAGAAGACCGAGGCCTGCGTCACCGCCATCGTCTTCGGCGATGACGAAGCCCAGCAGGGTATCGCGCCCTCGGTGGTCGATGCCGACGGCAACCGCGTCGAGCAGTTCGAGCCGGGCCTCATCGCCTATGCGCGCGGTGGAAAGGACATCCGCTTCAACCAGCCCTCGGCCACGGGTGGCTACGGCGAATACAAGCGCGCGAGCCTGCACACCAACTCGGCCGGGTTCCGGGTGCCCTACGAATTGCTGACGGGCGATCTTAGCCAAGTGAACTATTCCTCGATCCGCGCCGGGCTGGTCGAGTTCCGCCGCCAGATCGATGCCGTGCAGTGGCAGCTGTTCATTCCGATGTTCTGCGCCCCGGTTTGGCGCTGGTTCACCGAGGCCGCGTGGGCAGCAGGGCAGATCCCATCGCCGGACGTACCGGTCGAATGGTCGCCGCCGAAGTTCGAGGCGGTCGATCCGCAGAAGGATGCGATGGCGAACCTGCTGTCGATCCGCTCCGGCACCATGACGCTCGCCGAGGTGATCGCGAAACAGGGCCGCAATCCCGACGCGGTGCTGGCCGAGATCGCCGCGACGAACGCAAAGCTCGATGCGCTGGGGCAGGTGCTCGACAGCGACCCGCGGCGCGTCACGAAAACTGGCAGCGCACAGAGCAAAGATCCGGCGAATGATCCGGCCGCCGACGACACCACCGCCGAAGCGGATGAAACCGACCCGGCGCAGGCCGACCAACAGGACTGACCTTCATGGACACGATGATCGAACTGCCGGCCATGCGCCGGTCGGCGGAGCTTGCGCCAAACTCGGCCGATGCCGACGCCCGCACCGTTGAGGTGGTCTGGTCGGCGGGGGCCCGCGTCCGCCGCGCGACCTTCTTCGGCGAGCCCTATGACGAGGAGCTCAGCCTCGACCCGTCCCATGTTCGGCTCGACCGGATGAATGCGGGCGCGCCCTTCCTCAAGGTGCACGAGCTCGACACGCTCGACGCGGTGATCGGCTCGGTCGTGCCGGGTTCGGCGCGGATCGAAAACGGGCGCGGCATCGCCTTGATGCGGATCAGCGAGCGTGCCGATCTGGCGCGACATTCAGGCAGACCCCATCCGGGCGGTCTAAATCGGCTATCAGTCCACCGCTTCGAGGTCTCTAAGCCCTATGGCCAGTGATAGCTAGTGCAAGCAGATGTTTAGACCGCATTGTAGACCATAGCTGAGAAGGCCGGTCAAAGTCTACGGTTTCCACTGGAAACCAAGTTGGCTTGGAGATGATCAATTACCTCCATGTATGAACGCCCCCTCAACGAAGGGACTGAACCCCTATTTATACGAGCGATGCAATCATCCTCCTCCAACTCACCGACGATCACGGCGGCAAGCGTTCCGTCACCTTTGAGGCCCACGAACGCCCATTCGCGTCCATCGCCTTCGAAGATTGTGCCGGGTTCAAGGGCATGTTCGCCGTACAAAAAATGCTCAAGTACTCCTTCGAGGTTCAACCAACGCTCCTGCGACAATTTGCGAGCGCGAGTGCACGCTGAACGACGATTCATCTCATGCCGAGACATTGGGGGAGACCATTGATCTGGCTCACACCCATGCTTTTCACTGAACTTTCGAAGCAATAGAACGGGTTTCAGGCCGTAATCCTCAGACGCCGCTGCAATCGCGAGCTTTGCCGCGGTGCCTGCTCCAAGCGATTCCTCAATCTGCCCTAACGCATCAATCAAGCTCTGCAAAACGATCCCCCTATAAGCCAGTTTCGCGCATTCGCACATTATAGTTTTGCTTTGTCCGCGAAAGCCTTGAAACGGTGGACATCAGCACCAATGGCCTCTCGCGCGACGAGGGGGAAGCTGAACCGTGGCGTCAGTATTGTCGAGTAAGCCCGCCGAACACGCGAACTGCACTCGACCTCGGACTTCCCCGAGATCTTGTCGGCGGTGACCAACAAGACCCTTCGGCAGGCCTATGAGGCCTATTCCCGCACCTTCATGCTGTTCTGCCGTCAGGTGCTCGCCACCGACTTCAAGGCGATGCACCGTGTCCAGCTCGGCGAGGCGCCGCAACTGCTGGAGGTCAGCGAGAGCGGCGAGTTCAAGCGCGGGACGCTCGGGGAGTCGAAGGAGAGCTACAAGGTCAAGACCTATGGCCGGGTGGTCGCGATCACCCGCCAGACGCTGATCAACGACGATCTCGACGCCTTCACCCGCATCCCGGCGATGTACGGCAACTCCATCGCTCAGCTCGAGTCGGACGTGGTCTGGGGCATCATCACCGCCAACCCGGCGATGGCCGACGGCAATGCGCTGTTCCACACCACGCACAAGAACCTCGCGGGCACTGGGACGGCGCTGGCGGTCGACGCGGTGGGCGCGGCCCGCGCCGCCATGGCCAAGCAGACCGGTCTCGACAAGAAGACGGTGCTGAACGTCCGCCCGGCCTTCCTCATTGTGCCCGCCTCGCTGGAACTGAAAGCCGAGCAGTTGGTCGCGCAGAACCTGGTGCCCGCCGCGACCTCCAGCGTCGTGCCGCAGTCGATCCGCACGCTGGCGCCGATCAGCGAGCCCCGGCTCGACGCCGCCAGCGAGACCGCCTGGTATCTGGCGGCCAGCCCGAACCAGATCGACACCATCGAGTACGCCTATCTCGAGGGTCAGCAGGGCGCCTACATCGAGACCCGCAACGGCTTCGACGTCGACGGCGTCGAGATCAAGTGCCGCCTCGACTTCGGCGCCAAGGCCATCGACTGGCGCGGCCTCTACAAGAACCCGGGCGCGTGACGCACCCATCCTGAACCCTGACATGCGGGCGGTCCTCACGGGCCGCCCTTCGTCTTTCCACGAGGATTACGTCCATGAAAAACTACGTCCAGCCCGGCAACACCATCACGCTGACCGCACCCTATGCCGTCGCCTCCGGCGATGGCCTGCTCGTCGGTTCCATCTTCGGCATCGCCGCCGGGGACGCCGGCATCGCCGACCCCGTCGAGTCCGCGCTCGTCGGCGTGTTCGACATCACCAAGGTCGGCTCCCAGGCGTGGACAGTCGGCACGAAGGTCTATTGGGACGACACCAACAAGCGCTGCACCACGGTCGCGACCGACAACACCCTCATCGGCGTGGCGGTCGAGGCGGTGGCGAGCGGCGCGGGCGACACCATCGGCCGAGTCCGCCTGAACGCGATGTTCTGATGAGCGCCTTCGCCGCCGCCGTCGGCGCGCTCTTCGCCGATCCCAATGTCGGCCGGGACGCGGTCTACATCGCCGACGGCGGCGCGCCCGTGCTGGTGCGCGTCGTGGCCCGGCGCAATGACGCCATATCGGAATTCGGCGATGCCCGGCTCTGGTCCGAAACCGCCCGGATCGACCTGCGCGTCGCCGAGGTGGCGAACCCACGCCCCGGCGACCGCATCGAGATCGACGGCGACGCCTTCCTAATTCAGGGCGAGCCCGTGCGCGACCGCGAGCGGCTGGTCTGGACCGTCGATCTGAGGCCCGCGTGAAACTGAAGCTCGACATCGATCCCGACATCGTCGCGATGATGGCGACCGAAGTCGCGGCGGGGGAACGCGCTGTCACGGGCGCCATGCGCGAAGCCGGGACGGGGCTGAAGTCAGCGTGGCGGCTGCAGATAACCGGTGCGGGACTCGGCCCCCGGCTGGCCAACTCGATCCGGAGCCAGAACTTCCCGAGGTCGGGCGAGAGCCTGGACGCCGCGGCACTGGTCTGGTCCAAGGCTCCGGTCATCGTGGGCGCGCATGACACGGGGCCGCTGATCCGCTCGAAAAACGGGTTCTGGCTGGCGATCCCGCTGCCCGCGGCGGGCAAGTCCCTGCGCGGCGGTAGGATCACGCCCGGCGAATGGGAGCGCCGCCGCGGCCTGCGCCTGCGCTTCGTCTACCGCCGTACCGGACCGAGCTTGCTGGTCGCGGAGGGGCGGCTGAACACGAAGGGTCAGGCGGTGGTGTCGCGCTCGAAGACCGGGCGCGGAAAGGTCACCGCGCCGATCTTCCTGCTGGTGCCGCAGGTGAAGCTGCCCAAGCGCCTTGATCTGGCGCGGGACGCGGACCGGGCGTTGGACAGTGTGCCGGGCCTGATCGTGGCTAACTGGGTGAGCACGAAGCTTGATGGCGGCTAGTGTTCTGCGTCGAGCTTCGCAACGCTATCTCCCAGTGCATTCAGGAGTCGTCGAAAATCGTCACCCTCCCGAAGAATATTCTTGGCATCCTCAATGAAGCCCGCATCGCCGTCGAACGAAGGATGATCTTTACCCATGTCGATCACAGCTTGAGCATGCGCCACCATCTCATTGAGAGTGTCCCGAGTTTTCTGCAGGGTGCCCGTTTTGTTCATCTCGCGCAACGCGCTATACAAATGATGCAACGAAATCATCGCGTAGTAGTGTTGCGGAACACCTCTTGAAATCAGTTTATTGCAGAAATCCACTCTTTCGGACAGAATCCCGACTAGGAGCTCGAGCTTTTGTTCCTTTGGAATTCCAGCTGTCGAGATTTCCTGCTGCATATTCCCAAGGAGCCACACCATCTGCTTTAAAGAAGGGACATCGCCAGCGATGGCTTCTTTCCTAATAACCAAGGTGATTTCTCTTTGTTTATCGCTGCCAAGCCATGCGCTGATAAAATCCTCGTCACCAAGGATTTCGGAAGTTTTCCTTCGATCGGCGTAGAGCAAATTGGCCACCGCCTTGGGGTCTTGACAGATTTTAGTGTAGTTTTTCTTCTTTCCCAACCCAAACAAAATTCTTCCTTTCATCTTCCCCAATCGTGAGCGCCGCCGTCCGACGTTAACCATACGCCATCAGAAAGGTATATCGGTCCGCCGTCGCCCCCAAGGGCGGAATATAGGTCATCCTCGCGATCCCGAACCCTAGGAGGCGGCTTCGGTAGGGCTTTTGTGGTCTGTATCGGCTTCACCATGGCCTCGAGGTTCTCCGAGTTTTGAAGGAAAGACTGACCAAATTTCGCTGTGCGTTCTAGGATGTTATCTCGGCTTCCATGGAATGTTTGTCGATTGAAAGGGCCGTCGCCCTGGCTGGTTGAAAGAACCGAGTTTGGTTTCATTTCTTCGACGGGGAGGCCTTCAATGATCTGCACGTCAATTCCGTTCTTTCGCATAAGTATGAGCGAAGTTTGACGTTTATTAATCGCCGAATAGGCCATCTTGTACATCTTGCTCGCGGGCCGACGTGGTATCCACCCTATCCTGTAGAGGTAAACTGCTAGATCATAAGGACGCGCCATGCCCTCCACACTTCGCGACTGGCCGGGCGGCAATATGATACCTTCTTGAGTGAAACGCGCTTCGGACGCGAGGCATTCGATTGTATTTTGACAGTTCCAGTTAAGGAAATTTATGTCAGATATGCGCGCCCACTTCAGCGGTCGGTTGTTCATCTTGACCACGACCTCATCACCGATTTTCAGATCGGTCCGAAGGCAGTTCACCGGATAGGTCGTCCCGGTGTTATCGAAAGCAACATGTGCGATTATGTATGACAACTACGGCTCCCGTCATCTTGAAGCCAATGTCCCTATAGAGTTGAAGCGGGTCAAGGACCTATGTTGCTCGACAGTTCGGACACTTCGCAGCGGCTTTTTTGCCCTAACAGAATAGCGATCTCATGCCCACCCCACGCGAAACCATCCTCGCCGCGCTGCACGCGCGGCTTTCGGCGCTGCCCGCCACCGCGCTGCGGGATGACGTGCTGCCCGAGCGCGTCCCGGCCGAAGGCCTGCTGATCCTGCGCGATGGGGAGCCGGGTGAGCCCGAGGTGACATTGTCGCCGCTCACCCACCATTACCAGCACCGGGCCGAGATCGAGGCGGTCGTTCAGGGCGCCGCCCGTGACATTGCCTTCGACACGCTGACCGCCAGCATCGGCGCGGCGCTCGCCGCCGACCGGACGCTGGGCGGGCTCTGCGACTGGGTCGAGGCGGAAGCGCCGAGGCCGGTCGATCTACCGGTCGAGGGCGCGGCCAGCCTGAAAGCCGCCGTCATCCCGGTGGTCCTGCACTATTCCACGGCCGATCCGCTCGGCTGACTTCTCTCACGATAGGAGAACACCATGGCACGAGCCCAGGGGGCGCGGGCGCAGATGGCGCTTGCGTTCGAGACGACCTATGGAACGCCGCCCGCAAGCGGCTTCACGAAGATGCCCTTCGCCAGCACCTCGCTGGGCGCGGAACAGCCGCTGCTGAACTCGGAGCTGTTGGGCTACGGCCGCGATCCGCTGGCGCCGATCAAGGACGCGGTGACCGCCGACGGCGATGTCGTGGTGCCGCTCGACGCCGAGGCCTTCGGCTTCTGGCTGAAGGCGGCCTTCGGCACGCCCACGACCACGGGCGCGGAGGCGCCCTACACCCACGAGTTCCAGTCGGGGTCCTGGACGCTGCCCTCGATGTCGATCGAGACCGGCATGCCGGAGGTGCCGCGCTACGCGATGTACTCGGGCTGCGTACTCGACCAGATCACCTGGCAGATGCAGCGATCCGGGCTCCTGACCGCGACAGCCCGGCTGGTGGCGCAGGGCGAGACGGTCGGCACCACGACCAGCGCCGGAACGCCCGCCGCGCTGGAACTGAAGCGCTTCGGGCATTTCAACGGGGCGATTACGCGCAATGGCACGGCGCTCGGCAACGTCGTCTCGGCCGAGATCACCTATGCCAACAACCTCGACCGCATCGAGACCATCCGCTCGGACGGGAGGATCGACGGCGCGGACCCGTCCATCGCGGCGCTCACCGGCCGGATCGAGGTGCGCTTCGCCGACCAGACGCTGGTGACGCAGGCGATCAACGGCGAAGCCTGCGAGATGGAATTCGCCTACGTCCTGCCCTCGGGCGAGAGCTTCACCTTCACCGTGCACGCCGTCTACCTGCCCCGCCCGCGGATCGAGATTTCCGGGCCGCAGGGCGTGCAGGCGACCTTCGACTGGCAGGCCGCCCGCGACAGCGTCGTCGGCCGGATGTGCACGGCGACCCTGATCAACGACATCGAGGTGTACTGATGCTTTCGCTCGATCTGACCAATGCCCCGCGCTGGCATGACCTCGCGCCCGGCGTCCGGGTGCAATTGCGACCGCTGACCACAGCGCTGATGGTGGCGACACGCAGCGACCCGGCCGTCGAGGCCGTGCCCGAGGAAGCATCCGACGAGGAGCGCGCGGTCGCCTTCGCCACGGCACTCGCGCGACGGGCCGTGCTCGCCTGGGATGGCATTGGCGATGCAGACGGCAACCCCATCGACCCAAGCCCCGAGGCCATCGACGCGCTGCTCGACGTCTGGCCGATCTTCGAGGCTTTCCAGCTGACCTACGTCTCCAAGGGCCTGCTGCTGGAACAGGAAAAAAACGACTCCGCGCTCTCGCCGACTGGTCCTTCGGCGGGGGCGAGCGATACTGCGACGCCTGCCAAACGGCGTGCGAAAACTGCCCGGCGCGGCTGAACCGTCCGCTGACCCATGAGGGCTGGCAGGTCTGGGACCTGGTCGGCCGTCTCGGCGGTCAGCTTCGCGTCCTGCCCGGCGCCGTGATCGGCTGGGACATGTCGGCCGCGCTGGGGCTGGGTGACGCCCTCGGCGTGCCGCTACTCGCCATGGCCGAACTGCTGCCCGCGATCGAGGCGGTGATGGTGGCCAAGCTCAACGAACAGATGGATCATTCCCATGGCTGAGAAAAAGGTCAGCGTCCGCCTCGCGGCCGTGAGCGGACGGCAGGTGCGTGCCGAGATGGAAGGTGTCGGCGAAGCCGGATCGCGCGGCTTCGGACGGCTGAGCCGCGAGATGGAGGCGGCTAACGCCCGGCTGGCAGCTTTTTCCCGCCGAGTCGCTGTGGCCGCCGCCGCTGCCGTGGCCGCCGCTGCCGCCGCTGGCGTGGCGATGATCCGGTCCGGGCTGCAGACGGTGGATGCGCAGGCCAAGCTCGCGCAATCGCTTGGCACCACGGTCGCCTCGATCCAGACGCTGGAGCGCGCGGGCGAGCTGGCGGGCGTTTCCATGTCCGGCATAGAGCAGGCGACGAAGGATCTGACGCGCCGTCTCAGCCAGGCGGCCGCCGGGACCGGCCCGGCCGCCGATGCGCTGGACCGGCTCGGGCTGTCCGCCAACGAGCTAATCGCGCTGCCGCTGGACCAGCGCGTTGGCGCGATCAACGCCGCCATCGAAAGCTTCGTGCCTGCCGCCGAGCGCGCCGCCGTCGCGGGCCAGCTCTTCGGCGAGGAAGGCTCCATCGCCATGAGCCGGATCGACACGGCGACGCTGCGCCAGGCGACGGAGGATGTCCTCGCCTTCGGCGTCGTCGTCTCCGAGCAGGATGTCGACCAGATCGAGCGCACGAACGACGCCATCTCCCGGCTCGGCCTCATCTGGCGCGGGCTGTCGAACCAGCTGGCGGTCGCTGCGGCTCCGGCGCTGGAAGCCGTCGCCGACGCCATGGCGGCGGTGGCCAGCAGGACCGGGCCGCTCGGCATCGCAATTCGCAGCCTCTTCGACAACATCGGCCGCCTGACGATCTATGCGGCTACTTTCGCTGCCTTCCTCGCGGGACGCTGGGTCGCCGGCATGGCCGCCGCCGCGCTCTCCGTCCGCGACATCGCCTCGCCGAACCCACCCGCCTCGTCTCAGGTGCGGGTGGGTTCGGCGAGGCGATGTCGCTCCTGAAGGACCTCGCGGTCGAGGTCTGGGAGCGGATCAGGATGGGCGCCGCTGCGGCGGGCGCGGTCGCCACGGCGATGTTCTTCGACCTGAAGGCCGATGCCGCGGCGGGCATGCAGAACGCCATCGAGAGCGTCGTGGCTTTTGGCAACACTGCCGCGAACACGTTTGAGGGGGCATACGAGGCGATCAAGGCAATCTGGGGCATGCTCCCGGCGGCCATCGGCGATCTGGCGTTTCAGGCGGCCAACAGCCTGATCGACGGTGTCGAGGCGATGCTGAACGGCGTGGTCTCGCGCATCAACATATTCATTGGCGGGATCAACCAGGGGCTGGAAGCGCTCGGGTCCGAACGGCGCATCTCGATCATCCCCGATCTTGAACTGGGCCAGATCGAGAACCGGTTTGAGGGTGCCGCGACGGCCGCGACCACCGCTGCACAGGCAGCGTTCGATCGCGCTTTCGAGAACAACGCGCTGACTGCGCCCGATTTTGGGCTCACCGCAGCGGCCAATACCGCGCTTGTCACGGCCAACACCTATCGCGGTGCGGCACGCGACTTGGCCGAGGGCGCGCGTGCGCCGCTCGCCAGTTGGCAGGCCCTGCGTGACGCGGTGCAGGGCAGTAATGAGGGTGGCGCAGACGCGCTGAACGAGGCGACTGGCGCGGCTGAGCGTTTGGAGACAGCCCTTGGCGATGCCGGACGTGCTGCCACGAGTACAGGCGCTGCGGCCGGGGCTGCCGCCGAACCCGACACCGAAGCCGCCGTCACCGGCTGGCAGGCGGTCACCGCAGCGCTCAGCGACTATGCCAGCAAGGCCCGGGATATCGGCGGCGATATCGGCCAAGCGCTGGTTGGCGCGTTTCAGTCGGCTGAGAATGCCGTCGGCGAGTTCGTCAAGACCGGCAAGCTGGACTTCCGCGGTCTGGTCACCTCGCTGTTGGCCGATCTCGCCAAGCTGGCGGCGCGGCGGTTCATCCTCGGGCCGATCGCCAATGCGCTCTCCGGCGCGCTCGGCGGTGCTGGAGGGATCTTCGCGAACATCTTGCATGCAGGCGGTATGGTCGGAGCGACTGGACCCTCGCGGATGGTCCCGGCGATGGCCTTCGCGGCCGCGCCCCGGATGCACTCCGGCGGCGTTGCAGGGCTCCGCCATGACGAGGTGCCTGCAATCCTGCAACGGGGCGAGCGGGTGCTGTCGCGGCGGGAGGCCCAGACCTACGGCGCAAGCGGTGGCGTCAACGTCACCATCATGGCCCGCGACGCTGAAAGCTTCCGGCAATCCCGCACGCAGGTCGCCGCCGATATCGCTCGCGCGGTGTCGCTCGGCCGAAGGGGCATGTGATGGCCTTTCATGAGGTGCGGTTCCCCGAAAATATCAGCCGCGGGGCGCGCGGCGGGCCGGAACGCCGCACACAGATCGTCGAACTGGCCTCCGGCGATGAAGAACGCAACGCCAGTTGGGCCAATTCGCGTCGCCGCTACGATGTCGCCTATGGCATCCGCCGCGCCGACGATCTGGCGGCCGTGGTTGCCTTTTTCGAGGCGCGCAACGGTCGGTTACATGGTTTCCGCTTCAAGGATTAGGGCGACCACAAGTCCTGTTTGCCCTCGGACACACCATCTCCCACCGATCAGGTGATTGGCACCGGCGACGGCACGATGACGGCCTTCCATCTCGTGAAGCGCTACACGTCCGGCGCGCAATCCTGGACGCGGACAATCGCAAAGCCGGTGACAGGCAGCGTGCGCATTGCGGTCGGCGGGGTGGAGCAACCCTCGGGCTGGTCGGTCGACACGACCACTGGACTCGTCAACTTCGACACTGCGCCGGGATCCGGCGTCGCGATCACCGCAAGCTTCGAGTTCGACGTGCCGGTCCGCTTCGACAGCGACGCCCTCGATGTGACGCTCGATCTTGAGCGGTTGGGCTCGATCACCTCCATCCCATTGCTGGAACTTCGCCGATGAAGAACATTACCCCCGATCTGCAAACGCATCTCGACGATGGCACCACCACGCTCGCCTGGTGCTGGCGCATCGCCCGCGCGGATGGCGTGACCTTCGGCTTCACCGACCACGACCGGACGCTCAGCTTCGATGGCACCGATTTCGAGCCGGAAAGCGGGCTGACGGCTTCAGAGGTGCGCTCGGGCTCGGACCTGTCGGTCGATGCGCAGGACGCCGAAGGTGTGCTCACCTCTGACCGGATCACCGAGACCGACATTCTCGACGGCCGCTGGGACAATGCCGAGGTCGAGGTCTGGCGGGTGAACTGGGCCGACACCGGCCAACGTGTGCTGATGCGCCGGGGTGCCATCGGCCAGATCCGGCGCGGGCGGCTGGTATTCGTGGCCGAGGTCCGCTCGCTCGCGCATGTCCTCGGCCAGACGGTCGGTCGGACCTTCCAATCGACCTGCGATGCCGCGCTCGGCGATGCGCGCTGCGGAGTGGACATCGAAAATCCCGCCTTCAAGGGCACCGGTGCCGTCATCGATCTCCTGCGAGATCGGGCGTTCACAGCCTCGGGGCTCGGCGGATTCACATCTGGCTGGTTCACCTTCGGCACGCTGGACTGGACGAGCGGCGCGAACGCGGGGCGTCAGACGGAAGTGCTGGGCCATGACGTAACGGACGGGATCGCCGTGCTGGCCCTGCTCGAAGCGCCGGTGCGCGCGATCGCAGAGGGCGACGCCTTCACCATCCGCGCGGGCTGCGACAAGCGCATGGAGACCTGCGGAGCGAAGTTCGCCAACACCGTCAACTTCCGGGGTTTCCCGCACATCCCGGGCCAAGATGCCGTGCTGCGCTACGCCACGAAGGACGGCGGGCACGAGGGGTCCGTGCTTTGACCTCCGCTGATCCCGCACGCGTCATCACCATCGCGCGGTCATGGCTCGGCACGCCATACCACGACCAGGCCAGCCTCAATGGCGTCGGCTGCGACTGCCTCGGGCTCGCCCGGGGCGTCTGGCGCGAAGTCGTTGGGCCAGAGCCGTTCCCGATCCCGCCCTACAGCCGGGATTGGGGCGAGACCGGCCCGCACGAGGTGCTGGCCGAGGGCGCTCGGTGCATGATGCCGGAAATCGCATCTGCTGACGCCGGTCCCGGCGCGCTGGTCCTGTTCCGCATGGCACCCCGCGCCATTGCCAAGCATGTCGGGATCCTCACCGGGCCCGACAGCTTCCTCCACGCCTACGAGCGGCTCGGCGTGATCGAGGAGGCGCTCACCCCGTCCTGGCGGCGGCGCATCGCCTTCGCCTTTATGTTTCCGCAACGCTGAGATTATCCCATGGCTACCCTCGTTCTCGGTGCCGCTGGTGCTGCCATTGGCGGCAGCATTGGTGGCGCTATCCTCGGCGTCAGTGCAGCCACCATCGGCGGTTTCATCGGCTCCACCATCGGATCGGTTGTCGACAGCTGGATCATCTCGTCACTGGCACCGACGCAGTGGATCGAAGGCGCGCGACTGGACAATCTGCGCATCACCTCGGCCACCGAAGGGGCGGTAATCCCGCGCCTCTATGGCCGCATGCGGATCGGCGGCAACATCATCTGGGCGACGGATTTTCGCGAGGAGACAAAGACCACGACGCAGGGCGGCGGCAAGGGCGGCGGGGGTGGCGGCAATGTCAAAACCACCGAATACTTCTACTATGCCTCCTTTGCGGTCGCGCTCTGCGAGGGGCCGATCACCGGCATCGGACGCATCTGGGCCGACGGCAAGCTGCTCGACACAGCCGGGATCACATGGCGCTGGTATCCGGGCGATGAGAGCCAGGCGGCCGATCCGTTTATCACGGCGAAGATGGGCGCGGGCAACACGCCCGCCTATCGCGGCACGGCTTATGTGGTCTTCGAGGAACTGGCGCTCTCGACCTTCGGCAACCGCCTGCCGCAGCTGTCCTTCGAGGTGTTCCGCCCGCTCGCCGATCCCGACACCGCCGAGGGGCTGACCCGCGCCGTCACCATGATCCCGGCCTCGGGAGAGTTCACCTACGCCACGCAGGCGATCCGCAAGACCGATGGCGGCGCGACGCAGGCGGAGAACCTGAACGCGCTGGCCGATTCCACCGACATGGTGGAGGCGCTCGACCGGCTGCAGGCGATGGCCCCGGCTGTGACAAGCGTCAGCCTCGTCGTCGCCTGGTTCGGCGACGATCTACGCGCGGGATCGTGCAAGGTGCGGCCGGGCGTCGAGGTGTCGGCCAAGTCGACCACGCCCGCCACCTGGTCGGTCAATGGCGTCAGCCGCACCGACGCCTTCCTCGTCAGCCGAGATGCAGAGGACCGTCCCGTCTATGGCGGCACGCCGTCCGACTTCGCCGTGGTGCAGGCCATCCAGGAGATGAAGGCGCGCGGTCTGCGCGTGACCTTCTATCCGTTCATCCTGATGGACGTGCCGCCCGGCAACACGCTGCCGAACCCGTATTCCGACAATGCCGCCGAGACAGGCCAGCCCGCCTTCCCCTGGCGGGGGCGGATCACCTGTTCTCCCGCAGCGGGGTTCGCTGGGACCGTGGACAAGACCGCCACGGCCGCAAGCCAGGTCGCGGCGCTGTTCGGCGCGGCCACGCCCGCGAGCTTCAGCGTCACAGGTCAGTCGGTTTCGTGGACAGGTACGCCCGGTGACTGGGGCCTGCGCCGGATGGTGCTGCACTACGCCCATCTTTGCGCGGCGGCGGGCGGGGTCGACGCCTTCCTCATCGGGACCGAGATGCCGGGGCTGACGACGATCCGGTCGGACGCGTCTACCTATCCGGCCGTGCAGGCCTATCGGGACTTACTCGCCGATGTGCGGTCCATTCTCGGGTCCGGGACGAAGATCGGCTATGCCGCCGACTAGAGCGAATATTTCGGGCACCAGCCGGGCGACGGCAGCGGCGACGTGTTCTTCCATCTCGATCCGCTCTGGGCCGAACCGGAAATCGATTTCGTCGGGATCGACAATTACATGCCGCTCTCCGATTGGCGGGACTGGTTCGAGCATCGCGATGCGGCCGAGGGCTGGCCCGCGATCTATGACCGCGCCTACCTGCAGGCGAACATCGCCGGTGGAGAAGGCTTCGACTGGTTCTATGCCTCTGCCGCCGACCGATCGGCGCAGGTGCGGACCCCGATCACCGACGGCTCGGCCAGCAAGCCATGGGTCTTCCGCTACAAGGATCTGCGTGCCTGGTGGTTCAACCCGCATTACAACCGCCCGGGCGGCGTGGAAAGCGGGACGCCGACGGCATGGGCGCCGGAGTCGAAGCCGATCTGGTTCACCGAGCTCGGCTGTCCCGCCATCGATCGCGGCACCAACCAGCCCAACGTCTTCTTCGACCCGAAGTCGTCCGAGAGCTCCACACCGCATTTTTCGCGGGGCTGGCGCGACGACGCGATCCAGCGCGCCTATCTCGAGGCGACGTACCTCTGGTGGGGCGAGGCCGCGAACAACCCGATCTCCGTCGTCTACGGCGGCCGGATGGTGCATGTCCCCGAATGCGCCGCCTGGACCTGGGACGCGCGGCCCTATCCGTTCTTCCCGGCGCTGACCGACGTCTGGCCGGACGGGGCGAACTGGCGGCTCGGCCACTGGCTGACCGGGCGGCTCGGCGCGGTGTCGCTGGCTGCCCTTGTCCGACACCTCTGTATCCGCGCCGGGCTGCCCGAGGATCGCATCGACGTCACCGGCCTCTGGGGCGCGGTCGAGGGCTACGCCATCACGGCGCTGGAAAGCCCGCGCGCCTCGATCACCACGCTGTCGCGCCACTTCGGCTTCGACGCGGTGGAGACAGAGGGCTTGATCCGCTTCATCATGCGCGGCCGGGCCTCCGTCGCCACCCTCGTACCCGACGATCTGGTGGCCGCACGTGAGGGCGACGTGCTGGAACTGACGCGCGGCCAGGAGACGGAACTGCCGCAGGCGCTGAAATGGCAGGTCGCGCGGGCGGATGAGGATTACGACGCGGCCCTCGTCGAGGCGCGGCGCATCACCGTGGACACCACGCGCATAGCCTCGGAGTCCTTCCCGATGGCGGTGCCGCCCGAGGAGGCCGAGCGGCGCTGCCGCCGCGCGCTGATGGAGGCGTGGGTGGGGCGCGAGACGGCGGCGTTCCGTCTGCCGCCCTCGCGGCTCGCGCTCGATCCGGCCGACGCGATCAAACTGGAGCATGACGGGCGGCTGGTCGATCTGCGGCTCGTCTCCATCGCCGACGCCGAGGCGCGCGGCATCGAGGCGGTCCGCCAGGACCGCGCGATCTACGATCTGCCACCCGGCGATCCGCGCGCGGCGTCGCTGACGCGGGCCGTCGTGTTCGGCGCCCCGGATGCGGTGCTGATGGACCTGCCGCAGCTGACCGAGGACCAGCCCGCACATCGACCCTTCGCGGCCGCGCACGCGGTTCCCTGGCCGGGTGAGATGGCAGTGTTTCGCAGCCCCTCGACCGATGGCTTCGAGTTGCTGACCACGTTCGGCAGTCGCGCCCGGATCGGGGCGCTGGTCTCCGACTTCTTCGCGGGGCCGACGTCGCGCTTCGACCTCGGCAATGCGCTGGTGGTCGATCTGCTGACGGGCACGCTGGAGAGCGTCACCGACCTGACCCTGTTCGGCGGCGCCAATGCGCTCGCAATTGAAAGCGCACCCGGCGTCTGGGAGATCGTGCAGGCGGGTGCGGCGGATCTGCTGGCGCCCGGCCTTATCGTCTGACCCGGCTCCTGCGCGGCCAGCGCGGCAGCGAAGGCGCCATGGGCAACCCGGCGCCTGCTGGCGCGCGGGTCGTGGTGCTGGACGACAGCATCGCGTCCCTGCCATTTGCCGAGGCCGATCTCGGCATTCCGTGGAACTGGCGCATCGGCCCGGCGAGCCGCCCGGTCATCGACGAGACCTATGTGGCGCAGGCCTTCGCACCCGCGGGTGTCGGGCTGCGGCCGTTCTCCGTCGCTCATGTCGAGCAGCCATGGCGCACACCGCGCAGTCCCGGAGATCTGACGATCCGCTGGACGCGCCGGTCGCGCGCACTCGCGGCGGACACCTGGGGCGGACTCGAGGTGTCGCTGGCCGAGGAATTGGAAGCCTACGAGGTGGAGATCCTCGACGGCCCTACTGTGAAGCGGGTGCTGAGCACGACCACGAACAGCGCGCTCTACACGACTGCCCAGCAGACCGCCGACTGGGGCGCTCCGCTCGGCCACGACGACACGCTCGACATCCGCATCTACCAGCTCTCCGCCCTCGTCGGGCGGGGCGCGTCCAAGACCGTCACGCTGATACTCTGAGGCCCCCATGTCGGACACCACGACCCATCTGCTGCTGCCCTACATCCTGGCGGCGCAGGCCCAGAAGCACGTCACCCACAACGAGGCGCTGCGGATCCTCGACGGACTCGTCCAGCTCTCTGTCCTCGACCGAGATCTGTCAGCGCCGCCCGGCAGCCCCGCCTACGGCGACCGATACATCGTCGGCTCGGGCGCGACGGGCGACTGGGCGGGCTGGGACTTGAATATCGCGCTCTGGACCGATGGCGCCTGGCTGCGCCTTCCGCCGCGGACGGGGTGGCGCGCATGGGTCGAGGACGAGGCTCTGCTGCTGCTCTACGACGGGTCCGGCTGGGTCGGCACCACGCCTGCGGCGCTGCAGAACCTCGCTCTGCTTGGGCTCGGCACGACGGCCGATGCAGCAAACCCGTTCTCGGCCAAGCTCAACGCGGCGCTGTGGACCGCGAAGACCGTGGCCGAGGGCGGCACCGGCGATCTGTCCTACACCATGAACAAGGAGGTGGCGGGCGACGACCTCGGGCTGACGCTGCAGACCAACTTCGTGACGAAGGCACTGGTCGGCCTGTTCGGGTCGGACAGTTTTCGGCTCGCGGTTTCCGCCGACGGCAGCACCTTCTTCGACGGGCTCAGCGTCGACAACGCCACCGGCATCGTCGACCAGCCCCGGCTGCCGCGGTTCAAGGCGTACACCAACTACGACAACTACGTGGGCGTTGGCACCTGGACGAAGATCGGCCTGAACAACACCGACTACAACGATCAGGGCGCGTTCGACGCCGCGAACAACCACTTCGTCGCCCCCGTGGATGGCACCTACCTGTTTGGCGCGACGCTTCTCTACAAGGTCAACGCCAGTACGACCGCGCGCATTCGAGGCCGCCTAGTGCTGAACGGCACGACCGAAATTCGCGGCTCGATGGGTGAGATCTCCGCCACGCACGTCTCGCTCGCCACCGCGATCTGGCTGCAGACCATGGCGCCGCTGACCGCAGGCGATACCGTCGAGCTGCAGGGGTATTTCCGGGTCGCCGACGGCTACTTCGCCGCCGATCAGACATCCTTCTGGGGCTGCAAGATCGGCTAAATTCTTGGCACGCTGACGGCACTGTTCCCCGGGCAGTCGTAACCTTCAGGATTGGCCTGACGCGTCGCCCGCCGCATCCTGGTTGGCCTCCCAATCCGCGTAATTGCTTCCGTCTGGAAGCTTCCACAGGATCCGGCCATTGGCGCTTGCGCCAATGACGGCCGCAGCCGCGGCAGAGGCAGATGTGAAGCTGTAGGCGCTTGTGAAGACGAGAAAATCGCCTTCCTCGCGGAGGACGTCCTTCTCGACAAGGGTGTTCCGGAGCGTGACCGTCCCTCTCGGTATCGTTCGCGTCGTTTTGACCCTTGCCTTAGAACCTGCCTTGACGATGAAATCGCCAGAGGGTCCAATCATCATCTCTGCCGCGAAGCCTTCGCCTCTGAAGAAAAACCGAGGGCTTGCATGGAACTCCGCCCTCGGAAGTTCTCTATCTGCGATTTGCTCCAGCGCTCGACCACGGATTTCTCGGAAAAGATCCCAGCCGAGTGCTCCAACCAAGGTTTTTGTCTGATCCACGAACTCGTCCATAGCTGCGCGGTCAGGAAGCGGTAGCTTACCTGCGTCGTCAGAGGGCATGCGCGTATTGGGCAGGGTCCAGCGCGGATTGCTGACAACGCCTCGGATTAGGCACGCTTCGACATAACGCGCGTGACTCTTGGTCAGGTTCTCGTCCTTGCTGATCAGCACGACCGTGTCAGTCCAGAAGCCCTTGGCGTCGCGACCAGCTTCATTCGAGTTGTGATACGATAGTCGAGCGCCGACGCCTTCGGACTCGCCGATATATGCAAGCTGCCGGTCCTGCACGTCTTCATCGGCACCGATGAGGATATAAACGCCGGGCCGTTCGATCTCAGAGAAAGCTTCACGAACCCGACGAAGTTGGTTGCGCCGAAAGGCAATCGCCTGGATTGTCGACATTGAAATTTGCGACACCCGGATGCCGTTCGGGTCGCCGTCAAGCAGGAAGATATTGATCGAGCGGGGTTTCAAGTCATCGCTTCTCAAATGGCATTTCCGGAAACCAGCTCACGACCAGCCATTCCTCATGAGCTGAGCGAAATCTCGGCGTGAAAGAACTTCTGTGCATTCCCGCCAGTCTCGATCGGAGGGTTCCGCGGTTGCGTTGTAGCGAAGATCAAACCCTGTCGCTTCCCGCTGCGCATCGATGTATTCATCCATCTTTTCGCCCAGAGTCTCGATGTCGTCTATCCATTCATCTCTAATTGTGTCTGGTAACGAACCAAATAGGTCAAAACGATCCCGCATTCGCTCAGAGAGTCTGTCGTACACTTTCTCATCGACGGTTTGTTCGTTCACGAGATTTAGCATATCGACCTTTTCTCTAGCTTGGCCGAAACGCTTAATCCTTCCTATCCTCTGTTCTAAGCGCGTTGGATTCCATGGGAGATCAATATTGATCAGAGTGCCGAGAGTCTGCAGGTTCAATCCTTCGCACGCAGCATCTGTCGCAACCATGATTTTTATCTCGTGCTCAGCGACCATTTTCTTGAGCGTCTCGCGCTCGATGCTAACGCTGTCGCCCTTCTGGTAAAGTCGGCTTCTGGATGCGCCTGCATAGAGCCCTATCGCCAAGTCGGGATATAGGGCGGCTAAAGAGTCAGCAATCCACTTTGCTGTATCGTAGTATTGGCTGAATATTATTGCTCCGTGTTCTAGCCACTTTTCTTTATTTAGGAAATGAATCGTAGCCTGAAGCTTTGGATCTCCGTCGATCCTTTCCAGGCGAGAAATCAGACGCTCTAGAGCAAGTTTTTCCTCAGAACTCTCTGCGGTTAACTCGATAACCTGATCTTCCGTTTCCTCCTCTACGGTTCGGCCGGCCAAGAGCTTTCGAGCGGTGTTCAGTCCGGCTGCGATGCTCGAGCAAATCCGCTGCTCCATGAGATTCTTCATAGAGCCGCTTCCCTTCCCGCGTTTCGAGAGTGCCTTGCCGAATGCTCTGGCCTCCCGATACGCTTCCCGGAAATCATCATTGGTCCGAAGCGCCTTGCCTTCGAACAATGCGTCAAAACGCTGTGTATCGCGGATGTATCTGCGATCAGGATGCAGATCGACACCGATCCTCGGCAGCAACCCTGAGGCTTCGAGGTCAGCGCGCTTTCGCAGGACTATGTGTCGGATTAAGGGGTTCTCTCTCTGAAAGAACGTGGCACCCGAGATCTTCCGCTCAAGATCCTCCTCTAGAATTTCTCTCGTATCGTCAGTCAATTGCGTGATGGGTGCAGAGGTCTCAGTCTGTCGTTCGTTAAGTCCGAGGTCTTGGCGGATGGCGCTAAAGAGTCTCCGGGCCCGCGGTTCATCGGTGGAATTGACAACGGGTAGAGGTGAGCGCAGCAGTTCCCATCCGAAGTCTGGATCTTCTACATTGGTTTGCCCGGAGATCAGCTGCGGCACCTCATCTGGCTAGTGCCATCTGGAATACTCGTTGCCAAGTACGAAGCGACCCTTGCCTCTGTGGAGGATGCGCATGAGGTCCCACAGATCCTCTGACCGCGTCTGGATCGGAGTTGCGGTGCCGAGCAGTACATGGTCACTGCGTTCTGCGACTGCGCTGGCGAAAGCGAGGAGCTCATTCGGTGTGCCAGCGTCACGACCGAAACCTTGTCGACTTCGTGCCTTGTGCGCTTCGTCGAGGATCACCAGCGCGAAGCGCAGACCTAGAAGATGCTGTTTTTCGAGGCTGTCGCGCATCATCAGGCCCGTGGACACGACGCCGATCCGCAATGGACAGCGCCCGATCTGTTCACGCCCAGCCGGAGAGATCACTCGATCATCGTGATCGAGCCAGACTTTTTTCTGCGTCTCCCATCTCGCGCAAGGTATCCCGAGCTTGTCGATCATCTCCGTCTGCCATTGCTCGCAGAGTGTGGCAGGTGCGAAGATCACGACAGGCTTTTGTCCGCCGCTATCCTTGTCCTGAAGGAGGCAGAGGGCGAGCGCTGCGGTGCCGAGCGAGAGCGTCTTTCCAAGACCAACTTCATCGGCAAGTAGAAGCCGCACGATGCCATGGTTGGAGTAGTGGCGGAGGCACTCAGTCAGGAAGCCTTGCTGCCACGGCTGCAGCGAAAAGCCCTCTCGATAGAGAGGCGACTCGATGAGGGCAGCCGGAGCGATATCTTCTGGGTCATCAAGTTCGTCGAAGAAGACTTCACGGCGATAGCCGCGCCGGTGCACCTCGCGGATCACTGCGCGCGGCAATTCCTTTGCCGCTCTCCAGAGGAAGTCGAACTCCTCTTCGATCCAAGCAACGCCCTCGGGGGACGAGTCCTCCCACAGGATTTCATAGTGACGCTGCCAGCCGCTGCTGGTCTCATTCATGGACCCGATAAAGCCCAGCTTTCTGCCATCCGCGCACTCGATCACGCCGGCCTTGCCGTGGAGGAAGCCACAGACGTTATCGGGGGCGACCCGAACCGCCTGGCCGTGCTTCTGAAGAAATGTGTCCAGCCGCCGGTACCGCTCTCGGTTCAAGAGAGCTTCAGCCTCCAGCGCACGCTCGTTCCAACGCCCGATCATCTTGGCTTCGCGCAGCTTGGCGACCTTCAGATCGTCTGGATGAATGTCGACGTTGCAGACGATTTTCACCTCGGGGATCTGATCCAGCAACTCACCTGCAACCTCGAAGAGCGAACTGGTGAAGTAGCCGGCGATCCGCTTGTAGCTGCGGGCGCCCTTGAGGTGCTCGAGCAAGATCGTCTGATCGAGACGATGGGTCCGTGAAGAGAACCGACGTATGGTCATGTCGCGGATCCCTCCTTGAGCGCGGTACTGACTGAATGCGCGGAGGTTCTTGAGACGCCCGCCGAGGACCTCGGCGGCATCACGGACCTCTTGTTCGGGGGCTTTCCGCTCGATGAACGAGAGCATGTCGATCAGCAGCGGCCGGATTTCGAGGAAGTCCGGCAGGTCTTCCTGGATCTGTCCCACAACGACCGCCGGTTCCGTTTCCGCCAGAAGCTGCTGCAGACCGATGATCAGTCGGCCGAGCCAAGTCGGCCCGATCTCGGTGCTGTCCGTCAGGTCGCGGGAGGCGAACTCGGTCAGCGTGCCCTGCCGTTTCAGGATCCCCCGCAGCGCGTCTAGCAGTTCCTCGTCCGAGAAATGGCGACTGCGTGCATCCACGATTTCTCGCGCGCGCAGAAACAGCGCTTTGTCGACGATGGCCGGATAGGCACCCTCGGCCCGGATCCACATGTCCCGTGGATTCACGACACGGCGCTGCTTCAGCGTGAACGACACCTTGTTGAAGACGTTGTTCCCGATGTATTTTTCGTTGGTCAGAACCTGATGGACCGTCGCCCGGGTCCACGGTCGGTCGAGATCGGTGCGGTGCCCTTCGCCGTTCAGAACCTCCGCGATCTCGCGCTCGGGCCGCCCCTCATCCACGAACATCTCGTACATGCGCTCGACGACCCGCTGTTCTTCCTCGGGGCCAGGGACCAGGATCACGCGGTCGGTCTGCAGGCTCTTCTGCTCGCCGCGCGACAGCTCACCCTTCGGGTTGCCGTGCTCGTCGATCAACACGCGCCGCAGCCCGTATCCGGCCGCGCCGCCTTGGCGATATCCAAGCTCTACCAGGCGGCATTGGCCCGCAAAAACCTTCACCGAAAGCTCACGGCTGTATTCGCCGGCCATGACGCGCTTGACGGTCTTCAGAAGGTTAGAGCCGATGCTGCCATCGTTCTCGAACTGCTCGCCGCAGTAGTGGACCCTGATCCCGGCGCGGGAACAGACGTGCTCATGGTATGCGCCCTCATCGGCGTCCTGAAACCGGCCCCAGCGACTGACGTCATAGACGAGGATCGCTTTGAAATCGGCAAGGCCGGATTGGACCTCGGCCATCAGCTTCTACAGTGCCTCGCGTCCGTCGAGCCGTAATCCCGATCGGCCGGAGTCCTCAAACGTACGCAGAATGGTCAGGCCACGGGCCTCGGCATAGCTGCGAATGACATCGAGCTGGTTCTCAGTGGAGTACTTCTGGTGATCGGTCGACATCCGCACATAGGCGACGGCCGGCACATCCTTCTTAGGCGGCGCGTCGCTCGTGTCCGAATGGGTCGCCCAACGACCGCTCACATCCGTATCTCCTCATTATCCCATGCAAATCCATCGCTCCCGTCGGAATCAACGGCTGAATTCTTCGGGTCCATGTAGAGCGAAGGAGGGTGGAATGTCGTTTCCGAAAAAGGGCAAGTTCTTTCCAGGGGAAAACGGATATAATGGAAAAACGGAGCAGCTAACGAATGGCGGCTTCGTCGAAGAAATCGCGGCGGCATTGAAACGGTCGCTGGGAGATAGTCGGGCGGGCGTGAAGACCGTGGCGGCCTGGACGGGTGCCAACGAGAAGACGGTGAAGAACTGGTTCTCGGGTACCTACGGTCCGAGCGGTGTGCACCTTATCGCGCTGGCGCGCCACTCCGACGAGGTGCTCTCCACGTTCTTGGCCATGGCGGGGCGCGAGGATCTGATGGTGGCCATCAAGCTCTCGGCGGCCGAAGATGCGATTTCGGATCTACTTGATGCGGTGCGTAGGCTTGGTAGTGACGACCCAAGCAACTGATTTAGCGAACGATTTGCAGAACACCTACCTGTATTGCTTGGCTAGACAACGCTTTGCGATTGTCGATGGCGCTCGAAAAATGGGCGCCGTTCACAACATCATGAAACTGTGCTTTTTTCGGAAGTGCTTCGCAAGGTTTTTGGACTTCACCTGAGTATTGCACTCCGGACATTCGATCATATCGTCTTCGGGGAAATTAAAGGTTTTCGGAAATTTGATTGGAGCCAAAATTTTGAAAGAGTACATTTCGTCCTCGATCCATCGGATAAATGTACACGCGGGATCAAAAACCGCGATCCGGCCGACTAAAAATCCCGCGCTGTTCTTTATGAGCAGCATTAAATTGTCCTTCTCGCCCGTTTGAACATTTATTAAAGTTGTTTCATTGAACAGAGAAGTTTCGGCCTCTGTGACAACTCCGACAATGAGACCGTTCTGCGTACTGCTCGCGGGAAGCTTGTAGTCGGAGGCCAGCGAGCTGCGTGTTTTCGACTTTGTACCGGAGCCGGTATCCATGCACCCATGCTTGTACCATGGTGGCCCGAGCGGTGGATCGATCCAAACGCTTCCACCGTTATGACGGATGAAAAAGACGCGGTCACCACATTCAGGGCAGTCAGTTTGGAAGCAAGAGCTTTCGTTGCTCGAAAGATATCCCGTAAAATCATTGCCAGACGAGTAACCACCTCCAGAACTGCAGCCGCCGAACGGATGGATGGGAATACATCTCCCTCCGACATATCGAAACTCCACGGGTTGACCGCAGCGGCTGCAAGTCGACATAAATCCCCCAAATGTATGGCGTCAGCTCCTTTAGTTTTGCTTGAAGTCTTCGTCGGTGACCAGTCCTGATGCTTTGCTGAGCGTCCTCGGATTAGAAACCTCTTTTGTGCCTCCTGCCTCAAGACAGCACTTCAGGACCTGATGTCTGCAAGAATTGCGCAGCAATTCGCGCCTGTCACGCCGGGTCCGACACAGTCACGAGAGAGAGTTGGTCGCCGGAGTCATTTGCTCCGCCACTTGCCCTCGCGAAAGCGTTCTCCCCATCCGGCTGCGGCCGGATTTTTCCGTTGTTTTCGAGGGTTATGCGGGTGGGGCTGTTAACCGACCCTGCTGCCTGAAGGCCCCGAAGTGGTCTCTCCGGGCCGATATTCTCCGGACCTGTTGCCTGTGCCCTTTTGGTGAAGTTCCCGCAAGGCACTGATAAGTAATCATTTATACGTCCGTGCAGGCTGTTGCCTTTGAACAGTCCAATTGCATGCCGACCGGAACCCGGATCGAACTACCCTTAGCCAATGAACGGGTCACACTGCCCACTGCGATGAGAGCGCTTCGGCCTGCCGGAGGACAGTTTGCACAGCGGCATCCTGTAGGTCTGGCGGGAAACCTTGCTTGGAAATTGCCCAGCAAATGCAGGCGGTCGAAAAAACCGTCACGAACGCCAAGCGGGCGCTGATCCACGACCACATGGACCATTGCCTGGACGCCGAGGGCTCCGAGACCGATCGCGCAGAGCTGCGGACGATCGCCCGCTACCTCTGAGGCCCGCCATGCTCGAGATCCTCGCCGACCGCACCTACCGCCACCTGTTCCTCGCGCAGGTGGTCGCCCTTCTGGGAACCGGACTCGCGACGGTCGCGCTCGGGCTCCTGGCCTTCGATCTCGCGGGGGACGGGACAGCGCTGGTGCTCGGCACCGTCTTCACGATCAAGATGGTGGCCTATGTTGGCATCGCTCCCGTTGCCGGAGCCTTCGCGGACCGGGTGCCGCGCCGCGCATTGCTGGTGGCGCTCGATCTGGTGCGCGCCGCTGTGGCGCTGGCGCTGCCCTTCGTGACACAAATCCGGCAGGTCTACGTGCTGATCTTCCTGCTGCAATCGGCCTCCGCCGCCTTCACTCCGACCTTCCAGGCGTCCACCACCGTGCCCGAGCGCAGCGTGATGCCCCTGTCGGCCAGATGCGCGTTCACCTCCGAGGAAATTGCTTCGGGTCGACCGTACCGCTCCAGCAGGTGGCGGAAGTTCAGGATCGTCGTTTCGTCCGGCATGCGGTCGCCGACGAGCTCGATTCCGGCGAAGCGGCGCATCGCTTTGCTGTCGTAGAGCATCCTCTCAGCCATTGGATCGCCGAGCGCATATCGGTTCTGGAGAAAGTAGCCCCGCAGCATCGTCTCCAGCGGCATCGGCAGGCGTCCGCCCTTCGACCAGCCTTCGGATGGTGCGGCTCGATCAGAACAAGCAGACGCCCCCCAAGGCACCACGGCTTCCATCTTCCAAAGAAACCGCTCCCTCCGCGTCTGCTTCATCTTCATCGATGGGACAGGCTGGGAAAACCACGCTGCTTCGGCATGGGAGAGGCCCCTCGTCGGATCAGTCCAGCCCACCAGATCACCCCAAAGGCCGATGGTTCTTCAGGCCTTCCCTTGCAACAGCGGAGAATACTCGGCCCCGTCGCTGATATCTCGCGGCGAAGGTCGAGGTCGGAGTCCGTCCCGCGGGCCGCTTCCCTCGTCTGAACGCCCACAACGCCAGTCGGGGACAGGATCGCGCACCGTCGTGCCGGAAACTCTTCCGGAGGGAACGGTGTTGCACCGGTCCTGTCTTCTTCAGGCAGGCCCCGTCCCCGCTGGTTGTCCACTGGGTGGGCGGCGGGCTGCATCATCCTAATCTCTTGAGGAGACGATCATGAAGATCATGACCCGGCTTGGACGGACCGTCCTGGCGCTTGCCACCGGTGCGGCGATGCTCGCGCAGCCGTTCGCCTTCACGGCGGCGCAGGCACAGGAAGCCACCGAACAGAACCCTGCATTCGCGGGCCTGACGCGTCCGCCCAGCGAATCCGACGCGCAAGTGCTCTTCGACTCGAGCGACGCGGTTCTGCTGATGCTCGATCACCAGACGGGCCTGTTCCAGACGGTGAACGACGTGCCGATCGCCGATCTGCGCAACAACGCCACCGTCCTCACAAAGATCGCCCAGCAGGCCGACATGCCGATCATCTATACGGCATCCGAGCCCAAGGCCCCAACGGCCCCTTGATGCCGGAATTGGTCGAACTGTTCGAATCCGATGACGATGCGCAGTACATCGCACGTCAGGGTGAGGTCAGCGCCTGGGACAACGCCGATTTCGTCGAAGCCGTCGAAGCCACCGGTCGCAAGACACTCGTGATCGCCGGCGTCTGGACGAGCGTCTGTGTCGCCTTCCCGGCGCTGCAGGCCAATGCCGAGGGCTACACCGTCTATACGGTGATGGATGCCTCCGGCGATGTCAGCAAGATGGCGTCCGATGCGGCGCTCGATCGGATGGTGGCGGCGGGAATCATCCCCGTCACGACCAACACGATGATGAGCGAGACGCATCGTACCTGGAATCGTGACGACTGGCAGGAATGGCTCGGCCTCTATTCCGAGCTGGTGCCGGAATACAATGCCGCGGTCCAGAACTACAATTCGGCGCAGGAAGCTGCAGGCGAGGACGTTTCGCCCGTGGACAACAACTAGGACATCAGCCCTGCCTTGAGGGGCGGATGGTACCGGATAGCCGGTCGCGCTTCGGCGCGGCCGGCCCGGCCGAAATCAGGAGGATACGATGCAATCGATCAGAATGACCGGTCTGCGGACCGTGGCGCTCGCTGCGCTCGTCGCGGGCACACCCGCCCTCGCCCAGGATCAGCAGCCTGCAGACCTCATCGTCACCAATGCCGGCAGGGTCCATACCGGGGCTGAAGGTCAAGCCGATGCGACAGCCTTCGCCGTCCGGGACGGCATCTTCGTCGAGGTGGGCACCGACAGGGACATGGACGCCTATCGCGACGACGACACGCAGGTCATCGACGCGGATGGCCGGACGGTCATCCCGGGTCTCAACGATTCCCATTCCCACCAGATCCGGGGTGGACGCTTCTACAACCTCGAAACACGCTGGGACGGCATCCCCACCTTGGCGGAGGCGCTCGACCGGATCCGCACCGAAGCCGACCGCGTTCCCGAGGGCGAGTGGGTCCGCGTGATCGGCGGCTGGTCGCCCTATCAGTTCGAAGAGAACCGCATGCCTACCGTCGAGGAGCTCAACGAGGCGGCCCCCGATACGCCCGTCTTCGTGCTCTACCTCTACAGCCAGGGTTTCCTGAACCAGGCCGGCGTCGAGGCGCTCGGCTACACGCCAGAGACGGAGACCGCCGACGGGTCGCGCATCGAGTTCCTCGACGGCGGCGGCGCGATCCTGCATGCCGAGCCGAACCCGTCGATCCTCTACGGCACCATCAGCGCGCTGCCGCAGCTGTCCGAGGAGGACATGGTCAACTCGACCAGGCACTACTACCGCGAGCTCAACCGCCTGGGGATGACGTCGTCGATCGATGCCGGCGGCGGCGGGCATGTCTTCCCCGAGGATTACGTCGGCACGCGCAACATCGCCACCAATGACGGGTTGCCCTTGCGGATGAGCTACTACCTCTTCGCGCAGGACCCCGGCGGCGAGGTGGCCGAGTTCGAGACCTGGATCGCGAACAACCAGGTCGGAGAAAACCTCGATGTGTCCCACGAGCATGGCTATGAGCTCGACGGCGGCGGGGAGTTCCTCGTCCATAGCGTCGGCGACTGGGAGAACTTCCTCGCACCCCGCCCGAGCCTTGCCGAGCGCGAGGCCGAAGGTCAGGATCCGCGCGGCGACCTGCACGAGGTCACCACCATGCTGGTCGAGGCCGGCTGGCCCCTGCGCCAGCACGCGACATATGGCGAGAGCATCGAACTCATCATGGACGTGTTCGAGCAGGTGGCCGAGGAACAGGGCACGTTCGCCCCCCGCTGGGCCATCGACCACGCCGAGACGGTGCGCGACGCGGAGCTGGAGCGGATCAAGGCCCTGGGCGGCGGCATCGCGATCCAGGACCGCATGGCCTTTGGCGGCGAATACTTCGTCGACCGCTACGGGGCGGAGGCCGCCGAGGCCGCGCCGCCGGTGCGCAAGATGCTCGACATGGGCATCCCCGTCGGGGCCGGAACCGACGGCACGCGGGTCAGCAGTTACAACCCCTGGCCGTCGCTCTACTGGCTGGTGACGGGCAAGACCGTCGGCGGCCTGCAGCTCTGGGACGAGGAGAACGTCCTCAGCCGTGAGGAGGCGCTCGACCTCTTCACCTCGGGCAGCGCCTGGTTCTCTCAGGAGGAGGACGTGAAGGGCACGATCGAGGAGGGCATGTATGCCGACTTCGCCATCCTGTCCGACGACTACTTCTCCGTTCCGGAGGAGGAGATCATGGGGCTGGATTCGGTGCTCACCGTGACCGGCGGCAACATCGTCTATGCGGCCGAACCCTATGCCGAGTTCGCGCCGGAAGACCTGCCTCCGGTCAGCCCAGAATGGTCGCCCGTCGTGAACTACGAGGGCGCCTACACGCAGGAATGATCTTTCGCCACCGCGCTTCGAACGGCGCGGTGGCGTCCTGTCGCCATGGCTCGTCTTCATCGGGTTCGATCATGACTTACGGCTTTTTCCGGTCGGGCGTGCTCGCCTTCATGTGCGGCTTCGTGGACACCATTGTTTCCGTTTACATGGGCGCTCCGTCGTTCACGTCACCGGCAACTTCGTCCTTCTGGTCGCGACGATCGCCGGAGCATCCGGGACAATGGCGCACTCGAACACGGCGGCCCTGCAGATCAACACCTTTCCCGTGTTCCTGACGGCAGAGTTTCCGGCGTCGCTTCTGCACGACCGATGGCCAGGTCGCGACGGCATCCGGCTCGTCTGGATCGTCGCCATCCTCACGTTGGCGGCAGCGACATGGTCCGTCACAGGCATCACGGAGGATGTCGGTGCATCGCTTTCGCTCATATGTGCCATGGCCACGCTGAACGCGGCGCAGAGGCCGGCACCGGAAATCAGGCCGCCGACGACCGTCATGACCGGAAACACCACGCAGCTCGCAGTGTCGCTCGCAGGCGCTGGCGACCGGTCCATCGCCCGCCAAAAGCGTCTCATCCGCGCACGCAGGTCTTTCTCGTGATGACGATCTTCGTTGGCTGCGTACTGGGTGCGCTGAGCGCGGCTCCATTCGGGCTTGCCGCGGTTGCGCTGCCGGCTGCGATGCTGATCGGCATCCTCGCATTCTCTCGGCACTACGGGCGGACCGGTGCCGTGACCCCGCTGCCGTCGAGAAGAAGATACGTGCCGCGGCCCCTTCCTGATGGCGTCGTCGTTGCAAAATGAGCAACGATCAATGCGAGATTGTCGGTATTCTGCCGAAGGACCGGACGGCCTAACTTCATCATCAAGCGAGATCAGTCCGCCGGGAGCGTGACATCGGGCAAGAAAGGACGCCTGGTGATCCTCCCGCCGCCCGCATCTCCGACACGCAAACCGAAGGCACCGCACGGACCTTCCCCAAGCCAGCGAGCGATATCATGAACATCACTGCCATCCCCGGCCTGCACCACGTCACAGCCATCTCCGGGCCGCCACAGGCCAATCTGGACTTCTGGGTCGGCACGCTGGGCCAGCGTTTCATCAAGCGGACGGTGAACTTCGACGATCCGGGCACCTATCATCTCTATTACGGCGACCCGGATGCGGCGCCGGGGTCGATCATGACCTTCTTCCCCTTCGTCGATGCGGGGCCCGGTCGCGCGGGTCCTGGCATGGCCTCCGCCGTCGCCTATGCGGTGCCGGATCTCGACGCGCGGATGATGGCGCTGGCCGGGGCAGCGGTGGATTTCGAAGGTCCGTTCGAGCGTTTCGGCGAGCGGGCCATAGCGCTCCGGGACCCGGACGGGTTGCGGGTCGAACTGATCGAGGGCGGCGCCCGCGACGAGGGCTTTCATTCGGTGACGCTATGGCTGGATGACGTGGAACCCACGGCGCGCGTGCTCGAGGCGATGGGGTACACGCGGGAGGCGGAGGAGGCGCCGGCCACCGGCGGCACGGGCGGCACCGAAACGCGGGTGCGCTACCGCTCGACCGACCCGGAGCGCGGCTCTGCCGTGGACCTGATGACCTCGGATGCCGCTTCCATCGGGCGTCCCGGTGCGGGCACCATCCACCACGTCGCCTTCCGGGCGCGGAATGCCGAGGAGCATCGCGCCTGGCGGGAGCGTCTGGCCACCGCCGGCATGGAGGTGACGCCGGTGATCGACCGGCAGTATTTCGACGCCATCTACTTCCGGACTCCCGGTGGCGTCCTGTTCGAGATCGCAACCGATCCGCCGGGCTTCGCCGTGGACGAGGACGCCGCCCATCTCGGCGAGGCGCTCAAGCTTCCTGCACAGTACGAGCCGCACCGCGACCGCATCGAGCGGGTCCTGCCTTTGATCCGGGTGCCGTCGTGAGTGTCCGGCTCGACCCCCGGACGACGGGGCACGGTCCGCATGCGGGGCAGCGGCTCGTCGTGGCCGGGGCTCGGCTGGAAACGGACCGGCTCGCCGTCGTGATGACGCATGGTCGCGGCGGCTCGCCCGAGGACATGGTTGGGCTGACGGACCATCTGGCCTTGCCGGACCTTGCCGTCGTAGCGCCCGAGGCGGCGTTTCGGTCGTGGTGGCCGGACTCCTTCCTCGCGCCGCTGGAGGCGAACGAGCCCGGCCTGGGGAGCGGGCTGAGCGTCGTCGAGGCGCTCCTGGACGATCTCGCGGAACAGGGCTTCGGCCCGGAACGCACCGTGCTTGTCGGCTTCTCCCAAGGGGCCTGTCTCGCGCTCGAAGCGGCGGCACGGCTCGCGCGTCCGTTCCGCGCGGTGGCCGCGCTGTCGGGGGGCCTCATCGGCACGGGCGACGGTGACGGTCCACCTCGGGACGACCTCTACGGCCGCCGGGCCAAGCTGTTCGACTACGCCGGGCGGCTAGACGGCGTGCCGGTTCTGCTCGGCTGCCACCAACACGATCCGCACATCCCGCTGGCCCGGGTCCGCAAAAGTGCCGACGTTCTACGCACGATGGGGGCGAGCGCCGACACGCTCGTGATACCGGGTACCGGTCATGGGATCGTCGCGGACGAAATCGCCTGGCTGCGCCGACATCTGAACGACCGTGCCTGACCTGCGGTTTTTCCGGCCGGGCGGTCTAGGTTGTCTTGTTCCACGCAATCCTTCGAAAGTCCCTCGATGACCCTGTCGTTCCGCCTCGCCCTGCCGCTTGCAGCCTGCATCGCCCTGAGCCCCGCCGCCTTGCGGGCGGAGGGGGATCAGGGGCGGGGGACGATGCGGCAGATCTCGACCCACATGGGCGAGATGACCATGTCGGCCGAGGCGGGGGACCTTTCGGTCGACGACGCCCTGCGGTTCGAGCCCTACCAGCAGCTCGAGGAGATGTTCGGGCGCGACGACGTGGTCTACCTGATGCGCCACGGCCCGACCGACTGGTCGAAGCTCGACCGAAAGGACGTGGCGCCGCAGGATTGCGCCGACCAGCGGGTGCTGAGCGAGGCGGGCGCGGAGGACATGCGCAACCTGGGCACGCTGATGGCGGCGAACGACGTGCTGCCGTCGCGGATCGTAGCCAGCCAGTGGTGCCGCAACCAGCAGACGGTGGAGGCCCTTCTCGAAGGCTTCGACCGGGTGGACCCGGAGATTGCGGCGACCATGCCGGTCGCCTCCGACGCGGAGCTCAACCTGCTGCTGTCGCTGCAGGGCGCCCGAAGCACCGCCGCGCTGCGCGACCTGATCTCGGCCTGGGACGGCGACCCGGAGCGGCCGGGGCCGCTGCTGCTCGTCAGCCATTACACCAACATCGAGGAGCTGACGCAGTTCCGGGTGTTCGAGGGCGAGGTCCTGGTGCTCGACCCCGGGCGCGACAACCAGGTGCTGGGCTACCTGCGCCTGCGGTCGGCGGAGCCGGACGTGGGGCATTTCGCCGACGCGCTGGCCTCGCCGCTTCTCGACCGCAGCCGGGCGCTCGACATGCTGGACCGGTACTACGTGGCGCTGGACACCGGCG
>NZ_CXPG01000022.1 GCF_001403735.1 Jannaschia rubra
AGAAGAGGCTTAGGAGACCCCCGCTCGCGGGGGTCGCGACGGCAGGGGGATTCGGACAAGCCGAACGCCCCTGCCCTTGCTGGTCCTCGCCTGCGGCTCGTCCGTCCGGGAACCGCCGGTTCCCCCACGCAAGGCCCCCGAGCGGCGTCAGGGGGGGTGTCCCCAACGACGGTCCCTCCCTTCGGTCGGGCTGCGTCGCCGGGTGATCCCCCTCCCCCCCCTTCCTTGTCGGGAACCTTGCGTGGGCCCCCCTCCTGCCCTCGCCGGGAGGCAGAGCTTCAGGAGAGGGCCGCGTTGCGGACCTCACCCGAAGCCCTGCCCCGATTTTCGGCACCAAGACCGAGAACGCGGCTCACCACAAAGGAAGAAAGATGGCTTGTTTCCAGAACATAGGGGAAGGCGTGGCCGACCGGGCCGCAACCTTCGCCCTGTTGAACCGTGGCTACGAACGCCACCAGCGCAGCGCGGGCCAGTGGTTCGAGACCACCCCCGAGATGTGGGAGTATTTCCTGAACATCCTGCCGCCGGTCAACTTCACCGGATCGGCGTTCGTCATGTCCGAGGCGGCGACCGAGAGCCTGTCGGATGCGTGGATCATGGTCGGCAAGAGGGCCTTCTGCCTGACCGTCCGCCACACGTCGCAATCGGACTTAATCGCCATGGTCGGGGCCTTCAAGGCGCATGTCCGAAAGCCGGAGGCGGTCGCATGAGCCGGGCCATGTGGACGCTCACCATCGACCACCCGGACCTGACCACCACCGAGGAGGTCCATGCCGAAAGCGAGGGCGTCCTGCGGATGCTGGGCCGCGCCCACCACCGGCAGGCGCAGATCGTCCCGGACCTGACCCTGACGGACCCGCAGGGCCACGTCGTCGCCAAGCTGGACCATTGGGCGACCGACTGGACCGACCAAGAGGGCGCTTGAGCCCGCGCCCCGTCCCATGCGGGCGGGGCACCCCCCAACCTCACCACCGACAAGGATCATCACCATGACCGACCAGACGAAGATCGCCGCCACCATCGAGAGCGTTCCCTTCGCGGACCTCTACCTGTCCGACCTCAACCCTCGCACCGTCGTCGCCGAGAGCGGCATCGAGGCGTTGGCCGAGAACATCCGCCGCCTCGGGCTGATCCAGAACCTCGGGGGCCTGCGCGACGGCGACGGCCCCCGCGTCGGCATCGTCGCGGGCGGGCGCCGTCTGCGGGCGCTGGCCCTGTTGCAGGACGACGCGCGGTTCCAGACCGTCGCCGTCCAGATCGCCCCCAACGCGGAGACCGCCAGCCTTTGGGCGACCTCCGAGAACGGCCAGCGCGAGGACCTGCATCCCGCCGACGAAATCAGGGACTACGGCGCGATGGATCGCCGGGGCGTGAGAGTCGCGGACATCGCCGTGGCCTACGGCGTCACCGAGAAGCACGTCTATCGCCGCCTCGCGCTGGCGGGCCTCCCCGAGCCCGTGCTGGACGCCTTGAAGGCCGGGCAGATCGGCCTGTCCCACGCCGCCGCCTTCACCGTGGGCGACGACGAGGCGCTTATGATCGAGGTGCTGGCGCGCGTCATCGAGGAGGCCAAGAGCCGGTGGGGCGGGCTGTCGGATCACCAGATCAAGACCATGCTGCGCCCGAACGCCGTCAAGGGCACCGACCGCCGCGCCGCCTTCGTCGGCGTGGACGCCTACAAGGAGGCCGGGGGCCAGATCGGGGGCGACCTGTTCGCGGACGAGACCCTGTTCGATGATCCGGCGATCCTGGACGACGTGTTCGCCGCGAAGCTGGACCGGTTGGCCGAGACCTTCACCGGCCCCGACGGCTGGAAATGGGCCGAGACCCATGGTGACGACTACCTGCCCTACGGGTTCATGGACGAGCGGAAATTCGGCCGCATCTGCGCCGCCCCCGGCGACATGACCGAGGACGAGTCCGAGCGTTACGACGAACTGGCCGAACTGGCGAACGGCGACGTGCTGGACGACGCGGGAGCGGCCGAGCTGGAGGCGTTGCAGCGCAAGGCCGATGGCGTGTTCACCGCCGAGCAGAAGGGCCATGCGGGCGTGATCGTCTACGTGCGGCGCGACGGGACGGTCGAGGTCATCGAGGGGCTGGTGAAGCCGGAGGACCGCGCCGAGGCGGTCGCGGCTGGCATCCTCGCGCCGTCGCATCACGCTAAGGACAAGGCGGAGGCCGCGCCGAAGTCGCCTATTTCCGACAAGCTGCGGGCCGATTTGGAGCGGATCGAGAAGGGCGCGCGGCAGACGGCCCTCTTGAGCGATCCGAAGCTGGCGCTTCACCTTCTGGCGTTCCACCTGTCGGGCAGGATGGGCTACGGCTACGCCTTCGGCCTGACCGTGAACCCGCCCGCGAACGCGCCCGAGACCGAAACCGGCTTCGCGCTCGACAAGCGCCTGTCGTCCATCGCCGACCGCCATGAGGCGGGGTTCGGATCGGAAGCCGCGAAGGACTTCGCCGCCTTCCGCAAGCGGGGCGACAAGAAGGTCATGGAGGCGCTGCACGGCTACGTCGTGAGCCTGTTGACGGTCCCGGACACCGAGTTGGGCGCGATGATCGACAAGGCCACCGCGCGGCGCACCCGCGACGTGTGGACCCCGACCGCCGAGAACTTCTTCGGGCGGGTCGGCGGTCCCTACCTCGAAACCCTGTGGCGCGACCTTCTGGACCTCGCGGAGGACCACCCGACCGCCACGACCTTCGCCAAGTTGAAGAAGGGCGAGAAGGTCGAGAAGTTGCACGACCTGTTCAACGACGCGGGCGTCCGAGCGGTCCATGGCCTGACCGAGGCGCAGCAGGACCGCATCGCGGACTGGCTTCCCGAAGGCATGGCCTGACGCCACCGGGGCGGGCCTCGCACCCGCCCCACCCCTCGCCACCCGAACCGAGGAACTGGACGATGCGCTTCAAGAGCTACCCCCGCAGCCCGTTCACCGACACCGCGCGCAAGCGCGGCCACCTTCGGCGCAAGCAGGCCGCCGAGCGCGAGGCCCTGCCGCTGTTCAGCGCGCAGATCGCCGCCGCGCAGCCGGGCGAGGACGAGGCGATGCAACGCCGAGCCGTCGCCTGGAGCCGAAGCCAGCAGGAAGACCGGGACCGCCGCGCGGGGAACTGGCGCCGTGCCCGTCGCGCCATCGCCGTCCGTCCCGCGCGCGAGCGGACCCTGATACGCCGCGCGTGGGACCGCGCCCCGTTCCCCGCCGATCCGAGCTACCTGCTCGACTTCCTCACCCAGATCGACCGAGGCCGCGTGGACCTCGCGGACGCGCTCTATGCGAGCCGGACCGATCCGTCCGGGCGGCGCTACGACCGGCTCACAATGCGGCCGGACCAGTTCGCCCGCCTGCGCGCCTTCGCCGACAAGCATGGTCCGGCGTGGCGGGACGCCATCGCCGACCTGTGGGACCGCAACCGCGAACCGGCATGGCTGACCAGCCTGCGCGTCTCGCATGGGCGGCACTGGCTCGCCCGCGTCTCGCTTGAGGACGGGCGCGTCCATGTCTGATTTCACCGCCTACCCGCACCCGGTCCTCGCCGTGCCCTGCCCTGACTGCCGCAGGCGGGCGGGGGCATGGTGCCAGCGCCCGTCCGGGCACAAGGCGAGCGACTTCCACCTCGCGCGGAAGGCCGAGGCGGATCGCGCCTTCATCGAGCGGCACGGACCCGATGCGAGCATCGTCAGGACCGCGGGCGGCTGGAGCATCGACCCGCGCGGGCGGGTCGGCATCCGCCCGACGCCCGAGCCGCGCCAAGGAAACCTGCTATGACCCGGACGCCCGGCACGCGGCTCGAATGGCACGACCTCGCGGGGTGGATGACGGCGACCCTCATCATCGGTCGCAGGCGGGCCACGCGCAGGATCGAGCCGTGGACCCGACACGTCGCCGCACTGCCCGCCGCAATGATCGCGCGCGAGGCCGATGCGGACCTGCTGCGCGAGGTCCGCGACCTCTTCCTGCGCGGGCCTTCGGGGCTGTGTCAGCCCCTTCGCGGGCATCGGGCCGAGGCCCCGCAGACCGCCCTCATCGTGGCGATCAACAACCGCCTGGCCGTCATCGCGCGCGAGGCGGACAGGATCGAGCCAGGCCCGAACTGGTTGGCGATCCACGGAGCGGATGGCACATAGAATCATCGCGCGGACGGCCATGCCGCCGCGCTTCCCCTATTCCTTGTGGTGAGGAATCCCTTGGCCCCGCTCCGGCGGGGCCTTTTTTCGCTATACGCAGACAGGCCAATTTATACGCTACTGGCTTAAATATCTCTGTCAGGGATATTGAACCTCCTTGGGTTCTGGACTATATTCGCCTTGTTGGGACGCTGGAGCTTCGGCAAAGGCCCGGAACAACGCCATTGAACTCAGGATCGGTTCGCCGGTCCGCGGGAGGGCATCGTGTCCTCCTACCGCCTGCCCCTCAGACGGCCGCCGTGTCGCCTGGGAGGGGGCGGCCCCCCCGGGATGGCCCGGGGGGGCCGCATATCGGACGAAAGGGGAAGTCTCTCCGAACCTCTGTTGGAGATGGCCCCCGGCGCACTTCCGCGACCGGGGCCAACAGAGGAGGCCAGCATGGCCCGAGAGACCAACGAGACGACCCCGCGCGGGACAACCGCCGATCCCATCAAGACCCGCAAGGGTTGGGACCGGCGTCTGCTAAAGGCGACCTTCTGGGGCGTCTGGGTGATCGAGAAAGGCTTTCGCCTGATCGCCTGGGCGTTCGGGGAGGGCGGTGGATGATCGGGGCGACCCGGCCATCTCGCCCAGAGGCTAACCGCGCGTCCTAAGTGCTCCGTAGGAAAGGGAAGAACATGTTGGGCGAGGCGCTCCGACTCATTCGGGTCTTCCACGACATGAAGCAAATTGAACTGGCCAAGAAGCTCGATGTGTCGCAGTCGCACCTGTCTGGGATTGAGCGCGGTGAGAAGATCCCGAGCCAAGACCTCGTAGCGAAATATGCGGACCTCTTCGATCTCCCGGTCAGTTCCATCTGGTTTTTCGATGAGAGCCTACGCGAGGGGCCGTCGCCAACTCGGATCGAGAAGGCCCGCGGCGTGATCGCAGACAAAGTCCTCGACTTCCTGCGCATCGTTGAGCGCCGTCGCGAGGCGCCCTAACATGCCCCGCAGCGCCAAGAGCTATGCCCTTGACCAATGCGCGCTCTATCGCTGCACTACCCGCAAGCGGCTCTTCAGGCTCTTGCAGACCAGTCCGACCAAGTACGCCGAGTTGCTTGCCGCACCGAACCTCTACCGCCCTATCACGAAGACAAAGAAGAACGGGGAGCCCCGTCTCGTTCATGCGCCGCGCCACGACCTCAAGCGTATTCAGAAGCGGATCAGCGAACTTCTGATGCGCGTGACGCCGCCGGAGTTTCTTAAATCTCCGGTGCGGGGGCGGTCGAACATAGACAACGCGGCGGCGCATCGCGGGGCGGCAGCGCATCGGCTGCTCGATATCGAGGACTTCTACCCGAACTGCACAGCCTCTAAGGCCTCGTGGTTTTTCGGAACCGTCCTGAAATGTCCGCCCGACGTGGTCGCGGTACTGACGTGGCTGACGACGAGACAGGGTTCGTTGCCACAAGGCAGCCCGGCCAGTCCGATCCTCGCTTACTATGCTTATCAGAACATGTGGGGGGAGATCGATGCGATCTCGCGCGCGGCGGGCAACACGCTGACGGTCTACGTCGATGACGTTACTCTGTCTGGCACCATGGTTCGGACAGAGACGGTCTGGGCGATCAAGGAAGCGCTTGCCAAACATGGCCATCGCACGAAGGAGCGCAAGGAAGAAGCGCATCTCGGCACGCCCGTGGTCGTGACGGGGGTAGTTCTACGCGATGAGGTGCTGCTCCTTCCCAATGTGCAACACTTGAAGCGTCACCGCGTCCGCAAGGCGCTCGAACGCATGCCGGAGGGACCGGAGCGGGAGCGCGCGGAAGCTGTCCTACAAGGCCATGAGGAGACAGAACGCCAAATTCTCGCGCGAAACACGTGACAGCACTAACCGGGTGCGCCCTAGCAGCACGGGACGGTTGAACGCCCAGCTTACGGTGTCACACGTTTCGATAGCATGGGCTCGCATTTTTGGAACGATATACGGACGGGGCTTAGACCCATTCGGAACGTCAAGATTGGTCCATGTTCGGCTTTCTGTATCCGACGGCGCGGCAGTCTGGCGAAGCGATCGCGCCAAGGACTTACCGCCGCGCATCCCCCTCCGGTTCGATCTTGTCGAACATTCTGTCGAGCAGGCGCAGCTCGGCCGCTTCGACTTCCGGGAAGAGTTCGAGCTGGCCCGGCAGACGCTCGAAGACCGTGCCCGGCTCCGCATCCTTGAGCAGGGCCAGCAGCTTCTCACGCGGATGGCGCAGGGCGAGGGCGGCGCCGCGCCTGGCCTTCAGAGAGGCCACGACGCGCCGGTGCGCGATCTTCACCGCCCGGCCTTCGTTGCTCCGGGCGGCCCATTCCGAGATCGAGGCCCTGCTTCGCCCGCCTCCGGTCCACCGTCTCGCGGGTCCATCAGCACCATCCCGTGCGACGGCCACCGTCATAGGCTCGCGCGAGACCTTCGCCGATCAGAACGTCCTTCACATCGGAGCCACCGATGAACAGGCGGGCTAAGCCCCGGTCATACCGATCCCGACCCGGCAGGACGATGAGATCGACCACGCGGCCCGAGTCGATCAGATCCGTCAGCCGCGCCGCGGCCGTCTCGCCGAGGGCGCGTTCATAGTCGCATCGGGGTTTCCACGTCTCGGGGGTATCGAATCCCACGAGGCGATAGCGTTCGCCGCGCACGTCGATCGTGTCCCCATCGACCACCCGCACCATCGACGGAGCGACAGGCTCCGCCCCGAGGCTTCCGGCGAACAGGCAAGAGGCCAAGACCACCAGCGCGAGACGCACGCGCCGGAACCGGCACCACCCGTCGAGCCGCATCGTCATATCGCCCACCTCCCGCCGCTCCCGGCTGTGTCGAGTCCCATCCGCCGAACCGGCATCCGATCCCGCCCTCCTCGTTCTCGCCATCGTGCAGACGACCAGGCACGAAGACCCGCCGATCCGCTTCGTTCACGCACCCCAGGCGACCGTCTTCGATCAGAAGTCCTCCCGTTCCGGCTTCGCCCGCCGCCCCGATCATCCTCGCGACTTGGCCTCCGCGATAGCTGACGGGGGCCGCCGACGTGCCTGTCCAGACCCGGCCACCAAATACAGAGCATCCCGGTTCCCATTCGTCTCCTCGGACGTGTTTCTCATCACGGAACATCGCTCGGGGGGCTCTTTGCGCCCGGCGTCCTTCGGACACCTTCAAGCAAAAATACGGTTTCCACACAAGATACCAGTCTGCTAGCATCCTTATAATCTTGTGCGAACCCTCCGCATTTTCCCTTGAGCGCATCGCCCCCCGGCGTGCCCGTTCTTCATCGAAACACTCAAACCAAGGAGACAGACCATGAGAACCTTCGCACAATTCGAGATCATCGGCCGGGTCGGGAAGCACAAGGACGTCGGCGGCACCCTCCGGGTCAGCATCGCGGCCGAATACGGCCGCAAGGACGACCGGGGCGACTTCCAGTCGAAGCCCTACTGGAACGAGGTCACGATCTTCAACGAGAACGTCGCCAAGTGGGTGCGCGAGAACACGCAGCCCGGCGATGTCGTCCGGGCCTTCGGCACCGTCCGCCAGACGCAGTGGGAGAACAAGGAGGGCGGGACCGAATACGGGATCACCATGGCGGCCGAGGACTTCGACAACTTCAGCCAGGACGAGCGCCGCCGGCAGGCCCGCAAGGGCGACCAGGACCAGTGACGGCCCGGGCGGGCTCCGGCCCGCCCAACCATCCGCCGCAGGAGAGCGCCATGACTGCCTACAAGAAGACGCCCGAGCCCCGGCACGACCTTCCCGACCGGCGCCTCTGCGAGACCCGCCGCGTCTCGACGCCCGAGGGCCACACCATCCACCTGACCGTGGGCTACGACCCAAACGAGCCGGACCGGCCCCGCGAGGTCTTCTACTCCGGCGGCTTCCGCTCGGGCTCGCAACTGGAGTTTCAGGTCCAGGACGCCTGCGTCCTGATCTCCCTCCTCCTACAGCACGGCCTCACCCCCGGCGCGGTGCTGAAATCGCTCGCCAAGACCGAGCAGCCCGGCCTCTGGACCGAAGGTGACGAGGAACCCGAGGCCGAGACCGTCCACGCCAGCCATGTCGGGCTCATCGTCGCCGAGCTGGCGGGCGCGGCATGACCTCCGGCTTCAAGGCGAACGTCGTCTTCGAGGCCGATCTGCCCGAGCGCCTCGCGGCAGGAGCCGCAATCGTCGTTTCCTGCACGGTGGCCCCGACGCGGCGCAGCGGCGGCTACAGGGGCGAATGGACCGTGCAGGTGGTCATGCCATCCGGTGAACGCCAGCAGCTCGTGACGCAGCGCACGCCCAGCGAAGCGCGGATCATCAAGACCCTAGCCGGCTTGGCCTCCCTGCTTTCCGACGCCGGTTGCTCCACCGTGAACATCCCGTTCCGAGCGGGCGGCGGCGCGACCAACAGCATCGAGTCCGCAGCGACGAGCTGACCCAAGGCCCCTGCCCTACCGGGCACCGGGCTCTAGTCGTCCCTTCGGTCCTTCCGGAGCCGCGCGCCCCCGTCCTCCCTGCCCCGGCGGCCCGCCGCTGACGCGCCGGCCTTCCGCCCTGCCCCGTCTCCTACGGAGCCGCGTCCTGGCGGGCGGGGCATGGTCGGCCGCGGCCGCGTGTCTCCGCCCTTCGGGTGACGATCCCTGGGGCACCCCGGACCCGGCCCGCGCGGCGCGCGGGCCGGCCGGGATCCTCGTGGGCCTTCGGGGTTCGGGCAAGCCGAACGCCGCTTCGGCCGTCCAGGGTGGAGGCGCAGCCTCCCCCCTCGGACAAGGGGTCGGGACGGGGCCGTGTCCTCGCGCGTCGCGCTGCGGGCCGCACCACCCCCGTCCCTCTCCCCTTGTCTCGCCCCCCTCCGCTCTCGGCGAGGCCAGGTTTGCAGGACAGCGGCGCCATGCGCCGTGCCTCCAAACCCGACCCACAGGGGCATCAGACCCCACCGACACCACAAGGAGAGACCCATGGCGAAAGAGCGTTTCGACATCCGGCAGCACGTCACGGATACGATCATCGCCCAGATCGAGGCGGGCACGCCCCCGTGGCGTCAGCCGTGGACCGGCGCGCGCACCGTCGCGGGCTTCCCGCTGCGCCACAACGGCGAGGGCTACAAGGGCGTCAACATCCTGATCCTATGGGCCGCCGCCCATGCCAAGGGCTATGCGTCCGCCCGCTGGATGACCTTCAATCAGGCCAAGGAACTCGGCGGCATGGTCCGCAAGGGCGAGCGGGCTGCGAAATCCGTCTTCTATGGATCGGTCGAGAAGGAGGACGACAAGGCCGAAACGGGCGAGGGGGCCGCGCGCCGCATCCACTTCGCCAAGGTGAACAACGTGTTCAATGCCGACCAGATCGAGGGCCTGCCCGAAGACTACTACGTCCGGCCCGAGCCGCCCCGCGACCTCGGGACCGAGGCCGACCCCGCGCTCGACGCATGGTTCGCCGCGACGGGGGCGCAGATCGAGACCAGCGCCGAGCCCCGCGCCTACTACCGCCCGTCCACCGACCACATCCACATGCCCCCCGTCGAGACGTTCCACAGCGCCGCCGGATACTACGGCACCCTTGCTCACGAGGTGACGCACTGGACCGGCGCCGAGAAGCGGCTGGACCGGATCAAGCGGTTCGCGGACCGGAAAGCCTATGCGTTCGAGGAACTTATCGCAGAACTCGGGGCCTGCTTCCTTGGCGTGCAACTTGGGATCGAGCCGCAATTCGACCAGTCCGCCGCCTATGTCGAGGGATGGCTGGACGCCATGAAGGCGGACCGCGACGTGATCTTTCGCGCCGCCGCCGAAGCCCAGAAGGCCGTCGATTTCCTCAACGCCAAGGCGAAGGCCGAGGACGACGGCGGGAGGGCGGCCGCGTGAGCGGCCCCCTGCCCTTCCCCAGCACCCCCACCGATCCGAAAGGAACGCCCATGACCATCGGCGAACTTGAGAAGCGCGCGGGCGTCGGCCCCACCATCGAGGACCGCGCCGCGTTCTGGAAACCCTTCCACCGCCTGCCCGCGACGGAGGTGATCGACGCGGGCGCGCGCGCCCTGCGCGGCGCCGCCCTGCTGGCCGAGCTGCCCCACGCCGGCACCCTGACCACCGAGCAGCGGATCGCGCTCGCCCGCTACGCGGTCTTGCGCGGACCCGACTGGAAGGAGGCGCTGCGCGGCGACTGGATGGCCGCGCGCAGCGAGCCGGCCCTGCACCGCTTGCGGAACACGCACGGCCCCGCGTGGCTGGCGGGCCTGGCCATGCCGGAGGCGCGGCCATGACCTCGAACCTGTCCGACCTCATCAACGAGACGCCGCGCGACCTCCTGACCGGCGAGCCCTATCCCGAGCCGACCGAGCCGCGCCCGGACGACGCGGAGATCGAGGCCATGCTGTTCGACCGCGCCTGCACCGCCACGGACGGATGCGAGGGCGTGGACCCGGACGGCACATGCTACCACGGGCACCCGTCCTGGCTGTTGCGTCTGGGTATCCTATGACCAGATGATCCCCAGAGGCCGGACGCCTCCCCGTCCGACGCTTCCACAGGCCCCCGCCCGACCTTCTCGGGCGGGGGCCTGCGTCTTGCGGGGGCGAAGAACGCGGCGGGCCAGTCCGCCGCGCTGCGCGTGCCGCCCTGGCCCGCGCGGCGCTCCGCGCCGCCCCAGTTGCCCGAGATTCGGCGTTCTGGCACAAGGGTCTGGAGAGGTGGGCGAACCACCCCGAGAGGCGGCGCATACGGGCACGCATATCGCGGCGGCGGCTGACGCCTGCCGCCGCGACTTCCGGTCAGGTGCAGGTGAACATCATCGGCTGGCCCAGCTCGACGGGCCGTGCCGCATCACCGACTTCCACGACCACGCTCGAATGGCTGCGGAACCCGTCCAGCAGCGCGGCCCACGCCCCCGGCCCCGCCTCGGCCTTGCCTACCCGGCCGTGGACCAGCTCCGCCTGGAGAAGGTCGCGGGCATGGACGCATCGACGTTGCCCCCGAAGTTGACTAGGAGGCCCGTCTGCGTCGTGCCGCCATAGACGTTGTTCGGATCGCAGACGAGCGCGAGCGACATCCCGCCATCCCGCGCCTGATAGAGGTCCAGGCCACGCTCGATCCCGTGTTCCCAGGCCGCGGACCGCATCCTCGGCGCACAAGCAGAACAGGCCCCCGTCATTCATAGATCACGTCCGACCGGGGGCCGTCCTTCCACATCGGAAACTCCCCCCCTTCCTTCCAACGATAGAGCCAGCCCACGACCGCCCGCGTCCGGGCGTCCCGGATGCGCTTGATCGCCCTTGCTTCTGTTCTGATCTTGCGTGGCATGGTTTTCCCTCATCCTCCGATGCACGGCAGGGCCTCCGGACACCGCACCACGCCATCGTGGATGCAGCGGTCAGGCCCCGCCTGACCGCCTGCCGAGCGGCGAGCGTGAGAGGTGGGGGGTGAAGCGAAATAGACAGGGGTGGTGCGGCCCGCAGCCGAAGGCGAGGACACGGCCCTGTCTATTTCGCTTCAGGGGGGAGGAAGCCTAAACTCCTCCCCCCTTTGTGGTATGGCTGGACAATCCGCTACGAGCTTATCGCCTCTGCTGGCGCAGCTCCTCGATCACGTCATCGAGGACGGACCAGAACAGGGTCTCGAATTGGCCTCGGACCATCGCGGCGTCCGACTTCACGCGCAGCGGATCGTGCACGTCGCGCATCGCATCAAGCATGTCGGCCGGGACATACTTGGTCGTAGAATAGGCCACCGTCATCGGCACCCTGTCCCCTTCCGGCATGGGCACGAATTCCGGGGTGGGATCGAAGCGTTTCATCGCTCGGCGCCCCGCGAGCGCCAGGACATCGCGCTGCGGCAGACCCCTCGCCACGAGAGGCTTCATCGCCTCGACATGCGCGGTCGTGACCGAGACCTTGAGCGACACCTTCCGCTTCTCGCCCGGTGGAGTGTCGTCTGCCGCACCATCCTTCGATTGCGCGGGGGCGGCATCCGGATGCTCTGCTTTCGCACGCTTGCCGGGCTTCGCAGCCGGTCGCGGGTTCTCGGCCTTCGTCTCCGGGATCGGATCGGGCGCCGTCTCGGCAGGTTCCATGCCCTGATCGGTCGCGACCTGATCGGGTGACGGTTCGGACGTCAGCGAAGCCGCTTCACCTTCGCCCGCAGGTGGCGACGGCTTCACGGGGGGGGTATCGTCCACAGGGGGTATCCGAACGCTCGCCGGCATCCCGTTCGGCAATGGCGGCCGTTTGGCCTGAAACGTGTGGGCATAGGCCGGATCGCGGCCTTCCACCTTCGGACGTCCACGACGCGGCATCAGATTTCCCCCATGATCTCATCGAGGATGTCGGAGGCTTCCTGCACCGCCTCATCGAAGTGCTTGACGTGGGAGCGTTCGAGACCGTTCTTCGAGGTCCGCTTCGCTTCCGCCAGATTGTGCAGGAACCCACCGGCCGCCGCGTCCAGATGTTGCTTGCGGAACATGAAGTAGGTCGGAAGCACGGGGAAGTTCTCCACGGCCAGCGTCTCGAATTCCTTCTCGGTCACGGTCGGCTTGGCCGTCGCACCCGAAACGACGACCCGAAGCGGAGGAGCAAGCTCCGGCTGGTCGATCCGATCGAGAAGGCCGGAATACCAATTCACCGTGTCGATCGTGATGAGATAGTCGGTCTTGCCGAGCTTCATCGGCACCACGAGAACGTCACTCTGCGCGGCCAGCTCGTCCGCCCAGGCTCCCGCTGCCCCTTGGGTGTCCACGAAGATCAGATCGACCTCTCCGGCTTCGTATGCCTCGTTCGCCGCCGCTTCGAGGTCTTCGGCGAATTCGAGCTGCCGGTAGGTGACGAGGGGCTCGTCTCTGGCGTATTCGTCCAGCCAGCGATGAAGGCCCTGCTGCGGATCGGCGTCGAGCGCTAGGCACCGCTTCCCCCGAGAGACCGCCGCGCTCATCAGCGCCTGGGTCAGGGTCGTCTTTCCGGCCCCGCCCTTCCGGGTCATCACCGTGATGACCTTCATGTCGTCGTTCGCCACCCGCTCATCCTCCACCGTCGAATCTTTCATCATCGACCCCAGTTCCGCCATGCGTTATCCGTCATGCGTCGTCCGTCGTCTGCTTGCCGTCATGCGTTCGACGTCACGCACCGTCCGCTTTCCGTCATCAGTAGCGCGTCGTCCTTCTTCCGTCACGCGCTTTCCGTTCTCTTTCTTCCGTTGTGCTTTAGGCGTCACGCGCCACGCGCCTTCCGCTACCTGCCAAGCGTTCCGCGTCGTCCGCCAAGCGTTGTCCGTCCTCCGTCCTCCGTCCTCCGTCATCCGCTGTCCGTCTGCGGTTAGGCGTCATCTTCCATGCGCTTTTTTCCCTCTGCTTTCCGTCTGCCGTCTTCCGTCATCCGCTGTCCGTCTGCGGTCATTCGTCTTCCGTCATCCTTCGAGATTGAGGACCGAGATCGTCGTTTCGGCGAGGATGGGTGATCGGATAGCCAGTAGGCGCCCGGAGAGGCGCTGGGAGGGGTGCTACAGCAGCAAGTCGATATCGCTTGGGGGTAGGGGTGCTCTTGAGAGCATAGGTGGCCCCAGAAGGGATAATCTGTCGGACCTTCAGCTTCGCTTTCGGTCGGTCTCACCCGCCGGGTTCGACGCGCGGACCCCTGGTCGGGGTCCGCTTCGATGGACTTACCTTCGTTTAGGCTTCGACACTCGCTGCCATCTTCGATTGCGTCGAAGCCTAAACGAAGGTAAGAGACTGGCAGGAAATAGGGGTTGTTTGTTCGCTATGCCTTCGCGCCGCCGCCTCACGCTCGATGAACGTCGCGCCATCGTCCGCGAAGCGGCGAAAGGCGTTGCAGCAAAGGAGCTTGCGGCGAAGCACGGCATCACGACGCGCACGGTCCACTACACGCTGAAGCGCGAAACAGACCGCCGCCGCGACGCCTCGCATCGGAGCGTCACGTTCTCCGTGACGCTCACGCCAGAGGAGGCGATGGCCTTCGATGCGGTCCTCACCCGGCACCAGATCGCCACCAGAGCCGATGGATTGCGCCGGCTGATCCGCGCATCGAACGGGGTGTTCCAGCCCGACGAGCACCTGGCCGAGGAGCTTCAGGGCTTCCGGGCGTCCCTCAACCGGGTCGGCAACAACATCACGCAGATCGCGAAGCGGTTGAACGAGGCGAAGCAGAAGGGGATCGCACCCGCCTTCGGCGTCGCGAGCCTGGACCAGATCAAGGGTCTAGCGATGTTCATCCGGTCCTTCGCCAACGAGATCGACCTGCTCGCGCAACGTCGGTCCAAGAGGATGACGTTGGCCGCGAACGCGGCCCTGGAGGAGCTGGCCGATGGCGCGGACTGATGCCGTCACCGCCGTCACGGGCGAAGTCTTCCGGGAGGGATGGAGCAAGGTGCGCGGCTCGACCCAGGGGCTCGGGTCCAAGCAACGGCAGATGGTTCGTGCGGCGCGCGGACACCGCGCGGCGGTCTTCAAGGCGATCCGGGGCGGCGGCACGCACACGAAGGCGCAGCTCGCCCGCCAGCTCGAATACCTGACCACCAAGTCGTCGCACATCATCGACAGCACTGGTGGATTGGACGGCAAAGCCACGCTGACGCGCCAAGAGATAAAGGACGTGGCGAACGAATTCTCGAAGAGGTGGGGGGAGGGGTTCAATCCCAAGCTCGGCCATACGACCCACATGCTCCTGTCCTATCCCGTCGGGACGAAGGGCGAGCATGTCCGCGACATCACGGCGGCCGTCGCGGAACGGTTCTTCCGAAACGAGCAGGGTCACTTCGACTACCTGATCGCCGTCCACGAGGACCGCGATCATCCCCATGCCCACATCGTCCTCAATCGACGGTCCGAGGAGGGCGAAATCTTCTACCTCGGGCGCGATCACCGCTTCAACTACGACGACTTCCGCTTGGCGATGGTGGAGGAGGCCGACAAGGTGGGCGTCCGCCTGGAGGCGACCCGCAGGGTCGATCGCGGCGTGCTGACATACCCGGCCCGCACGGGCGAGGTGTATGCTGCGAAGGAAGAGGGGCGTGCCCCGGTCGAACGCGAGCGCGTCGGCGAGGATCTGGCGCGCGCGGCGGCCGAGATCGCCACCGCCTCGAAAACTTACGGAGCCCTGTCCGCCGAGGCGTCGGTCGCAGGGCGGGAAGACATCGCGGACGCCTTGTTCCGCGCCGGGGAAATCCTCGCGCGCAAAGGTCAGCTCGAACAGACAGGAGACATCTACATGGCCAGCTTTGACGAGATGAAGACGGAACTCGCCGAGCGCAGCGAGCGCGTCGAGGCGATGGTGCGGGGACTCCCCGAGGCCGAACGGCCCGCGATGGAGGCGGAGGTCAACAAGCTCTACGCGGACATGGCGCACTTGCAGCCGATGGGAGTCCGGTCCCCCACGCTCACGCAGGCCCCGAGCGACACGGGCGTCTACAGCCAGGCGAACATCAACAGCGAGCTGACGGATCGGCTGCGCGAGCCCGAGACCCGCGCCCAGATCGAGACGGCGCTGCGCGGCACCGGCATTTCCAGCGAAACGGTCATCGCCCGCGTCGAGCAGGGGGCGAACAACGCCGCCCTGGAGCGCGAATGGCTGGCGCAGGACATGGAGAAGATCGCGCAGACCGATGGGCTCAACCTCGAGCGGCGCGAGGACGTGCGGATCGCGGCCGACAAGCTCGACGCGGTGCATGTGAAGCTCGGGACCGCCCTGGAGCGGGCCGAGGTGCTGCGCGACGACGGCGTGGTCGACGTCGAGGACCGGCGAGACTTCCACTACGACCGTCAGAGCGTGGACGACGTGAGCCGGGCCGTCCGCCAGGAAATGCGCCGTGACGGGGCAGGCGAGGCCCAGATCAACGAGCGCGGCTTCGAGATCGAGGCGCGCGCCGAGGCTCGGATCGAGCAGGAGCAGCGGGACTACCTGCGCGAGCGGCCCGAGATCATCGCCGCGCCCTCCGCCGTGCTGACCGACGAGCCGTTCGGCCGCAACGTGACCGACCGCACGGCCTTCGAGCGGGTCGCGCAGGAGACGGACGCGATCATGGCGCGGGCAGGTGAGCGCGAGAGCGTCGAGGATGCCGTCGCCCGCGATTTCAAGGACCGCTACCCGGACATGCCCGACCACCTCGCGCGCGGCCTCGGGCGGACCTACGCCCAGGCCGAAGACGTGCGGAACGACGAGGCCGTGCGGCGGGTGGCGTCCGAGCGGACGGACAGCCTCACCGAAGCGGACGGCCGTGCGGGCACCGACGCGCCCGCACGTCTCGCCACCGTCGAGGAACATCGCGACCTCGCCCGAAGCATACTGGCGGCCGAGCGCGCCGAAGACGCCCGGATGCAGATGCGGGAGGACTATGCCGGCGAGAAGGCGGAAGAAGACTGGCGCGGCGGCGAGGCCGATGACCGCGATAGCGAAGACCGCCGGCGCACGATCAACGACGTGGTGGCCCGAGAGCGGACGGACCCGATCCACGCCTCCATGCCCGACGCGGAGAGCAAGGCGGCCTTCCGCGGTGCGGTCGAGGGCGAGCTGTCCGACGAGCGGTTGGAGCGCCTGAAGGAGGGCGATGCCGACGCACTGGACGGGATCATAGACGACCGGCTGGACCGTCTCTACGCCGCCAAGGCTTACCTGCAATCGGACGCGACCACGGCGCATAGCGAGGCGCTGGACGAAGTGACCACGGAGATTTCCGAGGAGGTGGTGGAGGCGCAACGGCTCAAGCACGCCCACAGCGAGAAAGGAACGACCCATGGATAAGGGCAAGATCGCCGTCGGGGTCGTTTTGCTGACGCTGGTGTTCGCCGCGATGGGCTACGTCGCCGCGACCGCCTACCTGACCTTCCGGGACTACGGCATCCGGGCCGAGATCGACTTCTCCTGGGTCGCGCGAAGCTATCTCGACTGGCGGATCATCCGCCCGGACGACTTCCAGATGGTGAACCTCATCGTCGGAGGGTTCACTGCGGTCGGTCTGCTGGCGAGCGCGGCCTTGTCGGGTCAGGCGCTCACCCGGTTCGGGCAGACGCGCTTCCAGAAGGCGGCCGAGCTGAAGCGCAACGGGTTCATGGGCAAGCCGGGCACCGGCTTCGCGCTCGGGAAGATAAGAGGGGCGAAGGGGAAGGCCCAGCTTCTCAGCTCGAAGGTGTTCCCTCACGCCCTGGTCGTCGCGCCGACCGGCCGAGGCAAGACGTCCGGCTTCGCCATTCCGAACCTCCTGTTGTGGAAGGGCAGCACCGTGGCGCTCGACGTGAAGGGAGAGCTGTTCACGGAGACGTCGCGCCACCGCGCCGCGCATGGCGACGCGGTGTTCAGGTTCGCACCGACCGATTGGGCGGACCGCCGGTCGCACCGCTACAACCCGCTGCTTCGCATCTATCAACTGGACGACCCGGAGCAGCAGCAGATGGAGCTTCAGCTTCTCGCCACGCTGTTCCTCCAATCGGAGAACGACAAGGTGAAGGGCCTGCTGGAGGGCGGGATCGAGCTGTTCGTCGCAGCCGGCCTTCTGGCCTTCGAGCGCAAGAAACCGACCTTGGGCGAGATCTACCGGATCGCGTCCGATGGCGGTGACAAGCAGAAGGCGTATTTCAATCTCTCGACCAAGGTGGAGAACGAGGCGGCGAAGCGGATCTTCGTCCGTCTCGCATCGACCAACAACGACACGCTCACGTCCTACCTGTCGCTGTTGATGACCTCGGGCCTCAATCAGTGGTCCAACCCGGCGATCGACCGCGCCACGGAGGTCAGCGACTTCGACTTCCGCGACATCCGCAAGAAGCCCATGTCGGTCTACCTCGTCGTCGCTCCCAACATGGTGAAGCCGCTCGCCGCGCTGATCCGGCTGTTCTTCTCCGACCTCATCGCGTCGATCCAGACCAAGGAGCCGGGGGAGGGGGAGCCCTGGCCCGTGATGATCCTGCTGGACGAGTTCAACCGTCTCGGAAAGATGCCGATCGTCGTGGAGAGCATCGAGACGCTGCGATCCTATCGCGGCCACCTCGCGGTCATCACCCAGACGATCCCGGCGCTGGACGAAATCTACGGCGAGAACACCCGGCGCGCGCTCCAAGGCAACGCCGGCGTGAAGCTCTACCTCACGCCATCCGACGAGAAGACCGTCGAGGAGTTGTCGAAGGCCGTAGGCAAGACCACGAAGCGCGTCGTGACGCGCTCGCGGTCCATCGGCCGCAACCCTTTCGAGGGGCGCAGCATGTCCGAGCGCACGGAGGAGGTCGCGCTGTTGACCGAGGACGACGCGCGGCGGATGCCGCTCGATGACATCATCGTCGTCGTGGACGCGCAGATGCCGATCCGGGCGAAGCGCATTCAGTATTACGACGATCCGATGTTCCGGAAGATCCACGGCGCGCAGAAGGGCGAGCTGCCGCTTCCTCTGGTGAACCTCGCACGAAAGGGCGAGGACGGGGACGACAAGGACATCGGAGCGGGCAAGCCGTCAGAGGGCGGCGGCCCAACCCAAGAGCCGGCGCTGGCCGCGAAGGCCGAGCCCGCCGAGCGCGGGGCGAATTCCGCACCGATCACCAGCACGGACGCGCCCATGCCCGGAGAGGAGGACGCGCCGCGACCGAGCGCGGAGCCGGAGCCCATGCCAGCCCCCGCGCCAGGAGCGCCCAGCACGCCGGCCGCTGCCGAGCCGGTGCCCATCGCAACGGCGACCGTCTCGGCAGGAGGCGGCGCGGTCCGGATCAATTCCCGGCGGGCGAAGCAAGGCACGAAGACCATCGCGGCCGCGCGTGACGGTGGCCAGCGTGAAATGGACCTCGCCGTGCAACAGAACCTCGATCTTCGCCAGATCGCGGCGTCGGCGGACGCCGAGGCCGTCGTCGCGAAGGGGATCGCAGACTTCACCAAGCTGGAGGCCATCCTGACCGAACGGCAGGGCCGCAAGGAAGGTATCGAGACAACCCGTCCGAGGCCCCGCGTCGTGAAGGAAAACCCGGAGTTCATCGACCGCCAGCGCCAGGTCCTCGATGCCCGCCGCGCGGAGGGAATGAACATGATCGTCCTCGGGGAAGACGGCCGCATCCTCAAGATCGCGCCGGACGGCACGGAGACGGACGTGACGGCCGAGCTGGACCGTGAGGTCGAAAGCGCGGGCGGCATGAAGGCGTGAGCGACGGCCCACGTCCCGTTTTGCATGTCGTCGCCGGTCCCAACGGATCGGGCAAGTCCACCCTGACGGCAGGCGGGGCCTTGGGCGCGGGGCGGATCATCGACCCCGACGCGATCGCGCGCAGGATCGACCCCAAGCGGCCCGAGGCGGCGTCCGTCGCCGCCGGGCGCGAGGCGATCCGCCAGCAATCCGATGCCATCGCGGCCCGCGAGAGCTTCACCGTCGAGACGACGCTTTCCGGGGCCAGGACGATGAAGTTGATGGACGAGGCCGGGGAGGCGGGGTTCCGGGTCGAGCTGCACTACGTCAGCACCGGCGATGCGAGGATGAACGTCGGGCGGGTCGCGAGCCGTGTCGAGCAGGGGGGGCACCACGTCCCCACGGAGGACGTGCTGCGTCGGTTCGCGCGCTCCACGGAGAACCTTCCACGCGCGATCGCCAAAGCCGATTCCGCTACCCTCTATGACAGCTCCGGACCGGCCTACACCCGACCCGTGGCCGATCTGGACCGGGAGGGTTTCGCTTTCACGGAGACGGCCCCCGCCTGGGCCAAGCAGGCGGCTGGCGACGCGGCGCGGATCTGGAAGGCAGAGGCCGCGACGGTGAAGGAAGAGAGTGCAGCGATGATGCGTGAGGCCGAAGCGGACCACGCCCAGGGGAACATCACGGCCGAGGAGCTGGCAGACCTACGAGAGTTCCAAGCGACCCGCGACAGCCAGGCCGACCGCGACGGCCCCGGCGGCTTGCGCGAATAGCCTTCACCACGACTATCCGTAGCGGTTCACGTCTCCATGGTCGGCGTAGAGCTGCACCCGGAGGCCCCGCTGGGCGATCATGGGGCGCATCTGCGACAGGATTGGATCGTCCGTCATCGCGTCGATCATGTGATCCCGATGTTCGTCCGAAATCCCGCAGTGATCCGCGACGATCCGGTCGAGATCATAGAGCGCCTGCTGGTATCGCGCAGTGAGGTCGTCATCGGTCAGCGATCGGATGGCGGCGACGACCGCATCGAGGTTCGTTGGCACGGCGAGGCCCAGCACGTCGTCGCGGCATAGCTCCGCTTCTGGGTCGTCCTCGACGCGCCGCGCAAGATCGAACGCGACGAAGGTGCGGAGGGCCGCATCCGGCAGCTTGAGCCGGAAGAACAGATCGGAGCTGTTCACTTCGTTGCCGCTTTCACGGATGTGCAGGACCGGCACGGGCGTTTCGGAGACGTCGTTGAGGTCGATGCCCGCCACGAGCGGATCGCCGTCCACGACGAGCCGATTGACGGTCCGACCGTCCTCCGCGCCTTCCGCGATCAGTCGGTCGATCTCGCGGTAGCGGTCCGCGATGTCGCTGTCCGCGTTCATCACCGCTTCGCCGGCCGCACGCAGCTCCTCCAGACGTTCCAACGTCCTATCCGGCGGAATTGGGAGGAGCGTCAGTGTGCGTTTATACCAGTGGCACCCGAGGTCTTCGATGATGGAAGATCGAAGGATGCGTGCAGCGTAGAATTGAACCACGCGGCTAAGGAGATAAGCGTTCAGCGGGAATGTTTCGGTCAGCTCGACAATATGAGCCGTGTTCTGAAATCCCGACCCCGCGACGATTGGAGCCGCTGTTGGAAGCTGTGAGATTTCCCGCAAGGCGTAGGTGTTTCGATAGGTGAGTTGGTCCGCGTATGTGTAGATGTAGCGTGTGCTTTCCCTACGCGCAGTTGGAGACCACCGCCCCATTGGTTCGCCGAGAAGCCCTTGTGGGAAGATGTTCTGGCCTTTGTAGAGGTCGATGCAATCCGTCTCGCCTTCCTGACAAAACGCGGCGCCACCACCCAACTTTACGCCATAGTTGAACAGAAGCTCCGGACGATAGGCATACCGCTCACCGTTCGGCTCTTTCTCCCGGACCTCCACGATGCGGCCACGGTCGCGACGTGCCCAGACGACCCGCACGATCTCGCCCAGTCGGGGCAGCTCCGCCATCGAGGCCAGGGCCTCCGGATCGCCGGCGCCGAACTTCGTCAGCATCGCGTCCGCGCTGTCGTCGTTGGATCTCATCGCGGCCACCCAGGCGGGCAGGGCGATCGGTGCCGGCGTGTCCCCGTCGCCGCCAGCCCCACCGTCCCCAACTCCTTCCACGGGCGCTGTCACGGCGGGACGCAGGGCTTCCGGAAGATAGGCGAGCCTGTCGATCTGACATCGGCGAACCGTCGTCCGCGTGGCCCGGCCGAAGTCGATCACGTCGTCCACGAGCGCGGTCGGGCCGAGTTGGAGCATTTCCACTTCGTCGTCGGGCGAAGGTTCGGAACGCTCGATCACCATGATGATCGTCGCTCGCTTTACGCCCCGGAAGGTGGACTTCCCCAACCCTTCGAGGTCCGCCACGAGCTTGATGCGATAGCCTTCGAGAATCCGCCGAAGCGGCCCCGCATAGGCCGCTTCCGTCATTCCAATTGGCACGATGAAGGCAAGTCGTCCGCCCGGCTTCACCCACTGCCGCAGCGCCCGGTAGATGAAGTAGATCGACGTGTCGGTGTTCTTGAACGCGACCTCCGAGTAGGCATCGCCCACGCCGCCCGCGCCCGTCCTTTCGGAGCGAATGTAGGGCGGGTTCATCACGACTAGGTCATAGTCCCGTTGCGCCACCGCCTCGAACCCTGGCGGGATCAGAGCGCCCCCGCCGCGCTCACCGTTCACCAGGCGGAACGTCATGCCGGTTTGCGCGGCAGTCCCGGCCTCGTTCCCTTCGCCGAAGGCTCGGCCCATCGGATCGAGCGAGGACCATCCGCCATGAAGCGGGAGGCTCGGGAGGATGGCGCGAGCAAAGTCGCGCGTCTCTTCGACCGTCTTGCCACGAACCACGTCGATCAGATGCCAGAAGATCTGAATCTGCGCCAAGGCGATGGAGAAGGACGAAATGTCCAAGCCGTGCAGGCGCGCCACCACGGCGCGCACGTTCTCGGCGTTTACGGCCCCGGCGTCCGCGAGCTGACGAAGGCGCTGCACCAGGGCCTCCACGAGGAACGTGCCGGTTCCGCAAGCCGGATCGAGAATGTCGTCGTTGCCCGACCAGCCGGCCGCTTCGAGCATGAACCGTGCCACCTCGGGGCGGGTGTAGACTTCGCCCAACCGGCGACGCTGTGCGACGTCGAGATATTGGTCGTAGACGCCAGACAGAACGTCCCCTTCGACCGTCTTGAAGTTCCATCGCGATAGGATGAACGCTGATCGTTCGAGGGCGGTCGAGAGGGCGGGATCGTTCCGGGCGATCGCCCAATCCAGAAGGTTCGCGTCGAAGATCGAACGGAAGACCCCTTGGGCGTGACGGTAGGTCTGACGCATCAACTCTTGCATCGGCAGGTCGAAGTGTTCCGCGAAGCGCCAGAAGACGTCGATGCCGCCGTTGGAGATGTAGCGCACCTTGAAGAGGCCGTAGTCCTCACAGAACCGGATCGTCAGCATCCGGGAGAGGATCAGCGAACCCGTTTCGTAGGCGAGCGACTGGAGCAATCGGGCGTTCGGCTTCGACTTGTCCTTCTCAACCTTCAGAAGGCTCGCACCCTCGACACCCTGCCGCTCGCCGTAGTGCTGGAAAAGATCGTGTTCGAGGCGCAGCGCGTAGATGTAGGGACCGAGATCGGCCATCACGTCCTGTCGGCGGCGCTCATAGTCCACCACAAGGCCCTCATCGAGGGCTTCGCGGTGGCGCCGCTCGACCATCCGCTCGAACCGGATCGGGCGCTGTTCATCCGTCCAATCGAAGACGGCCTGACCATAGTCAGCAGTCATGGGTTCGAGGAGGCGGGACGCCTTCTTGAGGTCCGCGATACCCCTCGTCTCGATGATCTCCCTGACCGCCTCACGAAGAAGCTCTGCGGCTTCGCGCACCGTGTCGGAGAACTGCCCGCGCGTCTCTGGCTCGACGGGGAGGAAGGAGAAGGGCGTCTCGTTGCGTCGGAACCGTTCCAGCTCCGCCTCCAACGTCAGATGCTCCGCTGATAGGACGCCGAAGCAGCTCGCGAACGCTTCCGGGTCCGAAAGCTCTGGCCACGTCCATGATTTCGTGATCGCGGCGGCTAGGCCCGCCCTTGGCGCCAAGGACTTGGCAAAAGCGGCGCGGTCCGACACATCGAGGCGAGTGACGACGGCCTGGTCGATCAAGTAGAACCACTTCGTCCCCGCCTGGACGTAGGCCCTCTTCTCGCGGAGGATCGGAACGGGCGCCGCCTGAACTTGATCGTCCTTCTTGACCTCGAAGACCGCGATCGCATGGTTCGGGCCCTTCAGAACCTTCCCGTTTTCGGTGCGGTAGATCGCAAGGTCGGGCCGCTTGCGGGAGCCGTCCATCTTCGAGTCCACGACGACCTGACGATCTTGCAGTCCGACCCCATAGGTCGATCGCACGAGGAGATCGCGGATGTATCCGTAGAGGTCCGGCTCGCCGGCGTCGTTCGCAGTAATTTCACGGATCTTCTTCGCTAGGCTGGCGGTGCTCGGCATATGGTCCTTCGCCTTGTGGTAATCGTTCGATCACAGGTGATCGACCGGACATGACGGAGCAAGGCGAATCGTGGCGCCCGGTGGAGAAAGGCCCGCCGATGGCGGGCCTTTCTCGTTAGCGGCGGAGCCGGTTCGCTCGATCCTGCATCCGCTGGATCTTGGCCCCGGCACCCTCGGCGGGAGGCGGCGGAGGTGCCTCTTGCTGGGTCGGACCGGAAGGACGCGAGAACATTTGACCGGCCATCGACCGACCGCGAAGTCCGATGAGTTCAGGATAACTCGCGGTGCCATACTTCTGCCGCGCAACGGCCTGATTGCTTCCCGTAAAGCCACGACCAAGATCGACGGCACCACCGAGACCACTCGACAGAGCAGGCATGACGATGTTCCCCGAGATCGCCCGAACGAGGAAGGGGGTCGCAAGGATGAACCCCTTCGCCATGAAGACCATCATGAAGAAGGGCACGACGGCGCCGATCGTGCCGATGGCGTCAGCCGTCGTAAGTCGAGCGATCAAGGAGTTCGACACACCAATGATCGTCGCGAAGACTCCAGCGATGATGATGGGGTAGATCGCGAACGAGATCAGCGCCGAGAGCCAGCGCGCGAAGTAGTCCTTCGTGACCTCAAAGAGGGTCAGGAAAATCATGATCGGTGCGAGACCAATCAGGAGAGCGATCATCAAACGAGCCGCGATCAAGAAGAACGCCGCGAGGCCGCCGAGCAGCGATAGAAGAACCGTTCCGACAACGGACATGAAGCCGCCCGCTACCCAGTTCATTTCTTCACCGATGCCATTCATATATTCGGCGAATTTCTCTATTACCCTATCAAACTCTTCGGCAAAGGTGCCAGAAGGTCCTGGTGTTCCGCCACCGACGGATGCGACAAGTGAGCCAGCGATACTGTCGATGCCATTCAGAATCGCCGCGGAGAAGGAGTTGAATTGCGCCCAGTTCGTCGCAAATAGGCCGACGAGAGCGAGTTTGACAGCAAGCCAGAAGGCCGTCCTCCCGTCCATCGACCTGACCTGGAAAGCCATGTTGATGAAGACGAGGATGACGAGGAGCGTCATCGTAACGATCAGCACTGTCCCAACAGTTGAGGCGACGGCTCCGAATTGGGTTTCAGCGGCGTCTTCAAGATAGCTGTCAGCCGTCTCTACGAAGAATGTTACGATGCTCACTTGCTGCCCCTATTTCCACGTTCCAGCCGCGAGACAGATTTCGCGCGCGGTTCCACGATAGGCTTGGATTGTGTTGTCGTATGCCCTGCCATGTTCGCGAAGTTCGTGACGGTCCTCTATACCGGCGTAGTGTTCGAGATAATATTGAACAACGGGTTCCCACGAGGGATAGCGTTGCTCGCACCCGCAAGTGCCGCTTTCCACCACGTTATTGAACGTATATGCGCGATACATATCGCGGATAAAGATGACGCGGTGAGCGTCACGGAAGTCCATATTTTCAATAATCACCGGATCGGATGGCCGATTGGGGCATGACGCCGGGGCTTGATCCGCTGGTTCTGGAACAAGTTGAGCCGCAGCCGGGGACAAGCTAGCGACAAAAATTAATGACGTAAGGATGCTGTGTCTCAACATCAGGCCGCTTCTTCCGAGGCATCATGACCCTTTATCGTTTCCCGCTTCATGAAGACGAGAAACCCTTGCGGCTTGGCGTTGTGGGGGACAGCCGATACAACTTCCCATCCCATCGCACCCCATTCCCGTAGGGTATTTTCCATCTCGGCTGCTCCTTTCCGGCTTCCAACATCGAAGGTCAGCACCTCATGCTCGAACATCTTCATGGCCTTTCTCCTCATCGCTTTGGCCGGGCAGGTAGAATTCCGTGATGCCTCGATCGCCCAGGTTCCGGCCTGCCTGGATGATGACGTCGATCGAGCTTTCGATGTATCGTATCATATCCTGATAGGTCATAGGCACGTTCGTCTTCAGCGCGGCGATCGCCAGCCGTTGCACGGCGAGCTGCGGCGTCTCGGCATGGAGCGTCGTCATGGAGCCGCCATGCCCCGTGTTGATCGCCTCCAAGAAGGTCATCGCTTCCTGGCCCCGCACCTCGCCGAGGACGATCCTGTCCGGTCGCATCCGCAACGTCGAGGTCAGAAGCACGTCGGCCGACTGCATCGGCACGTCGCGGTTCGAGATCAGCGTCACCACGTTGGGTTGTTCGGGGATCAGCTCGGCCGCCTCCTCGATGGTGACGATCCGCTCCTCGGGAGGAACGTAGGACAAGACCTTACGGGCCGCGACCGTCTTTCCGGTCGAGGTGCCGCCCGAGACGATCATGTTGAGCTTGTGAGCGACGCAGAAGCGGACCGCTTCGTAGATGTCGCCGTCCCGGACGACCTTCCGCAGCTTGAGGTTCTGCGCCCGGCGTTCCTCTTCGAGACTGCGTTCCGCCCCGTAGAGCCACTTGAGTTCGATCCGGTCGAGCGGCAGGGTCGAGAAGAATCGGAGGGCGACGGAGTGTCCCTTGGCAACCGCCGGCGGCAGGATGACCTGCGCCCGGATCGGACGGCCCTTATACTCGATGGAGACCGAGACGATGGGCTTCTCCTTGCCGACCCGCGTGTCGGCCGCCGACGCGATCTGGCTGCACAGATCCTTCACCTCGACCTGGGAGAGCGAAACGTCGAGGGACCGCATGAAGCGGTCCCCCTGATACTCGCCCCAGACCTTGGCGTCAGGGTTGATGCAGATTTCGATTACGTCGTCGGTGATCGCACCGCCCAGCTTGTCGAGCGAGGCTTCGAGGTAGGAGGAGGCCATCAGAAGATCTCCAGATCGCGGTCCACCATGACGGAGATCGTCGCACCCTGATCGACGTAGATGACAGGTCCGAGGGAGAGTTGATCCGACAAGGCACCCCGGCTCGCGTTGCGGAAATCGTCGCCCACGTCGGACGCCACGTCCGATCCCGCTCGCGAGTTGATGGAGCCGGCCGCCGCGTCCGTGCCCCCGGAGATGAGGGAGATAAGGGCAGAGCCCCCGAACCGTTGCCGCGCGCGGTTGTCCACGAAGCCGGTGACGCCGGAGCGGCCGAGTTCGTCGCCGCCGAACGAGCTGATCGTGACCGACTGGTTCGACGGCAAGATGATGCGGTCCCATCCGACGGTGACACGCTGTTCACCGACGCTCGCACCGCTGCGGTATCGGCCGATGAGCCGCGCGCCGCGGGGGATCAGCGTCCGCGCGCCGTCGAAGGAATGGACGTCCTCGGAGATCGTCGCCCGGACCTGACCGGGGCTTGAGCTGTCGATTGCGGTCTCAAGCACCGCCTGGATCATCGTCCCTTGGGGAACCGTGTTCGACGGGTTCGCGATCACCTCGGCCTGCGAGACCTGGGCGGGACGAGCGCCGTTGAAGACGAAATCCGCCCCTTCGCTGAATATGCGATCTTCGAGGCCACCCTCGCCACCTCCATCGCCGCCGCCGAAGGCGATCGTCGGGGAGTCGATGCGAGCCTGCTGGAACGCCGCTTCCTCGGCCCGCCTCCGCTCCAGCTCGGCGATCCGGGCGGCCTCGTTCTCGCGAAGCCGGCGCTGGCGCTCCGCTTCCTCGGCCGCGAGCAGACGTTGCCGTTCACGCTCCGCCAGTTCCTCTTCCGTGGGACCGGACGGGATCGGCGCCGGGGGCCTGTTCTGGGCTTCCAGTCGCGCCGCGTCGAGGTCCAGGCGAAGCTGGCGAAGCTGACGATCGCGCGCCGACAGTTCCTCTTGGAAGGCGGACTGCGCGTTCTCGGACGACGCCTGCAATGCCGAAATCTGCGCGGTCAGGGCCTCGATGGCGTCGGCCGCAGCCGTGTCCTCTTCGACCACCGGCTCCGGGGCGTTGCGGATGGCCTCGATCTCGGCCTGCAACGCTGCGAGCTGGGCCAGGAGTTCGGCGTTCGGCTCCGCCGGCGGTGCCTCCACGACGACGACCTCCGGCTCCGGGGCAGGGGCGGGAACGAAGGGCTCGATGGCCCCGAAATCGCCGCCGTCCGTCTGGAATTCGTCCGGGGTGGCCGTGGGCATCGGCACCTCGGGATCGTCCTGTAACGCGAGATAGGCCGCGGCCCCCAGACCACACAGGACGATGACGCCGAGGATCGCCACGACGGGGTTCGGGCGGTTCGGGCCGCCCGATCTTGTATTGCCGCCGCTGCCTTCGAGTTCCCGCAGGCGGCGTTCGATTTCCTCGTTGCTCGTGTCGCTCACTTGAAGACCCCCCCGGTGTTGGAGGCGAAGTCCTGCGCGGAGATGCCCCTGCCATTCATGACGATGCAGACGACCTCATCCCCGAGCCGCAGCACCCATTGCTCACTGACGCCCGAGACGCGCAACACGCCGTCCTCGACCTGCTGGCTGTTGACGGTCCGCTCACGTCCGTTGCGGTAGCGGAAGACCGCGGGAACGGGCGAGTTCGGAGCGAACCGGAAGTAGGTGAACGTGCCATCGTCCCACACGGAGACCGGCGTGAAGTCGAAACTGTCCGAGGCCGAGTAGTTGTAGTTCGGGGCCTGCTGCGCGACCGCCGCGACGCGGCGGGCGGCCTGTTCCTGCGGATAGCGAAACTGGACGACGTAGAAGGTCGGCGAGGCCGATTCCGTGACGTGGAAGTAGTAGCTGCGCCGGTTGGTGTAGACCGTGATGTTGGTGCTGACCGCGCGCGCGTTCGGCTTCACCGCGAAGGCGCGGCCACCCGGCACCCCGTCGAGCTGAAAGCCTTCCGTGTCGCCCGCGATGATCGAGCGGATGGTTTCGCCCTGGCCGAATTCGATGGAGGTCACATGCGTCAGGCTCACGCTCAGCCGATAGACCTGGCCCTCCTGATAGGTGGCGACCCGGACGCGCTGATCGTTCGGCCCGGCGCGCGGGACGTATTCCGCGAGCGCCGGAAGGGTGCCGAGTCCGAGGACGACGGCGATCGTCGTGGCGAGAGCCTTCATCCTAGTTCTCCCTGCGGTCGGAGCTGATCGCGTATTCCGTGACGGTGAAGCCGAACGGGTTGGTCCAGACCTCATCAATCGACCGGCGTTCCTCGGGCCGAAACTCGAAGAGCATCGTCGCGGTGAAGAGCCCGTTCTGGACGCCCTGCGGCGAGGTCAGGCGCTTTCGGATGCGCGCCTGCGCGCGGTTCGAGCTGATCCGCTGGATCGACAGCACTTCCACATCGAGGCGCGCTTGCGGGCCGTAGAGGTCCGGCGGATAGGCGTCGTTCGCGCTGTCCCAGGTTCGGCGAAGCGACGCTTCCGCCGCCCCGTCAGAGCGTTCGAGGATGCTGCGAACCCGCAGGTCGTTGTCGAGCTGGTTGTAGGTCTCGCGGTCGACCACGTAGCGGTAGACCATGGCCTCGATGACGGCCTCGTTGGCTGTGATCGAGCTGGCCCCGACCGAGGCGTTCGGCAGCGCCATGCCCGTGTTCGGATCGTAGGGCACCACGACCGGGGGCGGATCGACGTCGAGGACGGAGACGGCAGCGGCCGACAGGCATCCGACGACGCCGAAGACCAGACCGGCGAGGCCGAGCTTCTGCCAGAGCCGTTCCCGGCGCCGCGCGCCGTAGATCAGCTCCTCTTCGACTATTTCCTGTTCGTGCTTCACTGATCCGCCCCTTGTCCTCGATTCAGTCCGCCGAGAGGTCCGGCAGGGTGAAGTCCATGAACTGCTGTTCCTCGGCGATCGTCGCGGCGTCGATGACGCCCATCTGGCCCGCGCCGACTGTCTGCACGGCTTCGAGCTGCCACATCGCCACCATGGCGATCGCCAGCTCCGCCGTGACGCGGGTGTTGAGGTCCACGCTGTCCTTCAGCTCCTCCATGTCGCCGATCATGCCGACGAGCCGGTCCACCCGTTCGAGCGACTGGCCCGCATCCGAGTAGCTGTTCTGCGCGGCGGCGGACGTGACGGCCCCGGTGGTCGCGGCCTGCGCCGTGCGCTCCGCGCCGGGGGTGCCGCTCGACGCCATTTCCGAGAGCGTGTCCTCATCGAAGCCCGCCTCAGCCAGCACCCGCTCCATCTGCGTCCTGATCTCGCTGGATCCACTTCCCGAGAGGCTCGACCAGTCGCCCGACTTGATCGCATCGACCGTGGCGAGGATGTCACCAAATTCCTGATCGAGGATGCCGTTCAGCTCATCCTCCATCTCGGTGCGGATGATCTCGGGCAGCTCCATCAGGCCGGTCAGGGCCGCGTAGGTTTCCTGAAGCTGGGCATACTGTTCGCGAAGCGTGTCGAGCTGGGCGAGAAGCTGGGTGATCTGTTCGTTCTGCAACACCTCATCGGTGAGCATCTGACGAAGCTGCTGGATTTCCTGCGCGATGTTCTGGGTGTCCACCGTGGGGACGCCCTGCGCCGACGCCGGCAACGCCATCGCGCCGAGGACGACGGCGGCGGCCGTCGATCGAAGAAGGGTCGGGATCGTAAAGCGACGGGTCGTCATCAGAAGTCCTCCAGGGTGAAGTCCATGAATTCCTGTTCCGCGAGCTGTGCCGCCGCGAGCGCCACCTGTTCGGCGCTCAAGGGCTTGGTCCGCGAGGCGAGGAGGCGCGTGCGCGCCGCGATCAGGCGGACCAGTTCGGCCCGCGCGTAGGTGTTGAGCGCCATCGACTCTTGCAGGTCGGTGGTGGTGCCGATCCGCTGGACGATCCCGCGAACCCGCTGCGCGGCCATCTGGACCGACTGCATCGAGTTGTTGCCATAGAAGCTGGCGCCGGCCCCGGTCATCGAGAGGGCGGAGTTCGCCATCAGCGCGGGGTCGATGGTTCCGAGCGCGTCGATCCCGCCGACGCGCGCGAGGTATTCGTTGTATTTCTGCGGGATGACCTGGACATAGTGCTGCGTCTCTTGGAACGGCGGCACGCCCGAATACTCGATGATCCGGCCCGGCCCGGCATTGTAGGCCCCGAGCGCGTAGATGATGTTCCCGTCGAACATCGCGAGCATCCGAGCTAGATACCGCGCGCCGCCTTCCACCTGGAGGTATGGGTTGTCGTAGTAGGCGGGGTAGATGCCGAGATCGCCGGCCGTGCCCGGCATGATCTGCGTCAGGCCGAACGCGCCCACGGGCGAGCGTGCGCCGATGGTGAACCGGCTTTCCTGCCAGATGAGCGCCTGCAACAGGCACCTCCACTGGACGACGGACAGGCCCGCCTCGCCGACCCCCGCGTAGCCGTGGGTGTCCTTGGCGACCTGGATGATGAGCTGTTCGATGTTCAGCGCCGCGTCGCCGAACATCTGTTCCCCGGCGGGGTTCGTGTCCACCGGGGCGTAGAGCGCGTCGGCCGAGGCGGCGGGATCGCCGTCGCCATCCTCCATCGACGTGACCATTTCAGGGATGCCGCGACCCCCGAGGGAGGTCTGCGCGTCGAGGATGCGTTCGAGGACGGCGAGCTGTTCGCGCTCGATGTCCTCGATCTGCGACTGAATCGCCACCCTTTGCTCCTGACGGGCGATGTCCGCTTCGCGTTCCGCGTTCGCCGCCGTGTTCCGGACGATCAGGCCCGCGTCCACCGTGGGCACGCCCTGCGCGAGCGCGGGCAGCGCCAGCACGAGGCCGATCGCCGTCAGCGAGCGGAGGCTAGCCATCGACCGGACCCCCGAGCGGGGTGAAGCTGCAATCCCCACCGTCTTCCATGGGCAGGAAGTTGAAGCAGTTGGCCTCAACCGGCTGATAGGACGCGCAGCCCGCGAGCGCGGCCGCGACGACGATAAGCGCCATGATCCTCATTCTTCGACCCTCCAGAAGTCCTTGCGTTGTCGGTAGTCCGCGCCCACCAGTTCCTCGCCCTTCTCCATGCCGCCGAGGACGGTCAGGAGGGGGCCGAGAGGGCTAAGGTCCGCGTTGACCACGACGGAACCCTGGTCGTCGCGCACGAGGGCGAGACGGGAGTTGCTGCCCGTGTTGAGCAGCACGTCCAGCTCCTTCCCGTGCAGGTTCAGCATCGCGTAGTCGGATGCGCTCGCCCGGATGTTCGGGAGCAGGATTTGCGTCGGCACGGCTTCAATGATTGTCTTGCCGGTCCGCGTCTGTTCGAGCTGGGAGGCATACTGCGTCATCATCACGACGACGGCGTTCTGCTTTCGGGCCGTCACCAGCCAGTTCGAGAGCCGTCCCGCGAAGTAGGGGTTGTCGAGGGCCTTCCACGCCTCGTCGATGACGATGACGGTCGGCTTGCGGTCCTCGATCACCCGCTCGACGCGGCGGAAGATGTAGGAAAGGACGGCCATCCGCTCCTTCTCGCTGTCGCTGTCGAGGATGCCCGTGAGGTCGAAGCCCACCACGTCCCCGTCGAGCGAGAAGGTGTCCTGCGCGTTCTGACCGAAGATCCAGCCGTAACGTCCGTCCGCGGTCCATTCCCGAAGCCGATCGTGGAGATCGCCGCCATCGTCGGCCGAGACGAAGAGCGAGGCGAGGTCCGACCAGTTCCGAAGGTCCTCCGAGGCCGTCGCGTTCTGACGGATCACCTCCTGGATAATGTTCGTCTGCGCGGGCGTCAGCGGCTTGTCGGAGCGGTGGATCAGCGCCGCGAGCCAGTCGGAGAGCCACGCCTGGCCGCGTTCGTCCGTCTCCGTCTGGAGCGGGTTCAGGCCGGTGGCCGACCCCGCCTCGATCGCCGCGTAGCGCCCACCGTTCGCCCGGACGGCCATTTCCAGCGCCAGGCGGTAGTCGAAGACGAAGACGCGCGCGCCGGCCCGGCGGGCCTGCGTCATCAGGAAGGCGGAGATCGTGGACTTGCCCGATCCGGGACGCCCGAGGATCAACGTGTGACCGCTGGTCGGCTCCTTCGTCGGCGAGCCCTGTTCGTGGTAGCTGAACCAGTAGGCCGACATATCCGGCGTCGGGAACATCGTGATCTCGGTGCCCCAGGGCACCTCGTGGCCGCGCTTGCCGAGCGGCGAGCGATGGAAGGCCGCGAAGTCGGCGAAGTTGTGGTTCGTGACGGCGGCCTTGCGGCTCCGCTTGGCCCCGTTGCCGGGGTGCTGCGCGAAGTAGTGCGTCTTGGCCGCGAACGCCTCGGAGACGAGGTTCACGCCTTCCGTGGCGGCGGTGTTGCGGACCTCGCCCGCGATGCTGTCCAGGCGTTCGAGCGTGTCGGCGAAGACCGTCACGCTCATGTGGTGTTCCCCGAAGGAGAGGCGCTTCGATTCCAGATCGTCCAATGCGTCTTCGAGTTCGGCCGCGAGGGACCGCGCGCCGTCGTCGGAGGCGCGGCGCAGGCGTTGCTCGCGCTTGATCCGGCTCGCCATCAGGTTCGAGTTGATCGGCGTGAAGCTGTGCGTCACGACCATATCGACGGGCAGGTTCAGCTCATCGAACATCGTGCAGGACGTCTTCGGCGGGTAGTTCTTGATCGCGAAGCTGGTCCCGAAGCGGCGGCCCACGGCCCCGTCCGAAATCTCGAAGACGCGGCCCCGGAAGGTGACGCGCGTGTTCGACACGTCGTCGGAGAGATAGCCATACTTCGAGCGACGGTAGAGCGGGAGTTCCTGGCCCGTGTTGAGCCCCCCGAGAAAGCCCAGCAGCTCGCCCTTCTCGGCCGAGAGGAGGCGCGGGTCCATCGAGGCGAAGGTCGATTGCAGGAAGCCCACGACCTCGCCCAGGCGGCGCATCCGCTTCTCGGTCTGGTCGCGCAGGGCCTTCATCGACTTCTTGCCCGAGAACGGCACCTTGGAGCCGAGCGGCGGGCGATGGATCACGGTCAGGGTCAGCGTCTTGTCGCGCAGGTCGCTGCGGAGCAGGCCGTCCATCCAGCGACGATCGACGGCCGCGGCGAAGTCGTCGCCCGCGATGGGGGCGAGGTCCGGGTCGATCGCCTTGGAGACCTTGTGAACGTAGAAGGCGAATTCCGGGCCGATCTGGGAAATGATGGACGCGAACAGCGAGCGCGTCCGGTCTAGATAGTCGTCGTCCATGGTGGAGCTGTTCACGCCCTCCAGGCGGATGCACTGGAACAGCTCGTTGCCGCGCAGCCGGACCGTCACGTCGTCCGCGAGCGAGACGTAGGGGAGCATCTGCGTCAGCGGCTTCTCCTTCTTCCACCACTCGGGAAGCAGGGTCAGGGGATCGAAGGCGTCGTCACGGGGCATAGGAGTCGCCTCCATGGATGGAGCGGTTCTTCGTCGGCGGGGTTTCCTGCATCGTCGTGGCGACGACATCGAGGAAGTGAGGATCCCAATCGGCCAGCTTCCAGAGCGCGCCGTAGGCTGCGATGCCGATTGGGATGAGGGTCCAGTGCTGGACCCAGAGGAAGATCAGGACAGTCCCGAACAGCCAGACCATCGCATACATGATGGGCAGGCCGACCAGCTTGGGCGGCTGCACGAGGCCGAGGAAGAGACGGGATTGTTCTGCCATGATCTTCGCTCCGTCAGGTGGTCCAGATGGCAGCCACGATGGTCGGGGCGGCGGCGATGCCCGCAATCGCCACGACGACCCAGAGGGCCTGGCGGAAGTCGAGGATGCCGAAGAGCCACGACAGGAAGACGCCGATCAGGGCGAGGGTGCCGATCACGATGCCCAGCGGGCCGGTGATGGCATCCACGATCCCCTGAAGGAGCGTCTGCACGGGTGACAGGTCGATGCTTTGCGCCATCGCCGGGAAGGCGACCACGACCAGCATCGCGGTCAGCGCCACGACGAGGTTGATGTTGGGTTTCACGAATTCTCTCCTTCGAGCCTGTTGAAGACCGCCAAGACGCGACGGACGTGGTTTTGGGTTTCCCGATAGGGCGGGATGCCCCCGTGCTGCTCGACCGCGCCGGGACCGGCGTTGTAGGCCGCAAGCGCGAGCCGAGCGTCCCCGAATTCGCCGAGCATCATCGCGAGATACCGGGCGGACCCATCGAGGTTCTGTCGCCAGTCATGCGGATTGACCCCGAGGTCGGCCGCCGTCTCCGGCATGAGCTGACCGAGACCGATGGCACCCACGACGCTGCGCGCGCCGGGGTTGTAGGCGCTTTCGATCTCGATGTTGGAACGGAACAGGATGCGCCATTCGGTGACGGACAGCCCGGCCCGGCGGAGACCGGGATGGCTGGCATAGCGCAACGCCGTATTTTCGATGGCGGACAGGATCTCCGGGCGCGGCGCGCGGGGGGCGCGCGCGACGGAAGCTACGCGGAAGTCGCCCGCGGACGCATCCGCGTCCTGCCCGCCCTTGCGGCCCCGGATCGTCAGCCCCGTCTCGGCCGAGCCTTGGCCGATGCCGTCGTTATAGTTCCGGGTGAAGGAGCTTTGCGGGGCGGAGGCGGTGAGCGACCCGTCCCCCTGCATCACCAGCACCATCCCCTGTGCCGACGCGCCCGTGGCCGTCAGCAACAGGAGCGCGAGCGCACTAGCTGGCGGAGCCGTTGTCCGCTTGGGAGACTTCGTTCGGGAGGGCTTGGATCGAGCGTCCGCCTTTATGGAACGGGACGTGGACGTGGGTAAAGCCTGTACGGTGCATGAAGGTCGAGAGGCCGTTGATGGTCTTGAAGACCTTGAGCGTGATAACCTTGTCGCTGTCGGCCTTGAGGCGTCGAGGTATGTTGACGAGCAGCTTTTCGACTGAGCGTTCTTGATCCACGACGCGGATGATCCACTCGCCATACCAGACGGATGCTTTGGTGTAGGCGTCCTCCCGGCACACAATTTCAGCTTGATAGCCCTTCGCCAGAAGTTGGCGGAACCTAGCTTCCGTGACCACATTCGGCGCTTCTTTTTCCAGATCAGTCACCACGCCCGTGGTCCCTCCCATGCGTCGGACCAGGGCACCCTCCTCGGGCACCCTGAACCTAAATCCTTATAATGAGGTAGCACAACCCATAAATATTTGGGTTGCGCCCGCTCGCTCACTGCATCACTGTTAGGGGGGGCGTTCTTGGATTCAAAGCGGAACGGTGGGCATTCTATGATCCGGCAAGCCGCGTCATGGGCCGTAGCCCTTATATTCTTTTCGGTTCTGGGTGTTTCAGCGTCCGATGCGGAGACGTGCCTCGCGCCGTCCCGGCCATTCGTTCCGAGCGATCCGGCGGATGCACGGGAATATGCCGACCTGATCCGGCAGGATTTCGAGACCTACCTTGCAGAGATCCAGGGGTATTTCCGCTGCTTGGATGCCGAGCGCGTCCGCGCCTTCAACGAGGCCCAGGAAGTCTCCGAAGAATACGGCCGGTTCATCGAGACCGTCCGGCGCTGACCGTCAGTGCCGCTCCGCGAGCGTGGAAGCCATGCTGCGGCCTGCCCACAGGATGAAGGGCGGCAGCGAGAGCGAATAGTGGCCGCAGTCGAGGCGAAGGACATGCGGCTCTCCTCCCGCGTCTTCGACGGCGGACACCAGCCTTTCGGACAGTTCCGGCCGGACCACCGTGTCCCGCTTTGCCAGCACGAATTGCAGCGCGAGGTCCGGGCGCGCGAGCCTTCCGGCGTGGCGTTCAAGATCGAGAGGTGCCCATGCCCGGCGGAGCTGGTCCAGCTCGACCTGTCCCTCCAGGCTTTCGCGGATGTGGCGTGTCGCCCGCCCGGTCCACGTCATGTCGGCGAGGCTGCCCGCCGACAGGAACAGCCCCGCGCAGCCCACCAGGCGGTCGTGGGAAGCGACGAGACCCGCCACCCACGATCCGAGGCTCATCCCGAGGACGGACACCCGTTCGTATCCGGCGTCATGAAGGATCCGCACGAGCGCCCGGCCATCGAGAACGGCCTGCCGCATCGAGCGCAGCGTGCGGCCTAGGTTCGGGCTTAGGATGTCATCGACATTCGCCGCGCCAGGACGCTTCCGCTCCATGTGATACGGCATCGCCATCTGCGCGACCGTGATCCCTTGGCGGACGAAGAAGCGGGCAAGGGGCTTCGACCGCTCATCCGCGTTCCAATGGTGGAACACCACAAGCGCGTGCTTCGCCCCTTCGGCCCGTTCCACGGACGCATGGACCGTGTTGTTCGCCGCCACGTCGCTGTCGAGGTTCGACGGAAAGCTGATCGAACCATCCGACCAGCGAACGTCCTCCCTGGAAATGGGCCGAAGGTCGAAGAACGACGGGTCGCCCGCCGCCTGTTCGGCGTGGACGGCGAGCGCCTCCAGATCGGCAGACTCAGCCTCCGGGAAAGCCAGTTGGAGATCGACAGTCAGCCGGGACCGTTTCTTAGACTCGTCGCCGCGCCGCGCCCGGCGTTCGTCCCATAGGTCGAGAGCCTTGTTAAACACGGCGGCCCTCCGACTTCGCTCGCCCCCCATTCGACCCGTAGGTCGGGTCGAATAGCCCGTAGAGGCAGAGCAGCACCGCCAACCCGAGGAGCAGGGAGAATCCTCGGAACGCACCGGTCAGGAGGTATCCGGCGGCGATCAAAGCCAAGGCGGCGGCCATTCGCAGCGAGAGGTCGGCAACGCCCGCCGGGATCGCGACCCTGACGATGCCGTAAATCATCACTGCGCAGGTCGGCAGCGCCACAAGAAGGCTCGTGTAGTGCATCACGAAGCCGTAGCCATCAGAAGGGATCGGATTCGAACCCCACCTGACCGCGAGCATGTCCCCGAACAGCCAGGCCCAGACGTCGAGTGCGTCCGAGGGAAGGTAGCGGTTCTGCACAGTCATGCAGATTGCGACAAGCAGGCCCGCGGCGGTGCAGCGATATAGCCCTTTCAGGATGACGCGCGCGATGTCCTCCCTGACAGGAGCCGTCGCGTCCTGTCCTTTGGCGACGTCCCAGTAGTCGTCCGCAAGGATGTAGAGCAGGATCAGGCCAGCGAACATCACGTAGAAGCACACCGCCATGTAGAAATAGGCAAGACCGGAGAACACGACCGCCTCCGGCACGGTCACCACGTCGGGCCGGACGAGCGCGACGGACGCCCAGTCGATCGGCCCGTCTTCCATGCCAGCGCTAAGGGGCAGGAGCCGTGCGCCGATCCACTGAACCCCACCCGCGAACCCCAAGCAGATCAGCAGCACGGCCCAGAACGTCGGGTTGGATCGCGCGACGTTCCGCAACCATGCTTCGACTGCGGAGGCGCGATCTGCATCCGGCAGGAGGGCGGCCCGTCCGTGGGTGCGCCAGAAGGACACGAGATGGCTCGCGAAGATGACGAACAGCGGCAGGAACAGCATGAAGAGGAAGGACCAGTTGGTCGCCCAGTGAAATCCCACCTGTTTCTCGACCCCGTCCTGCCGGACGTAGGTGATGCTATGATTTCCGATGAAGTAGCTGGCGAACTGGAGCGCCGTCGCCCCGGCGAAGATGGATGCCGGCAGGTTCAACGGTCCGCCGAGGCCGTACAGCCGTTCGGACCATCCCGCCAACCCGCGGACCCGCCTCGAAACGGGCGGCGCGGCGGCGCGGGTTGGGGGACCACCGACGCCGTCTTCATCAACTTCGTGTCCATCCGTACCTGACGGGGCCGGCTGCGGCTGGACATCCTCGAGCGCTTTCCGGCGTCCGGCCCGCCTCTTCGCGGTCAGACGGGATTGCGACGCGGTCAATTCCCTCTGCCACGCGCTCGTCGCCTCAGGATCGCTGCATCCGAAGATCCGCGCGAGCCATCGGATGTTTTCCGCGCTCACCCCTTTCTGGTTGTCTTGAAACCAGAGCTGAACGGTCCGAGGCTCTATGCCCTTTCGGTTCGCGTCGATCCGCGTGATCGCCTCTGCTAAGAGGTCCGGCGTCCATGGACCCTCGGGCAAGCCCCCCGCATCGACCGGCCGACCGGCACCGGACGCTGCCAGAAGCCTGAACAACGTCTTGAAGTCGTCTTCGCCGTCGTCTGGCGGGACGAAATATCTTCCATTCAAGATCAATGCATTACAAGACTTCGTTTCGTCTCGTTTCGGTCTTCTTCGTAGTGTCTCGTGATCTAGGCTGGGAAAGGGGGGCATCTACCACCGCAAGAGGGCCAAATCAGCGCAGGCATCTGCCGTGCCTGCGCTCCATGCCGTCATTGGGGGACAGCACGATGGGACGACACCAGCGACACGACCAGTTCGACACATTCGGGAAGGGCGATCGGAAGAAGCGTGAGCAGGCCCGCGCGATCAAGCGCGTCCGCGATCGCGACACGCGCGAGATCGTGGGCTACCTTTATGAGTGGAACACGGGCCAGCTCAACGTCATGTGGACGGGCGACGTCCGTACGAACGTCGTCTACGAATGATGCACTGACGGAGCGGTCACCGAGGTATCCTTCGACGAGGCTCTGATGGTGTGTCCGCCCTTCGATAGTATCGGTGTGCTAAGGTGAACCAGCGACGATTCACGGAAGAGAGCCGGCTAGGCCATCGAATGTCCGGTTGGGATCGTGTCCGCAAGCCGGTCGATCAGCGGACGCGTCGAGGATCGCGTCGAGCGAGCCCGCGCAACCAAGCGGGGCAGGGCGACCGCATTCTCACAATGGTGGTCCGTTGACATTCTCAGTGACGGGGGGTCTATCGCTACGGGCTGCTACCCGGAGCCTGCGTCATGACCACCACCCGCATCGGCTACGCTCGCTGCTCGACCCACGGCCAGGATCTTGCCGCGCAGCGCGAGGCTCTGATCGCCCTCGGCGTGCCGGAGGATCGTATCTATACCGATGAGGGGATGACCGGTACGAACCGCGCCCGCCCTGGTCTTGGCCAAGCCCTTGCCGCCGTGCGGGAGGGCGACACCTTCGTGGTGCCCAAGCTTGATCGGCTCGCCCGCTCCGTCCCCGACGCCCGCGCCATCGCCGACGAGTTGGAGAAGCGTGGGGTGAAGCTCGCCTTGGGCCCTTCCGTCCACGACCCCACCGATCCGATGGGGCGGATGTTCTTCAACATCCTCGCCACCTTCGCCGAGTTCGAGGCGGACCTGATCCGCATGCGGACCCGCGAGGGCATGGCGGTGGCAAAGTCCAAAGGGAAACTGAAAGGCAAGAAGCCCAAGCTGTCGGACCGCCGGCAGGCCGAGCTGCGACGGATGTACGACACCGAGGAGTACTCGATCTCCGACCTCGCGGAGGTCTTCGCCGTGTCGCGGCCGACGGTCTACCGGGTGCTGGCCCGGACGAAGGCGGGAGGGGCAGGGGCCGCGGGCGGAGTTGGGTGAACACCTTCGAGCGGTTCGCGAACGTCGCTGCGGACGTCCCGCATGGGTTTAGACCCCGCCATGAGCCCGTCGCGGAAGGGTGGAAACAACCCTACTGGAACGCCGTTCGCAGACCGCGACGTTTCACTTCGTGATCGCCTTGGGGCGCACTTTACCGAACCGTCACCCGTCCATCAGCGCGTCGATCACGGCGCAATCCGGGACCTGCTCTCCAGAGCATCGCGCCGAGACGTCCGCAAGCGTCCGCTCGAGCCGCCGCAGCTCCGCGATGCGGGCGCGGACGCTCTCCAGATGGCGCAGCGTCGTTTCGCGCACCTCGGCGCAGGTGATGCGCTCGCCGTCGACCAGAGACAGCAGGCCGCGCACCTCCTCGATCGTCAGGCCCAGCCGCCGGGCGCGGCCGATGAAGCCGAGGCGGCGGACGTCCTCCTCCCCGTAGAGGCGGTATCCGTTCGGACCCCGGTCGGGCTCGGGCATGAGGCCCGCATCCTCGTAGTAGCGCACGGTCTCGATCCCGCAGCCGGCACGGTCGGCGAGGCCCTTGCGGGTGAGGGGGCGGCCGGGGGAGGGGCTCGCAGCCGTGTCGCGCATCGTCGTCTCGCTCCTTGACCCTGTAGCTGGTGCAGACCCTACATCACCTTGCGAACAGGATCGAGAGACACCGGACCCGCCGACATGCCCCCCGACGCCGCCCCCGCCGACGCGCCGTGCGAACCGGCCCTGAACGGCCCCGCCTTGCTCGGGATCGGGGGCGCCGGGCTGGCGGCGCTGCTGTCGGCTTCCTGCTGCGTGCTGCCGCTGGCGCTGTCGCTCGTTGGGCTGGGCGGGACATGGCTGACAGTGCTGGGCCCGTTCGTCGTCTGGCGCGTGCCGATCCTGGTCGCGGCCGGCCTCGTCCTCGCGGTCGCCTGGATCGTGATGGCCCGCCGGGGACTGCGCCGTGTCCGCCCCCGCGCCCTCGTCGTCGCGGGGCTGGCGACCGTCTCGCTCGGCCTCGCCGCGACGACGCCGCTCTGGGAGCAGGGGGCGCAGCGGGCGCTCCTCGACCTCTACTACGCGCGCCTGGATGCACGGGCGTCGGATGCGGAGGCAATGCCATGAGCGACAACAAGCTTCTCGGGATCGGGCTCGTCGGCACGGTCATCGCCGCCCTGTGCTGCTTCACGCCGGTCCTCGTCGTCCTCCTTGGCGCGGTCGGGCTGTCCGCCATGCTCGGCTGGCTCGACTACGTGCTGCTGCCCGCGCTCGGGCTCTTCCTCCTTCTGACCCTCTACGCCCTCTGGCGGCGGAGCCGTCGCATGAAAGGCACGTCATGACCGATACCTACGATCTCGCCGTGATCGGCGCGGGCTCCGCCGGCTTCTCGGCCGCCATCACCGCCGCCGGGGAGGGGGCGAAGGTCGCGCTCGTCGGGCACGGCACCATCGGGGGGACCTGCGTCAACGTCGGCTGCGTGCCGTCGAAGACGATGATCCGGGCGGCCGAGGCGCTGCACGCCGCCCGCGCCGCCGGGCGCTTTCCGGGGCTGCACGGCGAGGCCGCGCTGACCGACTGGTCCGCGCTCGTGGGGGCGAAGGACGATCTGGTCGAGACGCTGCGGCAGTCGAAGTACGCCGACCTCCTCGCCGACTACCCGAGGGTGGACTACCGCGAGAGCCGCGCGCGCCTGGGCAATGGGGGACTGGTGCTTGAGGGCGGGGATCGCCTGTCCGTCGGACGGGTCGTCATCGCCACCGGATCGCGCCCGGCCATGCCGGACGTGCCGGGCCTGGGCGACGTGCCGTTCCTCGACTCGACCGCCGCCCTCGCGCTCGAAGAACGGCCGCGGTCCCTGATCGTGATGGGCGGAGGCTACATCGGGTGCGAGCTGGCGCAGATGTTCGCCCGGCTGGGCGTGGAGGTCGCGCTCGTGACCCGCTCGCGCCTGTTGCCCGAGGCGGAGCCGGAGGTCTCGGAGGCCCTGACCCGCTACCTGCGAGACGAGGGGATCGCCGTGCATGACGGGCTGACCTACGACCGGGTGAATCGGACGCCGGATGGCGTGGCCCTGCGCCTGCGGACGAACGCCGGCGAGGACCGGAGGCTCGCCGCGCAGCATCTCGTCGTCGCCACGGGCCGGGTGCCCAACTCGGACGGAATGGGGCTGGACGCGGCCGGCGTCGCGCTCGCCCCCCGGGGCGGGATCGAGGTCGACGACCGCCTGCGCACGACGCGGGACGGCACCTATGCGGCGGGCGACGTCACCGGCCGCGACGCCTTCGTCTACATGGCGGCCTACGGTGCCAAGCTTGCCGCGCTCAACGCGCTGAACGGCGACGCGCACCGCTACAGCAGCGAGGCGATGCCCTGGGTCGTCTTCACCGATCCGCAGGTCGCGGGCGTGGGCTTGACCGAGGCGGCGGCACGGGCCAAGGGGATCGACGTGCGCACCTCTGTGGTGCCGCTCGACCACGTGCCGCGCGCGCTCGCCGCCCGCGACACGCGCGGTCTGGTCAAGCTGGTCGCCGAGCGTGGCACAGACCGCCTGCTCGGCGCGCAGATCATCGCCCCCGAGGGCGCGGACGCGATCCAGACCATGGTGATGGCGCTCAAGGCGCGCATGACCGTGGCCGAGCTGGGCGAGACGATCTTCCCCTACCTGACCACCGTCGAGGCCTGGAAGCTCGCCGCGCAGAGCTTCGACCAGGACGTCGCCAAGCTGTCCTGCTGCGCGGGTTGAAGGAGAATCCAATGACCAAGACGTACGATCTCGTGGTCCTCGGCGTCGGCATGGCCGGCCTCACGGCCGCCAACCGATGCGCCCGGGAGGGCTGGTCCGTCGCGGTGGTCGATCCGCTTCCCTATGGCGGCACCTGCGCGCTGCGCGGCTGCGATCCGAAGAAGATGCTGCGCCGCGGGGCCGAGGTGATCGAGGCCGCCCGCATGATGGCAGGGCTCGGCCTGCGCGAGGGCGACCTGACGATCGACTGGGCCGAGCTGATGGCACACAAGCGCAGCTTCACCGACGCCGTGCCGGGCAAGATCGAGGGCGGTCTGGACGACAAGGGCGTGGCGACCCTGCAGGGCCCCGCCCGCTTCACGGGCGAGCGCACGCTCGACGTCGACGGCCGCGCGATCGAGGCCGGGCACGTCCTGATCGCCACGGGCCAGCGCCCGCGCGACCTGGGCGTGCCGGGGGCGGAGCTGGCGACGGACTCGACCGACTTCCTGGAGTTGGACGAGCTGCCCCGACGCATCGTGTTCGTGGGCGGCGGCTACGTGTCGATGGAGTTCGCGCACATCGCCGCACGGGCGGGCGCGGAGGTGACCGTCGCGGACAGGGGCGAACGGCCGCTGAAGGCCTTCGATCCCGACCTCGTGGACGCGCTGGTCGCGCACTCGCGCGGGGTCGGCATGCGCTTCGAGACGGGCGCCGAGCTGCTGGGGATCGAACGGCGGGGAGCGGACCTCGTGGCACGCCTCGCGCGGGCGGGCGAGGGGTTCGAGGTCGCGGCCGACCTCGTCGTGAACGGCGCGGGCCGGGTGCCCGAGATCGACGGTCTGAACCTCGACGCGGCGAATGTGGCGCACGGGCCGAAGGGCGTCACCGTGACCGAGCACCTCCGCTCGACGACGAACGAGCGCGTGTTCGCCGCCGGCGACGCCGCCGACACGGCCGGCCCGCCGCTCACGCCCGTCGCCGTGCACGAGGGCAAGGTCGCGGCCTCCAACATGATCCGCGGCGACCGCATGGTGCCGGACTATCGCGGCGTCCCAAGCGCGGCCTTCACCTTGCCCGAGATCGTCCGCATTGGCCTGAGCGAGGATGAGGCGCGCCAAGGCGACCGCGAGGTCCGGGTGGCGGCGAACGACACCTCCGGCTGGTACTCCAACCGCCGCGTCGGTGCATCGGTCGGCATGACCAAGGTCATCACCGACGCCGAGACGGACGAAATCCTGGGCGTCCACCTCCTCGGGCACCACTACGCGGAGGCGGCGAACCTGTTCGGGCTGGCCATGCGCTCGGGCCTGAAAGCGCGCGATCTCAAGCGGATGATCGCCACCTACCCGACGGTCGGCTCCGACGTCGGCGCGATGCTCGGGTGACGCGCCCCGATGCCCGATCGGGCAGGCGGCTGATGAAGGAGACGACGGCATGATGACCGACGGATGCATGATGGACGGGATGGGGGCGATGATGGGCGTCATGGGGGCCGGGATGCTCCTGGTTACCCTCGTGCTCGTCGGGATCGGCTTTGGGATTGGATACGCGGTGGCCAAGCGGCGCTAGGGCCATCAAGGCGTTCCGTTCGGACCGTTCCAACGAGTCTGCATCACTGGATTATCCCCACGAGCGGGATCAGCACGCCGAGCAGTATGGGCTGGTGCACGAGGTAGATCGCGAGGCTGTGCCGGCCGAGCCAGGCCATCCACCGCGCGGCGCGCCCATCCATCGGCCGTGCCCGAAGTGCCCAGCCCTGCACGAGGGCCAGGCGCGTGGAGGCCATGCCGAGCAGCGTCAGTCCGATCCATGGGAAGACGGGGACGAAGTCGTTGCTGGGCGGGGGCGCGACCGCGAAGCCGGTCCATGCCAGCCAGCGCGAGTCGAACGCCGACGACGTCCAAACGAAGCCGAGGGCGTAGGCTACGAGGCCGAGCAGGGCGATGGCGGCGGTGGGCAGGCGCAGCGCAAGGGCGCCGACGAGGCTCGCCACCGCGATGGCATGCAGGATGCCGTAGTAGACGAAGGTCTCCGGGAATGCGGCACGGGTCACGAGCGTGATGGCGAGCGCCGCCGCGAACAGCACGGCGAGGCGCCGCAGGAATGCGCGCCGCCGGAACCCGCCAGTTGACGCCAGCACTAGGCTTACCCCGACCAGCGCCATGAAGGTGCCGGCGAGCGTGCGACCGAACAGCAACCACCACGGATGGGATGCGATCCAGGCGGGGATGACGCCGAGAAAGGCGAGGTCCCAGACGAGGTGGAACAGCACCACGCCCGCGATGGCGATGCCGCGCACGACGTCGACGACGTCGAGCCGAGGGAGCGCGGACGAGCGAACGGCCGCCTCCCGCACCGACGACGCGCGAGCGCCGGCAGAGAGTTCATTGGATCGTCGGGTCATGTCGTTCTGACGTAGCAGGCCTAAGCGCATGACGGCTCAGCCTGATGCGCCGGCGGCCCCGACCCCTGAAGCGGCCCAAGCGATCGCGGCCTCGCGCTCCTCCGGCGCGAAGCAGCGCAGCTCGGCGCGGGTGAGCGGGTCGCCCGCCTTTGTGGCCCATTCGATCCACGTCTCGTCGGCGACGAGCGCCACGCGCGCGAAGTCGCCTGCGTGCCGCGCGTCGAGCTTCATGTCCGCCCACAGCGCCGACGAGCTCTCGTAGCCCTCGAACGCGCCCATCAGGATCACGAGCGCCGGCCGGTCGTGCCGGGCGACCTGCCGGTCGATCCAGGCGTGCATCTCGTCCAGGTCGCGCTCGGACAGCTTGCCCGCGCATGCCAGCGCGACGACCCCCGGCGCGTCGATCGTGACGTCCTTCCACATTGTCCTTCTCCCTATCTCACCCGTGCCCGTAACGCTCGGCGTCCTCGTGCTTATGGTCCGAAGGCTCGAACTCCAGCGTCGAGTGCGCGATGCCGAACCGCTCCTCCAGCCGACCCTTGATCGCGCGCTTGATGTCCTCGACCTCGTCCCAGCGAGCGTCCGGGACGACGACATGAGCGTCGAGCGCGGCCGCGTGCTCGCCCATCTGCCAGAAATGCGCGTGGTGGACCTCCGCCACGCCGTCCACCTCCTCGGCTGCCGCGATCACCGCGTCGGTGTCGACGTCCGGCGGGCTGCCCAGCATCAGCGTGCGGATCGGCCCGCCGATCTCGGTCAGCGCGAGCCAGAGGATGTAGGCAGCGATGCCGATGGTGATGGCCGGGTCCACCCAGTAGAGGTCGTAGAGCAGGATCAACGTGCCGCCCACGATCACGGCGACCGAGGCCAGCGCGTCCGACAGGTTGTGCAGGAAGAGCGCGCGGATGTTCACGCTGCCCTTCTGCATCGAGTAGGTCAGCAGCGCCGTCAGCGTGTCCACGGCAAGCGCCACGCCACCCAGGATCACCACCGTCCAGCCCGCGACCTCCGAGGGCTCGATCCATCGCATCACGCCCTCGTAGAGGAGGTAGACGCCGATCAGGACCAGCGAAGTGTAGTTGATGAGCGCCGCCACAATCTCGACGCGGCCGTAGCCGAAGGTCATCTTCGCATCGGCCGGGCGGCGCGCGATCTTTCGCGCCCCGAAGGCGATGACCAGCGAGGCCATGTCCGAGAAGTTGTGGATGGCGTCGGCGATCAGCGCGAGGCTGCCCGACAAGATGCCGCCCACGATCTGCGCGACGGTGAGCAAGCCGTTCGCCCAGATGGCGACGGCGACCCGGCGGTCGCCGGAGGCGGGGTCGATATGGGCGTGGCCGTGGTCGTGGGGCATGACGGTTCCTCGGATGCCTCAGGCCGGGCGCTGCGCATGCGCGTGGCCGGGGATGGCGGGAATTCGGCCCGCCCGGATGCGGCGCACGCGGGCGTTCATCCAGTGCCGGATCGCGTGACGATAGAGCAGGCCGCGCAGGAAGCCGAAGGCCTGGCCATGGGCGGCGTAGAAGGCATCGGGCGTGTCGAAGAGACCGAGATCGTCCTCAATGCCCGTGCGCTGGATGTAGGTGTCGTCCCCGGTCCAGGCGACGGGCGGGCGCGACAGGCAGTCCGTGCCCGCGCCGTAGCCGCAGAGCGCCTCTCGCTCGCCTCCGAACCGGTCCTGCAACGCCTTCAGGAATTCGCCGTCCAGGATGAAGCCCTCGAGGTTCACCCAGCGGCCCCCATCCGCGATCTCGACCCACGAATGCAGGATGCGGTCGGGCGCGATCGGGTAGACGGCTTCCGGCACGACGCCGCGCTGGAGCGCCTTGTGGATCGTGAAGCCGTGCAGGCGGCACGGGATGCCCAGAGCCCGCAGCAGCGCCATCAGGAGGGTGCCCTTGGTGTTGCACTGCCCGTAGCCGTCGGCGAGCACCCGGCTCGCCGGGATGTCGTCGGCGCGGTTGTAGCCGAAGGCGATCTCGTCCCGCACGAAGTCGTAGGCCGTGCCGATGCGGTCATGCGCGGACAGGGCGCGCCAGCCGCGCGCGTCGATCAGCGCGGTGATGGCCGGATGGCCGTGATCCAGAAGCGGCGTGGCCGCGAGCAAGGGATCAGCGGGGGGCATAGGAACTCTCCTCGAATCGTCTGTCGAGGAGCGTAACAGCTACAGCAACTGTAGATTCAAGCCATGCTATTTCATGCACCACGCGGCGCAGCCAGGATGATCGCCGCGCCGACGAGGCAGATCATGGTGCCGATCAAATCCCACCTGTCCGGCCGTTGCCCCTCGGCCAGCCACATCCAGAGCACCGAAGCGGCAATGTAGACGCCGCCGTAGGCTGCGAAGGCGCGCCCCGCCGTCGCGGTCTCGACCTGAGCGAGCAGCCACCCGAAGATCGCGAGCGCGAGGAGGCCGGGCACCAGCCAGAGCGGCGAGGCGCCCAGGCGCCACCACGCCCAGATGGCGAAGCAGCCGGCGATCTCGGCCAGCGCGGCCAGTGGATATGCGATCGCCGCGGGCATGTCAGGCGCCGATCCGCGTCCTATGCATCCGGGCCGTCATGCACCGCCTTGTGGTGCTCGCCATGCGCGTCGCGCAGGATCTCGACGCCGCCCCACGCCGCGATCGCCGCCACCGCGACGCCGACCACGAGATCGGGCCAGTTGCCGCCGAGCCAGGCCACAAGCCCGCCCGCCACGAGGATGCCGAGATTGGCCACGAAGTCGTTGAGGCTGAACGTGTTGGCCGCGCGCACGTTCACGTCCGGGTCTTGGATGCGGCGCAGCAGGAGGACGCAGGCCAGGTTCACAGCCGCGGCGATCACTGCCATCACGATCATCACCGGGCCGAGCGGGTCGGAGCCTTCGAGGAAGCGGCGTCCGGCGTCGAATAGTATCCCGATGGCGAAGAGGATGAGGAGGCCGCCCGACACGTTCGCCGCGCCGCGCTTCCACCGGCCGGACCGGGACATCGCGAACAGGCTGAGGGCGTAGACGAAGGCGTCGGAAGTGTTGTCGAGCCCGTTGGCGATCAAGGCTGAGGAGTCGCCGAACGCACCGGTGCCGAAGAAGCCCAGTGCGATGGCGACGTTGAGGATGAGGACGATCCAGAGGATGCGCCGCTGCTGCGCGTTTTGCGGCCGGATCGCCTCGCTCATGCCGATCCTCCCGGTTCGGGGGCGAACGGGCATGGGGCCGGGACCGTTCCAGAGGCGATCCTCACGCCCCGATCTCCTCGTGCTGCGTCAGGCATTCGGAATGGTCCCGCAGGACCTCGAGGACCCGGCACTCAGCCACGCTGTCGCCGTCGCAGTCGTCCACCATGCGCTTGAGCTCCTTGCGCAGCGCCCGGAGCCGCTCGATGCGAAGCTCGACCTGCCGCAACTGCCGTCGCGCGATCGCGTCGGCATCGGCACAGGGACGCGAGGGGGCGTCGGAGAGATCCAGCAACTCGCGGATCGCGTCGAGCGGGAAGCCGAGCTGGCGGGAGTGTCGGATGAAGGCAAGGCGGTCGAGGTCGGCGTCGTGGTAGCGGCGCTGGCCGCCGGACGACCGGACCGGCTCGCGCATCAGGCCGATCTGCTCGTAGTAGCGGATCGTCTGGACCTTGGTCCCGGTCCGCTTCGACAGGGTTCCGATCGTGTGCATGGCCGCCCCTACGTCTACACTCGCTGTAGGTTCTAGGCGGTCCGATACCCGGAGGCGAGGGCGGCTTCACGGTTTCGTGACGCGATGCCGCACGGGGCGGATCGCCTCTTGAACCTCTACCCGCTGTAGGTCCTATCTCCGCGCCCGAGATGATACGTTCCCTGATCCGATGAAGATGGCCCGGACCATCGCCTGGTCGCTGGTCGGCTTGGCCGTGCTCGCGTTCGGCGCGTCGTGGCTGTGGACGGACCGGCGCGGGGGCGGGCCGGGTGATCCGGCGTTCGCGGCCGCGTTCGAGCTGACGGATCACTCCGGCATGATCCGCACGCAGGAGGACTTCGCGGGCCGGTGGATGCTGGTCTTCTTCGGCTTCGCGAACTGCCCGGACGTCTGCCCCACGACCCTCGCGGAGGTCGCGGCCGTCATGGACGGCCTGGACGAGGATGCCGGCCGGGTCCAGCCGCTCTTCATCTCGATCGATCCCGAACGGGACACGCCGACCGCGCTCGCGGCGTTCGTGCCGGCCTTCGGCGCGGACATCGTCGGGCTGACCGGCACGCCGGAGCAGATCGCGCGGACGGCGGACGGCTTCCACATCTACTACGAGAAGGTCGAGGAGGCCGCGGCGCCGGGCGGCTACACGATGGGCCATTCCTCACAGCTGTTCCTCTTTGGCCCGGAGGCAGGCTACGTCCGGTCCTGGCCCTACGGCACGCTGGCCGAGGAGATCCTCGCCGACTTGAAGGAGCACCTCGCGTCATGATCTCCAAGGTCGGAGGAGAGGCCGCGCTGGCGGCCGCCTGGACCGTCGCGCTCGTCGCGTCGCTGTCCGTCCTGTTCATCGGCGAGGTCCTGGGTCAGATGCCCTGCCTGCTCTGCTGGTATCAGCGCGCCTTCATGTTCCCGCTGGCGATCGTGCTGGGGCTCGGGCTGTGGTGGCGGGACGCGCGGGTCGGGCGCTACGGCATCGCGCTGGCCCTTGGCGGCGGGGCGGTCGCGCTCTGGCACATGGGGCTCTATGCCGGCCTCGTCCCCGAGCCGATCCAGCCCTGCACCGCGACCGGCCCGTCCTGCACCGACGAGAATCAGCTGGTCCTCGGCATTCCCATCCCCCTCCTGTCGCTGATCGCCTTCGCGCTCGTCGCAGGCCTTTCGGCGCTTTCCCTCAAGGAGACTCGTTCATGAACCGCAGACCCCTGATCCTGGGCGTCCTCGTCGTCGCCCTCGCGGCTTTCGTCGCTGCGGCCTGGTACGCCACCCGGCCCGCCCCGGTGGTCGCCGCCGCATCCGTCCCGGCCGAGCAGGCGGAGGCGCTGCTGCGTCCCCACGCACCGATCCTCGGGCCCCAAGACGCGCCAGTCACCATCGTCGAGTTCTTCGACCCGGCCTGCGAGGCGTGCCGCGCGTTCCACCCCATCGTGAAGGACATCATGGCCGAGCACGGCGACGCGGTGCGGGTGGCGATACGCTACACGCCGTTCCACGGCGAGGCCTCCGAGGAGGCGATCCGTGTTCTGGAGGCGGCCCGGATGCAGGGCGTCTACGAGCCCGTGCTGGAAGCCGTGCTGCGCGAGCAGCCCCGATGGGCATCGCATGGCGCGCCGAACGCGGACCTGGTGCTCGACATTGCCGCCTCCGCGGGCCTCGACCCCGAGCTCGCGCGCGATCAGATGCGGGCGCCGGACGTCGTGGGCATCCTCAACCAAGACCGTGCCGACGTCGAGACCGTGGGCATCCGCGGGACGCCGACCTTCTTCGTCAACGGCAAGCCGGTGGAGCCGTTCGGCGAGGCCACGCTGCGCGCGCTGGTCGCGGCCGAGGTCGCGGCGGCCGGGTCCTGATCGCGTGGGTAGGGTGCGAGGAGGAGTCCGCATGAACCGGATAGCCATGGCCGCGCTGGCGGCTCTGACGGCGGCCGCGGGCCTGGGCCCGGCGCAGGCCGGTTCGGAGGACGTCGTGGTCGAGAACGCCTGGGCCCGCGCCACCATCGGCACGGCCCGTCCGGGCGCCGCCTACCTGACGCTTCGCAACGCGGGCGATGCGACCCTGACGCTGACGGGCGTCGCCGCGTCAGCCGCCGCGCGCGCCGAGATCCATCGCAGCGTTACGGACGAGAAGGGCGTCAGCTCCATGATGCCGGCGGGCGAAATCGCGGTCGGCCCTGGGACAAGCGTCGCGCTGGAGCCCGGCGGACTGCACGTGATGCTGATGGGCTTGAGAAGCCCCTTGGACGAGGGCGACGGGTTCGAGCTGACGCTGACGTTCTCGGACGGCGGCGAGGTGGCGGTTCCCGTCGCCGTGCTCGGCATCGCCGCGCGCGGGCCCGGGGGCTGATGCGGCGCAGGACGATCCTCGGCACCGGCGCGGGCGGCGTCGCCGCGCTCGGGCTGACGCTGCTGGCGGGGTGGTGGCAGGTGGACGGACCCGGCGCGCCCGATGCCGCCGGGGATCCGTTGCCCCTGCCGCTCACGGCGATGGCGTTCGACCTCGTGGACCATGAGGGACGCCCCGTCGGTCCCGAGACGCTGGTCGGGCGCCCGACGCTCCTGTTCTTCGGCTTCACCTGGTGCCCCGATGTCTGTCCCACGACGCTGGCCGACATCTCGGGCTGGCTGGACGACCTGGGCGACGAGGCCCGCGACATGAACGTCGTCCTGGTCTCGGTAGACTCGGAACGGGATACGCCGGAGGTGCTTGCGGAGTATGTCGGCTACTTCCACCCGGCGATCCGCGGCTGGACCGGGCCGCCGCGAGAAGTTAGCCGGGCGCTCGACGGCTTCCGGGCGCGGGCCGAGAAGGTTCCGTCCGGGGACGGCGACTACACGATGAACCACACCGCGGGCGTCTTCCTGTTCGACGCGGCGGGCCGGTTCGTGAGCGTCATCGACTATCACGAGCCGAGGGAGTTCGCAGTGCCGAAGATACGGCGCGCGTTGAGGCGGAACACAGAGGGGCAGACATGAGATTGAGATACTTGGCCGCGGGGCTGACCGTGGCGGGCGGCGCGTCGATGGCGGCGGTCGGTATAGCTTCGTTTGGAAAGGAGCCCGTCCCCGCGGCACTGGCCGCGGCGGCCGCTTGGCAACCCGAGATGCCGAGGCTTACGCCGCCGGAGACGCTCGCGCTGGACCTCGTCGCCCTGCCCTCGGACCTCCCGCCGGATGTCCGCCCCCCGGTCGTCCTGGCCGCGGCCGCCGCCCCCGCGCCGGTGCTGGAGGTCGAGCCCCCGCTGCCGACCTGGTCGCGCGAGGTCGCGCCGGGCGAGACGCTCGACGCGGTGCTGGCGGAAGCCGGCCTCGCCGCGGCGGACCGGGCGGAGGTCGCGCTCGCCTTGGGCGCGGAGTACGACCTGCGGCGGCTGCGTCCGGGTCACGGGGTCGACGTGGCCATGACGCCGGAAGGCGGGCCCCGTGCCGTCACCCTTCGCGTCGACGACGGCGTGCGGATCGAGGCGCTGTTCGGCTCGCGGCCGGTGGTCCGGGTGACAACCCCCGAGCCCGAAATCGTGTCCCTGGCCGGCGAGACGCGCGTCGAGTCCTCGCTCTTCATGGCGCTGGACGCCGCCGACATGCCCGCCCGCTTCGCCGTCGACCTCGCGCAGATGCTGGGCGGCGCGGTGGATTTCCGTCGCGACCTGGGCGGCGGCGAAACGCTGCGCGTGATGTGGCGCGAGGCGCGGGTCGGGGACGACCTCGTGGGCCAGCCCGAGATCGCCTTCGCGGCGCTCGACCTCGGCGACGCGCTCTACGAGGTGGCCTGGCCCGAGGACGGGACAGGTCGCGCGACGATCTACCTCGACGGCGAGGTGCAGCGCGTCTTCGCCCAGCCCGTGGAGGGCGCGCGGCTCAGTTCGGTCTTCGGCCGCCGGGTCCACCCGGTCTTCGGCAACGTACGGATGCATACGGGCGTCGACTTCGCCGCCGCGCGCGGTACGCCGGTTCGCGCCACCGCGCCGGGCCGCGTTTCCTTCGTCGGCTGGCGCGGCGGCTACGGACGCGTCGTCGAGATCGCCCACGGCCCCGAGACCATGACGCGCTACGCGCATCTGAGCGCGGTGCCCGACGGGCTGGCCGAAGGGCAGCGCGTGGCGGCCGGGGACATGATCGGCCGCGTCGGCGCGACCGGGACGGCCACGGGGCCGAACCTGCATTACGAGGTGCGGGTGGACGGACAGCCGACCGATCCGCTGTCGGACGAGCGGCTGGCGGAAGCGGCCGAGCACGACGGGCAGGGCGACGTGGCACTCGAGCGGCTGGCGGAAGCGCGCGCCACGCTCGAGGACGCGCTCACCGATGCGTCGCCCGATGATCCGAACGAAAGGCTTTGAACCATGGAACCATGTCACTCGAAGATCGCGCCGAAGAGGCCCGCGCATCCCCTAGGCCCCGCCCTGCGGCGAACGGGCAGGGGGGCGCTCCTGACGGGCGCCCTGCTGACGCTCGGAGCCTGTGCGGTTCCGCCCGGAACGGAGAGAGCGCCGGAGCAGGGCATCTCGCCCGAAGCAATGGAGCAGATCGCCGCCCTGGCGGCCCCGTATCAGGATCTGAGCACCGTCGAACGGCGACCCGGCGACGGGTGCTACTGGTACCGCCATGTCGGGCCGGTCGAGACGACGATGCTCCCGCTGCGAACGCCCGAGGGAAATCCGATCTGCTCCGGGACGTCGGCCGGATCATGAGGACGCGACGTCGTGGCCGTCCGACCGTCGCCATTCCGGCGGCCCGCTGGGCAGCGGCCCGGCAGGGCGGGATCACAAGACCGTCAGCTGTGCGCCACCGACGGCCCGTCGCCCGCAGGCTTGTAGAGGAAGGCCGTCACCCCGGTCTCGACCCGGTCGTAGAGGTCGTTGATGTGAGGCATGACCATCCTCACGCAGCCCGAGCTGGCGCGGGAGCCGATCGAGCCCGGCGACGGCGTGCCGTGGATGCGCAGATAGGTGTCGCGGCCGCCTTCGAAAAGGTAGAGCGCGCGCGAACCGAGCGCGTTCTCGGGGCCCGGCTCCATCCCGTCCTCGTACTGCGCGTAGGCCTCGGGCTCGCGCCGGATCATGTCCTGCGTGGGCGTCCAATGCGGCCACCGCACCTTGCGGCCGATCCGGTAGGTGCCCGGCTCGTAGAGGCCGTCCCGCCCGATGGCCACGCCGTAGCGCATGGCGGTGCCGCCCTCCTCGATGTGGTAGAGGTAGCGCGCGGTGGCGTCGACGTGGATGTCGCCGGGCACCAGGCCGGGCCGCGCCGCGACCCGCTGCGGCAGGAGGCGCGGGTGCAGGCCCCAGGGATTGGTCGCGGCCGGATCGTAGCCCGGCGGCGTGACCTGCGCATCCCAGGCTGCCTTCTGCGCGTCCGTGGGCCAGCTGCTCGCGAGGGCCGGGCCTGTGGCCGCGGTCGAGAGCAGGGCGGAGGCCGTCGCGATGAAATGGCGTCTGGTCAGCATGGGATCGGCCTTTTTCTTCAAGATTTCGCCTCCGCGCTACACGGTGGTGGCTCGTCTTTCAAACCGGCGGCGGCGGGCCAGGGTTCCGGCGCGGGCCGCCGGGGAGCGTCGGGGCTGGGGAAGTCGGCCCGCGATCTTTACCCGGCCTCGCATGGCCGGGCCGTGAGCGGCGCCGGGCCGTCCATCCCGGCATCGGTGGGGCGGCGATGACCGAACTGTCCCCCGTCATGCTGGGCCTTCTCGGCAGCCTCGCCGCCGGCTCCATGACGGCCGTCGGGGCGGTGCCGGTCCTGTTCGGCCGGCTCCCGTCGCGCGCCACGCGGGACATGGCGCTCGGCTTCGCGGCGGGCGTGATGCTGGCCGCGTCCTTCTTCTCGCTCATCATTCCCGCGCTCGATGCGGCCGAGCCGATGTTCGAGAACGGCGCGATGCCCGCCGCCGTGGTCTGCGTCTCGATCCTGCTGGGCATGGGCGCGGTCGCGCTGATGAACGAGCGCCTGCCGCACGAGCATTTCACCTCGGGGCGCGAGGGTCCCGAGGCCGCCTCGCTCAGGCGCGTCTGGCTCTTCATCATCGCCATCACCATCCACAACTTCCCCGAGGGCCTTGCCGTGGGCGTCGGCTTCGGAGCCGACGGGATGTCGGGCGGCCTGCCGCTCGCCATCGGCATCGGGTTGCAGAACGCCCCCGAGGGGCTGGCGGTGGCCGTCTCGCTGCTGGGCGAAGGGTACTCGAAGGTCCGGGCCTGGGGCATCGCAGCGCTGACCGGCATGGTCGAGCCCCTGGGCGGCCTTCTCGGCGCAGGCGTCGTCACGCTGTCCCAGCCGCTCCTGCCCTGGGGCCTCGCCTTCGCGGCGGGCGCGATGCTCTACGTCATCAGCCACGAGATCATCCCCGAGACGCACCGCAGCGGCCATCAGAACCGCGCGACGCTGGGGCTCGCCGTGGGCCTCGTCATCATGCTGTTCCTCGACGTGTGGCTGGGATGAGCGAGATGGCGATGCGACGTCGGAACCTTGCCCTGGGCGGCGGCGCGCTGCTGGCCGCCCTCATTGCCGATCGGGCGAGCAAGGCGCTGGTCGTCGCGGAGGCCGCGCGTCTCGCGGGCGGCGTGCCGGTCCTGCCCGGATTCGACCTCGTGTTCGGGCGCAACTCCGGCGTGACCTTCGGCCTCTTCGGCGAGGTGCCCTGGTGGGGGCTCGCCCTCGTCGCGGCCGCGATCTGCGCGTGGCTTCTGCGGATCATGGTCGCGGCTCCGACGCGCAGCGAGGCCGTCGCCGCCGGGATGATCGTGGGCGGCGCGCTCGGCAACGTCGTGGACCGCATCCGCTTCGGCGCGGTCACCGACTTCCTCGATTTCCATGCCGGGGCCTGGCACTGGCCGGCCTTCAACCTCGCCGACGTGGCGGTGGTGTGCGGCGCGGCGCTGCTGGTCCTGCGCCCGCTTATGGGCCGCCGCGCCGCATGACGGCCGCCGTCTCGGGCCTCGGCCGCGGCGTGCCGGTCTTGCCGCTGGTCTTCGCGGCGGGCGCCGCGGCGGCCCTCGTCCTGCCGCCCTTCTCGGTGCTGCCGGCCGCGCCGCTGGCCTTCGGGGCGCTGTTCCTTCTGGTGTCGGGGGCGGGGACATGGCGGGCCTTCGCGCTCGGCTGGGTCTTCGGGCTGGGGCATTTCGCCTTCGGGCTGTCCTGGATCGCGGAGAGCTTCGCCGTCGAGGCCGAGCGCTACGGCTGGATGGCCGTTCCCGCCATCTCGGGCCTGAGCGCGCTCCTCGCCCTGTTCCCGGCCTTGGCCTGCGCCGCCTTCGCGCGGCTGCGGATCGACGGCGCGATGGGCGCGGCGGCGTTCGCAGCCTGTTGGATGGCGGCCGAATGGCTGCGCGGCCATGTGCTGACCGGGTTTCCATGGAACCTCGCGGGATACGCCCTGGCGGAGTTCGACCCGCTCCGGCAACCCGCCGCCTGGATCGGCAGCTACGGCCTGGGCTTCGTGGTGATGCTCGTCTCCGCGCTCGCGGCGGTCGCGCTGCGCGCGCAGGGGCGGCGACGAGCGGGCGCGCTGGCCCTCGCCGGGCTTCTCTGTTTCGCGCTCGCGGGCGCCGGATGGCTGCGGCTGGCCGCGGCGCCGGTCGAGGAGACGGGGGTCCGCCTTCGGATCGTGCAGGGCAACGTCGCACAGGCCGACAAGTGGCGTCCCGAGCTGCGCGCGGAGACCTTCGCGCGCTACCTGCGCCTGTCGAGCCGGCCCGGCGCGTTCGACGTGCTGCTCTGGCCGGAGACGGCCTTTCCGGGCTATCTCGACGAGGACGCGGCGGCCGTGGATCGCATCGCGGGGATGCTCGGGCCGGACCGGGTCCTGCTGACGGGAGCGCCCACCCGCGTCGCGGACGGGCAGGGCGCGCGCTACTTCAACGCCGTGCAGGCCTATGATGCCGGCGGCCCGGTCGCCCGATACGCCAAGCACCACCTCGTTCCCTTCGGAGAGTACGTGCCGCGCTGGCTGCCCATCGAGCGCCTGGTGGAGACGCCGGGCGACTTCACGCCGGGGCCGGGGCCGCGCACCCTGGCGCTGCCGGGCCTGCCGCCGGTCGGCGTCGCCATCTGCTACGAGATCGTCTTCCCGGGTGCCGTGGTGGACGACGCCATCCGGCCGGACTGGATCTTCAACGCCACCAATGACGCGTGGTTCGGCACCTCGATCGGTCCCCGCCAGCACCTAGCCTCGGCGCGGATGCGCGCGGTCGAAGAGGGGCTGCCGGTCGTGCGGGCGGCGAACACGGGCATCTCGGCGGTGATCGATGCGGAGGGCCGCATCCGCAACCGTCTGGGGATGGAGCGGAGCGGCATCATCGACGCCGTGCTGCCCGCCTCCCGGCCCGCGACGCTCTACGCGCGGCTCGGCGATCTGGTGCTGCCGCCCCTCGTGTTAATTGGGCTGCTGCTGGCATGGCTGACGGATGGCGGGGCGGCCCGCCTGCGGCGGCGGACTTGAAGAGAAGGCATCGCCAAGCCGTTAGGCGTAGATGTCGATCGGCGTGCCGTCGCGGACCATGGCGTAGACCTCCTCGATCTGGCGATCGGTGACGGCGATGCAGCCCGCCGTCCAGTCGCGCACGTCCGTCGGGTCGATGCCGCGCCTGGGCCCGCCATGGATGAAGATGTCGCCGCCCGGCTCGCGGTCCTGGCCCGCCGCATAGGCGATGTCGGCTTCGTTCGGGTAGGAAATGCCGATGGACAGATGGAACTTGCTGTCGGGGTTGCGGCGGTCGATGACGTAAGACCCTTCCGGGGTGCGGCCGTCGCCCTCGAACCGCTTGTGGCCCACCGGCGCGAAGCCCAGCCCGATCGGATAGGTCCGCAGGACGCCTTCCGTACCCTCCAGGGCCAGCAGCCGTCGGCTCTTGAAGAGCCGCAGCCGCGTCACGGTCGGTCCGTCATAGGACCGGAACTTGCCGGCGCACCCGGAAAGGAGGGCGCCCGCGCCGCCCAGAAGCGCCGCGCGGCGCGTCAATATCGTGGTCATGCCTGCCCCTCGCGCCCCGTGTTCCGGTGGCCGCTGTTGTTGCGTCGAGACTACGGGGCGAGGCGCCGCCGATCAATGCCCGTGCGCCAGCGCCCCCTGCGCCATGCGCGTGGCCACCCGCTCGCCGCCTTCAGGCGGCGGCGCGTCGCCCCCGGCCCGCAGAAGGCGCATCGCATTGGCCACGACCAGGAGCGAAACGCCCACGTCGGCGGCGATGGCGCCCCACATGGAGGCCAGGCCGAACGCCGTCAGCCCGACGAACAGCGCCTTGGTGGCAAGCGCCAGCGCGATGTTCTGACGGATGACGCCCATGGTCCGGCGCGAGTGCCCGACGAGCCAGGGAACCTTGCCGATGTCGTCGGTCATCAGCGCGATGTCCGCCGTCTCGATGGCCGCATCCGAGCCGACGGCGCCCATGGCGATGGCGAAATGCGCCCGCGCCATGGCCGGCGCGTCGTTCACCCCGTCGCCGATCATGGCGACCACGTCATGGCGCGCGACCAGCTCCTCGATGGCCGCGACCTTGTCCTCCGGCAGCAGCTCTGCACGGACCTCGTCGATGCCGACCTCGGCGGCGACCGCACGCGCCGTGCGCTCATTGTCGCCCGTGAGCATGACGATGGTGGTCACGCCCTGCTCGTGGAGCCGCGCCACGATCTCCCTGGCATCGGGACGGATGCGGTCGCGCAGCGCGATGAGCCCCATCAGCCGGTCGCCCGACCCCACGGCCACGAGGGTGCTGCCCGCGCCCTCGATCCGCTCCGCCAGGTCGCGCGGGATCGCGTCCCCGAGCCCCTTCTCGGCGGCGAAGCGGTCGGAGCCCAGCCAGATCGGTCCGCCCCGCCACGTCCCCTCGACGCCGCGGCCGGGGACGGTGCGCGTGTCCTCGGCCGCCGCGCGCGCGATGCCGTCGCGCTCGCCACGGGCCAGGATCGCGCGCGCCAGCGGGTGAGAGGAGCGCGCCTCCAGCCCCACGGCCGCCTCCAGCAGGTCGCGCTCGGAGGCGTCGCCCAAGGGGTGCAGCCCCGCCACCTCCGGCTCGCCCATCGTGATCGTGCCGGTCTTGTCCATGGCCAGCGCGGTCATCCGGGCCGGCGCCTCGACATAGGCCCCGCCCTTGATCAGCACGCCGCTCCGCGCCGAGGAGGCCAGCGCCGCGACGATCGAGACGGGCGTGGAGATGACCAGCGCGCAGGGGCAGGCGATCACCAGTAGCACCAGCGCGTTGTAGATCCAGTAGTCCCAGGCTCCGCCCAGCAGGAGCGGCGGCAGCAGCGCGATCAGCACCGCCAGAGCCATGACGATGGGCGTGTAGATGCGAGCGAAGCGGGTCACCCACTGCTCGACCTCGGCGCGGCGCGAATGGGCGTCGCCCACCATGCGGATGATCTTGGACAGCACCGTGTCCGAGGCGGGCTTGGTCGCGCGCACCGTCAGCGTGCCCTCGCCGTTGATCGTGCCGGCATAGACTTCGTCGCCGGCCTCCTTGGGCACCAGCGCGCTTTCCCCGGTGATCGGCGCCTGGTCGACGGCGCCCGCGCCGTCCGTCACCTCGCCGTCGAGCGGGATGCGGTCGCCACCGCGCACCACGAAGCGCGTCCCGACCGCGACCTCCGCCGCGGGCACGTCCGCCTCCGAGCCGTCGTCCCGGATCACCCGCGCCGTGGGCGGCGCGAGATCCAGCAGCGCGGCGACCGCGTTCCTCGCACGCCCCACGCTCCAACTCTCCAGCGTCAAGGACAGGGCGAAGAAGAAAGCCACCGTCGCCGCCTCGAAATACTCGCCGAGCGCGATGGCCCCCGCGACGGCCACGACCATCAAGAGGTTCATGTCGGGCGCGAGCCGCCGCGCCGCCGACCACGCCTTGGGCGCGACGAGCCAGACGCCGAACACGATGGCGACGAGGAAGGCGACTACCTCGATCAACGGCATGGGCACCTCGCCATGACCCGAGAACAGCCCGACCGCGCCGATGGCGCCGGACTCGAAGACGTGCCAGCCGAAGCCGGCCGCCCAGAAGCCGCCCGATACCGCGGTGAACAGCCGCTGGCGGCGGAAATGCGCGGCCTGGTCGGCCTCCGCGGTTTCCGCGTCCCAGGGCTTGGCGCTCATCCCGGTGGAGCCGACGATCTTGACGATCTGGTCGTCGCGCAGGGGCTTCGCGCCCTCCAGCACGGTCATCCGGCCGTTGAGCACGTCGAAGGCCAGATGCTCGGCGCCGCCCACCTCGGGCCCGACCACGCGGTTGAGGATCGCCACCTCCTCGGCGCAATCGAGGCCGTTGACGCGGAAGCTACGCCCTGCCTCGGGGACCGGCGCGCTCGAGGCCTGCGGAGCTTGCGAGGCCTGCCCGCCGCAGCAGGTGTCGTTTGCCGCTCCTTGCTCGTCTTCGTGCTCTGCGCGCCGTTCCATGAAGGTCTCCTGCCGAACGTCTGGCCAGCAAGATGGGTGCTCTAGCCGCTAGAGGTTCAAGGGGTTTCGTGCACAGGTTTCAACCTTTCTCACGGGTCGCGAACCGATCGGGCGGCGTTCGCGTTCCTAGAAGGACTTGTCACGCGGAGGCCTGCCATGGCGGGGAAGAACGACCGGGACGCGAACCTCAAGCGCGGCATCCGCGTCGAGACCGCCAGCTTAATCTACAACGTGCTGGAAGTCGTCGTATCGGTGACGGCCGGCCTGCTGACTGGCAGCGCGGCGCTGGTGAGCTGGGGTCTGGACAGCACGGTCGAGGCCACTTCGGCGGGCACGCTCATTTGGCGGCTGCGCGGTGAGGCGAAGGGCGGGGACCGCCGCAAAGTGCTGCACCGCAAGAAGGTTGCGCTGGCGGTCGTGGCCTGCGCCTTCTGGATCGTGGTCGCGGCGATCCTCTACGAGGCGGTGAGCGCTTTCCTGTCGCAGGAGGCGCCGGGCTTTAACTGGTGGGGCATCTCGATCCTGTTCGTCTCGCTCGTGGTCAACCCGTTCCTGGCCTGGGGGAAATACCGCTACGGCAAGCGGCTGGAGTCGCCCGCGCTGAAATACGACGCCAAGGACACGATGATCTGCCAGTACCAGACGGTGGTCGTCCTGATCGGTATCGGCCTGACGCAGTGGCAGGGATGGTGGTGGGCCGACCCCGTGGCGGCGCTCCTGATCGTGCCCTACGTCGCCTGGGAAGGGATCGAGGCCACGAAGGACGCCTGGTCGGTCGATCCGGACGATGCCGAGGCCGCGGCGTGAAGCGTGCCGAATGGAGAACGGTCAATCACGGCTGGTAGAAGACCTTGTATCTGCCACGGTGGGACGGTTGCACATCGAGAATTCCACGTAACAAGCGGACGCTCGAAGGATCGCGACCAGCACGGAGAAGTTCCCCCTGGCGAACCTTGGGTCGTGAAAGATCCGCGTCTTCCGTGCAAAATGCAGGCGGACAAGACTCGACCGGCGGCGGGAACGGCATTGGGAATATAGCCCGTCTATGCCCCGCGATAGTTGGAACACGCGTCGACTCCTTCGGCCACCGCGTCGAGAAGCGTGTCCACATCGTCCAGGAGGCTCGCTATGCGCGGATCGCTGAGACGGTAGCGAACGAAGCGGCCATCGCGGTCGCTCGCGACGAGCCCACAGTCCAGCAGGCATCGCAGGTGGTTGGAGACGTTGGGCTGCGACAATCCCGTGCGTCCGACGATCTCGTGAACGACCAACGGCCCTTCGCACAGGGCACCCAGGATCGCCAGGCGGCTTGCGTCCGCAAAGCCGCGGAACAACTTCGTCCGCCGCTCGATGGTAGCGGCCGCGTTGTTGCGGTCGGCGACGATCTGCTCCATATCATTCCTTGCTGATATGTAGTTCCTCGACCTACCTTAGCAGGAGTATCGTGATCATGGCCAACGTCGAAAGCGCCGGATCAACGGCGGACGTTCCACCCTTCCGTTACCGGGTTTCCGGCATGGATTGCGCGAAGGACGCCGCTCAGATCGAGCGGGCGGCGCACTCGGCCGGAGTCGCACCTGACGATGTGAAGGTGTCGGCGGCGACCCACATCATGACACTGAACGCCCCCGAAGCGCGCCTTCCGGACATCGAAAAGGCCGTTGCGGTGACCGGCTACGGCTTCGACCGGATCGAGGGCGATGAAGACATTCCGCCGAATCCTGCGCACCAGGACCCGGCCTACCGCCGCGCCCTCTGGATCGTCGTGATCCTGAACGTTGGATACGGGGTCATCGAAATGATCGGCGGTTTCATTTCCGGATCGCAGGCCGTGAAGGCCGATGCGCTCGATTTCATCGGTGATGGCGCGATCACCTTCCTCGGTCTGCTGGCCATCGGCTGGAGTCTCGCCTGGCGGGCGCGGTCGGCCCTGATCCAAGGCATTTTCCTCGGGCTCCTCGGTCTTGGCGTTCTCGGCACGACCATCGTCCGGGTCTTCGAACAAACGACGCCGGATGCGGCTCTCATGGGCCTGCTCGGCATGATCGCCCTTGTCGTCAACGTCGTCTCCGTTCTGCCGCTTCTGCGGTTCCGCAAGGGCGACGCGAACATGCGGGCAGTCTGGCTCTTCTCGCGCAACGACGCCATCGGCAATGCGGCGGTTGTCGTTGCCGCCGGTCTGGTGGCTTGGCTGGGCAGCGCGTGGCCGGATCTCATCGTCGCTTTCGGTATCGCCGGACTGTTCCTGCATTCGTCATGGGCGATCATCCGCGATGCGCGAACCGATCTGAAGGCGGCGGCATGAACGCTCGCATTCTGGGTGGGCTCTGCGCCGTCGCGGCGTTCGTTATCGATCAGGGCACCAAGGCGCTTGCACTGAACACACCGGCGCTTGAGCGCGGCGTCGAGGTTCTACCCTTTCTCAATCTCGTGCGGGTTCTAAACGATGGGGTCAGCTTCGGTATGCTCGGCGGGGTCGTACCGTGGTGGGGTCTCATCGCGCTTGCTGGCGTGATCGTGGCATGGCTGCTGATCTGGCTGTGGAAGGCTCCGGACAGGCTGACGGGTGCGGCCCTAGGTCTGATCATCGGAGGCGCGCTTGGAAATGTCCTCGACCGGGTGCGCTATCAGGCCGTCCCGGACTTTCTGGATTTCCATTACGGAACATATCACTGGCCGTCCTTCAATCTTGCGGATGTGGCGATTTTCTGCGGTGCGGCCCTGCTGTGCTGGGACAGCTTTCGGTCGGCGAAAAACAAGCCCGAACGTAACCACCGCAAAGAAAGCGCCACGGGGAAATAATCGATGTCCAGCATTCCATCCTCAAAGGGCTTCGACAGCACGCTCGCCCTGCTGCGCAACCCATATGGGTTCATTCCGGACACATGCCGTGACCTTGACGCAGACCTGTTCGAGACCCGCATCCTCTTGCAGAAGACGATCTGCATGACCGGTGCCGCAGCAGCGGAGGTCTTCTATTCCGAGGATGGGCTCGTGCGCGCAGGCTCGATGCCGAAGCGTATCCAGAAAACCCTGCTCGGCGAAAAGGGCATCCAGGGGCTCGATGGCGAGGCCCACCGTCATCGGAAGCGGATGTTCATGTCGCTCATGGCGACCGAGCGAATCGAAGCTCTCGAAAACACGACGCGGGATTTGTTGGACCGCTACGCACGGGACTGGCAAGCGGCGGAGAAGGTCGTTCTCTACGACGAAGTGCGCGAAATCCTCACCAGAGCCGCCTGCGCCTGGTCGGGCGTGCCGCTTCCCGAAGCGGAGGTCCAGACGCGGACGGCGCAGATGACAGCGCTCTTTCAGCACGCCGGGGCGGTCGGCTGGAAGCATTGGGGCGCGCGTCTGGCACGGCATCGCGCAGAGCGTTGGGCGGCCGGGATTATCGAGCAGGTGCGCGACGGAAGCCTTCAGCCGGGACAGGAAAGCGCCGCCCATGTCGTCGCGATGTGGCGGGACCTGGACGGAGAGCCGCTGACCCCCCGGGTGGCCGCCGTGGAGTTGCTGAACGTCCTGCGCCCCACCGTCGCGGTCTCGGTGTTCATCGTTCAGGCCGCGCACGCCCTGCACCGGCAACCTACGTGGCGGCAGAGACTGAAGGACGACGAAAGGCACCTTGAGTCCTTCGTGCAGGAGGTCCGCCGTCTCTATCCGTTCTTTCCCGCGGTCGCGGCACGGGTGAAGCGCGATTTCGAGTGGCGGGGGTATCGTTTTGCGGAAGGCCGAAGAGTCCTGCTCGACCTCCACGGCACGAACACCGACCCTCGTTCATGGAGTGCGCCGGACGAGTTCCGCCCCGAGCGGTTTCAGGAGTGGGATGAGAATCCCTTCGACTTCATTCCGCAGGGAGGTGGCGACCATCTTACGAACCACCGCTGTCCGGGCGAATGGATCGCGATTGGCCTGATGAAGGCGTTCTGCGGATACTTCGTGAGTTCCATCGACTACGACGTGCCGGATCAGGAACTGGAGAGCGGTGCGGGCGATGTGCCTCCCTTGCCCAAAACCGGGTTCGTCATGCGCGGTGTCAAGCGTCGTCAGCAAGCACGATAGCCAACGTTCGACACCGAACCGCCACCGGGAACTTCCGCGTTCCATAGCAACACGAGAAAGGCGACGATCATGACCGACCACCAGCACCTGACCCGCCACTCCGCGTCGACCGGCGCGGGCAGCCCCGACGTCTGGGGCGTCTACGAGGCGGACACGGGCTCGATCCAGTACGTCGCCGCCTGCCCGCAGACCGGGAAGGCCGCCGTCGTCGACGCGGTGCTGAACTTCGACCCCGCTTGCGCCCGCACCTCGACCGAAAGCGCCGAGCGCGTCCTGGCGCTGATCGAGGAACGCGACCTGACGCTGGAGCGCGTCCTCGACACCCACCCGCATGCCGACCACCTGATGGCGTCGCACTGGCTGCGCGAGCGGACCGGCGCCCCCAATGCCATCGGCGAGAAGGTGCAGGACATCGCGGAGCTTTGGCGCGACTTCTACCACGAGCCGGACGGCTTCCACTCGGAGCGCCACTTCGACGCGCTGCTCGCGGACGGCGACACGTTCGAGGTAGGCGGCCTCACGTTCCGCGTCATGCTCTCGCCCGGCCACACGCTGGGCTCAATCACCTATGTCGCGGGCGACTCGGCGTTCGTGCACGATACGCTGATGTATCCCGACATGGGGTCAAGCCGTGCGGACTTCCCGGGTGGCAGCGCGGCCACGCTGTGGGACTCGATCCAGGCGATCCTGGCGCTTCCCGAAAATACGCGCCTGTTCGTCGGTCACGACTACGGAACCGAGGACCGCGGCGAGCCGATGTGGGAGGCGACCGTGGCCGAGCATCTGGCGCAGAACAAGCATGTGAGCCAGGGAACGACGAAGGATGCGTTCGTGAGGACCCGCGAGGAGCGCGATGCAACGCTCTCGCTGCCCGACCGGATGCTGCACGCGTTGCAGGTCAACTTGCGCGGCGGCGCGCTGCCCGCGCCCGAAGGGGACGCCAACAGCTACTTCAAGATCCCCGCCAACCGGTTCTGAACCGGGGCGCAAGCGAGAGGACGACGACATGAGCATGAGCATGAGCATGAAGGATCTGGTGGCCGAGGCACGCGGGCGAATCGCGGCGGTCTCGCCGCACGACGCGCATGAGGGCGGTGGGCTCGTGCTCGACGTGCGCGAGCCGGACGAGCTGAGCGAGAAGGGCCGAGTGCCGGGCGCTCTACATATTCCGCGCGGAATGTTGGAGGCGAACGCCGATCCCGACAGCCCTGTGGCGAATGAGACGCTGACCGCCGAGCGGGACGGCCGGACCGTCGACGTGCTGTGCGCTTCGGGCGCGCGCGCCGCGCTCGCCGCCGCCACCCTCGATCGCATGGGCTACCGCGCCCGCGTGATCGAGGGCGGCCTGGGGGCGTGGTCAAAGGCCGGCCTGCCGGTCGAGGACTGAGCCCGCCGGCGGGCGAACCGACTGCTGCCCGATGCACCGGAGGGAGCTACAGCCGCACTCCCCGCAGCCGCAGCGCGTTGCCGATCACCGAGACCGAGGACAGGCTCATCGCCGCCGCCGCGAAGATGGGCGAGATCAGCAGTCCGAAGAAGGGATACAGCACACCCGCAGCGACCGGCACGCCGGCCGTGTTGTAGATCATCGCGAAGAAGAGGTTCTGCCGGATGTTGCGCATCGTGGCGAGCGACAGGCGCCGCGCGCGCACGATGCCGTTCAGGTCGCCCTTGACCAGGGTGAAGCCGGCGCTCTCGATGGCGACGTCGGCGCCGGTGCCCATGGCGATGCCGACATCGGCCTGGGCCAGCGCCGGCGCGTCGTTCACGCCGTCGCCGGCCATAGCCACCTTGTGGCCCTCGGCTTGCAGGTCTCGAATGATCCGCGCCTTGTCCTCGGGCAGCACGTCGGCGCGCACCTCATCAAGACCCAGGCGACCGGCGACGGCGCGCGCCGTGCGCTCGTTGTCGCCCGTCGCCATTACGATCCGGAAGCCGAGCTCATGCAGCGCCTTGAGCGCGGCCGGCGTCGTTTCCTTGACCGGGTCCGCGACGCTCACGAGACCCGCAATCAGCCCGTCAACCACGACGAACATGACGGTTTCCCCCTCGTCGCGCCGGGCGTTCGCGGTCTCGGCCACGGACGGCGCCTCGACCCCGAGCTCCGCAAGCATCTTCGCGTTGCCCAAGGCGACCGCCTTGCCGTCGACCACGCCTTTCACGCCCATCCCGGTCACGGCTTCGAAGTCCTCGGCCTTGGCGAGCGTGAGGCCGCGCGCCTCGGCGCCGCGCACGATGGCCTCAGCCAGCGGATGCTCCGACCCGCGCTCCAGCGCGGCAGCGAGGCGCAGCAGCTCGTCCCCGGCCATGCCGCCCTCGGGCAGCACTCCCACCAGCTCAGGCTTGCCCATGGTCAGCGTGCCGGTCTTGTCGACGATCAGCGTATCCACCTTGGCAAAGCCTTCTAACGCTTCCGCGTTCTTGATCAGAACGCCCGCCTGCGCGCCGCGCCCCGTGGCGGTCATGATCGACATGGGCGTCGCCAGCCCGAGCGCGCAGGGGCAGGCGATGATGAGGACCGCGATGGCCGAGACCAGAGCGTAGGCCAGCGCCGGCGCCGGCCCCCAGATCGCCCAGGCCCCAAAGGACACGGCCGCAATGGCGATGACGGCGGGCACGAAGTAACCGGCCACCGCATCGGCCAGCTTCTGAATCGGCGCACGCGAGCGTTGCGCGTTCGCCACCATCTCGACGATCTGCGCGAGCATCGTGTCGGACCCGACGCGCCGGGCCTCGACGACCAGCGACCCGGTGCCGTTGATCGTGGCGCCCGTGACCGGGTCGCCCGCGACCTTCTCGACCGGGACGGGCTCGCCCGTCAGCATCGACTCGTCCACCGAGGACCGCCCCTCGACCACCTCGCCGTCGACGGGCACCTTCTCGCCCGGGCGGACGCGCAGCCGGTCGCCCACGGCGATCTCCTCCAGCGGCAGCTCGGCCTCGGTGCCGTCGGGGCGGATCACCCGCGCCGTCTTGGCCGCGAGGTCCAGCAGCGCCCGGATCGCCGAGCCGGTGCGCTCGCGCGCGCGCAGCTCGAGGATCTGGCCCAGCAAGACCAGCGTGACGATCACCGCGCCCGCCTCGAAATAGACGCCGACCTGCCCGCTCATGGGGTCGCGGAAGCCTGCCGGGAACAGGCCCGGCGCGATCACCGCCACCGCGCTGAAGACGTAGGCGGAGACCACCCCCATCGCGATCAGGCTGAACATGTTGAGGTTCCAGCTGCGGAACGACCGCCAGCCGCGCACGATGAACGGCCAGCCGGCATAGAGGATCGCGGGCGTGGCGATGATCAGCTCGAACCAGCGCACCGCGCGCGCGGCGATGAAGCTTTCCACGTGCAGCCCGACCATCGGCCCCATGGCGATGATGACCAGCGGCACCGACAGCATCGCGCCGACCCGGAAGCGGCGGGTGAAGTCCACGAGCTCCGGGTTCGGGCCCTCGTCGCCCGTCGGCACGCCCTTGGGCTCGAGCGCCATGCCGCAGATCGGGCACTCGCCTGGGCCGACCTGCTCGATCTCGGGGTGCATGGGGCAGGTGTAGGTGGTGCCCGCCGGCATCGGCTCGGGCGTCGGCTTGCCCTTCAGCCAGGTCTCGGGCGCGGCGTCGAACTTCTCCTTGCAGCGGGCGGAGCAGAAATAGAGCCGCTCGCCCGCATGCGAGGACAGATGCTCGGCCGCCGCGCGGTTCACCGCCATGCCGCAGACCGGGTCCGTCGCCTCGACGAAATCCTCCGGCGCGGCGGCGAAGCGGTCGCGGCAGCGCTCGGAGCAGAAATGGTAGAGATGGCCATCGTGGTCGTGGCTCGGCACGTCCGCCGAAGGGTCCACCTCCATGCCGCAAACGGGATCCCTGGGGTTTCTTTCGGTGACGTGCGACGTGTCCATGCCTGACCCTCCGGATGACGGATGCTTGCAGAGGTAGTGCTTCCAGTAGATGGAAGGTCAACGGGCTAATTTAACTTCGGAAGACAATTGACCTTCCAGCCGGTGGAACCCCTATCTGGTTGCTCAAGACGGAGCGAGAGGTGTCGCGATCATGAACATCGGAGAGGTGGCCGAACGCAGCGGGGTTCCCTCGAAGACCATCCGCTACTACGAGGAGATCGGTCTCGTCCGGCCCCTGCGAAGCGGGAATGGCTACCGCGATTTCGCGGCGGAGGAGCTGCACAGGCTGGCCTTCCTCGGACGCGCCCGGTCGCTCGGCTTCAGCCTCGAGGAGTGCCGGACGCTCCTGTCGCTCTACGGCGACCACGAGCGCTCCAGTTCCGACGTGAAGGCGATCACGCGCAGTCACCTAGCCCGGATCGACCGGAAGGTGTCGGAGCTGCAGGCGCTCAGCCGGACCTTGCGGGATCTGGTGGCCCGGTGTCATGGCGATGATCGTCCCGACTGTCCGATCATGGAAGATCTCGCCCATGCGGGAACCCGCGGATGCCCGGCTTCGCTCACGGCATCGTGCACAGACTGACTTGGGAACGCCGTCGGACGGCGTATAATTGAACACCATGCGACTGATCGCCAGCCTCATTCTTGCCACCGTCCTCGCCGCGTTCGCGGCAAGCTCGGTCGTGCATGCGGCTGGCTCGGCGGGAATGGCCGCAGAGATGGTCGCCTCCGGCGCCACGGTCGCGGAGATGGCCGATTGCGAGGCCTGCGGCGACGGGGAGTCCGGTGCCAATGGCATCGCGTGCGACTTCGTCTGCGGCGCGGGAGGCTTTGCGGCCGTACCTGCGCCGGCGCAAACCGGGAGCGTCTTCCAGGAGACGAGCGAGGCTTTGGGCCACACCCTGCCGCGCGACTTCCGCGGCCTCACCAGCCCGCCCGCCAAAGAGCCGCCGCGCATCCTCATCTGATCCGACGGCCCGCGCGCATGCGCGGGCTCCGTCCCGTGCCGCCTGCCGAAGCGTCAGCTCGGACAGGCGTCCAAGGCTCGCGCCGGACGTTCCGGCGAACGACCAAGACGATCAGAGAGACTTCACATGACCCGATCTTCCGATCCGGCGCGTCCGCGCCGCTCGACCTTCGCCTTTCCGGTGCGGCGGGAGAACGCCGCCCTGTCCCGCCGAAGCCTCCTTCATTCCGCGGTCGGTGCCCTCGGCCTGCTCGCGCTTCCGTTCGGAGTGCAGGCGGCCGAACCGGCGCCCCTATCGCCGACGGCGCTTGCCTTCGAGGGCGACGCGCTGCTGATCGCGGGCGAGACCTTCACGCGCAGCGGTGACGGTGGCGCCATCCAGACCTCGGATCCTGCGTCGAATGGCGGAGGGGTCCTGGCGCTGGCCACCCATCCCGATCGTCCCGGACGGGTCGTCGTCGGCCTCGCCACGGGCGGCCTCGCCATCTCGCAGGACGGTGGTCGCAGCTGGGAACGGCCGGGCGGGGGGCTGCCCGACGCGCCGGTGGCCGCGGTCGCCGTGGCCGCCGCCGAGCCGGACACCCTTTACGCTTCGGTCCAGGGCGACGGACTCTGGCAGAGCGAAGATGCCGGGCAATCCTGGACCTTCGTGATGGACCGCCCCTGGCTTGCGGAGGCCGAGCGCGATTCGCTGACGCTCGCCTCGGTCGATCTCGCGACCGGCATGGGGGGCATCTGGATCTATGCCGGCACGGAATCAGGCCTGACGCGCGTGCCCGACTGCTTCTGCCGCTGGCAGGACGTCCAGCCCGGCGACGCGATGGACGCCTTGGTGTCCGGCGATGCGCTGCCGCCCGAGGCCCCGTTGCCGGCGGGCGAGCCGATCCGCGCGCTGGCCAGCGCGCCGGCCGCGCCGGAGACGCTCTATGCCGCGCTGCCGTCGGGGATCTGGGCCTCCCGCGACGCCGGTGTCGTCTGGTCGCGCGCGGCGGAGGGGGATGCCGCCGCCGTGGCGGTCCACCCGGTCGATCCGAACCACGTCGTCGCAGCACTCGACGGCGACCTGCGACAGAGCCGCGACGGCGGCGCCACCTGGACCGCATACGCGGCCGAATGATGGAGTTCACCATGAACAAGACCTGCGTTCTCGCCTCGCTCGCGGCCGCCACGATCGCCGGCGGCATCGGCTTCGCCACCCTGTCCGCGGCGGAAGATCCGGGCCAGGCGCCTGCCGCCGCCGTGCAGACGGATCCTGCCAAGCAGGTCACGATCTGGCGCGATCCGGGCTGCGGCTGCTGCGACACCTATGCCGACTACCTCGAACGGCACGGCTATGAGGTGACGCGCATCGACGACCGCGACTTCGACAAGACCTCCGTCTCCGTCGGCGTCCCGCGCGAGGGCCTCGGCTGCCACCTCGCCAAGGTCGACGGCTATTTCGTCAGCGGGCTGGTGCCGGTCGAGATCATCGAGCGGCTCGTGACCGAACGCCCGGAGATCGCCGGCATCACGCTGCCCGGCATGCCCTCGAACGCCCCCGGCATGGCGCACGAGAAGTCCGGGACGCTGAAGACCTACGCGTTCGAAGAGGGCGGGATCGCCGTCTATGCCGATGAGTGAGTGCATGGGCATGATGAACGGGCCGATGATGGGCATGATGATGCTGGGCGGCGGGCTGGTCCTGCTGCTGGTCCTGGCGGTCCTGATCCTGAGCGTGGTCGCGCTGGTGAAATACCTCCGGGGGTCGGCATGAGGGGCGTCGCGATCGGCCTCGCCGGTGCCGGTGCGCTGGCTGTCGTGGCCTGGATGGCGACGGCCCAGCAGCCGGACGGCGCGGTGGAGGGTCTGACCTTCGCGGGCGAGCCGGTGACGGCCGCGGAGGTCGCGCTCGGGCAGGAGATCTACGCGCAGAGCTGCGCGTCCTGCCACGGCGCCGACCTCGAAGGGCAGCCCGACTGGCGGCGCCGGCTGGAGGACGGCCGGATGCCCGCGCCGCCGCATGACGAGACCGGCCATACCTGGCACCACGCGGACGGGCAGCTGTTCACGATCACCAAGCAGGGGGTCGGCGCGGTCGTGCCCGGCTACGAGAGCGACATGCCCGCCTTCGGGGACAGCCTGACGGATGCCGAGATCCGCGCGACGCTGGCCTACATCAAGAGCACCTGGCCCGAGCGCGAGCGCGCCTTCCAGGCTGAGGTGACGGCGAAGGCCGAGGCCGGGCGATGAGCGTCGAGGCCCGACCCGAGCGCCGGCGCCTCTCCTGGATCGCCCTTCTGCCGGTCGGCCTGTTCGCCGCGCTGGCGGGGGCATTCCTTTGGGGGCTCTTCAACAACGACGACCGCTTGCCTTCGGCGCTGGTGGGCCGGGCGGTGCCGGAGTTCGCGTTGCCGCCCATCGAAGGACGGCAGGACGGCCTGTCCTCGGCGGACCTGCGGGGCGAGGTCTCGATCGTCAACGTCTGGGCGTCGTGGTGCGTGCCCTGCCGGGCGGAGAACCCGCTCCTCGTCGAGCTGGCCGAAACGGGCACCGTCCCGATCTTCGGGATCAACTACAAGGACGAACCCGAGGGTGCGCTGGCCTTCCTCGACGAGCTCGGCGATCCCTTCACCCGCATCGGCGCGGACCGGTCGGGCCGCGTCTCCATCGACTGGGGCGTCTACGGCCTGCCCGAGACCTTCGTGATCGATGCCGAGGGCCGCATCGCCTACAAGCATGTCGGCCCCTTCGACCGGCAATCGCTGGAGGAGGACATCCTGCCGGTCGTGCGCCGGTTGCAGGCGGAGGGCGTGTCGTGAGGCGCCGCGGGTTCCTGGCAGGATCGCTCGCGCTCGCGGCGGCGCCCGCGGCGGCCCGGCCGCCGATCCCCCTGCTCGGGGAGCCGCGCGCCCTGCTGTCGCCGCCCTTCGTGGATGGCGACGGCCGGAACCTGACATTGGCGGATTTCAGGGGACGGGTCCTGCTGCTGAACGTCTGGGCCACCTGGTGCGTGCCCTGCCGCGAGGAGATGCCGACGCTCGACGCGCTCCAGGCGCGCCTGGGCGGACAGGACTTCCACGTCCTGCCGCTGTCGATCGACCAAGCCGGGCTCAAACCCGTGCGTCGCTTCTATGCGGAGATCGGCATTCGCCATCTCGACACCTACCTCGCCGAGAGCATCCGCGTCCTGGCCGCCTTCGCCGTGGTCGGCCTGCCCACGACGATCCTGATCGACCGCGAGGGGCGCGAACGCGGTCGCCTCGTCGGTCCCGCAGAATGGGACGGCCCCGGTGCCGTTACCCAGATCCAGTCCCTCATCGACGAAAGGAAGCCATAGGCCATGAACGAGACGACGAACGTGCCCGCGATGCCCGCGACCGCCCCATGGCGGATGCCGTTGGGCCGCCGGGGCCTGATCCTCGCGGCGATGGCGCTGATCGGTGCAGGCCTTTGGCTGAACTGGGGCTGGGTCGCAGCGATTGGCGCGGCGCCCCTGATCCTGAGCCTCGCCCCCTGTGCCGTCATGTGCGGGCTGGGGCTCTGCATGATGGGCGGCTCGAAATCTTGCGCGAGCAAGACCAATCCGGCCGGAGAGCCGGAAGCAACCAAAGACTGAACCCAAACCTGAAGGAGAAGATGATGACCAACACGAGCAAGCTCGGCTTCGCCGCGACCGCCTTGGCGGCGCTCCTGACCACGGCCGCCTTCGCGCAGGAGGCCGGGGACCAGCCATCCGGCCAGATGATGCAGAACCAGGACGGCATGTCCGGTGGCATGATGGGCGGAGACATGTCCGGTATGGAGGGCATGGAGGGCATGATGCCGATGATGGAGATGATGCAGAAGATGGGTCCGATGATGGAGGCCTGCACCGAGATGATGCAGGCCAAGACGGACCAGATGCAGGCGCCGGGCGCCGAGCCGCAGGACGGCTGACGCTCTTCCGCCCGGGCTACGGCCCGGGCGGACCAAACTGGATTCGAGACAATGACCTCAGAACAGACCACCCGCCGGCGCATCCGTCTGGCGCTTTGGACCGGCGCGGCCGCGATCCTGCTCGCCGCCGGCGCCGGCGCGCTGATCCTGCGGCCGGATCCCTTGCCGGCGGCGCCCTTGGCATCGACCATCGGCGAGGCCGACATCCGTTCGGAGTTTTCGCTGACCGATCACACCGGCCGCGCCGTGACCGAGGCCAATTTCGCCGGGCGCTGGCAGCTCGTCTTCTTCGGCTTCACCCACTGTCCCGACATCTGCCCGACGACCCTGGCCTACATGGCCAGCGTCCTTGACCTGCTCGGCCCCCGAGCCGACGCGGTGGCGCCGCTCTTCGTCACGGTCGATCCGGCCCGCGACACCGTTCCCGTGATGGCAGAATACGTCTCCGCCTTCCATCCGCGCCTGATCGGGCTGACAGGCACCGAGGCGCAGGTGGCCGATGCGGCGGCAAGCTTCCGGACCTGGTACGAACGGGCGGAGAACGAGACCGCGCCCGATGGCTACATGATGGCCCATGCCGGCCACATCTACCTGATGCGCCTGGACGGGGGATTCGAGGCGGTCTTCCAGGAACGCGACCAGCCGCCTGAGGCCGTCGCCGAACAGATCCTCACGCATATCCGAGAGCGAGAAGACCGATGAAGCTCCTCATTTTCATGGCGCTCGTTGCCGCGCTTCCATTCGCCGCGCATGCCGAGGTCACAGTCACGGAGGCGTGGGCTCGGGCCAGCATCCTCGCGTCCCGCCCCGGAGCGGCATACCTCACCCTGAAGAGCGATGTGGACGACCGCCTGATCGGCGTGACGACCCCTGTCGCCGACGAGGTCACGCTTCATGCAACGGAGACCAACTCGGCCGGCATCGGCCGAATGGTCCAGATCGAAGCCCTTGATCTTCCCGCCGAAGAGGCGGTGACGCTCACGCCTGGCCGTATGCATCTGATTCTGATGGGGCCTTCGGAAAAGTTTGCCGAGGGTACGACCTTTCCGCTGATCCTGCACTTCGAGACCGCCGGAAAGATTGTGGTCGATGTGCCCGTTCTCGGCGTGGCCGCCGCCGGGCCGGAGGGGCCTGCGAAATGAGGACGTTGTTGCTACTGGCCGTCCTGAGCGTGTCCACACCGGCGCTCGCCGACCACCCGGGCGACCGTCTCGACGAGGCGATGGCCGCCAAGGAGCCCGACTTCGAACAAGCCGAGCGGCATCCGCCCGCGATCAAGCTGCGAACGGTCGATGGCGCGGAGTTCGACCTGCGCGATCTCGAGGACAAGGTCGTCGTTCTAAGCTTCCTGCCCCAGGAGTGCGGGACCCCCTGCGCCGATCAGCAAGCGCTTCTAGCTGAAGTCCAGGAAGCCGTGAACGTCACGCCGATGCGCGAGATGGTTTCCTTCGTGACGGTGGCGTCGTCCGGCAGCCCGGTCGCTCCGGGTCGGGACGACGCCAACTGGCTCGGCCTTACGCCTCGAGAAGAAGGCGCTGTCGCCGAGCTCGGTGCGGAGTGGGCGGAGCTGTCGCGCCGCGGCGAGGAAGGGCCGATGGCCTATGTCCTTGGCCGCGGGGCCCGCAGCGCAGGCATCTTCCATGGCGCCGACTTCGATCGGATCAACATGGTTCTCTACGTCAACGGCCTGACCAACGCTCACCCGCCCGAGCCGGGGCTGTTTGACCGTATCCGGAGGCTGTTTCAGTGACCGACGCAACGTTTCTTGAAAGTGCGCGCCCCGACTGGGTGTCCGTGCTCCGCCGCTACGTCCTGTTCTCGGCCGGTGGCCATCTGCTGTGGGAGACCGCCCATATTCCCCTCTACACGATCTGGGTGGAGGGCACCTGGGGCGAGATCGTCTTCGCGATCGTGCATTGCACGGGCGGCGACCTGCTCATCGCCATGAGCGCCTTGTTTCTGGCGCTGTTCATCGTCGGCAACGCGTCCTGGCCCTTGGCACGCAGGGGCAGGGTCCTCGTCGTCGCGCTCGTCTTCGGCGTCGGCTACACGATCTTCAGCGAATGGCTGAACATCGTCATCCGGGCGGCCTGGGCCTACCGTGACATCATGCCGGTCGTGCCCGTCATCGACGCCGGCCTGACGCCCCTGTTGCAATGGATCGTGGTTCCGATGGCGGCCTACTTCGCCGCGATCGGCACCGCCTCGGAACGGCGCGGCGCGGGGGCAGGGCGGTGACCGATCTCTCCACCCTCGGGCTGGTCGCGGCGCTGCTGGCGGGCGCGATCTCGTTCCTGTCGCCCTGCGTCCTGCCGCTCGTGCCGGGCTACGTCTCCTACGTCGCCGGGCGTACCGTCTCCGGCGGCGCGTCGCCGTCGCGGGGGCGGGCGTTCGGGCTCAGCCTCTGCTTCGTACTCGGCTTTTCCACCATCTTCATCCTGCTCGGCGCTTCCGCCACTGCGCTCGGCCAAGCCCTGCTGCGATGGCGCTTCGAGCTCAACCTGATCGGCGGCGGGATCGTGATCCTGTTCGGCCTGTTCATGATCGGAGCGGCGCGCCTGTCGGCCATGGAACGCGACCTGCGCTTCCACCTCGACCTGCCGGGCGGGCAGCCTGTCGCCTCCTATGTGCTCGGGCTGGCCTTCGGCTTCGGCTGGACGCCCTGCATCGGCCCGATCCTCGGCGCCATCCTCACCGCCAGCGCCATGAGCGCAACGGTTGGAGACGGGGTGGCCCTGCTTGCCGTCTACTCGGCCGGCCTCGGCGTTCCGTTCCTGGTCGTCGCGGCGTTCACGGACAGCGTCACCGGCAGGCTGCGCGGCATCGGCCGCTGGGGCCGGCGCCTGCATCAGGCGGCCGGCGGCGTAATGGTCCTGATGGGCCTCGCGATGATGACGGGCCGCCTGAGCGCCTTGTCGTACTGGATGCTCGACGCCTTCCCGGTGCTCGGGCGGATCGGGTGAACGCATGCTGTCATACGAGAAACACGTCCTTCCCCGGCTCACGCATCTGGCCATGCGCCAGGATCAGTTGCTCCCCTACCGGCGCCGCGCCGTCGCCGGCCTGCACGGGCGCGTGCTCGAGATCGGGATCGGCTCGGGCCTGAACCTCCCGCTCTACCCCGGAGCCGTGGTCGAGGTCGTCGGGGTCGATCCCTCGCCCGAACTTCTTCGTCGGGCCGCGCGAAACTCCCATGGACCGATGCCTGCCACCGAGATGATCGAAGGCTTCGCCGAGGCCCTTCCGCTTGAGGATCGCAGCGTCGACTGTGCCTTGGCCACCTGGACGCTTTGCAGCGTGTCGGAGCCGGAGACGGCGCTGGCCGAGATCCGTCGCGTTCTCAAGCCGGGCGGCGTCTTCAGCTTCGTCGAGCACGGCCTGGCGCCGGAGCCCCGTGTCCGGCAGTGGCAACGCTGGCTGACGCCCGCCTGGCGGCGCTGCGCGGGGAACTGCCATCTCGACCGCCCGACGGCCGATCTTGTCGCGGAGAGCGGATTCCGGCTTGAACGGGTCGACACCGGCTATGCGAACGGTCCGAAGCCGATGGTCTTCATGTACGAAGGAATTGCCCGCGTCGAATGATCCACGCCCGGCTTACGGCTGGCGCGGCCAATCAACGTAGAGACGGACACCCCAGCGGGACCAGCCAGCGACGGCAGGCCATGCCACGGGCCTGCGCCGCGTCCGGTCGACCCGTCCGCCTGAGGGATCACGTCCATACCGCGCGGTGGCAGGCGTCGTTCGCCGGAGGAGGACTGCGTGGACCAGACTTCCTGACCGGCGGGGCCGACCCGGCGGCGCTCACTCGGCGGGCGCGGGCGGGGCTTCGATGCCCATGCGCTCGAGCATGGCGCGCATGGTGGCGATCTCGGCTTCTTGAGTCGCGATCACCGCCTGCGCCAAGGCCTCGACCTCGGCGTCGTCTGTCTCCTCCAGGAGCGCCCGGCTCATGTCCACGGCCGACTGGTGGTGGGGGATCATCATCAGCAGGAAGTCGGCGTCGGCGTCGCCGGTATAGGTCACGGCGCTCATGCCGGACATCATCACGTCCATGGCTTCCATGTAGGCCTGGGTCGCGGTCCCGGCTGGCATGTCCATCCCGGAGTGGTCCATGCCGGGCATGGCGCCGCCGTCAGCTTCCTGAGCCAGGGCCGGGACGGTGCTTGCGGCCAGCGCGGCGCCTGCGAGCAGGGTAATGAGCGTCTTCATGATCGTTCTCCTTAGGTTCTGGTCGGGGATTGGGACGCCTTCGCGGCCGTGCGCTTGGAAGGCGGGATGGATCACATGGCCCAGAGCACCATCCAGACGGCCATGCCGATCATGGTGAGGTTCTCGGTCAGCGACACGAAGCCCAGCGGCACGTTGGACTGGCCGCCCACGCAGGCGCATTTCAGGTCGCGGCGGTCGAGGTAGACCGCCTTGAACACCGACACGGCGCCGATGCCGCCGATGACGAGGGCTATGGGAGCCCATAGCCAGAGGAGCGCCCCGGCGACCATCAGAAGGCCCACCAGCGCCTCGGCCCAGGGGTAGACGTAGGCGTAGCGGGGGACGCGCTGCGCCAGTAGGTCATAGCCCAGAAAGCCGTTGGCGAAGCCCTCCACGTCGCGCAGCTTCTGGAGCGAGAGGAGCGCGGTGGCGAAACCCAGGAAGAGCTGGAGCGTATGGGCCGTGATGAGAGAAGAAGGCCCGCCCCCCATGCTCGTCGCCATGCCCCAAGCCACAGCGAGCGCGAGCGCCGCGGCCATGCCGAAGATCGCGATCACCGGCTTGTAGGTAAGCGCCTTGGGGTCGTGGACGGCCAGCCCGAGATGGCGACGCAGGTCGTCGTGTCCGCCGATCCGCTCGCCGTCGATCCACACCTGAGGCGTGGTCTTGACGCCGTGCTCGGCCTTGAAGGCGTCCGTCTCCGCGCGTGTCCGCAGCGGGTGGTCATCCACCGCAAAGCCGTGACGCTCGAGCAGGTCGAGCGCCTTGAGCCCCGAAGGGCAGACGTGCTCGGGCATGAACATGCGGTGGATGACCGCCTGGCGGGCCTGGCCCCCCAAGGCGTCCCGTGCGGGGCCCGCCGAAAGATCCGTCGTCGTCGTCGCCATGATGCGTCCTCCTGTCTTAGCGGCGCGAGCGGTCGAACAGACCGACCAGCTCGTCGAGCTTCATTTGCGTGGCTTGGGCATCGCCGGCCCGGATGGCTTCGTGCACGCAGGTCGCTGCGTGGTCGCGCAGGATCTCCGCCTCGGCCTTGGCCAGCGCTGCCTTCACCGCCTGGACCTGGTTGAGGATGTCCATGCAATAGCGGCCCTCGGCCACCATGCGCGCGACCCCTTGCACCTGTCCCGCAATGCGGTTCAGGCGGTGCACCTTGGCCTCGCGGCGATCGGCCTTGTCTGCTTGATCCATCAAAATCCCCTGATACCCCCTACGGGTATGTAGCAGCGCGGTTCGCACGGGCAAGATGCTCCTAAAGACGGACACTCGCTCGGACTTCTCGTCGATTGACCACACCGGCCGCGCCGTGACCGAGTCGGACTTTTTCGGGCGCCAGCATGGATACCGGATCGCCCTGAACCGGCTTGGCAGGATTCTCAAAGCGGCACGACTTGACCGGGCCTTGGCTGGCACGGCTGGCCTCCATGCGCAGCGGCGACGGCTGGCTCTGCCCTGCGGTGATCCTTGACCTGCCGCTGCGGCCACTCCGCCCGTGTCGAGACAAAGCGTGACCCGGTTGCGTGCACTGAGGAGCTAAATGTTTTGCGCCGGCCGTGTTCGACGCTGGATCACCATCCATTTGCCGCAAAGGAGCCCATGACGATCCGGACGCGATAATCGAACTACGACAGGACCCTCACTCTGCCTCGCACCCGTAGAAGCCGCGGTAGCCGACGGAGAAACCCTGATCGAGCGCGAAGACGAGTTCGGCGTTGGCGCGCCAGTCGGCCTCGTCACCGAGCGGTCGGACGGTGATCGTGGTGCCAGGCGCCGAGAACTCCACGCCGCCAGCGTCGGCCTCGCCCGAGCCTTCGAGAGTCACGAGGACCCCGTTGAGCTTCATGGCCGCCGCGCCGCCCTCCTGATCGCCCCACAGCACAGGGTCCGTCTCCGGGCTTCGGTTGAACGTGCAGCGGGTGCCCACCTCGAGCACGCGATCGGCCTCCGCCTCGGCCATCGGCGCAAGGTCAAGAGTCGAAATCAGCGTGTTCGTAAGCGCATCCTCGACGCTGCCCGGTTCGGCTGGCGGGTCTTGGTAGATGCTCTCGACCGCGTTGCCGGTTGAGGTTTCTGCGATGAGGTAACGCATCTCCGCTATTTCGCGCCGCTGTGCCGCAATGATTTCGTCGGCGAGCTTGCGGACGCGCGGGTCGCGGATCTGAGCGCGCTCCGATGTCATGATGGCGATCGAGTGGTGCGGGATCATCGCCCGCATGTAGCTCGGCCCGCTGACCGTCACCTGGCTGCGGACGAGCCACAGCGACAGCGCGAAGACGATCACCGAGCCCGCGAAGATCGCAATGTTCAGCCGCTTGTCGGAATACATCCCCAGCATGAACGCCAGCATGATGACCGCCATCGTGGCACCCATCAGGATCGCCATATAGGTGCGCGTCTCCGAGAAGAAGACGTGCTCCCAGGCGTAGGTGTTCAAGTACATCAGGATGAACATCACCACCGTGGAGGTGAGGATCATCAGGCTGAAGCGGATGTAGGACATGTTTCGTTTTCCTGCTTGTCTCGACTACTCTGCGGGGGCTTCGGGCTGCGGTTCCCCGTCCGCTTCGCCGCCGGCAGGCGGTGCCTGCGCCGCGCTTCCGTCGGCGGAACCGGTCAGCGACGCATAGTCGTCGGCAGTGAGCCCCGGTAGAGCGCTGACGAAGGCGGTGAGCGCGACCATCTCCTCGGACGAGTGGTGCCCGCCGAAAGCCGGCATTCCCGACATCTTGATGCCGTTGTCGACGATCCAGTAGATTTCCTCGGGTGTCCATTCGGTGGCGGCCTCGACCAGATGCGGCGGTTCGGGTCGCATGCCCCGCGACCATTCCGCCGGCTCGCCGCCTGGTGTTCCGTGGCAATGGGCGCAGTTTTCCGCGTAAAGCGCTGCGCCTTCGGTAACCAGATCCTCGGAGATATCGTCGGGGAACTCGACCCCGCCCGCCCGGCTGGTCACTGAACGGCGCATCGTGGTCTCAAATGTCCAACGAACCGGATCGGCATGCTGAGCCGACGCCGCGACGTTGTAAATGCCGGTATAGGCCACGGTCAGCCAGATCGCGATGGCGACGAGGAGGGTGCCGAGGACGCCAAGCGCGATGCCGGCTCCGAACTTCTTCGTCATTTGTCTCTCCCGGTGTTCCCACCTATCCGGCTGGTTGCTCCGGCTGCTGGGTTCACTTTGGTCGTGTGCCTATACCCCTAGGGGGGTATTGAACCCGAACGCGTTCGAACTTGGGATGTTCCCGGAAACCTTCGGAAGACATTGGTTGTTTTCGTGTGGTCACGATCTTCCCGCGAAGCTCCAAACTTGTTCTGATCGGACAGCTTGTGGTCCAATCGGGTATGCATCCGTCGTCGACGTTGCGTCCGCGTTACAGGTTCATGAGGATCGATCACCGGGCCAGCTCGACGAGCGGAGTGAGAATGCCGAGCAGCAGGGGCTGGTGGACGAGGTAGATCGGGAGGCTGTGCCGACCGAGCCACACCAGGAATCGGGCGCTACGTCCTTCGAGCGGCCGCACGCGATACGCCCAGCCACGAGCGAGCGCCAGCCGCGTTCCGGCCATGCCGAGCAGTGTCAATCCGAGCCACGGGAAGACGGGAACGAAGTCGTTGCTGAGCGGGGGCGAAGCCGCGAAGCCGGTCCATGCCAGCCATCGCGGATCAAAGGCCGACGAGGTCCACGAGAAGCCGAGAATGTAGATCGCGATGCCGAGCGCCGCGATGAGAGAGACATGCAGGCGCAGCACGAGAACGCCGACGACGCTCGCCAGAGCGATGGCATGCAGGATGCCGAAATAGACGAAGGTCTGCGGGAAGACGACGCGGGTCACGAGCGTGATCGCGAGAGCCGCCGCCGCCAGCACAGCTAGGCGCCGCATGAACGCGCGTCGTTGGAACCCACCCGCCGAGGCGAGGACAAGGCTCACCCCCACCAGCACCATGAAGGTGCCCGCGAGCGAGCGGCCGAATAGCAGCCACCATGGGTGGGTCGCGATCCCGGCCGGGATGACTCCGAGATAGGCGAGGTCCCACACGAGGTGGAACAGTACTACGCCCGCGATCGCGAGCCCTCGCACGACGTCGACGATGTCTAGTCGCGGGATCACGCTCGTTCGGGAACTCGGCTCCCGTGCCGACGATGTGCGCGCGACGGAGGAACGCTTATCGCATCGCTGGTTCATGTCGTGCCGATGTAGCCGGATCTGACGCGTCGCAACTCACCGGGACGCATCTGCTGCACCGACCCCCGCCGCCGCCCAGGCGACTGCGCCTTCACGCTCGTCCGGCGCGAAGCAGCGCAGCTCCGCGCGCGTGAGCAGGTCGCCCGCCTTCGTGACCCACTCGATCCACGGCTCGTCGGCGACGAGCGCGACACGGGCGAAGTCGTCCGCGTGCCGCGTGTCGATCTGCATGTCCGCCCACAGCGCGGACGGACTCGCATAGCCATCGAACGCGCCCATGAGAATGACGAGCGCGGGTCGGTCGTGACGGGCAAGCTGGCGGTCGATCCAGGCATGCATCTCCTCGAAGTCGCGCTCGGACAGTCGGCCGGCACATTCGAGCGCGAGGACTCCTGGAGCCTCGACAGCGATCTCATTCCACATGGTCCTTCTCCTTTTTTCAGCCGTGCCCGTAGAGGTCGGCATCCTCGTGCCTGCGGTCGGCTGGCTCGAACTCCAGCGTCGAGTGCTCGACGTCGAACTCGTCCTTCAGCCGCGATTTGATCGCCGCCTTGATGTCCTCAATCTCGCCCCAACGGTCGCGCGACACGACGACGTGAGTGTCGAGCGCGACGGCATGTTCTTCCATCTGCCAGAAATACGCGTGATGGAGCTCCTCGACGCCGTCGATCCCGGACACGGCGGCGATCACCGCATCGGTATCGATGTCGGGCGGGCTGCCCAGCATCAGCGTGCGGATCGGCCCGCCGATTTCGGTCAGGGCGAGGTAAAGAATGTAGGCTGCGATGCCGATGGTGATGGCCGGGTCCACCCAGTGGAGGTCATAAAGAAGGATCAGCGTACCGCCGACGATCACGGCGACCGAAGCCAACGCGTCCGACAGGTTGTGCAGGAAGAGCGCGCGGATATTCACGGAGCCCTTCTGCATCGAGTAGGTCAAAACCGCCGTAAGGGTGTCCACCGCCAAGGCCACGCCGCCTAGAATTACGACGGTCCAGCCGGCGACCTCCGAGGGCTCGATCCAGCGCATCACCCCCTCGTAGAGCAGGTAGACCCCGATCAGAATGAGCGACGTGTAGTTGATCAGCGCGGCCACGATCTCGACCCGGCCGTAGCCGAAGGTCATTTTCGCATCGGCCGGTCGCCGCGCGATCTTGCGCGCGCCAAAGGCGATCAACAGCGAGGCCATGTCCGAGAAATTGTGGATCGCGTCGGCGATCAGCGCGAGGCTGCCCGACAGGATGCCGCCCACGATCTGCGCGACCGTGAGCAGGCCGTTGGCCCAGATGGCGACGGCGACCCGGCGGTCGCCGGACTCGGGGTCGATATGAGTGTGGCCGTGGTCGTGGGGCATGGCATTCTCCTTACCTTTTCAGGCCGGACCGCGCGCGTGCGTGTGGCCGGGGATGGCCGGCACGCGGCCTGCGCGGATCCGGCGCACGCGGGCGTTCATCCAATGGCGGATCGCGTGCGCGTAGAGGAAGCCGCGCACGAGCCCGAAGCGCTGCCGGTGGGTGGTGTAGAAGGCATCGGGTGCATCGAAGAGGCCGAGATCCTCCTCGATTCCGGTGCGCTGGATGTAGGTGCCGCTCCCGGTCCAGTCGACCGGGGGACACGACAGGCGGTCCGTGCCCGCACCGTAGCCGCAGAGCGCGTCGCCTTGGCCCGCGAACCGCGCCTGCAGCGCCTTCAGGTACGCGTTATCGAGGATGAAGCCCTCAAGGTTTACCCACGCGCCGTCATGCGCGACCTCGATCCAGGAATGCAGGATGCGGTCTGGCGCGATCGGGTAGACGGCCTCGGGCACGACGCCACGCTGGAGCGCCTTGTGGATGGTGAAGCCGTGTAGCCTGCAGCGGATGCCCAGGGCCCGCAGCAGCGCCATGAGCAGCGTGCCCTTGGTGTTGCACTGGTCATAGCCGTCAGCAAGCACGCGACTGGCCGGGATGTCGTCGGCGCGGTTGTAGCCGAACGCGATCTCGTCGCGCACGAAAGCATATGCCGCGCCGATGCGGTCCGTCTCGGACATGGCCCGCCAGCGGCGCGCGTCGATCAGCGCGGCAATGGCCGGGTGGCCGTAGTCCAGAAGCGGAGTCTCTGCGAGCAGCAGGTCGGCGGGGGGCATGGAGCCTCTCCTCGAATCGTCTGTCGAAGAGCGTAACAGCTACAGCGACTATAGCTTCAAGCCCTGTTGATCATGCGCCGCGCGGTGCAGCCAGAATGATCGTCACGCCGATCAGGCAGATTGCCGTACCGATCACGTCCCACCTGTCCGGCCTCTGTCCCTCGGCCAACCACATCCAAAGAACCGACGCAGCGATGTAGACACCGCCATAGGCCGCGAAGGCACGTCCCGCCGTGACAGTCTCGACCTGAGCGAGCAGCCACCCGAAGATGGCGAGCGAAAGGATGCCAGGCAACAACCACAGCGGCGCGGCCCCGAGGCGCCACCACGCCCAGATCGCGAAGCAGCCGGCAATTTCGGCCAGCGCGGCCAACGGATATGCGATCGCTGCGGTCATGTCAGGCGTGGGTTCCGTCGCGGTTTCCTGTCCTATGCATCCAGGTCGTCATGAACCGCTTTATGGTGCTCGCCATGAGCGTCCCGCAGGATTCCGACGCCGCCCCAGGCCGCAATGGCCGCGACCGCAACTCCGACAACAAGGTCAGGCCAATTGCTGCCCAGCCAGGCCACCAATCCGCCTGCGATAAGGATGCCGAGATTGGCCACGAAGTCGTTGAGGCTGAACGTGTTGGCCGCGCGGACATTCACGTCGGGGTTCTGGATACGGCGCAGCAGGACGACGCAGGCGAAGTTCACCGCGGCCGCGATCATCGCCATCACGATCATCACGGGACCGAGAGGATCCGATCCTTCCAGATACCGGCGTCCCGCGTCGAACAGGATTCCGATGGCGAAGAGGATGAGGAGGCCGCCCGAGACGTTCGCGGCGCCGCGCTTCCACCGGCCGGAACGGGACAGGGCGAAGAGGCTCAGGGCGTAGACAAACGCGTCGGACGTGTTGTCGAGACCGTTGGCGATCAGGGCCGAGGAGTCGCCGAACGCGCCGGTGCCGAAGAAACCGACCGCAATGGCGACGTTCAGGGCAAGCACGATCCAGAGGATGCGACGCTGGCGCGCGTCCTGCGGCTTGATGGTCTCGCTCACGTCGGGTCCTCCGGCTCGGAGGGGAACAGACCCGAGATCAAGGCGGTTCCCGCCGCAAGCCTCATCCGCCGATCTCCTCGTGCTCCGTCAGGCATTCCGAATGGTCCCGCAGCACTTCGAGGACCCGGCACTCGGCCACGCTGTCGCCGTCGCAGTCGGCGACCATGCGCTTCAGTTCCTTGCGTAATACCTGAAGCCGCGCGAGGCGTAGCTCGACCTGTCGCAGCTGCCGCCGCGCAATCGCATCGGCCTCGGCGCAAGGCCGGGAGGGGCTGTCGGACAGGTCCAGCAACTCGCGGATCGCGTCGAGCGGGAAGCCGAGCTGGCGGGAATGGCGAATGAAGGCGAGCCGGTCGAGATCGGCCTCATGATAGCGACGCTGCCCACCTGACGACCGCCCCGGCTCGCGCATCAGGCCGATCTGTTCGTAGTACCGGATCGTCTGGACTTTGGTCCCGGTCCTGGCGGAAAGGGTTCCGATCGTGTGCATCGCTGTTGCCTCATCTCTATCGACTGTAGGGTCTAGATGATCGGACATCCTGCGGCGAGGGAGGCTTCACGGTCTCGTGACCCGATGCCGGATTGGGTCAATTCGTCTTGAACCTCTACCTGCTGCAGGTCCTATCTCCCGCCTCATGATGGTTTATACGCATTGCTCCGTCGCATGAGGACGGTCCGAACGGTGGCATGGGTCCTGGTCGGCATCGCCGCGTTCGCGCTCGTCTGGCTGCTGCTCTGGGCAGACTATCGCGCGGCACAGGTTGAAGACGGCAGCTTGGGGTTTCAGGCGGTTTTCGAGTTGACAGATCATCAGGGGATGATCCGCACGCAGGAGGATTTCGCGGGTCGCTGGATGCTGGTCTTCTTCGGCTTCGCGAACTGCCCTGACGTCTGTCCGACGACTTTGGCCGAGATCGCCGCCGTCATGGACGGCCTAGGAGAGGACGCCCCGATGGTCCAGCCGCTCTTCATCTCGGTCGATCCCGAGCGGGACACGCCCGCCGCAATGGCGGATTTCATGCAGGCCTTCGACGCGGGCATCGTCGGACTGACCGGGACGCCGGAGCAGACCGACCGCACCGGGGACAGCTTCCACATCTATTTCGAGAAGGTCGAGCAGGCCGCGGCGCCGGGGGGCTACACGATGAGCCATTCGTCGCAGTTGTTCCTGTTCGGCCCCGACGGTGCCTACGTCAAGTCTTGGACCTACGGCACGCCCGCCGAGGATATTCTTGCGGACTTGAAGCAGAAAATGTCCTCGTGAAGCGGCGCTTGTCTGGAGAGACCGCCCTCGCGGCTGCGTGGACCCTGGCGCTCGTCGCCTCGCTGGCCGTCCTGTTCATCGGCGAGGTGCTGGGACAAATGCCCTGCGTGCTCTGCTGGTATCAGCGCGCCTTCATGTTCCCGCTGGCGATCATCCTCGGGCTTGGGCTGTGGTGGGGGGATGCCCGCGTCGGCCGCTACGGCGTGGTCCTTGGCCTCGGCGGCGGTCTGTTTGCGCTCTGGCACCTGGGGCTCTACGCCGGCTTCATTCCCGAGCCGATCCAGCCCTGCACCGAGACCGGCCCTTCCTGCACTGACGAGAACCAGCTGATCCTCGGCATCCCGATCCCGCTTCTGTCGCTCATGGCCTTCGCGCTCGTCGCGGGCCTGTCGGCACTCTCCCTGAAGGAACCCCGTCCATGAACCGAAAGATCATCCTGTCCGTCCTCTTGCTGGGGCTCGCCGGATTTGCACTGGCCGCATGGTTCGTCACACAACCGGGCCCGGCGGTGCAGACGGCGGCTGTCCCGCCCGCGCAGGCAGAAGCGCTGCTTCGCCCCCATTCGCCGATCCTCGGGCCCGAAGAGGCGCCTGTCACCATCGTCGAGTTCTTCGATCCGGCCTGTGAGGCCTGCCGCGCATTCTATCCCATCGTGAAAAGCATCATGGCCGAGCATGGCGATGCGGTGCGCGTTGCCATCCGCTATACGGCGTTCCACGGTGAGGCCTCCGAGGAGGCGATCCGCGTGCTGGAGGCGGCGCGGATGCAGGGCGTCTACGAGCCGGTGCTGGAGGCGCTCCTGCGCGAGCAGCCCCGCTGGGCGTCGCACGGCGCGCCGAATGCCGGGTCGATCCTCGAGATTGCGGCCGAAGCCGGGCTGGACGCCGAGGCGGCGCGGACGCAGATGCTCGCACCCGACGTGGTGGCGATCCTCAACCAGGACCGCGCCGACGTGGAGACGGTCGGCATCCGCGGAACCCCGACCTTCTTCGTCAACGGCCGGCCTGTGGAGCCGTTCGGCGAGGCGGAATTGCGGGCACTGGTCGCCGAAGAGGTCGCAACCGCCGGAAGCTGACGGCTTCCAAGGAACGGGGAAAACAGTCAGGAGAACAGAATGAGACATGCCGCCCGATCCATGCTTGCGGCCCTGCTGCTGGCGCCTGCGCTCGCGACCGGCGCCTGGGCGGGGTCCGACGATGTCGTCGTCGAGAACGCCTGGTCGCGCGCCTCCATCGGCACGTCCCGGCCGGGCGCGGCCTACATGGAGGTCCGTAACGCGGGCGAAGAGGCCGTCACGCTGACGGGGTTGCAAAGCGACCTCGCAATGGTGTCCGAGATCCATCGGGTCACCACCGACGACCGAGGCGTCAGCTCGATGGCTCCGGCCGGTGCGATCGTCATCGCACCGGGAGAGACGGTCGCGATTGCACCCGGAGTGATGCACGTCATGCTGATGCAGCTTCAGCGCCCGATGCGGGAAGGCGAGAGCTTTCCGCTGACGCTGAACTTCTCGGACGGCGGCGAGGTGCCGGTGCCGGTGCCGGTCCTGGGCATCGCCGCGCGTGGACCTGAGGGTTGATGCGGCGCAGATCAGTTCTCGGCCTGGGCGGCGGCATCGCCGCGCTCGGGCTGACGTTGCTGGCGGGCTGGTGGCAGGTGGATGGCCCCGGTGCGTCCGGGCGTACGGATGAAGCCCGGCCCCTGCCGCTTACGGAGATGGATTTCGCTCTCATCGACCACGAGGGGCAGCCCGTCGGCCCCGAGACGCTGGTCGGTCGGGCGAGCCTGGTGTTCTTCGGCTTCACCTTCTGCCCGGCCGTCTGCCCGACGACGCTGGCCGACGTTTCCGGCTGGCTGGCGGATCTGGGCGAGGATGCCGCTCGCCTGAACGTCGTCTTCGTTACCGTCGACCCCGCACGGGACGATGTGAAGGCGATGGCCGAATATGTCGGCTACTTCGATCCGGCGATCCGCGGCTGGACCGGGCCGGAGGAGCAGATCGCGCGCGCCGTCGAAGGGTTTCGGGCGACATACGAGCGTGTTACGACCGACGACAGCTATACAATGAACCATACATCGAGCGTTTTCCTGTTCGACGCGGAGGGACGCTTCGTGAGCACGGTCGATTATCACGAGCCCAGGGAGTTCGCAGTGCCGAAGATACGGCGCGCAATGGGGCTGGAAACGAAGAGGGCGACATGAGGGCGAGGTACTGGACGGCGGCTTTGGCCGTTATGGGAGGCATTTCGGCGGCAGTGGGTCTTCCGGCCACAGCGATGAAGGAGTTGGTTCCGCCAGAAATGACCGCAGCCGCTGCCAGAACGCCCGAGGCTCCCGCCCTCCCTGTCACAAAGGCGGCGGCGCCGGCCCTCATGCCCCTGCGACAAGGTCCCAAGCCGACACTGCAACAGCCGGCCCTTCTGTTCGCGGCGACCATTGGCGACGCTCCGTTGCCGGCGGTCGATCCTCCGCGCGCCAGCTGGTCGCGCGAGATCGCATCGGGCGAGACGCTCGACGCGGTACTCGCGGAGGCCGGTATCGCCGCCGCTGACCGGGCAGAGGCGGCGCTTGCCCTCGGCGCGGAATACGACCTGCGGCGGCTCCGGCCCGGCCATACAATCAGCGTGGTCTCGGCACCGGACGGCGCGCCGCGCACCATCTCCCTCGATGTGGATGACGGCGTCCGCATCGAGGCGCTGTTCGGCGCCCGGGTGGAGACGCGCGTCACGACGCCCGACCCGGAAATCCTGTCCCTGGCGGGAGAAGCCCGCATCACGAGCTCGCTTTTCGCGGCGCTGGACGACGCCGGAATGCCCGCCCGCTTCGCCGTCGACCTGGCGCAGTTGCTGGGCGGCGCGGTGGACTTCCGCCGGGACCTCGATGGCGACGAGACGCTGCGTTTGATGTGGCGCGAGGCGCGGGTCGAAGGCGAACTCGTGGGCCAGCCGGAACTGGCTTTCGCGGCGCTCGATCTCGGCGACGCGCTCTACGAGATCGCCTGGCCCGAGGACGGCACAGGCCGCGCGACGATCTACCTTGACGGCGAGGTGGAGCGCGTTTTCGCCCAGCCGGTTGACGGCGCGCGTCTCAGTTCGGTTTTTGGGCGCCGGGTCCACCCCGTCTTCGGCAACGTGCGGATGCACACGGGCGTCGATTTCGCCGCGGCGCAGGGCACGCCGGTGCGCGCCACGGCGCCGGGGCGTGTCACATTCATCGGCTGGCGTGGCGGCTATGGGCGCGTCGTCGAAATCTCGCACGGCACTGATACCATGACACGCTACGCGCACCTGAGCGCGGTTCCCGATGGCTTGAGCGAAGGTCAGCGCGTGGCGGCTGGCGACGTGATCGGTTCGGTCGGCGCGACCGGAACGGCTACGGGGCCGAACCTGCATTACGAGGTGCTGGTGGAGGGCCGGCCGACCGATCCGCTTTCCGACGAGAGACTGGCGGAGGCCGCCGAACGAGACGAACAGGATGGCGGCGCGCTGGAGCGGCTTGCGGAGGCGCGCGCGGCGCTCGTGGATGCGCTGGCCATTGCGGCGCCGGATATTTCACACGGGAGGCTATGACCGATGGAACCACAAAAACCGAAGGTGGCAGGGCGGGCAACTTCGCAATCCGGCGCAGCCAGGCAAGCGAACCGTAACGGAAGAGCGGCCCTGCTGGTCGGGACCTTGCTGACGCTTGGAGCCTGCGCGGTTCCGGTCGGCGGAGGGGGGCAGGAGGGACAGGGCATTTCCGAGGATGTCAGGGCGCAACTGGTCGCCATGGCCGCCCCTTATCAGGACCTTCAATCCGTCGAGCTGCGAGCGGAGGATGGATGCTATTGGTACAGCCATGCCGGGCCGGTTGAGACGACGATGTTGCCGCTGCGCACATCCAACGGCAACAAGATCTGCGGTGGGTCTGCCTCGTCAGTCGCGGGCTGACAGGTCGAAGGTGAGAGCGGGTTCTTTCAGGTCCGGTCGCCGATTTCCCGACCGTGGCGGACGGGGGCGGAGCATATTCGCAAGACGCGCGCCGCCAGCTCGGACGAAACCGTCAGCTGTGCGCCATCGACGGGCCGTCTCCCGCGGGCTTGTAGAGGTAGGCCGTCACCCCCGTCTCGACCCGCGCGTAAAGCTCGTTGATGTGGGGCATGACCATCCGTACGCAGCCCGAGCTGGCGCGGCTGCCGATCGAACTCGGGGACGGCGTGCCGTGAATCCGCAGATAGGTGTCGCGGCCTCCCTTGAAGAGATAGAGCGCGCGCGAGCCGAGCGCGTTCTCGGGGCCGGGCTCCATCCCGTCCTCGTATTGCGCATAGGCTTCCGGCTCCCGGCGGATCATCGCCTGCGTCGGCGTCCAGTGCGGCCATTCGACCTTGCGCCCGATCCTGTAGGTGCCGGGCTCGTAGAGGCCATCGCGTCCGATCGCCACGCCGTACCGCATGGCCGTCCCGCCCTGCTCAATGTGGTAGAGATACCGCGCCGTGGCGTCGACGTGGATGTCGCCCGGCACGAGGCCGGGCCGCGCCGCAACCCTCTGCGGCAGCAGGCGCGGGTGCAGACCCCAAGGGTTCGTCATCGCCGGATCGTAACCGGGCGGCGTGACCTGCGCATCCCATGCCGCCTTCTGGGCCGCCGTCGGCCAGCTGCTGGAAAGCGCGGGTCCGGCGACGGTTGCGGAGAACAAGGCGGAAGTCGTTGCGATGAAATGGCGTCTGGTCAGCATTGTGCGGCTTCGCTCCTCGTTGATAGGCTCTTCGCACTACAACAAGCAGCGCCATCTATCAAACCACGCGGGGCAATGCAGGGTTCCGCGGGCTTCCGAGACCGGCACCTGAAGGACTGGCGCGGGCGAGCTGTTGATGGTCTGCGGCGCCCCGAGCGCCGGATCGAAGAACCACCCAATACAGAGAAAATATGACCGGCTTGTCTCCCGTCATGCTCGGCTTCCTCGGCAGCCTCGCCGCCGGCTCCATGACGGCCATCGGGGCGGTGCCGGTCTTGTTCGGCCGGCTCCCGTCGCGCGCCACGCGGGACATGGCGCTCGGCTTCGCGGCCGGCGTGATGCTGGCGGCCTCCTTCTTCTCCCTGATCATCCCCGCGCTCGATGCCGCCGAGCCGATGTTCGAGAACGGCGCGATGCCCGCCGCCATCGTCTGCGTCTCGATCCTGCTCGGGATGGGCACGGTCGCGCTGATGAACGAACGCCTGCCGCACGAGCATTTCGCGAGCGGGCGCGAGGGGCCGGAGGCCGCGTCGCTCCGGCGCGTCTGGCTCTTCATCATCGCGATCACCATCCACAACTTTCCCGAGGGCCTCGCCGTCGGCGTCGGCTTCGGAGCGGACGGGATGTCCGGCGGCCTGCCGCTCGCGATCGGGATCGGACTGCAAAACGCGCCCGAGGGTCTGGCGGTCGCGATCTCGCTTCTGGGCGAGGGCTACGCCAAGCGCCGCGCCTGGGGCATCGCCGCCCTGACCGGCATGGTCGAGCCCGTAGGCGGCCTCATCGGCGCCGGGATCATCACACTGTCCCAGCCGCTCCTGCCCTGGGGCCTCGCCTTCGCGGCGGGGGCGATGCTCTACGTCATCAGCCACGAGATCATCCCCGAAACCCATCGGAGCGGCCACCAGAACCGGGCGACGCTGGGCCTCGCCGTCGGGCTGGTCATTATGCTGTTCCTCGACGTATGGCTGGGGTGAGCGGGACGGCGATGCGGCATCGGAACCTGACCTTGGGCGGCGGCGCGTTGCTGGCAGCCTTCGCAGCGGATCAGGCGAGCGAGGCGCTGGTCGTCGCCAAGGCTCCGCGCCTCGCGCGCGGCGTCCCCGTCCTGCCCGCCTTCAACCTCGCCGAAGTGGCGGTCGTCTGCGGAACGGCCCTGCTGGTCTTGCGTCCGCTTTTTGCCGAGCGCGTTCCCGCCTCGTGACCGTCGTCACAGTCGCATGATCCGCCCGCCGAGGCGTGGCCTTCCCGCTCGCCTTCGCGGCGGGCGCGGCGGCCGTCCTCGCCCTGCCGCCCTTCTCGGTGCTGCCGGCTGCACTGCTGGCATACTCGGCGCTGTTCCTTCTGGTCGCGGACGCGGGCCCGCGGCGCGGGCTCGCCCTCGGCTGGGCGTTCGGGCTCGCGTACTTCGCCTTCGGGCTCTCCTGGATTGCCGAGAGCTTCGCGGTGGACGCCGAGCGCTTCGGCTGGATGGCCGTTCCGGCCGTGGCGGGCCTGAGCGCGCTCCTCGCCCTCTTTCCCGCCCTTGCCTGTGCCGCCTTCACGCGGGTGCACACCAGCGGCGCGACGGGTGCGGTGCTCTTCGCGACCTGCTGGACGGCGGCGGAGTGGCTTCGTGGCCACGTGCTGACCGGCTTCCCGTGGAACCTGACGGGCTACGCTCTGGCGGAGTTCGACATGCTCCGCCAGTCCGCGGCCTGGACCGGCAGCTATGGGCTGAGCTTCCTCGTGGTGCTCGCCTCTGTGCTACCGGCGGCTGCCCTGCGTGCGGAAGGGGTGCGGCGGACGGGCTGCCTTGTCCTCTTCGGGGTTCTCTGCCTTGCGGTCCTCGCCGCCGGATGGCTGCGGCTGGCCGCGACTCCCCCCGAGGGGACGGGGGTCCGTCTGCGGATCGTGCAGGGCAACATCGCCCAGGCCAAAAAGTGGCTCCCGGACCAGCGGGAGGCGATCTTCGCGCGCTATCTGCGCCTGTCGGCGGCACCCGGAGCGTTCGACGTGCTGCTCTGGCCGGAGACCGCCTTTCCCGGCGACCTCGATGAGGACCCGGCGGCCGTGGCCCGCATCGCCCGAATGCTCGCGCCGGACCGCATTTTGCTGACCGGGGTGCCCGAGCGCGTCGCGGACGCGGAGGGGACCCGCTACTTCAACACGATCCAGGCCTACGACGCCGAAGGCGGCCCGGTCGCCGACTACGCCAAGCACCACCTGGTCCCGTTCGGCGAGTACGTGCCGCGGTGGCTGCCCATCGGCCGGCTCGTCGAGACACCGGGCGACTTCACGCCGGGACCCGGGCCGCGCACGCTGGCGCTGCCGGGCCTGCCGCTTGTCGGCGCCGCGATGTGCTACGAGATCATCTTTCCGGGCCACGTCGCAGACGACGCGATCCGGCCCGACTGGATCTTCAACGCCACCAACGACGCCTGGTTCGGCACCTCGATCGGGCCGCGCCAGCACCTCGCCTCGGCCCGGATGCGCGCGGTCGAGGAGGGGCTGCCGGTCGTGCGGGCGGCGAATACCGGTATCTCCGCGGTGATCGACGCGGAGGGGCGGATCCGCGACCGTCTGGGAATGGAGCGGACCGGCATCATCGACGCCGAGTTGCCCGCCGCACGGCCCCCGACGCTCTACGCGCGGCTCGGCGATCTGGTGCTGCCGCCCCTCGTTCTGGCGGCGCTCTTGCTGGCATGGCTCACGGATGGCGGAGCGGCCCGTCTGTGGCGGCGGACCTGACGCGCAGGGATCGAGCCTTCAGGCGTAGATTTCGATGGGCGTGCCGTCGCGGACCATGGCGTAGATCGCCTCGATCTGGCGGTCGGTGACGGCGATACAGCCCGCCGTCCAGTCTCGCACGTCCGTCGGGTCGACGCCACGCCGGGGCCCTCCATGGATGAAAATGTCGCTGCCCGGATGCCGCCCTGCCGCCGCCGCGTAGGCGACGTCCGCCGTGTTCGGATAGGAGATACCGATGGACAGGTGAAACTTGCTGTCGGGGTTGCGACGGTCGATGACGTAGGACCCTTCGGGCGTGCGTCCGTCGCCCTCGAACTGCTTGTGACCCACCGGCGCAAAGCCCAGGCCGATCGGGTAGGTCCGCAGGGTACGCTCCCGGCCCTCCACGACCAGCAGCCGACGCTTTTTGAAAAGCCGCAGCCGCGTGACGGCGGGGCCGTCATAAGACCGGAACTTGCCCGCGCAGCCGGAAAGAAAGGCGCACGCGCCCCCCAGGAGCGCCGTACGGCGCGTCAGTCTTGAAATCATGCCTGCCCCTCGCGCCCCGTGGTTCGGTGGCCATTGTTCTTCCGCCCTGAGTAGAGGGCGAGGGGCCGCCGATCAATGCCCGTGCGCCAGCGCGCCTTGCGTCATGCGCGTGCCGACCCGCTCGCCGCCTTCGGGCGGCGGCGCGTCGGCGTGCGCCCGCAACAGCCGCAGAGCGTTGGCCACCACCAGGAGCGACACGCCCACGTCGGCGGCGATGGCGCCCCACATGGTGGCCAGGCCGAACGCCGTCAGGGCGACGAAAGCGGCCTTGGTGGCGAGCGCGAGCGCGATGTTCTGCCGGATGACGCCCATGGTGCGGCGGGAATGGCCGATGAGCCACGGCACCTTGGCGATGTCGTCGGTCATCAGCGCAATATCGGCCGTCTCGATGGCCGCATCCGAACCGACGGCGCCCATGGCGATGGCGAAATGCGCCCGCGCCATCGCCGGCGCGTCATTCACCCCGTCGCCGATCATGGCGACCACGTCGTGCCGCGCGACCAGCTCCTCGATCGCCGCGACCTTGTCTTCGGGCAGGAGCTCCGCGCGAACCTCGTCGATCCCGACCTCGGCGGCGACGGCGCGCGCCGTGCGCTCGTTGTCGCCCGTCAGCATGACGATAGTCCCCACCCCCATCTCGTGCAGCCGGGCGACAACGGCACGCGCATCGGGCCGGATGCGGTCGCGAAGGGCGATCAGGCCCATCAGCTTGTCGCCCGCGCCAATGGCGACGAGCGTGCTGCCTGCGCCTTCGATCCGCTCCGCCAAATCGCGTGGGATCGCGCCCTCCAGCCCCTTCTCGGCGGCGAAGCGGTCGGAGCCGAGCCAGACCGGTTGGCCCTGCCACGTCCCTTCGACACCCCGGCCGGGGACCGTCCGCGTGTCCTCGGCGGCCGTGCGGGCGATGCCCTCGCGCTCGCCACGGGCCAGGATGGCGCGCGCGAGCGGGTGCGAAGAGCGCGCCTCCAGCGCCACGGCGGCTTCAAGCAGCTCCCGCTCGGAGGCGTCGCCCAAGGGGTACAGGCCTGCCACCTCCGGCTCGCCCATCGTGATCGTGCCGGTCTTGTCCATGGCCAGCGCGGTCAGCCGCGCCGGCGCCTCGACATAGGCCCCGCCCTTGATCAGCACGCCGCTGCGGGCCGAGGAGGCCAGCGCCGCGACGATGGAGACGGGCGTAGAGATGACCAGCGCGCAGGGGCAGGCGATGACCAGCAGCACCAGCGCGTTGTAGATCCAGTAGTCCCAGGCCCCGCTGGCCAGAAGGGGCGGCACCAGCGCGATCAGCACCGCCAGCGCCATGACGATGGGCGTGTAGACGCGGGCGAAGCGCGTGACCCACTGCTCGACCTCGGCGCGGCGCGAATGCGCGTCGCCCACCATGCGGATGATTTTCGACAGCACCGTGTCCGAGGCCGCTTTGGTCGCGCGCACCGTCAGCGTGCCCTCGCCGTTGATCGTGCCGGCATAGACCTCGTCGCCGGCCTCCTTGGGCACCAGCGCGCTTTCTCCGGTGATCGGCGCCTGGTCGACGGCACCCGCGCCGTCCGTCACCTCGCCATCGAGCGGGATACGGTCACCGCCGCGCACGATGAAGCGCGTCCCGACCGCCACTTCCGCCGCAGGCACGTCCGCCTCCGAGCCGTCGGGCCGGATCACCCGCGCCGTGGGCGGGGCGAGGTTCAGAAGCGCCGAGACCGCGTTGCGCGCACGCCCGACGCTCCAGCTCTCCATCGTCAGCGACAGGGCGAAGAAGAAGGCCACCGTCGCCGCCTCGAAATATTCGCCGAGCGCGATCGCCCCCGCGACGGCCACGACCATGAGCAGGTTCATGTCGGGCGAGATCCGCCGCGCCGAGGACCACGCCTTGGGCGCGACGAGCCAGACACCGAACACGACGGCGATCAGGAAGGCCACGATTTCCAGCAGCGGCATGGGGATCTCGCCATGCCCCGAGAACAACCCGACCGCCCCGACCGCGCCGGATTCGACGATATGCCAGAGGAACCCCGCTGCCCAGAAGCCGCCGGACAGCGCGGTGAACAGGCGCTGGCGGCTGAAATGTGCGGCCTGGTCGGCCTCGGCCGCCTCCGCGTCCCAGGGCTTGGCGGTCATGCCGGTTGAGCCCACGATCTTGACGATCTGGTCGTCGCGCAGCGGCTTTGCACCCCCCAGCACCGTCATCCGCCCGTTGAGCACGTCGAAGGCCAAGTGCTCCGCTCCGCCGACCTCGGGTCCGACGACGCGGTTCAGGATCGCCACTTCCTCCGCGCAATCGAGGCCGTTCACGCGGAAGCTGCGGCCAGCCTCGGGTGGCGGCGCGCTTGAGGCCTGGACGGCCTGCCCGCCGCAGCAGGCGTCACATGCCTTCTCGGGCTCGTCGCGTTGTTCCATGATGATCTCCTGCCGGTATCTACGACCGGAGAGATGGGGCCTCTAGCGGCTAGAGGTTCAAGACCTTTCTTGCGCCGGCGCCGAGTTTTCGCCGAAGTCGAACCTGTCGGGCATTTGTCACGTTATTCTGGCGGGTTGCCGCACGGGAGATGTGAGATGCCGGAGAAGCAGAAGGACCGGGACGCTGATCTCAGGCGCGGCATCCGGGTCGAGATCGCGAGCCTCGTCTACAATGTCCTCGAGGTCGTCGTGTCGGTGACGGCCGGTCTGCTCACCGGCAGCGCGGCGCTGGTAAGCTGGGGGCTCGACAGCACCGTCGAGGCTACCTCGGCGGGGACGCTGATCTGGCGCCTGCGTGGCGAGAAGAAGGGCGCGGACCGGCGCACGATCCTGAAGCGCAAGAAGATCGCCCTTTCGGTCGTGGCCGCGGCGTTCTGGATCGTGGTCGCGGCGATCCTTTACGAGGCGGTCTCCGCGTTCCTGTCGCAGGAGGCGCCGGGCTTCAACTGGTGGGGGATCGCGATCCTGTTTGTCTCGCTCGTGGTCAATCCGTTCCTGGCCTGGGGCAAGCACCGCTACGGCAAGCGGCTGGACTCGCCCGCGCTGAAGTACGACGCGAAGGACACGCTGATCTGCGAGTATCAGACGGTGGTAGTGCTGATCGGGATCGGCCTGACGCAGTGGCTAGGCTGGTGGTGGGCCGACCCGGTGGCGGCGCTGCTGATCGTGCCCTACGTCGCTTGGGAAGGGTTCGAGGCCACGAAGGACGCTTGGTCGGTCGATCCGGACGACGTCGGGGCTGCGGCCTGAGATCCGATGTCTGAGCCGCTGCATGATGTCGTGCGGCGTGAGCCGTACGAAGAATTTCACGTAGTTCGTACCACACGGACATTGATTCCCTTGCCTTCCCGCGGGGGAGGGATCCCATCTGCATGCGGATCGAAACGTCACCGGAGACCCCAACATGTCCGCCCGCCGCTTCCTTTTCGCCCTGACCGCCGCCCTCCTGCCCGCGACCGCGATGGCGGAGGCGGTGCATACGGCCAAGTCGCCGACCTGCGGCTGCTGCGGCGCTTGGGTCGAGCACATGGCGATGGCCGGCCACGACGTCAGCGTCGAGGACATGGGCGACGATGCGCTGGCCGAGCTCAAGGTCTCGCTCGGCATCCCGGACGAGATGGTCTCCTGCCACACGGCCATGGTGGACGGCTACGTCGTCGAGGGCCACGTGCCGGCCACCGACGTCGAACGGCTGCTCTCGGAGCGACCCGACGCGATCGGGCTCTCGGTGCCCGGCATGGTCATGGGGACGCCGGGCATGGGCCCGCGCGAGGACGGCGAGGCGTTCGACGTCTGGCTGATGAAGCGGGACTGGACGGCCGAGGTCTTCGCCGCCTACCCTGAAGGCTGAGGCTCAGACGCAGGCGGGGACCGGCTCGTCCGCGCGCTCGCGGGCGAGGAGGCGGTCGAGGGTGACGTCGCCCAGGGCGCCCACCACCGCCGTCCGGCCGACCACCATCGAGGGCGTCGCGTAGAAGCCGAACGTCGCGGCGGCGGCGCGGGTTCGCTCGAGCTTCCGCTCCACGGCCGCGCCATTCATGTCCGCCCATAGGTGCGCGGCGTCGAGGCCGAGGTCGGCGGCGATGCGGGCGATGGCATTGGGCGAGGGACGGGGCGTTCGCATCAGCGCCTCGTGGAACGCGACATGCGCGTCCTGCAAGCCCGCGGCGAGGGCCGCACGGGCCATCACCGTCGAGCTTTCGCCGAGGAGCGGCAGTTCGTGCCACGTGACCTGCGCGCCCTTCAGGGCGGCGAGGCGGGGGCTCAGCACCCGGCAATACGCGCAGTTGAAGTCGGAGAAATAGGCGATCGGAACGATGCCGCGGTCTGGGCCGGACGTGTCATCGAACAGACCGGCGCAGGACGGGTCGGCCCGCTCCGCCGTCACGTCGAGCCCGATGAACGGATCGAATGCCGTGCCGCCGCTGACGCTTCCGGTCACAGTCAGCCTGCGGAACCCCGCCGGGCGGTCCAGAGGCTCGAAGTCGAGTTCGCGCAGCCGCTCGGACAGCGCCGGCAGACCCAGGCGCAGGCCCGCATAGGCGCCTGCGAGCCCTAGCCCCGCGACGAGCAGCCCCCGCCGCGACGGGTCGCTCCGGGGGGCGGGGCCATCCGTCACATCAGCGCTATCCACCCCATGACGAGCGCCATGCCGACCATCATGAGGTTTTCCGTGAGAGAGACGAAACCGAGCGGAACGGTACTGTCGCCGCCGACGCAGGCGCATTTGAGTTCCCTCTTGCCGACGTAGACCGCCTTGAAAACCGACACCTCACCGACCGTCCCGATGAACAGCGCGCATGCCGGAGTTCGCATCGGCCGATAGCATGGATGACAGGACGAGTCCTCCCGAAACGATGGCCACCACCGTCGCGAGGACTATCGAAGCTTTCATCTGAACCCTCCATGCAGTCGTATGGTGACGCTTTCCAAATTCTCCTGGTCATCAGTTCGTGAGTTGCGTCGGACTGGCCTGCAGTGGACGGTGTCGTCTGCCGGACATCTAGCGCTGGATGTCAAGCAAGGTAGGTTCACGGCCGAAGGTGATTGTCGGGGAATGGCCAAAAGTTCGTCCTCCGGCAGACGAGACCCTATTGAATTACATAATACAGACTATCGGATTTGACTTAGGGCCGCTTCGATGACACTGTATGACATCGTCGTCTTCCCTAGCCCAGGTTCGCCGCCATGCCTACCGCCATGTTCACTACCCGCTTGGACGCGGAGTTGAAGGCCGAGCTCGAGCGCATCGCGCAAGCCGAGGATCGCTCCGCCTCCTGGGTGGCAAACCAAGCCATCCGCGCCTTCGTCGAGGAGCGTCGAGCGGTGCGCGACCTGTTGGATACGGGGTTGGAGATGGTGACGCGCGAGAGCCCCGGCGTGGCGCCCGGGGAGGTTCACGACTGGATGCTGGCCGACGACGACCGGCCGTTTCCCGCCGCCCGCTGACCGCGGCCGGGTGCCGGCATGTCGGACGTCGGATTGCGCTACCTCGCAACAGCCGAGCCGGGGCTGCGTTGGATGCGAACCTACTACCGGCGCAATCCGCAGCTCGCCGTGGCCCGCGCCGCGGAGGCGCTGCGCCAAGCCGAGGCTATCCTGCGGGCTCACCCGGAGGCCGGGCACCGCTACGAGGGTCATGCGGACGTGCGCGAATGGAAGATCGCGGGAACAGCCTTCTCGCTGCTCTACGCGGAAGCGCGCGGCACCGTCTGGGTGATCGACGTACGCGACCAGCGCGGGCTGCGCAGCGCCGAGGCATTGCGCACCTTCGTGGCGGAGCTGCGGAGGCGGATGATGGAATGAGGGGCCTCCCTGTCCTCGCAAGCGACCCGCTTCGGTCGATGGAGGCTCGGGCGGGTCGTGACGTTGCTGCCGATCTATCCGAAGCGACCTCCACGGCCCCCTGAAGGTCGGTCGCGGCAGTCCAGAGTTGTCAAACCGGCCGCTTTGCCCCTATAGAATATCTATACCCTAGTGGCACCCATTATAAATCTGTTCGTTGGAAAGGGAACGACATGCGTGCATTTCCACAATCCACCGCCCTCGCGGCCATCGCCGCCATGTCGGCCTTGGCCGCAACGCCCCAGCAGGGGCAGGCCCAGACCTATCCCATAGACTGCGCTATCCTGCTTTGCCTGTCCGGCGGCTGGCCCGCATCGGTGCCCTGCGCCCGCGCTCGCGCCGAGTTCATCCGCAGGATTACGCCCTGGCCGGCCGAGCCGCCGCTGCAAATCTGGCGCTGCCCGATGGGGGCATCCTTCGAGGTCGATCCCGATGCCATGTCCACCACGCGCATCTGGGACGCGCTACTGGCGGACATGGAGATCCCGCTGCAATCCTACCCGAGCGCACCACTCCCGGACGACGGGCTTGCGCTCGCGCCGCAACCCGCCGTCCTTCGCCACGAGAGCGGGGGGGCTGCGATGCCCCTTCCCGAGGGGTTCAGCCTTCAGCTCGCCCAGGACTACATCAACCAAGAGGGCCAAGCTGACATCGACATCAGCGCCCCGGAGTTCAACTTCGTCCGCTCGATCCGCGTCTACATGATTCGAGGAAGCCAGCGCGAGCGCGGCCGCGAAGGGGACGAATACTGCGACCGCAGCTCCAGCGTCCGGCTCGGAAGTTACGGCATCCAAGGCGACTATCGGTGGCGAAGCAGTTCCATCGAGGCGGTGCCGGCCGCCTACGGCCTTCACAGCCGATGGGGCGATCACTGCCCCGGCGTTTCGATGCGCTCCGTCTTCGTGGACTGGCGGGACTACGAGGGCAACTACGGCTGGGAGCGCGTGGACTACTGATGTGGACAAGTTGTGGACCGTTTACGGCGGTCCACATCATCCTGTAGGCTTACCGAAACAAAAAATCAGAATCGAACAGGAGGCAGAGCAGACCCCCAAAAAGAGAAACCCCCCGCAAGGCGGCAACCAAGCGAGGGGGGCTTCGGATGAACAGGAATTGGCGTTCCTATAGGTCCAACCAGCTATGTTGACCTCGTTCTACCAGCCTCCCGACAGACCTGGCAAGCAAAAACCGCATCCGTGCGACCGGATGTCCTGTGCCTGCCGCGCCGTCTTGCTCCACCCCAAGAGCAAGGACCAACCATGTCACAGACCGCGACCTTCCCGGCCCTCCCACAGGGCCACAAACGCTTCACCGTCGAACAGCTCATCCGCGAGGTGGGTCCGACGATCGGCCTCGGGGCACCTGCCCAAGTGGCGCTCATCCACATGATGGGCCACACGGCGCCGGATGACTGGACGTCCCCAAATCGCGAGCCGATCTACTTCGCGCCCCAGGACGTCACCGCGGCCGCCCTCGGGAAGACCCGCCGGGCGCTCTACAACACCGAAAAGCAGCTCGAACGCCTTGGGCTCATCGAACGCCGGATCAAGGCCAACGGCCACCGCTCGCCCTATGGCGGATGCGGCATCGTCTTCAGCCGCCTCATCGCCCTCGTCCCCGACCTCCTCAATCTTCTCGACCGGCTCCGCCGGGAGAAGGCCGAGCGCAGGATGCTTCGCAACCTCCGCAGCACGTTCAAAGGGATCGTGCTGAAGCACGTCCGCGAAGCCGGCGATGCGCCTCACCCCCGCATCGAGGCCGCCGCCGAGGCATTGGCCTCATGGCCCGACGCCCGCCGTCTCGAAACCATGGCGATCGACGCCCTCCGCGCGCATGTCGAGGAGGTCAAGAACGTGACCGATGCACTTGCCGCGGGCGATGATGAAGGTCGTGATTCTTCCGCCATGGGAGAAGAAAACGACACCCCCTATCTACAAGAGAACAACCAAGAGCATCCTTCTGTAATCTGTAATGCCGGCATGGATGAACGGAGCGCGGGCAAGCCCGCGCACGATGAATCCTTTCTGACGGGGCCTATCGGCCCCGAAAGAGGCCGAGAAATAAAGTGTGCGGCGGCCAGCGGAGCACGCAAGGCCCAATTCGTGTCCAGGCTGACACCGGAGCGCCTTTTCGGTCTCGCCAGCGAGGACATGAAGACGCTCATCGCCGACAGCCAGGGCAAGTCCCGTCAGCTTCGCACTGTCGATCTAATCGACGCCGCCGTCAGGATCCTTCCCTCCCTCGGGATCAACTACGACGCCTGGGAGAAGGCCGTCGAGACGATGGGCGAAGAGCAGGCCACGCTCGCCGTGTTCCTGATCGACGCGAACCGCGACCATCCGAGGACGCCCGTGCGGAATCCGGGGGGGGCGTTGCGCGCGATGACAGGGCGGCACCGGAAGGGCGCGTTGAACCTCGTGGGCGGCCTCATTGGCCTTGCGCGGCGCAAAAATGCCTAATTGGCGAACGATAATCTTAACGAAATCGAATTGAGAGGTGTGCCGATGGCGGACGAGATCGAGGAACGCGAGGTCCATTTGGTCCGCGTCGGGGCGGGCGAGCTGCTGGCGGCGCTGCAAGCCGAGGACGGGGCGGGGGCAACATCCCGTTCAGTCGGCCGACGTGCATCTTGAGGGACTGGACGGGGCGGAGAAGCGTGGTCAGGGGGCGTCCGGCGAAGCCGGACCGGCTCTAGTCGGCTGAAGCCTCCCGGAGCCGCGAACCCACGACCTCCCCGTCCCGGCGGCACGGCCCCTGCGTCGCCGTCCTTCCACCGTGGACCGTCTCCTGCGGAGCCATTCCGCGGCGGGCGGGCCATGGTCGGCCGAGGGCGCGCGTCTCCGCCCTTCGGGTGGCGATCCTCGCCCGAGTGTCCCGCGGATGCGGCGTTCCGCGATTTCGGACGTCCCGCTCAGTAGGCCCAATCGTCGGGCGTCCACGAGTGGAGGAGGCAGCGCGGTTCGAGATCCGGCGGTGGCGGCTTGCCTGCCTCGGGGGCGTAACAAATCTCCTGGCACGACACGTCGATGCCGGCCGGGTTCAGGAGGAAGCCGAACGGGATCGCGCGTTCGTGGATAGCGAAGCGCCGCTCGCAGAGGTTCAGGCATGGCGCGTCGCGCCAGACCGAGCATGTCGGTCCATGGGGAAGGCCCGAGATCGCAAAAGCCATTCCGGTAGCCGGCACGGCGCCGAGGGCCAGCAACAGGACCACAAGCCGCCTCAAACCTCTGACCTTATTCCAAACGTCGAGGCCAAAGGACCAGCCTCAAGAGCCGCCCTTGCCGTCATCCTCGACCACCGGACGCGCGGAGCGGGCTGCAACTGAACATCCCAAGATCGGTGCCGTCCTGGCCGCGCACGATCATCGTCTCCTCGATCACGTCAGACCCGGCCGTCAGCTCGAACGGAGCGACCACGGGGGCATCGTCCACCTCCTCGAACATCGCCAGCGCCCCGGCCTCGCATGCGGCCATCGTGGCGAACTCGGCCGTCACAGGCTCCAATCCCTCGCCAAAGGTGAAGAGGACCAGGATCAGGATGACTTTCATGCGGCCCTCCGGGAGAGAGGAACCGAGGCCGCGAGGCCCCGGCTCCACCTGGGAAGTAAGCTCGCGCCCTTCACCTTCCACGGCCATCGGCATCCCTGCCTGTTCCGCATCCCGCGAATATCATAACAATGTGGCACATCCAATAACGATGCTAGGTCGCCGGCTCCCTCATCTTCCCTGAAATATCCTCGGGGGAGGCGCGTCAGCGCCGGGGGCGGACAGCCCCCTTGCCCATGCCAGAAGAGGCTTAGGAGACCCCCGCTCGCGGGGGTCGCGACGGCAGGGGGATTCGGACAAGCCGAACGCCCCTGCCCTTGCTGGTCCTCGCCTGCGGCTCGTCCGTCC
>NZ_CXPG01000023.1 GCF_001403735.1 Jannaschia rubra
GGCGGCGCTGATGCTGGGCGGGATGGCCGCGCGCCGCGCGCTGCGCCGGATGCAGGAGGAGCGGCGGGGCGAGATGATCGCGGCGGCCGAGACGGCCTTCGCCCGGCTGACCGGCGGCGCCTGGACGCGGCTGGAGACCGAACCGGGCGAGCGGGGCGGCGAGGAGCTTTGGGCCATCGGCGACGGGCGGCGGGTCCGGATCGACGGGCTGTCCACGGGGACGCGGGGGCAGATCTACCTGGCGCTGCGGCTGGCCGGGCACGCGGGGTTCGTGGCACAGGCCGGGCCGCTGCCCTTCATTCTGGACGACGTGGCCGAGACCTTCGACGACACGCGGGCGCGGGCGACGCTGGACATGCTGGGCGAGTTGGGCGGACGGGGGCAGGCGATCCTGTTCACGCACCACCGGCATCTGGTCGACATGGCGCGCGCCGCGCTGCCCGGCGTGCGGGTCGAGAACCTGCCGCGGCGCTTGAACGGCGGGGCGTCCTGACCTATGTTGTTGACCAACACTTCGGAGGGCCGCCCCATGCAGATCAACGTGGCCGACGCCAAGGCCCATTTCGCCGACCTGATCCGCCGCGCCGAGGCGGGCGAGGAGATCGAGCTGACGCGCTATGGCCGGCCCGTGGCGCGGCTGGTGGCGCCCGCACCGGTGGGGCAGGGGGCGCTGGTGGGGTGTCTGAAGGGGCGGTTCACCCTGCCGAGCGACGCCGAGGATGCCGAGATGGATGCCGAGATCGCCGCCGCCTTCGGCGCATGAGGCTGCTTCTCGACACGCAGATCGTGCTCTGGAGCGTGCTGGACGACCCGCGCCTGACGCCCGCCTGCCGCGACGCGCTGTCGGACGGGGCCCATGCGCTGCACGTCAGCGCGGTGTCGGTCTGGGAGGTGGCGATCAAGACCGGGCTGGGCAAGCTGCGCGTGCCGCCGGAGTTGTGGGAAGCGGTGCGCGGCGCCGGGGTGTCGCCCCTGCCGATCACCTGGGCCCATGCGCGGGCGGTGGAGGGGTTGCCGCGGCTGCACGCCGACCCTTTCGACCGGATGCTGATCGCGCAGGCGCGGGTGGAGGGGATGGTGCTGATGAGCGCCGACGCCCAGATCGCCCGCTATGACGTGGCCCTTTTCGCGGGATGAGGCTGGACGGGCAGGGCGTCGCCCGCGACCACCGCGGGCGGAGCGAGGACGGCGAGCCGGTCCTTGCAGGCGACGTGGCCGAGGCTGGGCGCGAGGAGCGCGAGCAGGAGGATGTCGATCCACTTCATGCGGGCACGTCCCATGGGGCAGGCAGGGGGGCGCGGCACGGCGCCCCCCGGGATCGTCAGGCGAACAGGCCGTCGTTCGCCGCGGCGGTCAGGTCCGCCACGCTGAGGCCGGCGAGCAGGATCGAGGCGCCGTCGTCGTTTGCGGTCAGCAGCGCGCCACCCTCGGTATCCTCGGCCGCCAGGTCGTCGAGCGCCACGCCGCCGTCGAAGGCCAGCCTGTCGGCGCCGGTCTCGAAATCCGTGACGACGTCGTCGCCGAAGCCGCCCCGGGCGAAGACGAAGGTATCGTCGCCCGCGCCGCCGGTCAGGGTGTTGTCGCCACCGTTGCCGACCAACACGTCGTCGCCGCTGCCGCCCAGGGCGTCCTCGATGGCGGTGCCGCGCGCGATCGAGAGGTTGCCCCGGCCGCCGCCCACGTCGGAATAGGTCAGCGGGTTGAGGTCGATCACCTGATCGTCGGAATAGCCCGTGAGGTTCAGGCTGTCGCGGCCCCCCGAATCCACCAGCGTCAGGGCGACGGGGTTGTCGAACCGCGTGAAGTCGAGCCGCGCCTCGCCCGTGGTGTCGCCGAAGCCGTAGGTGGTGTCGCCCGTGCGCGTGTCGGTGGCCGCGCCGTACATGTCCTGCACCGCGATCACGTCGGCGGGCATGGGCGTGGTGGTGTAGCCGAAGCTCGCGTCGACGAAGGTGTTTGCGGTCTGCGAGAAGTAGGACATGACCGAGGCCTGCCAGCTGTCGTTCGCATAGGCGGCATCGCGGGGATAGTCGGCCGCGCCGTCGTAGGGTCCGCCGTGGCCCAGCCCCAGGGCATGGCCGATTTCGTGGACGTAGAGTCGGTAGCCTTGGCTGTCGACGTCGGTGCCGTAGCGGGCGAGCGTGTCGGTGCCGACGTTGACCTCCGCGCCGGTGATCTCACCCCCCCGGGTGGACCAGGAGGCGAAGGCGCCGTCCTCGTCGTCGTCGAAGGCGATCTGCGCGTCGCCGCGGGTTTCGACGAAGTCGATGCCGGTCACGTCGGTCCAGCTTTCCAGCGCCTCCCGCGCGAGGCGATGGCCGTCGCCGGTCAGCGCGGTGAGGTCGACGCCGATCGCGTCGTCGGGGCCGGTGTCGAACTGCCGCGCCGGGTCGGTGCCGGTGCGGAGGTAGTCGGCGATGCCGTCGAGGCCGAGCGGACCGCCGGGGGCGGAGAGCCGGTCGTCGCCGGCATGGTTGTGGGTATCGGGCATGGGATCATTCCTTTTCGAGTCGATCGAGACAGGCGACGGGCCTCCAGGCGAAGCGGTCCATCATGTCTTCGGTCAGGTCCGTGTCGGGGCATGGCACTACGCAGCGTGAGGAGGGTGAGGGGAAAGGATCGGTGTCATGCTGTCGCCTGACGGGGGCAGGGTGGGCCGGCGCACCGGGAAGGCGCATCGTGGGGCGGACCCTGCGCCGGGGCGCAGGGGGGCGGAACGGGCGTGGCCGGAGCGGGGGGTTTCCGGCGCCGGATCGCGGGGCGGGGGGTGCGCGGCGCGCGGCCGGGCGCCGGTCGAAGGCGGGGCGCCGCCGGGGGGCGAAACGGGCGTCTTTCCGCGCTGCGGCATGGGGCGGAGGGGGCGATTACGGGCGGTGTGCCGCCCGGTGCGCCGCGGACCCCTTGCGGGACAGGTCAGGCGGAGGCCACGGACCGGCGGAACAGCGCGAGCGCGACGCCGAGGAAGGCCGCGCCGAGGACGGCGACGAGCAGGAACTCCGGCCAGACGATGGACAGGCCCGCGCCGCGGTAGACCACCCCTTCGGCGAAGGCCATGTAGTGCCGCGAGGGCAGGAACCAGGTCAGGTATTGCAGCCACTGGGGCTGGCTTTCCACGGGGCTCATGCCGCCCGAGAGGATCATCATGGGCAGGACGGTGATGATGACCAGAAGCGCGAACTGCGACATGGTGCGCGCCACCGTGGCCAGAAGCACCCCCACGGCGGCGGCGGCGAACAGATAGACGAAGGTGCCCGACAGCAGGAGCGGCACCGACCCCGCGACCGGCACGCCGAGCGCCATCTGCACCACCAGCACCAGCGACAGGATGAAGGCCGCGAAGACCACCGCCGCGTTCGACAGCACCTTGGCCATGGCGATGTCGAAGGGGGTGATGGGCATCACGAGCAGGTGGCCGATGGTGCCGTGTTCGCGTTCGCGGATCAGCGCCGCGCCGGTCAGGATGATGGTGAGGATGGTGAGCCAGTTGAGGAGGCCCGACACGGCCTCGAACCAGGTGTTGTTGCCGTTGGGGTTGAAGGCGCGGTGCACCACGAGGTCAACCTGCGGCGCGGGCAGGGTGCCGCCCAGCGTGTCGCGCACGGCGCGCAGCAGGATCGATTCGACGTAGCCCGCCCCCACGGAGGCCTGCGACACGTCGGTGGCGTCGACGTTGAGCTGCACCACCGCCGCGCGGCCCCGCCGCAAGTCGGATTCGAGCCCGCGCGGCACCACGACGACGAAGGTATAGAGGTCGGCGTCCATCGCCGCGTCGATCTCGCTGCCCTCGATCAGGTCGGGGCGCTGGAACCAGGGGCCGTGCAGCGCGTCCTGCATGGCGCGCGACAGGGCGGAGCGGTCGTTGTCGACGAAGGCCACGGCGGCGTTGTTCACCGATTCGCCCGCGGCGTTCGATTGCAGGTAGATGCCCGGCCCGAAGGCATAGACCACGAGGCCCAGCAGCAGGACGTCGCGGAGGATGCCCAGGATCTCCTTGCGGGCGAGCCACCAGATATTGCCGAGCGCGCGTCGCATCATGCCTCCTGCTTTTTCAGCAGGAGCAGCGCGGGGGCGATGAAGACGGGGATGAAGACCGCGATCCAGAGAAGATTGTGCGCCAGCCCGTCCCAGCCCAGCCCCTTGGTGAAGGCGCCGACGCTGGTCTGCATGTAGTAGCGCGTGGGCCAGGCCGAGCCGATGAGGCGGGCGCCGCCTTCGAGCGTCTCGACCGGCTGCATCATGCCCGAGAAGATGACCGTGGGCATCATCGAGATGACCATGGTGGCGAAGACCGCCGCGACCTGCGTGGTCGTGAAGACCGACACGAGGAGCCCGAAGCCGGTGGACGCCAGCAGGTAGAGAACCGCTGCCAGCGTCAGCACCGACAGGCTGCCGGTGAGGGGGACGCCGAAGAGGAAGACCGCCATCGCCGTCATCAGCGCGAAGTTCACGAGGCCGATCCCGAGGTAGGGAAGCTGCTTGCCGCCCATGAACTCGACCCGGCGGGTGGGGGTGACGTGGAAGTTGGTGATGGTGCCGATCTCGCGCTCGCGCGCGACGGAGATGGCCATGAGGATCGCGGGAAACATCATCAGGAGCATCGCGGGGACCGAGGGCGCGATGGCATAGATGCTGTCCACCGTGGGGTTGTAGCGCCAGCGGGTCTGCACGTCGACGCCGCCCGCGCCGGGGCGCGCGCCTTCGGCGAGGTAGCTTTGATGCCCGCCCCGGACGTAGCCTTCGACGATGCCCGCGCGCTGCGTGTTGGCGCCGTCGATCCAGGCCTGCGCCTCGACCGGGCGGCCCTGGCGGATGGCGCGGCCGAAGTCGGGCGGGATGTCGAGAACCATGGTCGTGTCGCCCGCCCGGAGCCGCCGGACCAGCGCGTCGGTATCGGCCACGGGGGGCATGGGCAGGAAGTAGGGCGAGGCCTCGAAGGTCTGGAGGTAGGCGCGGCTTTCGGGGCTGCGGTCCTGGTCGAGGACGGCGAACTTCATGTCCTCCACGTCCATCGAGATGCCGAAGGCGAAGATCAGCATGAGGATGACCGTGCCGCCGAAGGCGAAGACGAGGCGGATGGGGTCGCGCAGGATCTCGACCGTCTCGCGCCCGGCGTAGGCCAGCGCGCGGGTCAGCGCGGCGGAGGCGCCGCTGCGGGTATCCTGCCCGGCGGGGCCCATCTCGATGCCGCGCGCGGCGCGGGCCGCCGCCTCGGCCCCGCCGCCGTCGGCCTGTTCGATGAGGGCGATGAAGGCCGCCTCCAGGTCGCCGTCGCCGTGACGGGCGGCGATTTCGGCCGGGGGGCCTTCGTCGAGGACCTTTCCCGCGTGCATCAGCGCCATGCGGTCGCAGAGCGCGGCCTCGGACATGAAGTGGGTCGAGACGAAGATCGTCACCCCGTCGTCGCGCGACAGCCCGGCGAGGATGCGCCAGAAGGCGTCGCGCGCCATCGGGTCCACGCCCGAGGTGGGTTCGTCCAGGATCAGGACCTCGGGTCGGTGGATGACGGCCACGGCGAGCGACAGCCGCTGGCGCAGCCCGAGCGGCAGGTCGCCCGCCCCCGCGTCGGCATGATCGGACAGGTCGAACCGGTCGAGCAGGTCGGCGATGCGGTCGCGCGTCTGCCGCGCGTCGAGGCGGAACAGCCGGGCGTGGAGGGCGAGGTTCTCGCGCACGGTCATGTCGCCGTAGAGCGAGAAGGCCTGCGACATGTAGCCCACGCGCGCGCGGCCGCCGATGTCGGTGGCGTCGACCGGCTGCCCGAAGAGCGACACGTCGCCTTCGGTCGCGGGCATAAGGCCGGTCAGCATCTTCATCGTCGTGGTCTTGCCCGAGCCGTTCGAGCCGATGAAGCCGTAGATCTCGCCCCGGGGAATGTCGAAGCTGACCGTATCGACGGCGGTGAAATCGCCGAAGCGGCGGGTCAGGTCGCGGGCGGCGATGGCGGTCTCGCCGCCGTGGTCGGGCCGGGGCGGCATGGTCAGGGGCGGGCGGTCGTCGCGCGCCCCGTCGGGCAGGAGGGCGGTGAAGGCACGCTCCAGCGTCTCCTCGCCCGTCCGCTTGCGAAGCTCCTCGGCGCTGCCCCGGCCCAGGACGCGGCCGTGCCACATGGCATGGAGGGTGTCGAAGCGCCCCGCCTCGTCCATGTAGGCGGTCGAGACGAGGACGCCCATGTCGGGGCGGCTGTCGCGGATGGCGTCGATCAGGGTCCAGAACTGCCGCCGCGACAGGGGATCGACGCCGGTGGTGGGCTCATCCAGGATCAGGAGGTCGGGGTCGTGGATCAGCGCGCAGCAGAGGCCCAGCTTCTGCTTCATGCCCCCCGAGAGCTTGCCCGCCGGGCGGTCGGCGAAAGGGTCGAGCCGGGTGGCGCGCAGCAGCGCGTCGATGCGCGCGCGGCTGTCGGCGTCGCGCAGGCCGAAGAGGCGGCCGAAGAAGCGCAGGTTCTCCATCACCGACAGCGTCATGTAGAGGTTCTGGCCCAGCCCCTGCGGCATGTAGGCGATGCGGGGGAAGACCGCGGAGCGGTGCCGCGCGTCGCGGAGCGAGCCGCCGAGAACCTCGATCTCGCCCTCCTGCATCCGGCGGGCACCCGCGACGAGGCCCATGAGCGTGGATTTCCCGGCCCCGTCAGGCCCCACCAGCCCGACGATGCGCCCCGGCGGCACGTCGAGCGTGACGCCGTCCACAGCCAGCGTGTCGCCGTAGCGGTGGATCACGTCGCGGACCTGGACGACGGGGGCGGCCACGGGGTCAGTCGGCCCGAACGGGCGGGGGCGTCGGGGCGAGGTCGGCGGGCCAGGGCGCGTCGGACCCGGCGAGCCGCACGGTGGCGGTGCCGCGCATCCCCGTCTTCACGTAGGCGATGTTGTCCTCGATCAGTTGCTGGGGCACGCGCAGGCGGACGCGGAACATGAGGTCGGCGCGCACGTCCTGCGTCTCGACGTGTTCGGGGGTGAACTGCGCCTCGGGCGAGACGAAGCTGACGGTGGCGGGAAGCACGAGGCCCAGCCCGTCGAGCCTTATGCGCGCCTCCGCGCCCAAGGCCAGGCGAGCGGTCTGTTCGGTGGGCAAAAACACCTCCATGTAGACGCGCGACAGGTCCACCAGCGTCACGACGCGGCCGCCGGCGGCGATGACCTCGCCCGGCTGGGCCAGGCGGTAGAGGACGCGGCCCTGCACCGGCGCGGTCAGGGTGGCGTCGTCGATCCGGCTCTGGATCTCACGCGCCTGGGCGCGGGCGGCGTCGGCGGCGCGCTGCGCGGCGGTGAGGCTGGCGCGGGCGGCATCGGCCCCGGCGGCGGCGGAGGACAGCTCCGACCGGGCGCGGTCGACGGCTTCCTCGGTGCCGACGTTGCGGGTGCGCAGGGTCTCGGCCCGGTCGTATTCGGTCTGGGCCAGGTCGCGGGCGGCGTCGCGCTGGTCGATCATGGCGCGGGCCTGCTGGATCTCGCTCTCGGCGCGGGCGACGTCGGCCTCGGCACGGGCGAGCTGCGCCTCCAGCGTGTCGGTGTCGATGCGCGCGAGGACGTCGCCCGCCGCCACGAGGTCGCCTTCGTCCGCCGAGATCTCCGCGATGCGGCCCGCGATCTGCGATGCGACGTCGATCAGGTCGGCCTCGACCCTGCCGTTGCCGGTGGCGAAGGCGGCGGGGCCGACCTCCGGGCGGGTGAGCCACCACCAGGCGCCGCCGCCGAGCGCGAGGAGCAGGACGATGCCGCCGATGATGAGCGTTCTTCGGGACATGGTGCCTCCGGCCGTCGATTCGGTTCGGGGTCCAGACTGGCGCGCCGGGGCGGGCCCGCATTGATCGGGGTCAAAGGCGGTAGAATTCCGCCGCCGTGCCGCCGAAGACCATCGCGCGTTCGGCCGGGACGAGGTCGGCGGTCAGCGTTTCCGCCGCGGCCAGCCAGTCGTCATAGGACGCGCGCAGGCGGCAGACGGGCCAGTCCGATCCCCACATGATGCGCGAGGGCCCGAACTCGGCCAGGAGATGCTCCGCCACCGGGCGCAGGTCGTCGACCGTCCAGTCCGGCCCCGCCTCGGTCACGAGGCCCGAGAGCTTGACCCGCGCGTCGGTCTCACGCGCGAGGCGGGTCATGTTGGCGGCCCAGTCGGTCAGGTCGCCGCCCCGGATGCCGGGCTTCATCGCGTGGTCGATGACGGTCCGCATCGGGTGGCGGTCGAGCAGGCGGCGGAAGTTGTCGAGGTGGCGGGGAAAGCCGAGCGCGTCGAAGGTCAGGTCCATGTCCGCGATGGCGGCGAAGCCCCATTGCACCGACGCGCCCAGCATCCAGTCGGGGTCGGGGATGTCCTGGATCATCGGGCGGACGCCGCGAAACGCCGGATGCCGGGCCAGCCGGTCGAGGGTCGCGCGGTCGCCCGCGTCGTCGAAATCGACCCAGCCCACGACGCCCGCGACCCAGGGCGTCGCATCGGCCAGCCCCAGCATGTAGTCGGTTTCCGCCACCGTGGGCGCGGCCTGCACGAGGACCGTGCGGTCGATGCCGTGCGCGGCCAGATGGGGCGCGAGGTCGGCGGGGGCATAGGGGCGGTTCAACAGCGGCTCCTCCTCCGGCATCCAGTCGTAGTCGCCGCGGAGGGGCTGCCAGAGGTGGTGGTGGGCGTCGATCTTCATGTCAGGGGCTTCATGTGGGGGCATCCTCGCGCATCAGCCCCTCGGCCTTGAGGTCGGACCAGAGGGCGGCGGGAATGTCGGCGGTGGCGGCGCGGAGGTTGCTTTCCATCTCGGCCACGCCCTGCCCGCCGGGGATGACCGAGACGGTGCAGGGGTGCAGGAGCGGAAAGCGGAAGGCGGCATCGACGAGGCGAACGCCGTGGCTGTCGCAGACACGTTCGATCGCGGCCACGCGGTCGAGGATGGGCTGCGGCGCGGTGTCGTAGTCGTAGAAGGCGCCGGGCCGTGCGCCGGTGGCGAGGATGCCGGAGTTGTAGGGCCCGCCGGTGACGATGCCGATGCCGCGCGCCTCGGCCAGCGGCAGGAAGGAGGTCAGCGCCTCCTGCTCCAGCAGGGTGTAGCGGCCGGCGAGGAGGAACAGGTCGAAGTCGCCGCGCCGGGCGAGTTGTTCGCAGACCTGCCATTCGTTGACGCCCGCGCCGAAGGCCGCGATGGCGCCTTCGCCGCGCAGCCGTTCCAGCGCGTGATAGCCGCCGGCCATGAGTTGATCGACCTTGGCATCGACGTTGGCGCGGCTGCCCTGATTGGGGACGTCGATGTCGTGGACGAACAGAACGTCGATGCGGTCGACGCCCAGACGCTCGAAACTGGCATCGAGGGAGCGCAGGATGCCGTCGTGGCTGTAGTCGTAGATTTCGCGCCGGTTGGGAACGTCGAACCATTTGCCGATCCCGTCGCGGGTGTCGGCGGTGGCGGGGCGCAGGATGCGGCCGACCTTGGTCGAGAGAACATAGTCACCCCGCGGCTTGTCCCGCAGGAAGCGGTTGAGGCGTGTTTCCGAAAGCCCCATGCCGTAGAGCGGCGCGGTGTCGTAATACCGCACCCCCGCCTGCCACGCCCGGTCGAGGATGGCGTCGGCGTCGTCGTCCGAAATCGCGCGGTAGAGGTTGCCCAGGGGTGCCGTGCCGAAGCCCAGTTCGGTGAAGGTCAGCCCGCCGTTCCCCAGCCTGTCCCAGTGTCGCGTCGCCAGTGCCATCGCCCGCCCCCCTACTTCACCGCGCCCGCGGCCATTCCCTTGATGATGTAGCGTTCCAGCACGATCCCGATCAGGATGAGCGGCAGGATCGCGGCGAACGACAACGCGGCCATGGACCACCAACTGATCCCCTGCGACCCGGTCTGGCTGGCCACCATGACGGGCAGGGTGTTGGCGTGGGTCGAGGTCAGGAGGGCCGCGAAGAAATATTCGTTCCACGTCAGCACCAGCGACAGGATGAAGGCCGCGACCATGCCCGGCGCCGCGATGGGCAGCACGATGGTCAGGAAGGCGCCCCAGATGCCGAGGCCGTCGACCATCGCCGCCTCCTCCAGCTCGGTCGGAATGGCGCCGAACTGGTCGCGCATGATCCAGATGACGATGGGCAGGACGGTGAGGGTATAGAGGAGGATGAGGCCGATCCGGCTGTCGAGCAGGTTAAGCGATTTGTAGAGGACGAGGAAGGGCAGGGCGAGGACGACGGGCGGCAGGATGAGCTGCGACAGGAAGAAGAACCCGATGTCGCCGTTCCGCATCGGCCCGAAGCGGTAGTCGAAGCGCGACAGGCCGTAGGCCGCCATCGCCCCGAGCGCGGTCGCGAGCACCGATGCCGAGACCGAGACGATGACCGAGTTCCAGAAGCGCTTGAGGAATTCGTCGCGCACCGTGCTGACCTGCCCGATGGTGTCGGGCGAGAGGCCGAGCGCGCGCCAGCCGAGGCGCTTGGGTTCGAAATCGACCCAGGGGATCATGTTGCCCTGCATCACGTCGGGCGCGGCCTTGAAGCTGGTGGTGACGGTCCAGTAGATCGGGAACAGGCAGACCACGGCCCAGAGGATGAGGAGCGCGTAGATGCCCGCGCGCCCCAGGACGAACCCCGGCCGGAAGGCGCGGTCGACGGCGTGGTCGCGGAAGATCTGCGGCCCGTCGGTCATCCGTGCGGCCGGGTCCAGCGATCGGTGAGCTTCATCGCCCCGGTCATGGCGACGACGATCAGCACGAGGTAGATGAAGGCCAGCATCGTGCCGTAGCCCACGTTGCTGCGGTCGCGGTATTCGCGGAAGATGAAGCTGGTCACGGTGTCGGTGGCGCCCCCCGGCCCGCCCGCGGTGATGTTGATGACGATATCCGCGAGCTTCAGCTTGAAGATGATGCGGATGAGGATGGCGGTGATCGAGACCGGCAGCATCAGGGGAAAGGTGACTTCCCAGAAGCGGCGCCAGGGGGTGGCGCCATCGACGCGGGCGGCCTCCGACAACTCCCGCGGGACGGCCTGGAGGCCGGCCAGAAGCATGATCATCATGAAGGGGATGTAGGTCCAGGCGTCCATGACCATGATCATCGCGCGTGCGATCTCGGGCGAGCCGAAGAAGCTGGGCGTGTCCCAGCCGAGGCTGCGCGCGAGGCGGGCCATGGGACCGAAGCGCGGCTCGAACATGGACTTGCCGACCATCCAGGAGACGGCCACGGGCGACAGCATCAGCGGCAGCAGGAAGGCCACGCGGAAGAACTTGCGCCCCCTGATCTGCGCGTTGAGGAGGAGGGCGAGGCCGAAGGCGATGACGTATTCGACCGCGATGGCGGCGATGTACCAGACCATGTTGAGGAGCGCGTTGAGGTAGAACGGGTCGTTCCAGGCCTGCCGCAGGTTGTCGAGCCCGTTGAATTGCCGCCCCGTGGGGGAGGCCAGGTTCCAGTCGCTGAGCGCGATGCCGATGCCGAAGATCAGGGGGAAGACGACCATCGCGCCCACGAAGATCGCGGCGGGAAGGACGAAAAGCGCGCGTTTCCCCATCTCGCCCCGCCGCACCACCTGCGACCAGCACAGAAGCGTGGCGAAGGCCGCGAAGGCATAGAGCGTCGGCCGCCAGTCGCGGAACCCCGCGTCGATGCGCCCCGCCTGGTCGAGCCACTGCAGCGCCGCGACGCCGAGGAGGAGCGCGAGCCCGCCCCAGACCATCGCCCGCCCGGCGAGCAGGCGGGCGGGAGTGATGCGGTCTTCGGTCACGATGTGCAGCGCCATGGCGCGACGTTAGCGGGCGGGTGCCGGTCTGCCTAGCCGGTTTGGAGCGTCAGTCCGCCCCGCCGGTGCCCCCGCCTTCGGCATCCGCGTCCCAGAACAGCTCGCAGCGTTCCTTGCACCGCTCGTTGAGCATGTCGCGCTGCGCCGCGGTGGCGAAGACCGCGGCCTGCCCGCAGATGCCGCCCGCGCCCGCGGCCTCCAGCAGCAGCGCTCCGAGGGACGAGACGCCGAAGGTCTCCGGCCCGAGGGTGAGGCCCGCGGTCAGCAGGCCCGCGCCGCAGAGATAGGTGGCGTTGAAGTTGTTGAACGACTCCAGCATCTCCTCGCAGTCGTCGCAGCGTTCCTTGCAGGCCTCCAGCGTGGGGCGGTTCATCAGCGCCGTCTCGCTGCACGAGGGGCCGGAGGCCACGGCGTCGGGGCGCGCGGTCAGGCTCAGGACGGCGATGCGCCGGTCGCGGTTCACCTGCGCCAGAAGGGGCGCCGCGGCGGCCCGGCCGGGCACCGGGGTCGCGTCGATGTCGATGCCGGGGCAGTTGGGCGCCGAGGGGTGGGAGACGCAGTTCAGGACGGGGACGAGGCCGCCCACGGCATGTTCCTGCGCGCCGCCGGTGCCGGTCCCGCCGTCGTCGTCGGGGTCGTTCGCCGCGTCCCAGTCGTGGATGGACTGGGGGATGGCGGCCTCGGCCTCGGCCACGGTGGCGAGCCATTCGGCCTGTGTCGGATAGAACCCCAGGTGGTGCGTGTCGGGCGAGTTGAACGCCTGTTCCATCCCGTCGACCAGCACCGGGCCCCAGTACATCAGGGTGGCGAAATCTGTCTCCGACAGGGTCACGCCGGCCGACCCGCCGACCCGCTGGGCCAGGTGCGCGTCGATCCAGAGCGTGACCGACCCGAAGGCACCGGGCGGGGAGTCGTAGATCCAGCGGAACTTCGGCGTGGCGAGGCCGCCGGTGGCGGAGGTGATCTCGACCACCAGTTGCCGGTGGTCGACGCCCTCGCCCTGATAGACGGCGGCGCAGGCGAGCTGGCCGCAGTTGAGGGCATCGACGTCGTAGACATCGGCGGCGGCGGGCGCGGTCGGACACAGCGCGGCAAGCGCGCCGAACCCGAGGTGGCGGAGGATGCGGAGCATGGCGGATTCCTGCGTGGTGCCGGGCCATCATACCACGAAACGCGCCTTTTCCGGCCGGCTTCCGGCAAGCCGTTGACCCAAGGGAAACTTCGGGCGGTCGCGGCGCGCGAATCGCGCCTGCGGCCTCAGCGGGCCAGGCGTTCGATGGCGCGGCGGGCGAGGGTGGAATAGGGCGGGACGAGGAGGCGCGTCCAGCGGCCGGAGGCCACGGTCATCACCCCGCGTTCGTGGCTGAACTCCGCCAGCCCCCGGTCGCCGTGATAGGCGCCCATGCCGGAGGTGCCGATCCCGCCGAAGGGCAGGTCGTGCGCGGCGAGATGCAGGATCGTGCCGTTGATCGTGGCCCCGCCCGACCGGATGCGGGCGACGAGCGCGCGGGCCTGCCCGGCATCCCGACCGAAGGCATAGAGGGCGAGGGGCGGTTGGCCGGCGTTCACCTGCGCCACCGCGTCGTCGGGGCTGTCGTATTCGAGGATCGGCAGGACGGGGCCGAAGATCTCCTCGGTCATCAGGCGGCCGCCCTCGGGCGGGTTCAGGACGACGGCGGGCGCCATCCGGCCGGGCAGGTCGGTGTCGAGGGCGCGCACCTCGCCCCCCTCGGCCAGCATGTCGCGCAGGCGGTCGCCGTGGTCCGCGTCGATGAGCGCGGTGTAGTCGTCGGGGTTCTCGAGAAAGCCCCGCGCGACGTCGAGCATCGCCCGGGCCCAGCGGTCTGCCGTGCCGCGCGGCACGAGGAGGTAGTCGGGCGCCACGCAGGTCTGCCCGGCGCTGAACCACTTGCCCCAGCCCGCGAGGGGGGCGTGGGTGTCGGGGTCGGCGTCGGGCATCATGATGCAGGGGCTCTTGCCGCCGAGTTCGAGCGTCACGGGCGTGAGGTTTTCCGCCGCCGCCTGCGCCACCAGCCGCCCCGTCGCGGTGGAGCCGGTGAAGAACAGGTGATCGAAGGGCAGGGCGGAGACGGCGCGGGCGACGTCGGGGCCGCCGGTGACGACCGTCGCCTCGTCCGGGGGGAAGACCTCGGCCACGATCCGCGCCAGCAGGTCGGAGGTGGCGGGCGTCCGCTCCGACGGCTTGAGCAAGGCGCGGTTGCCTGCGGCGATGGCGGTGGCGAGCGGCACGAGCGCCAGTTGCACCGGGTAGTTCCAGGGCGAGAGGATGCCCGCGACGCCCTTTGGTTCGCGCCAGACCTCGGTCCGGGCGGGCAGGGGGCGCAGGACGCGGGAGCGGTGTGGCTTGGCCCAACCGGGCAGGCGGCGGGTCAGGTGGCGGATGGCCTCACGCGTGAAGGCGATCTCGGCCACGCCCGTTTCCATGGCGGAGCGGTGGCCGAAGTCCTGCGACACGGTGCGGGCCACTTCGTCGTGGCGGTCCGAAAGGGCGGTGGAGAGCGCGCGCAGGCGGTCGATCCGGGCGGACACCGGCGGCACCGCGTCGAGCGAGAAGGCCGCGCGCAGGGTGGCGAAGGGGATTGCGGGATCCGTCATTGGAAATCGTACCTCCGTCCGCGCCAGACCGCCTGCCGCCCGCGCCGCGCGCCGATGAGGGCGGACCACTGGATCGCGAGGGTGAGGGCGACGCCCGCCGGATGCAACAGGACCGACAGCCAGGATTGCCGCACCCGCAGGGCCAGCACCGCGCGGGCCGACAGGACCAGCGCGATGGCGAGGGCCGAGAGCGCGGCGGCCCATCCGGCCCCCGCGGCCCCCGCGGCGGGCAGCAGGAGCCAGGGCAGGATGTGCCCCCCCCCGAGCAGCACGGTCCAGACGGGCAGGGCCACGGGTTTGGCCATGCCTTCGGTCGCGTTCTTGGTGAAGCCGGAGCGGATGTCGGCCCAGTTGTCGTACATCCGGCAGGAGGCGAGCGGCGTCGCATCGACGATGTCGGTGGAGCCGCCCGCGCGGCGGACGTTGCGCGGCATGTTCAGCCCGTCGTGCATGAGGTGCGCGAAGCGGGCATGGCCGCCGGCGCGCCCGTAAGCCCCGGCGCGCACCATCAGGAGCTGGCCGCAACCGGCGGCGAAGGCGGGCGCGTCGGAGCGTCGCGCCATCCAGAGCGGCAGGTAGCCCAGGAGGACGACGAGGATCTGGGGGATCGCGACCTTTTCGATCAGGGTGCGGGTGATCTGGTGCGGGAAGCCCGACACGAGGTCGAGGCCCCGGCGGTCGAGATGGGCGCAAAGGCGCGCGGCGGCGTCCGGGGCCAGGCGGACGTCGGCATCGACGAAGAGGAACGTCTCGTGGCGCGCGTGCTGGGAAAGCTGGTGGCAGGCGTGCTGCTTGCCGTTCCAGCCGTCCGGCAGGGGCGCGCCCTGCGCCAGCCGGACGCGGGGGTCGCGGGCGGCACGGTCGGCCACGATGGCGGCGGTCGCGTCGGTGGAGCCGTCGTCGAGGACGACGAGTTCCACCGTCACGCCGGTCTGCGCGAGCGCCGCGTCGATGGCCGCGGGCATGTTCGCGGCCTCGTCGCGCGCGGGGATGAGGATGGAGATGCGGGGGGTGCCGTCGGGGGACCCTTCGGGCGCGCGGAAGATCGACAGGTTCGCCAGCGTCACCGCTGCGTAGAGCACGGCCAGCCCGAAGGCGACGAACGCCAGGACGGTCAGGACGACGGCGGTCATTCGCCCGACTCCGGCAGGTGTTCGGGGCGGTAGGAGCGACCCCGGATGCGCGCGCGAAGGCGCGACCAGCCGCCGTAGATGCCCCCCACCCCGACGCGCCCGCCGAGGATGGTATCGAAGGCGGCGGGGGACCGGGCCTTCGCGCGCGCGGCCAGCGCATTTGCGGTGTCCTGAAGCGCCTGTTCGAGGCGTTCGTGCGTCGCCTCGGCCGCCGGTATGGCGTCGCCGAAGGCCGCGAGTGCCTCGGGGCGTTTCTCGGACCAGAAGGGGTATTCGAGGGCCACGGGAACGGCCAGCGCCTGCGGCGCGCGCGACAGCAGGCGGGACAGGCCGCGTTGCAGTTCGACCGGCGTGCGCGGGTCGGCGAAATGGCCCTGCGCGGTCAGCCAGAGGACATGCGCCGGGTCCGACAGGATGTGGCCGCCCACGCGCAGCAGGCGCGCGGCGCCCGAGGTGGTGCCCGGCTCGATCCCGAAGATGCCGATGCGGCGCATGAAGCGGTACCGCTCCAGCGCCCGCGCCTCCATCGGGCCGAAGCTGCACCGGCCCGGCAAAAGGGCGGCGGAGAGGACGATGTAGAACGCCGGATCCCACCAGGAGGGGTGGTTGGAGAAGAAGACGACCGGGCGGTCGTCCGGCAGCGCGGGAAGCCCCGGCTCTGCCACGCGGACGGCGCGGAAGGCGCGGCGCATCTGACGCTGCATCACGCCGTCGAAGAACCGCACCATCGCGGGCGAGCGCAGCGCGACCGGATCGCCCGCGGGCCCGGTCACTCCGCCGCCACGCGGGCGTTCCCCCGCGCGTCGCCGTCGAGGCTGTCGGCGGCGATCCACCCGGACATGAGGGCCATGGGCATCCCCGGCCCCGGATGCGCCGACCCGCCGGCCAGGTAGAGGCCGCGCACCTGCCGCGAGCGGTTGCCCGGCTTGAAGGCGCCCAGCACCTTGCCGTGGCTCGCCAGCCCGTAGATCGCGCCGTCGAGGACGTTGTAGCGGTCGTGGATGTCCTGCGGCGTCAGGACGCGCTCGGTGACGATGCGGCTCTCGATATCCTCCATCCCCGCGCTGCGCCCCAGCTTGTCGAGGATGGTGCGGCGGTAGTCGGGCAGCATCTTGGACCAGTCCTGCCCCGGATGCAGGTAGGGGGTGTGGACGAGGACATAGAGCGCCTCGCCCCCCTCGGGCGCCACATCCGGCTCGGTGCGGGCGGGGGCGGCGACATAGGCGGTCGGGTCGGGGGCCGGGCGCCCCTCGTCGTAGATGGCGCCGAACTCCTCCTCCGGGTCGCGCGAGAAGACGAAGTTGTGATGCGCGAGGTGGTCGTAGGCGCGGTCGAGCCCGAGGTAGAGCACGACGCCGGAGCACGCGGGCTCCCGCTTGCGGCCCCTCGCGAAATCGCGCCAGACGTCGCCGCCGATCAGGTCGCGGTAGGTGCGGACCGAATCCATGTTGCTGACGACACGGTCGAAGGCCATCCGCTCGCCCCCCGCGACCACCGCGGTGGCGCGGCGGCCCTCGGTCTCGATCGCGGTGACGTCCGCGCCGGTGCGGATGTCCACGCCCAGCTCCTCCGCCAGCCGCGTCAGCGCGAGGGGGACGGCGCGGGTGCCGCCCATGGGATACCAGACGCCCTCGCCCAATTGCATCTGCGCGATGCCGCAGAGGACGGCGGGCGAGGCGAGGGGGGAGGAGCCGACATACTGGATGAAGTGCTCCAGCATCTGCGCCACGCGTTTGTCGGAGATGTCGCGCTTGATCTGGCCCGCGACGGTGCGGTGCATCCGGAGCGCCATGACGTCGCGCAGCGTGTCGAGCGTCATGTTCTGCTTGAGGTCCATCGTGTCGCGCAGGTCTTCCACCGACTTCCAGAAGAAGAACCTGTCGGAGACGTCCGACAGGCGCGAGGCCACGGCCATGAAGCGGTCGAAGCCTTCGGCCGCGTCGGGGGCCAGCTTCGCGATCTCTGCACGGGAGGCGGCCATGTCGTCGCGCAGGTCGAGGACGGTGCCGTCGTCGTAGAAGCAGCGCCACTGCGGGTCGAGGCGCCGCAGGTCGAGATAGTCGGCCATGTCGCGCCCGGCCTCGGCGAACACGCGCTCCAGCACGCGGGGCATGGTCAGGATGGTGGGGCCCATGTCGAAGCGGAAGCCCCGATCCTCGTGCAGCGCGGCCTTGCCGCCCAGCCAGTCGTTCCGCTCCAGAAGCGTGACCTTGTGGCCCCGCGCGGCCAGCGTGCAGGCGGCGGCCAGACCGCCCAGCCCCGCGCCGATGATGCCGACGTCGCTCATTCCGCAGCCTCCCTTTCCCTGTCGGGTATCGCATAGTCAGCGGGGTCGAGCCCCATGTCGTCGCCCGCCAGCCGCGCGGCGATCTTGGCGCTTTCGAAGATCGTGGGCAGGCCCGACCCCGGATGCGTGCCGCCCCCCGTCAGATAGACGCCGTCCACGTCCTCGAACCGGTTGCGCGGGCGGAAGTGGAGCATCTGCCCCAGGTTGTGCGCCAGGTTGAAGGTCGCGCCGCGGTGGATGCCCATCTGCGCCTGCCAGTCGGCGGGGGTCAGCATCCGCTCCGTCCGGATGCGCGGCCGGATGTCGTGGCCCGACAGGCGCGACACGCGGTCGAGCACCTTCTCGCGGTAGGCGGGGGCGATGGCGGGCCAGTCCACCTTGCCCGAGAGGTTGCCGGTGGGCACGAGGATGTAGAGCGTCGAATGCCCCTCCGGCGCCAGCGTCGGGTCGGTCACGCCCGCGTTCTGGACGTAGATCGTGGGTTCCTCGGGAGCGAGGCCCGCGTCGATCTCGCGGATGTTCTCCTGATAGTCGTCGGACATGAAGATCGTGTGATGGGCCAGATCGTCAAGCCGCCCCTCGATGCCGAGATACAGCATGAAGGTCGAGCAGGAGTACTTCTTGGCGGCGATCCTGGCATCGGTCCAGCGCTTGCGCCGGGCATCGGGGATGAGGCTGGGGATCGTGCCGGCGAAGTCGCCGTTCACGACCACGGCATCCGCCGGGATCGTGCCCGTTTTCGTGCGCACCGAGGTCGCGCGCCGGCCGTCGAAGCCGATCTCCTCCGCCGGCTCCGACAGGCGGATGTCGACGCCCATCTCGGTCGCGATCCGGGCCATCGCCTGCGGAATGGCGTTGCAGCCGCCGATGGGATGAAACACGCCGTGGCCGTATTCGACATGGGCGATGATGGTGAACAGCGACGGGCACTTGAACGGCGACATGCCGAGATATTTCGACTGGAAGCTGAAGGCGAGCCGCAGGTCGGGGTCGCGGAACCAGCGCTTCAGGTCGGTGTCCACGCTGGACCAGGGGCGCAGGTTCGGCAGGGCGGCCAGCATGTCGCGCCGCATCAGGTCGCCCAGACCCAGAAAGGGGCGTTGCAGGATCGGGATGAAGCTGTCGAACTTGGTCGCGTTGGTTTCAAGATAGCGGCGCACGTTCGGCGCGTCTTCGGGCGACAGGCGCGCGGCCTCGGCCGTCAGGCGGTCGATGTCGGCGGTCGCGTCGAAGGTGCGGCCGTCGTCGAACTGCAACCGGTACATCGGGTCGAGACGGCGCAGGTCGACCTCTGCGTCGAGGTCGCGCCCGCAGGCGGCGAAGATCTCGCGCAGGACCTGGGGATAGAGATAGAAGGTCGGACCGTAGTCGAAGGTGAAGCCGTCCTGCGTGAACCCGGCGGTGCGCCCGCCCACGCGGTCCGACCGCTCCAGCACGGTCACATCGGCCCCCGCCGCGCGCAACAGCATGGCGGAGGCGAGCCCACCCGGACCGGCCCCGATCACCACGGCGCGACGTCCCACCGGATCGTTCATCATGTTCACTGAAAATACCTCATGTTGACGGTTATGGTGCCGTCGCCTTCCACGGCAAGCGCCGCGTCGCCGAAACGGGGTGGGCCGCGGCGCATCGGCGCATCGCGCGAGAAGCCGAGCCCTTCGAGCGGCAGCAGCCGCAGGCGGCGGTCGAGCTTGTCGTTCGCGTTCTCGTCGTGGATCGCCTGCACCGCATAGATGCCGGGGGGCAGCCCGCGGATCGTCGCGGCCCCCTCGGACGCGGGCGCGCGGGCGGTGAACGGGCAGTCGGCGGTGGTGAACCGTGCCTCGTCGCAGGCCGCGACGAGGATCTGGCCTTCGGTGGAGCGCAGGTTCGCGATCTCGACGCGCAGGTCCGCCGCGACGGCCGGAACGGCGACGGTGAGCAGCGACAGGGTCAGAATGGTGTGCATCGGCTTGGCCCTTTCCTCATCTTACGGCAGACCTAGAACAACGGTTTGAGGAATCACGCGAAGACGGCGGGTGATCGCGCGGAATTGCGCCGCGGAGGGGAGGGCGTCATGGGAGAGACCGTTGCCGATCGCATCCGCGATGCCGGGACCGAGAACTTTCCGGTCGCATCGCGCCTGCTGACGGGGCGCAAGCGCGGGGCGGTCATGGCCTTCTATCGCTACGCCCGCGCCGCCGACAACGTGGCGGACGATGCCGATCTGGCGGCCGCCGTGAAGCTTTCCGAGCTCGACGCCTTCGAGGCGGGGCTGGACGGCGACCCGGACGGTCGGCCGGAGGCGCTGGCGCTGCGCTCGGCGCTGGCCGACCGACCGGAGGCCCTGGCCGAAGCGCGCCGTCTGCTGGGAGCCTTCCGGCAGGACGCGCGGGGTGCCTGCTATGCCACGTGGGACGACCTGCGGGCCTATTGCGCGATGTCCGCCGACCCGGTGGGGCGGTTCCTCCTGGCGCTCCACGGCGAGGACAGGCGCGTGGCGGCGCTGTCGGACCCGCTGTGCACCGCATTGCAGGTTCTCAACCACCTTCAGGACCTGGCCGAGGACCGTGCCCGGTTGGGCCGGGTCTATCTGCCCGCCGACTGGCTGGAGGAAGCCGGCGCGCGGCCCGAAGATCTGTCGGAGCCGCGCCTCACCCCCGAACTTTCCCGCGTCGTGACCCGGACGCTCGACACCTGCGCCACGCTCCTGAACCGCGCCGCGCCCCTGCCGGGGGCGATCCGATCGCGGGGGCTGCGCGGGCAGGCGGCAGCGACGCTGTGGCTCGCCCGGCGGCTTTGCCAGCGGTTGCGGCGGGGCGATCCGTTGGCCCGTCGCGTGGCGCTGTCGCGGGCGGATGTCCTGCGCGCGGGCGCCGTGGGCCTGACCCATGCGGCGCGGAGGCCCCGGTGACGGGTCTGTCGTCGGCGGACCGGGCCAGCGATCGCCGGGCGGACCGGGCGGTGGTCCGCTCCATCGTCGCCGCCTCCGGATCGTCCTTCGCCTTGGGAATGAGCATCCTTCCCCCCGTCCGGCGCGACGCGATCCGCGCGGTCTATGCCTTCTGCCGCATCGTCGACGACATCGCGGACGGCGATTCCCCCATGGGCACGGACCCGGCCGCCTGCGCGGCCGCGCTCGACGCCTGGGAGGAGGAGATCGTGCGCGCCCACGGCGGCATCCCGCGCACCGCCGTCGGCGCCGAGCTTGCGCGCGCCATCGACCGCCACGACCTGCCGCAGGCGGAGTTCCTGCTGCTGCTCGACGGGATGCGGATGGACGCGGCCTGCATCGTCGCCCCGAGCGGGGAGATGCTGACCGCCTATATCCGCCGGGTCGCGGGATCGGTCGGCGTCCTGTCGATGCATTGCTTCGGCGCCTGGCGCGGCCATTCGTCGGAGCGGTTCGCCCTGTCGCTGGCGCGGGGCCTGCAACTGACCAACATCCTGCGCGACGTGGCCGAGGACGCGCGCCGCGGGCGTCTCTACCTGCCCGCGCATGTCCTGCGGGGGGCGGGTCTGCCCGACGATCCGAAGGCGGCCGTGGACCATCCGGCCCTGCCGCGCGCCCGTGCGATCCTCGGCCGCGAGGCGCGCGCCGCCTATGCGGAGGCCGCGCTGGAGATCCCGTCGCACAGCCGCGCGCGGCTGCTGCCCGCGCTGATGATGATGGGGCCCTACGAGCGGCTGCTCGGCCGGATGGAGGACGACTGGACGGTCGTGCCGCCCCGGCGGTCCGGCGTGGGCAAGCTGATCGACGGTACGCGGCGCGTCCTCGCGCGGGGGGGCTGACCTGACCGGCAGGGTTGTGATCGTGGGCGCGGGCCTTGCGGGCCTCGTGGCGGCGGAGGCGCTGTCGCGGCGCGGCCGGGACGTCCTGATGCTGGAGGCGTCGCCCAAGGCGGGCGGCCGGTGCCGCAGCTTTGCCGACGACCGGCTGGGGCGGCGGATCGACAACGGCAACCACCTGATCCTGTCGGCCAACCGGGGCGTGCTGGACTGGGCCGACCGGATCGGCGGGCGCGATGCGCTGAGCGTGATGCCGGAGGCGGCCTTTCCGTTCCTCGACCTCGCCTCCGGCGCGCGGTGGAGCCTTCGCCTGCCGCCCGGACCTCTGGGCATGCTCAGCGGCGTGGCGCGGCCGCCGGGGGTGACCCTTGGCCGTGCGGCGTCGCAGGCGTTCGGGCTGCTGCGGGCGGGCAGGGGGCGCACCGTCGCCAAGGCCGTGACCGACCGTGGCCCCATGTGGCGCGGGTTCTGGGATCCGATGACCCGCGCCATCCTCAACGCGCCGCCGGAGGAGGCGGACGCGGGCCTCCTGCGCGCCGTCCTTCTGCGCAGCTTCGCACGGGGCGCGGGGGCGTGCCGGCCGGTGCTGGCGCCCGAGGGGCTGGGGCCCGCGCTGATCGACCCGGCGGTGGAGGTGCTGGCGGGCAGGGGTGTCCCGATCCGCTATCGCGCGCCGGTCCGCGAGGTGGAGATCGCGGATCGGCGCGTCACCACGCTGCACCTGCGCGAGGGGCCGCTGGAGATCGGGCCGCGGGATGCCGTGATCCTCGCCCTGCCGCCGCAGGAGGTGGCGCCGATGTTGCCCGACCTCACGCTGCCCGGTCCGGGGCCGTCCATCGCCAACGCACACTTCCTGCTGCCCGACAGCGGCCTGCCCCCGATCCTGGCCCTTCTGGGCGGGGCGGCGCAGTGGCTGTTCCGGCGCGGCGACGTGGTGTCGGTCACGGTCTCGGCGGCGGAACATTCGCCGTTGCAGGGACTGGGCCGGGATGCCTCGCTGCGGCTTTTGTGGTCCGAGGTCGCGGCGGCCGTCCGCGCCCATGGGGGCCGGGTACCAGACGCCCTGCCGCCCGCGCGCTTTCTGCGGGAAAGGGCGGCGACCTTCGACCAGTCGCCCGCCGGCGTGGCGCGGCGGCCGGCCACGCGGACGCGGTGGCGGAACCTGATCCTCGCCGGCGATCACGTCGACACGGGCCTGCCCGCGACGCTGGAGGGGGCGGTGCAGTCAGGGCTGGCGGCGGCGCGCGCGGTCTGACAGGTCGGGATAGAGGACCGGGTTGTCCGCCATGAACCGGCCGAGCAGGCGGGCCAGCGGCCAGCGGGCGCCCCGGTCCACCCGCGCGTGGCCCGCCACCGCGCCCAGCGTCGCGCCCAGCAGGTTGACCGCCTGGTCCCCCATCGTGTCGGGCAGGCCGGAACGTTGCGCGTTGGTGCCGAAGATCGCGTCGATCGAGAACTCCATCAGCTCCCACATGGCGCCGACCATCATCGAGAAGGCGAAGGCCAGGACGGCGAGCACCCAGACGGCCACCCGCGGCCGCGCGCCCCCTGTCGCCGTCATCGCCAGCGCCATGCCGACCACGGCGAGGACGGAGGACGCCACGAGGTGCAGGGCCAGATCCCACCACCACAGGGTGACGTAGAGCCCGCCCCATTCGCCCGCCAGAAGGGCCGCGGCGCAGAAGATCAGGATGCCGGTGGTGAAGCCCGCGGGAAACACGATCCCCGAGACGGCGGTGAAGGCCTTGGGCAGCAGCGCCAGACCCGCGCAGGCGGCCGCGACCCAAGCGAACTGCCAGTCGCCCAGCACCGCGCCCGCGCCCGAGGCCAAGGCGACCGCCGCCCAGGGCAGGGCGCGCAGGACGGGCCTGGCCGCGGGGCGGGGGGTGCCGAGAGGCGAGGCGGAGGGATGGGTCATCGCGGCGCGCCCCTTGCGGGGGTCGGCCGCGGGGCCGCGAACCCGGTCCCACCGACCGCCGCCGCATCCCGCGTCCCCCTACGGGCGGAGAGGCGGTCGGGATGTTCGGCCGTTCGGGCAGGGACGTCGGGCAAGGCGGGCTCCGCTGGGCAGGTTCGGGACGGATCGGAAAGGCTTGCCGCACCGTCGGTTCATTTCGTCTATCTGGGGCGATGGACCGGGCCAGCAAGATGCCGCGCGCCCCGCGAAAGGTTGATCGGGGTCAATGCGGGGCCGTTCTTCGCGGCGTATCCTCGGCGGTTCAAGGGGAGGATGCGCAATGACGGCTTCATCACCTAAGAGCGGACAGACTGGGACGAAACGGCCCGCGAATCGCGGCCGCGCACCAGGCGCCGCGCCGGAGGTCCGGGCAAAACGGCCCCGCCCTGCCGCGACCCCGCCTGCCGGCGGATCGGGCACCGGGATCGTCCCCTTCGACACCATGACGACGATGATCGACCGGCTGACCCGCGCCAACATGGCCAGGATGACCGCCGGCGTCTCACCCGCGGCGCTGGCCGGGGCCTATCTCGACTGGTTCGCGCATCTGGCGACGGAGCCGGGCAAGCAGATGCAGCTCGGGCACAAGGCTTGGCAGAACTGGGTGCAGCTGTCGCGCTATGCGGCGACCTGCGCGGGAACCCGGTATCGCGCGCGCCCCTGCGTCACGCCGCCGGCGACCGACCGCAGGTTCCGGCATGAAGGGTGGCAGAAATGGCCCTACAACCTCTATCACCAGCAGTTCCTTCTCAATCAGCGGTGGTGGAACGACGTCACGACCGGGGTGCGCGGCGTGACCGACAGGCACGAACGGGTGATGGAATTCGTCGCCCGCCAGATGCTCGACGCCTTCTCGCCCTCCAACTTTCCCGCGACCAATCCCGAGGTGCTGGAGCGGACGCGGAAGGAGGGCGGCCGGAACCTTGCCCGCGGCTTCGGCATCTTCCTCGACGACCTGGACCGGCAGTTGCGCGACAAGCCTCCGGCAGGGGCGGAGGCATTCCGTCCGGGCCATGAGGTCGCGGCGACGCCGGGCAAGGTCATCCATCGCAACCGCCTGATGGAGCTGATCCAGTATTCGCCGACCACGGGCAAGGTGAACCCCGAGCCGGTCCTGATCGTCCCGGCGTGGATCATGAAGTACTACATCCTCGACCTGTCGGAGCGGAACTCCATGGTGAAGTTCCTGGTCGACCGGGGGCATACCGTCTTCATGGTCTCCTGGCGCAACCCCGATGCGGAGGACCGCGACCTGGGGATGGACGACTACCGCCGGATGGGCGTGCTCGACGCCGTCGAGGCGGTGCAGGCCGTCGTGCCGGGGCGCAAGATCCACGGCGTCGGCTACTGCCTCGGCGGGACGCTCCTGTCGATCGCGGCGGCGGCCATGGGGCGCGACGGGGAGGACCCGTTCGCCACGCTGACGTTCCTCGCCTCGCAGATCGACTTCACCGAAGCCGGGGAGCTGCAGCTGTTCACGAGCGAGAGCCAGGTCACCTATCTGGAGGACATGATGTGGGACCAGGGCTATCTGGACGCGCGCCAGATGACCGGGGCGTTCCAGATCATGGGCAGCGTCGACCTGATCTGGTCGCGGGTCATGCGGAGCTACCTCATGGGAGAGGAGCCGCCGATGTTCGATCTGATGGCCTGGAACGCCGACGGGACTCGGATGCCCTATCGGATGCATTCGGAATACCTGCGCTCGCTCTATCTCGACAACGACCTGACCGAAGGGAACTACACCGTGGACGGCCGGCCCGTGTCGGTGGTCGACATCCGCCCGCCGGTCTTTGCCGTGGGCACGGTGACGGACCACGTCGCGCCCTGGCAGTCGGTCTACAAGATGCACCTGTTTCTCGACACCGACGTGACCTTCGTGCTGACCAGCGGTGGCCACAACGCGGGCATCGTGTCGGAGCCGGGGCACCCCCGCCGGACCTACCGGATCGCCACGGCGCGGCACGACGATACCTATGTCGATCCCGAAACATGGCAGGCGCAGACGCCGGAGCAGGACGGGTCCTGGTGGCTGGAATGGGACGACTGGCTCAAGGAGCGGTCGGGCGCCCCGGTCGCGCCGCCCGCCATGGGCGCCCCCGATGCGGGCTTCGCGCCGCTGGCGGATGCGCCGGGGACCTATGTCTTGCAGAAGTAGGGCCGGCAGGGGGTGCACCCCGCCGGCCCGACCGGGCGTCAGACGCGGACGTTGCCGCGCGCGAGGACGTGATAGATCGCGCCGCCCAGAAGGGCGCCGATGACCCAGTTGTAGCCCGACAGGAAGGCGAACCACGGCACCCAGACCGTCGCCACCGAGAAGATGGCCGCCACCCCGAAGGCCTGCACCGCCGTGCCGTTCCAGCCGTTGCCGTAGCGGTAGACGCCGCCTTCGGTGTCGTAGAGGTCATCCAGCCGCAGCTCCTGCTTGCGGTGCCAGTAGTAGTCCACGATCATGATGCCGAAGATCGGGGCCAGCGTCGCGCCCAGCGTGTTGACGAAGCCGCTGATGCCGAACTCGCTGATGAAGCTGTTCCAGAAGCCGCCGATCACCAGCGCGAAGCCCGAGGTGATGAGGCCCGCAGTGCGGAAGCTGATGCGCGTCGGGCTGAGGTTGGCGATGCCGTTCACCGCGGGGATGAAGTTGGCCACCAGGTTGATGCCCACGGTCGCCGCGAAGAAGGTGATCGCCGCGATGACGCCCAGCAGGACGCTGTCGGTGCGCTCCACGATCTCGGTCGGGTTGATGATCTCCTCGCCGAAGACGACCGCCGCGCCCGCCGTGGTCAGAAGCGCCAGCGCCGAGAACAGGATCATGTTGAACGGCAGCCCTGCGAGGTTGCCGAGCTTCATCGCCTTCTTGTCGCGAGCATAGCGCGAGAAATCGCTGAAGTTGATCATCACCGCCGCGAAATAGGCCACCATGGTGCCGACGATGGCGATGAAGCCGCTGAACTCGGTGGCGAATGTGCCTTCGGGGTTGGCGAAGATCGTGGCCGTGGCCGACAGGAGCTGCCCGTCGGCGCGCTGCCACAGGACGATCACGAGGCCGATCATCACGACATAGACGAAGGGGCCGGCGATGTTGAGGAAGGTCTCGACCCAGTCCATGCCGCGCCAGAAGATGACGATGTGGAAGGCCCAGACGATGAGGAAGGCCGTCCAGTCGACGCCGGTCAGGCCCATGATCTCGGCCCCGCCCGACAGCCCCGTGACCGACCGGATCAGGAGCGCCACGGCGGTCGAGGCGAAATAGACCTGCACGCCGTACCAGAAGACCGCGACGATGGCCCGCAGGATGGCCGGCAGCTTGGCACCCTGGGTTCCCAGGCTGGCGCGGGCGAAGACGGGGTAGGGGATGCCGTATTTCTCGCCCGCGGCACCCGACAGGTTCACCATCCACATGACGAACAGGCCCGCCGCGATCAGCGCGGCGAAGGCCGTCCAGCCGCCCACCCCGTAGGAGATGAACAGCGAGGCCACCAGCGAATAGCCGAACAGCGACTGCACGTCGTTGGCCCAGATGTTGAAGATGGCGAACCAGCCCCAGGTCTTTTCGTCCGCCCCCACGGGGTTCAGCGTGTTGTGTCCCTCGGCGTCCATCGTCCCGCCGGGGGCCACGTGACCGTGATCCGTTGCCGTCATGGTTCCCTCCCTTGCCGCATGAGATCGCGGCCCGTCGTTTCCGGCGCTGCCCGCGCCCGTCTGCTATTGCAACTGACATTTTACAGGATATTCTAGAAATTCGACTATGAAGAATATCCTTCAACACCTGTCTGGAAATGTTGAAGGTCTCTGCCGCCTGGGTGAACCATGAATGCAACCCATGATATCCGCCTGCTCGGCGACAAGGCGCAGCACGCGCTCTGGACTGCGCTCAGGTCGGGACAGCTGCGCGAGGGGCAGTTCCTGTCCATGTCGCAACTGGTCGAGCTTCTCGACTGTCCGATCGCCGCCATTCGCGACGCGGTGAAGCAGGGTAGCGCCTGGGGCCTGCTCACGACCTTGCCCAAGCGCGGCGTGCAGGTGATGGAAGCGCGCCCCGAGACCATCCGCGAATGCCTCGACTTCCGCATGGCGCTGGATCAGGAGGGGGCCCGCCGCCGCATCGCGGAGGGCGCGGTCGAGGGGCTGGCCGACCTGCGCCAACGACACGCCGCGATACGCGACGCGGCCCGGACAGGCGGGGCGGGCGACCTGCCGCCCCAGGCCATCACGGTCGACCTGTCGCTGCACGACTACCTGTCCGAGGGCCTGGGCAATTCGCTGCTGACGGGGGCCTATGCCGCCAACCGGATGCGGATCGCCATCATCCAGAACTCCCGTCCGTTCCTTCAGGACCGCATCGTCTCTGCGATGGAGGAACACCTAGTCGTCATCGACGCCCTCGACCGCCGCGACGCCGGTGCCGCCGCCGAGGCGATCCGCGTCCATTTCGAGCAGACCCTGCGGTGGTGGGGCGTGCCGTAGGGCATGTCCCAGGAAGCGGCAGGCTTCGATGGGCGACTGGCGGACCGCAGCCCCGGATACGGCGAAATGAGGCGCGTCCTTTCAGCAAGAGCGCCGTTCCCGGCAGGACGGCGGTAATGGCCGTTATGTATTTGTTAACCGGGCGTCCGGCCCGTGTCGGAAATCCGTCACGCCAGCGCGCGGGTGTCGCCGCAGACCGAGATGGCCTGTCCCGAAATCGTGCGCCCGCGTTCGCTGGCAAGGAACAGCACCTGGTCCGCGATCTGCTCGGGCGTCACGTATTCGGCGATGGAGGTGAGCGAGAACGCCTCCGCCTCGACCTCCGCGAAGCTTCGGCCGCGGTTCTGGGCGCGCGCTTCCAGCACGCGGCGCTGCCGGTCGCCCGCGACGAGGCCGGGCATGATGGCGTTGACCCGGATGCGATCCGGCCCCAGTTCGATGGACAGGGATTTCGTCAGGCCGACGACGCCCCATTTCGCCGCCGCATAGGGGGTGCGCTGCGGAAACCCGACGCGCCCGGCCACCGACGACAGGTTCACGATGGAGGCGTTGGCGCTGCGCCGCAGGGCCTCCACGGCGCGCGACGCGCAGACGAACTGGCTGGTCAGGCAGATGGCGAGCGTGCGGTTCCAGTCGGCAAGGTCGATGGCCTCGATCCCGGCGGAAGGCCCCGCGATGCCCGCGTTGTTCACAAGGCAGTCGAGCCCGCCCAGATGCGCGATGGCGTCCTCGATGAACGCCGCCAGATCCTCCGCGATGCCCACGTCCACGCGCCGGTGGAACACGCCGTCGGGCAGCCGGCCGAGCGCATCGGCGTCGATGTCGCAGACCGCCACCGCGGCCCCTTCGGCGAGGAAGCCGTCGACGATGGCCCGCCCGATCCCGGCGCCGCCGCCCGTGACGATGACCCTGGTGTCGTGAAGTTTCAGATCCATGTCCCTGCCCTCCTAGCTGGCCAGAATGTCGCGCGACAGGATGAACTCGGCCGCGGATTGGATGTCGTCGCCCAGGGCGTCCGCGGCGGCATCTGAATCCCCGCGCAGGATGGCCGCGACCATGCGGCCGTGCGTCTCGAGCGAGGCGGAATGGCGGCTGCGGCGCGATTGCTCGCCCAGGTCGAGGTTGATGATCGGGCCGGCCTTCAGCCACATGATGGTGATGAGCTCCATGAGGACCGGCGACCCCGCCGCCGCATAGATGTCGAAATGCAGCGCCTTGTTGGCCCGCACCGCCTCCTGCGCGTCGTCGCGACCGAGGGCGCTGCGGAACGCCTGCTCGGCCGTTCGCAGGGGGGCCGACGCCATGCCGCCCTGCGCCGCCAGCGACACCGCCCAACGTTCGAGATGCAGGCGGTTGCGCGTGAGGTCGGCGAATTCGGCGCGGCTGAGGATCGGGACCGAGATCGCGCGCTTGGGCTCCACGCGAAGCGCGCCGCGTGCGGCCAGCCGGCCGATGGCCGCGCGGATCGGCATGACCGAAACGCCCAGCTGGTCGGCGAGCCGGCGCAGCGGAATCCGGTCGCCCGGCCGCAGCGCACCCGACAGCAGCATCTCCGCGACGACATCGTAGACATGCGCGGAAAGCGACGCCCCGTCGGTGGGCGCGCCCGGTGTTCCGGCGGTTTCGAAGGCCGCATCGGTCATCTGTGATCCCATGAAGTTCCAGCCATCGCAGGTGCCGTCGAGACCATGCTGCGTGCGTGAAGTCTTGACAGAAGTCGAATCCCCCCGCAACTGTGATCGCAGTTATCAGACCGATCCGAAGCGATCGGACGTCACTCGGGAGGAGACGACGATGACCTTTATCCGGAACATGAACCGGCGTGCCGTACTGCGGACCGGGGGCGCCATGGCCCTGGGCACGCTGGCCGCGCCCACGATCCTGCGGGCGCAGGAGGGGCCGATCGTGCTGGGCCACCTGACGCCGCGAACGGGATTTCTGGGCCCCCTGGGGGATTATGCGGTGATGGGGGTCGATCTGGCGGTCGAGCACATCAACGCCGAGGGCGGGATCATGGGCCGCGACCTTCAGGTCCTCAAGGAGGATTCGGTCAATCCCCAGACCGCCTCCACCAAGGCCGAACGGATGATCGAGCGCGACGGCGTGGCGGCGATCACGGGCGAGATCTCGTCCGCCTCGACGCTGGCCATCGGACAGGTCGCGGAGCGGACGGGCACGGTCTTCGTCAACACCGGCGGCAACTCGGACACGCTGCGCGGATCGGACTGCAAGCGGCACATGTTCCACGTCGAGACGCAGAACGCGATGTATCTGAACGGCGAGGGGCTGCACTTCCTCAACGCCGATCTGGTCGAGGGAAAGAAGTGGTATCTGCCCACCGCCGACTATGCCTTCGGCCACGACCTGCTGAACGGCGCGCGCGCCTTCCTTGACCGCAACGGCGGCGAAATCGTGGGCGACGACCTCGTGGCGACGGATGCGACCGACTTCTCGGCCATCATGCTCAAGATCCGCAGCGCGCAGCCCGACGTGGTCGCGCTGAACCTCGCCGGCACGCAGATCACGGGGTTCCTCAAGCAGTACGGCGAGTTCGGCCTCGACTATCCCATCGGCGGCTTCGGCTTCGACACGCAATCGGCCTGGGCGGCGGGTCCGCAGAACTTCTCGGGCACCTGGCCCAGCGTCTGGAACCACCTCATCGACACCGAGGAGAGCCAGGCCTTCGCCAAGGCCTTCGCCGACAAATACGGCAAGCCGCCCGAGAACCAGGCCTGGTCGGATTACACGGCACTCAGGATCATGGCGAAAGCCATGACCGAAATCGGCGGAACGGATGCGGATGCCCTGATCGAATACCTTGAGAGCGGCGCGACCTTCGATCTGATGAAAAGCCGGCCGGGATACTTCAACCCCGACTCTCATCAGCTTTTGCAGGACATCTACGCGATCACCGCGCTGCCCGAGGCGGAGGTCGAGAACGAGTGGGACATCTTCACCACCTCCGGCCCCGTCCTCGGCGCCGACCAGCCGCTCGAGGTGCTGATCGAGGACGCCGTCGGCGGCACCTGCACCTTCGCCGCCTGACCCGACACCGCCCGCCGCGCCCGGCCGCGGCGGGCCCCTCCGATAGTCGAGACCCCGCATGGAAACGGCACTTTTCCTGTCGCAGCTGCTCAACGGTCTGCTCGACGGGTTCTATTACCTCCTGATCGCGCTCGGCCTGTCGCTGATCTTCTCGCTGGGCGGGATCATCAACCTGGCCCACGGCGCCTTCTTCGCGGTCGGGGCCTACATGGCGATCGTGCTGGCGCCCCATGTCGGCTTCTTCGGCGCCGTGATCGTCGGGCCGATCCTGGTGGGCGCGCTCGGCATCGTGGTCGAGCGGCTGCTGTTCAAGCGTTTCTACCGGATCGATCCGCTCTATTCGCTGCTTTTGACCTTCGGCCTCGCCATGGTGCTGGAGCAGACGCTGCGCCTGATCTTCGGATCGGCCCCGCTGGCCTTCAACATCCCCGACGTGCTGCGGGGGCAGGTCTTCATGGGGGAGTTCATCTATTCGCGCTACCGCATCTTCACCATCGTGGTGGCCGTGGTCGTCGTGGCGGCGCTCTGGTGGCTCCTGAACCGCACCGCCTTCGGGCGCATCGTGCGCGCGGGCATCCAGAACCCCGACATCCTCGCCACGCTCGGCATCTCGCTGCGCCCCTACCTGTCTGCGGTCGCGGCTATCGGCATCGGGCTCGCGGGGCTGGCGGGCGTGCTGATGGCGCCGATCCATCCCGTCCATCCCGCCATGGGGATCGAGGTTCTGGTCGCGGCCTTCGTCGTGGTCGTCATCGGCGGGCTGGGGTCCTTCTGGGGCGTGGTCCTCGCCGCGATGCTCGTGGGCGTGGTCAAGGGCTTCATGGTGGCCATCGACCTGTCGTCCTGGTCGCTCGCCTCGATCTACCTGCTCATGTTCGTCGTCCTTCTGGTCCGCCCCCGCGGATTGATGGGCGAACGCATCACCCGGTTCGAATAGGTCCATGACGCGCATCCATCCCCTTCTCATCGCCACCGTCGCGCTGGCCCTCCTGCCCTTCGCCCTCACGCTGATCGGGCTGACGACCACGTCCGCCGCCGAAGTGGTGATCTATGCGCTGGCGGCGACGGGGCTGAACCTGCTGGTCGGGCGCACGGGCCTCGTCTCCTTCGGGCACGGCGCCTGGTTCGGGCTGGGCGCCTATACGGCGGGGCTGCTGGCGCTGGCGCTGCCGGGCACGGCCTTCGTGCTGCCGATCCTGGCCGCGCTCGCCGTCACGGCCGTCGTCGCGGCGGGCTTCGGCGTCCTGATGCTCCGGCGCAGCGGCGTCTACTTCTCGCTCATGACGCTGGCGCTTTCGGCGCTGGCGTTCTCCGTCGCCTTCCGCTGGACCGCGCTCACCGGCGGCGAGAACGGGTTGGGCGGCATCCGCCGGCCGGATTGGGGGGCGGTCGATCTCAACGACGGCTGGACCTTCTACTGGCTCGTCGCGCTCGTCGCGCTGGCCGTCGCCTTCGTCCTCTGGCGGTTCCTCGACGCGCCGCTGGGCAAGGTGCTGGTCGCCATCCGCGAGAACGAGACCCGGGCCCTTGCCCTCGGCTACGACGTCACCCGCTACAAGCTCGCCGCCTTCGTCGCCTCGGCCATGGTCACGGGGCTGGCAGGGTCGCTTCTGGTGTTCAAGAACCGCCTGACGTCGGCCGAACCCATGTCGGTGGCCTTCTCGGGCGAGCTTCTGGCGATGGTGGTCATCGGGGGGATGCGCGGGTTCCTCGGGCCGTCGCTGGGCGCGCTGTTCTATATCCTGTTCCGCGAATACCTGTCGATCTACACCGAGAACTGGCTTTTGTGGTTCGGCCTTATCTTCATGGCCTTCGTCTTCTTCGCGCGCGAGGGGCTGGTGGGCATCGGGCAGCAGGTGGCGGAGCGTTTCAACCCCGGCCCCGAAACCGGCGCCGCCATGGCCGACCGCAAGGCCGAGGCCCTGCCCCTGCCCGCGATGATCGAAGGCGCCGGGCAGGGCGGCGCCGTTCTGGAGGCGCGGGGCATCGCCAAGTCCTTCGGCGCCTTCCGCGCGGTCGACGGCGTCGACCTCAGGGTCGCGGACCGAACCTTGCACGCGCTGATCGGGCCGAACGGGGCGGGCAAGACGACGACGTTCAACCTGCTGACCGGAATGATCCCGCCCGACGACGGCACCGTGACGCTGGGCGGGACGGACATCGCGGGCGCGGCCCCGCACCGCGCCGCGCAACTGGGCATCGGCAGGTCGTTCCAGATCACCAGCCTGTTCCCCGACCTGACCGTGCACGAGAACGTCCGCCTCGCCGTTCAGGCGAGCCATGCCGCCCGCATGAACGCCTGGCGTCCGGCGACCGGGTTCGACGACATCGGGCACGAGACGGGCGAGATGCTCCGCTGGGCGGGCCTTTCGGGGATGGAGGACGCGCCGGCGTCGTCGCTTTCCTACGGCGGGCAGCGGCTCCTCGACCTCGCGCTGGCGCTGGCCTCGCGGCCGAGCATCCTTCTGGCGGACGAGCCGCTGGCGGGTCTTTCGGCGGCGGAGCGTGAACGGGTGGGCAACCTTCTCAAGCAGGTGTCGGGCGTGCTGCCAGTCCTGCTGGTGGAGCATGACATCGACCGGGTGTTCCGCCTGTCCGACCATGTCACGGTGATGAACGAAGGCCGCGTCCTTCTCGACGGGCCGGTGGAGACGGTGCGCGGCGACGACAAGGTGCGCGAGATCTACATCGGTTCGGGCACGACCGAGGTGGCCGCGATGGCCCACCACGGGGTGCGCGAGGGGGTGCTGGCAAAGTTGACGGACGTCAACGTCCACTACGGCAAGAGCCACATCCTGCAGGACGTGAGCTTCGACATCCGCGAAGGCGAGATCCTGGCCCTTCTGGGCCGCAACGGCGCCGGAAAGTCGACGCTGCTCAAGGCGATCCTGGGCATCGCGCCCGTCACCGGCGGGTCGATCACCCTGGCCGGTCGCGAGTTGGTCGGGCTGGAGGCCGCCGAGGTGGCGCGCGCCGGCGTGGGCTACGTCCCCCAGGGGCGCGGCCTGTTCGCCGGCATGACCGTGCGCCAGAACCTCGAACTCGGGCGCATCCGGCGGCGCACCGGCGCGGGGACGCATTGGTCGGAGGAGGAGATCCTCGACTATTTCCCCCGCCTCGCCGAACGCATGGACACCGACGCCGACAGGCTTTCGGGGGGCGAGCAGCAGATGGCGGCCGTGGCGCGCGCGCTGTCCGGCGACACGCGCCTTCTCCTGCTGGACGAGCCGTTCGAGGGGCTGGCCCCGGCCATCGTCGAGCAGTTGTTCGTCAGCTTCGACCGCTTGCGCGAACGGCTCTCCATCGTGATCGTGGACCACAATCTCGACCTGGCGCTCGGCCTGTCGGACCGGACGGTGGCGCTGGAAACCGGGCGGGTGTTCCACGAGGGTCCGTCGCGCGACCTGGCCGAAGACATCGACCTGCGCCGCAAGGTGCTTTGGCTATGAGGGGAACGGGATGACGCGGATCGCAATCGTCGGCGCCGGCCTGATCGGACGCTCCTGGGCCGTGGTCTTCGCGCGTGCCGGCATGGACGTCGCCGCCTGGGACGCCGAGGCCACCGTATTGGCCGCGCTGGAGGGCGAGATCGCGGCCATGCTGCGCGAAGCCGGAACCCCCGACGCCGACGCCATCGCAGCCCGCGTGACGCCGGCCACCACGATGGAAGCGGCGCTCGACGGTGCCGACCTCGTGCAGGAGAGCGGGCCGGAACGCATCGACCTGAAGCGGGACCTGTTCGCCCGCCTCGACGCCGCCGCGGCGCCGGAGACGATCCTCGCCTCGTCCAGCTCAGCGCTGGTGCCGTCGCTGTTCTCCGACGGCCTCGCCGGGGCCGCGCGCTGCCTCGTGGCCCATCCGGTGAACCCCCCGCACCTCGTCCCGGTCGTCGAACTCTGCCCCTCGCCCGTGACGTCTTCGGAAACGATGGACCGTGCCGAAGCGATCTACCGCGACGCGGGGCAGGTGCCCGTCCGCCTGTCGCGCGAGATCGACGGCTTCGTCCTCAACCGCCTGCAGGCCGCGCTGCTGGCCGAGGCGTTGCGGCTGGTGTCAGAGGGCGTGGTCAGCGTCGAGGGACTGGACGACACGGTGCGCCACGGCCTCGGGCGCCGGTGGGCCTTCATGGGCCCGATGGAAACCATCGTGCTGAACGCGCCGGGCGGGGCCGCCGACTACATGCTGCGCTATGGCCCGCCCATGGGGAAGCTGGCCGCCGACGCCGCGGGCGCGGAGGCCTTCAGCGACGCCGCCGCAGCACTCGTGGCCGCCGCCTTCCCCGCGCTGGCCGACCCCCCCGCCATCCGCGCGCGACAGGCTTGGCGGGACGGCGAGCTGGCGGCGCTCGACACCCATCTGCGAACCAGATCAACGGGAGACTGACCATGGCCAGCCAACGGAAGACGATCATCACCTGCGCGATCACGGGCGCCATCCACACCCCGTCGATGTCGCCCCATCTGCCCGTCACCCCCGATGAAATCGCCCGCGCCGCCATCGACGCGCATGAGGCCGGGGCCGCCATCGTCCACCTGCACGCCCGCGATCCCGAAGACGGCCGCCCCGACCAGACGGCCGAGGCGTTCGAGCCGTTCCTGCGGACGATCAAGGAACAGGCGGCCTGCATCGTCAACATCACCACCGGCGGCGCGCCTACCATGTCGATCGAGGAGCGGATCCGCCCCGCCGCCACCTGGAAGCCGGAGCTTGCGTCGCTCAACATGGGGACGATGAACTTCGGCCTGTTCCCGATGCTGGGGCGCTTCGCGGACGATCTGAAGCACGACTGGGAAAAGACCTATCTGTCGAACCGCGACATCGTGTTCCGCAACACCTTCGGCGACATCGAGCATATCGTGACGACCCTGGGCGCGAACGGCACGAGGTTCGAGTTCGAGTGCTACGACACTTCGCATCTGTACAACCTCAAGTATTTCCTCGACGCGGGGCTGGTGAAGGCGCCCCTGTTCATCCAGACGGTCTTCGGCCTCATGGGCGGGATCGGCGCGCACCCGGACGATGTGTGGCACATGAAGCGCACGGCGGACCGGCTGTTCGGGGACCAGTATCGCTGGTCCGTCCTCGGCGCGGGGCGCAACCAGCTCAACATCGCCGCGATGTCGGCCGCCATGGGCGGGCACGTCCGCGTGGGGCTGGAGGATTCGCTCTGGGCCGGGCCGGGGCGTCTGGCCGAAAGCAGTTCCGAACAGGTCCGCGCCGCGCGCCAGATCATCGAGGGGCTGGGCCTGTCGGTGGCGACCCCGGACGAGGCGCGCGAGATCCTGCACCTGAAGGGCGCGGACGGCGTGGCGTTCTGACACCCGCCCCCTATTCCGCCAGCCACCGCAGCAGCGCCACCTCCTGCGGCGAAAGGTCGGGGTGCCAGAGGTCGACGATCAGGACGACGCGCGGGTCGGGGGAGTCGTTGCGGACGTCGTGAAAGAAGCTGTCGTCGAAGACCGTGCAGCGGCCGGTCCGCCAGGTGCCGGCCTCGCCGGCCACGGTCATCGTGCAGCCCTCGGCCGGGATGTCGATGCCGAGGTGCAGGCGCAGCCGGGTGTTGGTCGCGCCGCGGTGCGACGCGATGCGGGTGCCGGGCGCGAGACGCGAGAAATAGGCCACGCCCGCCCCCTCCACCGCGGCCCCATGCGCGTCGAGGATGCCGGCCGTCACCGGACAGGCGGCGCGCACGTCGTCGCGCGGGCCGTCCTCTCCGTGCAGGAACAGGACGGTCCAGCGGCCGGTGCGGGCGATGTCCTCGGACTCGTCGGCGAAATCGGCGGGGTGCAGGGCGGCGAACTCCTCGGCGATGGCCCCGGCGGCCTCCTCCAGCGCGCGGGCCACGGGAACGGCGGGGGCATCGTGCCAGGGCCGGGCGGACAGCCCCGGGTAGATGCCGACGCCGGGGCCGTGCGGTCCGGGGTCGGCCTTGCGCCGCGCGACATAGGTGCGGAACCGGGGCGGCACCCTGATGTCGCCGCCCTCGGGCAAGGGGGCGGCCAGCAGGTCGCGCGGCGAGGCCGTCACCCCGTCGAACCCCGCCTCCGGCCAGTGATCCGACCCCGCCAGCCGCAGCCATTCCGACAGGCCCAGACGCTTGTCCCAGGGCGTGCCCCAGGCCCGCAGTGCCGCCGCCCCCCGTGCCATCGCGGCGCGCCCGGCCGAACGATCGCCCGTGGCGAGGTGCAGGAGGCCGCGCAGGATCGCAGGCTCCCCCACGCAGGGCAGCAGACGCATCGCCGTGTCGAGCCGGGCGGCCGCGCCGGCCCTGTCCCGCGCGATCACGCGCAGCGCTGTGTCATAGGCCTCCAGCCCTTCCTCCTCGGCGCGGACGGTCACGCGGGTGCGGCCGCGGTCCAGCACGGGGGGCACGACCTCCGCCCGCGGCACCGCCAGCGCCAGCAGCTCCGACGCGCGGGCCAGCCAATGCGTCGGGCCGCCGTCGCGCAGGCAGGCCTGGTCGGCCACGTTGGCGAGGTAGAGCACCAGCAGGTCCCCGATGTCGCGCGGCCCGAGGCGCAGCATCGGCCCCCCGCGCCGGTCGGGCAGGCGCAGGACGGCGGTCGGCGCGGGTCGTTCGGACACCGCCTCGAACAGCGCCACGCGCGACAGCCCGCCGAACAGGTGGACCAGACGCTCCGCCCGCTCGCCCAGCAGCGCGCGCAGCGGGGCGCGGTCGCCGGGGTCGAACAGCGCGGCCTCGTGCCCGTCGGTGGAATAGACGTTATGCGCCAGCCCTGCCAGGCACAGGCGCTCGGGCTGGTTCCAGCCGCTCAGGATGGCATGGGTGTTCACCAGGTGGCGCAGCACGCTGCCGCGCCCGTGGGCCGCGCGGTCGGCGCCGCGATCGGCCAGGGCGGTGACGATGGGGCCGATGGGCCGCGTGCGGGGGGCGTCGAGAGTCTGGGTCATGGGTCTGTCTCCGGGTCAGGCGGGTCATTCGGCCGCCATGGGTCCGACGGCGCGGGCGTGGATGGTTTCGAGAATGGTCATGCCTGCATCGACGGTGTGCAGCCCGCTCAGCGCCATGACCTTCTCGTGCTCCGGCCGCAGCGGCAGGCGGTCGATCAGGTCGATCAGGTCGCGGCGGTGGTGGACGTCGAGAACCTCGTGCCGGGCGATGGCGCGGAAGGCGGAGCGGGGCCAGCCGGTCAGCTCCTCCAGCCGCCGGGCAAAGCCTTCGGGCGGGTGATAGGCCTCGATCGCGGCGATGTGGCCCAGGAGCGCGACGGGATGCACATGCGCGATCCAGTAGTATTGCGCGCCCACCATCTCGGCCACGGCGGGCGGGGGAACCTGCGCAAGCGCGGCCGCGGGGTCGTGTCCGGTGGCGGCCAGATCCTCCAGCAGCCAGACGTCGTGGCCCGTCTCCTCCGGGATGTGGTGCGCGAAATAGGCGTCGAGTTCGACCCCCAGCGGGTCGTCCGGCCCCAAGGCCCGCGCCGCCCGCTGCGCCGCCTGCATCAGCGGCACGGCGGAGCGCACGACCCCGTGCATCATCGACAGGTAGACGGGATAGACCAGCCGCGCCTCCGGTCCGGTCCACAGCTTGCGCGCCTGCGCGGAAAAGGCCCGGTGCACCAGATCCAGACGCGCGATCAGGCGTTCGCTCGGGGTTCGACGGGTCATTGCGGGGTCTCCTGTCCCAAGGCGGCCATGGCCGACATCAGGCGGTCCGGCGGGCCTCGGCCCTCCATCCGGTCGAGCGCCTTCCAGCACAGGTCGCAGTTGTTGGCGAAACATGCGTCGCCCAGATCGTTCAGGCGGGGATGCCGCGTCAGCGCGCCGAAGCCGCTGTCGCCGATCACCCGCAGAAGGGGGTCGTCGTGGAACGCGCGGGCCGCCTCGGCGAAGCCCTGCGCGGTTTCGGCCCGGCGGCGCAGGCGGGCCGGCCCCCGCCCCATCAGCACGTCCTCGTTGCAGCAGCCGACGACCGTGCCGTCGTAGCGGACCATCGGATTGCGGACGAGGGTGCACGGCCCGAAGTCGGCGCCCGGCGTGTGCGCGGTCGGAAAGAACAGCGCCGCACCCCGCCCGTTGGCCAATGGCGCGTTCAGGTTCACCTCCGCCCGCGCCGGCCACTCCGGGCCGAACGCGCGGGCCAGCAGATCCTCGATGCGCCGCCGCGTGGTCGCGTCGTCGAGCCCCTGCACCACGAGCCACGCGCCCGAGGTCGCCACCTGCCGGGCCGCACGGACGAAATCGTCGCCGGTGACGTGGCTCATGTGGAAGGCATCGGTGCTGAGATAGACGGTCGTGCTCTGCTCCAGCACGCGGCGGGTCCAGGCGGGGGTGCGGGCCTGCCGGGCCCAGACGCCGCTGGTGAAAAGGACGATGCGCTTGCCCGCCGCCGCGAGCCGGTCGCACGCCAGCGTCAGGCCGCGCCGCTCGACGAAGGGCTCCCCGCCCGAGAATGCGACCACGTCGAAGGCATCTTCCCGCGCGATCCAGTCGAGGATGCGGCCGAACAGGTCGAAATCGGCGATGGTCGGGCTGTCCCCGCGCGAGTCGACCGAGCAATGCGCGCAGCCCACCGGGCAGCGGTCCGTCAGGAACAGCAGGATCGACCGACCCCGGCGGGCGCGCACACGCTCGATCGCCGCGTGGTCGAGCCTGGGGGACGCCGCGCGGGTCATGCCGGACGCCCCAGTTGCGACAGCCCCGCAAAGCGCGGGATGCCGTGGCGGCGCAGGAACGCCTCGCCGCCGCCGCCGCGCAGCAGGGCCTGCACCCCCCGCTCCAGCACGCGGGTGGCCGGGCGGTCCATCAGGGCGGACAGGTCCGTCGCTGCATTCGCGTCGAGCGCCATGCACGCCGCGCAATAGCCGTCGCACCCCTGCCCCAGCCGACGTGCCGTGGCGCGCGGGCCGAACAGGCGGATCGCCCGCAGGAGGGCGGAGCGTTCCGTTCGCGCGCGGATCGTGGGCCAGCCGTCGGTCGCGGCGTGGCCCAGCAGCAGATGCGGGGGCCTGCGGTCGAAGACGTCGTCGTTGCCGCAGGCCGACACGGTGCCGTCGAAGCCCACCACCGGCCAGGCGGCCATGGCGCAGGGGTTCGCGGCGGCGGTGTCGGCGCCCTCGCCTTCGAGGGGCGCCAGCCAGTCGCGCGCTCGGCCGAAGGGCGCGAGCGCGTTGACCACCATGGGCACGGCGTCGCCGAAACGCCGCCGCACGTCGCCGATGAAGGTGCCGAGCCAAGGGTCGTCGGCCCCCTGCCCCACCAGGTGCAGGCTGACGTCGACGCCCCGGTCCATGATCGCGCCCAGGGTGCGGAACAGACGGTCGCGCGGCACCTCGGGTTCGTGGAAGACGTCGAAGCTGGTCGAGAAGTGGTCGACCGCGTCGACGGCCCGCAGGATCGGCGGCGGGATGCGGTCGGCCCGCGCGAAGAACAGACCCGACAGGACGCTGGTGCGCGTGCCGACCTTGCGCGCCGTGGATGCAAGCGCTTGCACGAGGTCCGGGCGCAGCAGCGCCTCGCCCCCCGACAGGGCCAGGATCTCCGGTCGGTCGTCGCGGCGGAAGGTGCCGACGAAGCGGGTGAAGATCTCGGCTGGGGCCTCCTCGCTTTCCATCGTCGAGCGGGTCGAGCAATGGGCGCAACTGAGTGGGCAGCGCCGCGTCAATCCGATCGAAACGCCGCCGCCGATATCGTTCCGCATATCCAGTATCTCGGCAAGATGCATTGCGCGTCCTTTCGCGGCGTTCCGAATTGGCACGAGCCTTCCCATTGCCGGCGGACAATGCCGCCGGAGTCAGGCCCCTTCGCGTTTTCAATTCATGCGGTCATTCGCGCGCACGCCCCGTCGCAATCGGGCGCGGAAGGGGCGTGCGCCGGTCGTCCTACCAGACGAATCCACCCACCACGTCGGCCGCGGCCTTCAGGTTGTCGGGTAGGTTCTTGTTGAGCTTGGCCTTCACGGACTCAAGCACCGCAAGCTCATCGTCGTCGAGCAGCGAGATCTGGTTCTGCAGGTCCTCGTTCAACGCGTCGATCTGCAGACCGCTCTTGCGGACGCGGACCATCCGCGCCGTCGTCATTTCTCTCTTGTCGGCCATGGCGAAACACTCCAATCGCTTGGTTACAGTTCCTGCCGAATGCCTCAATTCCAGTTTGATGACTCTTCCCGACAGTGTTTCGGGTCTTCGAGTCCGGCCCCTGCGCGGCGTCCGTTTCGCATCCGCAAAACGCCACGTATCCTGTCGATTGATTACAGATTATCACAAACGCCGAGTCGTGCGGAGTAAAAATGTGCCGAATTGCCCGAAGGTAGGGAATACCCTACCGGCCGAGCAGGGCCAGCACCTCGGCCCGGTCGGGCATGGAGGGCGCGGTGCCGGGCCGCGTCACGCTGATCGCGGCGGTGGCGCAGCCGAAACGGGTCGCCTCCTCCGGGTCCATCCCCTCCGCCACGGCGGCGGCGAACCCGCCGTTGAAGGCGTCGCCCGCGCCCGTCGTCTCGACCACGGGGCCCGCGTCGAAGGCGGGGACGTGGATGCTGCGGTCGGCCGAATGGAACAGCGCCCCCTGCGCGCCGAGCGTCAGGATCGCGGCGCGGCGCACGCCCTGGGCCAGCAGCGCGCGGCCCGCCCGGCGCGCGGTGTCGAGGTCGGTCACGGCCAGGCCGGTCAGCGCCTCCGCCTCGGTCTCGTTGGGGGTGACGTAGTCGCAGAGCGCCAGCATGCCGTCCGGCAGTTCGGCCGCCGGCGCGGGGTTCAGCACGGTGATCGCGCGCCCCTTCCGCGCGACGGTCAGCGCGCGCAGGGCGGCCTGCATCGGTTGTTCCAGCTGGGTGACGAAGACGCGTGCCGATCCGATCAGCCCCGCGTGCTGGTCGATAAAGGCCGCGTCGATCTCGGCGGCGGCGCCGGGGGCGATGATGATGGCGTTGTCGCCCGACCCCTCCTCGATGAAGATGTAGGCGGCGCCGGTGGGCGTCTCGCCCCGTTCGACGGCGGGGACGACGCCCGCGGCGGCCCAGGTGTCCATCGCCATGTCGCCGAAGGTGTCGCGGCCCAGCTTCGACAGGAAGGTCACGCGCCCGCCCGCGCGCGCGGCGGCGACGGCCTGGTTCGAGCCCTTCCCGCCGGGGCCGAGGGCGAACGACCGCCCCAGGATCGTCTCGCCCATGCGCGGCTGGCGGTCGGCGCGATAGGCGGTGTCGGCGACGAAGACGCCCAGGATCACGATGTCACTCATCCGGCCCGATGACCCCCTTGCGCAGCATGATGCATCCGTAGAACCGCCGCTCGCCCGTCTGGATCACGGCATAGGCCCGGCGGGCGAGGTCGTAGAAGGCGAAGCGTTCGATGCCGACCATCGCGCGCGTCTCGCCCGTGGCGGCGATCTCCTGCTGGACCTCGGCCTGCACGCCGGGCACGTCGTCGGGCGCATCCACCACCTGCATCCGGCCCGCGAAATCCTCGACGAAGGTATCGAGCGGCAGGACCGACAGGACCGCGCGCGCCACCTCGCCCATGGGGCGGTCGATCCGCAGCAGATGGCCCAGCACCGTGTCCTGCGCGATGGCGTCGGAGGGAAAGTTGGTATCCGCCAGGATCAGCATGTCGCCGTGGCCCATGGCGCGCAGCGCGCCCAGAACCTCGGCGTTCAGGATGGGGTCGATCCCCTTGAGCATGGCCTGTCCCTTTCAGATGTCGAGCCGCGCGCCGCTGGCCTCGTCGAAGATGTGGACGCTGCCGGGAACCGGGCTCAGGTGGATGGTTTCGCCGGGCCGGACGGCGGGGCGGTCGCGGGTGACGGCGGTGACGTCGCGGTCGCCCAGACGGGCGATGACGTGGGTCTCGGACCCTGTGGGTTCGACCACCGAGACCGTGGCGGCCATGCCGCTGTCCGACAGCACCAGATGTTCCGGACGCATCCCCAGCGTCACCTGCCGGCCCGGCGCCACGCCCGGCACGGGCAGGACGGCGCCCCCGGTGGCGACGCCGCCCTCCTCCCCCCGCCCCGGCATCAGGTTCATCGAGGGCGAGCCGATGAAGCCCGCGACGAAGGTGTTCGCCGGCCGGTCGTAGAGGTCCAGCGGCGCGCCGATCTGCTCGATATGCCCGCCCTGCAGGACGACGATCTTGTCGGCCATGGTCATCGCCTCGATCTGGTCGTGGGTGACGTAGACGGTGGTCGTGGACAGCCGCTGGTGCAATTCGCGGATCTCGGCGCGCATCTGCACGCGCAGCTTGGCGTCGAGGTTGGACAGGGGCTCGTCGAACAAGAACACCTGCGGGTCGCGCACGATGGCGCGGCCCATGGCTACCCGCTGCCGCTGACCCCCCGACAGGGCGCGGGGATGGCGAGAGAGATAGGGCGTGAGGCCCAGCACCTCGGCCGCGCGGGCGACGCGGGCGTCGATCTCGTCGCGCGGCATGTTCCGCATCCGCAGGGAAAACGCCATGTTCGCCGCCACCGTCTTGTGGGGGTAGAGCGCGTAGTTCTGGAACACCATGGCGATGTCGCGTTTCGCGGGCGGCAGGTGGTTCACCACGCGGTCGCCGATGGCGATGGTGCCGCCGGTCACGTCCTCCAGCCCCGCGATCATGCGCAGAAGGGTGGATTTGCCGCAGCCGGAGGGGCCGACCAGCACGACGAACTCCCCGTCGGCGATGTCGATGTCCAGCCCGTGAATGACCTCGACCGCGCCGTATGCCTTGCGCAGGTCCCTGATCGTGACTTCGGCCATCCGTCCCCCCGGTTTCCCCACGGGCGACGCTAGCGGGGCCTGCCGGTCCTGTCACGCCCTCCTTGACAGGCGGGGGGCGGGCCAGTGACTGTCTCAGGGCCGGCCGCGCGGGGAGGACGCGGGGCGCGGCATCCGATCAGGTCAGGCCCCGGAGCGGGCCCCGTCACGGGAGGGACGCGAGACCCATGAGACACGATATCTTCGCCCATATGCTGCGCGCCGGTAAGATCAGCCGCCGGTCCATGCTGCGCGGCGCCGCCGCCACCGGCGGTCTGGCCGCGCTGACCGGAGCCGGGCTTCTGCCGCGCCCGGCCTTTGCCCAGTCGGACCTGCGCGCGCAGATCCTGCAGATCCCCGGTGTGGGCACCGGCAGCCCCACCGACGCCGACTGGCAGAAGGTGGGCGAGATGTGCCTGCAATCCACGCGCGACACCGTCGAGGAAGGCGAGTTCGCGGGCGTGGAGCTCACGTTCATGGGCCTCAACAACCAGAACACCCACAACTTCCTGTTCCGCGGTTTCCTGAAGTCGTGGGAGGATTACACGGGCGCGCGCATCAGCTGGATCGACCTCGCGCAGGCCGATTACAACGCGCGCCTGCAACAGAGCATCGCCACCGGCACCGTCGATTTCGACATGATCGAGATGGGCGCCCCGTTCGAGGGCGACGTGCTTGGCCGGGGCATGGCGTCCGAGATGCCCCAGTGGGTCGCCGACATCATCGACATGGACGACTATGTCGATTACCTGAAGGCCCCCGTGGGCACATGGGACGGCAAGACCTATCGCGTGTCGATCGACGGCGACTGCCATACCTTCGCCTATCGCAAGGACTACTACGAGAACCCCGAGTTCGCCGAAGCCTGGGCCGCGTCGGGCGGCGAAGGCGACTGGGCGCCGCCGACCACCTGGGACCAGGTGAACGCGCATTCCAAGTTCCTCGCCGGCAAGACCGATCCGCTGACCGGGCTGCCGGCGCATGGCTTCCTCGATCCGCTCAAGGGATGGGGCGGCTTCGGGTTCTATTTCCTGGAGGATCGGGCCACGGCCTATGCCAAGCATCCCGACGACCCCGCCTGGCTGTTCGACCCCGACACGATGAAGCCGCGCGTGAACAACCCCGCCTTCGTCAAGGCGATCCAGGACGTGATGGACCTGATCGCCACGCCCGGCGCCTATCCCGCCGACCAGATCAACGCCGACCCCGGCACGACCGCCTTCCAGCAGTTCCTCGCCGGCACCGGCGGCGCGCTGACGTGGTGGGGCGACGTGGGCGCGGGGGCGCGGACCTCGGACACCTCGGTCGTGGGGGACGTCGCGGCGTTCTCCACCCTGCCGGGGTCGGACCGGGTGTGGAACGCGACCACGGGCCAGTGGGACGAACAGGCCAACGAGGCGCCGAACCTCGCCTATATCGGCTGGGGCGTCTACGTCATGGCCACGGTCGATTCGGACGAGAAGCGCAAGAAGGCCGCCTGGTCGGCCGCCGCGCATCTGGGGGGCAAGGACCTGTCGCTCTGGACGTCGGCCTATCCGTCGGGGTTCCAGCCCTATCGCAACTCGCACTTCCAGTACGACGAATGGGACGCGGCGGGATACGACCGGGCCTATGTCGAGGATTACCTCGGCGCCAACCTCGACAGCTACAACCACCCCAACGGCGCGATCGAGCCGCGCATCCCCGGCATCTTCCAGTATTATTCCGTGGCCGAGGACGAGCTGGCCAAGGGATACGCCGGGCAATACGCCTCCGCGCAGGAGACGGCGGACGCCATCGCCGCCGCCTGGGAGAAGATCACCGACCAGATCGGCCGCGACAGCCAGATCGCGCTCTACAAGGCGTCTCTGGGGATGTGATCGCGGGGCCGGGGCAACACGCGCCCCGGCCCTTCCGGGCGGGGCCCGCAATGGAGACCCATGACCCCCGTCATACCCTCAAGCCCTTCGACGACGCTCTCTGGGCCGCCGATGGCGGCATCGTGCGGGGGCACCATCCCGGCGGCTCACTGCCTTTTCCACGCGGATGGTGCTCGTGCGGCTGCCCTGCGGCGGGCTATGGGCCTGGTCACCGTCGAACTGACGCCGGCCTGCGCGCGCGTCTGGGCGTCGCCCCGGCGGAAAGGCGCCGCTGGACATGCGGCTGGCCTGTCTGGGGCGCCACGATGCCGCGCGGCGGTCGCTGGCGATGGTGATGGGCTGGCGGCCCGAGCGGACCACCGTGGCGCAGGGCCGCTGCTACGAGGCCGGCGCGATGGGGGAATTGCGTCGCGCGTTCCGCTGGCTCCGGCGGCTGCCCGGCCGAGGCGCCTCAATCCCTGAAGAAATCGGGATAGAGCATCCGCGCCTGCATCAGGAACGCCTTGATGACGAGGAGGACGCCCAGAACCTCCAGCCCCTCCTCGATGTTGGCCATGAGGCGATAGGAAAGCGAGACGAAGATCTCCTCGGACTCCTCGCCGGTCACGTATTGTCCCGCCACCATCTCCATCCCCACGGCGCCCGCGACGAAGACCGCGCCCGCGGCGACCATGGTGCCGGCGACCCGCCGGGGCAGCTGACGCAGGAACGGCAGGAACAGGATCGCGACGATCGCCACGAGGGCCAGCGCCGGGATGACCCAGGCGAACTTGAAGATGCCCGTCGTGGTGACGACCCCGCCCAGAATGCCCGAAAGGCGTTCGTGGAACGACAGGGATTCGTCCATCGACAGCAGAAGCAGGATCGCCCCGATCGTCGCCCATTGCCGCGCGAACCCCCGGCTTCCCTCCCCCCGCCAGGACGCGAGGACGAAGGCGAGGACGCCGGCGAAGGCGAGAAGGAGGGTCGAGAACCAGGTGTAGATGCTCCCCTCGAAATCCACGTCCAGAAGCCAGATCTTCCGGTCGAACCCGGTGAGGGCGAGGAACAGATCCTGCAGCACGCTCGCCGACCAGAGCACGAGCCAGGCGATGAACAGCGCCGAAAGGACGGTCTTCGGCCTGACGCCGCTCGGTCTGGTCGTCATTCTGCATCCTTCTCCTTTTCGGTCAGCATCAAACCCCCCGGTCGGCGGAGGGTTTCATGCGCCGGGCATTTCCTGCCGAAACCAGCCGCCCCGGCCCGTGAGCCGAACCGTTGACGCGATGCGAAATCGGCGCAGATCAGCAGGATCACGGCCGGGGGCCGGTGTCGAGCGGGAGGGTTCGGGTGGAGACAGTCAGAGCGGGCGATGCCGTGGCCGACCGGGCCGCCGCCCTGTCGATCCGGGGCGTGACGCGGAGGTTCGGGGATGTGGCCGCGCTCGACGACGTGTCCATCGACCTGGAACCGGGCGAATTCATGTCGATCATCGGCCCGTCCGGCTGCGGCAAATCGACCCTTCTGCGCAGCATCGCGGGGCTGGAGGAGATCGACGCGGGCCACATCCTGATCGGCGACCGCGACGTGCGCGGCCTGCGCCCGAGCGAGCGGGAGGTGGCCTTCGTCTTCCAGTCCTACGCGCTCTATCCGCACATGACCTGCCGCCAGAACCTCGCCGCGCCGCTGATGATGCAGGAGCTGTCGGCCCTGGGCCGCGCGCCCGGCCTGCACCGCCTGTCGCCCCGCGCGCGACGGCGGCGCGCCGACATCGCCCGCCGCGTCGACCGCATCGCCGCTCAGTTGCAGATCGAGACGCTGCTCGACCGGCGGCCGCTGCAACTCTCGGGCGGGCAGCGGCAGCGGGTCGCCCTCGGCCGCGCGCTGATCCGGGAGCCGAAGCTCTTTCTGCTGGACGAGCCCTTGGCCAACCTCGACGCCGCGCTGCGCAACACGACACGGGCCGAACTCCATGCGCTGCAACGGAGGGTCGGCGCGACCACCCTGTTCGTCACCCATGACCAGGCCGAGGCGATGGCGATTTCCGACCGCATCGCGGTGATGTTCGCGGGTCGCGTGCGGCAGGTGGGCACCCCGGACGAGCTTTACCGCAACCCCGTCGATCTGGATGTGGCGCGGTTCCTGTCGCAGCCGTGGCTCAACCGGATCGACGCCGCCACCGTGGCGCGGCGGCTGGAACGCGGCCCCGCCCGACCCGTCGCGCGGATCAGGGGCGAGGCGCTGCGCGACGCGACCGGCGTGGTGGCCTTCCGCCCCGAACACGCCACCGTTCACCCCGAGGAGGACCGCGCCACCCCCGGCCTGCGGGTGGAGGTGGAGCGGGCCGAACATGCGGGCTCCGACGCCAACCTTTTCGTGCGCCTGCGCGACGACGGCACGCCCTGCGTCGTGCGGATCGCGTCGGAGGGGATCGACGACTGGCCGCCGGGGCGGCCCGCGCTGATGCGGTTCGACATGGATGCGGCCTGGGTCTTTCCCCACCCCGACCCCGACCCCGATGCGGCGGCGTCCGCCGGCCCGGCCGCGCAGGTCGCCTGACGTGACCGCCGTCCCCGACACGGCCGCCCCCGCGGCGACGGCCCCCGACCGCGGCGACACCGGCCGGGCGGGAGCCCTGCTGGCGGGGCCGGCGGCGTTCCTTCTGGCGGCGCTCTTGTTCCTGCCGTCGAGCGGGGTGCTTCTGCTCTCGCTCACGGACTACCGCTTCGGGATGCCGGATTTCGGCTTCGCGGGCCTTGCCAACTACCGCGCGATGCTGGGCGATGCGCGGGTCGTGAACGCGCTCGGCAACACGTTCCTCTATGTGGGCGTGGTCACGCCGCTGTCGATCGTGCTGGGCCTGATCCTCGCCGTCCTGATCGAGGCGCAGGGCCGCCTGCGGGGCCTTCTGCGCGGGGTGTTCTTCCTGCCGGTGACGGCGACGCTGGTGGCGATGGCGACGGCGTGGGAGGTGATGCTGCACCCCAGTTTCGGGCTGGTGAACACGGCGCTCGCGGCGCTCGGCTTCGACAAGCAGCGGTTCCTGACCGATCCCGACATCGCGCTCTGGTCGCTGGCGGCCATCGGAGTGTGGAAGCTCATGGGCTACAACGTGCTCCTCTTCATCGCGGGCATGAGCCAGATCCCCCGCGACCTCTACGAGGCGGCGGCCATCGACGGGGCCGACGGCGGCTGGCGGCGGTTCACGCTGGTGACGTGGCCGCTGCTGGGGCCGGTCACGCTCTTCGTGACGACGATCACGCTCATCCGCGCGTTTTCCGAGTTCGAGACGGTCGCGGTGCTGACGAACGGCGGGCCGAACGGGGCCACCGACATGATGCTGTTCACCCTCTACGAGGAAGCCTTCCGTTATTTCGACATCGGGCTCGCCGCGGCCATCGCGGTGGCGTTCCTGGGGTTCGTGGCGGCACTGTCGATCCTCAAGGTGCGGTTGTTCGACCGGCGGGTGCATTATGTCTAGGGCGCTCGGCACGGCGGTCCTGCTGCTGGCGGCGGTGCTGGTGCTTTTGCCCTTCGTCTACATGATCGCGGTCAGCCTCGCGCCCGCGGGCGCGCTCTGGTCCGGGTCGCTCCTGCCCCGGCCCGGCCTTGCGGCGGCACGCGACAACTACGCCTTCGCGCTGACGCAGGTGCCCCTTCTGCGCTACATGGCGAACGGGGCCTTCGTCTGCGGGATGATCCTGCTTTTGCAGGTGTTGATCGCCGCGCCCGCCGGATACGCGCTGGCCAAGCTGCCGTTCCGGGGGCGGGGCGTGCTGTTCGGGGCGGTGATCCTCGCGCTGATGATCCCGATCCAGGTGCCGGCGATCCCGCTTTACGTAGGCCTCGCCTACGCGGGGCTTCTCAATACCTATACGGCGCTGATCCTGCCCTTCGTCATCTCGGCCTTCGCCATCTTCCTGTTCCGCCAGTTCTTCGCCTCCTACCCCGACGAGGTGCTGGACGCCGCCCGCCTCGACGGCTTCTCGGAGCTGGCGATCGTCTGGCGGCTGATGCTGCCCGCCGCCTGGCCCGCCGTCGCGGCCTTCGCCACGATCAGCGTCATCGCCCATTGGAACGACCTCTACTGGCCGCTGGTGGTCATCACCGACACCGACATGATGACGCCGCCTCTGGGCCTCGCCGCGTTCCGGTCGTCGGGGGAAAGCACCGGCAACCCCGGCGCGCTGATGGCCGGGGGGGTGATGGTGACGGCGCCGCTGGTGATCGGCTTCGCGTTCTTCCAGCGCCACCTGATCCGCGGCCTGGGGATCGGCGCGACATGATTTTTCAACCTCGAAAGGATATGCCCATGAAGACGTTGTTCCCCCTGACGGGGCTGGCGCTCGCCGCCGCACTGCCCGCGACGGCCCAGACCGAACTCACGGTCTATCACGCCTGGCCCCACCACGCCGAATGGCAGCAGGAGATCGCGGACCGCTTCATCGCCGCGAACCCGGACGTCAGCATCGACTTCCAGGCCCCCGCGCCCGACTACGACGAAGGGCTGGTGTCGGTGATCCGCCAGAACCTCGCCGGCGATCCGCCCGACGTCTTCATGGCCGGCTCGCACCTTCTGGGCGATCTGGTTGCCCGGGACATGGTGCAGCCGCTCGACGACATGATCGGCGACACCGACCTGAACGCCGAAGGATACACCGACGCGGTGCTGGCCTTCACGCAGGTGAACGGCACGCAATACGGCCTGCCCTGGACGTCCTCGACCCCGGTGATGTTCTACAATGCCGAACTGGTGGAACAGGCGGGCGGCGACCCGGACGACCTGCCCGACACCTGGGAGGAGACCATCGCGCTCGCCGCCGACATCGACGCCCTGGGCGATGACATCATGGGGATGTACTACACCCCCGGCGACGACGACTGGATGACGCAGAACCTGCTCGCTTCCGCCGGTCTGGCGCCCATCGCCGAGGACGGCACCATCGCCTTCGACACGGACCGGGGCCGCGAGGCCATCGCCCTGTTCGAGCGGCTCCACGACGAGGGCGGACAGACCGCCATCTCCAACAACGACGCGCGCCAGCAGATGTATGCGGGCAAGCTGGGCCTCTATTTCAACTCCACCGCCGCCGTCCGCAGCTTCGAGCGCGAGATCGGAGACCGCTTCGCCTGGGGCACGGCGCAGATGCCGAAGCTGGTGGACGAGGGCGGCGTGGCCTCGGGCGGGATGGCGGCCGTGATCCTGACCGACGATCCCGAAAAGCGGGCGGCGGCCTGGGATTACCTCCTGTTCGGCACCGGCCCGGAGGCACAGGCGCTGGTGGTCGAGAACACCGGCTACATGCCCGTCAACACCGGCGCGCTGGAGGTTCTGGGCGACTTCTACCAGGATCATCCGCAGTTCGAGACAAGCGCGCAGCAGACCGACCGCGCCTATCCCTGGTTCGGCTGGCCCGGCCAGAACGGCGCGCGGATCAGCCAGATCGTGCTCGACCGCATGGCTGCCATCGCCAACGACCAGCAGAGCGCGGAGGAAGCGGCCGCCGGCATGACCGAGGAGATCGCGGCCCAACTGCCGCAGTAGCGCCTCCCTCAGCGGGCGTCGTGGGGGGTGGCGACGGTGCGGGCGGCATGGTCCTGCGCCCGCGCCACCGCCTCCTCCGGCGCCGCCCCCGCATCGAGCGCGGCCGCCAGCGCGCCGCAGAAGGCGTCGCCCGCCCCGTGGGTCGAGGCGACGGCGACGGCGGGCGCGGGGAAATGGCGGCTGCCGGTCGCGTCGCGCATCCGGCAGCCGCCTTCGCCCAGCGTCTCGATCAGCAGGGGCACGGCGCGGGCGGCCTCGCCCATCTGCGCCGCCTCCACCCGGTTGACGACCAGGATGTCCACGCGGGCCAGAAGCGCGGCGTCCACCTTTCGCGCGGGGGCCGCGTTCCAGATCAGCGTGACGTCGCGCGGCAACATGCGGGCCAACGCCCGGTTCGCCGCTTCCGGCACCTCGTTCTGGATCAGGGCTACGCGGATGCCGGGGGGCGCGTCCGTGGCGCGCGCGTGCAGGTTGGCGCCCGCGACGACCACGGCGCCATAGCCCGCGTCGGTGTCGATGGCGACCGACATGCCCGAGGCCCCCGCGACGCACGCCACCCCGACCCGGTCGACCCCCGCCCGGTCCAACGCCGCCAGAAGCTGCCGTCCCGCGTCGTCGCGGCCCACGGCGCCCGCCATCGCCACCCGCGCACCACATCGGGCCGCGGCCACCGCCTGATTGCCGCCCTTGCCGCCGAACCGCCAGGCGGCCCCCCGCCCCGGCAGCGTCTCGTCCAGCGCGGGCAGGCGCGGGGCACGGACCATCGTGTCCCAGTTGAGCGAGCCGAAGACGAGGATCACGCGCCGAAGACCTCTCGCGCGACGATGCGCTGCGACGCGGCCGCGTCCTGCCGGTCGATGGCGGCACGAAGGTCGGGCAGGTCGCCGATCCGCCCCGCCAGCGTCCGCAGCCGTTCGACCAGCGCGATGTTCGTCCGCGCCTCCTCCACCGGGTCGAGGCCGCCGTGGTCGGGGAAGGTGTCGAAATAGATCACGCCATCATATCCGATGCGGCCGAGTTCCACGAAAAGCTCCACCGTGGCCACGGGATGCACCGTCCCTGCCATCAGCCCGTCGTCGCGCTTGCCGTAGCCGTCGTTGAGATGCACGCCCAGCAGGCGCGAGTGCCGGGCGATCAGATGCGCCGTGTGGGCCGGCATCTCGTCGGCATAGAGCACATGCGCGAAGTCGAGCGTCACGCCCAGGTTCGGCCGGTCTGCCTCCCGCACGCCCAGAAGGGTCGTGCCCACATCGGGCATGAGCGCATGGGCGCGCGGCTCGTTCGGTTTGTATTCGACGGCCACGTCCATCTGCGGATCGTGGTCGGCCACCGCCTGCAACGCCGCGACGGTGTCGTCCCACATCCGGGCATAGTCGCCCTGGAAGGCATAGTCGAAGCCGTCCTGCCCCATCCAGAGCGTCATCACCCCGCCCCCCATGGCGCGGCAGGCGTCGATGCCCTGCCGGGTCAGGTCGATGGCCTTCTGCCGCACGGTGCGGTCGGGGTTGGTGAAGGCGCCGATGGAGAAGGCGGGTTCGGTGTAATACCGCATCGCCAGCCCGTTCAGCGCCATCCCCGCCCGCCCCAGCATCCCCGACAGCGCCTCGGGCGTCTGGCCGTCGAAATGATCGGGATAGTTCAGGTCCGCCGCATCGAGCCCGCCCACGCGCCCCGCCGCGGCGATCATGCCCGCGATCCCCTCGCCCGGTTGCCGGAAGGCGTTGAGGCGGGCGGCATAGCGCGGGCGGTTCGGGCGGGTCATGGGCGGTCTCCGGTGCGGGGATGTCGCGCCGAGGTTACGCGGGTGCCGCCCCGTCCGGCAATCGCGCAGGTCAGGCGACGATGCAGGCCCGCCGGACGGGCTTGGCATAGGCGTCGAGGTCCATGGCGACGAGCCGCACCAGGGGCCAGGCTTCGGGCCGCAGGGTCACGCCGCCCTCCGCATCCGTCTCGACCGCCGCGGGCCAGCGGGCGGCGAGCCGCGTCAGCAGGTCGCGCGCCGCCCCCGCCCGGTCGCCGAAGTCACGCGGATGGGCCGCGAAATGGCACAGAAGCTGCTGGATCAGGTCGCCCCGCAGGTCGTCGTCGGCGGTCATCGCGTGGCCCCTGACGGTGGCGAGCCGCCCGGCCGCGATCCGCGCCGCCCAATCTGCGGTGCGCGCCGCGTTCTGCGCATGCCCCTGCGGCAGACGCGACACGGCCGAGGCGCCGAGCCCGATCAGCACGGGGGCCGCATCCTCGGTATAGCCCTGGAAGGTGCGGCGCAGCGCCCCGCGCGCGGCGGCGTCCACCAGCGGATCGTCGGGGCGGGCGAAATGGTCCACGCCCACGCGGATGTATCCTGCATCGACGATCCGCGCCGCCGCCAGGTCGAACAGCCGCAGCCGCGTCGGCCCGTCGGGCAGCGCCGCCTTGTCGATCATCAACTGCCGCCGCGACGCCCAGGGCACATGGGCATAGCCATAGAGCGCGATCCGGTCCGGCCCCATGGAGAGCGCGGCATCAACCGTGCGCGTCATGCTGTCGCGCGACTGGTGCGGCAGGCCGTAGAGAAGGTCCATCTTGATGCGCCGGACGCCCCGCGCGCGCAGGCCCTCCACCGCGGTCCGGGTCTCGGCTTCGGTCTGGACGCGGCCGATGGCGGCCTGCACCGTCGGGTCGAAGTCCTGAAGCCCCAGCGTCGCGCGGGTCAGCCCCGCCTCCGCCATGGCGTCGAGCCGCCCGTCGTCGAGCATCGTCGGGTCCACCTCGACCGAGACGATGGCCTCCTCGGCCGCCGCAAATCCGTCGCGCAGGCCGGTAAGAAGCTCGCGCAGCAGGTCCGGCGGCAGGATGGTGGGGGTGCCTCCGCCAAGCGTCACCTGGCCCGCGCGGGTGCCCTGCGGCAAAAGGTCCGCCACCATCCGCGCCTCCGACAGAAGAGCCGCGACATAGGGGGCGAGCGGCGTGTCCGTCTTCAGGCCCTGCGTGCGGCTGGCGCAGAACCAGCAGAGCCTGCGGCAGAAGGGGACGTGGGCATAGACCGACAGGCGTGTGCCTGCGGGCGTGGCGCGCAGCCAGTCCTCCATCCGCTGCGGGCCGACGGCATCGGTGAAATGCGGCGCGGGCGGATAGCTCGTGTATCGCGGGGCGCGGGCATCGAACAGGCCGTGGGCCGCGAGGAAGGCATGCTGTGTCATGATGACGGGTTTGCGTCGGCGCAGGCGTGTCCGCCTTGATGCATGTCAACCGAAGTGACAGATAGGCGCCATGACCGCAATCGACCTCACCCTTGCGACGCCGGCCTGTCGCGGCTGCCCCATACGCCACCGTGCCGTCTGCGCCACCTGCGAGCCGTCGGAGCTGTCGCGTCTGGAAGGGATGAAGAGCTACCGCAGCTGGTCCGCCGGCCAGACCATCGTGATGGAGGGGGCGGAACTCGACTTCGCGGCCTCGATCGTGACCGGCTGCGCCACGCTCACCCGGTCGATGGAGGACGGGCGCGTGCAGATGGTGGGCCTCCTGATGCCCTCGGACTTCATCGGACGTCCGGGCCGCGCCCAGGCCCCTTACGAGGTGGTCGCGGCCACCGACGTGACCCTGTGCATGTTCGACCGCCTCGGCTTCGAGCGTCTGCTGGCCGAGACGCCGCATCTGTCCACCCGCCTGCTGGAGATGTCGCTCGACGAGATCGACGCGGCGCGGGAATGGATGCTGCTTCTGGGGCGCAAGACCGCGCGGGAAAAGGTGGCGACGCTCCTGTCGATCATCCTGCGGCGCGCGGCCACGGGGAAGACGCCGCTCCGGGCCGAGCTTCCCATCACGCGCGAGGCCATGGCCTCCTACCTGGGCCTCACGATCGAGACGGTCAGCCGCCAGATGACCTTGCTGCGCAAGGACGGGGTGATCTCGATGGCGGGTGCGCGCACGGTGCTCTGCGACGACCTGGCCGCGCTGATGGCCGAAGCGGGCGACGACGCCGACGGCGACGTGATTTCCTGACACATCCGCACGCGTGGGTCGCGGCACCTTGATTCATGTCAAGGCGCGGCCCTCGCCCGGCCCCTAGGTCCAGCCTCCAAAAGGAAGGCCCCGCCTTTCGATTCGGAGGACGACGGATGGACTATCTGAAGATCGCGGCGTTCGGCATCGTCGCATTGCTCGCGGCCATCGCCGCGAACTTTGCAAGAGATGCCGCATACCTGGCGAACGCTCTCATCATCATGGTGGCGGCGACGGTGATGCTGCTGTGGACGCTGCGGCAGACCGACCCGATGGGCGGCCCCCGCCGCGTGGCGGTCGAGACGGGCTACATGGACGGGCCAATCCGCTACGGCGTGGTGGCGACGGCCTTCTGGGGCGTCGTGGGGTTCCTCGTGGGAACCTTCATCGCGTTCCAGCTTGCCTTTCCGTCGCTCAACTTCGATTGGGCGCAGCCCTACGGCAACTTCGGCCGCCTGCGGCCCCTGCACACCAGCGCGGTGATCTTCGCCTTCGGGGGCAACGCCCTGATCGCGACGTCGCTCTATGTGGTGCAGCGGACCTGTTCGGCGCGGCTCTGGGGCGGCAACCTCGCCTGGTTCGTCTTCTGGGGCTACAACCTGTTCATCGTGCTGGCCGCGTCGGGCTACCTTCTGGGGGCCACGCAGTCCAAGGAATACGCCGAGCCGGAATGGCACGTCGACCTGTGGCTGACGATCGTCTGGGTGGCCTATCTGGTCGTCTTCATGGGCACGATCTTCAAGCGCAAGGAACGGCACATCTACGTCGCCAACTGGTTCTACCTGTCGTTCATCATCACCATCGCGATGCTCCACATCGTCAACAACCTGTCGATCCCGGTCAGCATCTTCGGCACCAAGTCGGTGCAGGTCTTCGCCGGCGTGCAGGACGCGATGACGCAGTGGTGGTACGGCCACAACGCCGTGGGCTTCTTCCTGACGGCGGGCTTTCTGGGGATGATGTACTACTTCGTGCCCAAGCAGGCGGGCCGGCCGATCTATTCCTACAAGCTCAGCATCATCCACTTCTGGGCGCTGATCTTCCTCTATATCTGGGCGGGTCCGCACCACCTGCACTACACGGCGCTTCCCGACTGGGCCGCGACGCTGGGCATGGTGTTCTCGATCATCCTCTGGATGCCCAGCTGGGGCGGCATGATCAACGGCCTGATGACGCTCCAGGGCGCATGGGACAAGATCCGCACCGACCCGATCATCCGCATGTTCGTGGCGTCGCTGGCCTTCTACGGCATGTCCACCTTCGAGGGGCCGATGATGTCGATCCGCGCGGTCAACTCGCTGTCGCACTACACCGACTGGACCATCGGGCACGTCCACTCGGGCGCGCTCGGCTGGAACGGCCTCATCACCTTCGGCGCGCTCTACTTCCTGACGCCGAAGCTCTGGAACCGGCGCGAGATGTACTCGATCCCCGCGATCAACGCGCACTTCTGGCTCGCGACGGTGGGGATCGTGCTCTACGCCTCGTCGATGTGGGTCACGGGCATCATGGAAGGCCTGATGTGGCGCGAGGTGGATGCCAACGGCTTCCTCGTCAACAGCTTCGCCGACACGGTGGATGCCAAGTTCCCGATGTACGTCGTGCGGGGCCTGGGCGGTGTTCTCTACCTCGCCGGCGGCCTTATCATGGTGTGGAACATGTGGATGACCATCCGCAGCCCCCGCACCGCCATCGTCACCAGCCCCGCGGAGTGAGATCATGAGCAAGGATCCGAGAAGCCCCGACTATGATCCCGCCGACGACCCGAAGGTCTCGACCGCCTCGGACATGCCGGAGGAGCTTCCCAACGAGCTTCCGCCCGAGACCGAGACGATCACCTTCCACCAGCGGCTGGAACGCAACGCCACGCTCCTCTTCATCGGCGCCCTCCTCGTGGTCAGCGTCGGCGGCGTGGTCGAGATCGCGCCCCTGTTCTGGCTGGAGAACACCATCGAGGACGTGGAGGGGATGCGCCCCTACTCGCCGCTGGAGCTGGCCGGGCGCGACATCTACGTCCGCGAGGGCTGCTATCTGTGCCACAGCCAGATGATCCGCCCCATGCGCGACGAGGTGGAGCGTTACGGGCATTATTCGCTGGCGGCCGAGTCGATGTACGACCACCCGTTCCAGTGGGGGTCCAAGCGGACGGGGCCCGACCTCGCCCGCGTGGGGGGCCGCTATTCGGACGAATGGCACGTCGATCACCTGACCGACCCGCAATCCGTGGTGCCCGAAAGCGTCATGCCGAAATACGCCTTCCTGTCGGACGTGCGCCTGACCGGCGAGCATATCGCCGAGACGATGGCCACGCACCGCATGGTGGGCGTGCCCTATACCGACGAGATGATCGAGGTGGCGCAGGCCGACTTCCAGGTGCAGACCGATCCCTGGGGCGACATCGACGGCCTTCTGGAGCGCTATCCCGGCGCGCAGGTCCGCAACTTCGACGGGCTGGAGCCGGTGACCGAGATGGATGCGCTGATCGCGTATCTGCAGATGATGGGCACGCTGGTCGACTTCTCGACCTTCACGCCCGACGCAAGCCGCTGAGGGGAGGGCCGATGGAGACCTATACCTTCCTGCGCCAGCTTGCCGACAGCTGGGTCCTGCTGGCGCTCACGCTGTTCTTTCTGGGGGTCGTGTTCTGGGCCTTCCGGCCCGGATCCCGCGCGCTCCACGACGATGCGGCCTCCGTCCCCTTCCGGGACGAGGAGCCGCAGGGCGGCGACGAACGCCGCGCCGACCGCACTTCCGACGATACCGACATGAAAGGCCGCAGCCATGGCTGACGACAAGCGCATCGACGAACCCACGGGCGTCGAGACCACCGGCCATTCCTGGGACGGCATCGAGGAGCTGAACAACCCCCTGCCCCGCTGGTGGCTGTGGTCGTTCTACGCCACCATCGTCTGGGGGATCATCTACGTCATCCTGTTCCCCGCCTGGCCGCTGGTGACGGGTGCGACCAAGGGCGTGCTGAACTATTCCACCCGCGCCAACGTCGCCGCCGACATCGAACGGGTGAACCTGTCCAACGCCGAGTTGCAGCAGAGCCTTCTCAACGTCGACCTCCATGCGCTCGACCGCAACGAGGCGCTCAACGCCTATGCCGTCTCGGCCGGCGCGGCGGTCTTCGCCAACAACTGCTCGCAGTGCCACGGACGCGGCGCGGCGGGGGTGCAGGCGGCGGGCTATCCGAACCTCCTGGACGACGACTGGCTCTGGGGCGGACAGGTCGAGGACATCGCCTATACGGTGCGCCACGGCATCCGCAACGAGGACGACCCCGAGGCGCGCTATTCCGAGATGCCCGCCTTCGGCGAGATCCTCGCGGAGGAGGAGATCGACATCCTGGTCCAGCACGTCCGCAGCCTCGCCGGACTGGACGAGCCCGTCGTGGGCGGCGAGCAGCTGTTCCTCGACAACTGCGCGGCCTGCCATGCCGACGACGGGACCGGCATGCGCGAACTGGGCGCGCCCAACCTGACAGACGCGATCTGGCTCTATGGCGGGACCGAGGAGGCCGTGTCCGAGACGATCCACAACTCCCGCTTCGGCGTCATGCCCCCTTGGGGCGAGCGTCTGGGCGAGGTCCAGGTCCGCGCCGTGGCCGCCTATGTGCACGGTCTGGGCGGCGGCGAGCAGCAGGTGGCGGAGCCCGTCACCGAAGCCGAGCGCGACGCCGCCGCCGACGTGCCCGAGGCAAGCTTCCCCGCCTCCGCCGAGGAAACCCCCGCGGAGGCAGGCGCGCCGCCCGTCGCCCCCGTCACCGACGACGCCGGTCCGGTCAGGCTGCCGCCGCTGCCTTCGGACTGACGGGACACCGTCCGACGACCACGGGGCCGCCGCGGGGACGCATCCCGCGGCGGCCCCGCCCCGTTCCGCCGCGTCCGCTTGATCCACGTCAATGCACCGCGCGGGCCGACCTGCGATTGCGGCTCACGGAAAGACAGGAACACCATGTCGAACGCACCCCTCTTCGCAGCCCAGGAACCGATCTTCCCCCGCCGGGTCAGCGGCTTCTTCCGCCGCCTGAAATGGTGGATCCTCGGGATCACGCTGGGCATCTACTACATCACGCCCTGGATCCGCTGGGACCGGGGGCCGAACCTGCCCGACCAGGCCGTCCTGATCGACATGGCCAACCGCCGCTTCTACTTCTTCTGGATCGAGATCTGGCCGCATGAGTTCTACTTCGTCGCGGGCCTTCTCATCATGGCGGGGCTGGGACTGTTCCTGTTCACCTCCGCCCTCGGCCGGGTCTGGTGCGGCTATGCCTGCCCGCAGACCGTCTGGACCGACCTGTTCCTGCTCGTCGAACGCTGGATCGAAGGCGACCGCAACGCCCGCGTGCGCCTCTGGAAGGCGAAATGGGATGCGCGCAAATGGCGCCTGCGCCTGACCAAATGGATGGTCTGGCTGCTCATCGCGGTGGCGACGGGCGGGGCCTGGGTGTTCTACTTCGCCGATGCGCCGACGCTGGCGCGCGACCTGGTCACGTTGCAGGCACCCATGGTGGCCTATGCGACGATCGGCGTGCTGACCGCCACGACCTTCGTCTTCGGCGGCTTCCTGCGCGAACAGGTCTGCATCTACATGTGCCCCTGGCCGCGCATCCAGGGCGCGATGATGGACGCGGGCACCCTGACCGTGGGCTACCGCGACTGGCGGGGCGAGCCGCGCGGCAAGGGCAGCGCCAAACGCGCCGCCGTGGCCGAGGACGTGGGCGAAGCCGCGCGCGTCCGCTACGGCGCGGGCGCCGACAAGGACGTGGCCACCCCCCGCCTGTCGCGCTCGGGCGAGACGCTGGGCGACTGCATCGACTGCATGGCCTGCGTCAACGTCTGCCCCATGGGCATCGACATCCGCGAGGGCCAGCAGATGGAGTGCATCACCTGCGCGCTCTGCATCGACGCCTGCGACGAGGTCATGGCCAAGATCGGCCGCCCGCGCGGGTTGATCGACTATCTCGCGCTCGACGACCGGCCGCCGGTCCTGCCGGGCGAACATGCCGCCGTGCGCCCCATGGGCACCGAGGCCGAGGGCGCGACGACCATCAAACCCGCGCCCGGCGATCCGGCCCCGGCGCCCCATGCCGCCGCGCAGCCCTTCACTGCCGAAGGCAGCCGCGACTGGTCGCCGCAGCCGGTGTGGAAGCACATCTTCCGCCCCCGCACGCTGGTCTACACGACGCTCTGGGCGGCGATCGGGGTGTTCCTGCTCGTCGCCCTGTTCATCCGCCCCGAGATCGAGATGACCGTGGCCCCCGTCCGCAACCCGACCTTCGTCACCCTGTCGGACGGCACGATCCGCAACACCTACGACGTGCGCCTGCGCAACAAGCATGGCGAGGCGCGGGTCTTCGACCTCGCCGTGACCTCCACCGGCGCGCTCGACGTGACGCTGGAAGGGCAGCCCGGCACCGCCGTGACCGTGCCCCCCGACGCCACGCAGCGCCAGCGGCTCTACGTCACCGCCGAACCCGGCAGCCTCGCCGCCACGTCGGAGCGGACCGACGTTCGCATCTGGGCCGAGGATCGGATATCGGGTGAGCAGGCATCGCGCGACACCATCTTCAACGGGGCGGGCAACCAATGACCGGAACGACGACCGAAACCTCGACCACGGGGCGCGAACGGCGCCTGACCGGCTGGCACGTGCTGGCGATGTTCGGGGGCGGCTTCGCCGTCATCATCGGCGTGAACCTCGCGCTCGCCTTCAACGCCATCCGCACCTTTCCGGGGCTGGAAACCGAGAGCAGCTATGTCGCCAGCCAGACCTTCGACGCCGACCGCGCCGCGCAGGACGCGCTCGGCTGGGACATGACGGCCAAGGTCGCGGGCGGCCAGCTGGTGCTGACCGTGGCCGGCCCCGACGGCACACCCGTGCATCCCGACGTGGTGGACGCCGTGCTGGGCCGGCCGACGACCGTGGCAGATGACCGCACCCCCGCCTTCGCCTGGGATGGCACGGCCTTGCGCGCACCGGTGGACCTCGGCCCCGGCAACTGGAACCTGCGGCTCGACCTGCGCGCGCCGGACGGCACGCCCTTCCGCCGCCGCATCGTCCTGAACCACGCACCATGAGCGCGGTCGCCGCCTGCCCCGGCTGCCTTGTCGCGGCCGACGAACGCCCGGCCCTGCGCGACGCGGCGGGCGACGAGGTCATCCTGTCGCTGCCCGCCATCCACTGCGCCGGCTGCATCGCGGGGGTGGAGCGCACGCTCGCCACCGTACCAGGCGTCCGCTCGGCGCGCGTGAACCTCAGCCGCCGCCGCGTCCGCATCGTCACCGATCCGGGCGCGGGCCCCGACGCGGCGCTCGCGGCCCTCGACGCCGCCGGATACGACGCGCAGGAGATGGACGCGGGCGCCCTCGACGGGCCGGACCCGGCGGGGCGGATGCTGCTGGCGCGGATTGCGGTCGCGGGCTTCGCCATGATGAACGTCATGGCGCTCTCGGTCGCCGTCTGGTCCGGCGCCACCGATGTCACGCGCGAAATGTTCCACTGGATCACCGCCGTCATCGCCCTGCCCGCCACGGTGTTCTCGGCCCGGCCCTTCTTCGCCGGGGCCTGGGGCGCGCTGCGCGGCGGGCGCATGAACATGGACGTGCCGATCGCCGTGGCCATAGCACTCGCCTGCGGCAGCTCGATCTACGAGATGATCCTCGGCGGCGGCCATGCCTGGTTCGACGCCGCCCTGTCGCTGACGTTCTTCCTGCTGGTGGGGCGCTGGCTCGACCACCGCTCGCGGGGGCGCGCGCGATCGGCGGCCGCCGAACTTGCAGCACTCGAACAGGCCCGCGCGACGGTGGACCGCGACGGCACCCCCCGCGCCATCCCCGTGGCCGAGATCGTGCCGGGCGACACCGTCCTCCTCCACGCGGGCAGCCGCGCGCCCGTCGACGGCGTGGCGCTGGCGGATGCCACGCTCGACCGGTCGGCGCTGACCGGGGAAAGCCTTCCGGTGCAGATCGCGGCCGGCGATGCCGTCTGCGCGGGCGAAATCGCGCTCGGCGCGCCGCTCCGCCTGCGCGCGACGGCGGCGGCGGGCGACAGCACCCTGCGCCGCCTCGCCGCCCTGGTCGAGGTGGCCGAGACGGGCCGCCACCGCTATTCCGGTCTCGCCGACCGCGCCGCCGCGATCTACGCGCCGTTGGTGCATGTGCTGGCCCTGGTGGCCTTCGCGGGCTGGTGGATCGGCGCCGGCAACCTGCACCTCGCCATCGGCGTGGCCACCGCCGTCCTCATCATCACCTGCCCCTGCGCGCTCGGCCTCGCCGTGCCCGCGGTCACGACCACGGTGTCGGGGCGGCTCTTCCGCGCGGGCGTCCTTCTGAAGTCCGCCACGGCGCTGGAGCGTCTGGCCGAGATCGACACCGTCCTCCTCGACAAGACCGGTACGCTGACCACCGGGCGCGCCGACCTCTCGGGCCTCGACCCCCGGGCGGCCGGGATCGCCGCGGCCCTGTCGCGCGCCTCGTCGCACCCGGTCTCGCGGGCGGTGGCGGCGGCGCTCGACGGCGTGGCCGCCGCCCCCGTCACCGACCTGCGCGAGGAGACGGGCACCGCCATGCGCGGCATGACGGCGGACGGCCCTGTCGCCCTGATCCGGGGGCGGACCGGCCCCGTCCTGTCGCTGCCCTCGGGCAAGGTGCCGCTCGACTTCGCCGAAACCCTCAGGCCCGGCGCGGCCGAGATGGTGGCGGACCTGCGCGCAAGGGGTTTCGACGTGGCCATCGTCACCGGCGACGCTGCCGACCGGGCAGAGGCCATCGCGGCGGACCTGGGCGTCGACCGCGTCCACGCCGCCACGGGGCCGGAGGCCAAGGCCGCGCTGGTGGCGGACCTCACGGCTGAGGGACGGCGCGTCCTGATGCTGGGCGACGGCCTCAACGACGCGACCGCGCTCGCCGCCGCGCACGCCAGCATGTCGCCCGCCACCGCGCTCGACGCGGCGCGCGCGGCCTCCGACGTGGTGCTGCTGGGCGGCGACCTGCGGCTGGTGGGCACGACCCTGGCCGAGGCGCGGCTGGCCGCGCGGCGCATCCGCCAGAACTTCGCGCTGGCCGCGGGCTACAACCTCGTGGCGGTGCCGCTGGCATTGGCGGGGGTGGCGACGCCGCTGATGGCGGCGCTGGCCATGTCGGGCTCGTCCATCACCGTGGTGGGCAACGCCCTTCGGGGGCGGGCGCGATGAACATCCTCGTCATCCTGATCCCGGTGTCGGTCTTCCTCGGCGCGGTCGGCCTCGCCGCCTGCATCTGGACCCTGCGGAACGGTCAGTACGAGGATCTGGAGGGCGACGCCGCGCGCATCCTGCTCGACGGGTCCGACGACACGCCCGACAGCACCTCCTCCACCGGCCGCGACCAGAGCTGACCGATGGCGCCCGCGAAGGCCCCGGCGAAGACCTCGTCGCGGCCGAGCGGCCCGAACACCTCCTCCAGCCGCAAGAACGCGCCCGGATCGTCGCGCGTGGCCCGCGCCGCGGACCTCAGCGCATCGGCACGCGCGTCGTCGAGGTCGGTCGCCGGGTCGGCGCAGTAGCGGCACCAGAGCGCCACCTCCATCGCCAGCAGGTCCACCGGCGCCCCCGCCGCGCGGGCGTCGGCCACGGTGGGCAGCACGAACTTCGGCTGCCGGTTCGACCCGTCCTGGCACAGCCGCGCGACGGTATCGCCCACGCGCGGGTTGGCGAAACGCCCGATGCAGGTGTCGAGATAGGCGTGGAAATCCACCCCCGGAATGGCGGGCAGGACGGGGATCACCTCCTCCGTCATCAACCGCCGCAGCCATCCCTCGATCAGCGGATCGGCCATGGCGTCGTGAACGTAGACATGGCCCCGCAGCGCGCCCGCATAGGCGATGGCCGCGTGCCCCGCGTTCAGGATCCGCAGCTTCATCGTCTCATAGGGGGCCACGTCGTCCACGAAGGTCGCGCCGACCCGGTCCAGCGCGGGCCGCCCGAGCGGGAACCGGTCCTCCAGCACCCACTGCCGGAACGGCTCGCAGGCGACGGGGGCCGCGTCGTCGATGCCGAAGCGGTCGCGCACCAGCGCGATCTCGCGGGTGGAGGTGGCGGGGGTGATGCAATCGACCATGGAATCGGGAAAGGCCACGGTCCCGGCGATCCAGTCGCGCAGCCCCTCGTCCATCAGCCCGGCCAGACCCAGCACCGCCTCGCGGGTGACGTGGCCATTGCGGGGCAGGTTGTCGCAGCTCAGGATCGTGGGCGGCGGATGGCCGGCCGCGCGCCGTGCCGCCAACCCCGCGATCAGCAGGCCGAAGACGGTGCGCGGCTCGCCCCCCGCCGCGTCGGCGCGGATGTCGGGGTGGGTCGCGTCGAAGGCGCCGCTGCGCGCGTCGACGAAATAGCCGCCTTCGGTGATCGTCATCGACACGATGCGGATGGCGGGGTCGGCGATGGCGCGGATCAGCGCGGGGCCGTCCACCGGCAGGAAATCGACCATCGACCCGGTGACGCGCGCCGCCAGCCCCTCGGGGTCGAGCTCCACCACCGTGGTCAGCCAGTCCTGCGCGGCCAGCACCTCGCGCCGCGCGGCGTCGAAGGGGCGCACGCCGGCGCCGACGATGGCCCAGTCGTGATCCGCCCCCATGGAAAACAGCCGGTCCAGATAGACCGCCATATGCGCGCGGTGGAAGTTGCCCACCCCGATGTGCAGGATGCCGGGCGACAGGTCGGCGCGGTCGTATCCGGGGCGCGCCACCTCGGGCGGCAGGTCGTCGAGCGTGGCAAGCGACAGGTGCAGGGCCATCAGGTCTTCCCCCGTTCGTGAAGGTGCCGCGTCACAGCCGCAGGCCGTCGTCGCCGAAGCGGTGCAGGCAGGCGAGGTCCGGCGTCAGGCGCACCGCGTCGCCGTGGCGGACCGCGATGTCGCCCGGCACCCGCACCGTCAGCGTCTCGGCGAGGCCCGTGCCATGGACATGCACGAAGGTGTCGGAGCCGAGATGTTCGGCCACGCCGACGGTCCCCTGCCACGGCCCGTCGTCGGTGACGGCGACATGCTCCGGCCGGATGCCGATGGTGTGGGCGTCGTGTTTCGCCGCCTCCGGCCCCTCGATCAGGTTCATGGTCGGGCTGCCGATGAAGCCCGCGACGAAGACGTTGCGCGGCTGGTGATAGAGGTCGAGCGGCGTGCCCACCTGTTCGATGTGGCCCGCGCGCAGGACGACGATCTTGTCGGCCATGGTCATCGCCTCGACCTGGTCGTGGGTGACATAGACCATGGTGGTGGCAAGCTGGGCGTGCAGCTCGGAAATCTCCATCCGCATCCCCACCCGCAGCGCCGCGTCCAGGTTCGACAGCGGCTCGTCGAACAGGAAGGCCTGCGGCTCGCGCACGATGGCCCGGCCGATGGCGACGCGCTGCCGCTGTCCGCCCGAGAGCTGCCCCGGCCTGCGGTCGAGGTAGTCGGTCAGGTTCAGGATGCGCGCGGCGTGGTCCACCCGCCGGTCCTGCTCGGCCTTGTCCATCTTGGCCATCCGCAGGGGGAAGGCGATGTTCTTGCGCACCGACATGTGCGGGTAGAGCGCGTAGGACTGGAACACCATGGCCAGCCCCCGCCGCGCCGGCGGCACCTCGGTCGCGGGGCGGCCGTCGATGACGATCTCGCCGGAGGTCACGTCCTCCAGCCCCGCGATCAGGCGCAGCAGCGTGGACTTGCCGCAGCCCGAGGGGCCGACGAAGACGACGAACTCCCCGTCCTCGATCGACAGGTCCAGCGGCGGGATGACCTGCACGTCGCCGAAGGATTTCGTCACCTGGTTCAATGTGATGGTGCCCATGCTACTTCACAGCTCCGAATGTCAGTCCGCGGACGAGTTGCTTCTGGCTGAACCAGCCCATGATCAGGATGGGCGCGATGGCCATGGTGCTGGCCGCCGACAGCTTGGCGTAGAACAGGCCCTCGGGGCTCGAATAGCTGGCGATGAAGGCGGTCAGCGGGGCCGATTTGGCGGCGGTCAGGTTCAGCGTCCAGAACGCCTCGTTCCACGCGAGGATGATGTTGAGCAGCATGGTCGAGGCGATGCCCGGCACCGCCATCGGCGTCAGCACGTGCACGATCTCGGCCCGCAGGCCCGCCCCGTCCATCCGCGCCGCTTCCAGGATCTCGCCGGGTATCTCGCGGAAGTAGGTATAGAGCATCCAGACGATGATCGGCAGGTTGATGAGCGTCAGCACGATCACCAGCCCCCAGACGTTGTCCAGAAGCCCCGTGTCCCGGAAGATCAGGTAGATGGGCACCAGAACGCCCACCGCGGGCAGCATCTTGGTCGACAGCATCCACATCAGGATGTCCTTGGTCCGCTTGCCCGGCACGAAGGCCATGGACCAGGCCGCCGGAATGGCGATGAGGAGGCCCAGCAGGGTCGATCCGACCGAGATGATGACGCTGTTCCAGAAAAAGCGGAAATAGCCCGACCGCTCCTGCACCACGGAATAGTTCTCGGTGGTCCAGTCGAAGAAGAACCAGACCGGCGGGTCGGCGATGGCCGTGGCCTCGGTCTTGAAGCTGGTCAGCACCGTCCAGAGGATCGGAAAGAAAATCAGCAGGCCGAGCGCCCAGGCCAGCGCGGTGTTTACGGCCTTGCGGCGGGGTGTGATCGCGCGGGACATCAGACCGGTCCTTTCTGCTCAAGATCAGGCATCGAGGTTCTTTCCGATGGCGCGCATCAGGAAGATGGCGACGATGTTGGCCAGGATGATGGCCACGACACCCCCCGCCGACCCTTCGCCCACGTCGTAGTTCAGCAGGCTTTCGACATAGACGAGATAGGTGAGGTTGGTGCTGGCCGTCCCCGGCCCGCCGTTCGTCGTGACCAGGATCTCGGCGAAGATCGACAGAAGGAAGATCGTCTGGATCAGCACGACCACGGTGATCGCCCGGCTCAGGTGCGGCAGGGTGATGAAGCGGAACCGCGCGAGGGGGCCCGCCCCGTCCATCTCGGCCGCCTCCATCTGCTCGGAATCGAGCGACTGGATCGCCGTCAGCAGGATCAGCGTGGCGAACGGCAGCCATTGCCAGGCCACGATCCCCACGATGGACGCGAGCGGCGCCTGGCTGAGGAAATCATAGGGCTGCAACCCCATCCCCTTGGCGGCATAGGCGAACAGGCCATTGACGGGGTTCAGGAACATGTTCTTCCACACCAGCGCCGACACCGTGGGCATGACGAAGAAGGGCGCGATCACCAGGATCCGCACGATCCCCTGCCCGAACATCGGCTGATCGAGCAGGATCGCCAGCAGGATGCCCAGGACGATGGTGATGATCAGCACCCCCACCACCAGGATCAGCGTGTTGACGAAGGCGTCGCGGAACGCCGGGTTGGTCAGGAAATTCTCGTAGTTGCGGAACCCCACCCATCCCTGCCGCTCCGGCGTCAGCAGGCGGTAGCGGCGGAACGAATAATAGAGCGTCATGCACAGCGGGATCAGCATCCATGCCAGAAGAAGCACCGTCGCGGGCGCGAGCATCAGGCGGGCGGCGGTGCGGGAATGGGCGGTGGCCATGGGGGTCACTCCGGGCAGGGGATGGCGGGGCCGATGGCGGCCCCGCCGGGTGGCGGCGGGCGTCAGTTGTAGCCCGCGTCCTCCATCTCATCGACGGTCAGCGCCTGCGCGTTGGCCAGCGCGTCGTCGATCGACGTGGTCCCGGCCAGCGCGGCCGAGAACTGCTGGCCCACGGCGGTGCCGATGCCCTGGAACTCAGGGATGGCGACGAACTGGATGCCGGTATAGGGCACCGGATCGACGGTCGGGTTCGTCGGATCCGCGGACTGGATCGACCGCAGCGTCATCTCGGCGAAGGGCACCTGCGCGTATTCCTCGTTCTCATAGAGCGAGGTGCGCGTGCCCGGCGGGACGTTGGCCCAGCCTTCGGCCTCGGCGACCATCTCGGTGTATTCCTTCGACGTGGCCCAGGCGACGAACTTCTTGGCCGCCTCCTCCGCGTCGGTGCCCGCCGGAATGCCCAGCGACCATGCCCAGAGCCAGTTGCCCCGCTTGCCCAGCCCCGTGTCGGGTGCCAGCGCAAAGCCCACCTTGTCGGCCACGACCGAATCGTCGGGGTTGGTCACGAAGCTCGCCGCGACGGTCGCGTCGATCCACATGCCGCACTTGCCCTGCTGGAACAGCGCCAGGTTCTCGTTGAACCCGTTGCCCGACGCGCCCGGAGGGCCGCTTTCGTTCATCATGCCGACGTAGAACTCCAGCGTGTCCTTCCAGGGCTGCTGGTCGAACTGGGCGTTCCAGTCCTCGTCGAACCACTTGGCGCCGAAGCTGTTGGCCATGGCGGTCAGGAAGGCGGTGTTCTCGCCCCAGCCGGCCTTGCCGCGCGCACAGATGCCGTAGATCTCGGCGTCGCGGTCGGTCATGGCGGCGGCGGCCTCGCGGATGAACTCCCAGGTGGGTTCCTCCGGCATCTCCAGCCCGGCCTCCTCCATCAGGTCGGTGCGGTACATCACCATGCTCGATTCGCCGTAGAAGGGGGCCGCGTAAAGCTCCCCGTCCACGGTCAGGCCCTCGGCGACGGCCGGCAGCAGGTCGTCCGCGTCCCATTCCTCCGGCAGGTCGGACAGCGACACGAGCCAGCCCTGCTTGGCCCAGATCGGAACCTCGTAGGTGCCGATGGTCATCACGTCGTACTGCCCGCCGCCGGTGGCGATGTCGGTGGTGACGCGCTGGCGCAGGACGTTCTCCTCCAGCGTGACCCATTCCAGCGCGATGTCGGGGTTCGCTTCCAGGAAGCTGTCGGTCATCCCCTGCATGCGGATCATGTCGCCGTTGTTGACGGTGGCGATGGTCAGGGTCGTCTTGTCCTGCGCGGCGGCGATTCCGCCTGCGGCGCACAGGGCCGTTGCACCCAGCAGGGCGCGCATCGTGGTTGTCATTGCAATCCTCCCATTGCCCGGACGGGCAAAAGCCAATCTGGTGGGCACATGCTCACGCAACGGAAGGAACCTGTCAACCCCCTTGGCCGGCGTTACCCCGCCAGCACCGATTCCGCCGTCGCCTCGTCGGTGACGATCCCGTTGACCAGCCCCCCGATCAGCGCGCCCCGGATCGCCGGCACCTTGGCGGCGCCCAGGCCCAGCCCGATCACCGGCGCCTCCCCCGCCCGGTCCAGCGGCGCCGACGCCACGCGCGCGTTGTAACCGCCGGCCAGCACCCGCCCCTCGGCGTCGAAGACCCAGCTCGTGATCTCGCCCACGGCCCCCTGCCCCGCCAGCGCCGCCGCCTCGGCCCGCGTCATGAAGCCGTCGATGACCAGCGGCGCCTCCGCGTCGATCTGTCCGATCCCCACGAAGGTCGCATCCGCCCGCGCGCACAGGTCCAGCGTGTTGCGCACCGCCGTCTGCGCGTGCAGCACCGAAAGCTCCGACGCCGACCGCGCCAGAACCGGCAGCGGCATGGGATAGTGCCGCGCCCCCACCCGTTCGGCCATGCGGACGGCGACGTTGTAGGGCGTGGCCTCCCCGTCCTCCATCATGTTGCCCAACCGCGAGACGATGCGATGCTGCGGGCAGGCCATGCGCGGCAACTGCTCGGTGCAGGCGCGCAGCGCCCGCCCGGTGCCGAGCGCCAGGATCCGGGGCTCCGCTGCCTTCAGGTGCCGCTCCATCTCGGCCGCCCCCGCGATGGCCAGCCCGGTCAGCAGGCCCGGCGCGTCGGGGTCCGACGGCACCACCTCGCAGCGGATCAGGCCGAAACGATCGGTCAGGCGCTGCGCCAGTTCCATGCAGCGTGCGATCGGATGGTCCAGCCGCACCTTGATGAGCCGCTCGCTCACCGCCATTGCCACCAGCCGCTGCGCCGACTGCCGCGAGACGCCCAGCTTGCGCGCGATCTCGTCCTGCGTGTTGCCCGCGACGTAATAGAGCCACCCCGCCCGCGCCGCATCGTCGAGCCGCGCCTCGGTCATGCCCGCGCCATCATCGCCGGAAACGCGCGCCAGTCATCGAGGACCGGCACCTCCGGCCCGTGCTTCAGGTCGCGCCCGGCCAGGTGGACGCCGCCGGTATAGCGCACCACCGCCATTCCCGCCGCCTGCGCCGCCTCGATCCCCGGCAGGCTGTCCTCGATCACGAGGCAGCGCGCGGGGGCCACCCCCATCTGCCGCGCGGCGAACAGGAACAGGTCCGGCGCCGGCTTGCCCCGCGCCACCTGGCTCGCCGTGAACACATGCGGCAGGCGACCCGCCAGCCCCGTCAGCTCCAGCGACCGGGCCACGCGCGCGGGGCTGGACGAGGTGGCGACGCAGGCCGGCACCCGCAGCGCATCCAGCATCGCCTCCACGCCCGGCGTCACCCGCAGTTCCGCTTCGAACCGGGCCAGAAGGCGCGCGCGATAATCCGTCTCGAAGGCGGGCGGAAGGTCGATGCCATGCGCCGCCCGGATCTCGGCGGCGACCGTGGGAAAGCTGCGCCCGACCATGCGGGTGCGGAAATCGTCGAAGTCGATCGCCACCCCCACCTCGGCCAGCGCGTCGATCAGCACCGCCCCCGACAGCCCCTCGCTGTCGATCAGCACGCCGTCGCAGTCGAGGATCACGAGGTCGAAATCGTCCATGGCCCGGCCTACCCCGCGCGCCGCATCCCGCGCAAGCAGGGGTTATCCACAGGCGGCTGTGAACAAACCCCTTGCCGAATCCCCCTCCTGCATGGTCAGTTACGCAAAACACCCGAAAAGACGCGATACAGCGTAACGGGGCGGCGGGCCCTTACGGGGGCCGAGGGCAGAGGATGGCAGGATGATGGACGGCACCGCGCCCACCGACGCTAGCGGCACGGCAGACGGCCCGCAAGCGCGGGGCGAACGCATCGACCTTCTGGTGGGGCGCCACGCCGCGCTCCTTTCGGCGCAGCTTCAGGAACACCGCGCCCGCCTGTTTCCGCCCACCGCACGCAAGACGCTGCGCAAGTTCACCTCGGGCGAAGTCGCGGACCTGCTGGGCGTCAAGGACGCCTACCTGCGCAAACTCCACCTCGACGGCCGCGGCCCCGACCCGGAGGTGCGCTCCGGCGGCCGCCGCTACTACTCGGCGGAGGAGATCCGGGAGCTGCGCGAGATGCTGGAAGACGGCGCCAAGGCGCCCGGCACCTACCTGCCCGGCCGGCGCGCCGGCGATCATTGCCAGGTCATCTGCGTCATCAACTTCAAGGGCGGCTCGGCCAAGACGACCACCGCCGCGCATCTGGCGCAGAAGATGGCGCTCGACGGCTACCGCGTGCTCGCCATCGACCTCGACCCGCAGGCCTCGCTCTCCACCCTCCACGGCTATCAGCCCGAGCTCGACCTGATGGACGGCGGCACGCTCTACGACGCGATCCGCTACGACGACCCCGTGCCGCTCAGCGCCGTGATCCGGCCCACCTATTTCTCGGGTCTCGACATCGTGCCCGGCAACCTCGACCTCATGGATTTCGAGCATGACACCCCCCGCATGCTCATGTCGCAGGAAGGCGAGCCCTTCTTCACCCGCATCGGCGCCGCGCTGGCGCAGGTCGAGGGCGACTACGACGCCGTCATCATCGACTGCCCGCCGCAGCTGGGCTTCATCTCCATGGCCGCGCTCTCGGCGGCGACGGCTGTGCTGGTGACGATCCACCCCCAGATGCTCGACGTGATGTCGATGTGCCAGTTCCTGCGCATGACCTCCGACCTTCTGGGCATCGTGGCCGAGGCAGGGGGCAACATGACCTACGACTGGATGCGCTATCTCGTCACCCGATACGAGCCGGGCGACGGGCCGCAGAACCAGATGGTGGGCTTCATGCGGTCGATGTTCGGCGATCACGTCTTGAACAACACCGTGCTCAAGTCGACTGCTGTGTCCGACGCGGGAATCACCAAGCAGACGCTCTATGAGGTCGAACGCACGCAGTTCACGCGGTCGACCTATGAGCGTGCGCGGGAATCCCTGGATGCCGTCAACAGTGAAATCGAGGGCCTCGTGCAGGCCGCATGGGGCAGGTGAAAGGGATCGCATGGCACGCAAGAACCTTCTGTCCGGCCTGATGGCCGACACCCAGCCCCCGGCCGAGGGTCCCGCCCCCGCCCGCCGCACCGGCGGCGCCATCGGGGCCGTGGGCAAGTCGTTCGCCGAGATGCGCGCCAATGCGGTGATCGAGATTCCTGCCGACATGATCGACATGGCGGGCCTCAAGGACCGCCTCGGCACCGACCCCGAGCAAGAGGCGCTGATGGCCTCCTTGCGCGAATACGGCCAGCAAGTCCCTGTTCTCGTTAGACATTCCCCGAACTACGAAGGCCGCTACGACATCGTCTACGGCCGCCGCCGGGTCGCCGCGCTGCGCCGTCTGGGGATGAAGGTGCGCGCGCTGGTGCGCGACCTGCCCGACCGCGCCCTGATCGTGGCGCAGGGGCAGGAGAACACCGCCCGCCGCGATCTGTCGTTCATCGAGATGGCCAATTTCGCCCGGCAGATGGCCGCCATGGGCTTCGACCGCAAGGTGATCTGCGACGCGCTGTCGATCGACAAGACGGTGATCTCGCGGATGCTGACGGTGACGGACCGCGTGCCGGAGACGCTGATCCGCGCCATCGGCCCCGCCCCCGGCGTGGGCCGCGACCGCTGGGTCGCCTTCGCCCGCGCGCTGAGAGACGCGGAGGCGGCGACCGAGGCGGCGACGGCCGACACCTCGGGCGACAGCGAGGCGCGGTTCGCCGCCGCACTTGCCACCACGCGCAAGCCGCGGGTGCCGCGCGCCAAACCCGTGACATTGACCATTCAGGATGCGGCCTTCGCCCAATGGCTGACCCGCAACCTCGACGAGCTGCGCGCCCAATGGGCGGCGGAAACCGGCAACCAGCAAGGAAAGGACGAGGCCTGAAATAAGGAGAGCCCCCCGAAACGTGTGTCCCGAGAGGCCCTTGGTCTAGCAACTTCAAGGTAGGGGACGTGTTGACGGCAGTCAACTCCCACCGATTCGGTGGCCTGCTTTTTGCGGCCCTTCGACATCATGCACGAGTATTCCTCCCGCGGGTCCACCCGCCGGGCCGCGCCTTCGCGTGCCCCGAAACCAGCGCCGGAGCTGCGCTGGCAGATCCTCGACGACCTTACCGCGGCCCGCGACGACTGGGGTCTGAAGGACCGGACGTTGCAGGTGCTGCGCGCGCTCCTGTCCTTCCTGCCGCGTGGCGAAACCACTGGCTTTGTTGTCTTTCCCTCCAACCGCACCCTGTCGGAGCGACTGCTGGGGATGCCCGAATCGACCCTGCGGCGCCATCTGGCGGTGCTGCGCGACGCGGGCCTCATCGCCCGCCGCGACAGCCCCAACCGCAAGCGGTTCCGCGTGGGCCGCAACGCCGACTTGACCTTCGGCCTCGACCTCACGCCCCTGTTCGCCGCGGCCCACCACCTGCGCCAGGCCGCGCGACAGGCCGCCGACCGCCGTGCCCGCGTGGCCCAGCTTCGCGCGCGCATCCGCGACCGCATGGCGCGGGCCGATCTCTCCGACACCCGGCGCGACACCCTGCGCGGGACGTTGCGGCGCAAGCTCGACGAGGCCGCGCTCACCGACCTCCTCGCCACGCTGCCGCCCGAAACGGATGTCGCCGACAGCGAAAACGGGCGGCACACACAGACCTCATCCAGACTCCAGACAACAGCGGACGACCTGACCGTGGCGCAGGACGCGCTGGAGGAAGTGGCAGGGATGGTGAACCGCCCCCTGCACACGCCCCGCGACGTGGAACGGGCCGGGGAACTCGCGGCCCTCGCCCTCGGGGTGCGCGACGCCTTCGCGGTCGCGCGCCACCGCAACGGCGCCATCTGGGCCACCATGGCGCTCGCCCATGTCCACCGCCGCCTGCCCCGCCTGCGCGACCCCGACCGATACCTCCACGCGCTGGTGGCCCGTGCCGCGACAGGCGGCTTCGACCTGATGGCCAGCCTGTCGCGCCCTGCCCCGCCCTTGACCTTCGCCCCCCACCCCTGAACATGCCGTCATGAGGTTCCTTCACACCGCCGACCTGCATCTCGGATCGCCGCTGCGCGCGGCGGCCTCGCGCGATGCCGACCGGGGCGCGGCCCTGCGCCTCGCCGCCGACGGGGTGCTGGCGCGGATCGTGGATGCCGCGCTGGACGCGCAGGTCGACGCGGTGGGCTTCGCCGGCGACGTCTTCGACAGCGATGTGCAGGACGTGACGCTGCGCGCGCGGCTGGTCACGCAGCTTCTGCGCCTCACGCGGTCGGGCATCGCGGTGGTGATGATCCGCGGCAACCACGACGCGCTGATGGACCACGGGCGCTACGGCCCGCTGGGCGACGGCATCCACCTTCTCGACCGCGACCGGCCCAGCGTCGACCTGGGCGGCGCGGTGTTTCACGGGCTGGGCTTCCGCGCGCGCCACCACGACCGCTCCTTCTTGCCCGACTATCCCGCGCCCGTCCCCGGCAGGGTGAACGTGGGGCTGATGCACACCTCGCTCGACGGCTCGTCCGGCCACGACCCCTATGCCCCCTGCTCCGTGGCGGACCTTCTGGCGCATGGCTACGACTACTGGGCCCTCGGGCACATCCACAAACGCGCGCAACATATCGACGGCCACCGCGCCGCCGTCATGCCCGGCATCCCCCAGGGCCGCCACGCGCGCGAAGCCGGGCGCGGGTCGGTGACATTGGCGCATCTGGGCGACGGTGCCCCGCGCATCCGGGCCATCCCCGTGGCCGACATGGCCTTTGCGACCGTGCCGCTCGACCTTTCCGGCGTCACGGATTTCGACGGCCGCATCGCGGCGATCCAGCGTGCGGCGCAGGGCGTCGAAGACCACCACCGCCTGCTGCGTCTGCGCGTCACCGGCAGCGACCTGCCCCTGTCGGACCTGTCGGAGATCGCGCGCGAGGCGGTGGCCGATATGCCGCTGGTGGATATCGAGGCCGTGCGCCGGCGCGACACGCCCCCTGCCCCACCCGGCGACCTGGCCCGGCTGATGGCCGAGGAAGCCGCGACCGACAGCTTCCGCGACGCCGCGCGCGAGGCCCTGGCCGCCTGGCGCGATGCCCTGCCGCGCGAGATCGCGGCGACGCTGGCGGACGCGGAGTTGCGGGCGTTGACCGACGAAGGGTTGACTGCCGTCAACTTTGTTCTGTCGCAGGCCGATCCGGCATGAGGATCGCGCGCCTCGACCTGACGCGATACGGATTGTTCACCGACGCGACGCTCGACTTCGGGCGGGCCCGCGACTGCGACGTGACCGTGGTCTACGGTGACAACGAGGCCGGCAAAAGCACCGCCTTCGCCGCCTGGCTCGACCTTCTGTTCACTATTCCGTTGCGAACCTCCTACAGCTTCCTGCACCCCCGTCCGGGGATGGAAGTCGGCGCGCTGGTCGAGACGCCGGCCGGGCCCCTGCACCTGCGCCGCACCGCGAAGGGGCTGATGGACGGCGCGGGGAACGCGCTCGACGAGGCGCGGGTGGCGAAGCTGGTGCATGGCCTCGACCGGGAGGGCTATGCCCAGCGGTTCTCGCTCGATGATGAGCGGTTGCGCCGCGGCGGTGAGGAGATCGCCTCGGGCAAGGGCGACCTTGGCGCCGCACTCTTCGCCGGGCTGACGGGGATCGAGGGGATGGACGCGCGGCTGGCGCAGGTCGGGGCCCGCGTCGATGCCTTCCACAAGCCACGCGGCAAGACCACCGCGCTGGCCACCGCCAAGCGCGACCTGGCCGACCTCGATACGCAACTGCGCGAGACCGGGTTGCGACCGCAGGAGTGGGACCGCCTGCGCGGCGACCTCGACGCCGCTGCCGCCCGCGCCGATGCCGCGGCGGCGGAGGTGATCGCGGCCGATCGTGCCTTGACGCTCTGCCAAGCGGTCGCCGACCTGCGCCGCATCGCGCGGGAGCGGGCGGAGGTGGAGGCGCGGCTGACCGATGCGCCGGAGGGGCCGGACCTTGCGCCCGATGCGGAGCGGCGGATGGGCCACGCGCTGAGCCGACTCGCGACCGCCGCCGACGACCGCGCGACCTGGCAAGTCGAGCTCGACACGGCGGAGGCGGTGCTGCGCGACGCGCCCGGCGCTGAGGTGGAGGCCGCCATCGCCCGGATCGACGCCGCCCGGTTGGAGGATGGCACGTCGCTCGTGCATCGCACCGAGGGCGAGGCGGCGGACCTGCCGCGCCGGCAGGCCGCGCTGGCGGAGGCGCTGCGCAAGCGTGACGCGGCGCTGGCGCAGGCCGGTGCGCCGTCGATGCCCGCAATCGATGCTGCGCGGCTGGAGGAGATCGAGGCGCGGCTGTCGGACTGGCGCGAGGCCGACCGCGCCGCCGGACAGGCGCGCGCCGGGGTCGAGGCCGACCGCGCCGCCTTGCCGCCCGAGGTCGCGCCGGTCGCGGGGATCGACGCCTTGCAAGCGGCGCTCGACGCGCTGCCGGGGGCGGAGCGGCTGGCCGACAGGCGCGAGGCGGCACGGCTGGCGGGGCAGGCGGCGGAGGATGCGGCGCAGGGCCTGCCCGAAGGATGGCGCGCGCTGGCCGAGGCGAAAGGCGGCCTGCCGGAAGATGCGGGGCTGGAGGCGCTGGCGGAGGCGCATCGGGCGGCGTCGGACGCTCTGGCTCAGGCGCGCGCAGTGGCAGTGCGGGCGGATGCGGAAGTTGACGGCCGTCAACTTTCCCTGCGCGACCCCAAGGCGGCGGCCGTCACCGATGCCGAGCGCGACGCCGCCCGCGACGCGCGCGATGCGGCTTGGGACAGGCACCGCGCCGCGCTGGAGGCCGCCACCGCCGACGCCTTCGCCGAAGCCATGCGCACCCACGACCGCCTGCGCGACCGCCATGCCGAGAGCGCGGAGGCGCGGGCGACCCGTGTAGCAGCGGAAGCCGACCTTGCGCGGGCGCAACTGGCCGCGGCGCAAGCAGCCGAGGGTGTCGCGCGGGCCGAGGCGGAGCTGACGCAACAGCGGGGCAGGGTGGCCAAGGTCGCGCCGGGGCTGGGGTTGCCCGCCGATGCCGACCCGCGCGATCTGCCGCGTCGGCGTGCGCGGCTGGCGGAGGCTTTGCGCGCGGCGGTCATGGCGGAGCGGGCAGAGGCGGAGGCGGCGGATCTGGACCGCGCGGCGGACGCGGCGGAGGCGCGGTTGCAGGCAGCGCTGCGCGAGGCCGGGGGAGGGGAGGGCGACGCGGCGGCGGCGCGGGCGCATCTGGAGCGGTTGCGGAAGGCCGAGACGGCGGCGACCCTGCGGCGGGAGGCGGAGGCCCGGCTGACCCGCGCGGAAGCCGAAGCCGCCACGCTGGAGCGGAAGGCGGCGGCGGCGGGAGAGGCGGCGCGGGAGGCGCTGGCGGATCTCTGGTGCGCGGAGGGGGAGTTGGAGGAGGCGGTACGGATGCTGCCGTTCCTGCGCCGGGCCGTCACGGAGGAGGCCGAGCGGGCGCGGATGGAGGTGCGGGTGGAGCAGCTTGCTTCCGCGCTGGACCGGCTGGAGGGGCTGGCGAAGGACCTGCCGGGGGAAGGCCGCGCGCCGGAGCGCCTGGCCCGGCTTCGCCCCCTGGTCGAGGCGGCCGGGAAAGCGCGCGCCAAGGCCGCGGAGGCGCGGATGCATCTGGCGACGCAGGACCGGCGGGAGCGGGAGGCGCGGGAGGCCATCGACGCCGTGCTGGCGGGGCAGGGGGGCGAGGGGTCATCGGAGGACCGGCTGGCGCTGTGCCTGGCGCGCGACGGCGACCGCGCGGCCCTGGTCGCGCTTGGCGCGCGGGCGGCGGAGTTGCGGGCGGGTGTGGACGGCGACGCGCTGGCGCGCGAACAGGCGGCGGACCCGGCGGGGCGGGCGGATGTTCTGGCCGCCGCGCAGGAGGCGGCGCGGGCGGCGCATGGGGCCGCGTTGCAGGCGCAGGGAGCTGCGCGGCAGGCGCTGGAGGCGGCGCAGGCGGGACAGGGGGGCGATGCCGCCCGGCAGGCCCGCGCGACGCTGCTGGCGCGTCTGCGCGACGAGGCGCGGGAGGCGGCGGCGCTGATGCTGGGCGGGATGGCCGCGCGCCGCGCGCTGCGCCGGATGCAGGAGGAGCGGCGGGGCGAGATGATCGCGGCGGCCGAGACGGCCTTCGCCCGGCTGACCGGCGGCGCCTGGACGCGGCTGGAGACCGAACCGGGCGAGCGGGGCGGC
>NZ_CXPG01000024.1 GCF_001403735.1 Jannaschia rubra
AACGGCTACTGCGGNCGCGGATCGCCGATCACCGGCCTGTGCCACAGCGTCGACGATGCGGGCGAGGAACACTCGGCCGACCTCGAACTGGGTCTCGACGGCAAGCCCTATACGGCCATCGGCTACATGAACGGTCTGGGTGCCGTCGTCACCGAACAGGCGGACGGCAGCTATTTCGGAACCCGGCCCGTGCTGACGCAGGAGCAGGCGCAGGATCCCGACTACCTGCAGCAGGCGACGCTTCCCCTCTCGTCCGAGACGCATTCCCCGGTCGACGTGGCGATCTACGCAAGCGGGCCTTGGGCGCATCTGTTCGACGGCACCGTCGAGCAGAGCTATGTCTATCACGTGATGAAGCACGCCGTAGAGGCCGAATAAGGCCAGAAAAGGTGCCGGCCCCACGGCCGGCACCTGCCGTCCTGCGCCGGATGACCGGATCGCGTGAGACACGGGGTCAGGGCAGGGCAGGGCCATCTCCGGCTGCGTCCCGGCCGCCGAAGGCACGCCCGGACGGCGACAGGCGCCGTGCCGGAAGCTCCCTTCGTGCCACGACGAGGCCGCAAGACGGGTCCGCATGGGGGCGCCCGTCGGAGCATCGGCCACCCGCACCGGACCGCTCGACCGGGTTCATGCCCCCTCACCCACGCCTCGAAGGACGCGCCGGCATGAGTGTGGACCCGGGTCCGTCATGGCAGCGCCGCCGCACGGGTCCGACCCGGTGACGGCAAGGATGTCGGGGATCGTCCGTCGCTCCATCGGTCGAGACGTGCCCGCGCCGCAGTTTCGGCGTCGCCGGATCGGCAGTTGGCCGACACGCAGAGACCCCCGCCCACCCCGCGCGGCGGTCGGCCCGCCGATGGCCCATCCCGGGCAAACCGGCCGCGTGGGCCATCCGCCCGCATCGCGCCCGACAGCACCGGGGGCGCCGATGGAAAGGGCCGCCGGTCCCCCGGCGGCCCTCCCCTGCCCTGCCGCGGTCTCTTGCGGCCGAAGCTATTCCTTCGTCTCGCCCCGCACTTCGGCGGCGCCGTTCACCACCGCGCTCTGGAGCGCGATGACGCGCGAATGGTAGGGATAGACCATCTCGGCGAAGTCCGCCTGCGAGTTGTAGACGCGGGCAAAGAACTCGTCGCCGTCGATATAGTCCTGCACGACCTCGTTCTGCGCTTCGATGAACAGGTCGTAGTACTCCTCGGGCGTGTCGAGCACGTTGATCCCCTGTTCCTCGTAGTCGCGCACGGCCAGCGCGTTCTCGTGCAGGTTGGTGGCGTTCGTCATCGCCACATTGGCCAGCGCCGCCGTCTCGATGATCGCCTTCAGATCGTCCGGCAACCCCTCCCAGAGCGCGCCGTTGATCAGAAGCTCGCCCACGTCGGTCTGCTGGTGCAGGCCCTGGAGATAGTAGTATTCCCAGATGTTGCTCAGGCCGAGGTTCTTGTCGTCCGCCGGTCCGATCCATTCGGCCGCATCGATGGTGCCGCGCTGCGCGGAGGGGACGATGTCGCCGCCCGGCATCGCCACGGCGGGCACGCCCATCGCGTTGTAGGTCTGCCCCGCGATCCCCGGCGGGGCGCGATACTTGATGCTGCGGAACTCCTCCATGCTCTCGAACGGCCGCGAGAACCAGCCCAGCGGGTCCGGCCCCATCGGCTGCACGAGGAACGGCACGACGTCGAGGCCCATCACCTCCTGCACGAGTTCGGTATAAAGCTCCCGTCCCTCGCCGGCGTAATACCATGACATCAGCGAGGGCTGGTCCATCCCCGTGCTCGCCGGCACGTTGGAGAACAGCACGAAGGCCGAATGTTTCCCCGACCAGTAGTGCGGCCAGGCATAGCCCGCGTCGATCACGCCGTTGCTGACCGCATCAAGGATCTCGAAGGCCGAGACCTCGGCCCCGTCCGGCAGCACCTCGATCTGCAGACGGCCGCCGGACATGGCTTCGGCGCGTTCTGCGAAATCCTCGGTCAGCTTGAAATACAGGCTCGAATTGGGAACGGCGGTCTGGATGTTGATGGTATGGGTCTCGTCCTGCGCGTGCAGCGCCCCAGCCGCGAAGACCGCGGCAATCCCGATGGCGCCCGCGCCCGTCAAAGTTCTCGTCATCTGTTATCCTCCTCCTGTCGATTGCGATTGTCGGGCCGCCTGGTCCTTCGTGCCGTCGCGGCCCCCTGCCCTGCCCTCCTCCTCAATTCGCCAGCGCCCGCGGCAGCCACAGCACCAGTTCCGGAAACGCCACCAGCAGCAGCACGACGAAAAGCTGCAGCGCGACGAACTGCGTCATGCCGACGTAGATGTCGCTCATCTTCCATTGCGGCACGACGCCCTTGAGGAAATAGGCCGACAGCGCCATCGGCGGCGTGAGCCACGATGTCTGGAGCGTGACCGCCACGAGGATGCTGAACCACAGCGGGTCATACCCCATTTCAACCATCGTCGGCAGGAAGATCGGCACGATCACCAGGACGATGGGGATCCATTCCAGCGGCGAGCCCAGCACGAAGACGATGCCCAGGATGATGAGCAGCATCACCGTGGGCGAGAACGGCAGCGCCAGCAGGAACTCGGTCAGGAGCCGCGCGCTGCCCAGCCGCGAGAAGACCGCCCCGAAGAAGTTGGCCGAGCCCAGAAGGAACATGATCATCGCCGACAGGACGAGCGTGCTGTAGACGCAGCGCTTGAACGCGGCCCAGCTCATCCGGCGATAGAGAAGCGCCAGCACCAGCGAGGCCAGCGCCCCGCTTGCCGCCGCATCCGTCGGCGTGGCGATGCCCGCGATGATGACGCCCAGCGTGAAGGTGATGACGACGATCACCGGGATCACGCCGAAGAACAGCTCCCGGAACTTTTCGGCGGCCGTGGTCTCGCTGATTTCCGCGGCCGTCAGCGGCGGCCCCAGGTCCGGGTTCAGATAGCTGCGGACGAGCGTGTAGATGATGTAGACGGTCGACAGCATGAGGCCCGGAACGATGGCGGCCGTGAACAGGTCCGTCACCGGCACGCCCACCACGGGCCCCATCACGATCAGCAGGATGCTCGGCGGGATCAGTACGCCCAGCGTCCCCCCCGCCGCGATCGCGCCCGCCGACATGCGGATGTCGTAGCCCGAGTTCTGCATGATCGGCGCCGCCATCACGCCCAGCACCGTGACCGAGGCACCGACGATGCCGGTCGCGGCGGCAAAGACCGTCGCCACCAGCAGCACGACCAGAAAGAGAGATCCCCGCACCCGCCCCAGCAACAGCCGCAGCGCCTTGAACATGCGCTCCATCAGGCCGGACTGCTCCAGGATGAACCCCATGAACAGAAACAGCGGAACGGCCGCCAGCGTCGTGTTCCGCATCAGCGCGAAGAACTGGAACTGCATCAGCGAGACGACGCGCTCGCCCATGCCGAACCAGCCGAACACCAGCGCGATGAAGATGAAGGTGAAGGCCATCGGGTATCCGGTCAGGATGCCGACGAAGGCGAGGCCGAGGGCGACCAGACCGAGGACCGCGTCGCTCATGGGTGCCCGTCCTCGTCGCGGAAGCGCCGGTTGGACGCGATGCTGTAGTAGCTCTTGAGCAGTTCCGAGATGCCCTGGATGAACAGAAGCGCGCCCGTCAGCGGCATCACCGACTTGAGCGGATAGATGATCGGCATCATCGGGCTCGTGGGGATGCGCTCGCCCTGCTGCCACGACGTCGCGGCATATTCGAACGTCGCCACGGTGAAGAAATACATCGCCGGAAAGAACAAGAACAGCGTGAACGCCCCGTCGATGATGCCCTGCCACCGCGGCGACAGGATGTTGAACAGGAAATCCGCCCGCACGTGGCTGTCGAGCCCGAGCGTATAGGCCGCGCCCAGCATGAACAGCGCCCCGTAGAGCATGAAGGTCGCGTCATAGGCCCACATCGTCGGACTGTTGAACACGAACCGCGCGATCACCTCGTAGACCAGCGCGCCCACCATCGGCACGATGAGCCAGGCCGCGGCCTTGCCGACGATCATCCCCGGAATATCGAGGATCCGCGTTGCACGTCGCAATCGGCGCTCGTGCGCCTCGCTCATGGACATCCGCGGCTCCTCCCTGATCCGCGTGACGCGGGGCAAGGCGGCCCCTACCCGGCCCCCGCTCCGCTCTCCCGTTTCGGAAAAAACGAGACTTCCAGGCTCATTGAGCAGAGATTTGCAACGATTCGCAATGTTTTTCGCGCAGGACCGAATCGGGGGCGGGCGATTCCCCCGCGCGGGCGGCGATCAGTCCGCGACGATCAGCCGGGACAATTCGGCCGAAGCCGCCCGCATCTGCGGCACGAAGGCCAGGGCCCGGTCGAGGTCGAACCGCTGCGTCGGCGCATGGAACGACAGCGTGCTCATCAGCCGCCCGTTGGTCTCCAGCACGGGCACGGCCAGCGCCACCATCCCGCCGATGAACTCCTCCGCATCGGTCGCATGCCCCCGCTTGCGGATGTCGCGCAATTCGGCCCGCAGCCGCTGTGGTTCCGTGATCGTGGCGGGCGTATGCGCCTCCAGGTCGGCCGCCGCCAGATAGCGCTCCAGATGCCGTTCGGTCAGGGTGCTGAGATACATCTTGCCGCTGGCGGTGCAGTGGAACGGAACCTGCGTGCCGATGGGCAGCTGGATCCGCAGCGGCCATTCCGTCTCGACCCGTTCGAGATAGGTCATCGCCGTCCGGTCGGGCAGCGCGATGTTGCAGGTCTCGCCGATCTCGCCGGCCAGCCGGGTCAGGATGGCGATGCGCGCCGTCCGCACCCGCAGCGACGACAGGATGCCGCCCGCGATCTCCCGCATCCGGCGGCCGGGGGTATAGCTTCGCCCGTCTATGTCGCGCTGCAGGAATCCGGCCTCCTCCAGCGTCGCGAACAGGCGGTGGATCGTCGGCTTGGGCAGGCCCAGACCCTCGTTCACTTCCGTCGGCGTCACCGGCACCCCGGCCCGCGCGACCCCCTCCAGGACCAGCAGCAAGCGCAGACTGGGAAGCGATGTGGCTTGATCGGCATCGGTCACGGCGCGGCTCCCCTCTGGCGACGGCACTTCAGACCACGAAACGGCGGCATCCGGAAGGCTGCCCCAAGACGCTCGCAGTAATTGAAACTTGCGGTCTCATTTATCGACATGCTACGGCTTCTTCAGGCATTCCGTCCAGAGGAGACCGGCATGGACAGCCTGACGGCCGATTACGTCATCGTTGGCGCGGGCTCCGCCGGCTGCGTGCTGGCGAACCGCCTCAGCGCGGACCCCGCGATCCGGGTCATCCTGCTCGAAGCGGGGGGGCGCGACTGGAACCCGTGGATCCACATCCCGGTCGGCTACTTCAAGACGATGAACAACCCCTCCGTCGACTGGTGCTACACGACGGAGCCTGACCCCGGCCTGAACGGCCGCCGGCTCGGCTGGCCGCGCGGCAAGGTGCTGGGCGGCTCCTCGTCGCTCAACGGGCTGCTCTACGTGCGCGGGCAGCCGCAGGATTACGACCGCTGGCGGCAGATGGGCAACGCCGGCTGGGGCTGGGACGACGTCCTGCCGCTGTTCAAGCGCGCCGAGGGGCAGGAACGCGGCGCCGACGCCTACCACGGCGCCGACGGGCCGCTGCATGTCTCGAACATGCGCCTGTCGCGGCCGATCTGCGACGCCTGGGTCGCCGCGGCCCAGAATGCGGGCTTCCCCTTCAACCCCGACTACAACGGCGCGGCGCAGGAAGGGGTGGGCTACTTCCAGCTCACCGCGCGCAAGGGCCGGCGGTGCAGCGCGGCCGTGGCCTATCTGAACCCGGTGCGTCGGCGGCCGAACCTGCGCATCGTGACCCACGCGCAGGCCGCGCGCATCGTCGTGCGGGACGGCCGCGCCACCGGCGTCGCCTTCCGCGACCGGAGCGGCACCGAAAGGACCGCCGACGCCCGCGCCGAGGTCATCCTCTCGGCCGGTGCCATCGGCTCGCCGCAGCTTTTGATGCTGTCGGGCATCGGCGAGGCGGCGCATCTGCGCGACCACGGCATCGACATCGCCGCCGACCTGCCCGGCGTGGGCCGCAACCTGCAGGATCACCTGCAGGCGCGCCTTGTCTACAAGTGCAACGAAAAGACGCTCAACGACGAGGTTCGCAGCCTGATGAACCAGGCCGGCATCGCGCTCCGATACGCGATGTTCCGGTCCGGCCCGATGACCATGGCCGCCAGCCTCGCCACCGGCTTCCTTCGCACCTCCGACCGCGTCGACACGCCCGACATCCAGTTCCACGTCCAGCCCTGGTCCGCCGACAGCCCCGGCGAAGGCGTGCACCCGTTTTCCGCCTTCACCACCTCGGTCTGCCAGCTCCGCCCCGAAAGCCGGGGCGAGATCCGGCTGAAGTCGTCCGATCCGGCGGCCTATCCCGCCATCCATCCCAACTATCTCGCCACGGAAACCGACCAACGAACCATGGTCGAAGGCATCAAGATCGCGCGCCGGATCGCCGCCGAACCGCCGCTCGCCGGCAGGATCACGACCGAGTTCCGACCCGGCCCCGCCGCGCAGGACGACGCGGCGCTGCTCGACTGGGCGCGCAACTCGGCCACCACGATCTACCACCCCACCGGGACGTGCCGGATGGGTGCCGACCGCCAGGCGGTCGTCGATGCCCGGCTGCGCGTCCACGGCATCGCGGGCCTGCGCGTGGCGGACTGCTCGATCATGCCCGAAATCGTCTCGGGCAACACCAATGCCCCGGCCATCATGATCGGCGAAAAGGCGAGCGACCTGATCCTGGCCGACCGCCGCGCCCCCTCCCCTGCCCCGCAGGCCGCGGGCGCCCGCTGATGCCGCGCCCGCCTGCGCCGCTCAGGCGATGCCCGCGCCGCCCGTGACGCCGTAGACCTCGCCCGTGATGTAGCTGCCCTCCTGCGACGCCAGCAGAACGTAGACCGGCGCCAGTTCCACCGGCTGCCCCGGACGGCCGAAGGTGCTCCACCCGCCGAACTTCTCGACCTTTTCCTGCGGCGATCCGCCGCTGGGATTGAGGGGCGACCAGATCGGGCCGGGTGCGACCGCGTTGACGCGGATGCCCTTCTCGATCAACTCCGAGGACAGCCCCTTGGTGAAGGCGACGATGCCGGCCTTGGTCGCGGCGTAATGCAGGATCGACGCCGAGGGATCATAGGCCTGGGTCGAGGCCGTCGTGACGATCGACCCCCCGGCGGGCATGATCTTCGCCGCCTCCTGCGTCATCCAGAACAGCGCGTAAAGGTTCGTCCGCATCGTCGTGTCGAAGTCGTCGCTGGTCAGTTTCTCGAACGATTCAAAGAACTTCTGATGCCCCGCATTGACGATCAGGATGTCGAGCCCGCCCAGCTCCTCCGCCGCACGCCCGGGCAGGTCGCGGGCATCGCTCTCCTCGCTCACGTCGCCGGGCAGCGAGATGCCCTTGCGCCCCGCCTTCTCGATCAGGGCAATCACCTCGTCGGCGTCGGGCTGCTCCTCGGGCAGATGGGAGATGGCGACATCCGCCCCCTCGCCCGCGAAGGCGATGGCGACCGCGCGCCCGATGCCGGAATCCCCTCCTGTTATCAATGCCTTGCGCCCGGAAAGCTTACCCGAGCCCTCATAGCTGTCCTCGCCGTGATCCGCCGGCGGCTCGAGCTTCTTGGCCAGCCCCGGCGCGGGTTGGGGCTGCTTGGGGAACGGGGGTTCAGGATACTGCTGTCGCGGGTCCTGCATCTTGTAACGGTCGGCCATGGGTTCCTCCCTGGGCTGTTCAGCGCGGCGATCCCTCAACGACCCGACGCGCGTCCTTGTTCACGGCCCGACGAAGGTTTCACGTCGCAGGGCCGAGCCCCCTGCCCGCCCGGCACTCCGCGGCCTGGCGCGACCCGTAGCCGGAGCGGCGATTTCCCCGCGGGGAAATCAACGCTCCAACTCGCGGAAGAACGCCTCGATCGCCGCTTGCAGGCGGTCCTGCGGCACGTTCGAGAAATCCATCCGTGCCCGGATCTCGACCTTGCCGTCGGCCGCCGTGCAGCGCGCACCCGGCCCCACCGGCACCGACAGCGACACCCGCCCCCGCCGCGCCGCCTTGGGTGCCCCGCGCGGCTTGGGCGCGGCGGTGAACCCCTCCACGGCGGCGCGCAGGATCGCCCCTTCGGTCGCCGCGTCACGGTTCGGGGCGGCGCTCAGGTCGCCCAGAAGGCGGTTCATGGCGTCGATGTCGCCCTCGATCAGATCGGCAAGCTTCAGGCCGAGCGCGCGGGGAAGCGCCTCCGGATGCTCGATCGCCTTGCCCATCCGGCGCAGCAGCAGCGCGAAGCGCCGCACGTAGGACCGCTTCTGCGCCGAGGTCGAGGCGTAGAGACGGTTCACCGCCTCGTCCACGTCGGCGCAACCATCGACATGGTCGTCGGCGTAGGCGATGGCGAGCGCGGCCATTTCGGCGAAGGAGATATCCTTGCGGACCAGATTCTCGTCCACCATCCGCCGGTAGAGCGCGCCCTCCCCCTCGCCGTCGGTCAGCAGCGCCGCCGGGATGCGCGCCCACCGCGGGTCGCCCGTCTCCTCCAGCAGCGCCTTGTAGGCCGCGAGCCGGCGAAAGCCTTCGATCAGGTCGTGCCCGCCCCCGGGTCGCGGCGCGACGCGGATCGGATTCGACAGGCCGATGGCCAGCAGCGAGGTCTTGAGGTCGTCGAGGTCCGGATCGCCCCGCGTCGAGCGGTCGCGCACCAGCCGGTGCACGTTCACCTCCTCGACCGGCACGCGGTCCACCACCAGCCCCTCGCGCTTGAGGCGGACGAACTCATGCGCTAGCGCGTCGTTCTCGGCCCGGATGTCGGCTTCGACCTGCTTGCGATGGCGCAGCGCATCGCCCGTCTCGCCGATGGCGGCGGCCATCGGGCCGCGGCGGCGGGGGAACATGGCCTTGGATTCATATTCGGCGGGCAGGTCGTCTTTCCCCGCGGGGAAATCCGCCGCCGGTTCCTCGGGCAGATCGACGTCGAAGACGCGGCGCTTGCGGCTCATGGCAGTTCCTCCAGCTGGGTCCAGGCGGCGAGGACGTGGGTCTTGAACTCGTCATAGGCCGCATCGAAGGTCGAGCGGGCGCGTCGCCATGTCTCGCGCGTCATGTCGCGGTAATCGATCTCATAGACCGACGACAGGAAGCGGCCCGATTGTTCGACCGCACGGGTATGCTCGATCGGATGCGCGGTCATCCGGTCGCCGAAGACCTTGCCGAAAGCGTCGCGCATCGCCCGGTGCAACTCGTTTCCGGGCTCGTAGCGCGTCAGTAGGAAGCGCACGTCGAGGAACGCCTTATGCGATTTCCCCGCGGGGAAATCCGTCCCCGTCTCGAAATCGTCCAGGTCGGCGAGCGCCTCCGACAGCTGCCCGATGAAGGAGGTGGTGGAGTCGTATTCCCAGTAGCCAGGCCCGGAGGGGATATAGAGGATGTCGGCGGCGAAGACGGCGTTCATGCTCTGGTAACCGATGGCCGGGGGGCAGTCGAAGATGACGATGTCGTAGCCGTCGGGCGGCAGCGCATCGAGCCAGCGTTCGACGGCGGCGAAGAAGGACCAGTCGGGATTGACGTGGCGGTACTGCGCCGAAGCGAACTCGACGAAGGCCGCATTGGCGCAGGAGGGCACGATGTCGATGGTCGGCCAGCAGGTCGGGCGGATGAAGTCGCCCACGCGCAGATCGCCCAGGCCCGTCTCGGCGATCGAGGCGGGCACGCGGCGGCGGGGCAGGGCACGGCCCGATTCGGCGCCTTCCGCCACGCGGTTCATGCGCTCGGTCTCGCGCATCAGATCGCGCGCCATGATGCCCCAGACGGTCTGCTCCTCGGTCACGTCGGTCAGGCCCATCGAATGCGACAGCGTGGCCTGCGGGTCGAAGTCGATGCAGAGCACCCGATAGCCGTCGAGCGCGGCGGCATGGGCCAGATGCAGCGCGGTGGTGGACTTGCCCGCGCCGCCCTTGAAGTTGGCGACGGCCACGCGGACCGCGCGGCGGTTGGCGGGGCGTTCCGGCTGGAGCGACTTGCGGTTGATCCGCATCCGGCGGCGCAACTCGTTGATCTCCTCGAGCGAGAACCAGCGCTGCCGCCCATCGGGCTCGACCTCGCCCGAAGGCAGCGAGGGGTCGGCGGCGAGACGGCCGCGAAACGTGTTCTGATTGACGCGGAAGATCAGCTCCGACACCTCCCAGGAGGAGAAGCGGCGCAGCGTCTTGGCATGCTCGGGCGAGAAGGTCTGCCGGCGGATGTGCCCCTGCATCCGCAGCGACGAATCCCGCAGCGCCCCGAGATCGGCGTGATCGAACATGTCCTACCTCAACGTTCTTGCATCATCGAAACCGGATTACGCCGAAGTTGACGATCCTGCAATCTTTGATCACGCTGTGGCAGGGTTCGGCTTTCCCCGCGGGGAAAAGGCGCCGGGCGGGCGGGCCAGCGGGGCAGGGCGGGTCGAAGGTGATTCGCGGTTGCGGGACGAAGCGGGCCGATCTTGGGGGGACAGCCCGGCGAGGCCCCCAGGGATTGAGGAGACACGGTGTGCTCATTGGGGGACACCCAGCCCGTCCCCCAATACCTGTCCATACCGATTCTTCTGGAGGAATGGGCGAAGGGAAAGGGAGGCTCTTGACAGGGAGGCTGCTCACAACGCTAATCCGGCATAATGAATGAAGAACGACCGGAGGGGCGGCGATGGCGGGGGCGAGCAGCCCGGCGGGCACGGCGCAGGGCAGGGGCCCCGCCTTCAAGTACGACCTGCTGACGGCCCTCGGGGCGCATGCCTGCCGGTCGGACAAGCATGCACAGCGGTTGGTGCTGCGGCTGATGACGCTGGTGACGGCGCGCTATGACTGGCGGCACGACCGGCTCAGCACCGGCCAGCGCGAGATCGCCGCGCTCTGGGCGGTGGACGAACGCACCGTCAAGCGCGAGATGGCCAAGCTGCGCGAGCGCGGCTGGCTGGTCCTGCGGCATCCGGCGGCGCGGGGCAGGGTGGCCTGCTACGGGCTGGGCGTGCCGGCGATCCTGGCGGATACGTGCGGAGCCTGGGGCGCGGTCGGCCCGGATTTCGAGGCGCGGTTGGCGGGGCCTGTGCCGGAAGGGCAGGGGGCCAACGTCATTCCCTTTCCCGAAGGGTCCGGTCCCGGCGGTGAGGCGGGCATGACCGGGCCCTGGGGCGAGGTCGCGGCACGGTTCCGGGCGGCGGATGCGGCGGCGCATGCGGCCTGGATCGCGCCGCTGCGGTTCGAGGGCGTGGCCGACGGCGTGCTGCGCCTGCGGGCGCCCTCCGCCTTCCATGCCTCCTTCGTGCGGACGCATCTGGCGGGAACGCTGGCGGACCTGGCGCGGGGGGTGGCCTCGTCGGTCGAGGTGCTGGCCTGACGGTGCCGGCGGGCGGGCGTCAGGGCGCGGTCAGCCCGGGCGCGTCGAGCACGACGATGCAGTCCAGACCCGGCACGGCGACGATGGCGACCGCCAGCCAGCGTGTTGCCCTCCTTGCCCTCCTCGCGCGCGCGCGGTGGCGATCATCGCGTCGAGTTCGCTGTCGATGCGGGTCTCGACCTCGTTCCGGTAGAGGTGGTCGGCCAGACAGGGGTGGAAGGGGGGGCTCGGCGGTTCGAGCCTGTGGGGCAGGGGGCTTGCGGGATACTGCGGCCGGAGCGGCGAGGCGGAGCCCGACCGGTTCGGGCGTGGCGTCACCTTTTGCGGCGAGGGAACGCAATGCACGAAGCTGCTGGGCCAGCACCCCACGGCCTGGACCTTCGACAGTCAGGTCATGGGAATCCGCCCCCGGAAAGGGAGAGGCCGTCCGCCGGTCGGCGCGACACGGTTCGGGATCAGGATGCCTCCGGGCGAGCGGGAAGGTCGAGGTTTCCGGTGGCGAGGAACCGCTCAAGCGCATCCGTCCAGGGGGCCAGATCGAGCTTTTCCGAAGCGAGCCAGTCTTCGTTGTAGTAGGTATCGGTGTAGCGCGCGCCGCTGTCGCAGATCAGCGAGACGAGGGAGCCGGTCTGCCCGCGCCTTATCATCTGCGACGCGATCCAGCACAGGCCGAAGAAGTTGGTGCCGGTCGACCCGCCGACCCGTCGGAAGATCCGGTCGGACAGGATCCGCATGGCCGCGATGGAGGCGGCGTCCGGCACGCGGATCATGTGGTCGATGACATCGGGCAGGAAGGACGGCTCCACGCGCGGCCGGCCGATACCTTCGATCCGGGAAGGCCGCGGGCAGGTCACGCTCCGGTCCCCGCTGCGATAGCAGTCGAAGAAGGCGGAATGTTCCACATCGACCACGCAAAGCCGCGTCGGCAGGTTGCGATAGCGGATGTAGCGTCCGAGGGTGGCCGAGGTGCCGCCTGTGCCCGGGCTCATCACGATCCAGTCGGGAACGGGGTTCTCCTCGCCCTCCATCTGCTCGAAGATGCTTTCGGCGATGTTGTTGTTTCCGCGCCAGTCCGTCGCCCGCTCGGCGTTGGTGAACTGGTCGAGATAGTGGCCACCCGTCTCATCCGCGATCTTCTGCGCGCAGTCGTAGACCATCGCGGCATTGTCCACGAAATGGCACTGGCCGCCGAACTGTTTGATTTCCGCGATCTTCTGGCGCGAGGTCGAGTGCGGCATCACCGCGATGAAGGGCAGGCCGAGAAGGTCGGCGAAATAGGCTTCGGACACGGCGGTGGAGCCGGAGGATGCCTCGACCAGCGTCGTGCCGCGCCCGATGCGGCCGTTGCAGATGCCGTAGAGCACCAGCGATCTTGCGAGCCGGTGCTTCAGGCTGCCGGTGGGATGGGTACTTTCGTCCTTGAGGTAGATGGATATTCCGTCAAGGCCCGGAAAGCTGGGGTTGATGAGGTGGGTATCGGCCGAGCGTCGCGCGTCGCCTTGCAGGATGCGGATGGCCCGTCGCTGCCAGTCGTCCCGGACCCGATCGGGCAGGGGCGGGAACGGGTCGGCCGGGGCCTTCTGTTGCTGATGCTCGGTCATCTTGCCATGTCCTGCTGCCGCGTCGCGCTGAAGTCGAACGGCCGCCTGCGAGCCGCGTCCATCAGGCCGTGCATAGCGGCCCACGACGTCGAAGTCATGTCGCGCGCGGATGATGTGGTCGCCACCCACGCGGCATGACGTTCTTTGTCTGCGCCATGCCGTGCCCTGCGCGCGGGCAGGTGGCGACGCGTCAAGCCGCCGATCCAGTCGCCTGTCCTGCACACGCGTCGATGGCGGCTCTGGCCGAGGCGTGCGACGTGCCGGACGAGGTCTTGAGGACGATCGTGCCTGGACCTTCGCCCGCAACGTCCGTGTGTCGTTCTGCATGTCGGGCAAGAGGGCGCCCGCGGGCGGGACGTCGGGAATGGTGTCCGGCGACATCGCATGAAGGGCGTCGATCCTCCTGTCAGGCTTCCCCTCCGAGATCGTCGCATCCGCTTTCCGGACACAATCGGCCTTTTCGGTCGGGGCCTTGGTGATCTTGATGTTCGGCACGACCTTTTTCTCCCTGCGCCACCAGAGCGCGGCCGGCGTTCGACGCGGAAACGTGGCGTGCGTCGCCGCGGTTCGATCCGCGATTTCGCTCTGGCTGTCCGCGAGGAGAGAACCGGATGGTGTTTGCCGAGCGTGGAACCTTGCGGGCGTGAGGGGGACAAGGCCAGGATGAAGCCGGCGTCGGGTTCGTTCTATCCGGTCATGCCGGTCGCACTTGGGTGCGACGGAGCAGGCGTCGACCCGGCTACTTCGGGATCGGCATGTGGATCGTCGTCGTATAGGTCGCCCCATCCGAGCGCGAGGCGATTTCGGCGCCGATCTGCGGCGCCAGTTGCCGTATGAGCAGCGAGCCCAGCCGGGAGGACGGGATGGCTCCGTCCTTGCGCAATTCCACGATGGCGTTGGACAGGGTGATCCGCACGCCGTCGGACCCGATCCCCGCGGACAGGCGGATATCGGACGGCCCCGCCCGTGCGATGCCGTATTTCAGGGCATTGGTCAGAAGCTCGTTCAGGATCAGCGCGAGCGTCACCGCCTCATCGCTGTTCAGCGACAGGTCGTCCTCGACACCCTGAAGGACCAGATCATCCGTCCCGAGGCTGGCGCTGTCGCGCGTATATTCGACGATCCGCTCCATCAACGACCGGAGGGAGACCGTCGTCTGCCGATCGCCCATCTGCATCAGACCGTGAATGCTGGAGATGGCGCGGACCCGCGCCTCGAGGTTCTTGAGGGCGTCCCGCGCCTCCCCGACCGAGACATCGTCGGACTTGAGGGCGCGCGCCTCTATCCGGATCATCGCCAGGGCGATGGCAAGGCTGTTCTTGATCCGGTGATTGGCCTCGGCGACCAGCGTCTCGCGGATGGCGTTCTCGCGCTCGAGCGCGCGGCGGTTCTCCTCGATGTCGGTCAGGTCGATGAAGGTTCCCACCAGCTTCGGCCGCCGGTCGGCGGGATCGGTCGCGATTTCGCCGCGGATGCGGATGAACCGTTCGGACCCGTCGGGGATCCGGACGCGGTAGTCGAAGGAGGCGATTTCGCCCTTGGGCGCAGCGAACACCCGCTCCACCTCCGCGTGGACGCCACCGACGTCATCGGGGTGGACGCGGTCGAAGAAGGGGCCGGCATCGTCGCCGATCTCGCCGGGCCCGAACCCGAACATCTCGTCGACGGCGGTGCTGCGATCGAAGCGCCCGGTTTCGGGGTCGAAGCTGAAATAGCTGAGCGCCGCGGTCGATTGCGCGGCGCGGCGCAGGGACTCCGACAGCCGATCCGACAGCACGGTCGCGGTGACGTCCTGCGCGATCTGAAGGATCGCCACCAGACGGTCCTGCCGCTGGACCGGCGACAGGCGCATCTGCCAGTGATGTTCGGCGTAGGTGCCATCCGTCCTGAGGATGTCGAAGCGGTAGGGGCCGATTTCCTCGGGCATGCCGGTGGCGCGAATGCGGTCGACCGCGTCGCGGATGGCATCCATCGCAGCGGCGCCGCCGTCTTCCTCGGTCGGGGGAAAGGCCTGGAACATGCCTTGGCCGGCCACGTCGCGGCCGACGGATCCCGAGATGACGGCGTGGGCCCGGTTGCGCCAGACAAGCGTCAGTCTTTCGTCCGACCGGAACAGGAGGACGGCGATCGGCGCCTGGTCCAGGGCCGCACGGAGGCCGGCTTCGTCGACCAGACCGTCATCCCGGCCGTCCTGCCCCGAACTCATGCCCCTGATCCCGTCCCCTCGATGCCGAATGCGCGAGATAAACGAATTCCGGAACCGAAATCAACATTGCTGTCACCAGCATTTTTCCGAAGTTTTCGTCTCATCCGACAGACCGCCTTGCCGGTAGCCGGGAACCCGAACACCCTCGGCATGGGCCGCGCCTTCACGAGGCGGCGTTGCGGCAGGAGGCTTGCCCATCCGGCCCGTCGAGCACCATGGCTTCACGTCATGGGCCGTCCGGGGTCGGAGCTGTGCACCATTCCCCGTTCACCGCCGCCATCGACCCTCTTTCGGCTCAACCGATCCAGTTTTCGACACGCAGCCCCCGAACCCGGCTGAACTCTCCGACATTCGCCGTCACGACGACCGCTCCCGAGGCGAGGGCATGGGCGGCGATGAGCATGTCATTGGGCCCGATCGGCGTTCCCGCGAGTTGCAGCGCGTTGCGGATGCGGCCGTATTCCGCATCGGCCGGCAGGTCGAGCGCAAGCACCGGGATGCTTTCCAGTATCGCCTCGATCTGGGTCGTCAGCTTCGCGGACCCCTTCTTGGCACAGCCGAAGCGCAACTCGGCCGCGACGACGATGCTCGTGCAGATCGCGTCCGGCCCGACCTCGGCGATGCGGTGGGACACGCGCCCCCGGGGGTTTCGAGCCAGTTCGGACACGATGTTCGTGTCCAGCATGTAGACCTCGCTCACAAGTCGACGTCCCTCACCGGCGGCAGATCGTCGTCGATGTCGGGAAACCCGTCCTGCGGCGCGAGCGGCTTGAGCCCGGCCAGCACCTCGAGCAGGTTCTTCCGGCGCACAGGCTCGATCACCAGCCGGTCCCCGTCCCGGTGGATCATCACCGAGGTGCCGGGCAGTTCGAAATCGGCCGGAATGCGAACGGCCTGGCTTTTGTTGTTGCGAAAGAGCTTCGCTTCACGCGACGACGACTGTTGCTGCGGCACGGCGACCTCCCCCGCTGGGTTGCATATGCTTGTGCATATACATCTTGCGTGACCGCCGTTCAAGGGCGCGCAGCATCGATCGACCGAGGACCCTCTTGTTTCTACCCGCGATGCGCATTCGTTCAAACGAAGATCCGGCCGTTCCTACAGCCCCATGCGCCGGGCAAGGCGCAGTTCGATCTGCACCATGGCGTCGTAGATCAGCATTGCGAACAGCCCCACGATCAGTCCTCCCTGCAGCACGAAGGCGGTGTTGTTGGTCAGAAGTCCGGCGATGATGACTTCGCCCAGCGTGCGCGCCGCGACGGTCGAGCCGATCGTCGCGGTGCCCAGTGCGATGATGACGGACAGCCGGATCCCCGTCAGCGTCACCGGCAGCGCCAGCGGCAGTTCCACCCGGATCAGGCGCTGCCAGCGGCTGAGGCCGATCCCCCGCGCGGCTTCCATGGTCGCGGGCGGCAGGGTGGTCAGTCCGGCTATCGCGTTCTCGAAGATGGGCAGCAGACCGTAGAGAAACAGCGCCACCAGCGTCGGCCCGGCCCCGAAGCCCAGGACCGGCACGGCCAGCGCCAGCACGGCAACGGGTGGAAAGGTCTGCCCCATGTTGGCGATCGAGCGCGACAGCGGACGGAACGCCGCCCCCGCCGGGCGGGTCACGAGGATGGCCAGCGTCACCGCGACGACCGTCGCGGCGGCGGAGGCGGCGGCGACGATGCCCAGATGGCTCAGCGAGAGCGACAGGAGCGAGGTGCGTTCATAGATCACGGGGCCGCCTTCCGGCGCCAGCGGCGCGAAGACCGGCGTGAACCATTCGGGCCGCAGGATCAGTGCCAGCAGCAGGGCCACGAGAGCAGGTCGCAGGACCGTGCCGACCTTCATTCGTGCAGTCCCGCGCGCGCCCGGATCGCGTCGAGCGTCACACGCCCCGCGGATGTGCCGTCCCGGTGGATCGGGACCGCCGTTCGCCCGGTCCACAGGCAGGCGGACAGCGCGTCGCGGAGGCTTGATCCGGCGGGCAATGGCTCGCCCTCGGCGGGACCGTCCTCCACGGCCTCGGACACCGGGATCAGCGACAGCAGCCGCAGGGGCCGCTCCACGTTGCCCACCATGTCGGCCACGAAGGCAGATGCGGGGCGGGCGATGAGTTCCGCCGGGGTGGCATGCTGCACCAGCCTGCCGCCGTCCATCACCGCCACGCGGTCACCGAGGCGGATCGCTTCCTCCATGTCGTGCGTGACCAGAAGGATGGTCGAGCCGAGCCTTTGCTGGATATGGCGCAGGTCGTCCTGCGCGCGGGCCCGGATGATCGGGTCCAGCGCCCCGAACGGCTCATCCATCAGCAACAGGTCCGGCCGCGACGCCAGCGCGCGCGCGACGCCCACGCGCTGCTGCTGGCCGCCCGACAATTCGGCAGGATAGCGGTCGCGGAACTGCGCCGGATCCATGGAGAAGAGGGTCAGCAATTCATCGACGCGCGCCTCGATCTTTTCGCGCGGCCAGTTCAGAAGCCGGGGCACGGCGCCGATGTTGCGCGCGACCGTATGATGCGGAAACAGGCCGTGGCCCTGAATGACATAGCCGATGCGGCGCCGCAGGATGTGCGGCTTGACGGACAGGGTGGACTCGCCGTTGATCCGCACTTCGCCCGATGTCGGCTCCTCCAGACGGTTGATCATCCGCAGAAGCGTGGTCTTGCCGGAACCGGAGGTGCCGACGATGACGGTGATCGTGCCGGTCTCCACCGTCATCGAGACGGCATCCACGGCCTTGGCGCCATCATAGACCTTGGTGATGCGGTCGATCTCGATCATTGCGTCACCGTCTGCGTCGGGCGGGCCAGCTCCACCAGGATGTCCATCACGATCGCCGCCACGAGGGCCAGAACGACCGTCGGCAGCGCGCCCAGCAGGATGAGGTCGGTCGCCGTCTGGTTCAGCCCCTGGAAGACGAATGTGCCGAACCCGCCGCCGCCGATCAGGCCCGCGATGACGGCCAGGCCGATGTTCTGGACCAGCACGATGCGCAGCCCGGTCAGAACGATGGGCAGGCCCAGGGGAAGCTCGACCCGCATCAGGCGCTGACGCGGTGTCATGCCCATGCCGCGCGCGGCCTCGATCGCGGCGGCGGGTGCCGAGGCCAGCCCCGCCGCCGTGTTGCCCACGACCGGCAGCAGCGAATAAAGCAGCAGTGCCACGAAGGCGGGCGCGAAGCCGATGCCCGCGATGCCGATGGCCTGCGCGCCCGGGACCGTCGTGCCGACCCAACCAAGGATCGGGATCATCAGGCCGAACATCGCCAGGGACGGGATCGTCTGCAGAAAGCTGAGAACCGGCAGGGTGGCGTTGCGTAGCCGAGACCGGCGATGGCACAGGATGCCAAGGGGAAAGCCGATGATCGTGGCCGCGGCGAGCGAGCCGAAGGCAAGGCCGAGATGCCGCAGGAACTCGCTTCTGAAAGCGTCGCGGCGCCCGGCATATTCCTGCATGACAGACAGATCCGACAGTGCCCCCGACGACAGGATCGCCGCCGTGGCCACCAATGCCGCGGCCAGGAACGCAGCCCGCAGAAGCGGCCGCGGCGTCATGGCCGCCAAGGCGTCCGCCATCAACAGCATGAGAACGACGAGAAGGAACCAGAACCCCACCGAGGGGGACACCCGCGCGTAATCTCCCGCTCCGTCCAGAAGCGCCGATGCGCCCTGCATCAGCACCCACAACACGCCTCCCAGCCCGAGCACCGCCCCGGCGAGGTGCAGGCGCGTCCGGCCCGACGGCAACCCCAGCATGAGCCCAGCCACGATCGCCGCAAGGCCGGGCAGCGTCGCGGAAGGATCGGCAACCCGCCACGCAAGGACCCCGTCGCCCGCGACGATGCGGTTGGCGGACAGCGTCATGAACGGCATCGACAGGGCCGCCAGCCCCAGGGCGGCGAACAGGAGCCCCGGTGCGGACAGGACCGCCCAAGGCCCCTGGAGCGACACGGCGCGGGCGATCAGTCCAGAACGCCGGTTTGGGTCAGATAGTCACGCGCCACGGCTTCGGCCGGCTCGCCGCCGACCTGGATCCGGCCGTTGAGCCTTTGCAGCGTGACCATGTCGAGCCCGGCGAAGATGGGATCGAGCACCTCGGGGATCGTCGGATACTCCTCCAGCACCTCGGCGCGCACGATCGGCGTCGGCTCATAGACCGGCTGCACGCCCTTGTCGTCCTCCATCACCACCAGCCCAGTCGCGCCCACACCGCCATCGGTGCCATAGACCATCGCCGCGTTGACACCCGAGGTGCCCCGCGCCGCGGCCTGGATCGTCGCCGCGGTATCGCCGCCCGACAGGATCACCGTCTGGTCCGACGAAAGCGCGAACCCGTAGGTGTCCTGCATCGCCGGCAGAACCGCGGGCGACGAGACGAATTCGGTCGAGGCCGCAAGTTTCACATCGCCCCCGCCGGCGACCCAGGCGCCGAAGTCGTACATCGTGGAAAGGTTGTTCTCCTCCGCGACCGGGCCGGTCACGGCGATGGCCCAGGTGTTGTTCGCGGGCGCCGGGTCGAGCCATTCGATGTCGTTCTGCGCGCTGTCCAGTTCGGCGGCGCGGGCATGGGCGGCCCCGGCGTCCTTCCAGACGTCGCTGTCCCCTTCGTTGAAGAAGAAGGCCGCGTTGCCGGTGTATTCGGGATAGATGTCGATCTGGTCGGCCAGCAGCGCCTCCCGCACCACCTGCGTGCCGCCCAGTTGCAGGCGACGCTGCACCGGCAGGCCGGCATCTTCGAGCGCCAGCGCGATGACATTGCCCAGAAGGCCGCCTTCCGTATCGATCTTGGAAGAGACGACGATATCGGCGTTCACAAGCGACCCTGTCAGGATCGACATGCTGACCGCACAAAGGAACAGACGGACTTTCATGAGAGGCAGACTCCTTGACGCCATGGTTCGGACCCCCGGCTGCGGAGATCCAGATCGACATGGTAGAAGCATCTGCGCCCAAGTGAAGGCATGGCCAGCCCCCGAGACGGATTTATCCCTCCGGCCCGACAGATATCCCGGTTCATCAGGCGAACGTCCGTATCGTTTTCGCCAACCGGGACTACCGATCCCGTGACCCTTACCCGATGGGATCGGTGGGCCGGGGCGGGTCCGCAACGGTCGCCGGCGAGGACGATCATGTGGGCGAGCATCCCGGTCGGCCCGGGTCCGGCGAAGGATGTGTTCCGGGTGCATGGGGCCGACGGCCGTGACCGCGCCGTCCTGCACACGAAGCCGGCGCGGCCCCCCCGCATTCGCGGGGGTCACTTTCGGGAAAGGTCGGCATGCTCCGGCACGTGGCGCGCCGCAAGGATGCCGTCGCGCCCGGCAAGGCAGGAAATCCAGCGTCGGCCCGCCGGAATGGGAATCCGGCACGTATCGGCGAACAGCGCCGCCCGACAGCGAAGGCCGGCGTGTTCATCATCGGAAGGACGATCACCCGCCCGGTGATGTCTTCGGGCCGCAGCGTCATCGCCGGGTCTTCAGCCGCGATCCGACCTTCGTATTCGCCGCCGTGGTTTCCCCCGGTCCGCAGAGCCGTGGGGCCCCGCCCGTTGGCGATGACGGTGATCGGGACTATGACCGAGCCCCAGGCGCTGTCGTCGCGGCGGAAGGGACGGTTCAGATAGCCGTGATGCACGCCATTGGCGTCCGGCGGTATCGTCGGCCTGGTCGGGTTCTCCGTCACGGTTTCACCCACAGTTCGCGTGGCGTCGTGCAGAAGCATTCATGACCGTTTTCGGTGATCAGGATCGGCTCGGTGATTTCGAGCCCGCCGTCATCGAGCCAGAGCGCGGGCATGAAATGGAAGGTCATGCCCGGTTCCAGCACCGTCGTGTCGCCGCGCCGGAAGGAAATCGTGCGCTCGCCCCAATCCGGCGGGTAGCTTATCCCGATCGCATAGCCGCAACGGCTGTCCTTCTCGAAGCCGGCCTTGTTCAATGTGGCGTTGAACGCGTTGGCGATATCCTGTGCCTGGTTGCCCGGCCTGGCCTGCGCCAGCCCAGCCTCGATCGCGTCGAGCACGGCCGCTTCGGCATCGCGGAACTTTCGTGGCACCTCGCCCAGAAAGAGCGTGCGCGACTGCGGACACTGATAGCGCCGATGCGCTCCGGCAATCTCGAAGAAGGTCGCCTCGCCGGTCTGCATCGGCCGGTCATCCCATGTCAGGTGCGGCGCGGTGGCATCCAGCCCCGAAGGGGCCATGGGCACGATCGCGGGATAATCGCCCCAGAACCCGTCGACACCGCGAATTCCGGTCGCGTAGATTTCCGCGATCAGGTCGTTCTTGCGGATGCCCGGTTCCGCCAGTTCGAGGATACGGGCGTGCATCTCCTCGACGATGCGCGCGGCGCGGCGCATGTATTCGATCTCGCGCTCGGATTTGACGGCGCGTTGCCAGTTCACAAGCCCGGTCACATCCGTCAACCGTGCCTTGGCCATCGCTTCCGTCAGGCACCGATGAGCGGCGGCGGAATAGTAGTAATTGTCCATCTCCACGCCGATCCGTGCCGTCTCCAGCCCCAGGTCGGCCAGAAGCCGCGCCAGATCTTCCATAGGGTGCTTGTCGGGGTTCTGGACATAGGTGTCGTCATAGCCGCGAATGTTGTCGTCATCCTCCATGAACACCGTGCGTCGCGCACCGACCGCGTCCATCGCCCGGCCCCACCAGTGCGGATCGCCGTCCTGCTTCAGGATCACGGCCTGGAACGTGTAGAACGACCAGCCGTCGTAACCTGTGAGCCAGGACATGTTGGACGGATCGCAGACGACGATCGCCTCATGTCCGGCCGCGGACATGGCGGCGCGGGTCCTGTCGATGCGGCGTCTGTATTCGGCAGTGGTGAAGTTCTTCTCGAAGGTGGTCATGGTGCCCCCTTTCCCTTGCTGACGCCGTCCGCGCTGTCGCGGCCGGCCGCGGTGCCGGTCAGTACCGCTTTCAGTTCGGGGAAGCTGCGGTTCGGATCTGTTTCACCTGCGTCAGTGCGATGTCGTAATTCGTCCGTCAGCCGTCGCCGGGACAACCGGTCCGGCGCATACGGTCAAGCGGCCGGTTCTGGACGTGGGCGGCCGCGCCAGCCGCGCCATGCGGTTCGGGATGGTGGCGGTGGACCGCACCAAGGCCACCGGCGCGCCGATGCCGTTCGACGGGACAAAGCGATCCGGCCCGGGGCGCAAAGGCCCGCGCCAGGGGGCAAGACGACTTGACCGGGGTCCACCATGCACGCCCTGACTTGCCCGCGCAGAAAGAACGGCACCGGGGACGACCACGCCGGGTACGAGGCACTGACCAAAGAACAACTGACCCGGTAAAGTCACGATCACGTCTGTCACCCGTCCACCCATCCGGGCCGGTTAGCGCGGCGCGAGATTGGCAACAGGATCGTTACCCGCGCCGGCGGCGAGACCGGTATGTCATCGCGCGCGCCATGTCGCAGGGCGACATCATCGGGGCCGCGCTCCCGTTCTCGCTCAACCTGCGAGGACGGCAATGAATTGGGAGCGACAACCGAGGCGACTCTGGACGAAACCCTTCGAAGGGCACGGAGAAAAGCGGATGCAACGGGGCAGTCCGCATCACGTCGGACCGCCTCGGCATTTCGCGAACACGCCTATCCGAGGAATGGTATCGAAGGGTCCAAGCCCGTGATCATCGCCGAGGCAGTTTGCAGACACCTCCGTATTCCATGTACCAGACGGCGTCGGATCGCCGGTGCCCTGCTCCTGAAGCCATGCGCTCAGGGTCGATCCGACGTTTCGAATAGGTGGCGTCTGGCCTCCCGTCTCATGCATGAGGCACCCGCATCGCCCGCGCAGGCCTTTCGCCGCACGACTGAAGGCCCCAAGGGCGCAGACGCGTTCAGTCCCGCCCGCCGAAGACCGCGACCGCGACGTTTCGTCCATCGTCCCGGGCCGCCGCGGCAAAGCCGAGATGGCTTGCGCGCGCCCCGCCCGATGCCAGCTTCTCGACGAAAGTGACCACGTCTCCTTGCGACAGTTCCGCGCCGGACCCGCCCCGGCTGGCGCTGCGGACCGTGAGGCTGGTCCAGCCGCTTGCGCCTTCGGGCAGGAGATCGAAAAGACCTTCCGGCATCTCCTGTTCAGACAGGCGGGCATCGAGCACCCGCTCGGCCACCGCGTCGAGCGCCTCGCTCGCGTCCAGCGGGGCAAGGTCTTCGTCCTGCCGGCGGCGGTTAACTTCCTCGAGCGCGGCGGCGCGGGCACCGGCGGCGTCGAGCCGCGGCCCATCGTCTGCCTCCCCCGGGCCCGCGAACGTCTGCACGGCATAGGTCCGGTCCACGCCTCCCGCGATGCCGAAGCCGAAGCGGTCGAAGCCCGGGTCCAGAATATTCTCGCGATGGCCGGGGCTCTGCATCCAGCCCTCCTGGAACGCCTCGACGCGCGATGTGTCGGGGGGCGGCGCGCAGCCCGTGCATCGGGCGATGTTCTCGCCGCTCAGGGCCCAGCGGCTGCCTCCGGCGGCACGGAACCGGTCCGCGGGCGTCTCTCCGTCGGGCGCGACATGGGCGTAATAGTCCTGTTCGAGCATGTCCTCCGCGTGATCCTGTGCCGCCTCGTCCAATGCGGGACCGGGGGCAAGTGCGGCCACGCCCCTTTCGATGCGGGCGGCATTGACCAGATCGAGCGTACGCTGGCGCAGCGGCTCCGGGTCGACCGCCTCCTGCGCGGCGGTCGGGAGGACAATCGCGAGCGAGGCGGCAAGGACAGCCCCCCGGGTGACGGCGCGTCCGGTCATGAGGTGTCCCCCCTGTGTTTCCGGTTGGATCATACCCCGCTGTAACGGATGGCGGGACGCACGCGTTCCGCTTTCAACCGGCCAAACTGTCGAAACCCGGATCGCCCCCTTCAACCGGTCCCCGTTTCGACCGGAGACGCGGGCCGGGTTGCCACTTGCGCAGCCAGACGGGTTCTGTCGCCGAAACAGCGACCGAGGGATATGAGGCATGAAAGAAAACCGGAAAACGCGTTCTGTCGATCTGAACCGGCTCGTTGCAGGTCGCTGAACTCGACACCCGCAGTTATCAACGACATCCTCACCACTCGGCATGCCAGAGACAGAACGGCTCGGCTGGTCCCTCGACCACTTCGCTCACGTTTGCTCGGACAGAAGCCGAGCCTGAGCGACGATCCTCCGCTGATCACACCCGGCCGCATTCCTTCGGCTTTGGTATCGAAGCGGATGATCTTGGTCGAAAACGGTGCGTTTGGCGCCACCGACTGGTGAGCGTGTTCGATAGATGACACCTTACCCTATGCCCCGGTCGATGCGTATGATCGGCGTCCTCATGCGGCCCGCTCCGACGCGGAAACATCCGCTCCCTCACGAGATGAACCCGTCGCGATACGGTGCATGACGACAGGGTTTCTATCCGGCCGTCCGGGGCCCGAACAATCTGTTCTTCAGCCTGTCCCATCGTCTGCCGGTCGTAGCTTCGGCCCCTTTCAGGCGCTCGAAGAGGCGCTGGACATGGAGATCGACATCAAGGCCCTCGTCCCGCGCTATCTGGTACAGGTCGATCAGGAGGACCCGTTCGTTCCTGTCGTGGATATCGATGGAGTTCGTGAGGGATGCATCGAATGAATTATCCACGAATATCTCGGGAATGTCGCCGAAGACCGAGAACATGATCTTCGTTCGCACGCATTTCGAACAGGTTCCGCAATTCTTGGGACGGATCGCCCTGCGCTTGCAGAAGGAAACCGCCTGGAGCGCCATCTTGTCCTGTAGCAGCGCCTTCGCCTTGATGGGACGGGTCTTCTGGTCGCCAACCGTCGAGATGCGAAAATTTTTTCCTTTCAGATAGCGGTCTGTCACGTGGTTCAGACCCCATGGGAACAGCGCCATATCCTGTTCCCAGTTGGCATCCGCAGCCAGAATTCCTTCGCTGAACATGCCCGAGAAGAGAAAGCCCGCGGCGGCGAGGCGAAGAGCGTAGGAATGACGTCCGCCAGCGACGCGGGAAATGCTCAGCGTCACATGCCTGTAGTTCAACGCCTCAAGGAAAGGGGCGACCTGATCACGCAGTTCGGCAAACTGGTCTCCTGCGGAGCTTGGATAGTCGAAGCCGTGCACCGTCAGCGCCGTGCCCGGGTGGGGCTGTCGTCCGAGTTGCAGGAGCATGTCGGTCGAATCGAGGCCACCCGAGTAGAACGTAAGTCTGTCTTCGCCCGTAGTCGGTTCGGCGCGAGATGCCGCGACCACCGTGACCGGATTGAACTTCGAAGGTTCCCACAATTCCCAGGCGTTGGAAAACCGCCTGATGTTCTCGATGGCCAGAGGGTCGACCGGCCCGTCAATCTCGATCGCCTCTCCCGTCTTCATCGCCCATGGGAGCATCAGCCACGCGGCGAAAGTGTGATCCTGAAGGGGCGGAAGATCGAGTCCGGTCACATCGAACCGGATCGGGTCTCCGAACCCGCTCACTTCCACACTGTTGCCAGCCTGACTTACAGATATCCGCATTCGGTTCCCCCGCAGCGTGTTCCTGAGGATGATATCGCTCGCTCGGCATCGCGATGCCAACGCCGTCTTGATACCCTACATTCCGTCGAACTGAAGCGCATGCAGTTGTGCGAAAAACCCGCCCCTTTGCGGAAACTTTCCCGGGTGTCTTGGTCGCTTACGATGCCGCCGCTCATCGTGATGATGCCGGGGCGCGCGCAACGGTCGACAGGCGGTGTACGATCACGAGAACCGTGCGTCCCTTCGACAGCCTTTCGATGGCCGACTGGAGGCGCGCGGCCCCGAGCGGGTGTCCAGGACCAGCGGCACCGCGTTGACCAACTTGGCCACGTTGGCCGCCTCGACCGCGGCCCGCACCCGCTCCCAGGGCGCATCCTCCCGGCCGAGGAGAATGGTCTCGTCGAACAAGAGCGCGTCCTGCGTCACGACGGAGAAGATCGACCTGAGCCCGCGAAGCTCCGTCGCCGCGATGTCCTGCCCGCCGGTCACGACACGGTCCGCATCCGGGTCCAACAGACGCGTGGGAACATCGAACACGGTGCTCTTTCCCGTGCCCGACGGCCTGACGCCTAGAAGGCGGATCGTGATATCGGGAAGGTCCGGTTTTCGCATGACAGGCGCGGGCCCTGGAAACTTCGGGCGGATGTCGAGCAGATCGAACACCCGTTCCGGGCTCGCCGCCGCCTTCTGTCAAATGCCGGTGAGCGGGCCCCACCGTCGCAGCGGCTGGAACGCGAGCGTCGCGCCGGCAAAGAAGGGCATGAAGTCTGCCACTGTCTTCTCGCCCGAAATGATTTCCTGTCCTCCGTAGATCCGGACGCAAAAGAACCCCAGGCCGATAGCCAGGTCCATCATCGCCGGGATCGGCGCCGTGCCCGCGGTTGTCTTGACCTTTGCCGTCACGAACGCCCCGGTGAGTGCGACGAACCGACCGTGTCGATATCGCTTCAACCCGTTCAGCTTGACCGGCGCGACACCGTGGAACACTTCGGCGAGGCGGGTCGTCCGGGCAGCCGTTATATCGCGCAGAACCATGCTCTTCTTGCGATTGTAGCCCAGGACGACGAGCGGCCACATCGGGTCGATCAGGATGGCGGCGACGGCGAGCGACATCAGGGAGATCACATCTCTGCCCGCCCCGAGGACCAGCCTGCCAGATGCCGTGGGTTGCGCTGGCATACGAGGCCACACGGGCAATCATGGTGCCGGGCAAGGTGGACTGGAAGAACGCGTTGTCCAGCATCCGGACGTGAGCCGGAATGTCCCCCCGCATCGTCGCGGCGTTGCGATTGGAAATCCGTGTCGTGACCAGCTTCGATGCCACGCCAGCGACTGCACGAACCGCGAACAAACCGAAGATCCCGGCGGCGATCCACCAGATCGCGTCGACGCCGCCGAAGACGAACACGAGTTGGAAGGTAGGCCCGAGCAGCCAGCAAGGCAGCTCCACGGTGCTCCCCTTGTCTGGTTCGACTGCGGGCTGTTCGACGACGATGCGGCCGTGACGCTGCATCGGACGGACGTGTCCGACTTGCTGGAAGCCGCGAAGCTCGACTGGTCGGACATCGACCCCTCGATCCCCGGCACGCTGTTCGAGCGCGGCCTTGATCCGGCCAAGCGTTCGCAGCTCGGCGCGCACTACACCGACCGGGACAAGATCATGCAGATCGTCACCCCGGTCGTGGTCGAGCCGCTGCGGGTAAGATGGGCCGAGACGCGGACCCGGATCGAGGGTTTGATCAGAGAAGCCCCGAAGGAAACCTCAAAGCGGTTGCTACAGGACCGGGAGTTTGCCGCCCGAACCAAGACGCTGAAATACCCAGAAGGGCTTCACAGGGCCTTTCGAAAGCGTTTGGCGGCCTATCGGGTTCTGGATCCAGCCTGCGGATCGGGAAACTTCCTCTACCTCGATCTGCTCGCCGCCACGGACATCGAGCACCGCGTGAAACAACCTATTTTCGGGCGTCGGCAAGCGTCAGGAACCAGTCAACGTTCGGGCACTCCGATCGCAGCTTGCGGTCGAATGCCTCCATGAGGCCGTCGTCAGTGAGCTTGCGCGACCGTGAGAGGTCCAGTGTGACCTCGTTGGCACAGGCCCGAAGATCACGGTCGCGGCAGATGAGCTCGCTGTCCTGATCGACCCGGATCGTCTTTGGGTGGTCCGTCTTCGCACAAACCCGATCCAGCGTCGTGGTTCCCATCCCCGCCCCGAGAGCTGATCCGCGCGTCGAACACAGGCGGGTACGGCGCGAAGATGTCGACGACCGTCAAAACCCGAAGTGTCCTGCCCGTCGCCAGTTGGCCATGGGCAAGATCCATCGCCCAGACGTCGTTCGGCCCGACAGCGGCCCGACCGGCGCGGCGAGATTTGTAGCGGAACCTTGAACGGTGGAACCCGATGGCCCGCGGGCCGTCCGGATCGCCGCACTCCACGCTTTCATTCCCGCAGGGCAGGGCGTCACAACGAGTCCATCCAGTCGGCGATTTTCCAACCGATGGTCTGCGTATAGGCCGGTTTCGACGGATCCGCCCAGAGGCTGGTCAGCGCCTGGTCCGCCTCGACCAACCCGTCGGAAATCACGGCGGTGGGCGATAGATCGCTGCCCAGGTACTCGCGAGAGGCCCAGCCGATCCCCTCGTCCACCGCGCGTGTCACGCCGTAGCTGATGGAGAAGACGGCGCCCACGGGGCCGGCATAGCCGATCAGATCGGCAGTCAGGTCCGCCCCGGTCAGGATGCGGTCCTCGGTGGTGTTGGCAGTGGCGAAGCTGTAGGCGCTCATCCCGGTGCCGAGCGGCCCGAGCGCCTCCAGCGCGACGCGTCCACCGGCCTTGACCGCGCCAAGGGCGCGTGCGCCGCGCCCGGGATTGGGCACATCCGGCACCGATGGCGCGTCGATGCTGAAAGTCGCATCGAAGGCCGCGTCGAGATCGTCGCCATAGCGGGCCAATTCGTCCGGGTCGGCCCCGGCCAGGAACTCCGCGGTGGCGCCTCGATCGTTGCCGTGGAAGTTGGCCATCTGGTGGTAGATCGCCGTGTCGATGGATGCCGCTGGCACGGGTGAGTTGGTGGCGATTCGGGCTCGCTGCGCGTTCTCGCGGGCGTCGACGAAGGTTCCGGCGACATCGTGGCCCCTTCCGGCTGCGGTATCGACCTGCATCCGGCTGGTGACGGCATTGTCCGCCGTCGCGCCGCCATGTGTCTTGTCCAGCGCCGCATCGCGGTCGTTCCAATAGGCGATATCGTTGTGATAACTGCGCCCTTGACCGCTGCGGGTATAGCGCGTGGTGCCATCGGGATTGCGTGCGACCTCCTCGAGCTGGGCCCCGGCGGCGCCGTGCTCGCGTTCGGTAAGCCTTTCACCGGGCAGGGGGTTGTCCTGATCGAGATAATCCGCGCCTCGTCCGGTTTCGGCAGAGGTCATGCGGCTGTAGGGGCCGACATGACCGTATTGCCCGTTGGTGGGACCGAAGGGGTCGATCTGGCCGGGTGTTACCCCTTCGGGCAGGGGGGTCGCCTCGATCGGCTGGTTCAAGGTGGCCCGATGCGAGGGGCTCTGCGACTGCACGCCTTGATGCACATCGTCCAGCCGGTCCTGGCTGAGCCCGTCGAGCCCGTAGTCGCGTGGCACCTGCCCGTTCTGGAACTCGGGGCGGGCAAGCAGGGACGCGCGTGCCTCGCCGCTGTCGCCCCAGAGAAGCGCTTCGGGTGGCAAATCGGGCGAAACGAAGTTCGGGGATGCGCCGGGGACCATGCTCGCGGCGCGGGCGGCGGCGGACACGGAAACGCCGGGAACCTCGGGGCCGTTGCCCTCGGCAGAGGGGGTGCCGCCGGCGTCGGTCCGCGCCGGTGTTGTCGCGGCATTGGCCGGAACGTTGATTCCGATGTCGGATGTCGTCGCGCTTGCGGCGGCGGGTGTGGCGGGCGTCACTGCCGCGTCACTGTCGCCGACGGGCACAGCGTCGGGGATATTTTCAGGCCGGAAGGGCGAGTTTTCACCCATTTCCTCGAATGACCGCGTGAGGTCCGAAAGGGAATCGAGTGCTTGCCTGAGCTCGGCTGCTTCGGGGCTGATGGTGCGGATGGCGGTCATGGTTCCCGCCTCGACCCCGGCCAGGGTCGCCGCCGGATCGGAAACTTCGTGGAGCCCCGCGCGCGATTGGTCCATGATGTAGACCTGCGCGCCCAGGGCTGACGCCTGCAGCCAGCCGGACCGTGCCTCGGCCTGCACGTCCCGGGGAAGGCTTTCGAAACTGACGACATGGCTCATCAGCTCTTGCCACTGGCGGGATCGTCGCTCGGCGTCGGTTTCCAGCCCCAGGTCGTCGCGATAGGTGACGGGATTGCCGTGCGCATAGGCGTAGAGGTTCGGCCCGTCGCCCGCGCCCAACGGGTCGGGGCTGATCCAGCGGCAAAGCCAGGGGGCCAGATAGCGGAAGGGGAAGGCGACAAAGCCGGTCGCATCATCCCGTTCGCGCGCGGCAAAGCGGTGCTGGCGCGGCAGCAGGTCGCGTATGTTGTCGCCTGCCACGAACATGGTTTCGCCAAAGGGCGCATGTTCTTCGTAGGATACGACCCGCCCAGCCCCGTCCAGCACCAGCTGGAGATGTCCGCCCTGGATACCGACCGAATAACGGATGGCGGTGGTGCCATCGGCGTCGACTTCCCGGTTCTGGCTGTCCTGCACCCAGTGATGCACGACGCCGAGAACCCGTGTGCCGTGCAACGCATCGGAGCTGTGCCGCGCAAAGAGCAGCGTGCCGTCGCGCCGCCGCCGGGTGATCCGGCAACCGCCAAGATAGCGTGTTTCGATGACGACGCGAGCGCCCCCTTCGTAGCGTTCCTCGACCTTTCGCGCCCGCTGTCCGGTGGAATCGTATACGTAGTACTCCGCGTCATCGATCCCGCCGGGCCGCGCGATGACGACCGCCGCGGCCAGCTTGTCGAAAGCGGACCAGCGCATCGCGGCGAGGTGATCCAGCGTGGCCAGCCGTCCTGCGGCATCGAACATGCGACCCGGATCCTGCCGCGCCAGCCCTCCCGGCCCGTCGCGCGTGATACTGCGGTTGCTGACCGGATCGACCCACATGCTGCGGGTGAAATTTCCTGCCGCCGAAAGCTGCCGCATCTCCTGGAGGTTGTTTGCGGTGTCCCACCGATAGGTCCGCCGGTAGGGACGCAGCATCTGTCCGTCGTTCAGCGAGATGCGGCGCGCCCCGCCGACCAGCCCCGGCGACCGGCCCTGCGTCCCGGTCGCGGCAAAAGCCATATGGGTCCAGCCGGTCGCTTCGGTCAGCCGGTAATGGGCGTCGTAGGAAAAGCGGTCTGCCTCTTGCCCCGCGGGCACGGGCGGCAGATTGGACAGGATATGCCCCCGCGTCCGGTTGCGCCGGCAGGTCAGGTTGCCCACCGGGTCATAGGCGTAGTCCAGTTCCGCGATCTTCACGACCCCGCGCCGGGTGACTTGCCGTGACAGCCGCCCGGTGTCGGCTTCATGGGTCAGCGTCGTGATGGTGCCATTGCCATAGCTTTCGGAAATCCGGTCGGCGCGCGCATCTTCGATGGCGCCTTGAAAGACCGTCTCATCCACCGCCCCGTCGGCGGCGCGGATCCGCACGGTGGCGATGGTGCCGCCGGTTTCATAGGTGGTGCGCTGTTCGCTGCCATCTGCCCGGTGCTCGCGGGTCTTGCGCCCAAGCGCATCATAGCTGGCGCGGGTGCGGAAGATTTCGGTCTCGAGCGCGGGGGCGGCACTCCAGTCGATCTCGGTCCGGTAGGCTTCGGCGTAGCGCCGCGTGGTTTCCAGCGCCCGCCCGGCGTGATCGTAGCGAAGGACTTGCCTCAGCCCCGCCTGATCGCGGGTTTCGACCAATCGTCCGATGGTGTTTCTGTCTTGGGCGGCAGCATCGGCGCCCTCGTAGCGATGCTCTTCCAGCGTTCGCAGCCCGTCGCCGTCCGTTTCGCCCTGCACTGCCGTGATCCGCCCCAGCACGTCGCGGGTGTTGACGAGATGCACGCCGCTGGCCTCCCATAGGTGGGCGATCTGTTGCAGCGTGTCGGTCAGCGTGCGGGTGGTGCCCGCATCGGCGGTGGTCTCGACAAGCGGGACGCCCTGCATGTCGCGGATGTAGCGGGCACTGGCCACTTCTGCGCCCGGTGCACGCCCACCATTGGCGGCGAACTGGCGCGGATCGGTAAGGGCGGCGGTGCGCCCCATGGCATCATAGGCAAGGTGCGTGCGCGCAGGCGGTCCACCCGCGACCAGCAGGGTCTCGGTCAGGAACTGCCGCCCCTTGGCATCCAGATGGGCGGTGATCGGCGTGTCGCGATGCGCCTCGGCCCCCTGGATCGCGGCCAGGGTCGCGGGCTCGGCGATCTCGCCTGCCGGGATCCGTTCCGTCACTGCGCGGGACCGGGCGGCGCTGTCGTTTTCGTCGTATGTGACCAGCGCCCAGGGGGTGCGCCGTGCTTCGGTCCTGAATCCTGCGGGGGTTTCCGATCCGTCTAGCCGGCCCATGGGGTCGTAATGCATTATCGTGGCCCGCCCGACCGCATCGAAAAGTCCGATCGGTTCGAACCCCGGCCCGACCGCATGCAGCGGCGCATGGCTGCGCAGGGTCAGCCCCTTGGCGTTGGGCACCTGCCGACCGGCCACAAGCCAGCGATCGGCGGCATCGGGCACGTCTTCCACCGCGCCGCCGGCCATTGGCCGGAAGACCGCGCCCCGGGCGACCCGCCGTTTCATCTGGGCCGGGTGCCCGCTACCCGCCAGGTGATGCACGAGTATTTCCAGCGGAGCGTTCGGGGCGTCGCGGTGATGCTCTGTCCGGGTGAAGCGGGCCATGGCGGCCGGCGGGGCGGTCGCCGGATCGCCGCCGCCGTTCACATGGGTGAACCAGGCCAGATCGTCATACAGGGCCGCCGCCCCGGCCGTCTGGACGAAGGCCGCCGGATCGGCGATTGCCGCAGTCAGATCGGTGCCGGACCGGGGATCATGCCCAGCCAGATCGCCGTCGCCCGCCAGCACCGCGTTGCCATCGGCCTGCAGCGTCCGGCCCCGGCTGCTGCGCGCCCGCACCCGCCCGAAGGGATCGAAGCGGACTTCGCCGACAACACCGGAAGGGTCAATGCGCCGCATGGGTTGCAGCGCGATGTAATCCGTTTCGACCGTGGTGCGCAGGCCGCTCGCATCGGTGATGGCTGCAACGCTGCGCAATTCACTATCGTATTCGAGGGCTTCTCTGGCACCCAACGGGTCGGTCATGCTGTCGAGAAGGCCGAAATCTGCGGTTGGTCGATAGCCATGCCGCGCGCTGCGCCGCCACCAGTAGCCTGCATCGGCCAGATAACCCAAACCGGTCAGCATGGCGGCATCGACCTGGTCCGGAAGCGCACTGGCGCGCAATGTATCCGGGAAGGCGGCAAGCTGCGTATGGTCGAGCCTGCGCGGATCGGCCATCGCCCCCGCATCCTGCGTCGGCGCGCCTGCGTCATCCTGATAGAACAGCCGCTCCCAGTCGATCCGCCGGGCGGTGGGCCCGGGGGGCACCGCCGCCGGATCGGCATCGAAGTCGATCATGGCAAGCCGGGCCGTATCGGCCTGTGGCTTCAGCGTCGCAGCGGTCAGGTAGCCGTCGCCGTCGAGCGCGATGCCGGTAAGCGCGAAACGCTCACGGCTGAGGGTGGTGTCGAGCATCCGGTCGGAGGCCGCATGGAGCGTGGCGGCGGCGGCCCCTTCGGCATGCGCCGCGGTCGTGACCTGCAGGTCGATGTGGGTGACGGCCTGATCGGGGTGCACCGCGCGCGCACCGCGCCGCCCATAGGCGACGGTTGCCAGCTCGATCGTGCGCCCGAAGCTGTCGGCGGCGAGGTGTAGCGTGTGTTCGATCCGGGCATCGCCGGTGCCGCCTTCGTAGACATGGACGAGCGTTTCCGCAGGCAGGAGCATCGTGCCGCCGCGCCGACCGGCGGGGGCGCTGGTGGCCGGTTGCACCGGTAGAACGCGGTACCGGCTCTCGCTGACCTGGTAGGGGGCGCCGAAATCGCGGTTGGCATAGACTTCCTGTCGGATGCCTTGCCCTTGCAGGCTGCGCAGCGCCGCGCGCCTTGTGCGCAGATCCGAGCCGGCGCCGGGCCAGGCGCCGGTTTCCGTGCTGCTGGCGGTCAGGGGCCGCGCCTCGGGATCGCCGGAAAAGACCTGGCTGTCGCGCCGCGCCATCATCCGGGCATCTTCGCGTTCACCCGCATGAAACCATGTGCGTACCGTGGCGGCGGTGACATCGCCGCCGCCGGGTCCGGGGGCTTCGCTGTCGTGTCGTTCGACCATGCCGAAATGCGACAGACCCCCGCTTTCAGGGTCGGAAAGCCCGTCGTGATAGGTGAACCTCTCCACGGTCAGCGCGCCCGTGACATGATCGGTCCGTTCGATCCGCTGCACGACGATGGGATGTGCGGCCAACGGCATGGGCCAGCGGTCGCCCGAAGCCGATGCCGCGAGATAATGGCTGGCCGAGGAGGTATAGCCGATGCTGACTTCGCCACCGATGTTGTTGGCATAGCCGATCAGCCTCCCCGGCGGCCCGTCGGTCATCATCGGCAGATAGGAAACCGGTGCGCTGCTGTCGCCGGGCAGGCCCGAAAAGCTGACGAGGCAAAGCGTGCCGTCCGCCAGCAAATCGACCAGTTCCGCCCCTTGCGCGGCGTGCGGCATGGTCAGCCCCGGCAGATCGGCCGCTCGCCGGAACCCGTTGCCGGAGAGGTTTTCCCAGACCTCGGTTCGATCCGGCCCGAGATAGAGCAGGTCCGGCACGCCGGTTCCTGTGATATCGGCAAAGCGGACGCGGAACGGGTCGTATTCGTCGGAGTGATCGAACAACGGGGCACCGGCGACCGGCACGGCGGGGCCGAAATCCCCGTGACCGAGGTTGGGCCAATAGGTCACCTGACCGTTATGCATGAGGACGACGTCGGCCAGTCCCGATCCGGTCATGTCCGCCACGAAGATCCCGCGCCCCGGCGCGGGTGCCAGCGACGGTGGCCCGTCGGCAGCGCCCGCGCGGCGCTGAGGCAGGTGATCGCCCGCCCGCCCGTCGCTTTCGATCCAGACGATGTCGTCGCCCCCGCCCAGCAGGAGATCGGTCTGCCCGTTTCCGCTGCAATCCATCAGCCCCGGCCCGGTGGTGCCGGGGCGGGCCACCCGATCGAAGCTTCGCATCGCATCCCAGTTTTCGCGGCCGGCGTCATAGCGGTGAAATCCGGCGGTTGCCGGGGACGCGACGACAATGTCGCGCGCGCCGTCGGTCTCGACATCGCCCAGCACCCCGCGCCCGACGATGGTGGTGCTGGGCAGGCTGTACAGCTGTTCTTCCGGGCCAAAGCGCCCGCCGCCCAGATTGCGCCGCAGCGCCCAGGCGGTGCCGCGCCGGAACAGCGCGTGGCGGATGCCTTCGCCGAAGGGATCGGTCCACTGCGGAGCGGCAGCGGCGCGGAAGGGCGTGCCGTCTTCGGCCTGCAATTGTCTCGGCGAGGAAGCGGGCCTTACCGCGCTGTAGCGGAAGGTGAGGGGTGGCGCCATAGCGGTCCAGCCCTCATCGCCGCGCCTGCCGGTGCGGGTAACGGATTGCAGCCGCGAGCCCGCGGCGGCGGCCTCATCGGGCTGGAAGGCAAGGCGGACGATATCCGTGAGCTGATCCGCGGGGGCGACTGCGGGATATCGGTTGAACAGCAAGAGCGCCCGACACCGGCGATAGCGCCGGATCTCGAACCCCGGATAGGTCGAGAACGGGTCCGGGCGCAGGAGCCAGGGGGCGGTTTCATCGCCTGCGGTCGCGGGCGCGTCGGTATCGTGTTCGCCGTAATCGAAGACGACTTCCAACCGGAATTGAAGATCGGCCGCGGGGGTGTCCGGGTCGAAAGGAACCCGATTGGCGTAGCGCACGCGCTTGAGGTAGGTCGCGGCAGGGTCCGGCCCGCGCATGCGTTTCGCCTCGGCGGCGCTGGTGCGGGGGACATTCGCGAAGTCCTCGGGCTTGTAGATGAATTGCGCGGCATTTCCCTGCGCATCGCGGTGGTGTTCAAGATGCCAGCAGAGGATCCTTGCGGGCCGCATCGGGTCTGCCAGCCGGGCGGCCGGGGTTTCGCCATAGATCGCCACGCCGCCATCGGACTTGGCCACGCGCCACCGGGCGATGCCGGTGGCGCGATCGGTCCAGCGTTCGATCACATGTTCGGCGGCCCCGGTAACCGGGCGGAAGCTGTCGATGCGGATCTGGCCCTGCTGTCGCCGCACCGGTTGCCAGCGGTCGCCAGCCCGCTCCAGCAGCGGGCTGAGTTCGCCCACGCCCGTCAGCGAAAAGCGGTCGGTGTCGTCATAGCGCGGCGCGCCCCGGTCGCCCAGCCGGGTGATCGTCGGCGGGTCGAGCGACCAGCCCAGCCCCGCGATCGAATTGCCGCCCCCGGTATGCACCAGACTGAGCGGCGGCGCGTTGCCGGTCCGGTCGATGGCGAAGGGCAGCGGTACGGTGAGTGTGGCACTGCCCTGGCCGGGCGCCACATCAAGGCTTTCGCCAAAGCCCACCGGGCCGGGTGCAAAATCCGGGAGGGGAGGGCCCGCACTCATTGCCGCGCCCCGATACCGTAGTCGATGATCACATAGATGTCCCGGACCGCATCGGTATCGAGCGCTGATCCATCGGCGCCACCCAGATCGCCCGCATCGCTGACGGTGATGGGCCATGTGCCGCGCGGATCGTTCCCTGCCATGGGTGCAACCGCAGCCGCGGCCATTTTGCCCAGGTCGGCCGCAGCGCCGAAGGCCGTTGTCGCATCGCCGTCAACCGTGAATGCCAGGGTGCCGACGCCCCCGCCGGTCTGGACCGCCAGCCGGAAGTTGCTGATCGTCAGCGCGCGCCCTGCCACGAAGATGGGGAAATGCCGGGGGCCGACGGTCAGGTCCACAGCAGTGTCGGGCGGCCCCGCGACAAGGGCCTGGAAGACATCGCGGTGTTCCTGCCTGAGGCTGATCAGCCTTTGCAGCCCGTTGTCCTGAAAGGTCTGTGCCAGGGTTCCGGCCAGGGCCGCGTTCTGCGTTTCGGTGTGTTCCCGCAGGATGCCGTCGAATTCGGCGGTATAGCTGATGCGCAGCAGCACATCGCTGATCGCGCTGTAGTCGAAGGGCGGGAAGCCGTCGGCACGGGGCAGGGTCAGCCGCCACTGGCTGATGACGCCTGCGCCTTCGAAAGGCAGGTACTTCGCGGCGCCGAAGTTCAACTCGAACACGCCTGCGTCGCTCTGCGCCGTGCTGGTCGAGATCGTCTGCCCCCGCGCCGCCGGCACTGCCTGAAGGGCCGCGCCCGGGTCGGGATCGCGCCGCAGGAAGCTGTCTTCGAGCGTCAGCATCGCGCTGATGTTGGCATGCGGTCCGGCCACCGTCGGGACTGTCACGCGCACGGCCTTGATCAGGCGCAGGAACATGCCCGGATAGTAGATATCGCAGAAGGACTCGGGCAGCGAGAATCGCGTCGTGCCTGTGGTCTTCAGTTCGACCAAGGCCGCAGGATCGATCTGGAACAGCGAGAACGTCTGGTCGATCTCCTGATGGCTGGGCGTAGTTTCGAGGAACCGCTTTTCGAGGTTCTGAAGGTCCACCGTCAAGCGGGCGCCTGCGTGCAGACCGGACCGCCCGCTGTCCCAGTAGTTGCCGGACAGCAGTTCGGACGTCTGGTCGCCGCGTTCGAAGCGGTAGGCCGCCTCGGCCATCCGCGCCAGCGACATCGCACAGTTGAAGGCGTCGCGGTGCACCGTTTGCAGGGTGGCCGCCGCCCAGTCATGAAACGCGAGGTTGCTGAACTTGTTTTCCGCCTGACTTTGCAGCTCCTCGGCATGGGTGATCGACAATTCATGCAGCGTGACTGCGCGCTCGGCGATCCTCGTGCGCAGTTCGGAAGCGGCGAGTTCCTTCTCCAGCTCCTTGAGCTGGTCGCGTTGCTGGCCAGCGTGATGGTTCCAGCCTTGCGTCCGGCGCGTGAAGGTCGCCTCGAGCGCGGCGGAGGAGGCGACGGCACCTGCCAGATCGGCAAGCGCACGGGTGCCGACCATGAAGCTTTGCGCGGAATCGCCTGCCTGCTTGCCGCCGTATTTCATCGCGAAGGGGCTGCCCGCTTCGGGAATCAGGTGAACGGCACCGGCCAGGAAACCCAGCACCGCCTCGACCCCGCGCAGGGCGGATGCGGTGTGATGGGCGATCCGTTGGGTCGCCTCCTCGGTGTTCAGGCCGTCGTCGATCAGGCCCTCGGTCCGGCTCAGGGCGTTGTTCAGCGTGACCTGCCGTGCCAGCATGGCTTCGTGGTTGCGCAGCGCGATGTCGCGTTCCCAGGTGCGGGTCTGGGTGGTGCGTCCGAGCACATCGCGGCCCTGGGTAAGCCGCAGCAGGTTGAGGGCCTCGCCGTCCTTCTTCTCCAGCGCTGCCTGCAGGGCGCTGCCGAAGGATTGTACCGTGCCTGCGAATTGCTTGGCCTTGTCGATCAGGGCCCCGAACCGCAGGGGCGGGGCGCTGCCGTTGAGCGCGGCAAGGATGTCATCGGTGGACAGACCGGCGGCGCGGGCCCGGATCAGCGCGCGCGGATCGATTTCCGGTGCAAACAGGGTCAACTGCCGGCGGTTGCCGTCGATGTCGAGGCAGTTGTGGATCTTGTAGAGCCGGTCGTCGACAAGGTTCCAGTAGCCCAGCAGTTCCTCGTTGCCGGGCACGCAGAACACCGGAGAGATCGTCCGCAGCACCGAAAACACGAAGCGCGGCCCGCGGCGGCGACCGCGCTTCTTGCGGGCCACCCCGCGCCAGTCGCCGGAATCGGCATCCGGGGCGGCGTCACGCACCCTTTCGCGCAACTCGGCAAAAGCGGCAACCGAGGTGCCCGGTACGAAGCGGGCGCGGGTATCGCGCAGGTCTGCGACCAGCATTTCATCGGGTTCCGCCGGGGCGGCGGCGGCGGCGGCGATGGAAGGATTGATCATCGGTTCATCGACCTGCGCCCGGACTGCCGTATCGGCAGCAAAGCTGGTACGGGCCTTGAGCTTCTGGTTCGGCGTGCCGTCCAGATGCACGGTGGCCCGGCGCCCGTCGAGATGGCTTTCGCCCACCACGACCAGCCCCTTGGCCTTCATCTCCTGCGACATCGCGGCTTTCCAAGTGGCGGACGAGGCGACCTCGACATCCAGAGTCAGGCCGAGGTCGGCCTGGGCCACGAACGCCGGCCTGCCCGCCTGCTTGTCGACCAGCAGCCAGTTTTCCAGCTCCGCGAGGAAGGTGCTGCCGCTTTCGAGCGCCGGCTTGATGGCGTCATAGCTGCGGCTGCCGCCGATCTGGCCGCAATCGCCGATCTTGCGCGGCCGTGGCCCGAGAATTTCGCGGGCGGTCTGATAGTGGATGATCGCTTCGGCGATGGTTTCCTGCTGGAACTGCCGGAACAGCCGGTCGCCCCAGTCGATTTCATTGCGCACGTAGGACATGACGGTGGCCTTCTGATAGGCCGAAATGCGCAGCCGGGCGATGGCATGGGGATTGAACGGGTCGTCGCGATAGGCGGCGATGGCATCCTGCTGGGTCAGGATGGTGCGCAGGCGGGGCACCGAAAGGCCGCGGAACTCGACATAGCGCCAGTTGCGGTCCCGTTGCCGCGCGGCGTTCTGCTCGTCCGAAAGGGCGGGGATGTCCGCGATGGTTTCGGTCGTCGTCGGGTCGAAGATGTATTCGTACCAGCGCTTCGCCTCCGCATGACTGCCTTGTTCCTGCAGCGTGCGCGCCAGCAGGAAGGGCACGTGAAAAAGGATTTCGCGATAGTAGGTGCCGAAAGCGCCGTTGAAATCGATCCCGTCGTCGACGATGGCATCGATCACGGATGAGCTGGTCACCCCGATCGGGGTGCTTCTTTCCCGCAGGCTCTCCTGCTGGGCCATCTCAAGCAGTCCGTCGATGCCGCCGGTGAACAGCCGCCGCGCGATGGTGCGCGCGAGGGTCGTGCCGATCCGCTTGAGCACCCAGGTCTGGCCGGGCAGGGCCGTGCCCTGAAACAGCAGCAGATCGCCGTCGCGGTCGATCACCGCGTCGATCAGCGAGCCGTTGATGGGCTGCACGTCCGCCCCGCGCAGGTTGGCGAGCTTGCCCTGGAACAGCCCGTCGGAGGACAGGTTGCGGAAGTCCTCGGGGGCGTGGCGCTGGACCCTTTGGCGCGCGTCGCCGTCAGCGGCCAGCGCGACGAAGGCATAGTCGTCGAAGGGGGCCGAAGCGAGCTGTCCGAACCAAAGCTGGTCGTCGCGTTCGCTGAGGATGGGCGAGGGCGGGGAGGAGTTCTTGGTCCATCTGATCCGGCCCTGCCGCTTGGTATGGGGGGCGGCGCGGGTGTCCTTGTCGAACAGATCCACCATGGCGCGCATCTGACAGCCGACTCCCGAGAGGCGAATGCCTGACGGGGTGGATTCGGGATGGACGCGGCTCCATTCCGGGGTGACCAGCGAATAACCCTCGCGCGCGGTGGTATGCGGTTCGGTGTCGTAGCGCGGGGTCAGCATGGCCTTGATCGCGCCATCCAGATCGGCCGGGTCGGACGAAAAGATGCCGAAGCCGAACATGTCCCTGATTGCGTCGAAGAAAGCTTCCGCCTCTTCGGGATCGACCAGCGGGTCGTCGATCAAGCCATCGGTCTCGCCGAATGGCGGTGTGCCGTAAAGCGAGATGGCCTGCGGGACCGTCCATTCCCCATCCAGCCGCAGGGTGGAAAACTTGATCGCGAACCGGTGCTTGTAGCCGATGAACCTGGATCCGGCTTCGCGCACCTCGTTCTGGGCGGTGGTCACGATCTCGACCCAGAACACATGCAACCGGCCGTCATGCACCACGGGCGAGACTTCGCGCACCGGAATCTTGATGTTGATCGGCTTCCAGGGGTTCCACCTGGTGTTCCTGGTCCGGCTGCGGTGTCCGAACTTGATGTTTTCGGCAGTCCGATAATAGAAGGTCGGCGGGTCGCCCGGAGTGACGCCGATCAGGTGCAGCACATCGGTCTCATTGGCGTCGTCGATGGCGTGGAACGATCCTGCGATACGCAGGTTCGCCAAAACCTCGAACCCTTCCAGATAGCGCGCATAGGCGTCGAGGATCGCCTGTTCATCGAGTTCGTTCTGCAGCACCTCGGCCTCGAAGGTCTCGAAGAGGGGTGTCTTGTTGTCCCGGAATCCGGGGTCGAGGTAGTTTTCCGTCCAGAGAAACACCTTGCGGTTCGCCTTCCAGACCTGAAAGTTCCTGCGCCAGTCCCATTCTTCCGCAGGAATGAGTCCCGGATCGACCCGGATACTGCCGTCGGCGCTTTGCTCGCGGTTCATCTGGATGCGGTTCACGTAGGCCTGCAACGATGTGGTGCCCGCCACGACCCGCGACGTTGGAAAACAGCCGTCGACCTCGGTGGGCAGTAGGAAATAGTCGTAAAGCTGGCTGAAGTTCTCGAATTCGGGGTGAATGGAGTGGATCAGATAGGCCGCCAGCCCGTCGCGTCTTGCGTTCAGGATCTTCGCCTCGAGATCCTTGTTGACCTCGGCCCAGGCGTGATCGTCGGGGTGCTGCACGCGCAAGGCGGCGATCACCGCGTTTGCCGCAGCGTCGAGCCGGTCGTAGTCGTTCGCCGCGGCATTGCCGAGGAAGTCGGCCGTCACCCCCAAGGTGCCGGTCAGCCCGGCGGCCAGCTCCATGAGGCCGAGTGCGTCCAGCGCATTGACCGGCAGCGCCACCGCATCGCTCAGCGCCATCGCGGCTCCGGCGCTGAGCCCGAGGAAGCTGCCGAGCGCCGGGCCGGTGGTCGGATCGAACCCGGCGCCGTCGTAGCCTTCGAGCACGGGGACGAGTGCCATGGCCGCGGCGGGGGCCATGGCGGCGAAGCCGGCCAGACGCAGGGCGGCCATCGCGTCGATCGCGCCTGCATCGGGGGCGCCGAACAGGGGCATGTGGCTCGTGGCATAGGCCAGCACTTCGGGCGCGGTCCGGGCGGGAGGCATGGCAGCGGTGATCCGCAGGAGCGCCGTCATGGCCGGCAAGAGCGGATCGATCCCGCCGTCGCCGCGCAGCGCATCCGCGGTGGCGGCGGCGGTGGCGTCAATTCCGCAGGCGGTGATCAGCGTTTGCGCGGCCTCGCGGATTGTGGCGAACTGCCCCGCCACGGCCTCGGCCAACAGGTCCGGGATGGCATGCGGGTTCAGTGCTTCCTTCAGAGCCCCGTCATCGGCGACGACCCCGGCGGGCAGGGCCAGGGCCGGGGCAAGGTCCGCACCGGCGATCAGACGATAGAAGCCGTCCGCACCCGCAGGTTCGAAAATGCCGGCGTTGGCATCGATGATGTCCTGCGATTGCAGCGCGGTCAGCCCGTCTGTGCCGGCAAAGACGGCTCCGGCAAAACGGCTGCCCTGACCCGTGACGATCCTGTCGCGCAGGGTCTTGGCCAAAGCGGTTGCTTCGACCTCCAGATCGGCCAGACCCGCCGCGCGATGGGCACCCTCGATCGACAGCGGTGCCGTTCCGATCCGGTCCGCGAAGTTCAGAAAGGCGATCACCTCATCGAAATCGGTCAGGGCGGGCCCGGCGATGCCGGGGGCCAGTTCGATGAGATGCCCCAATTCCGCGACCGTGATGCCGAGCCAGTCGAGCAGCGTCGCATGACGGAACAGGAGGCCCAGGTTGTCGGCCGAGAGCGCGAACCTGCGCGCGGTATCCGTGTCGCCTTGCAGGTCAGCCCCCAATGGCACCGCGAGCAGGGCGATCAGATCGGCGAGCACATCGGCCTTCAGCCCGAGCCCGCCGCGAAGCCGCCCGAGGGTGGCATCGGTGGCGGCATCCGGAACCAGCGCGTGCACCGGGTGCACGAAGCTCTCGCCGGCACTGGGCCAGGCGACCCCACGTTCAAGGTGATGATCGGCGTTGAAGCGCCGTTTCAGCAGGCCGGCCCCCCGATCGCCCGGTTCGTTCGACACCCGCCCCAGAAGCGACGCGGCTTCGGCGACATCCGCGCCATGGCGTGCCATGAGGTCCAGCAGGGCGGCGACATCGCCCAGGGCTTCGGTCAGGTCGCCGCCGCGCCCGGCCTGCCGGACCGCGACGTCAATCACATCGAGCGCCGGATAGCTGAGCCCGGTCGCCCGCGACAGACGAAAGATGCGGTGCATCCGGTCCAGCACGCCCAGGTTGAAACCGGCTGCGCGTTCGATGTCGAACTGCACGCTTCGATCATCGCGTTTCCCGCCGCGCAGGCGCGGGTTCTCGGCGCCACGATCGGTCACGAAACCGCACCGCACGAGGGCCTCGAGATCGCCGGCTTCGAGCCCGGTGGCCGTGGACAGCACCGCACTGTCGAATGTCGAAACGGTCTGGCCGGTCCCGGCGAAGTCGAACCCGTAGATCCGGCGCAGGCTGGCGCGTTGAATGTTGGGCGTGGCGATCAGGTCGCGTGCGACACGAGGCAGACCAAGGCGGATGGCCTGCGCCTGTTCGAGGGCGATATCGACAAAGGGCAGCACCACGTCCTGCGTCAATCGGAAATGCGCCAGATAGGCTGTCAGCGTCCGATGCGGCAGCACCATGGGCTGATCGAAGCTTTCGACGGTGGTGGCCAGATGGTCGCGATAGACGAACTCCACCAAGGCCTTCCGGTTGCCGCCCCCGAAGCCTTGACGCTTGGCCAGGTAGGTTTCCATGACCTCGTTGACGATCACCAGCAGGGGAATTTCGGTATTGGTATTGGCGCAGCTGAGTTGCAGCGACCAGAGATCCGGCCGGCGGTTGCGCAGCGCCAGCACCGCATCGGCATTGGCCCCGGTAAAGACCACGTCGAGCACGTGGTCTTCGACGAATGTCATCAGGTCGGCGTAGTAGGCCGCCGCACCCAGCACCGAGCCGCATTCGGGGCAGTCGCAAAAGGTCTGCGCGCCGAAAAGCTCTTCCCAGCCGTCAAGCTGACGGAAGAAATCACCGATGTCTGGCCCGATGTTGCCGGAATCGAGCCATCCCAGACCGCCTGCCACTGCATCGCGGATGCCGACGGCGGCGACACCGACATCGGCGGCGATGGACAACGCCTTGGCGTGATACACCTGGGCCGTTTCGCGATCGAAGGGCACGGCGGCGACGAAGGCGTCTTCGGTCAGCGCGGCGATGGCATTGGCCCCGGCGAACCCGTTGACGATCAGTTCGGCGGCATCCAATGCATCTTCATCGGCGACCATGTAGGCGCGCTGATACGCACGGGCATTGGCCAGCACGAGCGGCCGCATCTCGTCATCGATCCGGTCGAGCTTGAGTTGTTCGGTCAGCCTGTCATTGGCGGCGGTAAGGTCGAAGGACAGGAAATCGACATTGGCGTTGGCTTCGCGAAAGGTCCTGTCGGCCTCCAGCCGCCTGGCTACGATCTCGGCCCGTTCGTCGTCGGCGGTGTCGATGTCATCGAGTACCTGCGCGAGCTTCAGCCCCGGGTGGGCCGCGATCATCTTGAATACGGCGGCATGACCGTCCTCGGCGGCGGCTCTCGTGTCATCGTCGATATCGTCGCGGCCCGAGAGATCGAAGCTGCCGGGACGGGCGGCGGTGCTGATGCCTGCGACGGCAAGCGGTTTGAGCCGCGCGATCAGATCCGGGTCGGGGGCATCGCCCGAGCCGACCTTGCGCAGCAGGGTGACGGTCGGAAAGAGCGCGGCCAGCTTGCGCTTGATGAGCCGTGCGTGATCGGCGCGGTCCAGCCCCGGCGGCGGGGGGGTATCGGCCTTCTCCAACGCGCGCTCCCAATCGCCGGCGTCCAGCCCGGCCAGCGGGCGGAGCGTATCGGCCGCACCCGCGTCGTCGGGCAGCCGCACCTGTTCCTGGACCACTTCGATGAGGGCGAAATCCTCCTCCAGCAGACGATAGAGCGACAGCCGCTTGCCAAGGCGGGCGGCCGCCTCCTGATCCAGGATCTGCCGTTCGGTCAGGGCTTTGACATCGTCATCCTTGAGCGAGAAAAGCTGCACCCCGCTTTCGACAAGACGTTCGGCGACGGTGGCGTCGATATCGGCCTCCTTGGCCAGCCGGAACGAGCGGGCCGTGGCCAGTTCGCGGGCAAAGAGCGGGTTGGCGGCGATGGCCGTGCCCCGGTGGAGCAGGGCGCGGGGCTGGGCGGGCAGTTCGAGGCGGGACAGGCGGTTCAGCGCGCGGTCGCGGTCGCGGTCGGGCAGGTCGGCCATACGCAGTCGCGCTTCGATATCCCGGCGGGGAACAGCACGGACGGGATCTTCGAAATCCAGGTCGCGCACGGCCTCCCGGATGATATCGGGCTGGTCTTCGAAATGACGGTCGACAGTCCGCCTGAGCCGCTTCTTCAGCTGGTCCTGCAGCCGCGCATAAAGATCGGGGTGTTCGGTTTCTATATCCTTCGGAGTTTTGCCGGACAGCGCATCAAGGGCAATGAAATCTTGAAAGTCCACCGGTCACCTCGTGCAGATCTGAGGGTTGAAAGGGCGGTACGCAAACAGCCGGACTCATCAGTCGGCTTACCTAAGGTAACATAGATTTTGCGTATCGGAAAATGCGTGTCTCCGAGTGACGGCAACAGGCCTGCGGACCCACAGGTGCTGGCTGGCCATCGAATGGCGCATCTTCCCGATGCGCGAGCGGCGCGCCGGGTTGTCGAGCATCAAATCCGTTTCCGCCTGTTCGGCGACGTGCTGAATTCGGGAAGCTCCGGATGATCCCGTACAGGGAGGCCCGTTCTCGCCGCAGATCTCTGCGAATGCGGTGCCCGACGGCACTGGCTTCGGTGGCGCTCAGGCGGTCCGGTCGTCCATGGCGGGGTGGTCCAGGATCGCCCGCGCCTCGGCCACGCTCGGCATCGCGGACAACGAGCCGAACCGGGATACGGCAAGGCCGGCGGCAGCGGCGCCGCGGGTCAGATCCTCGACCGCGAGCGGGCCGCCCCGCCGCCGCGCCGAGGCGATGGCGACGGATTGAAACGTATCGCCGGCCCCGGTCGTATCCACCACCTTGGCAGGTCGGGCCGGCACATGCACGATCTCGTCACCCCGCCCCAGAAGCGCGCCGCCCCCGCCCGATGTGAGGGCGACGATGCCCCTGCCGGCCCGAAGCATCGCCGCCACCGCCGCCTCGCCCCGCAACCCCGTCAGAAGCTCTGCCTCCGCCTCGTTGAGGAAGGCCAGGTCCACGCGGGTGAGCGCCTCCGACATCCAGATCCGGGTCGGCGACGGGTTGAAGACGACGGTCATGTCGCGGGCGCGTCCGGCATCGATGAGCGCCATCGTGACGTCCTGCGTCAGGTTCCCCTGCAGGACCAGCAGATCGCCCGCCCCCGCGTCGTCAAGTGCGGGCAGGGCATCCCTGGGACGCATCGCACGGGCGCAGTCGGTGGTGGTGACGATGACATTGGCCCCGGTCGCATCGGACAGGATGATGGACCGATCGGTTGCCGTGGCCGGTACCAGGTGCAGGTCCGAGGTCAGAGGTTCGACCGCCAGAAGGCTCCGGACGGTCTCGCTCGCGACATCGTCGCCGACCGCGCAGCGCAGCCGGACCGACAGGCCGCAGCGGGCCAGCATCACGGCCTGATTGGCCCCCTTGCCCCCCAGACCCGCATGGCGGTGCGATCCGAAGATGGACTCGCCTCCCTGCGGAAGGGCTTCGACAGCAAAGGTTTCATCCAGTGCGACATTTCCGATCACGATTGCCCGCATCTTCCGTTCGTCACCTGTTCCCGGTCCGCCCGGATTGTCATGTGAAAAGTTCACCGTTGACACGACCTGACTTTCGCCCTGTTAATCGGTTTACTAAACCGCTTTACCGGCCGATGGAAGCGCCACGGAATGAAGGTCAGGCACAACCTCAGGGATGTCGCGCGCCAAGCGGAGGTCTCGGTGACGACAGTATCGCGCTACCTGAACGGGACGCTGGATCTGCCCGCGGGTACGCGCGGACGCATCGACGCGGCGGTGACGCGCCTCGGCTATGCGCCAAACCTTCAAGCGCGACGCCTGAGCCTCGGGCGCTCCGACAGCATCGCGCTGGTCCTTCCCGACATCGCCAATCCGTTCTTCTCCCGCCTGGCCGCCGCCATCGCCGCGCGGGCCGAGGAGGCGGGCAAGATGGTGACGCTGCACGCGACAATGAATCGCCCCGAGCGCGAGGCCGCGGCCATTGACCTGGCGGTGCGGAACATGGCGGACGGCCTGATCCTGGTGACGACCGATCCGCCGCCCGAGGCCGTCCTCCACCGGCTCGCCCGGGTCGTCATCCTGGACGAAGACGTCGCCGCCGACGCACCCCGCGTCCTCTGCGACAACCGGCAGGGAGGTGAGCTGGCGGGTCGACATCTTTGGGCAGCGGGGCACCGGCGGATCGGCTACATCGGCGGCCGGGAAGATCTGGCGAGCACTGCCGCGCGGCTGGAGGGGCTGCGCGAAGGGATGGGCGGGATCGCCCCGGTCTCGATCCATGCCGATGTTCATGCCAAGGCGTCGGGCCGGCATCTGGCGCTGCGGTTCCTGGCACGGCGGGCAGGCGAGACGGCGCTGTTCGTGGGCTCGGACGAACTGTGCGTGGGCGTGCTGGAGGTGTTCCGGGAGCGGGGGATCCGCGTGCCCGAGGACCTGTCGCTCATCAGTTTCGACGATGTGCGGTCGCTGCATCTTTTCGCGCCCGCGATCACCGCGATCACCCAGCCGGTCGAGGATCTCGGCCGGTGCGCGGTGGACCTGCTGCTGCAGGGCGACTGGGACGATCCCGCCTTTCGGGCGACGACAAGACGACTGCCTGTGCATCTGACCGAACGCGCGTCGGTCCGGTGCATCGGCCAACAAGAAACCGACACTGACCCCAACAAGGAGAAACGATCATGATCACGACTTTCAGGACTGCCCTTCTGGCGGCGACCGCAATTGCCGGACTTGGCGCCGCGGCGGCCTCGGCCGAGACATACGCGATGGTGCAGATCAACCAGCAGGCGCTGTTCTTCAATCAGATGAACGAAGGCGCCCAGGCCAAGGCGGACGAGCTTGGGCATGAGCTTGTGATCTTCAACGCCAACGACGATCCGGCGCGCCAGAACAGCGCCATCGAAACCTACATCCAGCAGGGCGTGGACGGCATCGCCGTGGTCGCCATCGACACGAACGGCATCATGCCCGCGGTCGAACAGGCCGCCGCGGCCGGGATACCCGTGGTTGCCATCGACGCGGTCCTGCCCGAAGGACCCCAGGCCGCGCAGATCGGTGTCGACAATGCCGAGGCCGGTGCGATGATGGGCGACTATTTCGTGGAGTACATGAACGCCGAAATGGGCGGCGAGGCCAAGATCGGCATCGTGGGCGCGCTGAACTCGACCATCCAGAACATCCGCCAGAAGGGGTTCACCGACGTGGTCGAAGGCATGGAGGGCGTGGAAATCGCCGCGGTCGTCGACGGGCAGAACGTGCAGGATCTGGCCCTGTCGGCGGCCGAGAACCTGATCACCGCCAACCCCGACCTCGACGCCATCTACGCCACGGGCGAGCCGGCCCTTCTGGGCGCTGTGGCCGCCGTCGAGAGCCAGGGCCGCCAGGGCGACATCAAGGTGTTCGGTTGGGACCTGACGCAGCAGGCCATCGACGGCATCGACGCGGGATACGTCCAGGCCGTGATCCAGCAGGACCCGCGCGAGATGGGCAGCACCGCGATCGCGATCCTGAATGACCTCGCCTCGGGCGGCTCGACGGACGCGAATGTGTCGGTGCCCGTGACCATCGTCACGAGCGGGAACGTGGACGACTTCCGGGGCATGTTCGAGTGACGGCCACGGCCACCCGGACACCCGCGTCGGAGGGCCCCGTGCCCTCCGGCGAAACCGAGCCGCCGCGCATCGCGCTGCGCGGCATCCGCAAGAGCTTCGGCTCGATCGAGGCGCTGCGCGGCGTCGATCTGGACGTCATGCCGGGCGAATGCGTTGGTCTCATCGGCGACAACGCTGCCGGCAAATCGACCCTGACCAAGATCATATCGGGCACCTATGTTGCCGATGCGGGCACCATCGCCGTCGATGGCGAGCAGGTGCGCTTCACCGCGCCCGCCGATGCCCGCGCCCATCACATCGAGATGGTGTTTCAGGACCTGAGCCTGTGCGACCATATCGACGTCATGGGAAACCTGTTCCTCGGCCGCGAGATGACGCGCTGGTCCTTTCTCGACAACCGCCGGATGAAGGCGCGCGCGCGCGAGATGCTGAGCGATCTGGATATCCGCATCCCGAACCTGCACGCCAAGGTCGCGCAGCTTTCGGGCGGTCAGCGACAGGCCATCGCCATCGCGCGCGCCGCGTCGTTCCAGCCGCGCCTTCTCATCATGGACGAGCCGACGTCGGCGTTGGCCGTGGCCGAGGTGGAGGCGGTGCTGCGCCTCATCAACCGGGTCAAGGCGCGAGGCGTCTCGGTCATCCTCATCACGCATCGCCTGCAGGATCTGTTCGAGGTCTGCGACAAGATCGCCGTGATGTACGAAGGCACCAAGGTCGCCGAACGCGAGACGCGCAGGACGCAGCTCGACGAGCTGGTCAAGCTGATCGTCGGCAAGGGGGAAGCGATATGAGCGTGACCTACACCGAGCGCAAAACCGGTTCGGCACTGGCCGACTTTCTGACGGAAAAGGCGCAGGTCCTGTCGATCGCGGCGTTCTTCCTCATCTGTGTCCTGTTTTTCACGCTGGCGACGGATGTGTTCCTGACTGCCGGCAACCTGCTCAACATCCTGCGGCAGGCCGCGCCCATCCTCATCGTCGCCGTGGCCATGACCTTCGTCATCATCACCGCCGGCATCGACCTGAGCGTCGGTTCGCAGGTGGCACTCGTCAATGCATCGGCCGCGCTGATCCTCGCCATGGGCGTGCCCTGGCCGCTCGTGGTGCTGGCGATGCTGCTGCTGGGCGCGGCCATCGGCCTCGGGCAGGGCTGGTTCATCGCCTATCAAGGCATCCCCGCCTTCATCGTGACGCTGGCCGGCCTGTCGATCCTGCGGGGCGCCGCACTCTACATGACGCAAGGCTACTCCATCCCGATCCGCGACGTGGCGGGGTTCTTCTGGCTCGGGCGGGGCACGATCCTGGATATTCCGGTGCCGGCGCTGATCGCGCTGGCCATCGCGGCGCTCGGCGCACTCGTCCTCAGCCGGCAGCTTTACGGCCGGCAGGTCGTGGCGGTCGGCTCCAACCCGGAGGCCGCGCGGCGGGTGGGGATGCCCGCGAAATGGACTATCGCATCGGTCTACATGCTGACGGGGCTCGCCTCGGCGGTGGCGGGGCTTCTGATCGCGGCGCGGCTCGGCTCGGGCTCCTCCAACGCGGCCGTGGGGTTCGAACTTCAGGTGATCGCCGCCGTGGTGCTGGGGGGCACGTCGCTGTTTGGCGGGCGCGGCTCGCTTCTGGGAACGGTGCTGGGCACGCTGACCATCGCCGTCATCGGCAACGGGCTGATCCTCATGCACATCTCGCCCTTCTTCACGCAGATCGTGACCGGCACGATCATTCTCGTGGCGATCTGGCTCAACACGCGGATCTTCACCGCCAACTTTTCGTTCAAGCGGAAGACCTGACATGACGCAGTCGATTTCATCGACGGGTGGCGACGCCATCCGCACCATCTTCGGCCGCCCAAAGGCGCTGATCGGCATGATCCACTGCCCGCCCTTTCCCGGAGCGCCCCGCTATCGCGGCCAGAGCATGGAGGCGATCCACGACGCCTGCCTGCGCGATGCCGAGGCGCTGGTGTCGAACGGCATCCACGGGTTGATGGTCGAGAACCACGGCGACATTCCCTTCTCCAAGCCGGAGGACATGGGCCCGGAGACCTCCGCGTTCCTGGCCGTCGTGGCCGACCGTCTGAAGCGCCGCTTCGACGTGCCCATGGGCGTGAACGTGTTGGCCAACGCGCCCATACCGGCCTTCGCGGTGGCGCGCGCGGCCGATGCGGCCTTCATCCGGGTGAACCAATGGGCGAACGCCTACGTCGCCAACGAGGGCTTCATGGAAGGCCGCGCGGCGGAGGCGATGCGCTATCGCAGCCTTTTGCGCGCCGAGGGCATCCGCGTCTTCGCCGATGCGCACGTCAAGCACGGCAGCCATGCCATCACCGCCGACCGATCCGTGGCCGAACTGGTGCGCGATCTGGAATTCTTCGACGCCGACGCCGTGATCGCAACCGGTCAGCGCACCGGCGACAGCGCCACCGCCGAGGAAATCGAGGCCGTCGCCGCGGCCACGTCGCTGCCGGTCCTGGTTGGCTCCGGCGTGACGGCGGAGAATGTCGTGGAGATCCTCGGGCCGGCGGATGCGGTGATCGTGGCGTCGTCGCTCAAGGAGGGCGGGGTCTGGTGGAACCCGGTCGATCCCGCCCGCGTCCGCGCCTTTACCGAGGCGGCGAAGCCTGCAACGGAGGGGTGAGATGACGCTGTCCGACCGCATCCTGGACCGTTGCGCGCCCGAACTCGACGCGATGCTGTCGCACCGCTTCGTATGCGAGATCGCGGCGGACACCCTGCACCGCGATGTGTTCGACCGCTATCTCGTCTACGAGGGCGCCTTCGTGGACACTGCCATTGCCATCTTCGCCTTCGCGGTGGCTCGGGCGCCCGATGCGGGCGCACGCCGCCACTTGATCGGGGTGCTCGACGCGCTGGCGAACCGGCAGGTACGCTATTTCGAAGCGCGCCTTGCCGCACGCGGCCTGTCGTCCGACATGCCCCTGCCTCCGCAGGCCGCAGCGTTTCGGAACGGGATGCTGCGGCTGGCCGAAACGGGGTCTTTCCTCGACATCGTAACCGCCATGTTCGCCGCCGAATGGATGTACTGGACCTGGTGCACCCGCGCGGCGCAGTCGGCGATCACGGACCCAGACCTGCGCGCCTGGGTCGTGCTTCATGCCGAGGCGGAGTTCGCCGCGCAGGCCCGCTGGCTCAAGGATGCCGTCGACCGCTACGGAACCGAGGCCGACCTCGACCGGTTGGCGGCGATCTTCGCCCACGTCACCCATCTGGAAATCGCCTTCCACCACGCCCCCTACGAGGTGCCGCAATGACCCATGCCTTCGCCCCGGACGTGATGACCGTGACGGGCCCCGTGCCGCTCGACGCGCTCGGGTCCACGCTGATGCACGAACATATCCTCAACGATGTGACCTGCTGGTGGCGGGGTCGCGATGTCGATTTCGTCTCGCCCATACGCGACCGGGAGGTGACGCCCAACATGCTTTGGATGCTGCGTCAGGACCCGTTCGCTTCCCGTCACAACTGCGCGCTGGACGACGAGGATGCGGCGGTGGCGGAGTTGGGCCTTTTCGTGGCCGAGGGCGGACGCACCGTCGTCGATCCGACCTGCCGGGGCATCGGTCGCGATCCCGAAGCGCTGGCCAGGATCGCGCGGGCCACGGGGCTGAACATCGTGATGGGGGCGGGGTATTATCTGCAATCCTCGCACCCGGCGCATCTGGCGACCATGTCCGAGGACGACATCGCCGATGAGATCGTAGCGGAGGCCGAGACCGGTGTGGGCGACACCGGCATCCGTATCGGCCTGATCGGCGAGATCGGCGTGTCGGCCGACTTCACCGCCGCCGAGCGCCGGTCGCTGCGTGGGGCTGCGCTGGCGGCCGCGCGGACGGGCCTGCCGCTGATGGTTCATCTGCCGGGGTGGGAGCGACTGGGCCACGACGTGCTGGACGAAGTCGAAAGCCGTGGCCAGCCTGCCGACAGCACCATCCTGTGCCACATGAACCCGAGTTTCGACGACTCCGACTATCAGCGTGCGCTGGCCCGGAGGGGCGCCTTCCTGGAATACGACATGATGGGCATGGATTTCTGGTATGCTGACCAGCAGGTGCAATGCCCCTCGGACGAGCAGACCTGCGCCGCCATCGCGGGCCTGTTCTCGGAAGGGTTCGGTGACCGGATCCTGCTATCGCAGGATGTGTTCCTGAAGATGATGCTGACGCGGTACGGGGGCAACGGCTATGCCCACGTGTCGCGCCACGTGCTACCCCGGCTGTCGCGTCACGGTCTGTCCGGCGGCGATCTTGCGGTGCTGATGACTGACAACCCGCGCCGGGCGTTGGGCCGGCGGATCGTCGGCTGACGATACCGCGCGCCCGGCCGCCGTGGCCGGGCACGCTCCGCCCCTCTCAGGTCCGCGCCAGCCAGCGCAGCATGTTCAGCCAGAGCGTCGGATACCCCTCCCATTCCAGGAACTCCGGTGGCAGCCAGTGCGGCGCCATGTCCGACGCCCAGGCGATGGACCGGCCCTTGCCGTATTCACCGGCCACGAGCAGGGGATGGCCGCCCTCGTCGTCGGGCAGACAGGCCAGGACCTCGGCTCCGTCGCGGGCGACGATCTCGTTGGCGCCGAGCGCATGCGGCCAGTCCGACGGAACGCCCCTGAGGATCGGATGCCCTGCGTCGCCGGTGATCCGGGCCTTGAAGCCGTCCGGCACCTCGATCCGGTCGTCGTAGGGCAGGCATGTCACCGGCAATGCCTCCTCGACCGGGGTCCGGTGCCAGCGACCGCTGCCGTCGATGCCCTGGAACGTCAGGTAGCCGCCGACCATCATCAGCCCGCCGCCGTCATGCGTCCAGTCGCGCAGCAGCTTCAGCCGGTTGGGCCGCCGCTGGCTTCGCAGGAAGACATCGGGCGGCAGCAGCAGCGAGTTCGCCCCGATGTCCGAAATCAGGATGACGTCCCAACGGTCCAGCCCCGCACGGTCGAAGGGCAGCTCTTCCACCGCGAGGTGGGACGGCATGTAGGTGACGTCGAACTCGTCCCCCTGCACCGCCTTGAGGAACGGCTCGGAGCCGGTGTGGTAATGGGCGCTGGAAAAACTGTCGAAGCCCTTGAAGTGGGTTTCGCTGGTGATCCAGCTTTCGCCGACCAGCAGCACGTTCTTTGTCATGGTGTCATCTCTCGCTATCGTTGTCGAAGGATCCCCGGGCGCTGGTCCGCGTCCGGCGGCATGGTGGCAAACGGAGACAATCACTCCACCGTGGCGAACTGCAGTCGGAAGGCGCCGTCGGACCACCGGGTCCAGGTGATGTCGTCCACCGATGCCCGAAGCTTCTGCGGGATCACGAGAAACAGCAAGAGTGCCTCGTCCGCGATGATCCGTTGCGCCTGGGCGTAGAGTGGGACGCGGGCGGCCTGATCGGTCTCGACGCGCGCGTTCCTGCGCGGGCGGTCGACCTCCTCGTTCGCCTGCGCCTGCGGGATCTGAGCGATGCGGACTTGACTGGGCGAGTTCGTGACGGTGATATCGATAGGCACGGGCGTCTCCCTGTCCATCTCGGCCAGAAGCTGCTTTGTGCCCTCCGGGCCGCCGCATGGCGTCTCCAGACGCATGTCGCATGCCCAGCCGATGCACGGCGCTTTCCTTCAGCTTCAGCCAAGCGGCGTCGTGGATCGGCGGTCCGAGTTGCGGCGCCACTTCGTCGACCAGTTGCACCGTCCACGAGCGCGCCGCACCGGTAGCCATCGCAGACGTCGAGCTTCAGTTTGGAATGCCTGGTCCAGGCGACGACCTTGTCGGGTCCAGCGCCGACGGCGTGGATGGCGAAGTCCTTGCCCGGTGCCTTGACCGCGGTGGGCGACACCATCATTGCGGCCCGGTCCGCCAGAACCCGAAGGAAGGGCGTTCAGAGGTCGCGCACTTTCAGCGTCGCCTCCAGCGGACAGGTCACCTCGACGCTTTCGGACGGCCGGAGTTCGCCGGCACGGGGCGAACCGATCTCGACATCCCCGCAAAGGTCGGAATCGACCGCCACCGCCTTGGCGCCGAGCGCGGTGCCGTGGTGGAACGTCGACCCGTCGGGCAGCGTCAGGACCCAGGGCGTCCCGTCAGGCATCCAATAGGACGCCAGCCCCGGCTCGATCTCGAGGTCGGGCGTGATGCGCAGCAGCGACCCGTGGACCGGCATGAGCGTCGCAATGTCGGGCAGGATTTTGCGAAACAGGATGGTCCCGGCTTCGAAGCCGAGCGAACGGACGGCGGGGCAAATGCCTCGAGGGTCGTTCAACGCATCGGACCCCCATGACGGCCGCCGCCCGCGCGGGCCGGTGCGCCCGGAGACGCGCTCCGGGCGTTTGTCGCGGGCGCGGAACCCGGGATAGCAGTCCGACGGCGGGGCCGAGCCCGTTCGCCGGCTCGGCCGTCGGATGAAGCCGGATCCGTGACAACGCCAACGTCGCCGGGCACGCCGCGCGCGAGGCGTCCCGCCGACGCAACGCAGTCCCCGGAGGCGCTACTGTTCCTCGATCTCGAGACCTACGGCCGCGTACCAATCGGCCACCGCCCGCATCTCCGCGTCCGAAAGGTCCTGCGCGATCGGGGTCATCACCTCGCTCATCCGCTTGCCGGACCGGAAGGCCTTCAACTGCGTCTCGATGTAGATGTTGCTCTCGCCGGCCAGGTTCGGCACCTCCTCGACGACCGAAAGCCCGTCCGTCCCGTGACAGGACGTGCACAGGTCGGGCGCCTCGGCCGGGTCTGCCTCAAGGGTCGCCACGGCACGGTGGGCCGCGTACCAGGCCGCGAGGTCCGCGATCTGTTCGTCCGAAAGCGACGATGCGACCACGCTCATCATCTCGTTCACCCGCTCGCCGGATCGGAAGGCCCGCAGCTGACGCTCGAGGTAGGGCGCGGGCTCTCCCCCGATGTTGGGCGCGACCGGAATCCGCGCGAGGCCGTCGAGGCCGTGGCAGGTCCGGCACTGCCCGGCGAGCACGCGGCCGGCTTCCGGGTCGCCGGATTGCGCCATGAGCGGCCCGGCGAGGAGAACCCCGCCGAGCGCCAGAACCAGTGGCTTCACTGGCCACCCTCGTAGCTGATCCGGTAGATCGCGCCGGCCAGGTCGTCCGAGACGAGAAGCGAGCCGTCGCGCAACTGCGCCACATCGACGGGGCGGCCCAGATATTCGCCGTTTTCGTCGAGCCATCCTTCGGCGAAGGGTTCGGTCGTGGCATTGCCTTCCTCGTCGAGGGTCGTGACCATGACGCGCGCGCCGACCGGTTCGGTCCGGTTCCACGATCCATGCTGGGCCGAGAAGATGGCGCCCTTGTACCGCTCGGGGAACATGGAGCCTGTATAGAAGGTCATTCCCAGGTCGGCCGCATGCGCCGTCATCTCCACGACCGGCATCACCGCGTCGGCGGGCGGCGTCTCCGCCTCGTATTCGACGGTCCGGATGTCGCCGCCGCCGTAGTAGGGGAAGCCGAAGTCCTGGCCCATCTTCGTCTGACGGTTGATCTCGCCCGGCGGAATGTCGTCGCCCATCCCGTCGACCTGATTGTCGGTGAACCACAGGTCGCCGGTTCCGGGCTGGAAATCGTGCCCGACGGAATTGCGGATGCCCGTGGTATAAACCTCCCGCTCCGTCCCATCGGTGTTCATGCGGATGATGCCGCCGATGCCCCAATCGCGGTAGAGGTCCAGCTTTTCCGGCGGTGGCACGTTGTGGGGCTGACCGAGCGAGATGTAGAGCTTGCCGTCATCCGGTCCGATCCGGCAGACGCGGGCGGAATGGTTGAAGCTCTCTTCCTCCTGCGGGATAAGCTCGCCCTGCGCCACGACCTGCCCCACGGCGACGTCGGGGCTCTCGTAGAAGAACTCCGCCGCCGGGAAGATGAGAACGCGGTTCTGCTCGACCGTGTAGAGCATGCCGTCGGGGCCGAAGCAGACGCCGTTCGGGATGGTAAAGGCGAGCGACGGCGCGAAGTCCTTCACCTCGTCGGCCACGCGGTCCTTGTTGCGGTCGGTGACGGCCCAGATCTTGTCTTTTCGTGTGCCGACGAATGTCACGATCCCCTGCGGCCCGACCGCCATGTGCCGCGCGTCGGGAACGACCGCGTAAAGCTCGATCTGGAATCCCTCGGGCAGTTCGATCTGCTCGAGCGTCGCGCGGATGCCGTCGGCGAACGGCCCGTCCTGTGCGATCTGCTCGAAGCTTGTCGTGCCGGTCGACTGCATGTTCTGCAGTCGCTCGATGTTGTCAGGCAACTCCGCCTGTTGCGCCGCCGCGGGTGTGACCAGCAGAGCCAGCGTCCCGGCCAGTATCGTCGTCGTGAAGTAGCTGTTCATGGCGTTCCTCCCTTAGCCAGGCCCCCTACTCCGGCAGACCGACAGCCAACGCGATTCCTCCGTACGTCGCGGCGGCCATGGCGTTCGCCCCCGCGCGTCGCGGCGGGACAGAGTGGCAGGCAGCATCACGATGACCAGTGCCCGTGGTTCGCGCAACTGTTTCCATCATCTGGACGGTCAGATCACCGACGCGATCGCCACGAAACCCGTCCTTCCACGTCTGGCGGCCGGCCCGCCGGATGATGGAATGGACCCGGATGGATGCGGTCGATGCAGCACCTGAAGGCCGCGTTTCCTGCATGTGGAAAAGTGCGCCTCATGAAACGTGACCGACATATCCGTTGGACATTTCCACGCCGACGCCGCCAATATGCCCCATGGCATGTCCGCGTCCGTCATCCGAGATATTCACCGCAACGCGCCCGGCGCCATGACCGCTCGACCCCCGTCCGACACGTTCACCGTCGGCGTCATGAAGATGGAGGTTGAGGGGCGCGACTCAGCGCGGTTCGACGCCGTCGTGACCCGCGCGGTCGGGATCGTGGATGAGACGCTCGCGCAGGACAGGCGGCTGCGGACGCGGACGATGGCCTTTGCGGGTGCGCATCTGACGCCGGGGGCGGGCAACTACGCGCCGCTCGACTTCCTCGAAATCGGGCTCGCCGAAAAGCTGGAACGCGACCTGCCGTTCCTCCTGATCGTGACCGAGGTGGACCTGTCCTCCTCCTCGCTGACCTACACGCTGGCGCTGCCGAGCCAGCTTACCAACATCGCGGTGCTGTCCACCCGGCGGCTCGACCCCGGGTTCTGGGGTGACGCGCCCGATCCGGAGCGGATGGCCGGGCGCCTTGCGGCGTTGATGCTGCACTGCCTGGGCCACCTGAACGGGTTGCGCCATGCCGAGGCGCCCGACAACGTCATGTACGGGCTGGAAGGTGTCGGGGATCTCGACCGCATGGAGCGGCTGGAGCCGGAGCAGGTGGCGCGGATCGCCCGCAGCCTGCCGCGCGAGGCGCGCGAACGCTCCACCCGCGACGGCAAGGGGCGCTTCGTCCTGCGGATCCTCGCGGAGGATGCGGGCGCCATCCTGGGCGCGGTCGTGCGCGCCAATCCGTTCCGCCTGCTGGCGATGATGCCGACGATGCTGGCGGCGGCGCTGTCGGTGATCGTCGTGCTCCTGTTCAGCGCCGAGACCTGGGACGTGGCGAGCGCCGTTTCGGTGGCGCAGATCGCGATGTTCTCGCTGATCTGTCTCGCCTCGGCGGCCTTCGTCCTCTACCGCGCCTTCGCCTTCGATACGCTGCTGAGCCGGGACCGGCGGATCACCGAGTCGGGCATCGTGACGATGGCCGCGACGATCCTGTGCCTCGTGCTGACGCTGCTGCTCATGTTCGCGCTGTTCGGCGGGCTGATGTATCTCGGCATCGTCACCGTCTTTCCGGAGCGTCTGATGGAAAGCTGGCCCGGCGCGGGCGAGGCGACGACGGCGGTGGACCATTTGAAACTCAGCCTGTTCCTCGCGTCCATGGGCGTCCTCGCCGGCTCGCTCGGCGGCCGCTCGGACAGCCGCGATCTCGTCCGTGGCGTCCTGTTCATCACCGAGGAAACGTAGCCGGTCGAAACCGGCCGCGGCGGTGTGGACGGCACGAGATATCCAAGACATGCGCGCGCGTCAGTGGCCAGGTCGGCACTGTGCCGGTGCATCGACCGGACGACCTCCGCGACGTCCGTGTTGCGTCGCATCCATGTGGGGAAGCGGGCAGGGCGCGACCGCCTCAGCGATCATCCGAGGCAGGGACCGTGGGCGCAACGACATGATGGGTGGCGCCGGGGCTGCCGTCCTCGGCAAAACCCCCGGCGATCAGCGGCACGATCCAGGGTTGTGACATCGTCTGCCCTTCGCCGATCGGCAAAGGCCTCGCGCCGGACGCCGCGCATCGCCTCCGGCACATGACTGTCGCGTACGCCGCGTCGCGCGATCCGTCGCTTTCGCTTCGCCGATCCGTCAGTCGCGTCGTTCCCGTCGGTCCTCCGGTGCGGCGGGCACGTCCGGTCGTCGAACCGCCGATCGGCAACAGTGGACGGCGAGGCCGCGCGTTGCGCGACGCATCGGGGTCGATGTCGCGAGACGTCCGTCTCGCGCAGACCTCCGCATCCTTGATCCGCCGGGGCGGGTTTCTTCCGACGCTACTGTTCGGCCGGCTCCAGTTCGGCGCAGGCGATCGGCAGGGTGACACGGGCCGGGACGCCTTCCAGCGATTGCGCACTGTCGGGCACATCGACCTGCTCCGTCACGCCGTGGATGAACAGGACGCGTCGCTCCAGCGCGGGAGGGGCGTCGAACTTGTCCCGCAGCGCCTCCTCCAGCGCCGTCAGATCGACGGTCTGCCGGTATTCCATCGCGCCGTCCCCATTTGCCTCCGGATAGGTGTCGGCCTGGATGGCAAGGCTTGCCGGATCGGCGGTGAGCGGGATCATCGTCACACCTGCGGCTTCGCGCGTTTCGATCAGATCGACGACCCCGTCGCCATTGCTGTCCGCGTCGGCGCCCGGGCAGCGCGCCTCCGCCGGATCGGCGCCCTCGAAGCCGTGCAGATGGGCGAGATGCATGCCGGGGCTCAATCCCTCGGCGGTCAGTTCGATCGTCAACTGTCCGTCCCCGCGGCTGAGCGTGACGGTCCCCGACGGCGACTGGGCGGTCCGCTCCTGGTTCAACGGCACGATCTCGCCGCGCCAGGTCTCGGCCGTGGCAGCAACCGGCGCCCCGACCAAGAGTGCGACGAGGAGAGGCAGAAGATCTGGCGTTTTCATGGCTGTTTTTCCTCCGTTTGCCGGCAGACGGCTTTTTACCGCCTGTCGAAGCGTCGCGGCACGGGACGGCAGCTCGACCTGTCGACCGTCGCGCCGGACCGGACACAACCACCGGGTCAACCGCGTCGGATCGGAATTGTTGCACCAAATTCGCCGGATTTTTCGCGAAAGCCGCCGCCGTACTTTCTTCAGGTCTCCGGGAGACCGCCGGGCATCCACGAGACGGAGCAGAGCCCGGTTCCGCATAGCGTGGATCGCCGGCTGTGCAATAACCCGACTTATGTAATTCATGACGTGACCGCATCCTGCGGGCGGGTCTGGGGCGCGCGATCCGCTGTGTCATGCAGATCACCGGATCCGGCAGCGGTCCAGGGGTGATGGGCAAGGCAGGTCCGACTGACCCGTCATCCGGAATGACCGCTGCGGAAGGCACGGTTGCGGGTTCCGACTCGGCGCCTCGCCACGCCTCCCGACGCCGGGCCCGATGTCTGCCGAATGACGATCCCGCCTGGTTTTCGATCCGTTCGACGTGGTGCAGGTCTGGTCCCGCCGCGCGATCTCGGGCACACCGTCTTGACGACCTTTCTGACGATGCAGCGCCGGAGGAAGAAGCGACATGCGCAAGGTGGACGGCGTCGAGCGACCCGACTGGACGGCGCGCGCGGAGGCGGCGGGGTTCGTGTTCCATACCATGCATGGCGAACCCTACTGGGACGAGACCAGCGCCTATGCCTTCACGCTGGAGGAGATCGAGACCCGGCTGGAAGACCCGTCGACCGCGCTGCATGCGCTGGTGCGGGAGGCGGTGGCCCGCGCGGTCGGGGACGAGGCGACGATGGCGCGGCTGGACATCCCCGAGGCGCATATGGAGTTCGTGGCAGACTCCTGGCGCAGGGATGACGCGGATCTCTATGGACGGATGGATCTCGCCTATGACGGGAACGGTCCGGCGAAGCTTCTGGAATACAACGCCGATACGCCGACCTCGCTCTACGAGGCGGGGCATTTCCAGTGGGACTGGCTGGAGGGCGCGCGCGAGGCAGGACTGATCCCCGGGGGCGCCGATCAACTCAACCGCCTGCAGGAGGCGCTGACCGAACGCTTCGCCGAGATCTGCGCGCCGGGCGACGATGTCCATTTCGCCGCCGTTGCGGGCGTCGAGGAGGATTACGCCAATGTCGAGACGCTGGCCTATGCGGCGCGCGATGCCGGGCTCGGCGCGCATTTCGTCGAGATGGGACAGATCGGCATCGACCCCTCCGGGCGTCTTGTGGACGAGGAAGCCCGCATCATCGGCACGCTCTTCAAGCTCTACCCCTGGGAGGATTTCCTGCGCGACGAGGGTGCGGATGCGCTCGCCGCCTCCGGCACCCGCTTCCTTGAACCGCCGTGGAAGGCGCTGGTGTCGAACAAGGGCTTTCTCGCCGTGCTGTGGGATATGTTCGAGGGGCATCCGAACCTCCTCCCGACCTTTTTCGCAGACGACGCGGCGCGCGGATCTCCCGCTTTCGACCGCGCCATGGCCGCGGGGCATTTCGCGCGCGGCACCGTCCGAAAGCCGCTCTTTTCGCGCGAAGGGGCCGGCGTGCGGATCGAGACACCCGACGGCGCGCTTGTCGAGGCGTCCGGAAGCACCGCCTACGACAGGCACCCGCAGATCGTGCAAGCCTATGCGCCGCTGCCCGACATGGGCGGCTTCCATCCGGTGATGGGAACGTGGATCGTGGGCGGAACCTGCGTCGCCCTCGGCATCCGCGAGGATCGGTCGCGGATCACGCAGGACCTCAGCCGGTTCAAGCCGCACTATATCGAGCCGTGAACACCCGGAGGAAATGAACATGAACGTATCGCGAAGAAAGGCATCCGCACCCCGCAGGATCGCGCTTCTGGGGGCCGCCTCGGTGATGGCGCTCGCGGGCTGCCAGGAGGAGCAGGCGGAGGTCGTCGTCTTCGACGATCCGGCCGCCTGCACGGCGAGCGGCGTCGACGCCCGGACCTGCGAGGAACAATTCGCCGAGGCCCGGGCCGAACATGCCGAGACCGCGCCGCGCTACGACGCGCTCGCGGTCTGCGAGGAGGAACACGGCGCCGACGCCTGCATCGAGGATGAGCAGCGGCCTTCCGTCTTCATGCCGCTGATGGCCGGGTTCCTGATGGGCCAGTTGCTGTCGGGTCGCGGCTTCGCCTCTCGCGCGATGGTGCCGACCGCCGGATCGGGTTTCGCCACGACCGACGGGAGCACGCGGGCGGGGCGCCTGTCGGGCAAGGGCACCGTCGCCGCATCGGCCCTGAGCGCCCGCGCCCCGAGCACCCGCAACGCGGCCCCGATGACCCGATCCTCCGTGGCGCGGAGCGGCGGCTTCGGCGCATCGCGGACCTCGGGCGGGTTTGGCAGCGGGGGCTGAAACGGTCCGGGCCTCGGCGCGGCCCGCAAAGAACGGCGAAACGGGGTCTGCGCACGCTTGCCATGCCCTGCACAGGCGTCGTTTCTGACGGGTCGGGCGGCGACATGCGCGGCCTCCGTCCGATAGAAGGCTCCGGAGGGCGTGTCGGCACAGGGTCCGGGGAGACGAGGCATGGACGTTCGACGCATCGCCGCTTTCAGCCATGACAGCGCAGGCGGCAACCCGGCTGGCGTCGTCCTGCTGGACGCCCCCGCGCGCCGCGCCGACATGGCCCGCGTCGCGGCGGAGGTCGGTTATTCCGAAACGGCCTTCGCGGTGCCGGACGGGGACGGCGACAGAAGCTGGCGCGTCCGCTACTTTTCCCCCGAATCCGAGGTGCCGTTCTGCGGCCATGCCACGATCGCGCTCGGTGCCGCCCTGGGCGCGCGTTACGGGGCAGGCACCTACCGGCTCCTGCTGAACGACGCCGAGATCACGGTCGATGCGGAGCCGACCGGCGCCGACATGGCTGCCACGCTCGTCTCGCCGCCGACGCGAAGCCGGCCCGCGACCGAGGCGGAACGTCGGGATGCGCTCGCGCTTTTCGGGCTCTCGTTCTCCGATCTGGACGACCGGCTGCCGCCGGCGCGCATTCACGCGGGCGCGGACCATGTCGTGCTGGTCCTGGCGGACCGGGCGCGCCTCGCGTCCATGAACTACGATCTGGATGAAGGCCGCAGGATCATGCGCCTGCACGGTCTGGTGACGATCATGCTGGTCCACGTGAAGGACGAGCAGGCATTCGTCGCGCGCAACGCCTTCGCTTCGGGCGGTGTGCCGGAGGACCCCGCGACCGGCGCCGCCGCCGCCGCTTTCGCGGGCTACCTGCGGGACCGCGGCTGGCGGCACGGGGGCCGCCTGACGATCCGGCAGGGGGAGGACATGGGCGCGCCCTCCGTCATCGCAGTCCGACTGACGGACATCGCCGGATCGCCGGTCCGGGTTTCGGGGCAGGTCCGCGTGATCGGGGCAGCCGAATAGTCCAACGAGGACAGGAGACGCAGGATCGCCCTACCTGAGCCGGGGCAGCCCGCGACCGTGGACGCGCGGCTTCCGATCCCGCGGCTTTTGCGGGACAAGGCGGGGATAAGACGTCGAGCGAGGACAGACATGATCCGGATGATCCGCTATGGCGACCTGGTCGAAACTCCATGGAAGAACGGCGGCGGCCTGACGCGGGAGATCGCCCGCGGCGGCCCGGGCGAACCGGCCCCCTGGCGGCTGAGCCGGGCCAGCATCCTGCGCGACGGGCCCTTCTCCCGCTTCGACGGCATGATCCGCATCCTGACGATTGTGGAAGGGCGCGCCCTGACGCTTCGTGTTGGATCGTCCCGCCTGATGGTCGAGCCGCTCTGCCCGGTCCGCTTCGACGGCGGCGCCGCGGCCGAAGCGCAGTTGCCGGCCGGACCCGTCTCGCCGCTCAATCTCATGTTCGATCCACGTCTGCACGAGGGGCGCGTAGAGGTGCTGCGGGGGCCATTGGAGCGCGGTCTGCCGGCTTTCCCCGCGGGGAATCGCGCGGTGCATTGCGTCGACGGCGATCTGCGGGTGGGGCGCCAGTCGCTGCACCCCGGCGACACGGCGCTGTCCGGACCCTCGCCCGTGCGCGTCCACCTGGCGGAGGGCGCGACGGCGCTGCTCGTCACGCTCGACAGGCGCGCCTAGACCGTCGCGATCAGGTCGGACAGCGCCTTGCGATAGTCCGCGACGATGGCATCACGCGCGACATGCCGGCCGTCGCGGACGGCGTGGCGGCCCGCCGACCACAGATCGGTGACGACGCCGTCGCTGGCGGCGAAGACCAACCCGTCGAGAAGCTGATCCTCCGGGAGCGGATCGAGCGTCGGACAGGTGCCATCGATGGCGAGAAGGTCGGCAAGTCCGCCCACTTCGATCCGACCCGCATCGCGGGCAAGCGCCCGGGCCGCACCCTCCGCCGCCCCGCAGAACAGCGCCCGCCCGACCGAGCCTTCGCCGACGACCATCACGTTGCGCGACAGATCCCGCAGCCGTTGGGAATATTCCAGCATGCGCAGTTCTTCCGTCAGCGAAATCCGCACGTTGGAATCCGACCCGACCCCGAAGGCGCCGCCCGCCGCAAGATAGCGCGGTCCGTTGAACGGGCCGTCGCCCAGATTGGCCTCCGTGATCGGGCAGAGCCCCGCCACCGCCCCGCTGCGGGCCATGGCGTCGGTCTCGTCTCCGGTCATGTGCGTGGCATGGATCAGGCACCAGCGCCCGTCCACCCCGGCATGGTCGAGCAGCCATTCGACGGGGCGGGCGCCGAGCCAGGCTTGCACGTCGGACACCTCCTTCGGCTGTTCGGCGGCATGGATGTGGACGGGGCCGGTGGGCCGGGCCGCGAGCAGCACGGACAGATCCTCCGGCGCGGTGGCCCGCAGGGAATGGGGCGCGACGCCCAGCCGGCAATCCTCCGGCAGCCCGCCCATCGCGGGGCCCATGGCCTCGACCAGACGCAGGAAGCGGTCGACATCGTTGCCGAACCGCGCCTGCCCCGGCTCCAGCGGCACCCGCCCCGCCCCGCCGTAGCTGTAGAGAACCGGCAGGTGCGTCAGGCCGATCCCGGTCGCGGCGGCGGCCGCGAAGATGCGGGCGGAAAGCTCCGCCGGGTCGTCGTAGGGTGCCCCGCCCGGCTGGTGGTGCAGATAGTGGAACTCGCCCACGGCGGCATATCCCGCCTCCTGCATCTCCATGAAGGTGAGGGCCGCGATGGCCTCGACCTGCTCCGGCGTCAGGCGGGCGGTGAACCGGTACATCAGGTCGCGCCAGGTCCAGAAGCTGTCCTGCCCGGCCCGGCGGTGCTCGGTCATGCCCGCCATGGCGCGCTGGAAGCTGTGGCTGTGCAGGTTGCCGGGCGCAGGCAGAAGGGTGTCGACGCGGACATCGCCCGGCTGCGCCGCGGCATTGGTGTCGATCGCGGCGATCCGGCCGCCGTCCAGTGTCACGCGGACGCGGCCGACCCAGCCGCCGGCAAGAAGGGCTCGTTTCGCGAAGATCATGGTCTCGACTCGCCTCCGGTTTTATGTATAGACATATCGCAGATTCATTTGTACGCGAAAAGCGGAGAATGCGATGCGGGAGAGAATACATGGCCGTGGATGACCGCCTCCTGACGGACCTGCGGGCGGCGACCATGGCCGACGGCGCGGCGCCCTACGGGTTGATCCACGATGCGGAAATCGCGATCCGGGACGGTGCCATCGCCTGGGTCGGCCCGCGCGCGGAGCGACCGGACGAATTCGCGTCCCTGCCCGTCTCGCCGCAGGGCGGCCGGCTTGTCACGCCCGGCCTGATCGACTGCCACACCCACATCGTCCATGGCGGCAACCGCGCGGCCGAATTCGAACTGCGGCTGAACGGCGCCAGCTACGAGGAGGTCGCGCGCGCCGGCGGCGGCATCGTCTCCACGGTCCAGGCCACGCGCGCGGCGGATGAGGCGGCTCTCGTGGCCTCCGCCCTTCCCCGGCTCGACGCGCTGCTGGCGGAGGGGGTGACGACGTTGGAGGTCAAGTCCGGCTACGGGCTCGACCGCGATACCGAACTGGCGATGCTGCGCGCCGCCCGCGCCCTGCCCCGGCACCGGCCCGTCCGCGTCGTCACCAGCTTTCTGGGCGCGCATGCCGTCCCCGCGGACTACGCCGGGCGCGCCGATGCCTATGTCGACGACGTCTGCATCCCGACGCTGCGCGCGGCCCATGCGGAGGGGTTGGTCGATGCGGTCGACGGCTTCTGCGAGGGGATCGCCTTTTCCCCCGGCCAGATCGCCCGCGTCTTCGACGCCGCCTGCGAACTGGGCTTGCCGGTCAAGCTGCATGCCGAGCAACTGTCCAACCTCGGGGGCGCGAGGCTCGCGGCCTCCTACGGGGCGCTTTCGGCCGATCATGTCGAATATCTCGACGAGGAGGGCGTGCGCGCCATGGCCGAAGCGGGCACGGTGGCCGTCGTGCTGCCGGGCGCGTTCTATGCCCTGCGCGAGACGCAGGCCCCACCGATCGCCGCGTTTCGCGAACACGGCGTGCCGATCGCGCTCGCCACCGACTGCAACCCCGGCTCCTCGCCGATGACGTCGCTGCTGCTGGCGATGAACATGGGCTGCACCCTGTTCCGCCTGACGCCGGAGGAAGCGCTGGCGGGCGTCACGCGCAACGCCGCGCGCGCGCTCGGCCTGACCGATTGCGGCACCATCGCTCCCGGCCAGCGCGCCGATCTTGCCGTCTGGGATGTGGAGGAGCCTGCCGAGCTTGCCTATCGCATCGGCTTCAATCCGCTCCATGCCCGCATCTTCGCGGACGGCGCCGCATGACCCCCCTCACGCTCACCCCCGGCGCGGTCACGCTGGCCGATCTGGCGCGCATCTGGCGCGAGGATCTACCCGTCCGGCTCGACCCGTCCTGCCGGCCCGCGATGGAAGCGGCGCAGGCCCGCATCGCCGCCGCGGCCGCCGGCGACGTGGCGGTTTACGGCGTCAATACCGGTTTCGGCAAACTCGCCTCCGTCCGCATCGCGGCGGAGGATACGGAGACGTTGCAGCGCAACCTGATCCTGTCGCATTGCTGCGGCGTGGGCGCGCCGATCCCGACCGGCATGGCGCGGCTGGTCATGGCGCTCAAGCTGCTGTCACTGGGGCGCGGTGCCTCGGGCGTGCGGCTGGAGCTGATCGACCTGATGGAGGACATGCTCGCGCGCGGCGTGACCCCGGTGATCCCGGTGCAGGGGTCGGTCGGCGCGTCGGGCGACCTCGCGCCCCTCGCGCACATGGCTGCCGCGATGATGGGCGAGGGCGAGGCCGAGTTCGAGAGCCGCGCGATGCCGGCGGCCGAGGCGCTCGCCGCCGCCGGCCTGGCACCCGTGACGCTTGGCGCAAAGGAGGGGCTGGCCCTCATCAACGGCACGCAGTTCAGCACGGCCTTCGCCCTTTCCGGCCTGTTCCGTGCCTGGGCGGCGATGCAGGCGGCACTCGTGACCTCGGCCATGTCCACCGACGCGATCATGGGCTCGACCGCGCCGCTTCAGCCCGAGATCCACGCGCTGCGCGGCCATGCAGGGCAGATCGAGGCCGCGGCAACGATGCGCGCCCTTCTGGATGGCTCCGTCATCCGCGAAAGCCACCGCGAGGGCGACGCACGGGTGCAGGACCCCTACTGCATCCGCTGCCAGCCGCAGGTGACGGGGGCCGCGATGGACGTGCTGCGCCAGGCCGCCCGGACGCTGGAGATCGAGGCCAATGCCGCGACCGACAATCCGCTGGTGCTGGCGGAAGCCGACCTGATCGTCTCGGGCGGCAACTTCCATGCCGAGCCTGTCGGCTTCGCCGCCGACATGATCGCGCTCGCCATGGCCGAGATCGGGGCCATCGCGCAGCGCCGCATCGCGCTGATCGTCGATCCGGTCCTGAGCCACGACCTGCCGCCGTTCCTCACGCCCGCGCCGGGCCTCAATTCCGGCTACATGATCGCGGAAGTGACGACGGCGGCTCTAATGAGCGAGAACAAGCATCTCGCCAACCCCTGCGTCACCGATTCCACGCCGACCTCCGCCAATCAGGAGGATCACGTCTCGATGGCCGCGCACGGGGCCGTTCGGCTCGGGCGGATGGCGGACAACCTCGAGCGCATCCTCGGGGTGGAACTCCTCTGCGCCGCGCAGGGCATCGACTTCCGGGCGCCGCTGGCGACGAGCGCGCCGCTCGCCGCCGTGGTCGCGTGCCTGCGCCGGGACGTGGCGACGCTGGGTCAGGATCGCTATCTCGCCCCCGATCTCGAACGCGCCGCGCGCCTGATCGCGGACGGAGAGGTGGTGGCCAGCGCGGGCGTGGCGATGCCGGAGGTCGGCGCGTGACCCCCGTCGAGGTGATCCGCGGCGACGGCCCGGTCGTGCTGGGTCTGCCGCATACGGGCACGCATGTTCCGGACGCCATCGCCGCCCGTCTGAACGCGCGCGGGCGCGGGCTGGACGATACCGACTGGCATGTCGAGCGGCTCTACGACGGGCTGCTTGTCGGTGCCACGACGGTGCGGGCGACGTTCCATCGCTACGTGATCGACGCCAACCGCGACCCGGCGGGCGCCTCGCTCTATCCGGGGCAGAACACGACCGGGCTGGTTCCGCTGACGGATTTCGACGGCGAGGATATCTGGGACGAGCCGCCGACCGCGGACGAGATCGAGGCGCGCCGGGCGGCGTTCCATGCGCCCTATCATGCCGCGCTTGCCGCCGAACTCGACCGGGTGCGCGAGGTGCATGGGGTGGCGATCCTCTACGACTGCCATTCGATCCGGTCGCATATCCCTTTCCTGTTCGACGGCACCCTGCCCGATTACAGCATCGGCACCAACGACGGCGCGGCCTGCGACCCCCGCGTCGAGGCTGCCGTCACGCGGATCTGCGCAGCCGCGGACGGCTATACCAGCGTCGCGAACGGCCGCTTCAAGGGGGGCTGGACGACGCGCCACTACGGCAGGCCCGCCGACGGCGTCCACGCGGTCCAGATGGAGCTGGCGCAATCGACCTATCTCGCCGCGGAAAGTGCGCCGTGGGACTATGACGACGACAAGGCATCCCGCCTGCGCCCGCATCTTGCCCGTATTCTCGACACACTCGCGGGCCTCGCCCCGCAGCTCGGAGGCCCCCGATGACCGATCCCCGCAAGAACACCCGCGACGTCTATCCCGCCACCGGCACCGAGATCACCGCGAAGTCGTGGCTGACCGAGGCGCCCATGCGGATGCTGATGAACAACCTGCATCCGGACGTGGCCGAAAACCCGCATGAACTCGTCGTCTACGGCGGCATCGGGCGCGCGGCGCGGACGTGGCAGGATTTCGACACCATCGTCGCAGCGCTGCGCGATCTGGAGGACGACCAGACCCTGCTGGTGCAGTCCGGCAAGCCCGTGGGCGTCTTCCGGACCCACAGGGACGCGCCGCGCGTGCTGATCGCGAACTCCAACCTCGTACCCCACTGGGCGACCTGGGACCATTTCAACGAGTTGGATAGGAAGGGTCTGGCGATGTACGGCCAGATGACCGCCGGGTCGTGGATCTACATCGGCAGCCAGGGCATCGTGCAGGGCACCTATGAGACCTTCGTCGAGGCGGGGCGGCAGCATTACGGCGGCGACCTCACGGGCAAGTGGATCCTGACCGGGGGCCTCGGCGGCATGGGCGGCGCGCAGCCCCTGGCGGCGGTGATGGCGGGGGCCTGCTGTCTTGCCGTCGAGTGCAATTCCGACAGCATCGATTTCCGCCTGCGGACCCGCTACGTCGACGAGCGGGCCGAGACGCTGGACGAGGCGCTCGGGATGATTGAGCGCTGGACCAAGGCGGGCGAGGCCAAATCCGTGGGCCTTCTGGGCAACGCGGCCGATGTGTTCCCCGAACTGGTGCGGCGCATGAAGGACGGCGGCCCCCGCCCCGACATCGTCACCGACCAGACCTCCGCCCACGATCCGATCAACGGCTACCTGCCGCAGGGCTGGACCATGGCCGAATGGCGCGACAAGCGCGAGAGCGACCCGAAGGCGGTGGAAAAGGCGGCGCGGGCGAGCATGAAGATCCATGTCGCGGCGATGGTGGACTTCTGGAATGCGGGCGTGCCGACCCTCGATTACGGCAACAACATCCGGCAGGTGGCGCAGGACGAGGGGCTGGAGAACGCCTTCGCCTTTCCCGGCTTCGTGCCCGCCTACATCCGCCCGCTGTTCTGCCGCGGCATCGGGCCGTTCCGCTGGTGCGCGCTGTCGGGCGACCCGGAGGACATCTACAAGACCGACGCGAAGGTGAAGGAGCTGATCGACGATCCGCATCTGCACAACTGGCTCGACATGGCGCGCGACCGGATCTCGTTCCAGGGTCTGCCCGCGCGCATCTGCTGGGTGGGCCTCGGGGTACGCGACAAGCTGGGCCTCGCCTTCAACGAGATGGTGCGGACGGGCGAGTTGAAGGCCCCCATCGTGATCGGGCGCGATCACCTCGACTCGGGGTCCGTCGCCTCGCCCAACCGCGAGACGGAGGCGATGAAGGACGGGTCCGACGCGGTATCGGATTGGCCGCTCCTGAACGCGCTTCTCAACACCGCCTCGGGGGCGACCTGGGTGTCGCTGCATCACGGCGGCGGCGTCGGCATGGGGTTCAGCCAGCATTCCGGCATGGTGATCTGCTGCGACGGGACCGAGGAAGCCGACGCGCGCATCGCCCGCGTGCTCTGGAACGACCCGGCCACGGGCGTCATGCGCCACGCCGATGCGGGCTATGACGACGCGCTCGATTGCGCGCGCGAAAAGGGGCTGAACCTGCCGGGGATCCTCTAGCCCGGCGAAGCCTCAATACCGCGTCATCATCCGGTGTCCGGGCCGCCAGGCGAGGCGGACATGGGTGATGGCGCGGCCTTGCCACCAGGTGGCGCGTTCGGCCACGAACAGCGCGGCCCCCCGCTCGCACCCCAGATGCGCGGCCAGAACGTCGTCGGCCGCGGCGGCCGAGAAGGCGATTTCGGCATTGGAAAACGGCACCGTCGCAACCAGCCATTCGTTGGGGCTGATCCGGTCGAAATCGGCTGTCTCGGCCTGCGGCAGCGTCGACAGGGAAATCCAGCGGTCCTCGAACTGATAGGGCGCCCCGTCGGCAAAATGCATGCAGGTCAGGTGGACGACCCGATCGCCCACATCGAGCTGCATCCGCGCCCGCAACCAGTCGGGCGCGTCCTGCACGGTCCGGTCGACGATGGCATGGCGATAGCTGGCGCCGGCTTCCTCGATCTCGATGCGGACGACGGGAATGTGAAAGCTCGCCTGGCGCAGGGGGGCCATGCGGACGCGCGTTCCCGCCTTGCGGCGCCGCTCGACGATGCCTTCGTCGGACAATTCGCGCATGGCGCGGTTCACCGTCGCCCGTGCGCAGCCATAGCTTGCCGCAAGCTCGACCTCGCTCGGCAGCAGGGTGCCCGGCCCCCAGACGTCGGAGGTGATGCGGGACAGGATGTCCGCCTTGACGTCTCGGAATGTCACGGTCACGTTTCGGCCCTGCCGCTTTGAGACAGACATAATGGCATCACGTTCGGTCTTGTGGCCATAGCCGATGGAGGAGGCGGCCGGAAGGCGCGCGGGAGCGCGATGCCCGGTCCCCCTGCCCCGCGCCGCACTGTCAGAAGCTGTTGCGTTCGTGGAAGGTTCGCAGGAACGACTGGATGCGCGGGTCCTCCGGTCGGGTCAGGATGGCCTCGGGCGTGTCCACGGCGACCAGTTCGCCCCTGTCCATGAAGGCCACCCGATCCGCGACATGCGCGGCGAAGCCCATCTCGTGGGTCACGACGACCATCGTCATGCCCTCGCCGGCGAGCGTCTTCATCACGCCCAGCACCTCTCCCACGAGTTCGGGGTCCAGCGCCGATGTGGGCTCATCGAACAGCATCAGCCGCGGCTCCATAGCGATGGCGCGGGCGATCGCCACGCGCTGCTGCTGACCGCCCGAAAGCCGCGCGGGGTGGTTGTCCATCCGGTCGCCCAGCCCGACCTTCTCCAGCGCGGCTTCCGCCCGTGCCATCGCCTCGGCCCGCCGGAGCCTGCGGACGCGGAGCAGTCCTTCGGCCACGTTCTCGCGCGCGGTCATGTGCGGCCAGAGGTTGAACTGCTGGAACACCATCCCGATGGACTGCCGCATCCTGCGCAACGCACCTCCCGACATCCGGCGGCCGCCGGGCGCATCGTAGCCGATCATCCGCCCGTCGATCCGGATTTCGCCGGAGTCGTAGACCTCCAGAAAGTTGATGCAGCGCAGGAGCGTCGATTTCCCCGACCCCGAGGGCCCGATCAGGCAGGTGACCTTGCCCGGCGGCACCGACAGGTCGATGGCCGACAGGGCCTGGAACGACCCATAGAACTTGTCGACCCCGCGGATCTCGACGGAGGATGCGTCAGCCATGTCCCGGCCTTTCCAGCAGATGTCGTGTGATGCGCGTCTCGAGGCGCCGCCCCCCGCGCGAGATCAGCTCGACGAGACCCCAGAAGAACAGGGCGAGCACCAGATTGGCCTCCAGATAGCGGAACGTCTCGGTCGACATGCGCTGCACCTGATACATCAGTTCCGGCACGGTGATGACCGACAGGATGACCGTCTCCTTCGTCAGGATAATCGAGAAGTTGACCAGCGCCGGCAGGGCCGAGACCAGCCCGAGCGGAAGCAGGATGCGCCGCACGATGGCAGGTTCGGCCATGCCGATGGCGCGCGCGGCCTCGGCCTGGCCCGGCGGCACGGCGTCGAAGCCCGACCGGAAGATCTCGGCGAAGTAAGGGCTTCCATAGATCGTGAGCCCGACCAGCCCCGCCGGCAGCGCGTCCAGCCGCAGGCCCACGAGAGGGCCGCCATAGTAGAGGACGAAAAGCTGCACGAGGAACGGCGTGCCGCGCACGACCTCGATATAGGCCTGAAGCACCCACCGCACGGGCCGCGCGCCGTAGCGCTGCGCCAGCGAGATCACGAGGCCGAGCGCCATGCCGAAGACCGTGCCGAAGGCCCAGGCGAGGATCGTGATCCCGAAGCCGCGCAGCAGGATCGGCGCGTATTGCCGCAGGACATCCCAGTCCATCAGACGGCCATCCTGTGTTCCAGGTATCGGCCCAGCCCGGCAAGGCACAGGTTGATCAGAAGGTAGATGCAGGCCGCGGCGATATAGACCTCCAGCGGGCGGAACGTCGTGGCCGCCTGCGCCTGGCTCGCGCGCGTGACTTCCATGATCCCGACGAGCGAGACGAGCGACGACGCCTTGACCAGCAGGATAAGTTCGTTGACCAGCGCGGGCAGCGACATGACCACCGCTTGCGGCAGGATGATCCGGGTCCACAGATCGCGATTGTTCATGCCCACGGCCACGGCTGCCTCGCTCTGACCGGGCGGCAGCGCCCCGATGGCGCCGCGCCAGATTTCCGAGATATAGGCGCTGGCGCATATGCCCACCGTCACCACGGCCGCGACGATGGCGGGCACGTTGATGCCGATGACCGGGAGCAGGTAGTACATCAACAGAAGCTGGACGAGGAGCGGCACTCCGCGCAGGAAGCTGACCCAGAGCGCCGCGACAAAGCGGGCCGCCCGCCACCGCGACAGGGCCGCGGCGCAGACGAGGGCGCCGAGGACGAGGCCGAGCGCGATGCCCAGCCCCGAGACGAGCAGGGTATAGCGCGCCGCCCAGAGCAGGGGCCCGAAGCTGTCGAGGAATGCCTGGATCGAGAACATCAGGGCTCCGTTCCGCCGGGGTGCCTGCGGGAGGAGCGCGCCCCTCCCGCAGGATGCGCCTTACTGGCCCGGCGCGGTGGCCGGAAGCTCGGTGTAGCTGCCCAGCCACTTCGTCTGGATCGCCTCGACGCGGCCATCCTCCGTCATCTTCGCCATGGCGTCCTCGATGGCGGCCAGAAGCGTCTCGCTTTCCTCCTCGCGGCGAAGGACCCATGCGAAATAGGTGGGCTCCCCGAACTGCGCCGGCTCGAACTTGGCGAAGGTCTCCGGGCGGTTCTTCACCAGATAGGTGAGGTTCGGCAGCGAGCCCGCCACCGCGTCGAGCCGTCCGGTGGCGAGATCGGCATAAGCCTCGTCGGTGGTGCCGTACTCCTTGACGTCGACGCCGCCCAGCGTCTCGCCGTAGGCCTGAAGCTGGCGGAACTGCGCGGTGCCCTGCTGGACGCCGACGGTCTTGCCAGCGATGTCCTCGGGCGCCGTCATCTCGTCGTTGCCCGCGGCCTTGACCAGCGCGACCGTCGCATCGGCGATGGGCGGCGTGAAGCTATAGCGCTCCAGCCGTTCGGGCGTGATCGTCACCGGCGCGATGACGATGTCGAACTTGCCCACCTCGAGCCCCGGCAACTCCGCCGTCCAGGGAATGTCCTGATAGACCGGCTCGACGCCGATCTCCTTGGCGACCTCGTCGAACAGGTCCTTGGTCATCCCCTCGTAGGTGCCGTTGTTGAGCATGTCGAACGGGGCGTAATGCATGTCGGTCGCGGTGACGATCTTGCCCGCGGCCTTGATGTCCTCGAGCTGGTCCGCCGCTGCGGGCATCGTGAAGCCGATGGTCGCAGCCCCCAGAAGGAGGCTGCCGAGTGTGGTCTTGAATGTCATGTTCTTCTCCTGTCCTGCGGTTGCGTCCGGCCCGGATGCCGGCGGTTTCGTCGGGCCCCGACGGGGCCGTTCACACGCGACACTCCACGGCGGAATCGCCGCGCAGGTCCAGCGGTAATTTTCGCGGGCGTCATCCCGCGGCCAGCATCTGGCCGGAAACGATGACCCGCTGGATCTCGCTCGACCCCTCGTAGATCCGCATGATGCGGAGATCGCGGACGATGCGTTCGACCGGGAAATCGCGTGTATAGCCGTAGCCACCATGAAGTTGCAGCGCGGTGTCCGCGATGCGCCCGGCGGCTTCGGACGCGGCGAGCTTGGCCATCGCCGCGGCCAGCGAGAACCGCGCGCCGCTTTCCTCCGCCGCCTGCCGTTGCCGCGCGGCATCCTGCGCCAACAGAAGCGCCTGGCGGTAGGCCACGCCCATGTCCGCGATCATCCAGCGCACGCCCTGCCGTTCGGTCAGGGGTTGCCCGCCGATGACGCGCCCCTTCGCGTATTCCATGGCGGCCGACATGGCGGCATCGGCCATGCCCAGACATTGCGCCGCCACCTCGATCCGGCCATTGTCGAGAACCTTCATGGCGGTGCGGAACCCGTGCCCCTCCTCCCCCAGAAGCGCGTCCGGGGGCAGGTCGCAATCGAGGTTCAGGGTGAAGACATGCCCGCCCTTCAGGCCCATCGTCCGCTCGGGGGGGCCGGCCTCGAACCCCGGCGTGTCCTTCGGCACGATGAAGGCCGAGATGCCGCGATGCCCCTGCTCGGGGTCCGTCACCGCGAAGACGACGACGAAATCCGCGACCCCTCCGTTGGAAATGAAACACTTCGATCCCGTCAGGCGCCATCCTTGCGCGGTCCGCCGGGCCCGCGTCCGCATGTCCGCCGGGTCCGACCCGGCCGCGGGTTCGGTCAGGGCGAAGGCCCCGAGCGCCGCGCCGCTCGCCGCCTGTGGCAGCCAGTGGTCCCTTTGCGCTTCGGTTCCGCCGATCAGGATGGAATCGGTCGCCAGATAATGCGCCGTCAGCGCCGATGCGGTCGAACCGCAGGCGCCGGCGACGATGGACACCGCGCGCAGAAGCGCCGGTGCGGACAGGCCGCCGCCATCGTGCTCCTCGGGCAGGTTCGCCCCCAGCATTCCCGCTTGGCCCAGCAGCGCAAGCTGCGTGTGGACGAAGGCGGACGTCTCGTCCGTCTCGGCCGCATGCGGCGCGATCCGTTCCGCGCAGAGACGTGTGAGCATGTCGCAGAACGCGCGCTCCTCGGGGGCGAGCATGTGCCAGTCGTCCTGCATCAAGGCCGCTCCAGTCCCAAGGCGGCGAGAATCGCCGCGACATCCTTGCCCAGATCGGGCGCCCCCGTGGCCGCCACCGGTTTCCGACCGTCGAACCGCACCGGCTGGCCGACCACGGGAACATGGCCAAGCACCGGATGCGGCAGGTCTTCCACCAGACCGCGCGCGACGGCATGCGGGCTCTGCGCCGCCTCCGCGATCGTCCAGATCGGCGCGGCGGGCAGCCCCTCCGCCGACAGGCCCGCAATGGCCGCATCCGTCGTATGCTGCTGCGACCACCGCCCGATCAGCTCGCGAAGGGCAGGCTCGTTCCCGGTCCGCAACTCGTCGGTGGCGAAGCGAGGATCTTCGGCCGCTTCGGGGGCGCCGATCAGGCCCGCCAGCCGCGTGAACTGCCTTCCGTTCAGCACCGCGATGACGACCTGCCCGTCGCGCGTCGGAAAACACCCGAAGGGGGTGGAGAGCGGATGGCGGTTGCCGACCCTCTCGGGCAGCTTGCCGGCATAGAGATGCAGGGCGTGGCTTGTCGTCAGCATCGAGAAGAGCGCGTCGAACATCGCCACATCCAGGGTCGCGCCCTCTCCCGTCCGGTCGCGCTGCACCAGGGCGGCGGCGATCGACCAGCTTGCGAACAGCCCGGCGATCAGATCGGCCACGCTCTCGCCCACCTTCATCGGTGCGCCGCCCTCCTCGCCGGTGGCGGCCATGAGGCCCGACATGGCCTGCACGACCAGATCGTAGGCCGGCAGATCGCGGTAGGGGCCATCCTGGCCGAAGCCGGAAATCGAGCAGTAGATCAGCGCGGGGTTCGCGGCGCGGAGCGTCTCGGCGCCCAGACCCAGACGCCCGGCCACGCCGGGGCGGAAGTTTTCGACCACCACGTCGACGCTCGCCGCAAGCTTCAGCGCGACATCGAGATCGGCGGGGTCCTTGAGGTCCAGCGTCAGGCTTTTCTTGCCGCGGTTGTTCAGCAGGAAAAGCGCGCTCTCGCCCTCCCGGAAGGGGCCGACATGCCGGTAGTCGTCGCCGGCCGGCGGCTCCAGCTTGATGACGTCCGCGCCCAGATCCGCGAGAAGCGCCGTGCAGTAGGGCCCGGCCAGAACGCGGGTCAGATCGAGAACCCGGATGCCGGCGAGAGGTTTGCTCATGCCCGGCCCTGCGACCCAGCCGCCGCCGGGCGGGCCGATGACGCATGTCGTCCGGTCGTGGCAGCCTTGCAGATCGACATGACATCCTCCTCCAACGTGAATATGTATGCTCATAATAGCCATGAGTGTCTACAAGAGAATCGAGCCCCCGAAACCCGATCCTCGCCCCCGCCCGGACAGGAGCCTTTGAATCGGGGCGTGCCGCAGCGGACACTTCGCACCGGACCCGCTCGTGTCTGGCCGGACACATCGCGGAACGGCGAGGCATGCACTGGAGCGGTGCGCTGATGGTGGTGTCGGCGGCGATGCTGACGACGCCGGCATGGGCCCAGACGTCGGAGACCTGCGAGGGGTTGCTGGGCTATCCGCCTTCGGGCGGCGCGGTCACCTCGGCGCGCGTGGTCGATGCGGTGCACGACGGCCCCTTTCGGTGCCCTGCCCGCCTATTGCCAGGCGCGGGCGACGGCGCGGGCGCCCCGGTCATGGATCATTCGGGGCCGGTGGGCACGCAGATCGCATGTCTGATCCAAGCCAACACCAGCCCCGACGGCGAGCGCCTGTTGGAGACCGACGACGCGGCCCTGATCGGTGACGCCGTGCTGGCCCAATGCGACGCCGCCGACGGCGAGGAGGACGGCGCGGTGGCCGATCCCGGTGCCTGCGAGGTCGACCTGCGCCGCCGACACGGAAGACGGCTATCTCGACGAGGCGGGACGGCCGCGCTCGCCGCTCGACCGGAAAGCACGCGGACAGCCGACGGAACGCAGCTCTACCCCGCCGGCATCATCCTCGGGTCCGAAGCGTTCCGGCCTGTCTTGCTGACGGGCACCGACAGCGCGGCGCCGCTGCTCGATGCCTTCACCGGGAACGTCCTGGCGCACTTGGCCTGTTCCGACGATCCGGGTGCGGGCCACGACCCGCGCGACTTCGATCTGGCAACCGCCCCGGCCCGGATGGCGGCCGCGGCCACCTACAACGGCGAAGGCCCCGGCAGCTCGGCCTTCCACGCGGCGCGGGACGAAGCCGTGTCGCGGCACATGATCCCGGGCCTCGACCTCTGCGGCATCCAGAGCGGCCCCCCCCGCCTTACGCATGCCGATCTGGACCCGCTGACGGCGATGGAAGCCTGGCTCGACACCGGCACGCCGCCCGAGATGCTGCGGGCACGATAGAGGCATCCCGCCGCCCCCTTCGATCCGCAGGCGGACCCCGCGAGCCCGACGACCTGCAGCTTAGGCGGTCGGTCCTGGACGGAGTGACCAGAACGTCGCGCGGAGGGTGCCACCAAGGAGGCGGGCGGCCGCTTCAGCCCCCGCCCTCGTCGTCGATCCGCGGCAGGAACCACGTCAGCAAACCGGCCAGCGGCAGGAAGGCGCAGATGCGGTAGACGGCCTCGACCCCCTGACTGTCGGCGATGATGCCCAGGAGCGCGGCCGCGACACCGCCCAGGCCGAAGTTCAGCCCGTAGAACAGCCCGCCGATCAACCCGATCCGGCCGGGCAGCAGATCCATCGCGTAGATCAGGATCGAGGCGAAGGCGCTGGCCATGACGAGGTTGATCAGCACCGTCAGGACACCCGTCCAGAAAAGATCCGCATAAGGCAGGATCAGCGTCAGGGGCAGCGGCCCCAGAACCGAGATCCAGATGATCCTGTAGCGACCGATCCGGTCGCCGACGATCCCGCCGATCAGCACGCCCACGGCCGCGGCGAACAGGAAGATGAACAGCATGATCTGCGATTCCGGGATCGACAGGCCGAAACGCTCGATCAGGTAGAAGGTGTAGAAGGAGCGGAAGCTCTCGCCATAGGCATTCTTCGTGAACATCAGGAAGGTCAGGACCACGAGCCCCGTGGCGATGGTCAGCGGGGCGTGGCGCGGCGCGACGTGGCCTGTTTTGCTGCGCGCCCGCATCGTCGAGAACGCGGCGCTGATCCTGCCCTGCTGGCCGCCGACCCAGACCAGCAACACCATGGCCAGAAGCGCCGCGACCGCGAACCAGGCAAGGCTCTGCTGGCCCAGCGGCACGATGATCAGCGCCGCCAGCACCGGCCCCAGGGCGCCTCCCGCCTGGCCGCCGACCTGAAAGATGCCCTGCGCCAGACCCTGCCGCCCGCCCGCCGCATAGCGTGCGGATCGTGTCGCTTCGGGGTGGAAGATGGATGAGCCGATGCCGATCAGGGCCACGGAGACGAGGATGACACCGTAACTTCCCGCGAAGGCGAGGCTGACCAGACCCGCCAGCGTGAACAGCATCCCCGCCACGGGCGAATAGGGCGCGGGGCGCCGGTCCGTGACCAGGCCGACGACCGATTGAAGCAACGCTCCGGCGATCTGGAAGGTCATGGTGATCATGCCGATCTGCACGAAATCCAGCGCATAGGTCCGCTTCAGGATCGGGTAGACCGCCGGAATGAGGGACTGCATCAGGTCGTTGAGCAGGTGCGTGGCCCCCAGGACCATCAGAACGGACAGGTGAAATCCGGTGCGGGCCCTTGTGGTCATGTCGTAGCCTCCGGCGGTCGCGTCTTCATGGCGCCGATAAGACCCGAACGCGCCGCGATGTCGAGCGCGGGCGATCGGGCCGCCTTTCGCCATCGCGGTTCAGCCACGACAGGATCGAAGCCGGGTCGTGGGCCGATCGTCCGCGTCTCCTGTCGATGCGGCTCTGGCGAACCTCGCCGCGCGGGCGCCCATGCCGTCCGGTCCCGGCGACGGCCCACCAGCGAACGGCGGACCCTGACTGCCCGACAGGAAACGCAATTTCGTTGCATTGATTTTCGCAAGCCGCTTAACTGACGTTACGGCACGCAATTTTCGGTGATCGATGTCACAACGCCTTCTCGCTTCCGTTGTCTGCCTCATGCTCGCCGCTGCCGCCACGCCCATTCCGGTGTCGGCGCAGCAGACGGCGGCAAGGGGTGCAAACGACGCCGCCTCCTCCGGACAGCAGCCCGCGTTTCCGGACGTGATCGCGCAGCTGGAAGAGGAGATCGGTCTGCTGGAGGCCGATATCGCGGAGAGGACGGCGGCGCAGGAGGCCGCGGCGGGCGATGAGGCAGAAGCGGCCCGCGACGATCTTCTGAAACTGCGGGAGACAAAGGAGGCAGTGACCGCGCTTCTTGTCGAACTGCGGCAGCAGCAAGCCGAAGTGGAGGCCGAGCCGGACGTTGGAAGCGGAACCGACGGCCTGCCCGTTCGGGAAGTCGGGACGACGGATCAAGGGATCGATGCGGCCGCGCTGCGGGCCGAGCGCGACGCGCTCGCCGCCGAGGTCGCGACCTTGCAGGAGGAGCGGCAGGGGTTGCGGGAGGAGGCTGAGACGCTGCGCGCCGAGGCGGAAGCGGATCGTGCCGAGTTCGACCGCGCGCTGGCCGAGGAACGGAGCGAGAGCGCGAAGCGGGCCGAGGACGCGGCCACCGACGTGACCGCGCGGCAAGACGCGGCGACGGCACGTCTCGCCGAGCTGCAGGAGCGGATTGCGACGGCCGAAGCCGCGCTCGCCGGATTGGCCGAGACGGAGGCGGCCCGGCAGGACGCGCTCGAGGCGCTCTCGGCCGACGCAGAGGCGGCGCGCGGTCTTGGCGCCGAGGAAGCCGAGGCACGGCGACGGCTTGAGGAGCGGAACGAGGCGCTCGTCGCGCGCCGGCAGGAGCTTGACGGCGTCACCGCCGAACTGGCCGACGAGCAGGCGCAGGTGGATGCCGCGCGGACGGCCTTGACGGATCTGGAGGCCCGCAGCGCTTCGGCGCAAGCCGAGCTGACCGAAGTTCTGACCGCGGCGGAAACCGCCCGGACCGAGGCGGCCGACGAGCTGGCAGCGATGCGAGCCGCGATGGATGCCGCGCAGGCGGAGCGCGAGGAGGAGGCCGGGCGCCTCGAGACCGCGCGCGACGAGCGTCTCCAGCTCGACCGGCAGATCTCGACGCTGCGCGCGGAAGCGTCCGCGCTCGAAGACAGCGTGGAGACGACCCGTGCGGCGCAGCAGTCGGCGATGGTCGATCTTCAGGCCGCCAAGGAGGCGGCCGACACGCAGGAGGCGTCCGGCCGGGACGCGCTCGACGGTCTTGCGGCGCAGGCCGATGCGCTGACCGGGCAGATCGCCGCGGCCCAGGCCGAGCTGTCCGATCTCGAAAGCCGCCGGTCTGAAATGGCGGCGGAGGTCGCCCGGCTGGAGCAGGACCGCGCCGCGCGCCTCGAGGAGCTGTCCGGGCTTCAGGCGCAGGTCGCGACACCGGAACCGGAACCGGAACCGGAAATCGCCGCCACGCCCGAACCGGAACCCGAACCCGCCACGGATCCCGAACCGGCCGTTGCGTCCGGACCCCGCGATCCCGCGATGGTCGCATTCGCGCTGGACGCCGCGCCCGGCCTGCCGCCACGCGGCTCGGCGGAGATGGATCGGCTGACCGAGGCACTCAATGACGGGGCCTGCCCCACGAACGCGCTGCGCGACACGTTGGGGACGATCAATCGGCAGACGCTCGTCGCGCTGATCAGGGCGCTCGGCCCGTGCTGAGCGTCGAAACCAAAAGAAGGAAACATGCGATGAAGGCACTGAAGTCGGCTCTTTCGGGAGCCTGCGTGGCGGTTCTGGGCCTGGCGGGGTTTGTCACCCCCCTTGCCGCGCAGGGGGTCGAGCGCAACATCCTCACCGGCGGACCGACCGGGACCTACATCCAGTTCGGCCGCGACATCGCCGAGGCCGCGAAGAAGTGCGACATCGACATCAACGTTCGCGAAAGCGCGGGATCGCTGGAGAACTTCCTCGGCGTCCGCCAGCGGCCACAGACCCAGTTCGCCATCGTGCAGTCCGACGTGCTGGAATACCTCAAGACCTTCGCCGCCGGAGATTCGGAGCTTGCCCGCGCGGTCGCCGGCGTGCGGATCGCATTCCCGCTCTACAACGAGGAGGTGCACATCCTGGCGCGCCGCGAGATTGCATCGCTCGAGGACCTTGCCGGACAGCGGGTCTCGATCGGAGTGGCCGACAGCGGCACCTTTCTGACCGCGTCGCTCGTCCTCGATCTCGCGCAGGTGGAGCCGAGCGAGCGGGTGACGGAAAATGCCGACGAGTCGCTGCGCCAGCTGCTGGCCGGTAAAATCGACGCTTTCTTCTATGTCGTCGGCGCCCCGACCAAAATCTTCCAGTCACCGCAGATCGACGAAGAGCGGTTCCACCTGCTCCCGATCACCGATCCGACGCTGCAGACGGTCTACCAGGTCACATCCATCCCCGCCGGGACCTATCCGTTCCAGACCGATCCGGTCGACGTGGTCGCGGTGAAGGCGGTGCTGATGACCTACGAATACAATCCCCGTCGCAATGCCTACCATGCCGAAAGCTGCAAGGCGGTGTCGGACGTGGCACATGTGATCAGCACCCAGTTCCGCGACCTGCAACAGAGCGGTCATCCCAAATGGCAACAGGTCGACCTGACCGATCTGCCGCCGGGATGGGACATCGGAGGCTGCGTGAACACCGGCGTGGACCCGAGCTACGAATTGCGCTGCGACCAGACTGCGGAGACTTCGACCTCCGACGCCGCACCTGCGACAGCCGGGAGCGACGCCAGCCGCGCCTATCGAGACCGGATCTGCGCCGCCATCGGCTGCTGACGCCGGGGCGGGAGGATCGGACGGGTCCGGGGCGCCGGCCATGTTGCGCCCCGGTCAGAAGGGGTCGCTGTCGAACGGGTCCTCCCGCGTCCTGTCTTTCGGCCCGACCGGATGGCCGGGCGTGAGGCACGGTAGCAACAGACGAGGTTGGGAACCGCAGCGCCCCCTCCAGCCGCCCGACAAGCGGCGTCCCGGGCCGCACCGGTCGTCCTGACCCGCGCGACCCCGGACGGGCGGTTCGCGGTGCCGGCCGCACCCCTTCGAGACGGATGCGCGCGTCGGGATAAGGCTCGAAGCCCGAGACGTCGTCGCGCAGCGCCCATATCCCCGTCGGGTGGTAGAGATAGACCAGCGGCGCATTCTCGGCCAGAATGTCGCGCGCGGCGGCGTAGAGGGCCTTGCGCTCCTCCGGGACGGTCGTGGCCCGCGCCTCATCGGGCAGACGGTCGACCTCCGGGTTGGAATAGCGCGCATCGTTGATGCCGCCGTCCGTGGTCACGAACTGATGCAGGTTGGCAGAGGGATCGAGGTAGCCCGACCAGCCGACCTGACTCGCGGTGAAATTGCCCACCGACTGATCCTGAAGCATCGTCGCGAACTCCTTGGCGGCGATCGCCTGCACGACCTGCATGATCTGCATCGGCTCGGTCGTATCGGGCACCTGCACCTCGAGCGTCAAACCGTCGGGATAGCCTGCCTCGGCCAGCAGGGCGCGGGCGGCCTCCACGTCGCGCGCAGGCGCGGGATGATCTTCCGCGAACCATTGCGAGCCCGGCGCGGGCGGCGGCGGGCGAGATCATCACGCCGGGCCGGTTCGCCATCTCGGTCAGCAGCGCCGCGTCGGGCGGGGTCAGGTCGATGCGGCTCTCGTGATCGCCCAGGACTCCGGTGCCCGCGACCGAGGCCAGGTCCGACCTGCGCCGGCTCTCGTCAAGGGTCATCGACCGCTCGATGTTATAGGCCACGGCCTCCGCGTCGAAGGGCGTGCCGTCATGGAACGTCACCCCCTCGCGCAGCTTGAACGTCAGCGCGGTCCCGTCCTCGCTCCAGGACCAGTCCGTGACAAGCTGCGGCACAAGCTCCAGATCGCGGGGGATGTCGATCAGCTTGTCGCAAAGCCAGGTAAACACGATCTCGCCCACGAAGGTGCGCGACTGATCGGGTCCAGCACGTCGGCATCCGATTGCAGCCCGATCCGCAATTCCTGCGCGGATGCGCCGCCGGCGAGGGCGAGCGCGAGGCCGAAGGCCGTGGCGGGATGTCTGAAGGTCCGCATGAAGGTCTCCGGCGGTCGAAAGGGTTTCTGGCGGTGCGGAACCGATCGGGTATTGGTTGTGGCAGCGGCATGTTGGAAACCGGCCGGACGACGTGTCGACACCTCCGTCGACGGTGCGGGAACGGGCGGAACGCCACCCGACGGGCCGCATCGCAAAAGGACGCATATGACGGATCACCACCTTCCCGCCTCGGTCGAGACCTGCGCCTGGGGCTATTTCGACGCGGCCCGCGCACCGGTCCTGACGATCGCCAGCGGCGACCGCGTGACCATGGACACCGTGTCCGGCGCACCCGAAGTGCTGCCGGGGGACGGGTTTCACGTGCCGCCCGAACTGCTCGATATCCACGCGCGCGCCGCGCGGCCGGTGCCGGGCCACATCCTGACCGGTCCCGTCGCGGTCGAGGGCGCGCGCCCCGGCACCGTGCTGGAGGTGGCGATCGAGGACGTGCGCCTGCGGCAGGACTGGGGCTACAATTCGATGCGGCCGCTGGCGGGCACCCTGCCCGAAGCGGTGCCGGAAGCCCGCACCATCACGATCCCGCTCGACGGCGAACGGATGACCGGGCGGCTTCCCTGGGGCCTCGACCTGCCGCTGCGACCGTTCTTCGGCGTCATGGGCGTGGCCCCGCCCGCCGCATGGGGGCTGATCCCCTCGATCCAGCCGCGCCGCCACGGCGGCAACATCGACAACAAGGAACTGGTGTCGGGGACGACGCTCTACCTGCCGGTCTGGACCGAAGGGGGGCTTTTCTCCTGCGGGGACGGGCACGGCGCGCAGGGCGACGGCGAGGTCTGCGTGACCGCCATCGAGACGGCGCTGCAGGGCACGTTCCGGCTGACTGTGCACGAGGACATGACCCTGTCCTATCCGCAGGCCGAGACGCCATCGCACTGGATCACGATGGGCATGGACCCCGACCTGGACCGCTGCGTCGAGATGGCGCTGACGGACATGATCGCCCTGATTCGCACGAAGGCCGGGCTGAGCTGGGCGGATGCCTATACCCTGTGCAGTCTGGCGGGCGATTTGCGGGTCACGCAGACCGTGAACGGCAACAAGGGCATTCACATGATGCTGGAGAAGACCCTGCTGGCTTGACCATTCTGGCGCAATCGACGCCGGCAGTCGGAAAATCCGTGCAGAACGCCTCCGTCGGCTCCACAATGGCGGCGCGGCCGCCCGACGGACGGCCCCGGACAACCGCCAAGGCGAGGATTTCCAGCATGGATCACGATCCCGACGACCTCAGGAGCGAGGAGGCGCGATTGCTGGCGCAACTCGCGAAGGTCCGGCAGGCCATGACCGCGGACGAGGCCGAAAAGGCGGCCGTGGTGGGCGATGCGGTCCTTCGGGAAGCCAAGGCGGACCCCGTCTTCCGGGCAAAGCTGCACGCCGTCCTGGAAAAGCAGGTGAAGCCCCGGCGGCACCGGGAACTGGTGGGCCTGCAGGACGAGGACGGCCTCGATCACAGACGGACCGGCGACTAGGGACAACTCCGGCGCTTTCCATCTCATGCAGAGCCGGGACTTGCCCGACAATCGGATTTCAGCCAGCCTTGCCACAGGTGGTGCAGGTCGCTGATCCGCATGGCCGTTTTCGAGAAATGGGAGGTTTCATCATGTCCAGGTTCCGCATCCGTCTCTTTGCAGGCGCATCCGTTCTCGCGTTCTGCGCCGCCGCCGTCGCCGCGCAGGAAAACGCGCCGGCCACTCCGACCGAGCAGCCCGGGGGGACCGAAGGCGCCACGCCGGAGGGCGTGCCTCACACCGCAACCACCGTCGAGGAGACCGCGGGGCAGGACGCCCCTGTCGACGCGGCCGAGGATGGCCCGGCGCAGCAGGATGCCCGGTCCGCCGATGCGTGGATCGCTTCGGGCCAGGCGGCTTTGCAGGAACGCCTTGAGCGCCAGCCCGTCACCGGCCGGGCGAGGAACGTCATCCTGTTCGTGGCCGACGGCAACAGCATCGGCACCAACTATGCGACGCGGATCTATCAGGGACAGCAGGCCGGCGGCTATGGCGACGAGAACGTCCTGGCCAAGGAACGGATGCCCTATCTGGCCCTTTCCAAGACCTACAACACCAACGCACAGACGCCGGATTCGGCGGGCACCGCCGTCGCGCTCAATTCGGGCGTCAAGACCAAGGCCGGCGTGATCGGCGTGGACGAGACCCTGCGGCGCGGCGAATGCGGCGACGTGGAGAGTGCGCGCATCGACCTGTTCGGCGAGGAGGTCGCCGGCATGGGCAAGTCCGTCGGCATCGTCACGACGGCGCGCCTGACCCATGCCACCCCGGCGGCGGTCTATGCCCATGCGGCCGATCGCGGGATGGAGGACGATGCCGCCCTGCCGGAAGGGTGCGAGGTGCCGGACATCGCGGCGCAGCTTCTCGAGAAGATGAAGGAAGGCGAGGTCGATCTGGCCTTGGGCGGGGGGCGCCGCCACTTCCTGCCCGTCGACGTCGAGGGCGAGGAGAGCGATCCGGGCAAGCGGACCGACGGCCGCAACCTCATCGAGGAAGCGAGGGAGGCGGGAGCCCAATACGCCTGGAACGGCGAGACCTTCGCCGACCTGACGCTGGATCACTCCACCCCGGTCCTCGGCATCTTCGAGAGCAGCCACATGCTCTATGAGCATGACCGGGCGGACGAGCCGTCGCTGGTGGAGATGACCGAAGCCGCCATCGACTATCTGTCCAACAACGAGGACGGCTACTACCTGATGGTCGAAGGGGGCCGGGTCGATCACGCCAACCACGACGGCAACGCGTTCCGCGCCATCACCGACGGCGTGATCTTCGACGAGGCCGTGGCCAAGGCGATGGAGATGACGGCCGACGAGGACACGTTGATCATCGTCACGGCCGATCATGGTCACGGGCTGGAGTTCAACGGCTACTGCGGCCGCGGATCGCCGATCACCGGCCTGTGCCACAGCGTCGACGATGCGGGCGAGGAACACTCGGCCGACCTCGAACTGGGTCTCGACGGCAAGCCCTATACGGCCATCGGCTACATGAACGGTCTGGGTGCCGTCGTCACCGAACAGGCGGACGGCAGCTATTTCGGAACCCGGCCCGTGCTGACGCAGGAGCAGGCGCAGGATCCCGACTACCTGCAGCAGGCGACGCTTCCCCTCTCGTCCGAGACGCATTCCCCGGTCGACGTGGCGATCTACGCAAGCGGGCCTTGGGCGCATCTGTTCGACGGCACCGTCGAGCAGAGCTATGTCTATCACGTGATGAAGCACGCCGTAGAGGCCGAATAAGGCCAGAAAAGGTGCCGGCCCCACGGCCGGCACCTGCCGTCCTGCGCCGGATGACCGGATCGCGTGAGACACGGGGTCAGGGCAGGGCAGGGCCATCTCCGGCTGCGTCCCGGCCGCCGAAGGCACGCCCGGACGGCGACAGGCGCCGTGCCGGAAGCTCCCTTCGTGCCACGACGAGGCCGCAAGACGGGTCCGCATGGGGGCGCCCGTCGGAGCATCGGCCACCCGCACCGGACCGCTCGACCGGGTTCATGCCCCCTCACCCACGCCTCGAAGGACGCGCCGGCATGAGTGTGGACC
>NZ_CXPG01000025.1 GCF_001403735.1 Jannaschia rubra
TTTTTTTTTTTTTCAAGCAGAAGACGGCATACGAGATGGTACGGGATAGGGTTTGGCGTCGTCCCGTTTCTTGTGCTTTTTCTCGGATACCTGAACATCCATCCGGAACTATACCGTGGCATTCCGTTGAAGTTTCATGCCGATCACGATGGATCGTGGATGAACATCGACTGGGGCGACGATGAGAAAGATGACCCTCCTCTGGAATATGTTTCCGATGGTTTCAAAGGTATAAGCATCCTGACGCGCGTCGTAGAGGTCAAATCATTCTGGGATCTTTGGAACGCACCCCCCTCCGAGGTGAGCTATGAATGGCGGTACAAGGTCAAAAACCTGACCGACGAGAACCGCGATATTTCTGTGACCTACCAACTTGTAGGGAAGGACGCCGACGTCCTTGCAAGCTCGGTCGCATCGAAGTTGGCTGAACCCGGCGAAACCATTGAGTTCGAGGAGACGGGGCAACTCGATTATCAGAGTGCGTTGCGTGTGACGGGATCAAGTTGGTCGATCGCGAACCGCGTCGCGCCTTGACCCTCTAGAAGCGGGGCACGATCAACAGCAACCGGACACCCCGACGCCATCACGCCAATCCGACCTCCATGGCGCGGGCCTTGCCCGTGCGGACGTGATCAAAGCAGGCCACGCCGATCCGGAATGTCATGGCCTTCGCTTCCCTTGCGTCAGCCGGAATGGCCCATCGTGCCATGGCCGAAGGGGTTCGGTCGACAACTGCATACAATCGCCCGGAAGCGGGTGGACAGAACGTCGCAAGTGCGGCAAAGCTACCGCAAGAATGTTTCGCGGTGGATGCCGCGGGCCAATGACAAGAGGCGCGCAAGCGACGACGGATCTATGGGCATCGTGCTTGAGGCCAAGGGCCTTACCAAGGAATTCAAGGGCTTCGTCGCCGTCAACAACGTCGACCTCGCCGTCGAGGAAGGGTCGATCCACGCGCTGATCGGGCCCAATGGGGCGGGCAAGACGACCTGCTTCAACCTGCTGACGAAGTTCCTGCAGCCCACGTCCGGCACCATCACCTATCGCGGGCGCGACATCACCCGGATGAAGCCCGCGGGCATCGCGCGGCTGGGGTTGGTGCGGTCGTTCCAGATCTCGGCCGTCTTTCCCGACCTGAGCGTGCTTCAGAACGTGCGCGTCGCGTTGCAGCGCAAGCGCGGGGAAAGCTATGACTTCTGGCGGTCCGAGAAGATCCTGACGCGGTTCGACGACGAGGCGCGCGCCCATGTCGAGGAGGTGGGCCTGACCGAGTTCATCGACCACCGGGCGGGCGAATTGTCCTATGGCCGCAAGCGCGCGCTGGAGATCGCGGCGACGCTGGCGCTGGAGCCGGACATGCTTTTGCTGGACGAGCCGATGGCGGGCATGGCGCAGGCGGACGTGGAGCGGATCACCGCGCTGATCCGCCGGGTGGCGAAGAACCGCACCATCCTGATGGTGGAGCACAACCTGTCGGTGGTGGCGGACCTGTCGGACCGGATCACGGTGCTGGCGCGCGGCGAGATCCTGGCAGAGGGCGATTACGCCACCGTGTCCAAGGCGCCCGCCGTCATCGACGCCTATATCGGAGCGGGCCATGACTGAGGCTGCGAGGACCGAGCCCTTGCTGCGCGTGCGCGGGCTGGAGGGATGGTACGGCGAAAGCCACGTCCTGCACGGCATCGACTTCGACGTGCACGAGGGCGAGGTGGTGACGCTGCTCGGCCGCAACGGGGCGGGCAAGACGTCGACCCTGCTGGGGATCATGGGCATCCTGCCGCGGCGCGCGGGGTCCGTCACCTTCGAGGGGGTGGAGACCATCGGGATGCAGCCGCGCCAGATCGCGCGGCAGGGCATCGCCATCTGCCCGGAGGAGCGGGGCATCTTCTCGTCGCTGAGCGTCGAGGAGAACCTGATGCTGCCGCCGCGCATCAAGGACGGGGGACTGAGCGTCGAGCGGATCTACGACCTGTTCCCGAACCTGCGCGAACGCCGCCGCAGCCAGGGCACCAAGCTGTCGGGGGGCGAGCAGCAGATGCTGGCCATCGCGCGCATCCTGCGGACCGGATCGCGGCTTCTGCTGCTCGACGAGCCGACGGAGGGGCTGGCCCCCGTCATCGTGCAGCAGATCGGGCACACCATCGGCGCGCTGAAGTCCGAAGGGTTCACCATCGTGCTGGTGGAGCAGAACTTCCGCTTCGCCGCCTCGGTCGCGGACCGGCATCATGTGGTCGAGCAGGGCAGGGTGATCGACGTCATCCCGAACGCCGAGCTCGATGCGAACATGGACAAGCTTCACGGATACCTGGGCGTCTGAACGACCGGGGACAACGGCGCAAACGCGCCACCAAAGGGAGGATCACGGAATGATCAGGACATTGGCACTGGGCACCGCGCTCGGCGCGCTGACGGCGGGCGCGGCCATGGCGCAGGACATGGACGTCAAGCTGGGCGTCCTCAACGACCGGTCGGGCGTCTATGCCGACCTGTCGGGCGAGGGGTCCGTCGTGGCCGCGCGCATGGCGATCGAGGATTTCGGCGCCGCCGACAAGGGCATGAACGTCGAGATCATCTCGGCCGACCACCAGAACAAGCCCGACGTCGGATCGAACATCGCGCGCCAGTGGTACGACGAGGAGGGCGTGAACGCGATCCTGGACGTGCCGACGTCGTCGGTGGCGCTGGCCGTGGCCGACATCACCGCGCAGAAGAACGGCGTGATGATCAACTCGGGCGCGGGCTCGACCGAGCTGACGCAGGGGCAGTGCCGGCCGACCACGATCCACTGGACCTATGACACCGCGGCGCTGGCCAACGGAACCGGCGGCGCGATGACCAAGGCGGGCGGCGAGAAGTGGTTCTTCCTGACCGCCGACTATGCCTTCGGCCATTCGCTGGAGGAGAACACCACCACGGTCGTGCAGGAGAACGGCGGCGAGGTCGTGGGCCAGGTCGACGTGCCCTTCCCGGCGATGGACTTCTCGTCCTTCCTGCTGCAGGCGCAGGGGTCGGGTGCCGACGTGATCGGGCTGGCCAACGCCGGCGGCGACACCGTCAACGCCATCAAGCAGGCCTCGGAGTTCGGCATCACCCAGGCGGGGCAGAAGCTGGCGGCGCTGCTGTTCTTCGTGACCGACGTCCATGCGCTCGGGGCCGAGACGGCGCAGGGCCTGTCGCTGACCGAAGCCTTCTACTGGGACTTCGACGACACGACCCGCGAGTGGTCGGCCCGCTTCGAGGAGATCCACGGCGCCAAGCCCACCATGGTTCAGGCCGGGGTCTATTCGGGGACGATGGCCTATCTCCAGGCGGTCGAGGCCGTGGGAAGCGCCGAGGACGGCGAGGCGATCGCGGCCCAGATGAAGACCATGGAGATCGACGACCCGCTGTTCGGCGCGGTCACGGTGCGCGGCGACGGCCGGGCCATCCACGACATGCACCTCTTCGAGGTCAAGTCGCCGGATCAGTCGACGGGCGAGTGGGACCTCTATACCCACATCTCGACCATCGGCGGCGAGGAAGCCTTCCTGCCGATGCTGGATGAGTGCGACTTCACCAAGTAAGCGACCGGAGGGGGCCGCCGCCGCGCGGCCCCCGATCCGACACACTGGGACGGGGCCCCGACAATGTTCGATCTTCTGGGAATATCGCCGCAGGTGCTGATGGGTCAGCTTCTGCTGGGGCTGATCAACGGGTCGTTCTATGCGGTCCTGTCGCTGGGGCTGGCCGTGATCTTCGGCCTGCTCAACATCATCAATTTCGCCCATGGCGCGCTCTACATGATGGGGGCCTTCGTGGCCTGGATGCTGCTCAGCTATCTGGGCGTGGGCTACTGGTGGGCGCTGATCCTGTCGCCGCTGATCGTGGGCGTCTTCGGCATCGTGCTGGAGCGGACGATGCTGTCGCGGTTGTATAAACTCGACCACCTCTACGGTCTTCTGCTGACCTTCGGGCTGGCGCTCATCATCCAGGGGCTGTTCCGCAACTATTACGGCATCTCGGGCCTGCCGTATCAGATCCCGGAGGCGCTGTCGGGGGGGCAGAACCTGGGGTTCATGTTCCTGCCCAACTACCGCGCCTGGGTCGTCGCCGCCTCGGCCGTGGTCTGCTTCGGCACCTGGTTCATGATCGAGAAGACGCGGCTGGGCGCCTATCTGCGCGCGGCCACGGAAAACCCGGTGCTGGTCGGCGCCTTCGGCATCAACGTGCCGCTGATGATCATGCTGACCTATGGCTTCGGCGTGGCGCTGGCGGGCTTCGCCGGCGTGCTGGCCGCGCCCATCTATTCGGTCAACCCCAACATGGGCGCCGACCTCATCATCGTGGTCTTCGCGGTTGTGGTGATCGGCGGCATGGGGTCGATCATGGGCGCCATCCTGACCGGCTATGTCCTGGGCCTGGTCGAGGGGCTGACCCGAGTGTTCTATCCCGAGGGATCGGCGGTGGTGATCTTCGTCATCATGGCCATCGTCCTTCTCATCAAGCCCGAAGGGCTGTTCGGAAAGGCCGCGTGATGATGCAGCAAACCACCGGCATGCCGCGGCTCCACAAGGTCATCTTCCTTGTGCTGCTGGCCTTCCTGATCGCCCTGCCGTTTTTCGTCTATCCCGTCTTCGCCATGAAGGTGATGTGCTTTGCGCTCTTCGCCGCGGCCTTCAACCTGCTTTTGGGCTTCGGGGGGCTGCTGTCCTTCGGGCACGCGGCCTATTTCGGGGGGGCGAGCTATGTCGCGGCCCATGCCGCGAAGGTCTGGGGGCTGACGCCGGAGCTTTCGGTGCTGGCGGGCACGGCGGCGGCGGCCGTCCTGGGCCTGCTGATCGGGTCGCTGGCGATCCGGCGGCAGGGGATCTATTTCGCCATGGTGACGCTCGCCTTCGCGCAGATGGTCTATTTCCTGGCGCTGCAACTGCCCTTCACCGGGGGCGAGGACGGCATCCAGTCGGTGCCGCGGGGCGATCTGTTCGGGCTGATCTCGCTCCAGAACAACATGGCGCTCTATTTCTTCGTGCTGGCGGTGACCTTCGGGGGGATCCTGTTCCTCTACCGCGTGGTCCATTCGCCCTTCGGCCAGGTCCTCAAGGCCATCCGCGAGAACGAGCCGCGGGCGATCTCGCTGGGCTATGACGTCAATCGCTACAAGCTGACGGTCTTCGTGCTGTCGGCCACCTTCGCCGGGATGGCGGGGGCGATGAAAAGCCAGGTGTTCCAGCTCGCCTCGCTGACGGACGTGCACTGGGGCATGTCGGGCGAGGTGGTGCTGATGACGCTGCTGGGCGGGATGGGCACGGTGTTCGGCCCATTGGCCGGCGCGGCCATCATCGTGACGATGCAGAACTATCTGGCGACCTTCGGGGCCTGGGTGACGATCATCCAGGGCGTGATCTTCGTCATCGGCGTGCTGCTGTTCCGCGAGGGGATAGTGGGCGTCATATCCCGCTGGATCAGGAGACCGCTATGACGGAGCGTGGAATCATCGTGGCCGCGACGCTGCTGGCGCTGCCCGCCGCGGCGCAGGAGGTGGCGGTGACGCTGCCCCTCGGGCCGGGGGCGGAGGTCATCGCGGCGCGCTATGCCTGCGAGAACGGGCGCGACGTGCCGGTGCAATACGTCAACGCGGGCGCCAATGCGCTGGCGTTGGTGACGCTGGACGAGGAGGTCCTGGTCTTCGCGGGCGTCGTGTCGGGGTCGGGGTCGCGCTATGTCTCGGGCGGGCGCGAATGGTGGATCAAGGGCGACACGGCGACCTTCACCGACCAGTTCGACGAGGGCGCCGCGACGGAATGCACCGCGGGCGAGTGACGCGTCAGTCGTCGCCCGGCAGCGTCAGCCCCGCGTTGCGCGCGTAGACCCGCGCGACGGCCGCATCGTCCAGCGCGCCCATGCCCGACCCGGCTGCGGCGAGGAACTGCTGCATCGCCGCGGCGGCCAGCGGCGCGCCGAAGCCCGCCCCCCGCGCGATGTCGAGGACGATGCCTAGGTCCTTGGGCCAGATGTTGACGCTGGACCGGGGGGTGTAGTCGCCCGCGACCACATGCGGCCCCCGGTTCTCCAGCATCCATGAGGTTCCGGCGCACTGGGGGATCACCTCCATGAAGGCCTCCGGCGTGACGCCCTGGGTCATGCCGAAGGTCATCGCCTCGGCCATGGCGGCAATGTGGACGCCGGCGAGAAGCTGGTTGACGGCCTTCATCGCCGAGCCAGCACCGGCCGCGTCGCCCAGGCGGAACACCCGCTCCGCTATGGCGTCGAGGACGGGTTTCGCGCGGGCGAAGGCCTCCGGCACGCCCGACGCCATGACCGAGAGCGCGCCCTGCGCCGCCTTGACCGCCCCGCCCGAGATCGGCGCGTCGAGGTAGAGGACGCCGTGTTCGCGGCACCGCACCTCCATCGACCGGGCGAAGGCGGGGGAGACGGTGGCGCAGGCGACGACCACGCTGCCCCGCGCCATGTGCGGCACCAGCGCCGCCTCGCCGAACAGCACGCTTTCGGTCTGCGCCGCGTTCAGCACCACGATCACCGCCGCCGCGAGGTCGGGCGCGATGCGGGCGAGGGGGCCCGGGATGCCGCCGTCGGCCAGGAAGCGCTTGGCCTGATCGGGGTTCACGTCGTGGCCGTGGACCGGAAGGCCCGCCGCCAGCGCCGAGTTCGCGATGCCATAGCCCATGGACCCCAGGCCCACGACCGCGATTGGAGCGTCCGTCATGTCATCCTCCGATTCCGCACGCGACCAGCGTGACACCCCCGTCGCGCCCCGCCAAGGGGCTTGGGCGGGGCAGGGCGCGTCAGCCCGCGTAGCCGAGGAACAGCCGCGGCAGGATCAGCGAGAGCGCGGGCCAGGCCGCGATCAGGAGGAGCGCCACGATCATCGTCACGATCCAGGGGAAGATGCGCCGCACGATGGCGTCGAAGGGGATGCCGCCCACCTGCGCCGCCATGAAGAGGTTGGCGCCCAGCGGCGGGGTGACGAAGCCGATGGCGAGGCTGACGATCATCACGATGCCGAAATGCACCGGGTCGATGCCAAGTACCGTGACGATGGGCAGCAGCACCGGCGTCAGGATGACGATGGCGGCCAGCGTTTCGAGGAAGGTGCCCACGATCAGCAGGAGCACGATGGCCGCGATCAGCACGATGTAGCGGTTCTGCGTGAGGTCGGTGACGGCGGCGGCGAGGGCCTGCGGCAGCTGCTCCAGCGCGATGATACGGCCGAAGGCGACCGAGGCGCCGATGATGACCAGCACCGCCGACACGAGGAGCGCCGATTCGAGCATCATCTTCGGCACGTCGCGCAGCGGCAGCTCGCGGTAGACGAAGACGCTGACCGCCAGCGCATAGACCACGGCCACGGCCGAGGATTCGGTGGGCGTGACGATGCCGCCGTAGATGCCGCCCAGCACGACCACGGGCATGAGGAGCGCGGCCTTCGCCTCGTTCAGGATGGCGAGGCGGCTGCGGCGGGGGCCGGTGGACCGGACGGCGGGCGCGCCGCGCCGCGTCCAGGCGTTGTAGGCGATGAGCGCCAGCGCGATCGCGATGCCGGGGATGACGCCGGCGAGGAACAGCGCGGTCACGGACACCTGCGCCGACACCGCGTAGACGATCATCACCACGCTGGGCGGGATCATCACGCCGAGCGACCCGGCGCTCGCCACCATGGCGCAGGAATAGGCCCGGTCGTAGCCCCGCGCCGTCAATGCCGGGATCATGGCGAGGCCGATGGCCGCCACCGTGGCCGAGCCGGTGCCCGAGATGGCGGCGAAGAACAGGCAGGCCATGATGGTCACGGTGCCTAGATCGCCGGGTGCGCCGCCGAAGAAGCTCTCGGCCACGGCGATGAGACGGCGGGAGATGCCGCCCTGGGCCATGATGCTGCCGGCGAGGGTGAACAGGACGACCGCGATCAGGGTGAAGGAATCGATGCCGCTGACCAGCCCCAGGGCATAGAGGTCGAAGTTGAGGAAGGGAATCCAGGCGATCGCCAGCAGCGACGCGGTGCCGAGCGCGATGCCGATGGGCACCCCGATGGCCAGCAGCAGGAAGAACGACCCGAAGAGGATGGCGACCGTCACGTCAGACGTCCATCTGCGCGGCAAGGCGCGTGTCGCCCAGGACGACGATGCGCCAGAGCGAATGGAGGAGCCGCAGCGCGCTGAGCCCGCCGCTGAGGATGATCGCGGCATAGAGGACCGCGGTGGGCCATTCCGTCGCCGTCAGGATCTGGCCCCGGTCGACGGCATTGGCGGTGATGACCACACCCAGCCAGCAGACGAAGGCCGAATAGCCGAGGAACACCGTTTCGGCCAGCGCGAGCAGCACCCGGCGCAGCGCGGGCGGCGCCATGTCGAGAAGCAGCGTCACCCGCATGTGGCGGCGTTCGCGGATGGCGTAGCTGACGCCGAAGTAGATCATGTAGACGAAGGCGAGGCGCGCCATCTCGTTGGCGGGCGCGATGGAGGTGGACATGGCGAAGCGCGCCACCACGTCGGCGAAGACAAGCACGATGATCGCGCCCAGCATCGCCACGATGATGGCGGGCTCGAAATATTTCTCGACCGCGCGGAATGCCTTGCCCATCGTCGCCTTCCCCCTTCCGGCGGCCCCGGCCGCATGTCCGGCCGGGGCCCCGCGCGTCAGTCGAGTTCGGTCATGAAGCTGTCGTAGAACTCCGGTCCCACGGCGGCGCGGATGTCGTCGCGGATCGCGGCGTTCATCGTCTCGCCCAGGGCGGCGCGGGCCTCCTGCGGGAGTTCGTTGACCTGGAGGCCCTTCGATTCCAGCTCCGCCAGGGCGTCGGCGTTGGCCTTGGCCGCAAGCTCCCGCTGACGGGTGACGGTCTCGGCGGCGACCTCGTCGAGCAGGGCGCGCTGCTCGTCGGTCAGGCCGTTGTAGAAGTCGAGGCCCGCGACCCACATCTCGGGCCAGTAGATGTGCCCGGTCAGCGAGACGTAGTCCTGCACCTCGTAGAAGCGTTCGATCACGATGGAGGACGGCGCGCTTTCCTGACCGTCGATCAGGTTCTGCTGGAGCGAGGGGTAGATCTCGCCCCAGGAGAGCGCGACGGGCACGGCGCCCACGGACCGCCATGCGGTGATCTGGATGGGGTTGTCGGCCGAGCGCATCCGCAGCCCCCGGAAGGCCTCGACGCTGTCGAGCGGCGCGCGGCTGTTGGAGAAGTGGCGGAAGCCGAGCTCCATGAAGCCCATGCCCTTCAGGCCCTTGTCCTCCATCTTCGACAGAAGCTCCTGCCCCGCGGGGCCGTCGAGCACGGCATGGGCCTGCTCCTCGTTCTCGAACAGGAGGAACTGGTCGAGCACCGAAAGCTCCGGCACCATGGACGACAGCAGGACCGAGGCGCCCGTGGTCATGTCGATGTTGCCGGACTGGACGAGCTCGGTCGCCTGCTGGACCGATCCGATCTGGCCGCCGGGGAAGATCTCGACCTGCATCCCGCCGTTGGAGCGGGCTTCCAGCTCCGCCTTGAAGAACTCCAGCGCCTGATGGATGGGCGAGCTTTCGGGCGTGGCATGGGCGATGCGGATCGTGGTTTCGGCCGATGCGGCGCCTGCGGCCAGCGTGGCCGCCATGGTGGCGGCGATGGATCTCATGAACATGCGGTATCCTCCCTCGGTGTGTCGTCCCCTGATGCCGACGTGACAGCAGACGGCCGAGGGACGCAAGGCCGCAGTGCGCCCCGGTGAACCTTACGGCCGGTTTCGCGTTGGCAGGCGTGACCCGGCCGTTCACACGACCATCGAAGCACTGGAGCATCGCATGAAGAAGTCCCCCGTCCTCCTCGCGCTGATCGTGGCCCTTGCCGCGACGTCCGCGCCGCTGCGCGCCGAAACCTGGACCGTGGGCATGTCGGGGGGGTATTTCCCCTTCACCTTCGTGCGGTCCGACGAGCTTCAGGGCTTCGAGGTCGATTTCATCGAGGCCATCGCCGCCGAGACCGGCGACACGCCGGAGTTCGTCACCATGGCCTTCTCGGGCCTCGTCGGCGCGCTCGAATCCGGGCGGATCGACACGATCGCCAACCAGATCACCATCACGCCGGAGCGCGAGGCGGCCTTCGTCTTCTCGCAACCCTACGTCTTCGACGGGGCGCAGGTGGTCGTGAAGGAAGGGAACGAGGATACGATCACCGGCGTCGAGGACCTGAGCGGCAAGACCGTCGCGGTCAACCTCGGCTCGAACTTCGAGGAACTGCTGGAAGGGCTGCCCAACGCCGCCGAGATCGACATCCGCACCTACGACAGCAACATCGCGCAGGACACGGCCCTGGGCCGCGTGGATGCCTTCGTGATGGACCGCGTGTCCTCGGCCCAGCTGATTCAGGAAAGCCCGCTGCCGCTGGCGCTGGCCGGCGCGCCCTTCAGCGAGATCCGCAACGCCCTGCCGTTCCGCGACGACGAGGAAGGCCGCGCCCTGCGCGACCGGGTCGATGCGGCGATCACCACGCTGCGCGACGACGGGACGCTGGCGGAGATCTCGCAGAAGTGGTTCGGCACCGACATCACCGTCCCGGAATAGACGGTGGAGGGGCTGAACCTCGACTACATGCTCGGGCTTCTGCCCGTTCTCCTGTCATATGTGCCGCTGACGCTGTTCATGGCGGTGACGGGCATGGCCTTCGCGCTGATCCTCGCCGCGCTCCTCGCGGTGGAGCGGGTGGTGCGGGTGCCGGTGCTCGACTGGTTCGTGCGGCTGTTCATCAGCTTCTTCCGCGGCACCCCGCTTCTGGTGCAGCTGTTCCTGTTCTATTTCGGGCTGCCGCAGGTCCTGGGCTTCCTCGCCGGGATCAACGGGGTGACGGCCACGATCATGGGGCTGACGCTGCATTTCTCGGCCTACATGGCCGAGAGCATCCGCGCCGCGATCCTGGGCGTCGACCGCAGCCAGTGGGAGGCGGCCGAGGCGGTGGGCATGACGCGCGGCCAGATGATGCGGCGGATCATCCTGCCGCAGGCCGCGCGGGTCGCCGCGCCGACGTTGGTCAACTATTTCATCGACATGGTCAAAAGCACCTCGCTCGCCTTCACGCTGGGGGTGACCGAACTCATGGGCGCGGCACAGAAGGAGGCGGCGGGGAGCTTCCTTTACTTCGAGGCGTTCCTCGTGGTCGCGGCGATCTACTGGATCCTGGTCGAGGCGCTGTCCTTCGGGCAACGCCGGCTGGAGATCCTGCTGAACCGGGCGCATGCGCGATGATCTCGGTCGCGGGCCTGAACAAGAGCTTCGGTGGAACGCCGGTCCTTCGGGACATCACGCTCGACATCGCGCCCGGCGAACGGGTCGTGGTGATCGGGCCGTCGGGCACCGGGAAATCGACGCTGCTGCGGTGTCTCAACTTCCTCGACCGTCCCGACAGCGGCACGGTGCGGATCGGCGACCTCTCCGTCGATGCCGCCCGCGCGACCCGGCCCGAGATCCTGGCGCTGCGCCGGCGGACGGGGTTCGTGTTCCAGAACTATGCGCTCTTCGCCAACAGGACCGCGCGGCAGAACATCACCGAGGCGCTGGTCACGGTGAAGGGCCAGACGGCGGAGAAGGCCAACGCCACGGCCGACCGCATCCTGGCCGAGATCGGGCTGGCCGACCGGGGCGACAGCTACCCCTCGGCCCTGTCCGGCGGCCAGCAGCAGCGGGTGGGCATCGGCCGGGCGATGGCGCTCGACGCGGAGCTTCTGCTGTTCGACGAGCCGACGTCGGCGCTCGACCCCGAATGGGTGGGCGAGGTGCTGGACCTGATGCGCAAGCTGGCCGAGACGCGCCAGACCATGCTGGTCGTGACCCACGAGATGCAGTTCGCGCGCGAGATCGCGGACCGCATCGTCTTCATGGACGAAGGCCGGGTCGTCGAGGAGGCGCCGCCGGACCGCTTTTTCGACGCGCCCGAAGACCCCCGCACCCGAGCCTTCCTGCGCCGCGTGACGGACACCCGCTAGCGCGCGCCCTCAGCGCATCCAGATCAGCAGGTATTGCGTCACCTCGGGCCAGAGCGCCACGGCCATCAGGCCGAGCGCGCTGGTCAGAAGGAACGGCACCGCGGCCGCGGCGATGCGTTCCAGCGACAGGCCGGTGATGTTGGCCGCGACGAACAGGTTGATGCCGACGGGCGGCGTGAACAGGCCGATGGCCAGCGTGATCATCAGGAAGACGCCGAACCAGATCGGATCCCACTGCAACTCGCGCACCACGGGCAAAAAGATCGGCAGCGAGATGAACATGATGGTGATGGCATCCATGAACATCCCCGCGATGAGCAGGATGACGGCCATCACCAGAAGGATGACCCAGGGCGCGTCCGACACCGACAGCAGCCCCTCGGAATAGGTGCCGACCAGATCGTCCACCGTCACGACCCAGCCGAACAGGCTCGCGAAGGTCACGACCATCATCACCACGGCCGAGGATCGTGCGGCGTCGGTCAGCGCGTCGAACAGTAGGCGCGGGGTCAGCGTGCGATAGATCGCGGTGCCCACGAAGATGGCATAGACGACGGCCACCACGGCGGCTTCGGTCGGGGTGAAGACGCCGAGGTAGATGCCGCCCAGGATCACCACGGGCGTGAGCAGCCCCCAGCCCGCGTCGCGGAAGCTGAGCCAGAGCTGCCGGCCCCGCGTCTGATCGGCATAGGGCATGGGCGCCATCGCATGGAGCGCGGAGGATTTGCGCGCGGCGCGGTCGCGGGCCACGAAGGGCAGGGCGAGCAGCATCATCGCCCCCATCAAGAGGCCCGGCAGGATGGCCGCGATGAACAGGCTGCCGATGGAGATTTCCGCGATCACGCCATAGATCACCAGACCGATGGACGGCGGGATGACGATGGAGAGCGCGGCCCCGGTGCAGACCAGCGCCGCGGCGAAGGGGCGGGGATAGCCGTCGTCGGCCATGCCGCGCACGATCATCGGCCCGATGGCGGCGACCGAGGCCGGGCCCGACCCGGACACGGCCCCCCAGAACAGCGCCACGACCACACCCACGACGCCCATGCCGCCGGGCAAGCCCCCCACGGCCACGCGGAAGAAGCGGATCATGCGATCTGCCATGCCCGCCGTGCCCATCAGGATGCCGGCCAGGATGAAGAACGGGACAGCCAGCAGCGAGAACTTGGCGATGCCGCTGGCGATCAGGTCGCCCACGAGGTCGAGGCCGAAGCCCATGACCCACATGGCGTAAAGCGCCGACAGGCCGAGCGCGAAGGCCACCGGCACCCGGATCACCAGAAGCACGCCGAACAGCACAAGCATCTGCGTGCCCGCGCCCATGTCACCCATGGGGCGTGCCCTCGGGCCCGTCGCCGCGCAGGTCGGAGAGCGTGCGCTGCGCCATCCGCAACGCGATCAGCAGGAACCCGAGCGGCAGGCCCGCCGAGTAGTACCACGCCGGGATCTGGAGGCCCGACGAGGTGACGCCGCTGCGGTACTGATGCGACACGAGGCCCCAGCAGTACCACGCGGCCAGCGCCAGCAGCAGGACGCTCAGCGCGCCGGAAAGCGCGCGGACGACCCAGCCGGCGCGGGCGGGCAGCAGGTCGGCGAAGAAGGTGACGGCCAGATGCTCGCCATGCCGCGCGGCGGCGGCGCCCCCGAAGACCGTGAGTAGCAGGAAGCCCGCCAGCAGAAGCTCCTGCGTGGCGGCGAAGGAATAGCTGGTGAGGTAGCGCACCGCCACGTTGGCAAAGCCGAGCGCCGTCATGGCAAGGAAGATCGCCGCGCAGACGTAGGCTTCGAACCGGTCGAGGTGTTTGAGCATGGTGTCGGGCCTCGGGCTGTCGGGCAGGGTCCGGCCGCGCGCACCGCGCGACCGGAGCGCGGGATCAGTTGCCCGCGCCGTCGATGGTGTCCTGGAACAGCGTCACGATCTCGGGCCCGACCTTGCCGGCCCAGAGGTCGAACGGGTCCTTCGTGGCGTCGCGGAAGGCCTGGATTTCCTCGGGCGTGGGCTCGTAGACCTCCATCCCCTCCTCGCGCAGGCGGGCCAGCCCCTCGTCGGTGGCGCGGCGCGTCTCCTCCTTCTGGAAGGCCATGGCCTCGGTCGCGGCCGCCTGCACCTTGGCGCGCGTCTCCTCGTCCCAGCCGTCCCACTTGGCCTGGCTCACGCCGAGGAAGATCGGGTCGTAGGAGTAGTGCCAGGGGGTGATGTACTTCTGCACCTCATAGACCCGCTGGGGCACGATCACGGCGCCGATGGGGTTCTCCTGCCCGTCCACGACGCCCTGTTGCAGCGCCGAGAAGGTCTCGGTCCACTGCATCTGCTGGGGGTTCGCGCCGAGCGCGTTCATCACGTCGATGTACATCGGCCCCGCGACGCGCATCTTGAGGCCCTTGAGATCCTCGGGCGAGGTGATGGGCCGCACGCTGTTGGTGACCTCACGAAAGCCGTTCTCGCCCCAGGCCAGCACGACGATGCCCTTGTCGGCCATGATCTCGGCCATCCGCTCGCCCGGCGCGCCGTCGGTGGTGGCGTCGACCTCGGCGTAGTCGGCGTAAAGGTAGGGCAGCGAGAAAACCGCCATTTCCGGCACCAGCGGCGTGACGTTGATGGCCGAGGTGACGACGAAGTCGATGGCGCCGCGGCCGACCATCTCGGACTGCTTCATCTGGTCGCCGCCGGCAAGTTCGGCGTTCGGGAAGACGCGGACCTCCATCTCGCCCTCGGTCGCCTCCTCCAGCAGGTCGGCGAAGCGCTCAGATCCCTTGTGCCAGGTCGTCGCGTCCGAGGTGTTGTGCGTCAGGCGCAGCGTCTCGGCCCCCGCGGGCCCCGTCAGCGCGATCGCCGCGCCCAGGCCAATCAGAACGGATTTCAGGTTCGGCATCTCGGTCCTCCCGTGGATCTCAGGGGCGGCCACCCCTCCGGTGGGCCCATGCATCCACAACATGGACATGTTTGAAACGCCTGTCACGGATTTTTCGCAGTCGGCGGTCCGACGGCCCATGCGCCCCGCGTGTTGACGCATCGGGGGGATGGGGCGATAGTATTCGCAACACTCCACATTATGGACGGACATGGACGATTCCGCGACGATCCTGGCCCGGATGGGGCCGCAGACCGGCCCCGCGGGCGGCGCGCAGAGCGTGGATCGCGCGCTGGCGCTGCTGCCCCTGATCGGGCGCAGCCCCGAGACCGGGATCGGCCTTTCGGAGATCGTGGCGTCCACCGGCCTCAGCCGCCCCACCGCGCGGCGGCTTCTGCTGGCGCTGATGCGCGCCCGGCTGATCGAGCAGGACAGCGCCTCGCGCCGCTACATGCTGGGCGAGGAGGCTTATGTTCTGGGCATTCTCGCCGCGCGGCGCTTCAGCCTGCTGGACGTGGCGCAGGACGCGGTGCAGCGGCTGGCCGACGGCAGCGGGGACACGGCCTTCCTGTCGGTCCGGCGCGATGCCTTCGCCGTCTGCCTGCAGAAGGCCGAGGGCGATTTTCCCATCCGGGTGCAGGCGTTGCAGGTCGGCTTTCGCCACCCCCTCGGCATCGGGGGCGGATCGCTCGCCATGCTGGCGGCCCTGCCGGAGGAGGAGGCGGCGCGGATGCGCGCCCTCAACCGCGACCTGATCGCGGAGCGGTATCCGGCCGCCACCCCCGCCACGCTCGACCGCCTGCTGGCCGAGACGCGGACGCGGGGCTGGGCGCTCAACCCCGGACTGGTCCTCAAGAACAGCTGGGCCGTGGGGGTGGCGCTGCACATGCCCGACGGCACGGTCGCGGGCGCGCTCAGCATCGCGGCCATCGACGACCGCATGACCCCCTTGCACTGCGAACGTCTGGCGGGCCTTCTGCTGGCCGAGGTGCCCGGCATCGAGGCGCGCCTTCGGGAGATGTTCGCCCGCTCCGCCGTCCTGCCGGGCGGCGGCCTGACACCAGAGACCACGAACGGGAGAGAGAGATGACGAACGCACGGATGGTCGGCTGGGCCCACAGCCGTTTCGGAAAATCGGCCGCGCCGGACACCGAGGCCTTGATGGCCGAGGTCATGGGCCCCGCGCTCGACCACGCGGGGGTCCCGGCGGGGGACGTCGACGCGATCTTCGTGGGCTGCATGAACAACGGCTTCTCCAAGCAGGATTTCGTGGGCGCGCTCGCGGGGATGGCCATGCCGGAGCTGGCCCGCGTGCCCGCCACGCGGCTGGAGAACGCCTGCGCCACGGGGTCGGCCGCGCTCTATGCCGCCATCGACTTCATCGAGGCGGGGCGCGGCGACGTGGCGCTGGTGGTCGGTGTCGAGAAGATGACCGCCCTGCCCACGGTCGAGGTGGGCGACATCCTGCTCGGCGCCAGCTACCGCTCGGAGGAGGCGGAGGTGGAAGGGGGCTTCGCGGGGCTGTTCGGCCAGATCGCGCAGGGCTACTTCCAGAAGCACGGCGACCAGTCCGACGCGCTGGCGATGATCGCCGCCAAGAACCACGCGAACGGTGTCCACAACCCTTACGCGCACATGCAGAAGGCCTTCACCTTCGAGCAGTGCAACACCGTCAGCGACCGCAACCCCTATGTCGCGCCGCCGCTGCGACGGACCGACTGTTCGCTGGTGTCCGACGGGGCGGCGGCCATCGTGGTGGCGTCGGAGCGGGCGGCGAAGGGCCTCGCGCGCGGCGTGGGGTTCCGCGCGCGGACGCAGGCCAACGACGTGCTGGCGCTGTCCAAGCGCGATCCGGCGGCCTTCGACGGGGCGCGGCGGGCCTGGGCCGGGTCGCTGGACGCGGCGGGGCTGACGCTCGACGACCTGCACTTCGTCGAAACCCACGACTGCTTCACCATCGCGGAGCTGATCGAATACGAGGCCATGGGGCTGGCCCCCCGCGGGCGCGGCGCCGACGTCATCCGAGACGGCACCACCACGCGCGACGGCCGCTTGCCGGTGAACCTGTCGGGGGGGCTGAAATCCAAGGGCCACCCCATCGGCGCGACGGGCGTGTCGATGCACGTCATGGCGGCGATGCAACTCGCCGGCGAGGCGCCCGAGGGGATGCAGGCCGCGCGCGCCGAGATCGGCGGCGTGTTCAACATGGGCGGCGCGTCGGTGGCCAACTACTGCTCGATCCTGGAGCGCGTGCAGTGAACCGGGGGGCGGGGACGCCCGACCCGAAAGGCGGGATCGCGCCGCAAACGGTGCGGGTGGCGAACCTCGCCCATTTCCTGACGCGCAATGCCCGCCGGCTGGGCGGTGCGCCCGCGATCATCCGCGGCGACCGGGTGTGGACCTGGGGCCAGATGGACGCGCGGGTCTCGGCGCTGGCCGCGGGGCTGCGGGAGATGGGGGTCGGGAAAGGCGACCGCATCCTGATCCAGGCCCGCAACTCGCACCAGATGTTCGAGAGCATGATCGCCGCCTTCCGCCTCGGCGCGGTCTGGGTGCCCGCCAACTTCCGCCAGAGCCCGGAGGAGGTGGCCTGGCTTGCCCGCTCCTCCGGCGCGTCGCTGATGATCTGCGACGCGGAGTTCGCGGGCCATGCCGCCGCCTGCGACAGCGTTGCGCGCCATCTGACCATCGGCGGCGGCGCGGATGGCTTCGATGCGCTGGTCGACCGCCACATGGGCACCCATGTCCCGCCCGCCGACGTGGGCCGCGACGACCCCTGCTGGTTCTTCTTCACCTCGGGCACCACGGGGCGGCCCAAGGCGGCGGTGCTGACGCATGGGCAGCTCACCTTCGTGCTGCTCAACCATCTGCACGACCTGATGCCCGGCATGACGCCCGCCGACCGCTCGCTGTGTGTCGCGCCCCTGTCGCATGGGGCGGGCATCCATCAGCTCGTGCAGCTTGCCGCGGGGGTGCCCACGATCCTGCTGCCCGACGCCGCCTTCGACCCCGACGTGGTCTGGCGGCTGGTGGCGGAACACCGCGTCACCAACATGTTCACCGTGCCCACCATCGTGAAGATGCTGGTCGAACACCCCTCGGTCGACCGCCACGACCACTCCTCGCTGCGCCATGTCATCTATGCGGGCGCGCCGATGTACCGCGCCGACCAACGCCGCGCGCTCGACAAGCTGGGGCCGGTGCTGGTGCAGTATTTCGGACTGGGCGAGGTGACGGGCAACATCACCGTCCTGCCGCCGTCGGAGCACGACGTCGACGACGACCGGATGCGCGTCGGCTCCTGCGGGTATGAGCGGACGGGGATGCACGTGCAGATCCAGGACGGGACGGGCGCGGAGGTTCCGGCGGGCACCACGGGCGAGATCTGCGTGGCGGGGCCTGCGGTCTTCGCGGGCTACCACGACAACCCGGAGGCCAACGCCAAGGCGTTCCGCGACGGATGGTTCCGCACCGGCGACCTGGGGCACATGGACGGCGAGGGCTTCGTCTACATCACCGGGCGCGAGTCGGACATGTTCATCTCGGGCGGGTCCAACGTCTATCCGCGCGAGATCGAGGAGAAGCTGCTCGACTATCCCGGCGTGGCCGAAGCGGCGGTGCTGGGCGTGCCGGACGCGAAATGGGGCGAGGTGGGCCTTGCCGTCTGCGTGGCCGAACCGGGGCAGGCGCCCGATGCGGAGGCGATCCGCGCGTTCCTGAAGGGCCGGATGAGCGGCTACAAGGTGCCCGCGCGGATCCTGTTCCTCGACGCGATGCCCAAGTCGGGATACGGCAAGATCACCAAGAAGATCATCCGCGAGACCCTGCGGGAGCGCGGCCTCCTGTCGTCCGAGACGGCATGAGCGCCAACCCTCCCCTGATCCACCCCGGCCCCGCGGCGCCCGAGCGTCACGCGGCCGTGCCCACGCGCGCGGCCCTGTTCGACGTGACGCTGGCCCCCGGTGATTGCGTGGAACGGGCGATCCTCGACGCCTTTGCCGCGCAAGGTTTCGTCTCGGGCTGGGTGCGGATGGACGGGCTGATCTGCGATCCGCTGCGCTACGTCCTGCCCGCGCCCTCGCCCACGCCCGACCGGCTGGCGTGGTACAGCGGGACGCAAGCGCCCGATGGCCCGGCCCGGACGGTGCAGGGCTACATGTCCGTGGGCCGGCGCGACGGGGCGGCCGACACCCATTGCCACGCGCTTTGGCGGCTGTCGGACGGCGGCACCGCCCTCGGGCACCTGCTGGCGGGCGAGAGCCGCGCCGCCCGCCCCGCGACGCTGCGCGCCATGGGCTTCCACGACGCGCGGTTCGAGCGGCGCGCGGACCCCGAGACGCGCTTCGACCTGTTCGCCGCCACGGGCACCCCGTCGGACCGGCCCGATGCCGTGGCCGTGACCCTGCGCCCGAACGAAAGCCTGGCGGGCACCTGCCGTGCCATCTGCGCGGGCCTGGGCATCGCCGGCGCGGACATCGTGGGACTGGGCAGCCTGAACGGCGCGGTCTTCGCCGACGGTGCCCGGATGCGCTCGCCCATCAGCGAGTTCCTCGTCCGGCAGGGGCGGATCGACGGGGAGGAGGTGACGCTCGACCTCGGCGTGGTGGATGCGGAGGGCAACCGCTTCGACGGCCCGGTCGACCCCGGTTGCGCGGCGGTCTCGGTCACGGCGGAACTGGTGATCCTGCCTGGTAGGGAGGCGAAACGATGACCGACACGCGATGCGTTCTGATCACGGGCGGGGCTTCGGGCATCGGCCTCGCCATCGCCCGCGCCGCGCTGGCCGAAGGGTGGTCGGTCGCCCTGCTCGACCGGGACGAGGGCAACCTGAAGGCCGCGCGCGACGGGCTGGACGCGCCGGACCGGGTCGAGACCCTCGCCTGTTCCGTCACCGACGAGGCGGGCGTCGCGGCCGCCGTCGCGCTGTGCGAGGACCGGCTGGGCCCGCTGTCCGGACTGGTGAACTCCGCCGGGATCGGCCTCGACGCGCAGGCGCTGGATACCGAGGTCGACGACTTCCGCCGCGTGCTGGAGGTCAACCTGATCGGAACCTTCATCGCCGCCCGCACCGTCGCCGCGCGCATGGTCGACCGCGGGCGGGGCGCCATCGTCAACATCGCCTCGGTGTCGGGCATGGTGGGCAACGTCGGGCGCACGGCCTACGGGGCATCCAAGGGCGGGATCGTGACCATGACCAAGGTGATGGCCGTGGAACTGGCCCCCTTCGGCGTGCGGTCCAACGCCGTGGCCCCCGGCCCGGTCGAGACGCCGCTGGTCAGCGACATGCACACCGAAGCCATGCGCCGCTCCTGGGCCGAGACCATCCCCCAGGCCCGCTACGGCACGCCGGAGGAAATCGCGCAGGCGGCGCTGTTCCTTCTCGACGACGCGCGGTCGGGCTATGTCACGGGGCAGGTGCTGGCGGTGGACGGCGGCTTCACGACCTCGGGCATCCTGCGCGGCGTCGCGCGACAGGGCTGAGGCCAGGCGCCGTGCATGACGGTCCGGTTCAGCGAGGCCCGAACCTTCGTCAATCTTCCCGGTCGCGAGCGTCGACAGACTTTCGCGCGCCCGTCCGAAAGGTCGAAGTGAACCTGAGAGGGATGACAGAACCGGCGAAAAGGGGTTCGTTCAGCTGATCCGGGCTTCCGATACCGACGAGGAGATCGCGGCTGAGGGCGACCCGTCGGAGATGTGGATGAAGCTGTCGAGCAAGGAGAAGAAGCTCAAGGACATCTTCATGGCAATTGGCCTCTTCGCAGTCTCCAGCACCTTCGCCGATATGAGCGGATACGGTGCGCCGCAGCTTGGTGGTATGCCGCTCGTCTTGGACCATGGTGACATCGCGGTCACAGCCTCCGTTCGCGACGGCCCCGACCTCGGGATGGACCCGACCCTGACGCCGATGGCAACGAGGTCGGGCTTGCCGACCACGCAGCGACCTGCGCCGCAGCCATCATCGCCGGGTGGCTATGGGTCGTGGGCCGCGGGGTCGAGGGTGCGGACGCCCGTGGGTGCGTGGTGGCGGATGTTGCGCGTCACCACGGTCAGGTCGCGGGCGAGCGCCGTCGCCGCGATCATCAGGTCGGCCGAGCCGTTGCCGATGCGCGCCGACAGGCGGCCCCAGATCTCCGCCTCCGCCAGGCCGAAGGGCAGGACGCGCGCGGCGTAGTCGCGTTGCAGCGTGTCGTGCCAGGCCTCCAGGTCGGCGGCGAAGCGGGGGTCGCGGGGGCGTTGCAACTCGATCCCGCGAGCGATCTCGCCCATCGTCACCGCGCTCAGCCAAAGCTGGTCGTCGGCCACGCCGTCGAGCCATCGCGCCACGGCAGGCACGCGCGCGGGACGCCGCAGCAGCGACAGCACGTCGGTGTCGATCAGATACACCTAGAGATCGCGGGGCAGGGCGGTCGCGCGGGGGAACGGGTCGTCGTCGGCACCCTGGGGCAGGGCGGCGAGATGCGCGCGCAGGCCCGCGGCGCGGGCGCGCTCCATCGTCTGATCCCATTCGGCGGCATCGACCACGACGACCACGGGCTTGCCGCGCCGCGTCACGCGCTGCGGCTTGCCGGCGAGCGCGGCCTCCACGACGGCGCTGAACCGCGCCTTGGCATCCTGCAGGGCCCACATGGCGGCCTCCCCTTTGCTGACCAGCTATCTGGTCAGATAGGGCATCGGGGCGCGCGCGGCAAGGCCCGGCGGTCAGACGCCATGCGCCTCGCGGGCAACGGATTGCAGGCGGGTGAAGATGTCGAACCGCCGCGCGTGGCGCCGGGCGGTCTCGCCGCCGGTGGGTGGATGCACCCGCCCGAAGGTCGTCATCGCCTGCATCGCGGCGGAAATGTCGGGGAACAGCCCGCCGCCCACCGCGCCCAGGATGGCGGAGCCGAGCAGCACCGGCTCCTCCGTTCCCGCCGTCGCCACCTCGACATTCGCGGCATCGGCCAGCAGCTGCCGCACCAGCGGATGCCGCCCGGCGCCCCCGCTGAGGACGACGCGGGCGACGTCGATGCCGCGATCCGCCTGCGCGCCGAGGATCTGGCGCAGCCCGTAGCCGATGCCGCAGAGCCCCGCGACATACTGCGCCAGCAGGTCGTCCAGCCCGTCGCGCATCCCGATGCCGGCGATCACCGCCCGGGTGTCGGGGTCGGCGTGGGGCGCGCGGTTTCCCAGCACCTCGGGCACGATGTGGCGGCCTGTGGCGAGCGTCAGGGCCTCCGCCGCGCCGCCCCGCCCGGCGCATTGCCCGGCCAGCCAGGCGGGCAGGGACAGGCCCGCCGCGCGCGCCTCGGCCGTCGCATCGGGCGCATGGGGGTGGAAGGTCAGCAGACGGTCGATGGCCGCGCCGGCCGCCGACTGCCCGCCTTCGTTGAGCCATTTGCCCGGCACCATGGCCGACAGGTACGGCCCCCAGACACCGGGCACGAAGACCGGCTCCGCCGTCGTCGTCATGGTGCAGGAGGAGGTGCCGAAGACATAGGCAAGGTTCGCCTCCGCCCCGCCTCCACCCCGTGCGCCCACCGTGCCGACGCCGCCCGCATGGGCGTCGATCAGCCCCGCGCCGACGGGCGTGCCGGGCCGCAGCCCGAGGTCGGCGGCGGCGGCATCGGTCAGGCCCCGCGCCAGCGCCGTGCCGGGCGCCACGATCTCGGTCCCGATGCGGGCGAAGCCTTCACGGGCCAAAGCGCCCAGCCCGATGGCGTGGAAATAGCTTTCGTCCCAGCGGTCCTCATGCGCGAGATAGGTCCACTTGCAGGTGACGGTGCAGCTCGACCGCGCAAGGCTTCCGGTGGCACGCCAGCCCAGCCAGTCGGTCATGTCGAAGAACTGCCACGCGGCCGCGAAGGTGTCGGGCCGGTTCTCGGCCAGCCAGAGGAGCTTGGGCGTCTGCATCTCGGGCGACATGCGCCCGCCGACGTAGTCGAGCACCCGGTGCCGCCCCGCGTTGATCCGCCGCGTCTGGTCGAGTGCGCGATGGTCCATCCAGACGATGACGTCGCGGTCGGGCCGGTCCGCGTCGCCCACCGCCAGGGGCGCGCCGTCCGGCCCCAGCACCACGAGCGAGCAGGTCGCGTCGAAGCCCATGCCGCCGATCCGCTCCGACCCCACGCCGGAAGCCGCGACCGCGCCCTGCACGGCGTGGCAGACGGCGGCCCAGATGTCGGTGCTCGACTGCTCGATCCGGCCGTCCGGGGCGCGGTGCAAGTCGATGGGGGCGGCGTCGGTGCCGGTCAGCTGGCCCTTGGCGTCGAAGACGCCCGCCCGGGCGCTGCCGGTGCCCACGTCGACCCCGATCAGATGGTCCGCGATCCTGTCGTCCGGTTCCATTGCAAGCCCTTACAGATCGACGGTGTTGGGAAGGATGACAAGATCGCGCACCACGACGTTGCGCGGCCGGGTCAGCATGAAAAGGACGCATTCCGCCACTTCTCGCGCCTCCATCAGCGAGCCGTTGGCGAGCGCCTCCTGCTTCTTGGCTGCAGGCCAGTCGTCGATGAGCGCGGTGACCACGGGGCCGGGCAGGACCGCGCCCATGCGGATGCCGTGGCCCGAGACCTGACGCCGCGTGGTGTGCAAGAACCCCTGCACCGCGTGTTTGGAGGCCACGTAGATCGGCTCCCACGTCACGGGAACCACGCCCGAGATGGAGGAAGTGAAGACGATGTCGCCCGTCCCGCGGTCGATCATGCCGGGCAGGACGGAGCGGACGCAGCGGAAGGCCGCGTTGACGTTCAGCGTCAGCACCCGGTCCCAGACGTCCGGGTCGCCCTCGGCCACGGGGCCGCCCACATAGGCGCCGGCGTTGGCGTGCAGGATGTCCACCGGCCCTGCCGCCGCCGTGATGCGCGCGTCGATGTCGGACGCCTGCGCCGGGTCCAGCAGATCCAGGACCACGGGCGCCGCGCGGTCGCCCATCTCGCGGCAGGCGGCGGTCAGGCGCGCCTCGTCCCGGTCGATCAGCACGACGCTGGCACCCGCCGCGTGCAGGATCCGCGCGCATTCGAGCCCGATGCCTGAGGCCGCGCCGGTCACGGCGGCCACCTTTCCCTGCAACGCCTGGGTCATCGTGAAGCTCCCTGCATGTGTTGGGCGTCGATCCAGACGCCGATGGTGTCGAGCCCGCGATGCACCTCGGCGGCCCCCGCGCGCCGCAGCACCTCCGCATGGTCGTCGCGGATGCCCTGCAGGTGGCTGCCGCCGACATAGCCCAGGGCCGGCATCCCGGCGCGGCGCGCGCCCTCGATGCCATGGGGCGAATCCTCGATCACGAGGCACTGGCGGGGCGCCACGCCCAGCCGTTCGGCGGCGCGCAGGAAGACATCGGGGGCGGGCTTGCCCTCCGCCACCTCGTCGGCGCTGACGCCGGTGCCCGCGAACCGCGCGGTCAGGTCCACCGCCTCCAGCGTCATCTCCAGCCGCCGGACGGAGCCGCCGGTGGCGATGCCGTAGCGCATCCCGAGCGCGTCGAGCCGGTCGAGAAGGGCCGGCGCGCCGTCCGAGAGGCGGAGGTCGGTCGGATAGCTCCGGGCCAGCCGCTCCTCCACCCGCTGCCCGAATTCGGCGGGGCAGGGGCGCCCCAGACGGGCGGCAACATGGGCGCGGATGCGGTCCATGGAGCGGCCGAGGAAGGACGCGCGGATCTCCTCCGCCGTCGCGTCGGCGATGCCGAGCGCGCGCATCTCGGCCGCGATGGCGCCCAGAACCAGCGGTTCGCTGTCCACGAGGCAGCCGTCGAGGTCGAAGATCACCGCCCGGATCGCCGCCCCGGTCATTGCGGCAGTTCGATCTGCATCTTGACGTCGCCCTTCGGTGCCGAGGCCGCCACCTCGAAGGCGCGGACGCTTTCGGAAAAGTCGAACGTCCGGGTGATGAGCGGCTTCACGTCGATCGCGCCCGAGGCGAGCATCGCGACGCAGCGCGGGAAGACGTGGGCGTAGCGGAAGATGTTCTCGACCCGCGCCTCGCGCACCATGGCCGCGCCCGCGTCATAGGAAATGGGCTCCGGCTGACCGCCGATCATCACGACGACGCCTCCGGGGCAGAGCGGGGCGAAGACGCCCGCCGCGGCCTTGGCGGACCCCGTCGCCTCGAACACCACTTCGCAGCCCCAGCCGTCGGTGGCCTTGAGCACCGTCCCGGCCGGATCGTCGCGGCTCACGTCGATAGTGCGGATCGCGGGGCTGAGCCCTGCCGCGATCTCGAGCTTGGCGGCGTCGAGATCGGCCACGAAGACCTCGGCGCAGCCGCCCGCCAGCGCCGAGAGGGCCGTCACCAGCCCGATCGGCCCCGCGCCCAGTACCAGCGCCCGGTCGCCCGGCCGGATGCGCGCCTTGGTCGCGGCGTGGACGCCCACGGCCAGCGGCTCGACCATCGCGGCCTCGGCGAAGGACACGTTGTCGGGCAGGCGGAAGGTGAAGGCCTCCGGGTGCACGCAGGACGGGCGCAGGATGCCGTGGACGGGCGGCGTGGCCCAGAAGCGCACCGCGGGGTCGACGTTGTACATCCCCATCCGCGTGGCGCGGGAATTGGGGTCGGGCACGCCGGGTTCCATGCAGACGCGGTCGCCCACGGCGAGCGTCGTCACCTCGGCCCCGATCTCGGTCACGGTGCCCGACGCCTCGTGCCCGAGGATCATCGGCGCGTTCACGACGAAGGGCCCGATGCGCCCGTGGGTGTAGTAGTGCACGTCCGACCCGCAGATGCCAACGGTGTGCAGCTTGATGCGGACGTCGCGGGGGCCCAGCGTCTCCTCCCCCTCGATGGGAAAATCGCGCAGGGACAGTTCGTGCTGCCGTTCGAGGACGAGGGATTCCATGGGCTGCTCCTTTCGGGGCGTCGGATTGCGTGTCGCGTCTCAGACGCTGGTGAAACCGCCGTCGAGCATCAGCGTGGCCCCATTGACCAGCCCCGAGGCGGAGGAGGCAAGATAGAGCGCTGCGTCCGCGACCTCCACCGGTTCGCCGAACCGTCCGAGCGGCGTGGCCGCCAGCAGGGGGTCCGCGCGGGCCGGGTCGGACCAGACCGCGCGCCCCATGGGCGTCATGACGACGGTGGGGCAGATGGCGTTGACCTGGATGTTGTGGCCCGCCCATTCGGCGCAGAGCGACTTCGTCAGCGCGTTCAGCCCGCCCTTGGAGGCGGCATAGGCGGCGTGGTCCTTCATCGCGACGACCCCGGTCTGGGAGGAGATCATCACGATCTTGCCGCCCCCCGCCGCGATCATGCCGGGTGCCACCGCCTGCGACAGAAGGAACGGCGCGCGCAGGTTCAGCGCCATCGTCCGGTCCCATGCCTGCGCGTCGAGGTCGAGCGCGGGGGCCACGAGGGCGATGCCCGCGGAGTTCACGAGGATGTCGATGCGGCCGAGCGCGTCCTCCGCGGCCCGCGCGGCCGCGGCCGGTCCGGCGGGGTCCGACAGGTCGGCGGCGACGGCGGCGAAGCGGCGGCCCGATCCTTCGACCGCGCCGCGCAGGGGGGCGAGGTCGGCGGCCGACCGGGCCACCCCGGCCACATCCGCGCCGGCCTCGGCGAACAGGCGCGCGATCTCGAACCCGATCCCGCGCGAGGCGCCGGTGACGAGGGCGGTGCGGCCCGCGAGCGAGAAACGGCTCTGCCAGTCGGTCACGGGATCACTCCAGGTTGGTATGGCGCGCGCGCATGTCGCCGGGGCCCTGACCGAGGTGCCGGGCGAGGTCGAGCACCAGGAGTTCCGACCAGAGAAACAGTGCCCCCTCGTAGACCGACCCCATGGGCAGGGCGGAGGCGTCCACGGCCTCCGCCTCGGCCATCGTGCGGGCGGGCAGGACGACGGTGGTGTCGCACATCCGCGCGACCGCGCCACCCGGCTGCGCTGTCAGCGCCAGCGTCGCCGCGCCCGCGTCGCGCGCCACCTGCACCAGCGCGCGGACGGTGCCGAAATCGCCCGGCCCGGCGCTGACCATCAGCAGATCGCCCGGCCCCAGGGGCGGCACGGTCATGTCGCCCACGACATGCGCGTCGCGGCCCAGGTGGAACAGACGCATGGCCAGCGCCCGCATCATCAGCCCCTCGCGCCCGACGCCCGTGCAGGCGATGCGGCGGGCCCGTGCGATGGCGCGGATGGCGGCCTCATGGTCGGCCGGATCGACCGCGCCCGCCGCCTCGACGATGCCCTGTGCGCAGCTGCGGGCGCGGTCGGACAGGGGGACGGCCGTCATCCCGCGGTCTCGATGCGCTGCCCGTCCTCGCCGAAGAGATGCAGATGGTCGGGGGCCAAACGCAGCACGATGCGGTCGCCCGCGGTGACGGAGGTGTCGCCGTCGGTCCGCACGACGATCTCATGTCCCAGGGGCGAGACGGTATAGAGGTAGCTTTCGCTGCCGAGCTGCTCGCGCACCTTCACCTCCACCGGCAGGGTGCCGGGGCCGCCGGCGCCTTCGCCGATGTGGATGTGTTCGGGCCGGATGCCCAGCGTCCTGACCTTTGCAGCGGTGGCGGCCGGAGCCAGCGGATGCGCGCCGTAGCCCAGCATCCCCTCCGCCATCTCCACCCCCAGAAGGTTCATCCCTGGGGCGCCGATGAAGCCCGCCACGAACTCCGATCCCGGCCGGTGATACAGGTCCATGGGCGAGCCCACCTGTTCGATGCGGCCCTGGTTCAGCACCACGATGCGGTCGGCCATGGTCATCGCCTCGACCTGGTCGTGGGTGACGTAGATCATCGTCGTGCCGAGCTGCCGGTGCAGTCCCTCCAGCTCCACCCGCATCTGGATGCGCAGCTTCGCGTCGAGGTTCGACAGCGGCTCGTCGAAGAGAAAGACCTCCGGTTCCTTCACGATGGCCCGGCCGATGGCCACCCGCTGCCGCTGGCCGCCGGAAAGCTGGCCGGGCTTGCGGTCGAGAAGGGGGGTGAGTTGCAGGATCTCGGCCGCCTCGGCGATGCGACGCTTGCGGTCGTCAGGCGCGAAGGCGTTGATCTTCATGCCGAAGTCCATGTTCTGCCGCACCGTCATATGCGGATAGAGCGCATAGGACTGGAACACCATCGACACGCCCCGGTCCGACGGCGCGGCATGGGTGACGTCGCGGTCTCCGATGCGGATGCTGCCCGAGGAGATCCCCTCGAGCCCCGCGACGCAGCGCAGGAGGGTCGATTTCCCGCATCCCGACGGGCCCACGAAGACCGCGAACTCGCCGTCCCGGATGTCCAGGGAGATGTCGAACAGGGCCTGCGTCGCCCCATAGAACTTGTCGACGTTGCTCAGGGTCACTTCGGCCAAGGCTCTCTCTCCCTCTCGGCTCCGTCCGGGGCGGTGGTTCACGAAGTGTCTTTACATCTGTATCCGCGTCAATACAAAATCTTCGGCAGTTGCAGCAGCAACGCCAAGGGAGGACATCATGAACATCCGTCTGAAAAGCGCGCTCGCCCTGACGACCGCGCTCACCGTCGTGTCGCCGGCCGTGGCGCAGGACCAGTCCGGCTGGTCGCTGGCCGAGGCCGCCGAGCCCTATGCGGGAACCACCGTCGACGTGGTCTTCCTGCTGCGCCCCGGATACGAGGCCGCCAAGGAGATGATCCCCGCCTTCGAGGAGGAAACCGGGATCGAGATCAACATCACCGATCTGCCCTATGAGAACGCCCTCGGCGAACAGGTGCGCGATTTCGTGGCCCAGGGCGACCTGGACGTCGCGCTGATCGACCTCGTCTGGATCGGCAACTTCGCGCAGAACGACTGGATCGTGCCGATGGCGGCGATCGAGGAGCAGTTCCCCGACATCATCGACCCCGATCTCGATCTCGACGATTTCTTCCCGCTGGTGCTCGACGCCTTCGGAAGCTGGGACGGCACCGTCTACGGCCTGCCGTTCGACAACTATTCGGGCCTTCTGTTCTACAATTCCTGCATGCTGGAGGAAGCGGGCTTCGACGGCCCGCCCGAGACCTGGGAGGCGGTGATGGACGACTACGGACCCGCGCTGACCAAGGACGGCAAATATGCCTATGCGCTGCAATCCAAGCGCAACGAGACCCAGTCGGCCGACAGCTTCGCGCGGATGATCTGGCCCTTCGGCGGGTCGTTCCTCGACGCGGAGTTCCGGTCGAACCTGTCGTCGGAGGAATCGCTCGCCGGCCTGAACTTCCGGCAGGAGCTGATGCAGTACATGCCCGAGGGCATCGTCGCCTATGACCATGCCGAGGCGGTGAACGCGCTGGCGCAGGGGGACGTGGCCTTCATCACCGAATGGTCGTCGTTCTATTCCACGCTGGCGGACCCCGACACCTCGCGCATCGGGGAATGCCTCGCCATCGCGCCCGAACCCGCGGGACCCGCGGGCCGCAAGCCCGCGCTCGGCGGCTTCAGCCTCGCCGTGGCCGAACAGGCCGACGACGACGAGAAGGCCGCCGCCTGGCTGTTCATCCAGTGGATCACCTCCAAGGAGAACGCGCGCCAGTATCTCGACCTCGGCGGCGTGCCTGCCCGGCAGTCGGTCTATGAGGAGGAGGGCATCGCCGAGAGCTTCCCCTTCGTGCCCGCCCTCGTGGAAAGCTGGCAGGAAGGCGTTCCGGAGTTCCGCCCCCGCTTCGCCGAATGGCCCGAAATCAGCGAGGTCGTGCAGCAGTACGGCACGCAGATGATGCTGGGCGAGATCACGGTCGAGGAAGGCGCCGAGCGCATCGGCACCGAGATGGAGGCGATCCTCGACAAGGCCGGGTACTACGACGGCGACAAGCCCCTGATCCAGTAGGGTCGGGCGCCACATAACGCCGGGCGCGTGCCATCGCGCGCCCGGCCTCGCAGCGAAGGGGCTTCATCATGGCAGGATCGGCGGTATCGCGGCGCACGCTCTGGGGGTTCATCGGGCCCGCCATCCTCGTGCTGGCCGCCGTGGGCATCGTGCCGCTCGTCTATGCGGTCTATACCTCGCTGCACTATTTCAACCTGACCAACCTCAAGGATCAGGAGTTCATCTGGTTCGCCAACTACGCCCACGTCCTGACCGACGACACCTTCTGGGCGGCGATGGGCCGGACCTTCATCCTGCTGGTCACGGCGCTGCCCATCCAGATCGCGCTCGGGCTGATGATCGCGCTGCTGCTGCACCGGCCGGGGCTCACGTTCCTCAAGACGATCACGCGGCTGGGCCTCGTGCTGCCGATGGCCACGACCTATGCGGTGGTGGGCCTGCTGGGGCAGGTGATGTTCAACATCAAGTACGGCGTCGTGAACCAGATGCTGGGGTGGGTCGGCATCGCGCCCATCGACTGGATCGGCGACCCCGACAACGCCTTCGTGCTGGTGATCTTCTGGGACGTCTGGCAATGGACGCCGTTCTGCGCGCTGATCCTGCTGGCGGGGCTGACCACCGTCCCCGACGAGATCGAGGAGGCCGCCCGGCTGGAAACGAAAAGCTGGTGGACCGTGCTGCGCCATATCCAGCTGCCCTATCTGGTGCCGGGCCTTGTCGCGATCATGATCCTGCGGACGGCCGACACGCTCAAGCTGTTCGACATGGTCTTCACCCTGACGCGCGGCGGGCCGGGGAACGCGACGGAGTTCATCTCGCTCCTGATCCAGCGGACGGGTTTCCGCTCGTTCGACCAGGGCGTCGCCTCGGCGCAGGCCGTCGTCCTTCTGGCCATCACGGTGGTGCTGAGCCAGATCTACATCCGCATCTTCTATCGGGAGGGGCCGTGACATGGCCGCGACGGGCTCCACCTCCGCACGCAGCATCCTGCCGCAGATCGTCCTTCTGACGGCGATCCTGCTGTTCTGCGTGTTTCCCTTCTACTGGATGGTCACGACCAGCCTGAAGACCCAGCTGGTCGCGCTGTCGCAGCCGCCGCAATGGATCTTCACGCCGACGCTGGGAAACTACGCCGAGGTGCTGTTCGAGGACGGCGTGGGCCGGACCATGGTCAACTCCCTCATCGTGGCGGTGTCGACCACGGTGCTCGCCGTGCTGCTCGGGTGCCCTGCCGCCTATGCGCTCGCACGGTTCGAGTTTCGGGGCAAGTCCGACCTGTGGTTCTGGTTCATCACCAACCGCATGGTGTCGCCCATCGTGCTGGCGCTGCCGTTCTTCCTCATCGTGCGGTGGATCGGGCTTCTGGACACCAAGCTCGTCCTGATCCTGATCTACCTCACCTTCAACCTGCCCATCGTCATCTGGCTCTGCACCGATCAGTTCCGCTCCATCCCCTACGACCTCGACGAGGCCGCGATCCTGGAAGGGGCGGGGCACTGGCGCATCTTCCGGTCGATCTGCCTGCCGCTGGCGATGCCGGCTGTGGCGGTCAGCTCGATCTTCTCGTTCATCTTCTCGTGGAACGAACTCCTCTATGCCATCGTGCTGACACGCAACGACGCCAAGACGGCGCCGGCCATGGCGATCAGCTACATGGAGGGCTACAGCCTGCCCTACGGCAAGATCATGGCGACCTCGACGCTGATCGTCATTCCCGTGCTGATCTTCGCGCTGATCGCGTCGAAGCAGCTTGTCCGGGGCCTGACCATGGGCGCGGTGAAGTAACGCCGTGCGCGACCGCCCCGGCAAATCCGATCCGCTGGCCGATCACCGCTTCCTCGCCCGCGTCTCCTGGGCCTACTACGTCGAGGGGCTGACGCAGGAGAAGATCGCCGCGCAGATGGGCTCGACCCGGTTGCGGATCAACAAGGCCCTGGCGGAAGCCAAGCGGCTGGGCATCGTCCGCATCTCGATCGACACCCGCCATTCCCAGTGCTTCGACCTGGAGGCGCGGCTGACGGAACGCTTCGGCCTCGGCCGCGCCCATGTGACGCCCGAACCCCTGGGCGACACCGATACGCAGACGATGGTGGGCGCGGCGCTCGGCCATCTGCTCACCGACATCCTGCGCGACCCCGCGGTGCGGCGGGTCGGGATGGGCTGGGGGGGCACGCTCAACATCGCGATGCGCCATGTGGCCCCGCTCGCCCGCCCCGACGTGGAGGTGGTATCGGCCATGGTGGGCCTCGTCGAAGGGTCCGAGACCAACTGCGCCGAGATCACGGCCCGGCTGGCCGATCTGCTGGGCGCGCGGCGCCGCTATTTCCCCGCGCCGCTCTTCGCCGGCTCCGCCGCGTCGCGCGACGCCATCCTCGAGATCGACGTCTTCCGCACCGTGCTGGAGGGCATCAGGTCCTGCGACGTGCTGGTGCTGGCCACCAGCGACATCTCGGACCGCAACCTGCTGATCCGCTCGGCCCTGCCCGGCGACATCACCGCGGAGGACCTGCGCGCCGCGGGCGCCGTGGGCGACATCCTGGGCACGGTGATCGACGCGCACGGGGAGCCCATCGACCACGCGATCAACCGGCGCGTCATCGGCATCGGCCTGGACGACCTGTACGCCATTCCCGACGTGGTGCTGGCGGGCGGCGGGGCGCACAAGGTCACGGTCCTGCGCGCGCTGCTGGGGCGGGGGTTCGTCGACACGCTGGTCACCGACGCCGCGACCGCGCGCGGCATCCTCGACATGCCCTGAGGCTGCGTCAGATCAGCCCGTACTGCCGCGCCTTCATCCGCAGGAAGCCCAGCCCGTCGCTAAGCACCTCCTCGCGCGATGGGGCGACGTCGCGCCAGACCGACAGGGCGTCGGCGATCTGCGGGGGAACGGTGATGAAGCTCTCCATCGCCATGCCGCCCCGGAACCCGATGGCCGCGAGTGCGGCGAAGACCTCGTCCCAGGCGACGGTATCGCAGCCCGGCGTGCCCCGGTCCGAGGCCGACAGATGGATGTATTTCAGATGCGCGCGCGCGCGCAGGATGCCGTTGGCGATGCCCCGTTCCTCGATGTTCATGTGGTAGGTGTCGAGATGCACGAACAGGTTCGGGGCGCCCACACGCTCGCACAGGCGAACGGCCTGGTCGGCGGTGTTGAGAAGGTGGTTCTCGTAGCGGTTCACCGCCTCCAGCCCGTACAACATGCCGTGCCGTGCGGCATGGGCCGCCGCCTTTTCGACCACGCGGGCCGTCGCGTCGTATTCCGCTTCGGTCGGGCGCTTGCCGGTGCGCTGCCCGATGCCGCCGTAGATGACGCCGGTGATGGCCTTCGCCCCGATCGCGGCCGAGGTGTCGATGGCGAGCTTCAGCACGTCGAGCGCGCCGTCGGGGTCGTTCGTCGGCAGCCGGTCCAGCGGCAGGCCGAGCGAGGTGACGCAATCCACCTCCGCCCGGTCCAGCAGCGCGCGGGTGTGTCCGCTGTCGAAGCCCTGCGGGTCGAGCATGGTGATCTCGAGGAAGTCGATGTCGTGCTTCACCGCCTCCGGGATGGCGAACTCCGCCGCATCCCGGGTCCACTCCATCGCCCACATCGCGGTATGCACCCCGAACCCGCTGACACCCATGGCCTCGCCTCCGCAGCCCGCATCCCGCGACAGCCTATCCCCGATCGCGACCGGACCGCCAGCCGCCGGGCCGATGTTGAACATAATACGACCTATCGTGTAGCGATCACGGCCCCCACCTCAGCGCGCCATCCAGCCCCCGTCCACCGTGACCACCGTGCCGTGGATGTACTCCGACGCCGGAGCGGCCAGGAACACCGCCGTCTGCGCGATGTCCTCGGGCCGACCCCAGCGGCCCGCCGGGATGCGCTCCAGGATGGCGCGGTGGCGGTCCTCGTCGGCGCGCAGGGCTTCGGTGTTGTTCGTCTCGATGTACCCCGGCGCGATGGCGTTGACGCCGATGCCCCTCGCCGCCCATTCGTTCGCAAGGATCTTCGTCACCCCCGCGACCCCGTGTTTCGCCGCCGTGTAGGACGGCACTCGCACGCCCCCCTGGAACGACAGGAGCGAGGCGATGTTGACGATCCGCCCCCCGGCCCCGCGTTCCAGACAGGCGCGCGCGAAGGCCTGGCAGGTGAAGAACACCGCCTTGAGGTTGACGTCGATCACCGCGTCCCAGTCGGCCTCCGTGAACTCCAGGCTGTCGGCGCGGCGGATGATGCCCGCGTTGTTGACCAGCACGTCCACGGCCCGATCCGCGAACACGTCCCGCGCCGCCATCGGGTCGGCGAAGTCGAGCGCCAGCTCCTCCGCGCTCTCGATCCGCCCAGCCGTTTCCGCGCAGGACGATCGCCCGGCGCAGATCACATGCGCCCCCGCCTGCCCCATGGCCACCGCGACGGCCTGCCCGATGCCGGTGTTCGCGCCCGTCACGAGCGCGGTGCGGCCTTCCAGCGAAAAGGGGTTCATCGCAGGTCTTCCATGGCGACCATGTCCATGTCGGCGAAATCGACGTTGTCGCCGGCCATCGCCCAGCAGAAGGTATAGGGTGCCGTACCCGCGCCGCAGTGGATCGACCAGGGGGGCGAGATCACCGCCTCCTCGTTCGCCATGACGATGTGGCGCGTCTCCGAGGGCTCGCCCATGAAGTGGAACACCCGCGCGTCCTCAGGCAGGTCGAAATAGAGATAGGCCTCCATCCGCCGGTCGTGCAGATGCGCGGGCATCGTGTTCCAGAGCGAGCCGGGCTGGAACTGCGTGTAGCCCATCAGAAGCTGGCAGGTCTCGACCACCTCGGGGTGCAGGAACTGGATGATGACGCGCTCGTTCGCCGTTTCGCGGGACCCCAGCTCCACCCGCCGCGCATCCTTCAGCTTGACGAGCCTCGTCGGGCAGGTCCGGTGCGCGGGCGCCGACAGGACGTAGAACCGCCCCTTTCCGCCGAACTCGACCGGCCCGGCGCCCATGCCGACATAGAGCACCTCGCCCCGCTCCAGCGCATGCGCCTCGCCGTCCACGGTGACGGTGCCCGCGTCGCCGATGTTGAGCACGCCCATCTCGCGGCGGTCCAGAAACCCGGGCGTCCCCGTCTCGGCCACATGGTCCAGCGTCAGCGTTCCGTCGCCGGGCACCGCCGACCCCAGGATCAGGCGGTCGTAATGCGTATAGATCAGCCGGATCTCTCCGGGCGCGAACAGGTCGCCCACGTGGAAGTGACGGCGCAGGTCCGTGGTGTCGAGGGTCTTCGCGCTCTCGGGGTCGATGGCATGGCGGGTGTCGGTTCGGGTCATGGCATATCCTTGCGGTTCAGAGAAAATCGTCGCGGCGGGGGGTGAACCCGTCGATGGGGGTGCCGGATTCGACATCGGGAAGGGACGCGGGATACCTCATCGGAACAGGGCCGGAAGCCAGAGCGACAGGGCGGGAACGTAGGTCACCGCCAGCAGCACGCCCACCGCGGCGAAGTAGAAGGGCCAGATCGTGCGCACGACCTGCCAGATCGGGATCCGGCCGACCGCGCAGCCCACGAACAGGACCGCGCCCACCGGCGGCGTGCAGAGCCCGATGCCGAGGTTGAGGATCAGGATCACCCCGAAGTGCACCGGGTCGACCCCGAAGGCCATCGCGACCGGCAGGAAGATCGGCGTGGTGATCACGATGAGCGGCGACATGTCCATGAACGTGCCCAGGATCAGCAGGACGACGTTGAGCAGCAGCAGGATCACGATGGGATTGTCCGACACGCCCTGCAGCAGCGCGACCATCGACGCCGGCACCTTGGTGTAGGCCAGAAGCCAGCCGAAGGCCGCGGCGCAGCCGATCACCAACAGCACCATGGCCGTCGTCCGCACCGCGGCGAAGGTGGCCGCGACGAAGTCGTCCCAGGCAAGGCTGCGGTAGACGAAGAACGTCACGACCAGCGCATAGACCACCGCGATGTTCGAGGATTCCGACGCGGTGAACACGCCCGAGCGCACGCCCCCGAAGATGATCGCCACCAGCACCAGACCGGGGGCCGCCGATACGAACATCGTGCCGATGATGCGGAACCCCTCGAACGGCTGAACCGGATAGCCCCGGCGCCGGGCGACGTGCCATGCGGTCACCATCAGCGCCGCGGCCAGCAGGAAGCCGGGCAGGATGCCGGCGGTGAACAGATCGGCGATGGAGATGCGGCCGCCCGCGGCGATGGAATAGATGATCATGTTGTGCGACGGCGGCAGCAGGAGCGCTATGATCGAGGAGACGACGGTGACGTTGACGGCGTAGTCCCGGTCGTAGCCGCGCGCCACCATCTGCGGCACCATCAGGCCGCCGACCGCGCTGGCATCCGCGGCCGCCGAACCGGACACGCCGCCGAACATGACGCTCGCCAGCACGTTGACCTGCCCCAGCCCGCCGCGCAGGTGGCCGACGAAAGCCCCGGCCAGCGCCACCAGCCGGCGCGCGATGTCGCCGCGCACCATGAGGTCGCCCGCGAAGATGAAGAACGGGATCGCCATGAGCGCGAAGACCGACACGCCCGAGTTCAGCCGCTGGAACACGACGACGGGCGGCAGGCCCAGATAGACGATGGTCGCGAAGCTGCTGACGCCCAGGCAGAAGGCGACGGGCGTGCCGATCAGCAGAAGGAACGTGAAGGTTCCGAAAAGCACCCAGAGTTCCATCAGTCGATCGTCGCCTCCTCGCCGAAGCGGGCCGTCTGAAGCCCGGCCGCCCGACGCGCGATGCGCTCGGCCGAGAACAGCGCGACGAGGGCGCCGCCCGCCACCAGCGGCAGGAAGTCGAAAGCCCCCGAGATGCCCAGCGATGGCAACACGTTGCCCGACGTCCGGTATGCGAGCGACGCGCCATACCAGATCATCGCGAGGCCGAAGCCGCCCACCGCCAGGTCCGACACCGTGTGCAGCACCTTCACCACGCGGTCCGGCAGGAAATAGAGGACCACGTCGAAGCTGAGGTGATAGCCTTCGCGGATGCCGACCGCGGCGCCGAGGAAGATGAACCAGCCCATGACCATCACGGACGCGGGTTCCGTCCAGACGATGCTGTCGTTGAGGACGTAGCGCCAGAACACCTGACACGCGATCATCGCCGTCATCGACACCAGCCCGATGCCCGCGACCCAGAGGGCCCCGCGCGCGAGCAGACCCGTGGCGCGGGCGATCCGGGCCATCGGCCCGCGTGGTGCAGTGCGGTTCACGTCGCCCCCCGGAGAATGCGGGGCCCCGCAGGCCGGGCCCCGCGTGTCATCACTCGGTCGCCTGAATGCGCTCGACCATGTCCTTGAGCTTGTCGGAGGTCACGTATTTCTCATAGACCGGGACCATCGCCTCGATGAAGGGGGTCTTGTCGATGTCGGTGACGATCTCGACGCCCGCGTCGCGGACCTTCTGCTCCGACTCCGCCTCCCGCTCGGTCCAGAGCTCGCGCATGACCGGCACGCTGTCCTTGGCGGCCTGGCGGACCATCTCCTGATCCTCGGGCGAGAGCGCGTCGAAGGAGGATTTCGCCATCACCAGCACTTCGGGCACGATCAGGTGCTGATCGAGGGTGTAGTATTTCGCCACCTCGAAATGCCCCGAGGAATCGTAGCTGGGCCAGTTGTTCTCGGCCCCGTCGATCACGCCCGTCTGGATGGAGGAATAGACCTCGCCATAGGGCATCGGCGTCGCGTTGGCGCCGAGGGCGTCGACCATGTCGACGAAGATGTCGGACTGCATCACGCGGAACTTCATGCCCGCCAGATCCTCGATCGAGGTGATCGGCTTCTCGGAGTTGTAGAAGCTGCGCGAACCGGAATCGTAGAACGCGAGACCCACCAGGTCGTGCGCCTCGAAGGCGTCGAGGATCTCCTGCCCGATCGGCCCGTCCATGACGTCGTGCATATGCTCGACCGACCGGAAGATGTAGGGCAGCGAGACGACCTGCGTCTCCTCCACGATGTTGTTGAACGGCCCGAGCGAGACGCGGTTCATGTCGATCACGCCGAACTGGGTCTGCTCGATCGTGTCCTTCTCCTCGCCGAGCTGCGCCGAGGGAAAGACCTCCACGCAGATGCGCCCGCTTGAGCGTTCGGTCAGCATCTCGCCCATCCGCTCCACGGCGACCACGGTAGGGTAGCCTTCGGGGTGCGTGTCGGCGGAGCGCAGGTTGACCTCGCAATCCGCGAAGGCCGCGCCGGCCATGGCGACGCTGGCGAGCAGCGCCGCGGTCAGTGTCCTGGTCGATGTCATCTCTGGTTTCCTCCCTTTGAGATCGTCGTCACAGGTGGCGGACCCTCTTCATGGGGCCGCAGGCCGGATCGGCCGCCACGTCGTGCGCGATGGTCCGGGTCGATGACCCGGCCGGATATGGACGCCCTGGATCGGGTCTCGACATCCCCACCACTCCCTTTCCGACCGCTGTCGCACCGCCCCCCCCCGGGCGGTCGGGCAACAGGATCGCTTCCCATTCTGGTATTCTGGTATGCCAGATTCGTCAAACACGGAAAGCGCCGACCGAAGGGGCCATTCTGCATCGGGCGCCTTTCGCCTAGGTCTCCACCGAGGCCAATTTCCAGTCGCCGCGGAAAAGGCGGGAATGGAAGGCGGGAAACTTGATCAGTTCCTCGATCAGCAGGAGCGAGAAGACCCAGACGACGGGCACGCCGGGGTAAAGCACCAGCAGCGCGGTGACGGGAACGCGGAACAGCCACTGCGACCAGACGAAGACGTGCATCACATAGACCGTCTCGCCGGCGGCCCGCAGCGTGTTGCCACAGATCGCGTTCGACCCCTTGGGGAACGGCAAAAGCAGCAGGACCGGCCAGAAGCTGAGCAGGGTGGCGCGGGTCGTCGGGTGCAGTTCGGAATAGATCCAGGGCGAAAGCGCGATGATCGTCAGATAGATCGCGGCCACCACCCCTGCCGCGACGAAGGCCGCGCGCCACGCGCCACCTAGAAAGCGTTCGAGCGTTTCGCCCCGCCTGTCGCTGCCCAGAAGCTGCGCCACGATGATGCCGGTGGCCTGCGCCCAGGACATGCCGACGGTGCCGGCGACCTGGACCCACGGCATGATCAGCGTCATCGCCGCGAAGGCGTTCACGTCGAGTTTGGCGTAGAGCAGCATGCAGACGTTTGACGCTACCGTGGCGCTCACGAAGGTCGCGGCGATGGGCCAGGCGAAGGCCAGGTGCCGCCGGAGCGACGCGCGGAAGGTGCCGTTCCGCCAGCCCGGAACGCCACGGTGGAACGCCGTCCTGCGCCACAGGCACAGCCCGAGGAAGGCCGCCTGAAGCAGCGCGGCCGTGGCGCTGCCGACGGCCGCGCCGACCACGCCCATCTCCGGCGCGCCCAGCAGGCCATGAATGAAGGAAATGCTGACGCCGATGTTGACCGGCACCCCTAGCAGATAGCTGTAGAGTGGCAGACGGGTCTCGCCGGTCCCGTTGAAATAGGCCGACAGGCATTGATGGACCGATTCCGCCGCGATCACGACGGCGAAAACCAGAAGATAGCGTCGCGCCTGATCGGCGATCCATGCGTCGTGGGCAAGGCCGTCGATGATCGGTCCCGCCGCGAAGGCCAGCAGGACCAGCCCCAGGGCGCAGGCGGCGACGTTGATCGCGAGGCCCGAGAACAGCGCCGATTTCAGAAAGCTCGCGTCGCCGGTGCCGGAGGCCTGCGCGATGCGGATCTGCGTGGCGTTGGAGAATGCCAGCAGGACGCCGAGCAGCAGCCCCGCGATGGCCGCGGCCAGCCCCAGCACCGCGATCGCCTGCTCGCCCAGTCCCGACACGAGGTAGGCATCGATCACCACGATGCCGTGCAGCATGATCGCCTTCAGCGTCAGCGGCCAGGCGAGGTCGAAGACGACGCGGGCGGGCGAGGTCGTGGGGTCGGCGGGAAGGACGGACATCGGGAAGCGGGCCTCATGGGGCGACGTGCGGAAACCGGGCCCGGCGCCGGTGCGGCGGCCCTTGCGACGGCGACCTTCGGGGCCGCCTCCGTCGTCGGTTCAGTCGTCTTCGGGTTCGAAGTAGTTGGCGTTCGTCGTCGTGATATGCTCGATCGTCTCGTCCAGCCGCCCGAGGTGAAGCATCCCGATCTCGATGGCGCGATCGGGATCGCGGGCCTTGACCGCTTCGGCGATCGCCTCGTGATCCCTGACGAGTTCGGGCATCCGGTCTTCCTTGGCCAGGCTCAGCATGCACAGCCGGTCGACCTTGGCCTTTTCGGCCTGGATGACGTCGAACACGAAGTCGGCTTCCGCGATATCGCAAAGGGTCTTGTGAAAGGCATAGTCGAGCGCGACGAAGGCGTCGAAGTCGCGCTCCGCGATGATCCGGGCCTGTTCGGCCAGCCGCGCGTCGAGCATCGCCGCGCCCTCGGCATCGCAAAGGTCCGCCGCGCGGCGCAGCACTTCCCTCTCGACGGCGGCGCGGACGAACCGCGATTTCCTGACCTCACGCGCCGAGAACCGCCTGACTTCCGTGGCCCGCTGCGGGCGGATCAGCAGAAGATCGAGGTTGGCGAGGCGGCTGAACGCATCGCGGACCGGCTGTCGCGAGACGCCGAAACGGGCGGCGATCTCGGCTTCCGAGATCTTGTCTCCCGGACGCAGGCGCAGCGACAGGATCTCGTCCTGCAGATAGTCGAAGATGTCGTCAACGCTCGTCCGACGCTGACCAAGCTGTGTCACCTGATCCATTGTTCGTCCTCCCTGACGGTCGCCGTGCAACCGTATCGCGGCCTTCGACCCGTTCCTTGCAACGCCGTCCGCATCGTCACGGTCCGCCCATGACACAGCCGACCGCCGGGCGTCGAGACGGAGACAGGCCGCGCCACGCGACGGTCGCGCGATGCCGACGGTAACGCGGGATCGATGCCCGGCAAGACGGCGACCATCGGGACGGCGGGTTTCTTCATCGATCGTTCCAACCTTCGGGACGCGACTCACGTTCAACAAACTTATACTAGTCTACCAGATCGATTACTAGTATCCCGGAGAGGACCTGGAGCGAATCGCATCGCGATCGCAGCGGGGATGGCTCGTGACGGTCCGCGCGTCGCAGGGAGGGAAGATGACCGAAGTTCGTCTTGAAGGTATCGTGAAGGCATACGGCGCGGTGCAGGTGGTGCACGGCATCGACCTTGAGGTGCGGGAGCGGGAGTTCGTCGTCCTCGTCGGTCCGTCCGGCTGCGGCAAGTCCACCACCCTGCGCATGATCGCCGGGCTGGAGGAAATCTCCGACGGGGCGCTGACGATCGACGGGCGGCACATGAACCGCGTCGCCCCCAAGGACCGCGACGTGGCCATGGTGTTCCAGAACTATGCGCTCTACCCGCATCTGAACGTGGCCGAGAACATCGCCTTCGGCCTGCGCATCCGCAAGGAACCCAAGGACCGGATCGCAGCTTCCGTGAAGGAGGTCGGCGGCATCCTGGGCCTGACGGACTATCTGGAACGACGCCCCGCCGACCTCTCCGGCGGCCAGCGTCAGCGGGTCGCCATGGGCCGCGCCATCGTGCGCCGCCCCAAGGTGTTCCTGTTCGACGAGCCGCTGTCGAACCTCGACGCCAAGCTCCGCACCCAGATGCGCGCCGAGATCAAGCGCCTGCACAAGCGGCTCGGCGCGACCAGCATCTACGTGACGCACGACCAGGTGGAGGCGATGACGCTCGCCGACCGGATCGTCGTCATGCACGACGGCCGGATCGAACAGATCGGCTCGCCGATGGAGCTGTTCCTGAACCCCGCCAACACCTTCGTGGCGAGCTTCCTCGGTTCGCCGCCGATGAACATGGTCAAGGCCCGGATCGTCGCCGGCGACCGGGGGCCCGTGGCCGAATTCGGCGGCCAGAAGGTGCCGCTGGCACCGCTGGCGTCGCTGACGAACGCCGTGGGGCGGGACGTCATCCTCGGCATCCGCCCCGAGTTCGTGACCGTCGCCCACGAGGACGCGCCCGGACGGGTCGGCGTGGATGTCGACCTGGTCGAGACCCTGGGGTCCGAAGCGCTGATCCACGCCACGCTGCGGGGCGAGCCGTTCGTCATCCGGACGGACACCGTGGGCCAGAAGCTGCTCGACGGCATCTCCGGCTTCACGATCGAGCCGCACCTGGTGCGCGTCTTCGATGCCGAAACCGGGAAGGCGCTTCCCGGACAGGTGCTGGAACAATGAGCACCGAATACGATCCGACCGTCGGCCAGACCGAGGAGCTGGTCATCGAGGCGCGGGAGGCGCAGCGCGACCGCCGCCCCGGCCGCATCCGGAAGATCGGTGGCCACCTGCGGCAGGAATGGCAGCTTTACGTCATGCTGATCCCGACGGTCGTGTGGCTGGTCGTCTTTCTCTACAAGCCGATGTACGGGCTGCAAATCGCCTTCAAGGACTACTCGATCTTCCGCGGCGTGGCGGACAGCCCGTGGATCGGGTTCGAGCATTTCCAGACCCTGTTCGGCAGCGACCAGTTCCTGCGGGCGCTGAAGAACACCGTCATCATCAGCTTCTACAGCCTGCTGTTCGGCTTTCCCATGCCGATCCTGCTGGCGCTGATGTTCAACGAGATCCTGAACCAGACGTTCCGGAAGACGGCGCAGACCATCGTCTATCTGCCGCACTTCATCTCGTCGGTCATCATCGCCGGTATCGTGATCACCGCGTTCTCGCCGTCGGCCGGCATCGTCAACACCATCCTGGGATGGTTCGGCATGGACTCCATCTATTTCCTGACCAGGCCGGAATGGTTCCGGCCGATCTTCGTCGGCACGGGGATCTGGCAGGAGGCGGGGTTCCAGTCGATCGTCTACCTTGCCGCCATCGCCGGGGTGTCGCCCACGCTCTACGAGAGCGCGGTCGTCGACGGCGCCAGTCGCTGGCAGATGGTGTGGAAGATCACCGTGCCGTCGATCATGCCGACGATCATAATCATGCTGATCATCCGGATCGGGAACATCCTCGAAGTGTCGTTCGAGATGATCATCCTGCTTTACCAGCCGGCGACCTATCAGACGGCCGACGTGGTCAACACCTACATCTACCGTCAGGGCCTGCAGGGCGGGCAATACGACTTCGCCGCCGCCGCCGGCCTGTTCAACGCGGTCGTGGCCTTCGTCCTCGTGATGACCGCCAACACGATTTCCAGGCGCTACTCGCGCACGTCGCTGTGGTGAGGAGGACCGCGCAATGGCGAACATGAACCTCTATTCGCGCGGCGACCGGCTGTTCGTCATCGTCAACATGGTGCTGATCGCACTGTTCACGATCTCGACGCTCTATCCGTTCATCTACATCGCGTCGATGTCCATGAGCACCGGCTTCGAGGCCCGCGCCGGAAACGTGATCCTGACGCCGGTGGGCTTCACGCTGGAGGCCTACAGGCAGGTGCTGAGCGAGCCGCTGTTCTGGTCGTCGTACATGAACACCTTCATCTACACCATCGGCGGCACGCTGATGAGCCTCGCGTTCATCATCCCCGGCGCCTACGCGCTGTCCAAGCCGCAGCTCTACGGGCGGCGCTTCTGGAACCTCGTGGTCGCCTTCACCATGTGGTTCAACGCCGGCCTGATCCCGTTCTTTCTGAACATGCGGGATCTCGGGCTGCTCGACAGCTATTTCGGCATCATGATCGGCTTTGCGGTCAACGGCTTCAACATCATCCTGTTGCGCAACTTCTTCGAGAGTATCCCCCGGAGCTTCGAGGAAGCCGCGCGCATGGACGGCGCCAACGAGTTCCAGGTGCTCTGGAAGGTCTATGTGCCGCTGTCGAAGCCGGCGATCGCCACGGTCGCGCTGTTCTGCATCGTGTCGCGCTGGAACGGCTTCTTCTGGGCGATGGTGCTCTTGCAGGACGAGGACAAGATCCCGCTGCAGGTCTACCTGCGCAAGGTGATCGTGGAGCTTTCCGACGACGAGGAATTCGCCACGTCGCTCCTCGCCTCGGCCTATTCCGTCGAGACGGTCACCGCGGCGATCATCGTCTGCTCGATCATCCCGATCCTGCTCATCTATCCCTTCCTGCAGAAGTATTTCTCCAAGGGGATCCTGCTGGGCGGGGTGAAGGAATGACCCGCGAATTCGCATCAACGGAGGTAGCCATGCGAACTTTGAAAGTGTCCCTAGCCATTCTGGCGACGACGGCCATCACGGCGCCGGCCTTCGCCCAGGAACTGGAGTTGCCGATCGTCGAGGAGCCGCTGGAACTGACGATCCACATGCACTGGCCGCGCGCCCAGGGCTACGGGCCGGGGGGCGACACCAGCACGCTCTACCCGGTCGAGGAAGCGGTCCGCGAGATGACCAACATCCATCTGGTCGACCAGACCTCGGGCCGCAACACCACCGACAACAACGAGGCGATGAACCTGCTGATCGCGACGGGCGACCTGCCCGACATCGTCGGCGGCAACCTTATCAAGCAGCCGGTCAACCAGTACGGGCCGGAAGGCGCCTTCGTGCCGCTGGGCGACCTGATCGAGGAGCATGCGCCCAACATCAAGGCGTTCTTCGACGCGCGGCCCGAACTCTGGAACGCGCTGCAGGCTCATGACGGCAACGTCTACTACATCCCCTACCTGCCCGACGGCAAATACGGCCGGGCATGGTTCATCCGCCAGGACTGGCTCGACAAGCTGGGCCTGGAACAGCCTCAGAACGTCGAGGAGCTCCATGAGGTGCTGGTGGCGTTCCGCGACCGGGATCCCAACGGCAACGGCCAGAAGGACGAGGTGCCCTTCTTCGCCCGCGACTGGGAGGAGGTGATCCGCCTCGTCACCCTGTGGGATGCGCGGTCGTCCGGATCCGACACCTACCACGACTTCTACGTCACCGACGACGGCCAGGTGGCGCACCCCTACGCGCAGGAGGCCTATCGCGACGCGCTGGCCAACGTGGCGCAGTGGTACAAGGAAGACCTGATCGACCCCGAGATCTTCACCCGCGGCTCGTCGTCGCGCGACTTCCTGCTGGGCGAGAACCTGGGCGGCGTGACCCATGACTGGTTCGCCTCGACCTCCGGCTACAACGACGCGCTCGGCGATGACATCGAGGGTTTCAACTTCATCCCGTTCCTGCCCCCCGCCTCGGCGGGCGGCGTCCGGATGGAGGAGCATCGCCGGACACCGATCAAGCCCGACGGCTGGGCCATCACCTTCAGCAACGAGCATCCGGTCGAGACCGTCAAGTACTTCGACTTCTTCTTCTCGGAATACGGCGCGCTGCTGGCCAACTTCGGCGTCGAGGGCAAATCCTGGGACATGGTCGACGGCGAACCGATCTACAAGGAGGAGGTGCTGACCTCCGACACGCCGGTCAACAGCCAGATGTATCTGGAGGGCGCGCAGATCTATCGCGGCTATCCGCAGGACTACCGCTACGAATGGCAATGGACATCCCAGCCCGCGCGCGAGGGCATCGAGCTCTACGACCAGCACGACCTTCTGGTCGAGCAGTTCCTCGGCGTGTCCTTCAACAAGGAGGAACAGGCGATCTACGACCGGTACTGGCCGTCGCTGCGGACATACATGCTGGAACGCCAGCAGGCCTGGATCCTGGGCTCCGGCGACGTCCGGGAAGACTGGGACGCCTATGTCGAGGCATTGAACGACATGGGCTACGAGGAGGTCATCGAGGTGATGAACTCGGCCTACCGGCGCCAGTACGACGGCTGATCCCCGAGACACCGAGCGCGGCCCGCCGCGGCCGCGCTCCCCTTCCCGCTCACATCCGACCATAGACAAGGGCCCCCGCGATGCTCGCCAAGACTCTCTCCGTGCTCGACGAACCCCAGGCCGGGCGCCTGACCATCCAGTACGCGCCCGCCGACGGGACCGACGCCGTCGAGAACCCGCCGCGGTTCACCTGGCTTCCGGTGATCGAGGACGAGGCGACATACATCCTTCGCGTCTCGCCCGACCCCGACTTTCCGACGAAGAAGACCCGGACCTTCGCGCCCGTGCCGGTGAACTTCCTCACCCCCGACGTGACGTTCCCCGCGGGGACGCATCACTGGTCCTACGCGGTCTGCGACGCCCGCGGCACGCCCGTCACGGAGTGGAGCACGACCCGCAGCTTCACCCTGGCCGAGGGCCTGCCCGAGATCCCCCTGCCCGCGCGCGACGCCCGTTTCGCCAGCGCGACCCACGACCACCCCCGCCTGTGGATGACGCCCGACCGGCTCGCCATCTTCCGCAAGGAGGTCGAGGCCGATCCCGAGCGATATGCCTGGGCGAAGTTCTACCGCGAGTCCGTGCTGCCCTGGATGGACCGCGAGGTCATGGAGGAGCCGGCCGGCTATCCCGACCACAAGCGCACCGCCCCGGTCTGGCGGCAGACCTACATCGACCTGCAGGAGCTGATGTACGCCGTCCGGCACCTCTCCATCGGCGGCAAGGTGACGGGCGACCGGGCGATGCTGGACCGCGCCAAGGCCTGGCTGCTCGCGGCCGCATCCTGGGATCCGATGGGCGTCACCTCCCGCGCCTATACCGACGAATGGGCCTACCGCGTCACCAATGCGCTGACCTGGGGCTATGACTGGCTCCAGGACGAGCTCACCGAGGAGGAGCGCGACAGGGTCCGCGCCGCGCTCCTCGCGCGGACCCGCGACATCGCGGATCACGCCATCCGGAACGCCAGGATCCACCTCTTTCCCTACGACAGCCACGCCGTCCGCTCGGTGTCGCTGACGCTGATCCCTGCCTGCATCGCGCTTCTGGACGACGATGCGGAGGGGGAAGCCCGCGACTGGCTGAACTACTGCATCGAGTTCCTGTTCACCGTCTACTCGCCCTGGGGCGACAGCGACGGCGGCTGGGCGGAGGGGCCCAACTACTGGATGATGGGCATGGCCTATCTGATCGAGGCCACGAACTGGCTGAAGTCCTATACCGGGCTCGATCTCTACCAGCGTCCGTTCTTCCAGAACACCGGCGACTTCCCGCTATTCTGCAAGGCGCCCGACACCCGCCGCGCCACCTTCGGCGACGACAGCACGCAGGGCGACCTGCCCGGCATCAAGACCGGGCTGAACATGCGTCAGTTCGCCGGCGTCACCGGCAACGGCGCCTATCAGTGGTACTGCGACGAGAACCTGCGCCTGAACCCCGGCACCGGAGGGGCGTTCTACAACTGGGGCTGGTGGGACACCAACTTCGACGAGCTGACGTTCCGCACCGATTTCCCCATCGTCGAGGCCACGCCGCCCGAAGGCGGCCTGCGCCATTTCCGCGGTATCGGCTGGGTCGGCGTGCAGCATGCGATGGACGATCCCGACCGGCACATCCAGTTCGTCTTCAAGTCCTCGCGGTTCGGCTCGATCAGCCACAGCCACGGCGACCAGAACGCCTTCTGCATGGCCGCCTTCGGGGAGGATCTGGCGATCCAGTCCGGGCACTACGTCGCCTTCAACTCGACCATGCACCGCAACTGGCGCCGCCAGACCCGATCGAAGAACGCGATCCTGATCGACGGCAAGGGCCAGTACGCCGACAAGGACAAGACCAGGGCGATGGCCGCGACCGGCCGGATCGTGGCCGCCGAGGAACGCGACGACCACATCTACATCAAGGGCGATGCGACCCCCGCCTACCGCTCGCTGTCGCCCGAGGTGACGCTTGCGGCGCGTGAGGTCTACTTCGTGCGCAACAGCTATTTCGTCATCATCGACAGCGTCGATGCCGACACGCCGGTCAGCCTCGACTGGTTGCTGCACGCCAACGCGCCCTTCGATCTCGGCAAGACATCCTTCCGCTACACCGGCGAGAGGGCGGGCTTCTACGGCCAGGTCATCTGGTCGGAGGCCGGCAAGCCCGACCTGACGCAGCACACCGGATATCCGGACGTCGACCCCGCCGAATACGAGGGCCTTCCCGTCAGCACCTGCCTGACCGCGCGGTATCCCAAGGCCACGCGACACCGCGTGGCGACCCTCCTGGTGCCCTACCGGCTGAGCGATCCGAAGCGGATCTTCCACTTCCTCGACGACCAGGGCTACGACGCCGACCTCTATTTCACCGATCCCGACGAGAACAGCTTCCGCATCGTGATGAAGAAGCTGGCGAAAAGCTGATCCGTCGTCCCGAACGCCAGATACGCACCCGGAGCATGCGATGACCACGAAGAATTATTTTCCCGCCGAGGAGACCACGGTCCTGGATGTCGGGGGCGGGCTGAAAAGGAAGGTCGCCGCCCACAACGACAATCTCATGGCCGTCGAGGTTCACTTCGAGACGGGCACGGTGGCGGCGCGCCACAGCCACCCCCATGAGCAGATCACCTACGTGATTTCGGGCAGGTTCGAGTTCGTCGTCGGCGACGAGACCTACATCGTGTCGGCCGGAGACTCGCTCTACAAGCAGCCCCACATCGAGCACGGCGCGACCTGCCTCGAAGCCGGGACGCTGCTGGATATCTTCACGCCCCACCGCGAAGATTTCCTCTGATCCGACGATTCACACGCAAATTCAAGGGAGTGCACAGAATGACCAAACCCGTGATCGGTTTCATCGGCCTCGGCCTCATGGGCGGCAACATGGTCGAGAACCTTCAGACGAAGGGGTTCGACCTTGTCGTGATGGACCTCGACGAGGATGCGGTGGCGAAGGTCGTCGACCGGGGCGGCGCGCGGGCGGCCGCCACCCCTCGGGAACTGGCGGAGGCCAGCGACATCGTCATGCTCTGCCTCACCACCTCCGAGGTCGTCGAGAAGGTCGTCTACGGCGACGACGGCCTGCTGGCCGGCATCCGGGACGGCGCCGTGCTGATCGACTTCGGCACCTCCGTCCCGGCGTCGACGCGCAAGATCGGCGCCGACCTCGCCGCCCGGGGGGCTGGCATGGTCGACGCGCCGCTCGGCCGCACCCCGGCCCACGCCAGGGACGGGCTTCTCAACATCATGGCCGCCGGCGACCGGGAGACCTTCGACAAGGTCAAGCCGGTCCTCGACCAGCAGGGAGAGAACGTCTTCTACCTCGGGCCGCTCGGCGCCGGTCATACGACCAAGCTCATCAACAACTTCATGGGCATGACCACGGTCTGCACCATGAGCCAGGCCTTCGCCGTGGCCGACCGTGCCGGCGTCGACCGCCGGCAGCTCTACGATATCATGTCGGCGGGGCCGTCGAACTCGCCTTTCATGGGGTTCTGCAAGAACTACGCGGTGGATGGCGTGAGCGATCTCGGCTTCTCGATCGGCAACGCCAGCAAGGACCTCGGCTATTTCCTCAGGATGGTCGAGGATCTGGGCACCCGGGCCGAGATCGCCGAAGGCACCTCGCACAACCTCGAGGCCGCCGTCGCCGCCGGCATGGGCGACGGCAACGTCCCCGAGATCTTCGACTACTTCATGACGCTCGACAGGTCGGCCGATCCCGCCGGCCGATCGCAGCGGGCGGTGTAACCGACAGGACGGAAAGGACAGTCCATGAGATTCAAGGGCAAGACAGCCATCGTGACCGGCGGCGGCCGCGACATCGGCCGCGCCTGCGCGATGAAGCTGGCGGGGGAGGGCGCGAACGTCGCGATCAACTACTTCTCCTCCTCGTCGGGGGCCGACGAGACGGTACGGGCGATCGAGGCACAGGGCGGCAAGGCCTTCGCGATGCAGGGCGACCTGAACCTGCCCGGCGACGCCGAGGCGCTGGTGAAGAAGACGGTGGAGGCCTTCGGCCGCGTCGACATCCTGGTGAACAACGCCGGCGGCCTGATCGCGCGCAAGACCATCGCCGAGATGTCGCTGGACCATTGGCGCGCGGTGATGGACCTGAACCTCACCAGCACCTTCCTGATGGTCAAGGCATGCCTGCCGCATATGGACTCGGGCGCCATCGTCAACATCGCGAGCCAGGCCGGCCGCGATGGCGGCGGCCCGGGCGCCGTCGCCTATGCCACGTCGAAGGGGGCCGTCATCACCATGACGCGCGGCCTCGCAAAGGAGCTGGGCCCGAAGATCCGCGTCAACGCGCTCTGCCCCGGCATGATCGACACCGAATTCCACAACGTCCACACCGCGCCCGAAGCGCGCCGGAACGTCGAGGCCGCGTCGCCGGTAAAGCGCCAGGGCACGCCCGAGGACATCGCCCATCTGGTCGCCTTCCTGGCCGGCGAGGAGGCGGGGTTCATGACGGGCGTCAATGTCGACATCAACGGCGGCATGCTGTTCAGCTAGGCAGATGATGCCGCCGACCGGACCGCGCCCGGCCGGTGCCCCGCCCCCGTCATCAGGCGACCGCATGTGGATGCACACCGTCCCGGGCGCGCGACGGCGGTGGCGAAGAACGGCCGCGGTCCGACCCTGACCCTGCCGGGCGCCCGCAGGTCGCGGACCTGCGCCCGAAACTCTGGCGCACTGGACCGCCCTGTGACATTCCATGAAGCGGCGATGCCCGGCGTCGCCGCGGGAAACCACAGGGAGGACACCATGAACCACATCATCACCGGACTTGCCGCCGCCGCCGTGCTGGCAGCCGGCGCGGCCCAGGCGCAGCAGTCCATCGTCATCGGCCATTCGCTGTCGCCGACGTCGCACTACGGCCTCGGCGCACAGGCCTTCATCGACACGCTGGAGGAGCTTTCGGGCGGCGAGTGGACGGGAGAGCAGGCCCCGGCGGGCCAGCTGGGCGGTGAGCGCGACATGATCGAGGGGCTGCAGATCGGCTCGCTCGACGTGGTCATCACCTCGACCGGGCCCCTGGGCAACTTCGTCCCCGAGGTTTACGCCCTCGACCTGCCGTTCCTGTTCCGCGACTACGACCACGCGCGCAAGGTGCTCGACGGCGAGATCGGGCAGGAGCTTCTGGCCCGGATCGACGAGAACAACCTCGTGGGTCTCGGCTGGTCCGAGAACGGCTTCCGCCACGTCACCAATTCGCAGCGGCCCGTCGAGACGCCCGAGGACCTTCAGGGCCTCAAGCTGCGGACCATGGAAAACCGCGTCCACATGGAAGCCTTCGAGGACATGGGCGCCGCGCCCACGCCCATGGCCTTCCCCGAGCTGTTCACCGCGCTGCAGCAGGGCGTCGTGGACGGGCAGGAGAACCCGATCACGGTGATCTCGGCCTCGAAGTTCTGGGAGGTGCAGGACTACGCCTCGCTCACCGGGCACGTCTATTCGCCGGTGGCGATCCTTGCCTCGCCCATCCTGTTCGACGGGCTGAGCGACGAGGAGAAGGGCTGGTTCCGCGAGGCCGCGAAGGCCAGCGCCGCCGCCACCCGCGCCGAGGTCAACCGGCTGGAGGACGAGGGCGTGGCGCTCCTGCGCGAGAACGGGATGGAGGTCATCACCGACATCGACAAGGCGCCCTTCGCCGAACTCGCGCAGGAGGCCTACAAGGTCTACACCGACGAGCACGGCACCGAGATGGTCGAGCGGATCCAGGCGGTCGAGTGACCCGAACGGGGCCGGCGGCGACCCCTCCGCCGGCCCACCCCCCGAGATACCGAGGCCCGATGCGACTGTTCCTGAAACTCGAAGACCTGACGACGGGCCTTGCCCTGCGGCTCTCCATCGCCTTTCTGGTGATCGCCGCGGGCCTCGCGCTGTTCCAGGTCGTCACCCGCTTCGTCTTCGACGCCCCCTCCACCTGGTCGGAGGTCATCACCCGCTCGGCGATGGTCTGGTCGGTGTTCCTGGGCGTGGCCGTGGCGTTCCGGCACGGGGCGATGATCTCGGTCGACGTTATCATGAACGCCCTGCCCCGCCGCCTGGGGCTGGGGCTGTTCCTCGCCGCGAACACGGCGTCGCTCGTGTTCTTCTCGATCCTCCTCTGGCAGGGCTGGCTGATGACCGGGCGCGTCATGAACCAGAAGCTCGCCGCGCTCGAGGTGTCGATCGCCTGGGTCTATGCCGCGCTGCCCGTGGGCTCGGTCTTCATCCTCATCGCCATCGTCGCCGCCATGATCCGGGGCGCGACCGAAGGCTGGCGCATCGGGGCAGCCGCATGAACGCCGCGCTCGGCCTGTCGCTGGCCATCCTGTTCGTGCTGGGCGTGCCCATCGCGGTGGCCATCGGCCTCGCCTCCGTCATCGGGATCGAGGCGCAGGGCCGCCTGCCCCTCCTCCTCGTGGCGCAGCGGATGTTCACCGGCATCGACAGCTTCCCGCTCATGGCGATCCCGCTGTTCATCCTGGCGGGCAACCTGATGGGCGCGGGCGGCATCTCGGGGCGGCTCGTGGCGCTGGCCAAGTCGCTGGTGGGCGGGGTGCAGGGCGGGCTTGCCTGCACCTGCGTCGTGACCTGCATGCTGTTCGCGTCGGTCTCGGGCTCCTCGGTGGCCACGACCTTCGCCATCGGCGCGATCCTCATTCCGGCGATGGTGAGCCACGGCTACCCCACCCCCCTCGCCGCCTCGATCCAGGCGTCGTCGGCCGAACTCGGCGTGCTGATCCCGCCGTCGATCCCGCTCATCCTCTACGGCGTGTCCACCGACACCTCGGTGGGCAAGCTCTTCATCGCGGGGCTCGGTCCGGGCCTGCTGGTGGCCGCCTCGCTCATGGCGCTGGTGCTGGTGATCTGCCGGGTGCGGGGCATCGGCATGAACGACGGCGACGGGCGCGATTCCGTGGGGCGCGCGGCGCTCTCGGCCCTGCCCGCGCTGCTGGTGCCCTTCGTCATCCTGGGGGGCATCTATTCGGGCATCTTCACGCCCACCGAAGCCAGCGCCGTGGCCGTGGCGGCCGCCCTCGTGGTCGGCATGGGCTTCTACCGCGAGCTGCGGCTGCGCGACCTTCCGGCGATCCTGACGAAGACGGTGATCTCCACCTCGGCCATCATGATCATCATCTCGGCCGCCGCGCTCTTTTCCTTCCTCATCACCCGGTCGGGCCTACCCAACGAGATTGCGGCCTGGTTCCGCGACGTCTTCGAAAGCCGCGTCGCGTTCCTGTTGGTGGTCAACCTGATGCTGCTTATCGTGGGCATGTTCATCGAGACCTCTGCCGCGATCCTGGTCCTCGCCCCCATCCTCACGCCCATCGCCGTGGCCTACGGCGTGGACCCGGTGCATTTCGGCCTCATCATCGTGGTGAACCTGGCGCTCGGGATGATCACGCCGCCGCTCGGCGTCAACCTCTTCGCCGCCTGTCAGGTCGCGGACCTTCCGGTGGAGCGCATCATCCCGCAGCTTTTGTGGTTCGTGCTGACGGTCTTCGCGGCGCTCATGGTCATCACCTATGTGCCCGCGATCTCGCTCTGGCCGGTGGAGTTGATGTTCGGCGACTGACCGAACGAATACGGCGCCCGGAAAGCCTCCGGACGCCGCGTCGTTCGCTCAGGGGCGGATCACTCCGCGGCAGGCAGGATGCCGGCTTCCTGGGCCGCCTGGACTTCGGCCGCGCTCAGCATGCCGTCGGCATCCGCGTCCATGGCAGTGAAGTTCTCGGCGGTCGCTTCGGGATAGGCCGCCTGCAGCTCCTCCATCGAAACGTTGCCGTCGCCGTCCGTATCCATCGCATCCTGCGCCCAGACGGGGGCGGCCAGGGCGAGAAGGGCGGCGGTCGTGGTCAGGATCGTTTTCATCGTATCTCTCCGATTGGTCCATGAAAAGGGCGTTCTCAATGCCCGCGGCCAAGGGATCGCAAACCGCGCCGCCGCGCCTCCCCCCATCGGCCCGAGGCCCGTTTCGCGCGCCCCGCCGCCGGATCGCCCCCTTTCCCTGCGCGCCGGACCGCGCGCCAAGGGCAGCTCTCCGCCACCCGGCGGAAACACTCCACGCCGGGCGCAGGTTTCCGGCCTGTTTTCGCCGGGATGCGCTGATCATGGGTCCGGGATGCGGCTGCCGAGAAGTCTCCGCCGGATCGGTTCGATCCCTCACCTCGCGAAGCGAGACCGGTCGGGTTCCCATCCTATATCTGGTTGGTTTCCGCCGCGGAGCCGATGTCTTCGCCGCCACCCTCATCGGCCTCGTCTTCGTCCACTCTCCGCCGGGTCGTCTTCTGGTTCAGGTCGACGGTGCCGGCGAAGAAGCTCGTGGCCGCGAGCATCGGCACGACATAGACCATCTGCTCCGTCAGAAAGGCCGCCGTGTAGGACGGGATCAGAACGATGCCCGCCTTTATCGTCGCGTTCTTGAGGCTCATGTTCTCGCTCGACTTCTGGACTTCACTTTCATGGACCGGCGTCGTCACCGACGCCGGATCCGTTCCTGACCCACTACCCTCCCGCGCGCGCGACCATTCCGAACAGGTCGCGGGGATCATCCGGGTCGGCGATCATGTCGAGGTTCTGGTAAAGGCCCGTCTCGTCCAATTGGTCGCGCACATAACGCAGGGCCGAGAAATCCTCGATGGCGAAGCCCACGCCGTCGAACAGGGTGATCCGGTCGGGGCCGGTCCGGCCGGGCGCGGCGCCGGTGATGACCTGCCACATCTCGATGACGGGAAAATCCGCCGGCATCTGCTGGATCTCGCCCTCCACCCGCGTCTGGGGCGGGTATTCGACGAAGACGTCCGCGCGCGACAGGATGCCGGGGTGCAGTTCGGTCTTGCCGGGGCAGTCGCCGCCGATGGCGTTGATGTGGACCCCGGTGCCGATCATGTTCTCGGTCAGGATGGTGGCGAACTGCTTGTCGGCGGTGCAGGTGGTGATGATCTGCGCGCCCTCGATCGCCTCCTCCGGCGTGGCACAGGGTTCCAGCGTGAACCCGTAGCCGGCAAGGTTCCGCATCACCTTGTCCGTGGCCGCCCGGTCGATGTCATAGAGCCGCAGCCGGTCGATGCCGCATATGACACGCATCGCCAGCGCCTGGAACTCCGACTGCGCGCCGTTGCCGATCATTGCCATGGTCCGCGCCCCCTTGGGCGCCAGATGCCGCGCCACCATGGCCGAGGTCGCCGCCGTCCGCAGCGCCGTCAGCACCGTCATTTCCGACAGCAGGACCGGATAGCCCGTGTCCACCGTGGCGAGCAGGCCGAAGGCGGTGACGGTCTGCAACCCCTCGGCCGTGTTCTTCGGGTGGCCGTTGACGTATTTGAACCCGTAAACCTCCCCGTCCGAGGTGGGCATCAGCTCGATCACCCCCTCGCGCGAATGGCTGGCGATGCGGGGCGTCTTGTCGAACAGGTCCCAGCGGCGGAAATCCTCCTCGATATAGGCGGCGATGCCTTCCAGCATGGGTTCGATCCCGATGCGGTGGACCAGCTTCATCATGTTCTCGACGCTGACGAAGGGGACGAAGGCCAGGTCTGACGGCTTGGGGGGCATGGGCGACCTCTCAGGAGTAGCTGCGGCGGGTGGGCCGGTCGAAGACGCGCCGCCCCAGAAGGGAGGCGGTCAGGTCCACCATCAGCGACGCGGTCCGGCCGCGTTCGTCCAGGAACGGGTTCAGCTCCACGAGGTCCAGCGACGTCACCAGCCCGCTCTCGTGCAGAAGCTCCATCGCGTGATGCGCCTCGCGCAGGGTGGCGCCGCCGGGCACGGTGGTCACGACCGCGGGCGCGATGGTGGGGTCGAGGAAATCCACGTCGAGCGAGACATGCAACATGCCGTCCGCCTCCGCCACCCGCTCCAGGAAGGTGCGCAGGGGCGCGGCGATGCCGGTCTCGTCGATGCTGCGCATGTCGGCCACCGCCATGTCCGTGGCCTCGATCGCCTCGCGCTCCGCCGGGTCGACGGAGCGCAGGCCGATCATGCAGATGTTGCCCGTGGGCACCGCGGCCTCCAGCGGCGGAAAGCCCGCGAACCCCGTCCGCCCGGTGACATAGGCGACCGGCGTGCCGTGCAGGTTGCCCGAATCCGTCGTCTCGGGCGTGTGGTAATCGGGATGCGCGTCGAGCCAGAGCAGGAACAGCGGCCGGCCCGCGTCGGCCGCATGGGCCGCGACGCCCGCCACGGTGCCCAGCGACAGCGCATGGTCGCCGCCCATGAAGATCGGGAACCCCTCCGCCGCCCCCCGCCGCGCCGCATCGGTCAACGCGCGCGTCCAGGCCACGGTCTCGTCCAGGGCATGCAACCGGTCGTCGGGGTCTTCGGCAAAGGCGCCGGGGTCGACGTTGCCCCGATCCTCGACCCCATGCCCCAACTCCTCGATCATGCGGGCGATGCCGGCGGTGCGATAGGCGTCAGGCCCCATCAGACAGCCCTTCCGCCGCTTCCCGCTGTCCAGAGGCGCCCCGATCAGGATGCAGTGCTTGGCGGTCATTCGTTGTCCTTCCCCGAGGGTTCGCGCATCGCGGGAACATAGCGCACACCCGCACGCGCGCCATCTGGTCCTAGCGGTTTCCAGCTTTGGACCTACCGGCGGCGGAGGAAAAGCCCGAGCCTTGATCCGACGGGTAAGAAACGCTGAAGGAAAAAAGCCGCTGTCGCCTGTTCTGCAATCGCCTGTCGAACAATTTCTGAACCCAGGAGATTATCATGTCCAGACTGCTCGTATCCGCCTCGGTCGCGCTTCTCGCCTCGACGGCCACCGCCGCCTATGCGCAGGTCGACAGGATCTATTTCGGCGGCGATATCGTCACCATGAACGACGCGAACTTGTTCGTCGAAGCGGTCGCCATCGAGGGCGACCGGATCACCCATGTCGGCCGGATGGTCGATATCGAGGCGCTGGCCGACGACAGCACCGAGCGCGTCGATCTGGAAGGGCGGACCATGCTGCCCGGCTTCATCGACCCCCACGGGCATTTCATCGCCGCCGGCACCTGGGGGCTGCAGGTCGATCTCAACCCGCCGCCCATCGGCACGACGACGAACATGGACCAGCTCGTCGCCAAGCTGACGGAACGAGCCGACACCGACGCGCCGGTCGTCCTCGGGACCAGCTACGACGACACTCTGCTTGCCGAGAACCGCCACCCCACGCGCGAGGATCTGGACAAGGTCAGCACGACGAAGCTGGTCATCATCAGGCACATCTCCGGCCACGTCTCGGTCGCCAACTCCAAGGCGCTCGAGGAGGCGGGGATCACCGCGGACACGCCCAACCCCGATGGCGGGCGCATCGAGAAGAACGAGGAGACCGGCGAGCCGACGGGCGTTCTGGAGGGCAACGCGGGCGCACTGGTGCGCGACATCGTGCCCGAGACCACGCGGGAGGATGAACTCGCCGCCATCCGCAAGGCCGCCGAGCTGTGGACGGCGCATGGCTTCACCACCGCCAACGACCAGCCGACCGAGCCCGAGGCGATCGACCTCTACAGGGAGGCGCTCGAGAGTGGCGACCTGTCCCTGCGGCTCATCTACTGGCCGAGGGAACGGACGATGGAGGATGCGCGGGAATATCCGGCCGTCACATCGGGGACCGACCTGACCGCCGGCCGCAACATGATCGTCAGCGGCCCGATGAAGATCACCGTCGACGGCTCGCCCCAGGGTTATACCGCCCATTTCAGCCAGCCCTACATGACGCAGCGGCCGCATGACGACGGCGACTACAAGGGCTTCTCCTATTGGGACGACCGCGACGAGTTCTTCGATTTCGTCGAGGATCTGCACCGCGAGGGCTGGCAGGTCACGGTCCATTCCAACGGGGACCAGGGCATCCAGAACACGCTCGACGCCTTCGCCGCCGCGCAACTGGCCGCCCCGCGCGAGGATGCGCGCCACACGATCCAGCACTCGCAGTTCACGCGGCCGGATCAGCTCAACCAGATGGCGGCACTGGACGTGCATCCGGACTTCTTCATCGGCCACACGTTCTACTGGGGCGACCGCCACAAGAACGTGTTCTTCGGCGAGTCGCGCGCGAACCACATGAGCCCGCTCAAGGGCGCCTACGATCACGGCCTCCGGCCCACGACGCACACCGACACGCCCGTCGTGCCCATCGACGGCATCCAGATGATCTGGTCGTCGGTGAACCGCATGTCCACCGGCGGCGACATCATCGGCGAGGACCAGCGCGTTCCCCCGCTGGAGGCGATCAAGGCGATCACCACCAACGCCGCCTGGCAGTACTTCCAGGAAGACCTGAAGGGCAGCATCGAGCCCGGCAAGCTTGCGGATTTCGTGATCCTGTCCGAGAACCCGTTGTCGGTCGGACATCTCGACCCGATGAAGATCAAGGACATTCGGGTGCTGGAGACGATCGTCGGCGGCGAGACTGTCTTCGAGGGCGAAACCCGGAGCATCGTGGCGCGGCAGTTCCCGGACTAGATCGCCCTCTCTGCCATCGCGGGGCGCATCCGGCGTCGAGGTGACGTGCGGGCCGCCCTCCGAAGGGGCGGCCCGCATTCGTTATTTTTCGGTCACATCCGCGATCCAGGTGGTGGCGGCGACCGCGCGGGGCAGGCCGAGCGGGCCGATGGCCAGCAGGGCCACCTGCCTGAGGTCCGCCGGCGCGATGTCCTCGGACCGGGCGCGGCGGGCGTGGGAATGGACCGCGCCCTCCGATCCCGCGCCGATCGACAGCGCCAGCTTCACCAGCCGCCGTTCCCGCGCGCTCAGCGGGCCGGCCTTGGCCGCGGCCTCGCCCAGGGCGGAATAGGCCGCCCAGACGTCGGGGTGCGCCTCGGCCAGGTCACCGGCGGCGCCGGGCATCCTGCGCGTGGTGTCGGCCATCAGCTTTCGCCCAGGTTTTCGTCGACGATCTCCTCGAAGGTGGATGCGGCCTTGCGCGGCAGCTTGACGTCCAGGAACCCTTCGGGAACCGGCGCGTCGCCCACCTGGATCGCCATGACCATCCCGAGCGCGGTGTGCGGCTTGCATTCCACGCCCATCACGCCCTCGGCGGTCAGCTCGATCTCGATCTCCTCGTTGATCCGGCCCTTGAAAGCCTCCTGCCCCTCGGGCAGCATCTCGTCGATGCTCTCGGCGCTGTGCCCCTTGTCGGTGGGGACGAACCTGACGGTATCGCCGACCTGGGCGGCGACGAAGCGCGGCTCGAACACCATGTTGCCGGTCTCGCCCCGGTTCAGCATCTTGACCTCGAAGGTCTCGGCCAGGGCGGGCATGGCGGCGAGCGACATCAGGGCGGCTGCGGCGACGGTCTTGAACTTCATTGTCTTTCCTCTTGCGTCATTGTGCCCGCGGGATGCGGGCGGTGGTGTCAGGCGGCTTGCGCCCGAGGGCGCTGGCGTGCCAGCCAATCCGATACGGCATCGCGCCGCATCGGCAGGTCGCGGCCCAGACCGGCGGAAAACTCCGCCCAGTCCGCGGCATAGGTCGGGCGCACGGCGGTCAGCACCGGCACCCCCAGGGTCAGGGCCGTGCCGATCAGGTCGCGGAACCCGCGCCCCGTCGCCTCGCCCCGCCCGAAACGGTTGAGGATCAGCAGGTCCGCGCCCCGCGCGATCTCCGCCTCCAGAAAGGCCGAACATCGCGCCAGGCCGCCCGGCTCCAGCCGGCACCCCCGCGACCCCTGCCCCAGCGGTTGCGAGATGCGGAACACCCGCCCCGACCCGAGCGTCGCCAGATCCATGTCGGCACAGCGGCCATCGCCGCCCCGCGCCTGCACCACGCCGCGTGGCCGAAGGCCCCGCGCACGGGCATCCCCGGCGACCAGCGTCAGGAAGGCGTCGATGTCGCCCGCGTCGAACCGCACGGCGGCCAGGGGCGCGGTCATGCCCGGCCGCCACGGAACGGCCGCCACGTCAGCGCGTCGCCGGGGCGCAGGCGGTCGGTGCCCGCGGGCACCAGCGCCAGCCCGTCCGCCGCCGCCACGGGCCAGAGCGTCGCCGACACCCCCTGCCCCAGCCGCTCCAGCACCGCGCAGCCCTCGGCGTCGTAGCCGGTCAGGCGCACGGGAAAGACCTCCGCCCGACCGGGCTTGCGCGTCCAGTCGAAGCCTGCGCGGGCGGGCACGGGGGCGAAGGCGGGAGCTTCGGCCCCCGACAGGTCCGCGATCTGCGGCGCGGCGAACAGGTGGAACCCGGCCAATGCGGCGAAGGGGTTGCCCGGCAGCCCGGTCAGCACCGCGCGGCCCAGCGTGGCGAGCAGCACCGGCTTCCCCGGCTTGATCGCCACGCGCCAGCCGTGGACCGTGCCGCCCGCCGCCTCCAGCGCGGGGCGCAGGTGGTCGCGCCCGCCCATGGACACCGCGCCGCTGGTCAGGATCAGGTCGAACCGCTGCCCCGCCCGCACCAGCGCGTCCCGCATCGCGTCGCGGTCATCGGGCAGGACGCCCAGGTCCGTGACCTGCGCACCCGCCTCCGATGCAAGCGCTTGCAGCATCGGCCCGTTGGCGTCGCCGATGCGCGTGGCGGCACCGGGCGACAGTTCGTCGCCGGTGGACAGGACGCCGACGCGCGGCCGGGCGGTGACGGCGACCCGCGCGACCCCGTGGCCGGCCAGCAGCCCGACGTGATGCGCCGCGATCCGCTGGCCCCGGCACAGAAGCCGCGCGCCCGGCGGCTGGTCGCTGCCCCGCATACGGATGTTCTCGCCCGGCGCGGGGCGATGGTGCAGCGTCACGCGGTCGCCCCGGTCGCCGCAGCGCTCCACCATGACCACGGCATCGGCACCCTGGGGAACCGGCGCGCCGGTGAAGATGCGGACGGCCTGCCCCGGCGGCAGGACGCCCGCCCCCTGCCCCGCCGCGACGGTGCCCGCGACGGGCAGGTCCGGCACTCCGTCCAGATCGCCGGAGCGCAGCGCGAAGCCGTCCATGGCCGAGGTGTCGAAGGCCGGCATGGCGCCCGGCGCGTGGATGTCCTCCGCCGCGATCCGGCCCATGGCCCGCGCCATGGGCACCCTCTGCATCCGCCCCAGGGGCCGCGCCAACGACCGGGCCAGGGCGACCGCGCGGTCCAGCGGCATCATCGCCGCCCCCGCCTCGTCGCATCCGCATCCCGTGGGTATGGCCCGGTCCAGCATGTCTCGCGTCCTTCGGTCGTGCCGCGGGCCGGATCGTCCCGGCCCGCGGCGATGTCATCGGGCCGGCGTCACTTCGCAGGCGAGTCCGAGGCGTTCTCCATCAGGAACTCCATCACCAGCGTGGCCTCGTTCTCGTCGAGACCCGCGCGCGGGAACATCGACGGCGTGATGCCCTTCCACTGGTTCATGGTGAAATGCCCCACCTCGCGCGGGCCGTGGCAGACGGTGCAGCGCTCGTAGAAGATCTGCTCGCCCGGCGTCAGGTCGGCCAGCAGCGCATCGGTGATGTCGTAGACGCGGTCCAGGTCCAGCTTGTCCTGATCGATCTCGGCCAGTTCCATGTTCTCGATGATCTCGGGCTTCTCGTAGGCCATGTTCGGGCCTTCCGGGTCCTCGCACTTGCGCATCCGGCAGATCACCGTGTTGGCCGAGGTCGCCTGGCTCAGGCCCGAGGCCCGCTGCGTCGAAGTCAGGAAGTTCACCAGACCCGAGTTGCAGCGCCCCTTGCTGTCGAGCGACGGCCACCCGCCTTCATAGACGGACACCACGCCGGGGCGGATGTCGTCGGACAGGATGGCGCCCACGATGATCGTGCCCCGGTCGTTGTACAGCTCCACCAGGTCGCCGTCGGCGATGCCGCGGCTTTCCGCGTCGGAACGGTTGATCCGCACCGGCTCCCGACCCTGGATCTTGTAGAGGTCGCGCAGCGTCTCGGACTGGTCCATCTGGCTGTGCAGGCGGTACCAGGGGTGGGGGCTGACGACGTGGACCTGATCGGGTTCGGCGTTGCCCAGGTATTCGTGCTTCTCCATCCAGACCGGCATGCCGGGGCAGTCGTCGATGTCGAAGCCCGCGATCTCCTCGCAGAACATCTCGATCTTGCCCGACGCGGTGTGCAGGGGATTCGCCTCCGGGTCGGTATAGAAGTCGCCGTGGCGGACCCAGCTCCGCGCCTCCTCCGGCACCTCCTGGAAGGCATAGCCCTTTTCCCAGAACTCCTCGAAAGGCGTATGCTCGGAGGCGGAGGTGCGGCCGTAGGCGGCTTCGATGTGGTCCATCAATTCATAGCTGTCGGTGAACTGCGGCCAGATGCCCAGCTTGTCGGCCAGCCCCTCGAAGATGTGGTAATCCGACATGCTCTCGCCCACCGGCTCGATCACCTGCTTCATCGCGTAGATCTTGTCGTTGGAATAGGTGCCGCCGACGCTGATGTCGTCGCGCTCCAGCGTGGAGCAGGCGGGCAGCACGATGTCGGCCCAGCGGGTCGCGGCCGTCCACCAGACGTCCACGCTGACGATGGTGTCCACCTTCTCCAGCGCGCGGATCAGGCGGTTGGTGTCCTGCTGGTGCGACATGAAGTTGTTGCCGGCGTTGAAGATCATCTTCACGTCCGGATAGGTGCCGGTCATGCCGTTGTAGATGAACTCCGCGCCGGGGTTCTCCAGCATCTCGGTGATGCGGCTCGCCGGGCAGATGCCCGAGACCCAGTTGCGCCCCTGGCTCAGGCCCGTGGGCGTGGACTTGCCCGACTGCGGCATCCCGCCGCCGCCGTAGTGCCACGAGAACCCCACGCCGCCGCCCGGCTTGCCGATCTGGCCGGTCAGCGCGGAGAAGTTGACGATGGCCCAGTGGGTCATCTCGCCGTGCTGCGCGCGCTGCAGCGACCAGGCGCCCGCGATCTCGGTCCGGCTGGTGGCCAGAAGCTCGGCCAGCTCCCGGATCTTGCCGGCGTCGATCCCGGTGATCGCGGCGGCCCATTCGGGCGTCTTGGGCGTGTCGTCCGTCTCGCCCCTGATATAGGCGATCCACCTGTCGGCACCGACGGTATAGCGGTCGAGATAGGCCCGGTCCTCCAGCCCCTTCTCCAGCACGTGATAGGCCATGGCGCTGAACAGCGCGACGTCGGTGTTGGGCACGATGTCGATCCACTCGGCGCCCAGGTATTCGTCCGACGGCGTGCGCTGCGGGTTGATCGAGATGAACCGGACGCCGTTGTCGCGGATCTCCTCCCAGGGGCCGGACATCTGGTGGTCGGCCACGGTGTATTCGATGCGGTTGTTCTTGATCGGGTCGCAGCCGACCAGGACGAAGACCTCGGTGTTGTCGCGGATGACTTCCCAGGCAGTCTGCGCCGAATAGACCTCCATGTCGCCGATGACGCGCGGCAGGCAGATCTGGCTGGCCCCCGCCGACCAGTCGCCCTGCGTGTTGGTGCAGCCGCCGATCAGGTTCAGCAGGCGCCCCTGCATCACGTTCGGGCGGAAGTTGCCCGCGTTGGCCCAGCCCCCGTAGGAGGAGCTGAAGATCGCCTCGTTGCCGTGCTCCGTCGCCGTGTCGAGCAGCGCCTTGGCCGTCAGGCTGAAGGCGGTGTCCCAGTCGACGCGCACATAGGGTTCCTTGCCACGCAGTTCGGGCTTGATGTCGCCCGTCTCCCAGTTCTCCAGGTACGACTTGCGGACCATGGGATAGTCGATGCGCGACTTGTCATAGGTCCGGTCCTTGACGCCGTACATCAGCATCTCGGTCGGCTGCGCGTCGAGGTTGTGGACCGCGCTGATGTTGACCAGCTTGCCGTCCCGCACCACCGCCTCGAAGGGGCCGAAATGCGTGGCGTGGAAGATGCGCCCCTCCCCGAAGGAGTTGGGGTCCAGCCCGGCCAGCGCCGTCGTGCTGAACAGACCTGTGGCGCCGACGGTGGCGGCGCCCCCCTGAAGGAACGCGCGACGGGTGGGGGCTGCGAAGGACATCTGATTCTCCGGACGTTTTCAGTGCATTGAAGGCTACCATATAAGACACGTCCCGGCCCCGCCTTGATCCAGAACAAATCCGCCCGGTTTCTTTCACGGCAAGGGCGACACCCCGATCACCGCCGGATGCAGCGCGATCAGCACCAGATAGAGCGCCGCCGCCGCCCCGAGCCGCACCGCCGCGCCGCCCCACGACGCCGGACGCGGCGGGTGGGCGCGGACCTCGGCCGCCAATCCGTCCCAGACCTCCGGACCCATGATCCGCCGCCGCCGCCGATCCACGATCCGGATGCCCAGCAGCGCAAAGCCCGCGAAGCTGCCGAACAGGAGGACATGCGCGAGGTCGCCGTTCGGCACCAGATGCGCCCCGGCCCAGAGCGCCATGGCCACCAGGAGCGGATGCCGCACCACCCGCACGACGCCCGGCCGGGCCGGGTCGAACCCGGTGGACGGCCCGCCGAAGGAAAACGAATTCGGCCGCCCGATCGCCAGCGCCAGCAGGGCGCAGGCCCCCGCCATCGCCAGGAGCGGCACCCAGGGCTGCCAGCCCAGCCGCGGCCAGACCTGCACGAAGGGCGCGCGCCCCGCCGCGACGATCAGCCAGACCAGCGCGGCCAGCGACAGCGCCGAATAGGCCAGCGTGAACCCCCGCCGCCCCAGCACGCCCACCAGACGCGCGCGCACCGGCGGGCGGAGCGGCACCGAATGGCTGACGAAGAAGGCGGCGAAGGCCGCGACCAGTTCCGCCCAGCCCATGTCTCAGCCCTTCGCCCGAAGCAGAAGCCGGCCGTAGATCACGGCGAAGCCGCCGAAGGCCCCCGCCCAGCACAGCCCCGCCAGCGCATAGAGCGTCAGCGCCGCGTCGGGCACCGCCGCCCCGGCCAGCCGCAGCACGACCGCCGCCACCAGCGCCAGATAGATCGCCGTCGTCCCGGCGCCCGCCGCCAGTGCCTGCCCCGTGTGGCCCAGCGTCGCCCGCGTCATCACGGCCAGCGTCATCAATCCGATGGCCCCCGCCATCCACAGATGCTGCGCCGCCGCCGTGGCGCCCGTGTCCGGCAGCAGGATCGCCGCCCCGATGGCCAGCGCGCCCAGCGGCACGAAGGCGTATCCCGCGTGCAGGACCGCGACCAGCGGCTCCACCCCCGTGTCCACGCCCCGCCACCGCCAGAGCCGCACCGCCTGCACCGCGCCCACGGCCAGCAGCGCGACGCCCGTCAGCGCCGCATCCGGCAGCGCGATCCACAGGAGCAGCGCAAGCCCGGTGACCGCCAGCGCCGCCCGGTCGAACCGCGCCATGGGCGGCACCGGCAGGGTCGTGGCGCCCCGCTTGACCAGCCAGTTGCGCGTGAACGACGGCACGATGCGGCCGCCGATCAGCGCGATCATCATGATGCCCGTGCCCAGCCCCAGCCGCAGGCCGTAGCCCTGCGCCGCCGACGCCCCCGTCGCCGCCTCCCAGTGGAACAGACCGTTCGCCACCGTCAGCAGGACCAGCAGGCCCAGCACCGGCAGATTGCGCCAGTTCTTGCCCGCCAGGATCTCGCGCAGGATCACCCCGGCCAGTGCCAGCGGGAAGACGAGGTCCACCCCGGCCACCGCCAGGGCCCCGAGCGGCCCCGGCGACCAGAGCACCACGCGCCCCGCGAACCACGCCAGCACCAGCGCGCCCAGGCCCCAGCCCACCACCGGCAGGCGCCCCGTCCAGTTGGGCACCGCCGTCAGCAGGAACCCGGCGACGATGGCGCCGAGGTAGCCGAACAGGAACTCATGCGCGTGCCAGTCGGCCGGCAGCATCGCGCCGGGCGCGGCCCGTCCCGCCAGGATCGCCACCCAGAGCGCCATGGCCACCACCGCCCAGACCGCGCCGAAGAAGAAGAACGGCCGGAACCCGTAGGACAGGATCGCCGGGCCGGTCCAGGCGCGCGACCGCTCCATCGTCGTGGCCGCCGGGCGCGGGGCCGTGCGCGCGGCGCTCATCGCCGCACCGGGGCACGGCTGGTGGACAGGATCGTCCCGTCCATCGCGCAGGTCAGGCGCAAACGCCTGCCGCCGTGCCAGAAGGTCAGGCGGCACCGGCCCGCGTCCTCCCCCTCCCCCGTCTCGTAAAGGCTGGTGATCTCGCCCGCACGCATCAGCGCGGGCACCTCGGCGGGGTCGAGGTCCAGCAGGGGCGCCAGCACCTCGGCGGGCACGGTCACGCCGCCCGGGGCGATGTCGATGGTCATGCGTCTGCTCCTTTCCGGGGCGGCAGGGCACAGTCGGCCAGGCTCCGGGTGTTGAGGGTTTCGATGAACGCGGCTTCCGCACCAGCCAGCAGGCCCCGAAGACGGCACACCGGCGTCAGGGTGCAGCCGCCGCCGTCGGCGCGGTCGCATTCCACCATGGCCGTACCCCCTTCGAGCAGGGCCACCACGTCGCCCAGCCCGATCTCGGAGGCGGGCCGCGCCAGCCGCGCGCCCCCGCCGTGGCCGCGCCGCGTCACCAGCACGCCGCCCCGCGCCAGCAGGGCCACCGCCTTGGTCAGGTGATCGCGCGAGATGCCGAACTCCGCCGCCATCTCGGCGGTGGAATGGTCGCGCTCCGGCTCCCCGGCCATCCGCATCAGGGCGCGCAGGCCGAAATCGGTGAAACTGGTCAGGCGCATGGCGGGTTCTATGCTCACAGGTCCGGTTGCCCGCAGGCTAGCGCAGGCAATCGGCATTTGAAATACCGATTGATCGGCCGAACCGGAATATCCGCCATGTCCTCCAGACCAGACCTGACGCCGCGCCGCCTGTTCTGGCTTGTCGTCGGCGGGCTTGCCCTGGCGCTCGGCCTGATCGGGGCGCTGCTGCCGGTGATGCCCACGGCCCCCTTCGTCATCGTCGCGGCCTTCGCCTTCGCGCGCAGCTCGCCCCAGATGGCGCATTGGCTGGAAACGCATCGCACCTTCGGGCCCGTCATCATCAACTGGCGCGACCACGGCGGCATCGCGCCCCGCTACAAGGCGCTGTCGGTGGGGATGATGGCCGTGTCGATGACGCTGGCGCTGTTCCTGGCGCTGCCGCCCGTGGTGCTGGCGGTGCAGGGGACATGCCTCGCCGCGGCGAGCCTGTTCATCCTGACGCGGCCGAACGGTCCGCACTGACGGGAACCGGCCCGTCCATCCCGCGTTTCCGTCCGCAACGGAAAGGACGGATCATGGCCAAATTCTCCAAGGGCGACCACGTCAGCTGGAACTCCGAAGCCGGGCGCGTCAGCGGCACCATCAGCAAGGTCCACGAGCAGGATTTCGAGTTCAAGGGCCGCACCCACCACGCCTCGAAAGACGATCCGCAGTACGAGATCGACAGCGACAAGACCGACCATGTCGCCGCCCACAAGGAAAGCGCGCTGACCCGCATCGACTGACGCGCGGCAGTCCGCCGCAGTCGCCTTACGTAGCGGAACCCTGTCCGGACCCCTGCGTTTCGTCATGACCTCGACCGGCGCTTTCCCCCCGCGTCCGTTCCCGTCCGGCCTGCCTTCTCCCTCTGGCGGGCCTGACCGGCCCGTCCCGCCATGTTCCTCCCCCATGGCGGGACGGGCCGCGATCCGCTCAGACCATCTCCTCGGGAATGCCGGGAATCGAATGGCCGAAGCGGCGCGCGGGCGCCGAGGTATAGGGCAGGATGAACCCCTCCCGATCCTCCGGCCGGCGCGCGGCGTTGGCGCGGGCGCGGGTGCGCCAGGCCTGCACGGCGCTCGCGGGGTCGGTGAAGGCGGGCTCGACCGGGCCGGCCAGCCAATGGGCCGCGCAGCGAAACGCCAGCCGTCCCGCCTTTTCCGGATCGGTCAGCATCACCCCCGCCTCGGTATCCCAGCGGAAGCTCCGCCCGTTCAGGTTGGCCGAGGACACGATGGCCCGCGCCCCGTCGAAGATCGACACCTTCGCGTGCAGATAGACGAGCGGCGCGCCATAAAGGGTGGCGCGGCCGTTCTCGGGCACCGACCGGGGCTGTGCCGGGCTGCCGATGAACAGACGGTCGCCGAAGGCGCGGCGGACGATCCGCACCGCCCTCGCCTGAAGATACTCGCCATAGCGCGCATCGCTGCCGGAATTGTCGTCGAAGGCCACGTCCTCGGGGGCAGCCGGCAAGATCAGCACCATCCCCAGCCTGGGGTTCCGCCGGGCGGCTCGCGCCAGGTGCCGGGCGAATTTCGTGTCGCGGAAGAACTGCGATTCCAGATAGATCAGCCGCTCCGCCGCGTCGGCCTGCGCCTCGTGCATCGCCGCAATCTCGGTCAGCACCGGCATCGGCGACAGGAACACCGCCCCCCGCGTCCGCTTGCGCGACACCGTCCGCAGCAGCCCCGGCGCGGGCGGCGGCTCCGCACCGTGCGTCACCGCCTCGAAGCTGCGCAGATGCGCCTCCGCCGAGAGGGCGACGGGCCCCCGAACCAGAAGCTGCGCGTCGTGCCAGGTCTCGCTGCCCGGCCGGTCGTGGTCGGGCGTGTCCCACCGGCGGTCATTGAGGTCGAGCCCGCCGACATACAGCACCTCGCCGTCCGCCACCGCGATCTTCTGGTGGTGCGTCACCGGCACCAGCCGCGGCATCGCCATCTGCCGCAGCGATACCGTCCGGTCGTCCTTCACCGCGAACAGCGGCATCAGGGCCGGAAGCTCCCGCAGGCGGCGGCCGCGCGCGATCTGGGGCAGCTTGTTGATGGTGGATACCGTCCCCAGCAGCAGCCCCCGCGCCCGCGGCCACAGGATCACGCTGGGCAGAAGACCCGTGCGCGCGGGGTGCAGCGACGTATGCACCGACAGCAGGTCCATCCGCCCCGATACCTCGCCCGCCGCGATCAGCAGGCGCAGGCAGCGCGTCGCCCGCTGGTGATAGTCGGGGCGCACCACGGCGTCGAAGTCGCTGAGCACCATGGTCAACGCGACGCCCCGGCGCAGGGTGTGGGCGACCAGGTCGAACCAGTCCTCGCCCACCGCGCGTGCCTCGGGCGAATGAAGCCGCGTGCGCGGATCGAAGATGCGGAACCCGAGCACGATCCGCTCCCGCGCGCCAAGGAACATCCGCTCGAACGCCGGAAAGGCCTCCGACGCGGTGAGGAGGATTTCCGCCTCCTCGATCCCGTCGTCCGGGCGGGGGTCGGGGCGGACGTCGTGGGGGGCCATCAGAAGGTGCCCGGCAGGGGCGCGAAATCCGACGCCGCGAACTCCACCGTCAGGGCATAGTGGTCGTCGACCAGCCCCATCTGCACGGTCGCGCCCAGTTGCGTCGCGAAGGCGCGGATCAGCTTCTGCCCCATGCCGCGCCGGGGCTTCGGCCCCTTGGCCTCGCGCTCCGCCGGATGGTTCGCCAGCTCCAGCCGGCAGATGCGGTCCTGCCCTTCATGGAACGACAGCTTGATCCACCGCGTCCCCGCCGCCGCCCCCGGCGGCGGCATGTGCTTGAGCGCGTTGACCACCCCTTCGGACGCCAGCAGCGACAACGGCACCGCCTGATCGGGGAACAGCCAGACCGGCTGGATGTCCAGCGACAGCTCGATATCCTCCGCTCCCGGGGTCATCGAGACGGTCTTCTCGACCACCTCGCCAATCAGGTGGCCCACGTCGACCAGCCCCGTCTCGTTGGTCTGGTAGAGGTCGCGGTGGATGGTCGCCATGCTCAGCACCCGGTCCTGGGTGCGGCGCAGCGCGTCCTTGGCTTCCTCCCCCTCCGCATCGCGGATCTGCATGTTGATGATCGAGGAGATCAGCTGCAGGTTGTTCTTCACCCGGTGGTGGATCTCCTTGACCAGCACCGCCTTCTCGCGCACCGCGTTCTCCATCGCGGCCTCGTCGCGGACCAGCGCGTCGGTCATGCGCCGGAACGACCGCTGGATCCGCAGGATCTCGGTGGGGGCCTTCCGGGCGGTGTCCGACGGCGGCAGGCGGCGGGTGGCGGTGAACATGGCCATCTGCCGGCCCAGCGTCGTCAGGTGCCGCGTGACCAGCCAGTTCACCGCCAGAAGCGCCACCCCCAGGCTCGCCATCCACATCAGGACCGGGATGCCGAAGGCCGACAGAAGGCGGGACACCCGGTCCTCCGACAGCCATCCCTCGGGTCGCCAGATGCCCATGACATAGACCTGACCCGGCTCGATCACCGCGACGGTATAGACGCGCGTGCGCCCCTCCGCGTCCTCCCAGGTCATCGCCGTCCGACCCTCGCGCGCGACGCGGGCCATGTCGATGCCGGCGGGCAGGAGCGCGGGCGCATCGGCCAGCGCCCCCCGCGTCGTCGTCAGCAACTCGCCGTCCACGTTGAAGGTGACGAGCTCGATCAGCTGCCGCTGGTCGTCCAGAAGCGGATCGGCGCTGTTGAGCCGCGAATGGGGAATCGAGATCGTGATGAACCCCGTCACCACGCCACGCGATTCGAACACCGGTAGGGAATAGACGATGACCGACTGCTCGCTGACCGGCCCATCCATGTTGACGATGACGCGGGCCTTCGGGTCGCGGATCCAGTCGGCCAGCCGCGGATCGTCGCCGATGTCGAAGGTCCGCCCCGCCGAGGAACAGGTCACGATGCCCGACACGGGGGTGAAGCCTGCATAGCTGAACCGCGCATACCGGCCGACCACGCCGCGCATCAGGCGCGAACAGTCCTCGGGGTCGTCCAGCATCTGCGGCGCCGTCAGGGCCAGCACCTCGGCCGCGCCGCGCGCCATCCGCAGGACCGTCCGCTCCTCGCCCGCCGCCTGTTGCGTCAGCGCCAGAAGCGCGAGTTCGGCGTTGTCCTCCGCCGTCTCCGACAGGTTGCTCGTCTGATAGATCGCCATCAGCCCGATGGGCAGCAGCGCGACCAGCAGAAGGGCCGCCAGGCGAAACCGCAGGCTGCGATACCAGGGGTCTGGAATGTCGTCTTTGGCTGTCAGCGCAGCACCCCGCCGCCGCCCGCCACGACCGCCATGGTCGCGTTGTCGGTCATCTCCAGCGGGCTGTCGCCGTCGAGTTGCAGAAGCTCGGTCAGCCGCGCGCGGCCGCGGTTGGCCCGGCTCTTGATGGTGCCGATGGCGACGCCGCAGATGTCGGCCGCCTCCTCGTAGGTGTGGCCGGACGCGCCCACCAGGATCAGCGCCTCGCGCTGTTCGTCGGGCAGCGTCTCGAACGCCTTCTTGAAGTCGGTCAGGTTCATGTGGCCGTCGTGGTCGGGCTTGACCGACAGCGACGCGACCATCGTGCCCTCCGGGTCCGCAACTTCGCGGTTCAGCTTGCGGCGGCTGGAATAATAGGTGTTCCGCAGAATGGTGAACAGCCAGGCGCGCATGTTGGTGCCGACCTTGAACTTCTCCATGTTGGTCCAGGCCTTGACCACGGTGTCCTGCACCATGTCGTCGGCCGTGGCGCCGTTGCGGGTCAGCGACAAAGCAAATGCCCGCAAGGCGGGCAGGTGGTCGAGCATCTCTTCACGGGGGTCGCGGTGCGTCATCGTCGGTCCGTCTCCTCCTTGTCCTGGGCCTTCAACACGGCGAGAAGGTCCTTGAACCGGTCGGGCAGGTCTTCCTGCACGAGGTCGGAATAGACGCGTCTGAGGTTCTGGTCGATGAGGGCGGCTATCCGGTCCTCACCGTTGTGTGCATCGTTTTCGGTCATGAGGGGTTTTCGTTTCCGCGCGGTTTTGATTTTTTAACACTATGACGGGAACCAATCCATCCCCCTCCGGTTTGGTTCCAACAAAAAACGTTTAAGGACTCGTAAATGTCTAACCCTGCCGGGACTGCCGACCTCTCAGACCGTATTGCCAGCGAACTTCCCTATCTCCGCCGTTACGCCCGCGCCCTGACAGGCTCGCAGGAGAGCGGGGATCGCTATGCCATCGCCACGCTCGAAGCGATCCTGCAGGACCGCTCCGCCTTTTCGGGCGAGGTGCGGGCGCGGGTGGGCCTCTACAAGTGCTTCCACGCCATCTGGACCAGCACCGGCCAGCCCGTCACCGATGCCGCCGGCGGCGCCGCCGCCCGCGCGCACGATCTTCTGCGCCGCCTCGGCCCCAACACGCGCGAGGCGCTGTTGCTGTCGACCGTCGAGGAGTTGTCGATCGACGAGATCGGCACCGTCATGGACACCGACCGCGACGAGGTGCGCCACCTCATCGACACCGCCCGCCGCGACATGGAGGCGAGCGTCACCGGCCGCGTCATGGTGATCGAGGACGAGCCGATCATCGCCGCCGACATCACCGCCATCGTCGAGGAACTGGGCCACGAGGTCGTCGGCACCGCCCGCACCCGCACCGAGGCCGTCGAGATGGGGATGCGCGAACGCCCCGACCTGATCCTGGCCGACATCCAGCTGGCCGACAATTCGTCGGGCATCGACGCGGTCAACGACCTGCTCGAATCCATGCCGGACACGCCGGTCATCTTCATCACCGCCTTCCCTGAGCGTCTGCTGACGGGTGAGCGGCGGGAGCCTGCCTTCCTGATCTCCAAGCCCTACAAGGAAGAACAGGTCCAGTCCGCGGTCAGCCAGGCCATGTTCTTCGCCTCGACCGAGACGCTCCGCGCCTGACCGCCGGCCCGGGCCCTGACCGAGACCCCTTCCCCCACCGGGGCGGGGCCCTTTCCGTTTCCCGACAGGAGCCTCCCTTGCCCATCCAATGTGAAAGCTGCCCCCTGCGCCGCCTGCCGGTCTTCGACCCGATGACGCCGGAGGAGGTGGCCTTCACCCAGCGGTTCAAGGTCGGTGAGATGGTCGTGGATGCGGGCTCCGTCGTCATGCAGGAGGGGCTGGGCTCGTCGCAGCTCTTCACCGTGCTCGAAGGCCTGGGGCTGCGCTACAAGACCCTGCCCGACGGACAGCGGCAGATCATCAGCTTCGTGATGCCGGGCGATTTCATCGGCCTTCAGTCGGCGGTGATGGAGGACATGGGCCATTCCTTCCGCGCCACCACGCGGATGCGGCTGTGCGTCTTCGACAAGCGCCGGCTCTGGACGCTGTTCGAATCGCACCCCGACCGCGCCTTCGACCTCACCTGGCTCGCCGCCGACGAGGAGCGGTTCCTCGGCGAAACCCTGGCCAGCCTGGGCCAGCGCCCGGCCGCCACGCGGATGGCCTGGCTGCTGCTGCACCTCTACCGCCGGGGGCGCGAACTGGGCCTGACCGACGGCGCGACGATGCCCCTGCCCTACCGCCAGCAGGACATGGCCGACGCGCTCGGCCTGTCGCTGGTGCACACCAACAAGACGCTGGCGCGCCTGCGCGAAGGCGGCGTGGTGAACTGGCAGGACGGCATCCTGACCGTGCCCGACGCCGGGGCACTGGCCCGCGCGGCGAACGCCGACCCGTCCGAGGTCCGCCATCGTCCCCTGATCTGACACGCGGTGGCCCCCGCCCCGCCCCGTGTTTGCCGCAATTTTTAGACAGTATTGACGCCAGGTTATTTCAACGAACCCGGAGGATCATTCATGTCCCGCTGCATCGACCTGCCGTATTTCGGCGCCACCTGCGCCTCCGACCTCGTCGTCCGGGTCGGAGACGCGCGGATCAGCCTTCTCGACCCCAGCCTTCTGGCCGCCGTGATCCTGGTCGCGGCCATCTGCGTCTTCGTCTTTCGCTCGCCGGCCTAAGGTGCTGTTATCCGGCGGGAAAAAGGCGAATTGCCAATTGGCAATCAGGGCTTGAACCGGTCGTCCAGATACTGCTTGAAGGCCGCTTCCAGGGCCGCGCGCGACATGGTGTCGGCGAACTCCAGCGTCGTCATCGTGCCCTTCCTGCGCGCCCGCACGCCCGATTCCTCCCGCGCGCGGCGATAGACCGTGCCCCCCTGCGCCTTGGGTTTGGGCCGCGCCACCGCCCCGCGCAGCCGGGCCATCACCGCGTTGGCTTCCAAGCCCCGCCCCGCCAGCGCCCGCGCTTCCGCCAGGATCGCCTCGGCCTCCGCCGGCCGGCCCAGGTGCGGCTTCAGCTGCCGGGCGTGCAACTCCCGCAGGTCGCGGATTGATGGAAAGGCCGCGACGATCTCGGACGGCAGGCGCGCAAGTTGCAGGTACCGCGACAGCCAGGTGGGCGACACCTCCAGCCGCGCGGCCATCTCCTTCTGGCTGCTGCCGTAGTATTGCTCCAGCGCCGACAGGTAGTCGCGCGCGCGCTCGTAATCGCTGATGTCCTCGCGGTCGCGGTTCTCGATGTCGGCCAGGCGGAAGGCTTCCTCGTCCGTCAGGTCGCGCACCTCGATCAGGTAGCGGAACTGCGGATAGTTGTTCGCACGCAGCCAGCTCACCGCGAAATGCCGCCGCGCGCCGCAAATCACCTCGTAGGGGGTCTCCGCCTCGCCCGTGCGGCGGACGATGGCGGGAAACTCCTGCCGGCCCTGGCTGCGGATGCCGTCGATCAGGTCGCGGCAGTTGTCTTCGGACAGAAGGTCGTAGGCGCGGTTGTGCCGCTCCCACATCCGCGCCTCGGCCGGGTCGATCCAGCGCAGCGTCTTCTCCTCGACCTCGCCCGACAGGCGGTCGGACACGCGGGTCTGGCGCGACAGGAACCGCGCGCCGCCCCTGCCCTGCCCCGCGGGCTGGTCCAGGTCGGACAATACGTCGTCGAACACGGCGTCGTGCTTCTTGCTCACAGGATACCTTCCTTTCTGAGTGCCGCGTGATGGCTGGGCCAGGTCTTGCGGATCAGGGTCTCGACCTCGCGACCGATGGCGTCCAGGTAGACGCGGCATCGCTTGTGTGTCTCGGTCCGGGTCTGCGCGCCGGTCAGTTCGTAGACCGTGGACAGGTTCGCGGTCGCGTTGTCGATTTCGGCGCTGTCCTTCAATACAGCCGAGAGCATGTCCGAAGGGAAGACCGCATCCATCATTCTTTTGATCGCCACATGCGCCGACTTCTGGTCGTTCATCTTGGTGGCGAGGATGCGGACGAAGGAATACTCCCGTTCGCCCCCGTGGCGCGCGATCTCGGCCAGGGTGGTCGCCATCATCCGCAGGAAATGCGCGGTCGATCCGAAGTCCACGTTGTTGGGCGGCGCCGGGATCAGCAGCGCATTGGCCGCGCGCAGCACCGACAGCGAGATCATCCCGAGCGCCGGCGGCGGGTCGAGCAGCACGATGTCGAACTGGTCCGAGATGCTGTCGATCCCGTCGCGCAGCCGGTCGAGCACGAAGGCCGGATCCCGCGCCATCCGCGCCGCGAATTCGTATTCCGCGTCGTAAAGCCCGAGGTTCGCGGGAATGAGCGCGATCCCCGGCCAATAGGTCGCCCGCAGCGCGTAATGCAGGCTCGCCGGTCCGCCGTGCTGCAGGAAGGGATAGAGCGTGTCCTCCTCCTCATCCACGTCCACGTCGGGGTTCAGCCCGAAGATCGCGGTGGTGGACGCCTGGCTGTCGCAGTCGATGACGCAGACGCGGTAGCCGCGCAGCGCGAAGTACTGCGAAAGATGCGTGACCAGCGTCGATTTCGCCACGCCGCCCTTGAAGTTCTGCACCGCCAGCACCGTGGCCGGGTCGCTCGGCGCGCGGTGCGGCAAGGTGCCGAAGACCTCCCGCATGCGGTTGATGTCGGCGAGGGCGTAGCCCGTGCGCCGGTTGGTCGCCGGGTCCTTGTCGGGCATGGGCAGGCGGCCGTCGTCCTCCGCGTCACGGATGGCCTTTTCCGTGCGGCCCACCATCTCGGCGGCGGAGCGGACGTTGAAGCTGATGTCGAGGCGCTTTTCGGTGCCGGGCGCATAGACCCGGCTGCGCAGGCGCTCGATCACCGTGGCGGCGCGACCGGCCAGCCGCTCCAGATCGTCGAGACCGACCCCCTCGGAAGCGGCGGCATCGGGAAGGGCGTTGTCCATGGGCGGTCCTCGTCGTGGGGTCGCCCGAATCATGCAATCTGGCGCCCGCAACCTCAAGTGCGGTTTTCGGGGGCATGCCTGCGCAGAACCGGAAGTGGCGGGGCCGTGCCGTCAGGTTCGGAGGCGGCAGACGCAATGGTGGCCGATTGCGGGCCAAGGGTGGCAGCAAGCGCCGGACTCCACAATCCACAGATCGAAAACACCCCTTCGTGTTCCTGTTCCTGTATTCTCTGTTCATGTGGCGCAACCCATTGACCCCCGGCAAAAATCCGCCCCAGACCTTACGCATCGGGTGCGTGGCGATACCTTCGGGGTGGGTTCGCCATACCTTCGGGGTGATGAAGCCTTACGCATCGGGTGGCCCTTGTGGCGTTACTTTTCGGGTGGGTGCGACACCCGTGAAAACCCCTTGATTTACGGGCCGCTCGGCGTCTCTCCTGCGAATCGCCCGACTCGTGCCGCCGCCTGAAACCTTACGGATCGGGTGCTGGACCGGAGCGATGCTCGGCGTTACCATACGCGAGACGCCAACATTCGTAAGGTTTCGCGCGTAAGGACATGGCCGACACCCCCTATCGCACCCTCGCCGCGCGGCCCAATGCCGACACGCTGGTCAAGCCAGGCGAACTCGTCGACGTGGTCGAGGTGACGCCGCTCACGCTGGCCGACCGGCGCATCTACAACCTGCTGCTGGAGAACGCCTGGGACGCCATCGACAAGCCCGTGACCCATGTCATCGCCAAGTCGCTGCTGCGCGGCAGCCACAACGCCAACGACCGCATCGGCGCCAGCATCGAACGGCTGATGAGCGCCATCGTCCGCATCGAAGTCGTCTGGGACGGCGACCCGGCCATCGAACGCGTGCAGCTTCTGGGCGGCAACGTGGAGACGCTGCGCTCCGACGGCCTGCTGGAATACGAGATCCCGGCGCGGCTTCGCAAGATCATCGGTAATTCCACCATCTTCGCCCGCCTGCAACGCGAGGTGATGTTCGCGCTGACGTCGAAATACGCGCTGACCCTCTACGAGATGGTGCAGAAGCGCGGCAACCTGCGCTGGCGCGCCTCCGAGAAGTTCACGCTGGAGGAGTTGCGCGGCATCCTGGGCGTGCCGCGCGGCAAGCTCGGCTCCTGGTCCAACCTCAAGCTGCGCGCCATCGACCCCGCCGTGACCGAGGTCAACGCCCTGTCGGATTACGTGGTCGAGATCGCGCCCATCAAGACCGGCCGCGCCGTGACCCATGTGGAGTTGCGTTGGTGGAAGAAGGACGGCGAAGGGCAGGGGGCCTCGGCGCGGGAACTCGGCTTCTCGAAGGTGGGGCGCAAGGAACGGCTGACCGGCACGGCGGAACCCGTGGCCCCGCCGCTGCGCCCGCGTCCCGCGACGCTCGACGGGCGGGGGGCGCCGCTGCGGACCGAAACCTACGAGACCGCGCGCCTGCGCCATCCGGGGTACGACATCTACTACGTCGAAGGGGCCTGGCGCGATTGGGCCAGGGGGCGGGAACCCGCCGCCGACCCGGACCGCGCATACCTCGCATTCTTCCGCACCTTCGCAGAGCGCAACCCGCTGTAATACTGCCGAAAAAAGGCGAATTGCCAATTGGCAATCGCGCGCCCGGCACGGGCCTGCGCGGGGCAGGGGGGTTGTGACTTCCGCCCGCCTTGCTACCCATGGACCGACAGCCCCGCGCCAAAGGACACCGCCCATGCTCCGCCCGTTCCTCCTCGTGCCCGCAGCCCTGCTGCTCGCCGCCTGCAACGATCAGGGCCGCTTGCCGGACGAGGCCTCCATCGCCCCCGCCCGGGGCGCCGCGCTGTTCGCCGAAGGCTGCGCCTCCTGCCACGGGGCGGACGGCACCGGCGGGCAGGGGCCGGACCTGACCGGCATCACGGCGGCCGCCGGCGGCACCTTTCCCCGCGATCGGGTGATGGCGCAGATCGACGGGCTGGGCCGCCACGGCGACCCGGATGCGGTGATGCCCGAGTTCGGCGCCGCCGGCATGGGCAACACCGTCATCGTCGAGGAAAACGGCATCGGCACCCCCGTCCCCGCCGACCTTCTGGCGCTCGCGAACTATCTCGAGACGCTTCAGCGCTAGGCCTATACTTTTCCGCCCCGACGGCGTAGCAGCCGGCCCTTGCCGCATCGCCATCAGGAACCCGGACATGAAGCAGGCCCTCGCCCAGGCGCTGGAAGCGCGCGGATACGACACGCTCACCCCCGTGCAGGAGGCGGTGCTGAACCCCGACCTGTCCGGCCGCGACCTCTTGGTCAGCGCGCAGACCGGGTCGGGCAAGACGCTGGGCTTCGGTCTCGCCATCGCGCCGACGCTGTTGGGCGAGGCGGAAAGCTTCCCGCCCGCGGGCGCGCCCCTCGCGCTCGTGATCGCGCCGACGCGCGAACTGGCGATGCAGGTGAAGCGCGAGCTCGCCTGGCTCTATGCGGGTGCCGGGGCGGTGCTGGCCTCGACCGTGGGCGGCATGGACATGCGGGATGAGCGCCGGACGCTGGATCGCGGCGCCCATGTCGTCGTGGCCACGCCGGGCCGTCTGCGCGACCACATCACGCGGGGGTCCATCGACCTGTCGTCGCTCCGCGCCGTGGTGCTGGACGAAGCGGACGAGATGCTCGACCTCGGGTTCCGCGAGGACCTCGAGTTCATCCTGGGCCAGTCGCCCGAAGACCGCCAGACGCTCCTCTTCTCGGCCACCGTCCCCGCCGCCATCGCGAAGCTGGCGCAAAGCTACCAGCGCGACGCCGCCCGCGTGGCCACCGTGACGGGCGAGCGCCAGCACGCCGACATCGAATACCAGGCCGTGAGCGTCGGGCCGCGCGACGCGGAAAACGCCATCATCAACGTGCTGCGGTTCCACGAATCGCCCAATGCCATCGTCTTCTGCAACACCCGCGCCATGGTGAATCGCCTGACCACGCGCCTGTCGAACCGGGGGTTTCCGGTCGTGGCCCTGTCGGGGGAACTCAGCCAGGCCGAACGGACCCACGCGCTGCAGGCGATGCGCGACGGGCGGGCGCGGGTCTGCGTAGCCACCGACGTGGCGGCGCGGGGGATCGACCTGCCGAACCTCGATCTGGTGATCCACGCCGAACTGCCCACGGGGTCCGACACTCTGCTGCACCGGTCCGGCCGCACGGGCAGGGCGGGGCGCAAGGGCGTGTCGGTCCTGATCGTGCCACCCGCCGCGCGTACCAAGGCCAACCGCCTGCTGGGCTGGGCCAAGCTGTCGGCGGAATGGATGCCCGCGCCCTCGGCCGATGCGGTGCTGGAGAAGGACCGCGAGCGCATGATGGCCGACCTCGGTCAGGCCGAGCCTATGACCGAGAGCGAAGCGCCTGCGGTCGCCGCGCTGACGGGGGCCTTCGCGCCCGAGCAGCTCGCCGCCGCCTACCTGCGCGTGCTGGCCGACCGCCGGTCGGCGCCGGAGGACCTGGCCCCCGTCGACCCGAAGGCCGCGCCCGAGAAGCGCGCCGACTTCGGCCCCAGCCGCTGGTTCACGGTGGACGCGGGGCGCGCGACCGGCATGGATGCGCGGCGCCTGCTGCCGGTGCTGTGCAAGGCCGGCGGGCTCACGCGCGACGACATCGGCGCGATCCGCCTGCGGGACGGCGAAAGCTTCTTCCAGATCCGCGAGGGGGCGGCCGAAGGCTTCCTTCAGCGTCTCGGCCCGGACATGCGGGTCGAGGACATGACCGTCCGCCCCTCCGACGGCCCACCCGCCGGCAGCAAGCCCGAGGGCAGGTTCGCCGCGAAATCCTCCGGCAAACCCGCAGGCAAGCCGGCCGGCAAGCGCCCCGCCCGCCGTGACGACGAGGCCCCGCCGCCGTCGAAATGGATCGACACCCCCGCCGAC
>NZ_CXPG01000026.1 GCF_001403735.1 Jannaschia rubra
CTCCCGCCGCTGAAGGATCACCATCGGGTCGAACAGGGCGCGCCGAAGGCCGCGGATCAGCGTGGTGCAGACCCGTTCGACGCCGCCGTGGCGAAGATGCGGCAGGAAGAACGCGATCCGGGCGGGGGCGGTCGGGGGGGTCGGATCGCGGCCGGTCATGGTGCCGCACCCGTCGCCGCCGCCCCGGCGCCCGGCCGTCCGACCCGACGTTCCGTTGCGGAATTGCCGCATTCTCGCGCGAATGCGCGGGAAAACGAACGGGAATCGGGCGCGCTTCGGCAAGAACCTGCCTCGGTTCGCCCCGGCTGTCCGACGCGGTATCGCGGAGGGCCGGGGACCGGCATGCGCGGTCCGGGCGCGATCCGCACAACGAACCCGCTCACGTAAATGTACCCCGGACCAGTCGGTCCCCCTGCGTTCATGCGTCTCGTCTCCGCGACATGAAAGGATGTCCGGAAAACGGCGCATCGAACCTTTGGAAACCTTCGCACAGCAGACACACCACGACAAGGAACTCGAATGCCGAAATACGACAATATCATCGAAAACGTGACCTATACGAATACCTTGCGCCTGACCGGCAGCGAATGGGACAACACGCTGGTCCGCAACGTCACCATCCGCGACGTCAAGGGCAACGGCGTGCTTCTGCGCGACGTGGAGAACGTGACGTTCGAGAACGTGACCATCCGGAACGTCACCGGCGACGGAATCAAGCTGAGCTCCAGCGGATCGACGTCGAACGTCGTCATTTCGGACAGCCACATCTCCCGCACCGGCGAGGACGGGATCAACGCGGGCCAGCGCTACAGCCGGGGCGTCGATCATCCGGGCCTGGAGATCGTCGGCAACACCATCGAGAAGACCGGCCTGAACGGCGGCAACGACGGGCTGCGCCACGGCCTCTACATCCAGAGCCGCGACTTCCTGATCGAAGGCAACACCGTCACCGATTCCACCGACGGAAACGGCATCTCGGTCCGCAGTTCCGGCGTTGTGCGCGACAACATCGTCGACGATTCCCTGCACAGCGGGATCGCCTATTTCGCCGACCACATGGGCCGGAACGGCACCCTGCGGATCGAGGGCAACACCGTCACCGACAGCGGCTATGGCCGCGACCGCACCGATATCAACCTGCTGGAGATCAAGAACCAGGGCAACGCCGTCGACGCCGTGTTCATCGCCTCCAACGACGTGGAAAAGGGCGCGGCGGGCGTGAAGATCGGCAAGGGCTACGGCAACATTTCCGTCAGCCTCGATACCGGCGGCGATTCGGGCTACTCCGGATCGGGCCAGGGGTCCGAGGAACCCCCGGTCCGCCTGACCGGCGGCGGCGGCCAGGACATCCTCCGCGGCACGTCGCGCGACGAGAGCCTGCGCGGCGGCGGCGGCGACGACGTCTTCGTCTTCGAGAAGAACGGCGGCAACGACACGGTGCGGGATTTCGTGCCCGGAAGCGATCATATCGTCGTCTACGGTTTCCGCGGCATCGATTCGGTGGCCGACCTGGTCCAGCGCGTGGGCGAGCGCGGCGGCGACACGGTGATCTCGCTGGGCAACGGCGACAGCCTGACGATCGCCGATACCGACATCTCGGCGCTGTCGACCGGAGATTTCCTGTTCTACTGATCCCCCTTGCCCCGTCGGTCGGAACCGGCGGGGCATTGTATACCTGTTTAGCGGTAACGGAATGTCAATCTCTTGCGCCGAGTTCTCCGGGCCTGACACGGCCAACAGGGGAATCCGGTGCAGTACACGCGAATCGTCGAAAACCTCGTCCTGAATGACACGCTCATTCTCGACGGACCGGAATGGCACAACACGCTCGTCCGCAATGTCATCATCGAGAACGTCGACGGCAACGGCATCATGCTGCGCGACGTCTCGAACGTGATGATCGAGAACGTCACGATCCGCAACGTCAGCGGCGACGGCGTGAAGCTCAGCACGCTGGGATCGACGTCGGGGGTCACGATCCGGGACTGCACGATCCAGAAGATCGGCGAGGACGGGATCAACGCCGGCCAGCGCAAGGCCGGCGGCGTCGACCATCCCGGCCTCCAGATCATCGGCAACACGATCGAGAAGACCGGCCTGAACGGCGGCACCACCGGGCTGATGCACGGCATCTACGTCCAGACCACGGACTTCCTGATCCAGGACAACCGGATCATCGATTCGATGGACGGCAACGCGATCTCCGTGCGCAGTTCCGGCCAGATCACCGGCAACTACATCGAGACGACGCGCGAAAGCGGCATCGCCTATTTCGCCGACAACGCCCGGGGGGCGAGCAACCACCTCGTCATCACCGACAACGTCATCCTCGACACCGGCAACGGCACGGGTCGGACGGACATCAACCTGCTCAACGTGCCCTCCGCGCGCGGCGGCGAGGTCGTGGGCCGGTTCACGATCGAGGGCAACATCGTGACCCAGACCGACCGTCCCGCCATCGCCGTCGATCAGGATTACGCCCGGATCGGGTCGGCGGTCGCCATCAAGGGCAATTCGGTCGTGGACGAAAGCGCCGCCCGCGCGCAGAAGTCGGGCGCCGCGCCGGCGGTGCCCGGCGACGCGCCCTCCCCCGCCCCCATCGCGCCGGACGGCCCCGATGCCGCGACACCCGCCTTCGGTCTGGAGCTGCTGGCCGCTGGGTCGGGGCGGACGCAGGCGGTCCTGTCGTCGGGGGGCGAGACGGTGGACGCCCTCTCGGTCTCGGCGGACACGCGCATCGCCGGCGCCTCCCTCGCCCCCATCGGGCTCGACCTGCGCGCCGCCGGCGGCCGGGTCGGCGTGGACGACGGCCGCCTGTTCGTCGCATCGACGCGCGATGCCTCGCGCGACGGGATATCGGGCGACGAGACGCTGGTCGTCACGCTGTCCGACACGCCCGACCAGCGGGTCGGATACGCGACCATCGGCCTGATCGACGCCGCCCGGACCGAGACCGTCCGGGTCGAGCTCTTCCGCGACGGCGCCTCCTTCGGCACCACGGAGCATCGGGGCGCGGACCGGATCGAGGTCGGAACGGGCCTCGCCTTCGACGAGATGCGGATATCGGCCGGACCCGGCGCCGATTTCGCCGTCGGCTCGCTCGCGTTCTTCGGCGCCGAAAACCCCGCGCCTGCGCCGACCGTGACCATGGGTCTCGACCTCGCCGGACGGTCCCGCGGCCGCACCGAGGCGACGCTGGAGGTCGAGGGCGAGACCGCGGGCGAGGTGACGCTGGCCCGCGCGACCTTCCTGCGCGACGTGGCGCTCGACGCGCTGTCCATGTCGCTGGACGTCGACGGGCCGGGTGCGCGGGGCGTGGTCGTCGACGGCGGGCGGCTGGGCGTCCAGTCCCGCGGCGAGGGCACGTCCTCGGCCGCCCAGATCTCGGGGCCCGAGGAACTGATCTTCCGGTTCGCGGAGTCCGATGCCCTGGCCATCGACATCGACCTCAAGGGCGTCGCGGCGCAGGAGGTCGTCCTGCTCGAGGCGTTCAGGGACGGGCGATCCCTCGGCACCACCGCCTACGAGGGGATGTCCGACCTGCGGTTCGACGCCGGGACGCCCTTCGACGAGCTGCGGCTGTCGGCCGGCGAGGACAGTGCCTTCTCCCTCGCGGGGTTCGAGGTGACGCGGATCGACGTCCCCGAACTCGGCCTTTTCTGAAACGCCGGCCGCCGCCCCGCATCCCTTGGTCCGCGGCCGGGCCGGGGTGCGGGGCGGCCGCCCGTCCCGCCGCATCCTTGACGTAGGGGGACGCGAAGGCTTGACTTACCGACGGAGCCTGTGTGATCAGCCCCGCGGGGTGTAAGATGCATGATATTCGAATGATTGGCGCGCCTGTGCGGAAGGTCGCGAACTGGGCCGCCGTGCAGGCAGCCGGGCTTGCGCTGATGCTTCTCGCCGTTCCGGCCCATGCCGAGGATTATCCCATCGGGGCGGGCGACGAACTCGAACTGTCGATCTTCGCCCGGCCGGACCTGTCCCGCCTCTACCGCGTCCGCCAGGACGGCACGATCTCGCTGCACATCGTCGGCACGATCCCCGCCGCGGGCCTGCTCCCGGCCGAGCTGGAACAGGATATCGAGGACCGCCTTGCCGCCGTCTTTTCCGATACCGAGTCGGCGACGCTGGAAGTGGCCTCCTATCGCCCGGTCATCGTCTCGGGCGACGTGAGGGTGCCGGGCGCCGCGCCGTTCCGCCCGGGGATGGACGTCCGTTCCGCCGTCGCCATCAGCGGCGGCTTTCTCGACACCGCGCTGATGGACGACGCCGGCCTGCGGATGCGCGTCGCCGACGAAGCCGCGAACGCCGCGCTCATGGCCGCCCGGCTCGACACGCTGGAAGTCACCCGCGCGCGGCTGAACGCCTTGCGCGACGGCGGATCCGCGGCCGACCTCGCCGAAACCGTGCGCGCGCGGACGGGCCAGCCGCCGGCCGCGCCGCTGACCGATGCCGCCGAAGCGGTGATGTCGGCGCAGGCCGAGCGGCAGGCCCTGCGCGCCCGGACCCAGGCCGATCAGACCCGCCTCGCGCGCGAGGAGGCGGAGGCCTTCGCCGAACGCCGCGTGCTGCTGAACGGCCAGCTCGACACCATCCTGGAGGAGCTGGGCAACCAGCAGGACCTGCGCGAGCGGGGGCTGGCGCGGTCGACCCGGGTGGTGGACCTGACGCTGGAGGCCGCGAGCCTGCGCGTCGACATCCTGGAGGCCATCGGCCTCGAAGCCGCCGCCCGCCAGAAGCTGGAACGCGCGGAATCCTCGCTCGCCTCCGACGAGACCGACCGGCAGGCCGAACTCTCGGACGCGCTGGCCGACACCGAGGCCGCGATCCTGGAGACCGCGACCCGGCTCGACCGGTCCCGCGCCTTCGTGCGCGAATTCGGCGGCGAGGCCGCGCTGGCGCTTCCGGGCGAGGACGGGACGCGCGTCGCCTACCTCATCCACCGCCGCAACGGGGAAGGGGCCCGGGTGGTCGAGGCCGGCCCCGACACCCTCCTCCATCCCGGCGACGGGCTCGAGGTCCTGCGCGCCCTCGCCCCGGACGGGACGCAATGACCCGGCTGCGCACATGCGCCGCCCTCCTGGCCGCGCTCGCCATGGCCTGGGCCGCGCCGGCGGCGGCAGACGTCGATCTGTCGCGCCTCGCCGTGACACCGAACCCCCGCCTCGGCCTCGCCTTTCCGGGGTCGCAGACGCGCTATTACGACGCCATCTCGCAGGCCGGCATCGGCGTGACGCGCCTCTCGGCCGCCTGGAGCCGGACGGAGCCGCGGCCGGGCCGGTTCGATTTCGCGGGCCTCGACGAGCGGGTGAAGGGCCTTCAGGACAGGGGCATCCACCCTTTCCTCACCTTCGAATCCGATGCCGACTGGGCCACCGACCCCGCGACGCGCAAGGTCAAGAACGCCCGCCCTGTCGACCTGGGGCAGTGGCAGCAGTTCGTCCGGCGGGTGGTGGACAGATACGATGCGGACGGGTCGAACGACATGCCCGGGCTGCGGTTCCCGGTCCACTATTACCAGGCCGCGAACGAATGGATCAGCGACAGCAACCGCTCCGGCGGCTGGGCCGGCAGCACGGCCGAGCTGATCGCCTATGTCGACGCGACCCACGACGCCGTCGCCGCCGAAGACCCGGACGCGACCTTCGTGATGGGCGGGATCGCGGCCTTCAACGCCGACATCCTGCTGGTGCAGCAGGCCCGCCAGAACATCCACGTCCGCCAGAGCTGGAGCAGGTCCTCCGAGACCGTGATGGCTCGCGACGAGATGCTGGGGCCGGAGATCGCCGCGATCATCCGCGACCGCGTCCTGCCCGTCCTCGCCAACAGCCGCTACGACATCTCCTCGGTGCATCTCTACGGGCCCGAGACGCGCGACGCCGCCCGCCTCGACCTGGTGCGGCGCCTGTCGGGGCGCCCGGTCCTGTCGAGCGAATGCGGCGGTCCGACGCGCGATTACGGCGGGGAATACACGCCGGAGGGGCATTTCCGCGCCGTCATCCACCGGAACCTGAACGTGCTGGCCGCGGGCGCGCCCTTCTGCCTGTGGTTCCGTCTGGGCGAAGGCGAGGGCGCGACCTTCGGCAACGCCCGGACCGCGCTCTACGAAGGGCCGGGGCGGCCGAAGCCCGGCGTCTTCGCCTACCGGGCGCTGTCGCGGCTGATCGACCGGCAGGCCACGGTCCGCCAGGACGGCGCGCTGCGGTTCGAGATCCGGCGCGGCGACGGCGGGCGCATCTCCGTCGGCTGGGGGTCCGCGGCCGCAGGGCTGCGCGACGAGGCCCGCGCGGCGGGCACCGAGCTTCTGTGCCTGGCCGACCCCGACCGCGGGCTGCTCGCATCCGACCCCGGCCGCTGCGGCGCGGGGGCCATCACCTTCACCGGATCCGGCCTGAATGCGCTGCTGTCCCCCTGACCTGTCCCTGGTTCCATGCTTGATCACTACATCGAACTGATACGCCATTTCTGGCGGACGATCCTGCTCGGCGCCCTGGTCGCCGGGGGCCTCTCGCTGGCCATGTCGCTGGTGCTGCTGCGGGCCATGCCGCTCTACGAGGCGTCGGTCGTCATGAACATGCAGCCCTCCGAGGAGGAGCTGCGCTTCAACCGCGGCTTTCTCGGCGTCAGCCAGTTCAACCCGGCCACCATCATCGCGCAGACCCACATCGAACGCCTGCTGTCGCGGCAGGTCGCCGGGCGCGCCATCGACATCCTGACCGAAGGAAGCGGCGGCGCCCTGGCGCCCGCGCCGCGAACCTTCCTGCGCGAGGTCAAGAGCGCGCTCTGGCGCTGGTACAACATCCTGAATTTCGGCTATTTCGAGCCGCAGCCCGAACGGCAGACCGCCATCAGCGACCTGATCGGCGCCACCGAGGTCGAGATCGTGGAAGGCTCCTACATCCTGCAGGTCTCGGTCTCGCTCGACGACGCCGATCTCGCCGCGCGCGCCGCCAACGCGCTGGCCCGCGCCTACATCGAGGAAACCCGCGACGAGTTCCAGGCCGACGCCGCGCGGGTCGACGCCTCGCTCGACCGGGAGATCGCGGCGCGCGAGGCCGATCTCGCCGCGCGCCAGGCCGAGCGGCAGCAGACGGCGCGCGACTTCGGCGTGGCCAACATCGACCGGGAACGCGCGATCATGCTCGACACCCGCGCCGCGGCCCGCGCCAGCCTGGAGGATATCGAGGTCGAACTGGCGCTGCTCGACACCACCCTCGCCTCGCTGCGCGGCTCCATCGCCGGCGCCTCGGATGCCGAGACGGTGCGCGGGCTGCGCCAGACCCTCGCCAGCACCGAGGCCTCGCGCGCCGCGATCGAGGAACGGCTGCGGCTCGGCGGCGAAAGCCTGGCGCGCACCGACGCGGCGCTCCGCGATCTCGACACCGCGCAGGACGCGCTGGCCGAAATCGACCAGCGGATCGCGGCGGTCGCGGCCGACCTTCTGGAGCTGCGCAACCGCCGCGTGGGCGCCCGCGTCGCGCGCGAGGCGGAGCTGTCGCAGGTCCGCACCATCCAGTCCGCCAGTCCGCCCGTCTATCCCAAGTCGCCCAAGGTCCTCGTCAACACCATCGTCGGCACGATCCTCGGCGGCATCCTCGTTCTGGTCCCGGTCATCGCGATGGACGTGCTGGGCGACCGCATCCGCACCTCCGAGGATCTGCGCGGCTCGCTTGGGGCGCGCGTCCTGCCGCCGATCACCCGGCGGCTGCTGCGCCACGCCCGCCGCTACAACGACGGCGGCGGCACGCCCAGCCGGCTCCTGCGCCGCTATGCCGATGCCGTCGGGCGGCGCTTCGTCTCGGACGGGGCGCATCGCTGGCCCTCGGGGGAGCTGTTCGTCACGGCCTTCGGGTCGCCCGCCGAAATCGCCGCCCTGCGCGAGGTGATGACCGCCGTGCTGCGGATCGCCGCCCCCCGCGCGCAGGACGGCGCGGCACCCGAGGTCGTCGACCTGCCCCCCGTCTCGCGCATCGCGGACTGGAGCGCCCAGGCCGACCGCCACGTCGTCATCGGCCTGCGCCCCGGAACCGTCGACCGCGACGAACTGGGCGTCATGGGCGACGACGCGGGCGCGGTCCCGCCGGGCGCCCCGGTGTCCTACGCGGCCCTGTTGCCGTGACACCCGCGGGGGATCCGCCGGTCGACCGCCGGGTCCTGCGCCGACGGGTGTTCCGCCGGGCGGGCGCGGCCCTCGCCGGCGGGATCGTCGCGGGCGCCCTGGCCGCGCTGCTGGTCGCGCCCCTCGCCGGTCTCCTCTGCCTCGCGATCGGGCTGGCGCTGGCCGCCCGGTTCCTGCACAACCCCGGCGGCGTGCCGATCCTCGTCTATCACAGCGTCTCGCCCGATGCCCGCTGGCTGCCCTGGGCGCGCAACACCTCCGTCCGGCCCGAGGTGCTCGACATCCACCTGCGGACGCTGCGCCGCGACGGCTGGACCATCGTCCCGACCGAAGACCTGATCGCGGCGCGGACGGCGGGCGCCCCCCTTCCGCCGCGGGCCGTGGTGCTGCAGTTCGACGACGCCTATCTCGACAACTACCTGTTCGCGGTGCCCATCCTGCGCGACCACGCCGCCCCGGCGACGATCTTCGTGTCGGTGGATTTCGTCGCCCCCGGCGACATCGCGCGCGACGGCGCCGACAGGTGCGGGCCCTCCGCCTGGCAGGGCTACATGAACGCGGCGGAGCTTCGCGCGCTCGACGCCGACCCGCTGTTCGCGATCGAGGCGCATGGCACCGACCACGCGCGCATCCCCGTCTCCGCGCGCAGCATCGGCCCCGTGGGCCGCGACTGGAAGGTCCACGCGCCGCTTCTCTGGGCGGCGGAGCAGGGCGACAAGTCGGGCTGGTACCAGGCCCCTGCCCCGCCGCCCGCCCTCGCTCCGGATGCGCCTTTGCCGGAGACGGACTCGGCGCTCGCCGGGCGCTGGTGGCGGGACGACGGCCCCGAGACCGACCAGGCCTTCCGCATCCGCGTGGCGGCGATGCTGGGCCGCGCGCACCGCGACCTGGGCGCGATCCTGGGGCGGCCGCCGCGCATCATGGCCTGGCCCTTCGACCGCTCCGACCCCCTCTCCGTCGCCGCGGCGCATGAGGCCGGGTTCCTCGCCGTCACCGGCGGGCGCGGCGAGAACCGGGCGGACGACGTGCGACCGGGCGACCGCCCCGTGATCCTCAGCCGGGTGCACCTGCAGGACCGCGCCTTCGGCGGCGGCCCCCTCTGGCTCGAGGCGCTGGCCCTGCGCGCACGGGTCAACACCGCCGCGGGCCGGCTGGTCTGGCACATCCCCGCGGCCCTCGCCACGCTGATCCGGCGCTGGCGCCTGGGCCCCAGCGGCACGCCGGGGGCGGCCTCGTGACCGGGTTCCTGCGCTTCATGCCGGTGACGCTGGCCTTCGCGGGTCTCGCCGCCCTCGCGGTCGTCGTGGCGGGCGGCGCGACGAACCCCGTGGCCGCGCTGGCCCTGCCGGTCCTCCTCCTCGCCGTCCTCCTCCTCTTTGCCCAGCCCTTCCTCGGCGCGCTGGCGCTCGCCGTCTTTTCCCATCTCGACGCGATCGAGAAGCTGCTCTTCGGCTTCCTGCCCACCTCCGCCTTCAAGCTCATCGCCGCCGGGACCGCGCTGATGATCCTGCTGCAGGCCGTGCGTCTCCGCGACAGCATCCACGCCTGGCAGCGGAACCCCGTGACGGTCTGCGCGGTCACCTTCACCATGATGGCCGCCGTCTGCCTCGTGGGGGCCGACAACCGGACGCTGGCCCTCGACGCCGTGACCACCCTCATCAGCCTCGGGCTGCTCTTCACCATCGTCATGGTGCTGGCCGACACCCGCGCCAAGGTCGAGATCCTGGTCTGGACGCTGGTCGCCACCTCCCTCGTGTCGTCGCTGATCCTGCTGGCCGAGATCGCGCTCGGCACCACCCTCGTCGCGCAGTCCGAAGCCGCCACCACCGCGCGCACCGCCGAGGGGTTCCAGCGCTCCTCCGGCGGGTCGGACTACAACCCGACCACCGCGGCCTCGATGCTGCTCGCGGGGGTGGCCTTCGCGCTCGTGCACATGCTGGCCACGCCGCGCCTGCGCCGCACGATGCTGGCGGTCGTGGTGCTGGGGACGGCGGCGATCGTGCTGTCCTTCGCGCGCTCGGCCTTCGTGGCCTACGGCGTCGTGGTGATCCTGCTGGTCTGGCGCCACCGCCGGTCGCGGTTCCTGCCGGTGGCGATGATCCTGGCCGGGGTCGGCGTGATCGCGGCGATCCCCTTCATCCCGGCCGAATACTTCGAGCGGCTGGGCTCGATCTTCGGCGACGGCTCCGGGCGCGACTGGACGCTCGGGCGGCGGATGACCTACAACCTGATCGGCGTCGACCTGTTCCTCAAGAACCCGCTGTTCGGCGTGGGGCCCGGCAACTTCATCCACCATTTCACCGACCCCGACTATCGCTACCTGCCCGGCCGCACCCTTCTGGGGCGGGAGCTTCACAACATGTACCTGTCGGTGCTGGTGCAATACGGCCTTCTGGGCGCGCTGCCGTTCTTCGCGATGCTGGGCTATGCCTTCGCCTGCGTCCGCAACGTCTGCCGCAACCCCGCCGACGACCGGATGCACGCCATGGCGCTGGCGCTGGCCTACGGCTTCGGCGCCTATCTGATGGCCAGCCTGTTCCTGCCCAACGAATACACGAAATACACCTGGCTGCTGCCCGCGCTCTGCGCCGCCCTCGACCGGGTGAACACGCGGGAGCTGGCGAGATGAAGCTCCTCGTCGTCGTCAGCGAGTTTCCGAAGCTGACCGAGACCTTCGCCTATCGCAACGTGGTCGAATACGGCCGGCTGGGCCACGATGCCCGGATCTTCCACGTCAAACCCTTCCGCGACCGGGAAATCGTCCACGGCTTCGTGCGCGACCTGCTGCCGCGCGCCTTCACCTTCCCCTATCTCGGCGCGCGGACGCTCGGCGCGCTGGCCGCCGAAACCTTCCGCCGCCCCGGCACCATGGCCCGGCTGATCGGCCGCCTCCTCGCCGCCCACCGGCGGGAGCCGCGGCGCGGGATGGCCGTCGCGGCCCTGTTCCCCAAGGCCGTGGCCCTCGGCCGCTGGTGCCGGCGGAACGGGGTCGAACATATCCACGCCGAATTCGCGGGCCATCCGGCCAATGCCGCGCTGATCGCCGCGACCCTGGCCGATGTGCCGTTCAGCTTCTCGGCCCATGCCAACGACATCTTCGTCTCGCAGGCGCTCCTGCCCGAAAAGGCCCGCGCCGCCGCCTTCGTGCGCGCGATCAGCGCCTACAACGTCCGGTGGCTGACCGCCCTGCCCGGCTTTCCCGCGGACAAGCTGCGCCTGATCCGCTGCGGCGTCGCACGCGAAACGCTGGACGCGCCCCTGCCCGACCTGCCGGGGCCGGAGGGGCTGCGGATCCTCTATGTCGGCTCGCTCCTTCGCAAGAAGGGCGTCGCCCACCTTCTCGACGCGCTGGCCGCCCTGCCCGCCGACATGGCCTGGACGGCGCGCATCCTGGGCGGCGGCGACCTGTCGGAGACGCTGAAGGCGCAGGCCGACCGCCTCGGCCTGACGGATCGGGTGCGCTTCGACGGGCCGCAACCGGCCGAGACGGTGGCGCTGGCCTACCGCGACGCCCATGTCCTCGTGGTGCCGTCGATCCCCGGTGACGGCGGCCGGGTCGAAGGCATCCCCGTCGTCCTGATGGAGGCGATGGCCCACGGCCGCGCCGTCGTCGCCAGCGACCTGTCGGGCATTCCCGAACTGGTGGAACCGGGGCGGACGGGCTGGCTGACGCCGCCGGGCGACGCGCGGGCCATCGCCGCCGCCCTGACCGCCATCGCCCGCGATCCCGGTGCCGCCTTCGCCATCGCCCGCGCCGGCCGCGACCGGATCGCGGCCGAATACCTGGTCGAAGACAACGCCGCGGCCCTCGCCCGGCTGATGGAAGGGGCCCGCGCATGACCGTCCTGTTCTGGCTCTCCGCCGCCGCGCTGTTCTACAGCCTGTTCGGCTATGGCCTCGTCCTTCTGGCGCTGTCGCGCCTGCGGCCGCCCCGGCGCCCGCCCGCCCCCGCCGGGCCGCCGCCGAAGGTCAGCTTCCTCGTCGCCGCCTACAACGAGGCCGGCGTCATCGGCGACAAGATCCGCAACACGCTGGCGCTCGACACCGGCGGGGCCGAGATCGAGGTGATCGTCGTCTCCGACGGCTCCTCCGACGACACCGTCGCCGTGGCCCGCGCCATCCGCGACCCCCGCGTCACGGTGCTGGACCCGGGCCGGCTGGGCAAGGCCCACGCGCTCGACCACGGGCTGGCGCGGTGCACGGGCGATATCGTCGTCTTCTCGGACGCCAACGCCATCCTCACCCCCGGCACGCTGACGGCCATGCTGCGCCACTACGCCGACCCCGAGGTGGGCGGCGTCTGCGGCCAGATCACGGTCGAGGGGGGCAAGGGCGGCATCGGCGGGGCCGAAAGCCTGTTCTGGCGCTACGATCAGGCGCTGAAACTGGCCGAGTCCCGGCTCGGCGGGGCGGTCTCGGCGCAGGGGTCGGTCTATTCGCTCCGCCGCGCCCTCGTCCGTCCGCCCGCGCCGGGCTGCACCGACGATTTCGTCATCTCGGTGGGTGCCGTGGCGCAAGGCAGCCGTCTCGTGTTCGAGCCCGAGGCCAGCACCGTCGAGGCCGTCACCGAGAACGTCGGCAGCGAGATGCGCCGCCGCATCCGCTCCAGCGAGCGTGGCTGGCGCAGCCTGATGCGGAACGCGGGGCTGATGAACCCCCTGCGCCACGGCTGGTACGCGTGGCAGCTTTTCTCGCACAAGCTGATGCGGCGGCTCAATCCGCTGTTCCTGATCCTGCTGTTCGTCTCGAACCTCGCGCTCATGGGTCAGCACTGGTTCTACCTGCTGCTGGGCCTCGCGCAGATCGCATTCTACGCCGCGGCCGTCGCGGGGCTGGCCTGGCCCGGCCTGCGCCGGTTCAAGGCGGTGTCGCTGCCCGCCTTCTTCACCTTCGCCCATGTCGCGCTGCTCCTGGGCATCCTGCGCTGCCTCACCGGGCGGCAAAGCGTCCTCTGGACCCCGTCGCGCGATGCCGGCTGATCCGGTTCCGGGCGCGCGCGCCGTCTTCGTCCTGGGGCTCCAGCGGTCGGGCACCACATGGGTGGCCAACATGCTGCACGGCTCGGGCGCGGTCGCCGCCGTCGCCGCCGAGGATCATCGCGGCGTCCATGAAAGCCTGTTCTTCTCGCATTTCGCCCGCGCCTTCGGCCCCCTCTCCGATCCCGCCGCGCGCGACGCCTTCCGCACCGCCTTCGCCGCCTCGGACTACTGGCTGCTGACCGGGCTGCCCGACGCCCTGCTCGACGCGGCCATCGCCACCGCCCGCGATCACGCGCAGGTCTTCGAGGTCGTGATGGACGCCGTCGCCGACCGTCAGGGCGCGCCCCTCTGGCTCGAAAAATCGCCCCATCACACCCTCCTCGCCCGCGATCTGGCCCGCCGCTACCCCGCGGCCCGCTTCGTCTGCGTCACCCGCGACAGCCGCACGTTGATCGCCTCGCGCCTGTCGGCCTACGGGCGCAGCCCGCCCCGCGGCGCCCGGCGGCTGGCCGACATCGCGCGCGGCGCCCTCGCCAACGCGCTCCACACCCGCTACCTGCGCCGCTTCGCCGCCGCCGAACCGCGCGCCCATCTCCTCCGCTACGATACCCTCGCGGCCGATCCCGACCGGGGCCGCGCCGACCTTGTCCGGGCGCTCGGCCTCGCCGTCGCCCCGGACACCCTCGTCAGCGCCTTCGCGCCCAACACCAGCCACGACCGGGGCGCGGGAACGCGGCGTCTGTCGGGGCTGGATCTGGCCGTGGTGCGGCTGGCCGACGCCCTCGGCCGCGCGCTGCCCCTGGGCGTCCTCGGCCGGATCGAGCGGCGGCGCCGCGAACGGCGGGGCGCGGACTGGCCCGGTTGGGTCTGGCGGCGGTCGGGCTTCGACCCCGCCTCAGCGCAGGCGCGGCCGGATGTGGAAGGCGCCCACGGCGACCAGCAGGACGACGCCCCCCGCCACGGCTGAGGCGACCAGCCCGACCAGCGCCGCGCTCTTCGGCCCCGTCGCGATCCAGTCCTGCACGAAGGGTCCCAGCAACGCCCCGCCCACGACGGCGACGCTCACGGCCACCGATGCCGCCAGCAGCGGCCGCACCGCGGCACCCGGAACCGCCCCGCCCCGGAAGGTGCCCCGCCGCCGCAACCAGACCGCCATCACCAGCGCCGGCGCGACGGGCGCCAGCACCAGCCCCACCGGAATCCCCGTCAGGCCCAGCACGGGCACCAGGATGCGGAACAGCACGACCCGGATGGCCACGTCCGCCGCCGTCGCCGCCACCGCGATCCGGACCACGGGCAGCGTGTCGTCGGCCAGCACGCGGATGTACATCATCCGCACCACCAGCGCGGCCATGGGCGCCACGGCCATCCAGCGCGTCAGATGCGCCACCTCGTCGCGGATCGCGGCGGACGCGAAGGCGCCGTAGCCCAGCACCAGTTCGATGATGGCGGGCGCGTTCACGATCATCCCCGCCGTGATCGGCAACATCAGCGCGAACCCGGTCCAGAGCGCGCCGTTGAACCGCCGGGCCAGCTCCGACCCCTCGCCCGCCGCCGCGCGCCGGGCCATGTCGGCGAAGACCACCAGCGTCAGCGCCGTCGCCAGCGTATTGCCCAGCAGCGCGCCCAGCCGCTGCGCATAGTCCAGCATCGGCACGGCCCCCGGCCCCGACCCCGCCGCGATCGCCGTCTCCAGCCACAGCACCACCATGGCGCCGGTCGCCATGACCAGCGCGGCTGCGGCGTTCCGGGGGGCCGCGCTGCGCTTCGGGGGGCCGGCGCGCGGGGCGGGCGCCCCCCGGCTCAGGCGCAGCGCGGCGAGCAGCATGATCCCCGTCACCGCGACCGCGCCCAGCGTATAGGCCCCCGCCGCCGCCAGGGCCAATCCGCCGGTCCCCAGCGACAGCGCGATCACCACGCCCGCGCGCGGCAGCTGCCGCACCGCCGCCACCGCCCCGAAGGTGCCGCGCACGTTGCAATAGGCGGCGAGCGCCACCGTCGCCACCGTCGCCGGCAGCGCCAGCGACAGGATCCACATGACCTGCGTGGCCAACCGCGCCGTGGGCGCGTCGAACTCCGGCGCGACGGTCGCGACGATCCAGGGCGCGCCGACGAGGAAGATCACCGCCAGCGCCGTCCCGGTCAGCAGGGCACCCCCGCCCGACCGGGCGACGATGCGCCAGATCCCGGCCCCCGCGGCCGCCTGCGCGGCGACGAGGGGGATGAAGACGACGATCACGATCTGGTTGAGCGCCTCGGTCACAGCGGTGATCAGGCGCCGTCCGAGCAAAAAGGCGTCGGCGTCGGGCCCCACGCCCATCCGCCGCGCGATCAGATGCGACACGACGAGCGCGAGCAGAAGCCCGAGGGCCTGTCCCGCGAACTGCGCCCCCCCGGACCCGAGGAGCGAGATCCTTGGCGCGGCCCGGTCGGCCATGCCTCGCTAGGCGCCCATTTGCCGCGCGACCATGTCGGGCTGCGCGCCGGGCGACGCGACGCGGGCCACCCGCGGAGGGATCACCACGCGGCTCAGGGCATAGCGTTCGATGACGAAGGCGCTCAACTCGTCGGCCGCCTCATAGGCGAACAGACCCCGCGTCTCGGTCGGTGTCAGGCGCACCCGCGCGCGCCGCACCGCCCCCGATTGAAGCCGGATCGACAGGGGCACGACGGGTTGTGCCACGGGCGGCCGGGCCAGCGTGACCGACCGAAGGTCGATCCGCAGGACCGGAACGCGGACCTCGCCCGCATCGTCGCTCAGCCAGATGTCGAGCGGCGCGGCGCCCTCGCGGCGCCCCAGACGCCCCGCCGCGGTTTCGATCTTGCCCGACAGCCGCTGCAGGATCGACAGGCCGATGCGGCCCAGCAGGGCAAGCTCCGCGCCGATGCTGACGGGGCGGCGGACGGCGCGGTTGTTCATGCGGGCGCGCAGGCGCTTGCTGGCGCTGTGCCCGAAACAGGCCTGCGTCGGCCCGATCAGGCCCGGCCGGACGTCGAAGCGCAGGTCGTAATCGGGAATGCGCCGGCCTTCGATGGCGGCGATCTCGGCGCGGACGGGACGGGGGCCGCAGATGTTCATATCGCCCTTCACGATGTTGAGAAGCTGCGGAAGCTCGTCGAGGCGCGTTTCGCGGAAGAACTTGCCCAGCGGCGTCTCGATGTTCGCATCCGCCGGCAAGGTGCGGTCGGCCGTCACCGTCCGGGCCCGGTCGGGGCAGAGCGTGCGGAACTTGATGATCTGGAACTGCCGCTTGTCCTTGCCGATCCGCGGCCCGCGGTACAGAACCTTCGGCCCCTGCGTCACGGCCAGCATCCCGGCGATCAGCAACAGCAGCGGCGCAAACAGCACAAGCAGCGCGATGGCGAAAACCACGTTGTAGAGACGGTAAAGTCTGGGTGAGGTGGAGCGGAAACCGACGGCAGGTCGCATAATATTGTTCCTGAATATCCCAATATCACGGCCCACTTGGCCTGTTGGATACCCAAGGTCAACAAAGCGGGCCGGCGAAAGACCGCCGGTCCGGGTCCTGTCGCCATGCAAGTCACGGCAATAGCGTTAACTTTTCATTAACGGCATCGGAAGGAACGGCTGACCGTCATCGCGATGGCCAAGGGCACCGACAGGCATCGCGTTGAGGGTGATTCGGCGCCCCCTGCCCTTCTCCGTCGCCGAACCCGCGATTCGCCCGACGGCCCCGGTGTCCTCCCCGCGATGACCCGGGCGGGATCGGGGTTCGAGACGGGCAGCGCCGATCCAAACCGGATCGGGACGAACGGCTTGATATTGTATATTGTAATCAATGGCTTGCGGGCTACCTCTCCCCGACCTACTCCGCCCGCAACAGCCGCTCGATCTCGTCCATCACCGTCCGGACCAGCGTCGTGTCCACCACCTTGCCGCCGAAGCGCAGGACATGGCCCCGGCTGTCCACCTCGTGGGTGATCGACATGCCGTTCGCCAGGTCGATCCGGCCGGGGCGCGGCGCGCGGCCGGTCTGGGTCTCGCGGGGGCGGTTTCGCTGCGAAACCGGGCGTTCGCGCTCCGCCTCCAGCGCGTCGAGCGCCTCCTCCATCACCGACCATTCCTCCGCCGGATCGGTCCCCGCGCCGGTGCCGAGCGCCTGCCGCAGCCAGGCCCCCTGCCCCGCCTTCAGCGCCCCGGCCAGCCGTAGCCCCTGCCGCTCGCTCAGCGCGCCGGGCCAAGACAGAAGGTCGCCCAGCTCCTCATGGATCAGCGCGAAGGACCGCACCTTCGACCGCTTGGCCTTGGACGCCGCCGCGAACAGCCGGTCGACCGCGGTGGCAAGGTCGGGAAACACCCCGTCCTGCACCGCCATCGCCGCCGTCCGCCCCCGCTCATAGCTCGACACGTCCGAGCGGATCTCGTTCTCCTCCACCATCGCCGCCAATGCGTCCGCGGCCTCCGGTGCGGGGCGGACGAAGGCGCGGATCGTGCCCTCCGGCCCCGCCACCTCGCGCATCGCGGTCAGGCGGCGGAAGCCCGAGATCAGGTCGAACCCCCCCTCGCGCCGCTCCGACACCTCGATCGGCAGCCGCAGCCCGCTGGACCGGAGAGAGGCACGCAGCTCCTCCATCGCCTCCGCGTCCAGCGTCAGGCGGTCGCGTGGCATGGCGTCGGTATGGACCTCGGCCATGGGCAGGGCCCGCACCTCCCACCCCTCGGCCCGGGCGCGGCGCAGCGCCTCTGCATCGGTGCGGTCACGCGCCTGCTCGGCCTGGGCCGCCTCGTCCAGCGGCGACACCCGCGCGGCGGTTTCGGCCGCCACCTGGGCGATGGGCGGCAGCGAGGGTTTCGCTGCGAAACCGGCGTCGCTCTCGGCGTCCAGCCGGGCCAGCTCCTCGGCGCTCGGCGCCTCGATCCGTCTGCGTCGGGCCATCACTCGGCTCCCTTCATCTGCGCGTCCCGCCACCAGCAGGCGATCAGCAGTTCCTTGAAATCGGCATAGGTCCGGTCGAAGGTCTCGCGCCCACGCAGGTAGGTGTCGCGGTTGAAGTCGCGCGGATCGGCCTCGTAGATGCCCGACACCCGCTCCCCCGCCTGACCCACCAGCGCCGTGAACTCCTGCCGGTGGGGGGCCATCATGTCGCCGAAATAGGCCTGGATCACGTTGGCCAGATCGGCCTGCTGGCTCGCGTCATAGCGGGTCAGGACGGTGCGGACGGCGTCCCATTCGAAGCGCTGCTCCGGCAGGCCAGCGGCGCGGCGCTGGCCGTTGTCGCCCTCCTCGATCGAGGCGAAGGTGGAGTGGAGCATGTCGAAGAAGCGGCCGGTGGAGTCGAACTCGAGGAACGACGCGCCCAGCGGCACCAGCAGGATGTCGGCGGCCGAAAGCGCGTTGATGGTGAGGTAGCCGAGCGCCGGGGGCGTATCGAGGACGACGATATCGTAGGCGTCGAGCAGCCCCTCGGCCTCCAGCACGTTGGGCAGGGCGTCCCAGAGCGGCCAGTCGCCCACGGTCATGCGCCAGACGGGGATCTGGAACTCGGCCCAGTAGAGGTTGAGCTGCGCGCCGATGAGGTCGATGTTGGGCCAGTGGGTCTTCTGGACGATCCCCTCGGCACGGGCCTCCTGCGCGGCGGTCAGGGTCTCGTCGAGGGGGATCGCGGGCTGGCCCTCGGCCGCGCGGATGCGGTTGCGGCGGGCGACGTGGGAGGCGTAGTCGCGGGCGAGGAGGGGGAAGATCGTGGACCATTCGTCGGGCACGGTGCCCCCCAGGATCGAGGTCATGGAGCCCTGGCTGTCGAGGTCGATCACCAGCACGCGGTAGCCGTCGAGGGCGGCGGCCATGGCCAGATGCGCGGCGGTGGAGGTCTTGCCCACGCCGCCCTTGAAGTTGGCCACCGCCACCACCTTGGCCGGCAGCCCCTCGGGGCGGTAGGGTTTGTATTCCTTGGCGCGGGAGCCTTCGCTGTCGAAATGGTTTCGCAGCGAAACCACCTCCTCCAGCGTGAACCAGCGGGTGCCGCCCTGGCCTTCGCCCTGCGGCAGGACGGGGTTGGCCTTGAGGACGCGGCGGAAATGGGCGGGGGCCACGGGGATGAGGTAGCGGCAGATCTCCCACGTCGAAAAGGTCCGCAGGCGCTTGCGGCCGTCGGGGGCATAGCCGCGGCGGGCCAGATCCTCGCGCCCGTGGGCGGCGCGGGCGGCGGCTCGGGCGAAGCGGGCGGTATCGGCGGGGGGGCCCAGACGCTCCGCCGCCTTTTCCGGGTCGAGGTGGAAGTAGGGCGGGGGCGGGAGGTCGGTCTTGCGGTTCATGGCCTGCCTGTCGGTTGTTGCGCGATGTCATGCGTTCGACCGCATGTTTCCCCGAATGTCGCATATCCGCCGTTCGATGGGAATCGGCACGGCGGGATTCGGCGCCAGAGAACCTTTGAACAGACCGCGAAGGCAACACAAAGGTTGAGATTCTTTAGGTCCTTTGGAGTCTTTGGGCCGAGAAGTGGCTGATGGAACAATGCCTTACGGGGAACCCGGCACCCGGATACGGGGCAGGGGGCACCGGGATGCGGGACGATGGGAACCCGATTCCGGGAGGGAGAGGACCGCGATACGGGGCAGGGGGCACCCGGATACGGGGGCGATTCGGCGAGAACGGGCCGAACAAGGGTCTTTGCAAGGGAAAATCGAGCCCGGCAGGGCAGCGTACGGTGGAAAAGAGATTTCGCAACACGGCGCGCGGGGGCGGCATCCTGCAAACGGGTTCCCTTGGGGCCAGGGCGGGGCAGGGGGCGAAGGGCACCCGCCGGCGCTTGGCGCGAGGGTGCCGTTGTGACAGGATGGGACAGGGGATGGACGCAAGGCCGGGGGGATCGCGGATGGCGCGCAGGACGCTGCGGGAGGATATCCCGCCCGAGGTGATGACCGGGCCGCTGCGCCGCGATTCGGTCCGCAAGAACGTGGCGGCGATCCATGTGTCGGGCAAGCTCACGCTGTTGCAGCGCAAGCTGTCGAACGTGCTGCTGCTCAACGCCTATGACCACCTGACGACGCGGACGTCGCACCGGATCGACGCGCGCACGCTGTGTGTCATGGCGGGCTACAACTCCAACGACACCGCGACGCTGAAGGACGCGCTGCGGAGCCTCGCGGAGACGGTGGCGGAATGGGACATGCTGGATGCGGCGGGGCGGCAGGAATGGGGGGTTTCGGCGCTGCTGTCCTATGCCTCGCTGAAAGACGGGGTCTGCGAATACGCCTATTCGCCCGCGCTGGCCGAAAAGCTGCACGATCCCAAGGTCTTCGCCCTGATCAACATGAACATCCAGCGGCGGTTCCAGTCGGGTCATGCGCTGGCGCTTTATGAAAATTGCTACCGCTTTCACCGGGTGGGCAGCACGGGATGGTGGCCCATGGCGCTGTTCCGGCGGCTGATGGGGGTGGCCGACAGTGCCTATTACGAGAGTTTCAAGCATCTGAACGCCAAGGTCATCAAGCCTGCCGTGGCCGAGGTGAACGCCACCTCGAACATCCGCGTGGCCCCCGAGACGCGCAAGGTGGGGCGCCAGATCGCCGAGATCCGGTTCCTGATCGAGGAGAATCCGCAGCTGTCGATGCTCGATCTCGACGACGGGGACGGGGTGCGGTCGGGCGAGGTCTACGGACGGCTGCGCGCGCTCGGCGTGGCGGACCGGCTGGCGCGGCAGTGGATCGCGGAGCATGGCGAGGAGGCCGTGGCGCGGCGCATCGCCGAGGTGGAGGGGCGGAGCGGCGTCCGCAGCCCGGCGCGATACCTGTCGGCGGCGATGCGGGACGGCTGGACGGAGGCGGAGACGCCGGCGCCCGACCCGGAGGCCGCGCGCCGCGTGGCGGAAGCCGCCGTCGAGGCGGAGGCGCGGACGCGCGCGCTGGCCGCGCGGGAGGCGGCGGTGGAGGCCGAGCGGCAGGGCAGGGCGGCGCGGCTGGGTCGGGTGCTGGCCGCCGTCGACGCCCGGAGCCCGGTGCAGCGGGACGCGGCGTGGAAGCTGTTCCTCGACCGGCTGGAGGGCGACCTGGAGCGGGAGGATTTCCGGCGCTACGGCTGGCGGTCGGGGATCAACGCGCGCGCCGTCTTCGCCTTCTGGGAGGAGCTGGAGCCGGAGGTGTTCGAGGGTCTTGGGGATGCGGCCTGACGCGCGCTTGCCGTTTGGCGCAAAATGGTGTAGTTTGTGCCAAATGGCATAGAGGAGCATCCCATGCTGCAACCCATCCCGATGACCCCGGCGGCACCCGCCCGGCCCGACCTCACGCCCGGGGAATCGGCGGCGGCGGCGCGCGCGGTGGTCAACCTGTTCCGTCTCTGGGGGCTGGACGATGCGGAGGCGCGGGCCTGCCTGGGCGGCCTGCCGGCGCGGACCTGGGCGCGGTGGAAAACCGGCGCCACGGGGCGGATCGACCGCGACCTGGCGACGCGGCTGTCGCTGTTCCTGGGTATCCACAAGGCTCTGCGCGGCCTGTTCGGGACGGATTCGGAGCGGGTCTACGGCTGGATGCGGCGGCCCAACGCGGCCTTCGGGGGGCGGAGCGCGCTGGCCATGGTGACGGAGGGGCAGATGCTCGACCTCTACCGCCTGCGCCACTACCTCGACGCGGAGCGGGCGGGGTGACGGAGGCGGTGCCGCGCCGGGTGACATGGGCGCGCACGCACCGGATCGTCCGCACCCTGCATCCGCCCATCGACCTGTTCGAGGACATCGCCGACCCGGTGGACTGGGAGGCGCTGGCCTCGGCCGCGGGCAAGACCGACCCCGCGGCGATGCAGGCGGCGGGGCGGCTGGACCTGGTGCCGGCCGCGCGCCGCGTGGGCGGGCCGGGGGCCAGTCACCTGATGGCGCCTTTCGTGCATTGCTCGCCCGACCGGCCGGGGCGGTTCTCGGACGGCAGCTACGGCGTCTATTACGCGGGCGACGCGACCGAGGTGGCGCTGCGCGAGGTGGCCCATCATCACGGCGTCTTCCTGCGCGCGACGGCGGAGGCGCCGGGCTGGACGGGCCAGTTCCGGGAGCTTCTGGGGTCGGTCGACGCCGTGCTGCACGACGTGGGCCCCGCGCCGGGGGTGCTGGACCCGGTGGATTACGCGGCGGCGCAGGCGCTGGCCGCGCGGCTGAGGGCAGGGGGGTCGGACGGGGTGGTCTATCCCAGCGTGCGCGCGCCGGGGGGGATGTGCATCGCGGTCTTCTGGCCCGACGTCCTGCCGGTGCCGGTGCAGGGCGATCCGTTCGAGTTCCATTTCGACGGGGCGGCGGTGGACCGGGTCCGCAACCGGCGGACGGCGGAGATCTGGGCGGTCTGAGGGCGCGCGACCGCGGGCCGGAGGGTTTCGCGCGGACGGGCGGGAACTTTCGGCGGCCGGGAGGCCTTCACCCCCAAGGATGCCTGCGACCGGCCGTCCGCCATCCGCATCAGCCCACGATCCGAAGCCCACGATCCGAGGAAACCCCCATGACCGACAAGAAGCGCAGCCAGCAGACCGACCCCGAGCACCGCTTTTCCGAGCGCGGCGCGGGGGGCGAGTACCACCAGCATGCCGAGGACGGGGCGGAGCGCCTGACCACGGCGCAGGGGGTCACGATCTCGGACAACCAGAACAGCCTGAAGCCGGGCGCGTCGGGGCCGACGTTGCTGGAGGATTTCGTCCTGCGCGAGAAGATCTTCCACTTCGACCACGAACGGATCCCCGAGCGCGTCGTCCACGCCCGCGGCTTCGGCGCGCACGGGACGTTCGAGTGCAAGAAGGACCTGAGCGCCATCACCCGCGCGGCCCCCTTCCAGAAGGTGGGCAAGAAGACGGAGCTGTTCGCCCGGTTCTCGACCGTCGCGGGCAACAAGGGGTCGTTCGACATTCCGCGCGACGTGCGCGGCTTCGCGGTCAAGTTCTACACCGACGAGGGCAACTGGGACCTCGTGGGCAACAACATGCCGGTGTTCTTCATCCAGGACGCGATCAAGTTCCCCGACCTCATCCACGCGGTGAAGCCGGAACCCGATACCGGCTTTCCGCAGGCGCAATCGGCGCATGACAACTTCTGGGACTTCATCTCGCTCACGCCGGAATCCATGCACACGATCATGTGGCTGATGTCGGACCGGGCGATCCCGCGGTCGTTCTCGACCATGGAGGGGTTCGGCGTCCACACCTACCGCTTCGTGAACGCGGACGGGAAATCCACCTACGTCAAGTTCTTCTGGAAGCCCCACGCCGGGCTGCAATCGGTGGTCTGGAACGAGGCGATGAAGACCAACGGCGCCGATCCCGACCGCCATCGCCGCATCACCTGGGAGGAGATCACCGAGGGGCCGCAGCCGGCCTGGGACCTGGCGGTGCAGACCTTCGACCAGGAGTTTGCCGACAGCTTCGAGTTCGACGTCCTCGACGCCACCAAGATCATCCCCGAGGAGCGGCTGAAGCCCGAGATCGTGGGCACGATGACGCTGGACCGCCCGGTCGACAACTTCTTCGCGGAGACCGAGCAGGTGGCGTTCTGCACGCAGAACGTCGTGCCGGGGATCGACTTCACCGACGATCCGCTGCTGCAGGGGCGCAACTTCTCGTACCTCGACACGCAGATCAAGCGTCTGGGCAGCCCCAATTTCACCAAGATCCCGGTGAACGCGCCGCGCGGCTGCCCGGTGCACAACTACCAGCAGGACGGGCACATGCAGACCGACCAGCCGATCCGCGGCCGCGTCAACTATGAGCCGAACGGCTGGGGCGAGGGCCCGCGGGAGCATCCGCTGGAGGGCTACACGAGCTTCCGCCAGGAGGTGCACGGCGAGAAGGCCCGCCTGCGCCCCGAGAGCTTCAACGACCACTACAGCCAGGCGCGCCTGTTCTACATCAGCCAGACGGAGGTGGAGCAGGGCCATCTGCGCGACGCCTTCGTCTTCGAGCTGTCGAAATGCGAGATGGAGGCGATCCGCATCCGCATCGTCTCGCACCTGCGCAACGTCGACGAGGAGCTGGCCGCCGCCGTGGCCGAGCGTCTGGGGATCGAGACGCTTCCGAAGCCGGCCCCCGCCGCGCAGCCGACGCGGATGGACCTCGACGCGTCGCCCGCCCTCAGCATCGTGATGAACGGGCCGGGCAGCTTCAAGGGCCGCACGATCGGGGTGCTCGCCTCCGACGGCGCGGATGCGGACCTGCTTCGGGGCCTGATGGACGCGGCCCGCGCCGAGGGCGCGAAGGTCAAGTTCGTGGCCCCGCGGATCGGCGGGTTCACCGACAGCAAGGGCGAGAAGCACCCGGCCGACGAGAAGGTCGACGGCGGCCCCTCCGTCCTGTTCGACGCGGTGGCCATCGTTCCGGGCGAGGAGAGCGTGGCGGCGCTGGCCGCGATGCCGCCGGCGCGCGATTTCCTGACCGACGCCTTCGTGCACGCGAAGTTCATCGCACTCGCCCCGGCCGCCGGCCCGCTGGTGGAGGCCACGGGCCTGTCGGGCAAGCTCGACGACGGCTGCTTCGACTTCGCCGAACCGGGCGTGGCCGAGACCTTCGTGTCGCGCTGCGCCGAATTGCGCTTCTGGAAGCGCGAAGGCTGAGCGCTCGCGGCCTGCCCGTCCGTCCGGCGCGATGCCGGGCGGATCGCCCGGCGGGCGTCAGGCGGAGGCCACGACCGTGTCCATCAGGCGCTGCAGATCCCCGAAATAGCCCCGCGACCGCGCGGGGCGCAGTGGGTCGGAGGTGATGGCGATGGAGAGATCCATGTCGGGCACGACGGCCAGCACCTGCCCGCCGTAGCCGCGCCCGTAGGCGGCCCGCCGCCCGGCGATCCGGGTCAGGAACCAGCCGTATCCGTAGCCGTCCCCGGTGTACCGCGACCGGCCGCGCGATTGCCACGACGTCTCGATCCAGGACGCGGGCACGACCTGCGCGCCGTCCCATTTCCCCCGGTTCAGGACCATCTCGCCCACGCGGGCGAGGGCGCGGGGCGTCAGCGCCATCTGGTTGCCCCCCATGTAGCGCCCCTGGGGGTCGCGCTGCCAGGGCGGGATGTCGATGCCGAGCGGCCGGCCCAGCCAGTCGCGCGCGAGGTCGAGCAGGTCGCGCCCCGTCGCCCGGGCGAGCACCGCGCCCAGAACGTGCCAGCCACCGGTCGAATAGATGTACCGCCCGCCCGGTTCGGCCACCAGGTCGCGGGTCAGGGCGTAGTCGACCCAGTCCGGGCTGGCCACCCAGGCGCCGTAACCGCCGCCCGAGGTGCTGGCGAGGCCCGCGCGCATCGACAGCAGGTGCCCCACGGTGATGTCGTCGCGCGCGTCGCCCGCGGGCGCCCGCCCGAGGGCCGGCAGGACGGGCGTGTCCGTCCCCGCCAGCGCGCCGCGGTCGATGGCGATGCCCGTCAGCAGCGCCACGAGGGTCTTCGACACCGACTTGACGTTCGCCGGCACGTCGAGGGCCGGGCCGCGAAAGGCGCGTTCGAACAGGGTATCCCCGCCGCGCCGGATGACGATGGCGTGGAGCTGGTCGAGGCCGGCGGCCAGCGCCTCGGGGTCGGGGGCCTGCGCGCGCGCGGTGCCCGCCGGGATCATCGGCGCCGCCAGCGCGGCGAGCCCGATGGCCAGCGTGCCCCGCCGGGTGGCGCGCGGGGGGCCGGGGCGGGGGTCGTGATCGGTGCGCATGTCTCGAATCCTCTGCCGCGGTGCCCCGGTCCCCGGTGGGTCGGGGGCGGGCGTTCGGGGAGGCTACGCGGCGGACCGGGCCGGAGATACCGGGAGCCACGAACTTGTGAAGCGCCGTGGGGCGGGGCGGGGCAGGGGGATGCCCCGCGAAGTCCCGCGTTGTCAGAACCCCGAACCCATGCGACCCTGCGCCCGGAGCACATGGGAGGACACGTCGTGTCGAAAACATCGGGACAGCATCTTCGCCGCGGCCTGCTGGCGGCAACGACCCTGAGCGTCACCCTTCTGGGCGGCATCCAGGCGGGGCAGGCGCAGGATTACCCCCATGCGGACGAACCCATCGGAACGGTCGAACAGATCTACGACGGGCACCTGACGCCGGATCTTGCGGTCAATACCTTCCGCAACATCGACCGCCTGTTTCCCGTCCGCACCATCGAGGCGGGCGACACGCCGCGGCCCCTGCCGGAGGCGCCGCAGGACCTCGAATCCCGCGTGACGATGGAGGCGGACGGCGAGACCTACGACCTTTACGACTTCCTCGCGCTCGACAACGTCGCGGGCATGATCGTGCTGAAGGACGGCGCGGTGGTCTACGAGACCTATCAGCGCGGCAACACGCCCGAGACGCGCTGGATGTCCATGTCGGTCGCCAAGTCGATCACCTCGACGCTGGTGGGGGTGGCGGTCCGGAACGGCGACATCGGCAGCACCGACGACATGGTGGTGGACTACGTGCCCGCCCTGGCCGGCACCGCCTATGACGGGGTCAGCATCCACGACGTGCTGCTGATGGCCTCGGGCGTGCAGTGGAACGAGACCTATACCGACCCCGCGTCGGATCGCCGCGACCTGCTGCGCGCGCAGATCGCGCAGGAACCGGGCGCGGCGATGGCGGTGATGGGCGCGCTGCCGCGGGCGGCGGAGCCGGGAACGGTCCACAACTATTCGACCGGCGAGACGCAGGTTTTGGGCGAGGTGGTCCAAGGCGCCGTCGGCGGACCGCTCGCCGATTACCTGTCCGAGCAGATCTGGAAGCCCTACGGGATGGAGGCGGACGCGAACTGGTGGCTCGATTCGCCCGACGGCGTGGAGATCGGCGGCAGCGGCATCTCGGCCACGCTGCGCGATTTCGCCCGCTTCGGGCAGTTCTTCCTGGATGGCGGCGTGATCGACGGAACGTCGATCCTTCCCGACGGCTGGACCGAGGAGGCCGGCAAGCCGCAGGCCCTCAAGGACGGCACGGTCATCGACTACGGGCTGATGTGGTGGCCCGGCTGGACCGGGGAGTCGATCGCCGACGGCGCCTATCTGGCCATCGGGATCGAGGGGCAGAACATCTACATCAACCCCGCCCGGAACGTCGTCATCGCGACCCACATGGCCCAGCCCAAACCCGTGGGCAAGGAACCCATAGACCCGCTCGCGTTCTTCGACGCGGTGGTCGCCGCCCTGGAATAGGGCGGCCGGTCACCGCCCGGTCGGCGCTTCGGCCTTCGTGCCCGCGCCGGTCTTCTTCGCCCGCGTCACCCAGGTCCGCACGGGCACGGGGCGCGACCACGTGAAGCCCGGAACGTTGTAGACGTCCCACGCGAGGGGTTTCTGAACATAACCGAGCTTCAGGCACAATCGCCACGACGGCACGTTGCGCGAGGAGATGGTGGTTATCGCGGTCGAAATGCCCTGCTTTCGGAAGTGTTCGTACATCTTCCGAAGAAGATAGAGCGACACGGACGACCCCCGGCTGGACGGCACGACGAAGCCCGCGAAATGGAAGAAATGCCGCGGCGGGACGGTGACGGTGTTCTTCCACAGGTGACGGTCGTAGAAATCCTCGGTCGTGCCGAAGACATAGGCGAGGACCTTGCCGTCCTTCGTCGCGTAGAACGCCGTTATCCCCCGCGAGACATATTCCCGAAAATAGCCGGCCCGTTTCGGAAACGCGTCGATCAGGGGGCCGAGGTCATCCACGGATGTGGCGATGTGGGCCACCCTGTCGCCCGCGGCCAGGGGCCTGAGGTTGTCCCCGCCGTCGAGCGGCTTTTCGAAGTAGAGGACGTGATCGACGTCGTAGACGTGATCGCGGAACGCCTTCCTCAGTCGCGATGCAAATGATCTCTTGGAAGGTCCGGCCATGTTCGACGATGCTCGCATATACTGCTTTGCCCACGCGTCAACTATGCCTTACGGAGCGGGTTGCATGCAATCGTACAAGGAACCCCCGTGAAGGTCCTGTTTTACGAGGATTCGTCCGATCCCCACCTTCTGCAGGCCGATGCGGTCGTGCGGACATGGCCCTCGGCCTCCATCGCGCAGGCCCCGGTCTGGCCCGCCCTCGCCGCGCCGTCGCGCCTGCAATCCTATCGTTTCTTCGTCTGCACCGACGCTGCCGGAGAGGTGCTGTCGAGCGGCTGCATCCGCCTGGCCCACCTCTATCCGGGGCGGTTCGCCGCGGCGTTCCGCCGGGGGCCCTGCACCAGGACGCCCGAGGATCTGGCGCGGGTGATGCCGGCGCTCGAGGAGGCGCTGCGCCGCATGGGCGCCGTGTCCGTCGCGGTCAATCCGCACTGGGAGGACGCCGCGGCCGAGACCTGCGAAAAGGTGCTGGCGGGCTGCGGCTATGCCCGCGTTCCGCCCCACGAGCAGACCCTGCCGACCGCCACGGCGCTGATCGACGTCACCCCGTCCGAGGCGGACCTGCTCGCCGGGTTCTCGCAGCGCCGGCGCCGCGACCTGCGCGCCTCGGGCGACAAGGCGGTGGAGGTGCGCCCCGTGGCGACGCGGGCCGAGGCCGAGGACCTGAGCGCCATCATGCGCGAGATGGCCGCGACCACGGGCATGGAGATCGACCGCCAGCACGACTTCGCCGCGCATTTCGACGTGATCGCGGCGCGGCCCGACCTGGGCCGGATCAACGCGGCCTTCACCGGCGGCACCCTTCTGGGCGGCTCGGTCACCTACCGCGAGGGGCGGCGCGCCTATGCGCTTCTGGTGGCCACGTCGCCGGCGATGCGGGGCGGCGGGCGCAGCACGGCGCTTTACTGGCAGAACATCCTCGACGCGAAGCGGCTCGGGTGCAGCGAGCTGGACCTCGTCGGCTATCCCGACCCGCGCCTGGCCGAGGCCGGTCAGGCGGTCGGCCGGCAGGAGTTCAAGGAGAGCTTCCGCCCCCGGATCGCCACCCTGCCCCCGATCATGTCCAGGACGCTGCGCCCGCTGGAGGCCCGGATCCATCGCCGGTTGCGGCAACTTTACCGCCAGTCGCCCCTGCGCGCGCGGCTCAAGGCCATCCTGCACCGCTCAGGCTGAGAGGCCCAGAACCTTCGCGAACGCACGGTCGTGGGCCGCGACGGCGGTGCCCACGGTGAAATCGCCCGCCACCTCGTGCCCGGCCAGCGCATGGGCCCGGCGCAGGTCGGGGTCGCCTGACACCTCGACCAGGGCCGCACCGAAGGCCTCGGGCGTGTGGGTGCGCACCAGCCGCCCCGCCGTCCCGCCGCGCAGCAGGACCTCCGGCCCCACGGGGCAATCGACGCTGACCACCGGCACGCCGGCGGCCATGGCCTCGACGATGGCATTGCCGAACCCTTCGCGGCGCGACGTGCATAGAAACAGGTCCGCGCCCCGCATGCGGCCCGGAACGTCGGCCGCAAAGCCCGGCAGGCTGACCGCGCCGCCCAGCCCGAGGGAGCCGATCAGCGCGGCCAGGCGCGGGCGTTCCGGCCCCTCCCCCAGGATTTCGAGCGTCGTGTCCGGCGCCGCGCGGTGCAGGACGGCGAAAGCCTCGATCATCAGGTCGAAGCGCTTGACCTCGGCCAGGCGCCCGACGCTGATGAGGCGGGTCGCCCGCGGGGCCGTCGGGCGCGGCGGCAGGACGGCATCGACGACCGGGTTGGGCAGGCAGAGGAACGGCGGGCAGCGATCGCCCAGCAGCTCGTGCAGCTCCTCCCCGATCCGGGGCAGCGGGGCGGCGGCGAGGCTTGCGCGGGGATAGGCCGCGCGGATCGCGGCCAGGCGCAGGCCGCGCCATTTCGCCTCGGCCAGGTTGCCGGCCAGCGGGGTATGCTCGCTGACGATGGCGCGGGTTCCCGTCAGGCTCGCGGCGGCGCAGGCATAGATGTTCGTCGCCGTCGTCGCCGAATAGACCAGCCGCACCCGGTGACGTTTCAGAAGCAGCGCAAGCTCCGCCACGCAGAGCGGCGCGCGGCGGTTGCGAAGGGCCAGGACGTCGACGCCGTCCAGCAGGTCGAGGAACTCCCCCTCCCGCCGCTGAAGGATCACCATCGGGTCGAACAGGGCGCGCCGAAGGCCGCGGATCAGCGTGGTGCAGACCCGTTCGACGCCGCCGTGGCGAAGATGCGGCAGGAAGAACGCGATCCGGGCGGGGGCGGTCGGGGGGGTCGGATCGCGGCCGGTCATGGTG
>NZ_CXPG01000027.1 GCF_001403735.1 Jannaschia rubra
GGTCGCGCACGTAGTCCCTCGCTGGAACGGGGAGTCTTCAGATGACCATTCCCAATGGCAGACCGTATTCCAGCATCAGAACGGTCTTCATCCGAAGGCCTTACACCCTGAATACCGTAGAGCGGAAACTCAGGAAGTACGCAGCATTTTGTAGGTCAGGCTCTGTACGGGCCTTCGCTACAACCTGCTCGAATGCCGGTTTTTAGCTTAGCGTAGGATTTCACACTCTGCTGCAAACGACCCCCGATCCGACGGTGGGCCAGACCGCGCTGCGGGGCGAGCTGTTGCGCCTCGCCGTCGATCCGCGGTTCCGGGTCCTCGGCGTCTTCGACGGCGCGCTGCACGACGCCCTGCCGGTCCGCCTGGAGGCCGCCGGGGTGGCGCATCGCGCGCTGGTCACGGGCGAAGGCGAGCTACAGACCGTCGGGCCGTGGCTCGCCGATCCCGCCCCGGCGCAGCCGGAGGCCGGTCCGGATGTCGATCCGGACGACCTGTCCGATGCGGCGCTGGCGGACACGGCGAACCGGCTGGCCGCCGACATGAAGGCAGCACTGGAGCGGGGCGACCCAAAGGGCGGCGGCGTGCTGCCGGGCGAGGCCGACTGGTGGCCGGGCCGGGGCGGCGGCGACCTGCGCGACCGTGTCGAGGCCATGGCGGCCCTCGAGGCGCGCGCGCCGGGATCGGCGGTGTTCTGGATCCTGCCGCGGGAGGTCGCGCCGGATGCCCTCTGGTCGCATCTGCGCCGCATCCGGCAGGTCATCGTTCCGGCGAATCATGTCGAGACCGGCGCCGCGACCGACGCGCGGGCCCCGGTCCTCCTGCGCCATGCCGACGGGGACGTCCTGACGGAGCTGCTTTCCGCGCTGTCCCCGCCGCAGGTAGCGCAGTTCCTCGGTCCTGCCGCGGGCCTGCTGTTCCGCGCGCCGTCCCACCCGGACGCGAAGGGTGGTGTCCTGTGGCGGGTCGGGGCGAGCGACGCGCCCGCGCCCCCCGGCCCCCTGACGCTGGACGGCGCGCAAATGGACCGCATCGCCGCCACGCACCATGCCGGATCGCGCGAACGGGTCGGCCAGTACCTGCGCGACGTGGTCCCGGGCTGCGCCGCCCTCGACCGCGCCGCGCTGGCTGACCGGGTCCGCGCCTACGAGGAGGCGGGCGACCGCATGGGGCTGGAGACCGAGCGCGGGCACATGAAGTGGGCCTACCTCATGGCGGTGACGGAGGGCGGCATCGACGCGCCCGAGACGTGGGACGCCCTGCACGAGACCGAGGCGTCGCCGGACGCGCGCATCGACGACGTCCTCGCGGCGCTGGACGGCCTCTGGGACGGGGCGGAGGGCTGAGGGATGGGCGGGCTCCTCAGGCTTCTGCGAGAGCTGCTCAAGCGCAAGCCGGCTCCGCGCCCCGATCCGCCGCGTCGCCCTGCCGATGCCGGCCGCGAGGCGGACCGCCGCGGCTCGCCACGGGCCGGGCGGGGCACGCCGTGTCGCGGATGCAGCCGCCCCGGCCGCCGGCACGACCCCTGCCGCACCAAGGGGAACGACCCGACCAAGGAGCGCAACTCGATGGCCGATCCCGATCACAAGCCGCAGATCGATGCGGAGATCGACGAGATCGTCGCCGGCAACGTCGAGAAGGTCGGCGAGCACTGGATCGCGCCGTCGGGCCGCCGCTACGCGCGCCACAACGACAGCCTGCACCCCGTGGACGGCCCCGGGATCGTCGATCTGTCGCGGATGCAGCACCAGCTGGTGAAGGAGTTGAACAACAAGGGCCTGGATGGTGCGGGGCGGATGATGGACGCGTTGCGGCAACGTGGCATCCTGACCGCGGACGAGGTCGCGCAGGTGGTGGATCTATGGAACAAGTGCCCCCGATGACCCGCCCCGCGATCCCTCCCGCCCCACATCCCGACATCCTGGTGGCGCGCGCCGTGCCGTGGGACCGTCTTGCGCGCGGCCTGAGCGGCACGCTGGGGCTTCCGGCGTCTCACGTGATCCGCGGCGCCCTGCCGGCCGACGCGGACTACGACGCGCTGTTCGACCGCGGCTATCTCGTCGTAGGGCGCTATCCCGCCGGAACGTTCGAATGGATCGCGCAGGGCATGATGCGGCCCGGTAGTCTGACCGACGACGCCATGCGCGCCCTCGCCGCCGCCCTCGGCACCGTGGTCTGCCTCGACCGGTCCGTCCGCGATGCCGAACCCGACGTTACCGCCTACACGCCGGACGCCGTCCACCCCGGCATTTCCGTCGCCGAACGCGAGGACCGGGACGGCGAAACGTTCCTGACGTCCAGGCAGGTCGAACGACTGATCGAGGGGAACGTCGGGCGGGCCTAAGGTCGGCGGATGGCGCGATAGGGCATACCTTCTGAAACGTCCCATGCAGATACCTTTCGCCAGCCTGGTGCGATCGTCTGAGGGGATAGGTCTAGATCGCGGTGCGTTACCAATCTTGGGTCTTCTGGTCATCATCGTGACCGCCGTTACATACTCAATTGCCAGGTTCGAATTTTCGGCGTAACGCCTCGACGAGGCTACGACTCACCGGCACCGTCGCACCCCCCGACATTGGAAAGGGACGAACATGTCTCAACTGTCGCCTTTGGGCGACGCGTTTCGTCCGTTGGACGGGGCCGTCGTCCCCATGACCACCATCCAGGACACCGCCGCGCAGGCGGCCGCCGATCCTGTCGCGGGCAAGACCGTCGCCGAGATCATGGGCGAGATCGTCTGGCTCATGACGCAGGACCCGTCCGCGCGCGACATGCCGATCCGCGAGATCGAGCGGATCGTGATGCCGGCGATCCTCACGCGGGCTTTTCATATCAGCTATATCCGGGTGGAAGCGACAGGCGTGCTTCAGCCCGTGAGTGTAGAATTGAACCGTTCGCTTCGAGCAGCGCGGGCTGACGCCGAACCGGGCAAGGACCGCCTACGGTTTTCCCTACCCCGTCACGTTCGCGATTGCTGAGGCTATCTGAGATCCTCAATAGGCATCGCAATGAACACTGGCTCTTTTATCATCCGCGGTCGGCCCGGCTTACTGACCATCGTAATTGCGCCGATCGCCTGCGTCATTCTGTCATTTACAACGCCTGTCGCCGCTCGGGCACTGGACTGCGACCTCTACCATGGATCGGATCCAGTTCGGCACCCGATTGCGATCTACGAGACGGCTCCGATGCTGGGCGGAGTCGCTGACGTCGAAGAGTTAATCTTCGATCCACGCTACGGCTTCGAGGGCCGCCCTCCGCCCGCGTTCGATCCTCCGCAGTCGTCGGTTCTCTTCGAGATCGACATAGCGACAGGATTACCGCGTTTGGATCGCTCTCAACAGTCGATCCAAGGCGGCGAATACATGACCTTGCTTGTGCTGGGCAACGCGCCTGGAGCCCTTGCCACGTCGCTCACCGCCATCGTCGGCGCTCCAGTAAGCGAGCCACTGGCACCTCCGTCGTTCCGCACCACCGGTGAGAGCCTCGCAGGATACGAACTCGTCTCCGTCGCGAGACAGGATGACTCGGCGGTGGAGCGTCTGCAGGTCGGGGTCGATCGCGCAGAGGACGGCCGGATCACGTCGATCCTCTCGTGCGACCGCCGCGGCGTGGTTCCTAATCCGACATGTAGCGTCCGGGAAGAGGCGGATCGTCTCCAACTCAAGACGACCTTTCTCCGAGACCATCTCGATGAGATGGACCGCATTCGCAATCGCGCAGCCGATTTCGCGGCTTGCCTTTTTGAGCACTGACAATGGCAAATATTACGCAAAATCAACTCAGCACGCTTTCGGGCTTCGCCGCATCGGCGAACCGTACTGGATACTATCAATACCTGGACTCCATCGGGGTGGGTTACGAGTATGGTCAGCTTGCTTTGGACGTCGTCACAGGCGACAGCCGAAGCGGGCGCCTTGCCAACCTGTTCCTCGCCGAGACCGCGCAGGCTCGATATGGCGTCACCCTTCAGCCATCAGATGCGCAACAGATCAGCGTCGCGCTGATGCGTGCCGATCTTGCGGCACGTCAAGCGGCCTTTCAAGGTGGAGATGCGGGGGCACTCGACTACGCTGCGATCCGCGATTACCACGGTCAGGTCTTTACGTCATTCGGTCTAGGCGTTGACGCATGGACTGCGACCGTCCCATTGCGTCTCGCCGCGCAATATCCCCAACTCCTTGTCAATCCGGCGGGCGGCGTCTTCACTAGCGGCGCGGCTGCCGAGGCGCATATGTGGAACCTGCTCCTGGATGCGGGCGGCGTGACTTTCGGGCTCAAGAACGCCCCGCAAGCATTTTTGCCGAATGCTCAGACAGCTATTCATGACTGGGTCGCCTTCGTCGCGAACGCGACGGGGGATCCCACCGCGATCGCATGGGCGAGCGAGGTTACAGGATACACGATCGATGAACTCGCCTATCTTATGGGCAACATCGGATCACCTTATCCGCCAGACCCTGGCAGGTTCTGCTTCCCCGCCGGCACGCCTGTCGCCACCTCATCCGGCTCCGTTTCCATCGAAATCATCCGCCCCGGCGACGTAGTCTTTTCCTTTGACGCCTCCGCAGACGACGGGCGTGGCGCGCTTGTCCCCGCCCGCGTGGTGCGGTTGTTCTCGAACGAGACGACGGAATGGCTGCGGCTGTCGTGGACGGAGGGCGGTGCGGCGTGCGAGCTGACCGTCACACCAGGGCACCGCTTCCTGGATGCGGACGGAACCTTCCGGCGCATCGATGCGATCCTGAAGGATGCAGCGCCTCGCGTGGTGCTAGAGAACGGTACGATGGCCGACGTGACGGCCGAGCGGATCGTCTGGTCGGAGGCCACGGCGGACCTCTACGAGGCGGCACTGCCGATGGCGCGCGCGGCGGGCGACGGGCTGGCGCATGGGGTCTCTTCGCAGGCCTGGCGGTCCTACAACTTCGAGGTGGAGGGGCTGCATACTTACGTCGCGGGCGGCGTGCGGGTACACAACGACAGCCAGGCCACCATCGACCTCGCCGGCAGCCTCGGGCGGACCTTCGGGACGCAGCTGGGACAGGCGCTGGTCGCCGATGGCAGCCAGTTCGAGAAACTTCTCGCGGGCACTGCGCTCGGACTCATGACCGAGAATCTGGCCGAGGTCATCACCGATACCGGCTTCCACCTCTTCGACGGAACACAACTCAATTTCAGGTCGTCGCTCAGCGTGTCGATGCGCCAACTCGGCGATATTGGGTCGGAGTTCGGCGCGTCGCTTTCGGCCGGCGCCGTGTCGCTGATGGTGGCGGAGTTGGGCGAGGCGCTCGGGCTCGACGGCTTCGGCGCTGACCTCTTCAACTTCACGGCCACGACCTATGCCGGCTCGGTAGTCGAACAGGTGGCTCGCAACCCGACGGCCGCGCTGAACGGCATGGATTGGACCTCGCCCTGGGGCGCGGTCGGCGGTGCGGCCGGCGCGTTCTTCGGATCGCAGCTCGCCAACAAGGTCCTGGCGCCGGCCTCGCTGCAGGGGTCCATCGGCGGCTCGCTCGGGTCGATCGTCGGCACGTCGACGGCGCTCAGCTTCGCGGGCGGCAACGCGATCGGCGGGCTGGTGGGCAACATCCTTTTGCCGGGCGTCGGCGCCTTCGTCGGCTCGCTCCTGGGCACGTTCCTCGGCAACCTGTTCGGCGACGATCCTGACCCGCGCGCCTGGATCGACCTCTTTGCCACGAAGGCCAATGAAGGCGGCTATACCGGCGACTACAAGTTCTGGACGCTTTGGGAGTCGCTCGACGGCTTCCCGGCACAGACGACCGAGGATCTCGGCCTCGCCGTCCGCGACCTGACCCAGGGCTACTTGCGCAACCTTGAAGCGCTGGAACTCGCCAACGCCCATATCGATAACTATTCGGTCGGCCAGGGCCATCGCGACCTGACTGGGCTCGAGGCCAACCCGCTGATCCGAGTACTCCAGAAGATGTTTATCGACGTGGATAGCAAGGGTAAGCTCAAGTTCTTCGTCAACGGCACGCAGGTGAACTCGGCCGAGAAGATGGTCGACGGCGCGGTCCTTGCCTTCCTGAAGGAGGCACAGCCCATCGGGGGCGATCTCCTGGTCAAACGGGCGGCGGCCAATTCGACCGCGACCGACAGCGTCACCTTCTCGGCGCATCTCGCCGTGGCCGAGGAGTTCGGCCGCTACCAAGAGGATCGCGAGGCGATCAACGCGATGATTGCAGCGGAGCCCGATAGCGTCTTCACCGCCGGCTGGGCCATCGCCCTCACCCAAGCGCAGGAGCTTCGCCTGAGCCAGCTCAACCAGAACGACTTCAATGGCGGGCTTCAGGGTTTTCTGCATTCCCTGGCGCTTCTTGGGCTCAATGTAGCTCCCGGTGACGTGACCATATCGAAGGTTGCCGGCGGACGCGCGCAGATCGAGATCAAGGTCGCTCAGGCGGATATGATCCCGGGACTTACGCCCTTCTTGGCCAATGCGGTCACAACCGTCGAACACGCCGACGGCAGCGCCACGCTCCGTCTGCTCTACGACGGCAACATGGGCTCGGTCGGCTATACCGACGTCACCGGCAAGACAGCCAGCGGCTCGACCTTCCTCGTGACCGGCGAGACGTCGGGCCGTGACTTCTGGATCGCACCCGACAATGCGGCCTATCGTTTCGAGGATGTCGGCACCGGCCGGATCAAGGTGGGCGCGGCCGAGATCGAAGCCAGCGACGACATCATCCTCGGCCGGGGCGGCGCGGACACGCTGCTGGGCGGCACCGGCTGGGACTGGATCGACGGGGGCGCGGGTAACGACCTGATCCGCGGTGGCGAGGGCGACGACGTCCTGCTGGGCGGGGCAGGCAACGACACGCTCTATGGCGATCAGGGTCGTGACTACATCGAGGGCGGCGCGGGCGCGGATGTCATCGCGGGGGCGAGCGGAACCGATCCGGCAGCGCCCGTCTGGTTTCTCGACTTCGCGACAGCGGGATATGCGCGGTCCGCCGCGGCGGTGCAGGTCAACCTGACGACGAAGACCTATACGGGCGGCGACGCGGCGGGCGACACGCTCGTCAACATCGCCAACCTTGTCGGATCTCGGTTCAACGACCGCCTCACCGGCAACGGCAACCGAAACGTCCTGGAGGGCGGCGCGGGGGCCGATACGCTCGACGGTGGCGGGACGACGACCAACCCCGACTTCGCGTCCTATCAGCGGTCGCCTGTCGGCGTGACGGCATCGCTCGGCAATCCAGCCATCAATACGGGCGACGCCCGCGGCGACGTCTATATCGGCATCGAGGGCCTTATTGGGTCCAACCTCGACGATGTGCTCCATGGCGACGACGGCGCCAACTTCCTCTGGGGCGAGGCCGGCGATGATATCCTCGTCCTCGGCAAGGGCGCGGACGTCGCACTCGGCGGGTTCGGTTTCGACGTGGTGAGCTACCGGACGCAGACCGCTGGAATGACGATCAACCTGACCACGAAAGCCAGTTCCTCGGCCGTCTTCGCCGACGACACCTTCATCGACGTCGAAGCCTTCGAGGCGACGGATCACAACGACACGCTCATCGGCCGCGCGGTCGGCGATGTCCTGATCGGCCGCTCGGGGAACGACAACATTCAAGGCTTGGATGGAGACGACGCGCTCGACGGCGGAGCCGGAGCCGACACGCTTGCGGGCGGGGCCGGTGCCGACATTCTCACCGGTGGCACCGGCAACGACGTCCTGATCGGTGGTCTGGGCCAGGATCGGCTGGACGGTGGAGCGGGCATTGACCGGGCGCAGTATCACACGGCGAGCTCGGGCGTGGTCGTGGACATGGCGACACCGTCGCTGAACACTGGGGAAGCCGCCGGCGACGTGTTCATCGGCATCGAGAACCTCCACGGCTCCGCCCATGGCGACGACCTGCGTGGCGATGGGCAGAACAATACGATCTGGGGATGGGACGGCAACGACACGCTCCATGGGCGCGACGGGGCGGACACGATCTACGGCGGAACAGGGAACGATATTCTCCTAGGCGGGACGGGAGCCGATCTGCTTGATGGCGGGTCGGGAACCGACCGCGCGCAATACGGCGCGGCCTCGGCTGCGGTGCGGGTCGATCTCCAGACCCCGACCGTGAACACGGGCGAGGCGGCTGGCGACACCTTCATCTCCATCGAGGATCTACGCGGCTCCCGGCACAATGACGATCTACGCGGCGATGCGCAGAACAATGTCATCTGGGGCGCCGACGGAAACGACATCCTCCGCAGCCGGGATGGCGCCGACCATCTGCTGGGCGGCAATGGAAACGACACCCTGTTTGGTGGGGCCGGTGAAGATCGGCTTGATGGCGGATCGGGAACCGACCGCGCCCAGTACAGCGAGGCCGCCGCGGCGGTTCGGGCCGATCTCCAGACCCCGACCGTGAACACGGGCGAGGCCGCCGGTGACACCTTCTCGTCGATCGAAAACCTTCACGGATCGGCCTTCAACGACGACCTGCGCGGCGATGCACTGGCCAATACGCTCTGGGGCTGGGACGGGAACGATGCGCTCCACGGCCGCGACGGGGCCGACCATCTGCTGGGCGGCAAGGGCAATGACTCGCTTTGGGGCGGCACGGGCGCCGACCGGCTTGTCGGCGAGCAAGGCAAGGATATCCTCTACGGCGGCGCGGGGGACGGGGCGCGCGACGTCTTCGTCTTCAGCACAGTCGCCGACAGCCCTGTCGGGACGAACCGCGATGTCGTCTATGACTTCGTCTCAGGAATCGACGATTTCGAGTTCGCAGCGATCGACGCCAATACCAGCATCGCAGGAGACCAAGCCTTCGTCTTCTCCGGTACCACGGCGCAAGCCCATGCGATCTGGTTCACAGCTTCAGGGGCTGACCTAGTGGTTCGCGCGGACAACAACGGCGACAAGGTCGCAGACATGGAAGTCATGGTCGCCAATATCGGAGCGCTTATGGCGGGAGACTTCGTTCTGTGAGGGTGCACCCCACTGGAACGCTTGGGTGAAACGTCCGGCTGCACGCACGGTGTTCCAGTAAGGTTACTCGCATCTTTCCGGAACGGGCTGGCGGCGAGGTCTAGACCCATGCGGCACGTCTGGAGCAACGTTCCTGAACCGCTCGAGAACGTTCACTCGGCTCCGCCCGTGCCACCTGCCTCCGCAGCCTTCGTCCGTGCCAGCACCCGGTAGACCGTCGGCCGAGACACGTCGAAGACCTCCGCGAGGTCGGAGATCGAGTACTCCTCCGTATCGTACATCCTGCGCAATTCGGCCTGACGGCGGTCCGACAGCTTTGGCTTCTTACCCTTGAGCTTCCCCTCTGACCGAGCGACGGCCATGCCCTCTTGGGTTCGCATGCGGATCAGGTCCGCCTCGAACTCGGCGAAGGTGGCGAGGATGTTGAAGAACATCCGTCCCATCGGATCGGCGGGGTCGTGGACGGAAGGACCGAGGGCGAGCTTGACCCCGCGCTTCTCCAGCTCGTCGGCGATGGCGCGGGCGTCGGGAACGGAGCGGGCGAGCCGGTCGAGCTTGGGCACCACCAGCGTGTCGCCCTCCCGCACGGCGGCGAGGGCTTGGTCGAGGCCGGGCCGCGCCCGGTTCGCGCCAGTCAGCCCGTGGTCGGTGTAGATGCGGTCTTCGGCCACACCGAGCGCGATCAGAGCCCCACGCTGCGCGGCAAGATCCTGCCCGTGGGTCGAGCAACGGGCGTAGCCGATGCGGGTGGCGGTCATGACGCGAGCTCCGGGTCCGCAATCTGTAGCGATAGACCCCCCGTCACTGAGAATGTCAACGTACCACCTTTGTGAGAATGCGGCCGCCCTGCCCCGCTTGGCTGCTCGTAGCCGATCGGAACGCTCTTCGAGGCGTCCGCTGATCGACCGGCTTGCGGACACTGCCCAAAGCCGCCGCCCACTATTTAGTTCGTCAACGTTCGCTTTGCTTCATGGCACATAATAACTACGTCTAATATTTCACCCGAGATACAAAGAATGACAACGTTACCTTCAATTGGGCGATCTCATTGTTCTGATCGATGAGGAAGCAAGACACAACGGTTCTACGAGGTCCTAATCGGAACATCGCTCAGCGCAGGCTAAGCGCTCGCGGCTTGGGCCAATGCATGGGGAGCGACCAATTCGGGAAGGTATTGTGCGATCACGGCTCGCGTTTGCTGCTCGCCCCGGCGAATAAGGCGATCGATCCATGGCTTAGGCATCGCCGAGAAATCCGTTGGATAATCCTGCACGTCACCCCGCGGCACGAGATTTGGCGGGGGATGGGCTAGCTCGGCATCATTCTGGTCGAGGAACGGCATAGCGAACCCGTGGATCGCGCCTGCGTCTCGCAGATCGTAGAGTCGTTTCACGGATGCGTTCTCGGCCCGGCGCGCGGTGCAATCGTAGGATGCCCTCATCCGCCCGTACGGTCCGAACCCCGGATCCTCTCGGGTGAGGCCGTAGCCTGCGCGGCAAGCGATAATCGTGTCGATCTCAGGGAAGGGAAGACTGATTTTTGGGTCTCGATCTGGCCAAAGAGGCCCCAACCCAAGGTTGTCGTAGACGCCGCCATCCGTCAGCACGACCCGCTCTGAAGTGATCAACCCGCGGTGTTCGAACCGCGTATGGAGGTCCAAGGGCGAGAGCGACAATGGGTAGGCAGCCGACGCCGCTACGGCATAGCCGAGTGGGGAATCATTCTTCGCAAGGCGCCCGAACCGGTATGAACCGCTATGCACTTTAGAGAAACGAAACGCGGACCTCGTCCGAAGTTCTGTTGCGTTTACGATGAGCAGCGGTCGCTCGGCGGGGAGGTCCGATACGCGCAAGCCGTCGAACAGGTCATCTTCGAAGACCCTCTGCAACAGCGTCGTCGCACTGATAGATTTTGGCAAAGGTTCCCGCTTGCACGCTAAGCGTGCAACCGACGGATCGGCAAACGCACGGTCTACGGCCCCAAACATACCGTCGGTGATCAGACGGACGATCCGCCGGGCCGCGCGGCTCGTCCCGCTGCCAAGAAGACGCCAGCCCAATTGGGTTGATATGGCCTTGCCAAGCGCCGGTCGGACGAAGCCACGCGCAAGGTGATGCCTCACACGGTTCTCGAACACCTCAAATGGTTCGACGCGGGCGGCGTATAGGGCGCCAATGACGCTGCCGCCGGACACCGTGGAGATCACTTTCACCCTGCCCAGGGTTCCCATCTCCTCCAAAGCGCGCAGGCAGCCTAGGTGAAACGCCATCGCACGCGCGCCGCCGCCTGACAAACTGAGACCGATCCTCGGGGCGCCCATCACGCGGCTTCCCCATGGCAGGCCTCTGGTTCTAAGGGAATCGATGCTCTGTGTGGCCCGAAGGCTACCGTGACGGCGTCCTCACCGACGATCGCCATAAGACCAGGCAACGCTTCCATGCCGAGCGTGGCGGAAAGCCAATCGAGCTGCTCCAAATCCACTGGGCTCGGCCGCGTGTCGATCCCATCGGGGTGGCTGTGCCATTCGCCAAGATAGCGGACCTGTCCCATCGTCCTGTCGCGGATCCGGTCCAGATGGGCGCCGACCCCGGCTGTGCCCCGGACGAACCCGTTAGGGCTTTGCTCACTGTCGATGGGCGCCGGGGCGGCATGGAGGATGTGCAGCCGTCTGGCGGGGATGTCGACCGTGCCGGTCAGTACGCCACCGGTCTCCTCGGGGAGGGCCCGATCGCGCATCGCCGTCAGTGAAGTCCGGACGCCCGCGTCCAGCGATACCGTCCAGCCTCCAATATTGACCGTGTCAGGCGTGGACGCGTCTCTCTCATGGCAGCCGATGGCCCCGTTGGACGTCATGAACCATACGCGGATACTCCCACTGGAGCGTTCGACGGCCCGCACGATCCCGGTCGCGGCGAGACCACTCAGAACCATCACGTGCGACTGAGGAATTGCGCTGGTGATAGCCCCGCAACTTCCCGAATAGGCGATCCGCTCGGGCTCTATCGAGTAATGATCTTCCATTGCTGGAACAACTGCCGCGTCTTGGAGGAACTGTGCCTCCAAGTCGCGCAACGTAACGTCTCTATTCTCAGTCTCGGCGAGGACTACAACGGCTGTCCCAACGGGGTTAAAGAAGGCCGATACTCGCCGTGCGGAGCTTGGGTGGTCGTTCAAGAAGCGCGCAGCCGCCAGCGACGCCGTCGCGTCGATGACAAGATCAGCCCCGTGGAGCGCTGCGTCGATCGCATCGCGGCCCATATCAGCGGTGCTCACATCGTGTGGAATTGTCGTCGCTACGTCGTGCTCATCAAGGATGTCGGTCAAATACGTCGCCAAGACATCGGCTTTGCGATGGAAGGTGGCCCCATGCCCGGCAACGTGGCGGGCCGCGTTGTGGGGTAGGAACACGTCGGGATCGATGATCGTCCAGCGGTACCGACCTTCACGCGCGAGGCAGGTTGCCAGATGCGATCCGATGGCACCCGCACCGATGAGTACGGCGCGCCGCGCATCGTTGGTATCTGTGCCAGCGTACCGCGCCGCCGCAATCCGGTCCATCGTCACATGTACGTCACAGGGGAGAAGCGCCGTCTCCGAGAGCATGGATGCGTCCCCTGGGGTGGCCCCGATGGCACGCGCCACGTTCAGCCGCTCCGGCTCGTTAACATCCGAATCGCAGGGGTGGGCCACGCCCAGATTAATGGCGACCTGACCGAGGGAATGGGACGCGAGGAACGCAATGGTTTGGGTGTTTGCGGACGCTCCGCTGGTGACAGGCATTTGAAGCACGACGAGCAGTCGACCGTCGTCGAGTGCTTTGCGGAACGGGGGTGGCGTATCGAGAGCACCGATAAACGCGACCGCTAGAAGTGCCGGAAGGTCTATGCCGCGATCTGCAAGGTAGCTGGCCAGTTCTGCGAGCGTGCAAGGAGCGAAGCGCATGCGCGTCATCGCCTCCGGCGGTACTGATACAACCAATGGGCTGTAAGCCGCACCCATCACCCCACCTTCAGGAATGTCCTCCACGCCCATGATTTCAAGATCGCTGCCATCACCCTTCCTGACAGCAATCAGGGGTTCGGAGGCGGACTGGTCGAGGAGCCTTCGTGGCACGAGGGCTCGCACGCCGCTGGTGATCAGGTTCGGATCGACCGGTTGCGCCGCATCGTGCAGTTCCCCCGCCGCCGCACGGCGAAACCAGTTCAAGACGCGGCCCAGGAGTTCGGGCGGGCCCCATGTCAGGCGCGCTTCGTTCCAAGGACGTTCATCAATGCAGATTGCCGGAGGGCGGTCGGGCAGTGAGAGGTGTTGATGTCCGGTGACAGGGAAGTCCGCCCGGAGCGAACGCACCATCGGCATGCCTGCCGCGTCGTGGGAAAACTCGACGCCGATCCGTTCCACCGCCTTGATCCCGACCGCGCTGTCCTGCGGGCGGCCAGTGTGCAGGTCGAGGACGACGAGCGAGGAGCGCTCGCCATCCCGCATGTCGCGCACGATACCGACCGCGCCGCCGTATCGCTCCATATAGCGCACAAAGGTCTGCGCCTCCGCGGCCCGGAGAGCTTCGACGGCCACTTTAGTCCCGAATCTGTCGAGCCAAGCGTCAATCACCGCTCAGCCCGCCCGCGGATTCGACCGCGCGGTCTGGGCGGCGGCGTTAGGGGCCGCGAGCACTGCCGCGATGCCGGCGGCGGTAGCCTTGTAGCCGAAGGGTTTGGGTTGGGCGGTGCTGGGCTGTTCCATGGTGACGCGGAACGCAGCGTCCCGCCCGAGGCGGCGGTGATAGTTCGCCGCCTGGCGGTGCGGCGGCTGCTTGTCCCGATCCGCTGCCGTGCCTGCCTTTGGGATGGACCAGGACGTCGACACGATCACGGCGTTGTCCGCTCGGTAATCCTCGAACAGGCGTTTGGTTTCGGGAATCGGCACGGTTGCCGCATCGCCCGTGCCGCGCTCAGGGCCGATCGACAGATAGCTACAATGGTGCGGGAGCTTAATTAGATCCCACTCGAGGCGGTGCGCGTTTCCGTAATACTCCGACGTTCTAACGATATCCGCGAGCGCTTCGTGGGTGACGTCGGAAGCAAGCAGGACGCGTGAGTCCCGCGTTCCTTCCCGGAGTACGGCCTGCAGCACAATGCTGTTCTCGTTGCGGTCGATGTAGGTGCCGTCTTCCTGCTTAGAGGCGAACGGGCTATGGATGAAAAACTCGCAACGCTCGGGTCCGGCCAGTTCGAAGCCCGGCACGCAGGTACCTGCGTCGACGAAGAGATGAGCCACAGCATCGAAGTTGATTGCCCGGGCCATGAGATGGGGGCGTAGACGTTCAGGCCGAGAAAAGACCCGAACGCCGTGTCCTTGGCGAAGACGGTGCATGGCCTCCCGCTGCACGAGCGCCGCGTCGCCCGTCAGGTTGGTCTCAAGGATCGCGGCTGCTGGAACCCAGAGTTCTCCAATGCTGACGCGGCTCTCACCCGGGAAAGTCGTCCGGTGGTCCAGCCTGAACGTGTCGCCGATCCCGTGACAGTGGTCATCATCTAGATGGGTGACGCAGAGCACAGCAACGCTGTCTTGCCCGGCGCGGCGGAGTGCGGACTTCAGTTCAGCATCGAGATCACAGCGCTGGTCGTCTTCGTCCTCCGAATTCCGGACGTCGGCAAAGTCGAACACCACGAGACGGTGATCCGCTAGGTCAAAGATAGTACAGTCGGCGTTGCCGAGCGGGTGGAAAGTAATGGTGGCAGTCATGGAGCCCCCGAGGCTTGAGGTCAACGTTGGTTGGAAGCTAGGGGTTTCCGAGTCGCCCTGTCAACATGACAAACGGTTCTTTATGACACTGCTGATGACAACGCGCGGCGCCTTTCCGCGATGGCCAGTCCTTGCAACGTTTGGGACGTTGACATGAACTACCTATTGACAGAACAGTCTCGTCATGGACCCCAACGCGTTCTACGCTCAGATCGGCAGTAAAATCAGCGCGGCACGACGCAGCGCAGGGCTTACGCAAACTGCAGTCGCGGAAGCAGTCGGCGTCTCACGCGCGTCGTTGGCGAACATCGAAGCCGGTCGTCAACAGGTGTTCGTCCACCATCTAGTAAAGATCGCGCGTGCGCTCGAAATCGGCGACCTCTCCAGTCTACTTCTTCATGACCCAAGTGAGCAGGACAGCGATATGGGCGATAAAGACGTTCGATTCTCCGGTGCTGACCTGTCATTCGAGGAAAGGGAAGACGTCCTTGCTTTGCTGGGTAAAGCCACATCGAAGAATGATCACGACGACGCGTCATCTCTAAGATGACGTATATTCCACCCAATAAGATCGAAGGCAAGGCCACTGCCCTTCTGGATAAAGTTGGCATTAAGGCGCCCGCCATTTCGGTAGATCGGATCGCAAAGGCGCTTGATGCAACGATCGAGTATTCCAAGTTGGAGAACGCGCTTTCCGGTCTCGTGTTCCTCGGCAGTGATCGCCCGATCATTGGGATAAACAGTCGGCATCATAAGAACAGGCAACGATTCTCGATCGCGCATGAGATCGGACATATCGTGCTGCATGCCGCCCAGATCGGTAAGGACGTCCATGTGGACCGTGGCTTTACGGTTATGAGGCGGGATACGCGGTCGGCACAAGGCATCGACGTTTTAGAGATACAGGCGAACCGGTTCGCGGCAGCGCTCCTTATGCCTAGGGCTTTTCTTGAACAGTCTCTACAAGATGACGGCATAGATATTGATGATGAAGAGGCCGTCGCAGACCTCGCAAAAACATATGCCGTTAGTCGATCGGCGATGCAGATACGGCTCGCCAGTCTCTTTACTTAAAACCTAGAAAAAGAACGCCTTGTGGCAAAATTGAATTAGTGCCTTCGTATGAGCAAGTAGCGGACGTCATTAACTTTGAGCCTCCGTTTCGGCCAGAGGAACGCCGCCGCAGTGCATTCGCAGCGAACGATCGCTTTCCCGGCTATGTAAATGGTCCTTATCGGCATTAGATTAGTGCCTTGAACCGGGCTAAGGCGGCCGCTGCGTGAACCAAGCCCTGCCCTTCCATCTTGCGTATGAGCCCGTCCGCATCGAGCTGGGGATGCCGTAGGCGCTCACGCATCCGGCGTATGGCCCCGACCCCTTCCGCGCTGTCGAGGTCAAGACAGTCGGCGATGAATCCATCAGCCGTGACGGCCTCGATCTCCCAGGCTTCGAGGGCGGCGGTTGGAAAGTCCTTCACGTTGTCGGTGACGATCACGTCCGCCTTGGCGCCGATCGCAGCGGCAAGGACATGCACGTCGCCCGGGTCCGGCAGGGCGAGATGCTCTTCGATGGCACGGTCGTGGAGGACCATCGCCTCTGGGAAGGCGGCGACCATCACGGCACGTTGCCGCGCCGTGTCGGCCTTCCCTTCGGTGATCTTCGCAATGGTCCGCTCAGTCTCATCGAGGATCGCGTCGCTCCAGCGCAGCCGGAAGAGCCCTGCCTCGGCGAGGCTCAGGATCAGGTTGCGCCGCAGCGCCCCGCCTAGGACGCAGGCGTCGAGCAGCGCCGTGAACCGATCCCCTCGCCGCATCAGATGAGGTCGGCGTCCAAACGCGCGAGTTCATCGAGCGCCTTGCTTCGTTCGGCGTCCCGCCGTGCGCGGTAGGCGAAGAGGTCCTCAGCCCGGACGCGCCGGTGACGCCCCACCTTGTGATGAGGGATCTGGCCTTCCTCCAGCAGCTTGATGAGGAAGGGCCGCGAGACGTTCAGATGGTCGGCTGCCTGCTTCGTCGTGAGCTCCGCCTCCAGCGGCACAAGGGTGAAGCCCCGGCCATCCGCGACGAGCCGCAGGAGTTCGAGCAGCGAGGCGGACAGCGCTGGCGCAAGCGTGATCGGCGTTCGCTGGCCCTTCGCATCGGCGAGTTCGAGTTCGACCTGTCCATCCTCCTTCGCTTGCGAGGCGAGGATGGTCAGCAGTTGCTCGGCGCCCCGCACCTCGATCTGGTCGGGGAGCCGGCCATCGAAACTTTCCTGGCGCAGTGCGGGCATGATGGAAGCCTCCTCTTGGTGATGGATCACGACATAGGTTTCCATCGCCATAAACGCAATAAGTTAAATAAGTGCAACGAACGCGGGGTGCGCTCGCTGCCTCCCCGATCACTCTGCCGCTTGCGCTCCGGCCTCTGCTTCGAGACGCAGCGGCGGCAGGGCGTCGACGATCTTCATCGTCTCGAGGCTCACCGTGATCACCTGCCGCAGAAGGGTCAGGGGGTATTCCGGATCGCCCATGGTCTCGATGGCGAAGCGGTTGGCGTCGTTGACGATGTCGCTGCCCTTCTTGGTTTTCGGGTTGTAGGCGTCCTTCGTGACCGACTGGCGCTCCATGACGTGCTCGATCGCGCTCTTGCCGTTCACCACGTAGCGGTAGGCCGCTTCGGGGACGTCCGTCAGGGTGATGCGGTCGTTGTAGTGGATCGTGGTGCGATCCTGGTTCGGGCGCTTGCCGCCGAAGCGCATCTTCTCCACGCGGTAGAAGGCCTCGGGGTCTTCCACGACCCAGGTGCGGGGATCGCCCTCGCGGTAGGTGACGGGATGGGGCTCCACCTCCTCGTAGCCGACATGCAGGTCCGCGAGCGTGCGGCCAGCGTCGCGGAAGGCGCGGTAGTCCTCCACGCGCGCCACGGCGGGGATGCGCGGGAGGGCCTTCTTGAGGTTGTCGGCGTAGCGGGTCCGGTAGTCGGGTGCGTGCAGCAGGCCGTAGACGTAGTGGAACAGGTCCTCCTTGGTGATCGTCCCGCCGGGCCAAGCGGCCTGGAAGTGAGCGAGGCCCGCGTCGGTGATCCCGTCGCGGCGGACGAGGCCGGGGCCGTCTTCCGACGGGAAGAGGTCGGGGGTGTCCCCTCCCTCCCTAGCGGGCTCGTAGTAGTGCAGCGGGAAGCACTGGGAGCCGGCCATATCAGCGGTGTGCAGCGCGGGCGGGCGGTTGACCATTAGGGCTGAGAACGCGCCGCGATGCCCTGTAGTGGAAAGGCAGATGATCGGTGTCACCGTATCGGCCTCCGGGAGCATGCGGGGAATCTGGAGACGTGTCTCGTTGAGGTCCGGATCGAAATAGAGCCATCGCGTTGTGAACGGCCGGTAAGTCGCTAAGCGAAACGCTGAAGGATTGAAGGCGATGTTGCGATTTGCTTCCGCTTTCTTTTTCAGGCCCCGTGACCAAGCGATCTTGCGCGGGTCCCGCTGGATCTCCGGGGCCGAGACGCTCGTGCCGGCAGCAGCTGAGAGACTACTGGAGTAGCTGTCAATCAGCTTACGCGTGCCCGCCTCAAGTGCCTCACGCGAGCTATTGAAAGCCCAAGGATCACGACCGGATAGAACACCCATGGAATAGGTCGCGAACACTGCGGGATCGGCGTCCCGCGCATTATCCCCGATCTTTATGAACGCATCGAACGACGTATCGCGCTGGTTGATCCAATCGCCGTGCTCGTCCGGGGCGATCCGGGTCCAGCCGCCGGCCTCCCCCACCCCGCCCGCGCTGCCGAACTCGCGCACGATCCGGAGCTTGTCGTCGCGGCTCAGGTAGTCGCCGATGTCGTGATAGTGAACCGCCCCCGCCGCTGGTGCCTCGCGTCGTTTCGTCAGCACAGAGACGGCGATCGGCGCGCGGCTCCCCGCGTCGAAGACTTTGCCGCCTTCCTGCCGCGACCGTTCCCCGCTGGTGCGCTGGTTGCCGCGCAGGTCAAAGATGCGCAGGTCGCTGAACTCCTCCACGAGGCAGCGGCGCACTCCCGCGCTGGCGTTCCCGTCAAGGAAGCCGCCGTTAGTAACGAAGGCGATCACGCCTCCGTCCTCGCCCAGTCGGTCGGACGCCCAGCGGATCGCGCGGATGTAGGAGTTATAGGTGTCGCTCACATATCGAGCGTTGCTTTGCGCGGCATAGGTTTCCCTAATACGACGATCCAGCTTCGGGTAATCCACCTTCGCATCGTCGCTATTCGCATCTTCCTCGCCCACGACATAAGGCGGGTTCCCCACGATCACCCTAATGTCGAGCTCACGCTGGCGCGTCCGCCGCTCGGCGTTGTCGGGCAGCAGGTCGTCGTGGCGGTCCGGGTGCTCGTGCAGCGCGAAGGTGTCGGTCAGCAGGATGCCGCAGAAGGGCTCGTAGGCCGTGGCCTCGCTTTCGCTGTTCGCATCCCCCACGAGGTCGGCATAGACCGTCTCGATGTTGATTGCCGCGATGTAGTAGGCTAGCAGGATGATCTCGTTGGCATGCAGCTCCTCGCGGTACTTGCGCGCCAGGTCCTCCGGCGCGATCAGCCCCGATTGCAGCAGGCGCGTGATGAACGTCCCCGTCCCCGTGAACGGGTCGATGACGTGCACCCCCTCCGCCCCGATCCCCACGCCGAAGTCGCGGCGCAGCGCCTCGTCGACGGAGCGGAGGATGAAGTCCACGATCTCCACCGGCGTGTAGACCACGCCCATGCGCTTCGTCGTGCGCGGGAAGGCCGACTTGAAGAAGTCGTCGTAGAGCTGGACGATCAGTTTCTGCTTTGCGGCCGGATCGGTCAGCCCCTCGGCGCGGCGGCGGACGGAAGCGTAGAACTCCTCCAGGCTCTCGGATTCGCGGTCGATCTGCGCCTCGTCCAGCCGGGCGACGATGCCCTGCATGGCGCGGGAGATCGGGTTCTCGTCGGTGAAGCGGTTGCCTTGGAACAGGCTCTCGAACACGGGCCGCGTAATGACGTGCTGGGCCAGCATCTCGATGGCGTCGGCCTCGGAGATCGCCTCGTTCAGGTCGTCGTGCAGCTCCTTGAGGAAGGCGTCGAAGGTCGCGCGGGCCTCCGGGTCCTCCAGCAGTGCCTCGATGCGGGTGATGTGCCGCTCGGCGATGCGGGCGATGTCGGCGGCCCAGCGGTCCCAGTACTCCTTGGTGCCGCACTTCTTGACGATCTGCGCACGGATGGCGGCGGAGAACTCGTCGACGAAAAGCTCGCCCTGCGAGGTACCGCGCGCGCCGCCCTCACCCTCGTCATCGCCTGGGGCGCTGCCCTGGCCGATGCCCGGCCCGCCCGAGCCGCTCGACTGCCCTGGCAATTCGGGGGCGACGGCGACGATCTCGATCCGGCTTCCTTCCGTCTGGCCGAGGTGGATCTTGTTGATGTCCCCGTCGAGCCGCTCGTCGTGAGAGCGCAAAGCGTTCAGGATCTGCCAGACGACGCGGTAGCGTTCGTTGTCGTTCAACGCCTCCTCCGGCGAGGTGCCGGCCGGGATCGCGACGGGCAGGATCACGTAGCCCATCTTCTTGCTGCGATCCGGTGTCTGCCGCATGACGCGCCCGACGGACTGAACCACGTCGATCTGACTCTTGCGCGGGTGGAGGAACATGATCCCGTCCAGCGCGGGCACGTCGACGCCCTCCGACAGGCACCGCGCATTCGTAAGGATGCGGCAGTTGTCCTCACCTGGGTCGGCCTTCAGCCAGTCGAGCAGGCGGCCGCGGCTGTCGGCGTTGAACGTGCCGTCAACATGACGGACCTCGCAGTCGAGGGTGAGCGCATCATCTGGGTTCTGGCTGCGGAACTCCTCGGCCACGGCGGCGAACTCGTCTTCAATGATCCTCGAGGACTTGATGTCCCGGCAGAAGATCAGCGCACGCCGCATGGCGCCGGTGTCCGTGCCGACGTCGATCTTGAGGTCAGTCTTGGTCAGCGCCTTGTAGCAGCCGACGATCTTGGTTGCATCGTCGAGCGCGAGGTCGCTGTCAGACGTCTCAAGGCGGCGCTGGACCGAGCGAGCGACCTTCCCCTCATCCACGGCAAGGACGATGACCTTGTAATCGACCAGGAGTCCTTTCTCGACGGCCCAGGAGAAGCCACGCTCGAACAGCGTCTCACCATAGGTCGCTGGGTCGTCCATTTGCGCGAGGGTGAGCGACTGTTCCTTGGCGCGCTGGCGCGCCGCCTCGCCGTAGATGCGCGGCGTGGCGGTCATGTAGAGGCGCTTGGCCGCGCGGACGTGCTCGTCGCTGTGAATGCGGACGAAGTTCGACTCGTCCTCCTCTCCCGTCGTCACGCCGGTGGTCCGGTGCGCCTCGTCGCAGACGATCAAGTCGAACGCCTCGAGCCCTGCCTCCTGCGCGGCCGAGATTACCTGGATCGACTGGTAGGTCGCGAAGACCGCCGTCATCGCCTCTGGCGCGGCATCGGCCATCTTGTCGGCCAGCGCCGTGCCGTTCGTCGTCGCGGGATAGGCAAGATCGTGAATGGCAATGTCGGCAGTGTCCTGACGGCCCTGCCGCTTGCCGACCTTCGCGTCCGAGCAGACCGCGAAGGAGCGCAGCGGCACCGCGGCGTCGTTCGTCCATTCCCGCACGGCCTGCGACATGAGCGCGAGCGAGGGGACCATGAAGAGCACCGTGCCGCCCGCGCCGACCAGATCCTCGGCGATGCGCAGGCTCGTGAAGGTCTTGCCCGTCCCGCAGGCGAGGATGAGCTTGCCGCGATCGGCCTCCTCAAGCCCTGCACGGACGGCCTCCAGGGCCTCCTTCTGGTGGGGGCGCAGGGTCTTCGCTTCGGACACGCGGACCTCGCCGGTCCGCGCGAAGTCCGACCAGAGGATCGGGCTCGCCTCGAGGTCGCTTAGGCCGATCCGGTTCGTGGGGATCGTCTGTCCTTGCAGCGCCTTCTCGGCCCGATCGGTCCAGTTGCCGTCGCTCGTGTCGACGATCAGCCGCCGGACGAAGCCCTCCTTGCCGGACGCGGTGAAGAAGCTGTCGATATCGCCTTTGTCGACCTTCTTCGTCTCGTCGTAGAACTTGCACTGCACCGCGCAGAAACCGGACCCGTCCGCCAGAGTGGCCACGAGGTCGATGCCGCTGTCGGCCGCATCCTCGCCCAGGCCCTTGGCCCACTCCTCATAGGTCTCCACCTTCGAGAAAAGGGCCGCCTGGATGGGGTCGTGACGCAGATAGACGGCGGCGATCCTTTCGAAATACGTCCCCTTCTCCCGCTCCGTTCGTGCGGTCTCGCGGAAGCGCTCAAGCAGGTCTCTCAGATCGTCGCTCATTCCGCGGGGCATCTTTCAGGCAGTTTGGTTGGCGCTACGACAATCGGCGTTTGGACGGGCGCTGCGCAATGGCCGTTTGACGCTTCGAGGCTTTTTGGCCTGCTCAAGTTGCGTGGGGTAATCGTGTGTCTGCCGCAAAGGCCCGCTTCCTGCTCTCCCTCTAGCCGCCGGGGGCTCGAGGCGTCCCGCTCTGCGGGACCGGGCTCTACTCGCTGCACTCACCGAGCCGCGCGGGGCGCGTCTCGGCCTTCGGTGACGATCCCTTCGCCGGGTGGGTGGCCCAGGGGTGCACGCCGACCGCCCGTCGCGCTCATGGGCAAGGTCCGGGCAGGAAAGAGTAAAGGCTGCCGCCTTTCCGGGTGTTCACGCACCCGAGGAAAGGACGAGGCCCATGCCCCGCACCCCGCGCAAGACCCCCCGCAGCACTCATCCCAAGGCCGACGCGGCGCAGCTCATCACCGACGAAATCGTGGCCCTGCTGGAGAAGGGCACCCTGCCCTGGCGCCGGCCGTGGCGCACCGCGGGCGGCGGCGTGCCGCTGCGCCATGGGGGCGAGGGCTACCGGGGGATCAACGCGTTCCTGCTCGGCATGCGCGCGGCGCTGATGGGCTACACGAGCCCCTACTGGATGACCTTCCAACAGGCCCGGGCGATGGACGCCTGCGTGCGCAAGGGCGAACGGTCGAGCGTGGTCGTCTACTACGGCACGGCGAAGGCGAAGGATGCGGAGGATGGTGCCGGCGGCGACCGTTCGGGGTCCGACGGAGCCGAGGGCGACGGCGGCAATTCCGGCGCCTACCGCTTCCTCAAGTCCTACCGCGTGTTCAACGCGACGCAGATCGACGGGCTGGACGCGCGCTTCCATCCCGAGCCGGAGGGCGACCCGGCGGACGGCCCCGAGCCGATCCCCGCCTGCCAGGCCTTCTTCGACGCGATCGGCGCGGACGTGTCCGTGGGCGGCGACCGGGCCTGCTATGTGCCCTCGGCGGACCGCATCTACATGCCGCCCATGGCGCGCTTCGAGAGTGCCGAGAAATTTTTCGCCACACTGGGTCACGAGCATGTCCATTACACGAAGGCCCCGGACCGGCTCGACCGCTCCTTCGGCGCCTCGATCTTTGGCAACGAGGCGTACGCGAGGGAAGAGCTCTGTGCGGAAATTGGGGCCGCTGTCCTGGGGCAAAGGCTGGGGTTTACCGCCCATCATCTCGACGACCACGCCGCCTACATAGCCGAGTGGATCAAGGTGCTCCGGGGCGACAAGCGGTTCCTCTTCACCGCTGCCGCCCATGCCCAAAGAGCGGTGGATTGGCTAGTGGAGGCCGCCGCGAAGGGTGGCATCGCGCTCGACGACGACGGACCGGCTCCGATCCCTACCCAGGCGGTGGAACAAGCCGACGAGGTCGCTGCCTAGCATGCCAGTAGCGCGCATGTCCCGGCGCGGCATCCACATGGCGAGGTCCCTGCCCCGTAGAGGGGAGAGGGGCCTCCTTCCCGTGTGCAACCAGCATCCACGAGAAAGGAACCCCGCCATGGGATGGACCACCTACGCCGCCTACCGCTCCCCGAAGACCCGCGAGGAGGAGCGGCACGAGATCGTCGACCTCTACACCGACCTGGCCTTGGATGCGCCCTACGCCGCCGAGTGCCTCATGGCCTCCAAGGTCGGCAGCACCTGGTACCTCGCGATCCGCCTCGCCCCGAAGCCCGGCCGGCAGGCCGCAGAGTTGCCCATGCGCGGCTACGTGCCCGACGCCGCCGGGGCGATCGTCTATGCGGGCATCGTGCTGACGTCCCGCCGGGACGGGGAGTGGGGCTACAAGGACATGTGCGAGACCATGGGCCCGCACGAGGCCGCGGCGCCGCTGAAGCTGCTCGACCTGCTGTCCCCGCTCGACCCTGAGGTCGAGACCTATGCCGCGGCCTGGCGCGATCGCGTGGCGGCCCACCACGCGGCCAGGCGCGCCCGACCGAAGGTCCGCCCCGGCGACGTGATCGAGTTCGACGAGCCCATCGAGTTCACGGGCGGGCTGAAGGCGCGCCGGTTCCGGGCCTACGCGTACCGCCGGCATTCCGGCACCCGCGCGCGGATCCTCTACGAGACGCTCGACACCAGGCACGCCCACACCGTCCGCATGAGCGCCGAGGCGATCCAGGATCGGGGCGGCCGCATCGTCGCGGACGCCGCCGACCCCTGATGAGGTGTGCCACGGGTTGAAAGGCGAAGTGGGTCGCCACTCCGCCGCTTCCCCGGCGCACCGTCCCGGCCGTCCGTCCCACAAAGGGAGGGGCGGCCCCTTCCCGGGTGGACCCCAACCCGAGGAGAGACCCCATGCCGATCGGTACTTCACCCACCGACCCCGTCCCCGACGCCGCGCGCATCGCCGCGCAGAACGACGCCTTCCGCCGCCGGATGGGCAGCGTCGTCGCGGGGGCGTTCCACCCCGGCGGCGCGGAACTGCACGGCCGGGTCTTCGCCACCGCCCCCGTCGCGGCCAGGGGCCGGCCCTTCGTGCTGGCCTGCCTGCACGCGGTCGCGGCCGTCACCGTGTTTCCGCCCGAAGACGATCCCGACGGCCTGCGCGACTTCGGCGCAATGGGGGTCGAGGGCGCACGGGTCTGGTGGAAGATCGACCTGTATTCGGACGACCGGCTCGAATGGGGGTCGGAGCGCCCCGACGATCCGGCCCGCACCTACCGCGTGTTGATGCTGCTGTTCCCGGAGGACTGGTAGGCCGCGTCCCGCCCCGAAACACCGCGTCGCCCGCCGCGAGGCCCCCGCCCGGAGAGGGAAAGGGGGCTTCGCGCATGGGTGTGGCCGATCCGGCCACGAGAGAACCCGGAGACGAACCCATGACCACCACCAAGACCACCCTGCCCGAGCTGACCGAGACCGCCATCGCGCTCAAGGACCTGACCCTGCACCCGCTCAACGCCCGCGCGGGCTCGCCGGACGCCTACGCGGCCGACGACATCCCCGTGCTGGCCGCATCCATCGCGACGCTCGGCCTGCTCAACCCGCTCATCGTCCAGAAGGTCGAGATCGACGGCGCGCCCGCCTGGGGCGTGCTGGCCGGGGGCCGTCGCCTCGCGGCGCTGCGTCGGCTCTGCGAGGACAAGGACGCGAAGGGCTGGACGGCGCGCACCAAGATCGCCTGCCGCGCCATCGGCGACAACGTGGCCGCGGCGACCGCGATCACCGTTGCCGAGAACGTCACGCAGGCACCGATGGACCCGCTCGACGAGTTCGAGGCCTTCGCGCGGATGATGGAGACCGGCGGCCACGACGTCGACTCCATCGCCGCCCTCTTCGGCGTCGAGCGCCGCCGCGTGACCGAGCGTCTGCGCTACGGCCGCGTGCATCCGGACATCCGCCGCGCGGCGCGGGCCAAGGAGATCAGCCTGGACGTGATGAAGGCGTTTGCCAGCCATCCCGACCACGGCACGCAGTGGGCGGTCTTCGAGGCAACCGAGGGCTCGTACCGCCAAGCGTGGACCATCCGCGACCGGCTGGAGAAGGCCGGGGTCAAGCTCGGCTCCGACCTCGGCCGCTACGTCGAGGAGGCGTACCGCGCGGCGGACGGGCCGATCACGGCGGACCTGATCGAGGAGGACTCGGTGCTGACCGACGAGGCGCTGGTCGAGCGGCTGCTGGTGGAGAAGCTCGCCGCCCTGGCCGAGGCCGAGCGCGCGCGGCTAGGCTTCGCCTGGGCCGAGGGGCGGCGCACGGCCGACTACGAGGCGCTGCAGGCCTACGGACGGACCTACCCCTCCCCCATCGAGCCGGAAGGCGCGGCGGCCGAGCGCGTCACGGCGATCGCCGACCGTCTGGTGGCCATCGACGAGTTGCGCGACGAGGCAGAGGCCAACGACGACGGCACCGACTTCGACGCGCTGGAGGACGAGTACGAGGCCCTGCAACAGGAGCACGAGGAGCTGACCACGGGCTACGGCCCCGAGCAGCTGGCGAAGGCCGGGGTGATCGCCCACTGGCGCTACGACGGCCCGCAGGTGATCTACGGCCTGATCAGACCCGAGGACATGGTTCCGGCGGGGGGCGAGGCAACACCCGTCGGTGCGACCAAGGCTGACGGTGCCGCGCCCGGCACCGAGGGGGACGTCAAGGAGGGCCCCGCGCCCCTGGAGGTCGCCGCTTCGCTCGCCGCCGACCTGCGCACCGAGCGCGCGATCGTCATCGGCGCGGGGCTCGCGGCCGATCCGACGCTGGCGCAGGATCTGGCCCTGTTCAAGATCGTCTCCGACCTCTGGAACGCGCATGGCACGCGGGTCTCCTGGTCCATGGGGATCACGGCATCCCGCGGCGAGCGTCCGCACGGCAAGCCGGACGGGATGGACCAGGGGCCGACGGAGGCGATCGCCGCGTTGCGCGACGGGGTCGACCTCACGTGGATGGACGGCGCCCGGTCCGTGACCGAGCGGTTCGAGGCGTTCCGCCTACTCGACGCGGCCATGAAGGCACGGATCGTCGGGGTGGCCATGGCCGAGGCAATCGCGCCGGCCGAGTTGGGCGACCACGAGGTTCTGCTGACGCATGTCGCCCACCAGGTCGTGCCCGACATGCGCGCTGCGTGGCGGCCCACCGGCGAAGCGTTCTTCGGGCGGATCAGGAAGGCGCAGCTCCTGCACCTGTTGGCGGACGACCTGAAGCAGCCCGAGGAGGCCGCGCGGCTGGCCACGGCCAAGAAGGTCGACGTCGTGGACTACCTCGACCGGCTCTTCGCCGCACCCTTCGCGACGCTCACCCCCGAACAGCGCGAGGCCGTGGAGACGTGGTGCCCGCCGGGCATGGCGATCCCGGAGCTGCGGGAGCGGCATCGCGTCGAGGTCACGAATACCGCGGACCCCGCGGCGGAGATCGAGGAGGACGAGGACGAAACGTTCGAGGTCGAGCCGGAGGAGACGCTCGATCCGGACGAAGAGTTCGACGACTGCGAAGACGTCGCGGAGGAGCTGCCCGAGACCAAGGCCGCCTGACCACCCTCCGATGCGCACGAGTGGAGCCGTCCTGCCCGCAGAGGGAAGGGGCGGCTTCCTTCCGTGGTGATCCATCCATCTCACGGAGAGCCCCTCATGAAGCGCCGCGACATCCCGACCCTGCTGACCCACCTGACAGCCGACCTCGCCGCGGGCGACCTCACGACGCCTGCGCTCGCGGCCCACCTGACCGACGTCACCGGCGGCACCGACGCCGCGGGCGCCTGGTCCTGGCGGCAGGCCTACGACCTCGTCCAGGCCGCCGCGATCCTGGCGGACCGGGAGGACGACGCGGGCGATCCCGCCACGCGCCTCGCGCGCCTGACCGGCACGGCGGACGCGCGCGCGACCGAGACGCGGCGCTCGGAGACGCAGGTCCGGCTGCAGCAGTTCTCGACGCCCCTTCCTTTCGCCCATGTCGCCGCGGTCGCGGCCACGATCCGCCCCGGCGACGTCGTGCTGGAGCCGTCGGCCGGGACCGGCGCGCTCGCGCACATGGCGCGGCGCGCGGGCGGGCACGTCGTCCTCAACGAACTGGACCCGTTCCGCGCCGCGGTGCTGGAGGAAGTGTTCGGAACGCGGCCCACCCGGCACGACGCCGAGCACATCGACGACCTCCTCCCGCGCGAGACCTTGACCGACGTCGTCCTGATGAACCCGCCCTTCTCCTCCTCGGCTACCCGCGCGGGCGATCCGACCATCGCGCTGCGGCACACGCTGTCGGCCGCGAAGCGCCTCGTCCCCGGCGGCCGCCTCGTCGCGATTCTGCCGCGCGCCGCCTGCGCCGCGCGCCAGCCAGTGCTTTGGGCGCGGCTCATGGAGCGGGTCGCGCCCCGCCTGCACCTCGTCCTGCCCGATGCGGTCTACCGCAAGATGGGAACGAGCGTAGAGACCGCGCTGCTTGTGGCGGATCGCGTGGACGACGCCGCAGGGGCCGAAGCTCCGATCCTCCCCGAGCCGGTCGCGGACCTGGAAGCCGCGCTGCATGCCGTCCGCACTCGCCTGCCGGAGCGCCCCGCCCGCGTGCCGCGCGCCGTTCCGGCGACACCCGCACCCGCTCGACAGGCGTCGCTCGCCTCCGGCTCGCCCCCGAAACGCGCCCGCCGCACCGCGCCTTCCGCCGCTCCAGCCCGGTCCAGCGCCCCGACTCCGATCCCCTTCACCGTCCTCGACAGGCCCCACACGAACGAGGCCGTCTCGGACGTCTACGCCCGCTACGCCCCGCAACGCATCGAGATCGCGGGCGCGGTGGACCACCCCTCACCTCTGGTCGAGAGCGTCGCCATGGCCGCCGTCGCCCCGCCGGTGCCGGTCTTCCCCGAGGGCGGCGGACCGGCCCTACCGCCGGCGATCGTCGCGACCGGCGCGCTGTCGGCCGCGCAGCTGGAGACGATCGTGATGGCGGACGCCGCGCATGCCGTCGACCTGCCGGGCCGCTTTGCCGTTGCTGACGACTGGACCGAGATCGAGCCTGCCCACGAGGGTGCCGACGGCACCGCCTACCTCCAAGGCTACTTCCTCGGCGACGGCACCGGGGCGGGCAAGGGCCGTCAGGTGGCCGGGATCGTCATGGCGGGCTGGCTTGCCGGGCGGACGCGGGCGGTGTGGATCTCGAAGTCGAAGACCCTGATCGAGGACGCCGTGCGCGACTGGACCGACCTCGGCGGCGCGCCCACGGACATCGTGCCGCTGGAGCGCTGGAAGCCCGACGAGGCGATCATCCTGCATCGCGGCATCCTGTTTCTCACCTACGCGACCCTGCGCAGCGTCGGGAAGACCGGCCGTTCGCGGCTGGAGCAGCTCGTCGAGTGGTGCGGGCCGCACTTCGAGGGCGTCCTCGCCTTCGACGAGGCACACGCGATGGCGAACGCGGCCGGCAGCTCGGACGGCGCGCGCGGCGGTACTGCGCCCTCGCAGCAGGGCATCGCCGGACTGCGTCTCCAGATCGCGCTCCCCCGCGCCCGCGTCCTCTACGTCTCGGCGACCGGCGCCACGAACGTCTCGAACCTCGCCTACGCCACCCGGCTCGGGCTCTGGGGGCCGGGCGATGCCTACCCCTTCGCCACGCGTGAGGACTTCGTGGCCGCGATGGTCGCGGGCGGGGTCGCGGCGATGGAGGTGGTCGCGCGGGACCTGAAGGCGCTCGGGCTCTACACGGCCCGGGCGCTGTCCTTCGAAGGCGTCGAGTACGACATCCTCGAACATCGCCTCAGCGATGACGAGCGGGCGGTCTACGACCGCTTCGCGCGCGCGTTCAAGGTGATCCACGCCAACCTGCACGCCGCGCTGGAAGCGACTGGGATCACCGACGCGGAGAGCGGCGTCACCGCAGGCGCGGCGAAAGCCTCCGCCCTCAGCCGCTTCGAGAGCATGAAGCAGCGCTTCTTCGGCCACGTGCTGAACGGCTTCAAGGCGGGCACGCTGATCCGCGCCATCGAGGCCGACCTGGCGGAGGGATGGGCGCCCGTGGTGCAGATCGTGTCCACAGGCGAGAGCCATCTCGACCGCGCCGTCGAGGGGCTCGACGGCGACGACCTGACCGAGGCGGCGCTGACGCCGAAGGAAGTGGTGATCCACTGGCTGCGCACCGCCTTCCCCGTGCAGGCGCACCAGCTGGTCGAGATCGAAGGGCAGATGGTCGCCGAGCGGTTGACCGATGCCGACGGCCGACCCATCGTCAGCCGGGAGGCGGAAGCCCTACGCGACGCGGCGCTGATGGAGCTCTACACCGTCGCCCCGATCCCCTCCGTCCTCGACCGGCTCGTCTGGCACTTCGGCGAGGAACGTCTGGCCGAGGTCACGGGCCGCTCCAAGCGCTCCATCCGCCTGCCGGACGGCACTCTCAAGGTCGTGCCGCGCTCGGCGCAGGCCAACTCGGCCGAGGCCGCCGCCTTCATGGCCGGGACGAAGGACGTGCTGCTCTTCACCGACGCGGGCGGGACCGGGCGGTCCTATCACGCGGCGGCCACGGCCGGGAACCGCGACCGGCGGCGCCGGCACTACCTCGTCGAGCCCGGCTGGCGCGCGGCCGAGGCCATCCAAGGGCTGGGCCGGACGCACCGCTCGGCGCAGGTCACGGCGCCGTGGTTCCGCGTGGTAACGACGGACGTTCACGGCGAGAAGCGGTTCACCTCGACCATCGCGCGGCGGCTCGACACGCTCGGCGCCCTCACACGGGGCCAGCGAGAGACGGGGAGCCAGAACCTGTTCCGCGCCTCGGACAACTTGGAGAGCCCGATCGCCCGCCGCGCGCTGGTCGCGCATTACCACGAGTTGGTCCGGGGCACCTGCGAGGCGATGACCCATGCCGCGTTCGAGGACTGGACCGCGCTGCGTCTGACCGATGCGGACGGCGTGATTCTCGAAGACCTGCCGCCGATCCAGCGCTACCTCAACCGCCTCCTCGCCCTGCCCATCGACATGCAGAACGCGCTCTTCGGCGCGCTCGCGGCGAAGATCGAACAGCTCACCGAGCGGGCGCGCGCGAACGGCACGCTCGACGTCGGCATCGAGACGCTGCGCGCCGACCGCATCACCGTCGTCGAGGAGGCGGACCTGTGGACCTGCCCCAAGAGCGGGTCGGTCACGCGGACCGTGACGCTCGACTGCGAGACCGAGCTCCGCATCCCCGACGGCGCGACGGTCCTTCATGACCACGGCGCCCGCATGGCGCCGCGCCACAACGCGGCCTCGGGCAAGGTCGTGCTGATCTCGAAGCGACCGCAACAGGTGTTCGACGACGACGTGCTCGCCGAGATCCGCGAGACGCGCCGCCCCACCGGGCGCGGCTCCATGACGGAGGACGCCTTCGCTTCGTCGCACTGGGAACCCGTGGACGCCGAGAGGTTCGTCCGGCTGTGGGACGCCGAGGTCGCGGACCTGCCGACCGTCGAGACGCACCGCATTGTCCTCCTGACCGGCCTGCTACTGCCGATCTGGCGCGACATCCCGTCCGACAGCGAGCGCATCTGGCGCGTCACCCCGGAGGACGGCGTCGCCCGCATCGGCCGTGCGATCTCGCCCGAGCAGGCCGTGGTGCTGGCGGGCAGGTTCCGGGGCGGGGAGACCACCCCTGCGGAGCTGGTCGCCGCCGCGATGGCGGGGGACGGCGCGGTCGACCTGGGCCGTGGGCTGACGCTACGCGCGCGCCGCGTCGCCGGGACCAGGCGGCTCGAGGTCGAGGGCTGGCGGCCGGAGCAGGTCGATGCGCTGAAGGCCGCGGGCTGCTTCACCGAGATCGTCGGCTACCAGCTCCGGGCCTTCGTGCCGGTCGGCGACGCCGCTTCGGCCGTGATCGCGGTGATCCGATCCGGAGGCGGTATGAAGGTCGCCGCATAAGCTACTGATCCAGAGCGCTCGCGGTTCGGGCTGGACCGATCGCCCGCGCTCTGGGAGTCTGCGGATGTTCTCATCGGAGACGCACCCATGCCCCGCCGCCCCAAGCCCGCGCCGCCGGACGCCCAGATCGAGATGTTCCCCGCCCGCCTGCGCTTGGTGCGCGAGGCGCCGGAGGAGAACGTCCACCGCTACTACGCGCTGGAGGTCCAGCCCGACCTCTTCGGCGGGGCCTCCCTCGTCCGCGCCTGGGGCCGGATCGGATGGAGCCGGACGACGCGGGTCGAGCTGCATGCCGACGAGGGGCAGGCCCTCGACGCGCTGCGCGACTGGGAGACCGCCAAGCGCAAGCGCGGCTACGCGCCGGACACGAACCATGGGCGATGAGGAGACGAACATGACCAAGGCCACCACCAAGCCGCGCCGCCCGATCTGGGAGCGCGCGCAGATGTTCATCGCCTTCCACCGCGATCCCACCCGCCGGAAGCGCGAGACCCCCTACCTCTGGCCGCCGAAAGACGCGAGCGCGGGGCTGCGCGCCGAGACCGCCGACCAGGAGACCTTCGTCCACCTCCGCGGCCCCGACCGCGCGGACGACGTGCAGCTAAAGCTCCGCCCGAACGCGATCATCGCGCGGCGCGAGCCGGGGCGCGGCTGGTCGGGGATCGAGGTGAACGACCATTCGGTGCGCGTCCTCGTCGGCGACGTCTGGATCGAGATCGACCCCATGGGTGCGGTCAAGCGCGAGGCCGACGACGGGGCCTCGACCACCTTCCTCGAGTTCGACGGCTCGATCATCCAGCTGACCGAGGACGCCGAGGTCTGCGTGTCCGGGAACGGCGAGCGGATCACGCGGCGCACGGCCGAGCGGCTGGACGTGGTGACGGGCGACGGGATCATGTCGTCGCCGCGGAAGCGGATCGAGCGCTGACCCCGCTTTACCGGCTTATGCCTTCGCTCTTGTTCATCATTCTGCAACCTGCAATGCCCGGGCATCATTCATGTTTCTCGTCTCATGCGTCAGGTCTTCGCCCATGATCCGCTCTCTGCTCATCGTCGCCGCTCTCGCCTCTCCCGCCTTGGCCTTCACTGTCGTCGAGACGATCGAGGGCGTGGCGCGCGTGGTCGATGGCGATACGATCCGCGTCGGTCGTGTCCCCGTCCGACTGAACGGCCTCGCCGCACCCGAGATCTCCGGTGACCGCGTCCAGCCGGGCGGGATCGAGGCGACGGACGCGATGCGGGCGCTCGTCGAGGGCCGCCATGTCGTGTGCGATCTCGACGGTAGCCGCACGCATGGCCGGGAGGTCGGCCGGTGCGCGGTCGATGGGCAGGATATCGGGGAGGCGATGGTTCGGGGCGGCTATGCACGGGATTGCCGGCGCTACTCGGGCGGCGACTACGCCGCCGCCGAGTCGGCGGCCCGCGCTGCGGGTCGGGATCTGTCCGCGATCTATGCCCTCCCGGGCTACTGCTAGACCTGCTCCAACGCTGAACGGATGCGCTCGAGATACCGCCGATCACAGGCGGTGGCCGGTCGCACGTTTGGAAGGCGGTCGAAGGGGCCCCAGGGGGACGACTGTCGCGCAGCTTGACCGGACGACCTTCAACCGGATGGCGGAAAATAGAGGGAGGAGGGGGCTTCGCCTTGGGGCGATCCGAACCGGATCGGAAAAGAGACCCGAGGAGAAGACCCATGATCACCGGAACCCTGACGCGCAACGCCGACGGCACGACCTACACGCTGAGCGTCGCGACGCTCATGTTCGACATCGCGCGGCTGAACGTCGTGCCGAACGGCTACAAGAGCGCCGACAACCACCCCGACCACCACATCGAGCTCCGCACCCCGCGGGGCCGGACGATGCGCGTCGGAAGCATTTGGTCGGCCACCTCCAAGACCTCCAAGCGGGAGTACTTCCAGATCGCGCTGACCGACCGGATGGGCCGGTCGTGGCGCATGAACGCCGTGCAGGGCGACGAGATGCCGAAGGACGAATGGCGCATCGTGCCGCTCGCGGGTGGTGAGACCCAATCGATCGCGCTGACCGGCCGGATCGAAACGCTGGACGACGGCAACCTCGCCGGTTCCATCGGCTCCTACGACTTCGACATGGACTTCGTCGCCGTCGAGAACGCGCACAAGGCCTCGGACGACCACCCCGACTGGCACATCGAGGCGCGCTCGCCCGCCGGGCGGATCGTGCGGATGGGCTCGATCTGGCGCGCGACGTCGGAGCGGTCGGGCAACGCTTACCTCTCCATCGCCTTCCATGCGCCCATGGGGACGCAGCACCGGGCCAATGCCTTCCCGCGTGAGGGCGCGGCGCCGGGCACCTACGAGGTCGTGGCGCTGACGCCGCTGGCCGCGGCCGGCGGGGGTCTGGCGCTGGCGGCCTGATCCCCGCTCATTTCGATCAACGCCTTCCGGGCCGCCCCCAACCGGGGCGGCCCCTTTCCGCCGTGTCCATCGACACGAACCGGAAAGGACCGGACCATGACGACCCGCACCCAGACCACCCCCGCCATCGGGATCGACCGCGACGGCGCCGGGCTCCACGCCCTCGCCGCGCAGGTGACCGAGATCGCCGCCGTGCAGCTGTCCCTCGCCCCGGCCCAGGTCGAGCGCGCCATGGCGCTCTCGGCCTGGACCACCGCCGCCGAGATGATCGAGCGCGAGTTCCTCGGCACCTACCGCGGGTACTTCCCCAAATGCGGGATGGCCGTGCGCAACGAGGCCGTCATCGCCGAGGTCTTCGACGCGATCGCGAAGGCGCTCGGCGACCCGCGGCGCGCGCTGCGGGCGGGAAGCTACGTGCCCCCTGCCCTTGGTACTGCGTCCGTCGCCTCCATCGGAGGGCACGCCGATGGGTGAGGGTCTGTACTGGAGCCGGGACGGTCGCACCGCCTATGTCGAGCCCTTCGACGATCTCGACCCCGAGGATCGCCTCCGCTGGCAGGACGCCTGGTTCGACCTCGGCGAGGCCATCGCGTCCTGCCTTTCGGACGCCTGGGAACGCGTCCCGCGCCATTGGAAGCGCACCGGCGAACGGATCGTCATGTGCAACGGTCTGCACGAGGTCTGGCTGGTCGAGGACAGCTACGCCCGCGTCCACGTCACCTTCGGCGTCCGCGACGACCTCCACGAGACCGAAGCCCTCGCCCGCGCGACGATGCCGGACCGGGCCGAGGCGTTCTTCGATCGGCTGGCGCGGCACTACGACCTGCGCGTCCGCACCTCCGCCTGGATGAGCGCCGCGCGCGTCGCTCGCCCCACCGGGGAGGCGGCGGCATGAGGATCGAGCTGCGCGCTATCCGGTACAGCCCCTCCGCCTCGCAGGAGACGGCGTTCTACTCGGCCGACCTCCACGTCGACGGGCGCAGGATCGGCACGGTCTCGAACGGCGGCACAGGCGAGGCGGACGCCTTCCACGGCGACCGGGAAGCCTACGCTGCCGCCGACGCCTGGAGCCGCGCGAACCTGCCGCCATGGCGCACGCAGGACGGACAGGCGTTCGAGACCGACCTCGAGCTGCACTGCGCCGCGCTCCTGCAGGAGTGGATCGACGAGGACGACCTGCACCGCGCCCTCGCGGAGCGCGTCCTCTGGCGCGACCCGGTCGACGGGCTGGTCTACGAGGTCCGCCACCGCGGCAAGATCGAGGAGACCGTCGCCTCGGTCCGGCGCCGCCATCCCGGCGTAACGATCCTGAACGAGCTGCCCTTCGCCATGGCGCTCGCGATCTGGAGGTCGATCCCGCCGCAAGGTTTTCCGGAGGAGGGGCGATGAGCGCCCGCCTCCCCGTGCCCCCCGCCATCGCCGCCGAGATCGAGGCCGGCGCGCTCTTCGCGATCTCGCATTCGGGCGGCAAGGACAGCCAGGCCATGACGATCCTGCTGTGCGAGGTCGTCCCGCCCGAGCAGATCGTCGTCGTGCACGCGCCGCTCGGGCGGGTCGAATGGCCCGGCACCCTGCGCCACATCGAGCGGACGGCCGAGGGCCTGCCGCTGATCCTCGCGCATGCTCGGACGGAACTGCTGGACGTGGTCCGTCGGCGGGGCCGCTGGCCCACGCCCGGCATCCGGCAGTGCACGTCGGACCTCAAGCGCGGGCCGATCACCCGCGAGGTGCGACGCTACCTGCATGCCCGCCCGCAGCACGGCCTGCGCGTCGTCTCCTGCATGGGCATGCGGGCGGACGAGAGCGCCCGGCGGGCGAAGCAGGCGCCGCTGAAGCCGAACGCCCGGAACTCCGTCGCCGGACGGCACTGGCTCGACTGGCTGCCGATCCACCACCTGACGGAGGCGGAGGTCTTCGAGACCATCGCCGCCGCCGGGCAGCGGCCGCATTGGGTCTACCGGGCGGGGATGTCGCGGTGCTCCTGCTCGTTCTGCATCATGGCATCAAGGGACGACCTGCGCCGGGCAGCGCAGCTGCGGCCAAAGCTGGCAGCCGAGTACGTCGCGCTGGAAGAGGAGATCGGCCACACGCTCAGCCCGTCGCGGGTGCCGCTGCGGCGTCTTTTCGAGGCGTAGGTGGGTTGGCCCCGGCGGGAGGGGGCAACGTCGGCCCCCACTCGTCCTCGTCCTCTAGCCCTATTCCCTCGCCCTCCCTTACGCACGGGCCCCGTCTCCAATCTCAGGCGCCCGGTGGTGGCTGAGCTTCGTTACGTTCGGGCCCTGCCATCCTCTCGGGTATCCTCTCCGTCTTCTGCTGCCCGGGGCCGATGATCCACGCCTGCCGTTCTGGGCGCTGTTTGGTGCTGGGCAGGTGAGTTCGCGGCGGGCCAATTTCTGCCCGTGGTCTCCTGTCGTTTCGTGGCATGGGTGTCTGGCCGGATCGCGCGCGGGCGTGCCCTGCGGGTCGGTCCCCTCCCCTCCGGCAAGCACGAATACGGCTTCCACCCCCCTGCGGGGCGCGGACCCTCCGCATTCGCGCCTGCGCCCGCGCTTGTCCGCTCCGGCCTTTTCGACCCCATCGAAACGAAAGGAGACCACGACATGGCCCGCTACAACCTCACCGCCCCCGTCACCTTCACCCAGAACGGCACGACGAAGACCCGCTACACCCGGGTGGGCACCGTCTTCGAGAACACCCGCGAGGACGGCTCCAAGTGCCTCTCGATCAAGCTCGACTTCCCCGTGGGCGCCACCGAGCTCGTCGCCTTCGAACCCCGCGCCAGGGAGGACGAGGGCGGCGCCGAGGGCGAGGACGGGGGGCGTTGAGGCGCCCCCCACCCCGCCGGGGCGGCCCCAAGGGTCGCCCCGGAACGGACGGACACACCCTTCGCTCGAGGCCCAATGCGCCGCCATCTCCGGCCGCCCGTCACCTTCGGAAGAGGCGCTCGTCCCACCAGACCGGCGCCTCCAGCCCCACGCTCACGCCCGCGAAGTCCGGATGGGCCGTGTTGAAGACGACGTTGCGTTCCATCCTCGCGACGACGCTCGGCACGATCAGGATCGCGGAACGCCGCTCGTCGTACCATGCCGCCCCGAACCTGCGCGCCACGTCGCCCCCGCGGTCCGACCAGCCGGGGTGATGGGCCTCACTGAGAACCTCGTAGGACGTCCCCGCCGGGATCCCGACCTCGATGAAGTGCTGGTTCCGCGGCAGGTCGCCCGAGTAGTGGACGAGCTTCTCCAGCATCGCCGTCGAGTAGGAGAGCGAGGCGTAGATCACGCCCGCCCCCGCCTCGTGCCACCGGCCCGCGGTCCGGCGGGCGCCGCCGTCGTCCCAGATCGGGAACTCGCCGTCCGGGTCGCCGATGCGCCATGCCGTCCGAGCGTCCGGCAGTGTCCGCGGGCTCATGCCGCGAAGCCGGCCTCCGCCCGTCGCATCAGGTTCACGACCGCGTCCGCCCCCGCCGAGCTGCGCTGCGCTAGCTCCAGCGGCGAGCGCCCGTCCAGGAGCGGGTGCGGGCGGGACAGGAAAGCCTTCGCCGCGTCCTCGTCGCCGCCATAACTGCGGCGCGCCGCCTCCCAGACCCGGCCGACCTCGTAGAGACGCTCGCTCATCTCGCGCGACAGCGGTTTGCCGCCCTTGCGAACGCGCCGGAACGTGGCCTCCGGGATGATGCCGCCCACGACCTCGATCATCGGGCCGAGGGCCGAGCCGAGCGAGGTCGCCGCGTGGACCCCGAGCCCTTCGGCGACCTTGTCGGCGAGCGCGACGTCGTCCATTGACGCGGCGTCCTCCAGCCCGAGCAGGGCGGCGATGCGGGCGGGCTGGGATCCGGTGGTGGCGGGACGGGCTACTGCGTCGACCATGGGATGCTCCGTGGGTGTCATATGACGGCAAAATAGTCGTCATGTGACGACTCGGCAAGTCCTGCCGCGCTTGGTGGGCTCGGCTCGGTGCGCGATCCGCGTCCGTCCGGTCGCGTTGATAAAGAATTTGGCCGGACTCTTTACTTGATGGCGGTGAACCTAAAGCTGGCTTTCGTTGCTCGGGGGACCGCTGGCGGCCCCGCGTTCACCGCGGTCATTCCTATCCGCAAGCACTGGACGTCCATGCTTCGCGTTTCGATCCTCCGGACCTCCGCGTCCTCGCCGGTGCTCGGCCGCTCTCGCGCCCTGGTCGGGGCTGGCGCCCCTCCCCGAGCCCCGACGCGCCCGGCTCTCTGCGGCCCTCAGCGCCGTCCGGGGTCTCCTCCGGAGCCCCCTCCCGCCGCGGCCGCATGGTCGCCGGGTACGCCGGGTCTCGGCCCTGCGGGCGACGGTCACGGGTAGAGTGCTGGAGGACCGGGAGGGACATTGAAGAAGACGCTAGGCCTAGTTGAGAGGTCCCCCCTGCCCCGCCCTCGGGGATTCGCCGCCCTGCGGGCGCCGAACGCCGCTCGGCCGGGGGACGCCCCGGACCATCTCCCTGCCCCGCCCGTCCGTCACCTCGCCGGATCGGTCGCGGCCCGGACGCCTGGCAGGCCGGCGGTCGGCATCAACAGGCTTTCGCGGCATATCCTCGCCCCTGCGGGGCTGCGGTATTCCACGGTCCTGTTGACCCCTCCCTCGGACCGGCCTGCCCTGCTGGGCCTGTGCGACCGACCGACGGGTGACGAACAAGCGAAGCGCGGTAGGGGTGCGTCCGGTTCTCCTATGCGGAGGCCCTTCGGGCCACGGGGATTTGCTTGCCCCCCGCCTTCGGCAGGGGGCGGTGTGCTCCCTCGGTCGGGGATCGAAACAAGCGGGGTAAGGGTCTGATTGCAAACGATATATTTGCGTTTCAGGTCGATATACTCCTTCGGCGTCAGAGGGTTAGGGGGTATTCTGGGGGCACAGGAAGCGAAGCGCTTCCCATCAAGGCCGGCACCGCCCGGCGCACCCGGATCGAAGAAAGGACCACCCGATGACCATGACCGCCTATGACCAGATCGAGCTCTTCGGCCTCACCGAGACCGGCACCGACGAACTGCCCATCCCGAACGATCTCGAGTTGCAGGGCCGCGCCGTGGGGGACGCGTTCGACGCCATCATCGGGACCATCCAGAACACCGGGCTGGGCTCGGAGGTGGAACCGCTCGCCCACGCCTTCGCCACCATGTTCCAGCGCCGCGCGACCGTGACTGAAGAAGCGGTGGATCGGTTGAAGGACAAGATCGCCGCCCTGATCCGCGCGCAGGACGGCAGCGAGGTCGCGGAGATGGAGTTGGACGCGGCGCAGCGCCAGTTCGAGACGACGCAGGAGAAGGCCGACGCGCTGCGCCTCATGGCCGAGGCGGCGGCCGAAGCCTACGAGCGCGAGACGGGGGACGCCTACGTGCCCGTCACCGGCAACCGCACCACCCGCCGTGCGATGGAGACCGGCGCCGTGTTCGAGGCCAAGCGCCTGCTGGAGGCCGCGGACCGGGCCGAGGCCGAGCGCAACACCGTCAAAGGCACGTTCATCGCCGTGGCGGGGGCCTCCGACTGGACCGATCATGCCCGCATCTTCGCCCGGCTGGACGCGGCCCGCGCCCGCTGCCCCGACATGGTCCTGTGCCACAAGGGATCGAAGGGGGCCGAGCGCATCGCCGCCGCGTGGGCGCGCAGCCGGAAGGTCCCGCAGGTCCTGTTCCGCCCTAACTGGAACGCGCACGCCAAGGCCGCGCCCTTCCGCGCCAACGACGAGATGCTGCGGGCCCGCCTGCGCGGGGTGATCCTCTTCGGCGGGGGCGGGATCGGGCTGAACCTCGCGGAGAAGGCCGAGAAGAAGGGGCTTCACGTGGCGCGGATCGCGGCCGATGGGCCGGAGGCGGCGCTGACGCAGGCACGGGCGCGCAAGTCGGCGCAAGGGATGAAGCAGGCCGCGTAGGGGGACGGGGGGCTCGAAGCCCCCTGCTCCACCGGCGAGGCGATGGAGGGGCGGCCCCGGGCGGGGTCGCCCTTCGATGCGTCCGAGGTGTGCCTGGGGGGTGGCGCGACGGCGCGGCCCCTGCGGGGCCGCGGGATGTCCGGTCGGGCGGAGGCCGCGAGGGCCCCGCCCGACCGGACCGGCGCTATGCGCGCCGCAGCCACGCCCGATGGGGTGGCAGGAAGAGGATCGGAGAGACGAACCGGAGATCGGGCCGTGGCTCGATGCGGCGAAGTTGTTGGGAACGCCTCCTTGAACCGAGAGGGGCCATAACCTGCCACGTCGGCACCCCCCGGATCATGGTACAGGACGGCGACCAAAAGCGTTCCACCAAAGTCTAGACCTGCGCCCGGCTACGTTCTGGAAGGCGCAGGAAACCTTAATGGGACCGTCGAACCGTTTTATGCAGCCGTGCCGTTGAGGCGCACCCCTGAGAACCGGTTCATCCGCCGATGTACCGTGCCCCTGGTCCCTCCTTTCCTAGCCTGTCCTCGGGATTGGCAAGTGCGCAGCGATCCACACTGAGGCATCCGCAGCCGATGCAGATCGCCATCTTGTCGCGAAGGGCGGTCAGGGTCTCGATCCGGGCCGTGAGGTCGTCGTGCCAGATGGTCGAGAGGCGTTCCCAGTCGGCCGTGTTCGGCACCGTGTCCGTCGGCAGGTGGGACAGCGCCCGCTCGATCTCGGCGAGCGTGACGCCCGCGCGCTGCGCGACCTTGATGACCGTGACCCGCCGCAGGGTCTCGCGGCGGTAGACCCTGCGGTTGGCATCGTCGCGCTGCGAAGCGATCAGGCCGCGGCGCTCGTAGAAGTGCAGCGTCGAGATCGGCAGCCCGCTGCGCCGCGCCATCTGGCCGATGGTGAGGATCTTGTCGGGCATCTCGTATCCTTCCCACACGGCGCTTGACCTCAACCAATGTTGAGCCGGTAGGGCGGTGTCAATCGGAACGGGACGGGCGAGGCGACCGGCTTGGCGGAACAGACAGACATAGGCGCGTCGGCGACGGGCGGTGGCATGGCAACGAAAGTTGCGCTGCTGATCCTGCTCGGTCTCCTCTGGGCGGTGCGGATCGCGGCGATCAAGGCGGCGGGCCTATCGGGTGTTCCGGTGCATGTCGTCGTGACCATCGCGGCGCTCGGGCTCGCGGCCGTCTTCACCGCCCTTGCCGTGGCGCGATCGGACTGGCCGCCCGTGGATCGGGGGTTGTTGGGCTTCTACCTGTTGTCGGGCACCTTCGGCTTCCTCGCGCCCTTCGCACTGGAGGGGGTCGTCGCCCCGCACCTGCCAGTCTTCGTGTTCGTCGTGGTCATCGCAACTATGCCGATCCTGACACTGGTGCTGTCGATCCTGACGGGCGGGGAGCGGCTGGCCCCGCGACCGGTCATATCGGTCGCCCTTGGCTTCGCGGGGGCCATGGCGATCCTGTGGGACACTGCCCGCGAGGGCGGGGCATCCACTGTCAGCCACTGGTGGATCGCCGCTGCCTTCGGGGTGCCGGCGCTCTACGCGCTCAACACGGTGTTCGTCGCGCGCCGATGGCCTGCCGAAGTCGGCGCGGTTCAGGTCGCGCACGCGCAGGCGCTGATCGTGGGCACGGCGGCGCTGCTAGGCAGCCTCGCGACGGGCACCGGAGGCGATCTGCGGCTCGCCTCGCTGGACCTGCCCGCGCTCGGCCTCATCGTCGCGGGCGAGGCACTGGCGCTCCTCGTCTACCTGCGGATCACGCGCGACTACGGCGCGACCTGGGTGTCCTTCGCCAACTACGTCTCGATGGTCTTCGCTGCCGGGATAGGGGCAGTGGTGTTCGGGGACCGGATCACGGTGCTGACGGTGGTAGCGGCGCTTGCGATCGTCGTGTCGGTCACGATCTACCAAAGGCGGAACACGGCATGACGGCCCACGTCATCGACGACGCGGGCGCCATCCGCGCCGAGTGGCAGGACGGACGCGGGCGCTTGCTACGCGACGGCGCGGCCCGCGCCCATGCGTGGCCCTTCGTCCGCGCCTTCCTTTGGACCGCGCTGCCGATCACCGCGCAGGCGCTGATGGCCTCCTCGCGCACTGTGTTCGACGTGTTCATGACCTCCAGCCTCGGGTTCGAGGAGGTCGCCGTCGTCGGCTACGGCAGCCGCATCGTCTTCATCCTGATCCTGCTGGTCCTCGGCATCTGCAACGGGGCGGGCGTAGTGGTCGCGCAGTTCTACGGGGGCGGGAGCGAGGCACGCGCTCGGGATGCCATCGGCACGACCGTGCTGGTCTCGGTCGCGATCTCGATTCTCGGCTTCGGCCTCGTGCTGGCCCTGTCCGGTCCGCTGGCGGCGTGGTCGAGCGACGATCCCGCGATCCAGGACCTCGCGCTCGACTACCTGATCCCTGCGGCGGCAATGGTGCTGCCCTACTCAGTGGCCTTCGCCATCGCCGTGGGGCTGCGCAGCGTCGGGCGGCCGGGGCTCGCGACGGGCGCAGCGGTGATCGGCCTCGTGGCGAACGTGGTGCTGAACTACGCACTGATCTTCGGCAACCTCGGCGCGCCCGCCCTCGGCGTGACGGGGGCGGCCTACGCCTCAGTCCTGTCCTTCGCCATCGAGGCAGTCGTGGTGGCCGCCTGCGCGCTGATCTTCTTTGACCGGCGACTGTTCTCGCCCGCGCGGTTCAGGGCCTACCTGAACGCCGACACGATCCGGAAGGTGCTGCGCGTGGGCCTGCCGATCGCCATAGGCTCGGTGATCTGGGCAGTGGGGATCTTCATGTACTCCGTCATCACCGCGCAAGCCGGGTCGCAGGCGCTCGCGGTCCTCGCGCTGGTCACGCCCATCGAGTCGATGGCCATCGCCGTGATGATCGGGTTGTCCTCCACGACGAACGTGATCGTGGGCCAGGCCCTCGGGCGGGGCGACTTCCGGTGCGCCACGGTGGACGCGATCAGCCTCGTGATCTGGACCGTGGCGGCGGCCGTCTTGATGGGAGCGGCGCTGTGGCTTTCGAAGCCCGCGCTGCTCTGGCTCTACGCGGGCGCGGGGGCGTCGGTGCTGGCCGTGGCCGACGACGTGTTCGACGTGCTGGCCTGCGTGCTGGTGATCCGCGCGATCAACGTCACGCTCGTCGTTGGCGTCCTGCGCGCGGGGGCGGATACGATCTCCCCCATCGTGATGGACGTGAGCGCACAGTGGCTCGTCGCCATTCCGCTGACGGCCGCCGCCGTGGTCTGGCTGGGCCTGCCCTTCCCGTGGGTCTTTCTCGCCATCAATGCCGAGGAGATGGCCCGGCTCGTCATGGCGACGTGGCGCGTCACGCGCTTCCCATGGCTGCGAAGGATCAGACCGGAGGTGGCGTGAGGCGGCGGGCCGGCGGAACGGTCTCACGTCTACGGCCCTACGCGACCGCCCCGGCCACCATCACCTCCTCCACGCCCCGCCGTCCGTCCCGCCGTCCGAGCTGGACAACCACGTCGATGGACGCCGCGCAGTAGCGGCGGACGTCGGCATAGGTCATGGCGATGCCCGTGCCCATGACCATCAGCGCCAGACGGTCGATGGCCTTGGCGGCGGTGTCGGCGTGGACCGTGGTGACCGAGCCCGCGTGGCCGGTGTTGATCGCCTCCAAGAAGGTCACGCATTCCGCGCCGCGCAGTTCGCCCAAGACGATGCGGTCGGGGCGCAGGCGCAGGCTCGCCTCCAGCAGGCGCGCGGCGGAGCGGGCGGAGGCCTCGTCGCGCTCGGCCAGCAGCATCACGCGGTTGGGCTGCGCGGGGAACAGCTCGAACGCGTCCTCGATGGTGACGATGCGCTCGCCGGGCGGGATCAGGTCCAGCAAGCCGCGCGCGAAGGTCGTCTTGCCCGTCGTGGTGCCGCCGGAGACAAGCACGTTGAGCCGGTCCTCGACGCAGCGGCGCATGGCGCCTGCGACGTCGCCCCGACCCATCAACTCCGCGACCTCGCCGGCCCGGTCTCGACGGCTGCGCGCCAGATCGACGAGGGCGCCGTGGAGCAGGCCGAAGGCGTCCAGCCCCACCCGCTCCTCGCGGTAGCGACGCAGGGCGACGGCCGCGCCCGCCTCGACGGCGGGCTCGTGCACGACCTGCGCCCGGACGGGGCGGCCGTCCGGCAGGGCGATCTTGCCCGAGACTACGGGGCGGCGGGCGGAGATCTGGCCCCTGGTCTCGCCGGCGATGGCGCGAGCGAGATCGCGCAGGCGGGCCGGATCGAAGCGCACGCCCTCCAGCGGCGCCATGTGGGCCGCGCCGTGCCGCTCGACCCAAGCGAGACCGTCGGGGTTCACGACCACCTCGACGGTGGCCGGGTCGTCCAGCGCCCCGCGCAGCGGTGCGAGGTAGGCCAGCAGGAAGGAGGCGTCCGCCGGGGCCGGTTCCGCCCCGTCCATCACAGCAGCTCCAGGTCGCGGTCGACGATCACCGTGATCGCCGCGCCAGGCTCGACCGTGACGACGGGCGGGAGGGTCGCATAGGCGCCGATCGCGCCGCGCGTGGTGCGCTCGAGGCTCATACCGATGTCCTCGGCCACCTCGCCCTCGATCCCGCCGCCCGCCTCCGCCGCGGCGAGCGCCGGCGCCGCACCGATCACCGACAGGAACGCGGCCGATCCGAAGCGCTGACCGAAGCGCGAGTCCACCCGCCCGGTCAGGCCGGACCGCCCCTGCGCGTCCGCGCCGAACCCCGCGAGGGTCACCGACTGGCCGTCCGGGGTGACGATCCGGCTCCAGCCCACCAATGCGCGGCGCTGCCCGAGCGAGACGTCCGCGCTGTAGGCGCCGAAGAGCCGCGAGCCCGCGGGGATCAGGACGCGGCTGTGGTCGAAGCCATGGACGGGCCGCGTGACCACGGCCGTCACCGGACCCGGCAGGCGGGTGTCGATGGCCGTCTCCAGTGTCGCCTCGATTACCGTGCCCTGCAGGACCGTGCGGGCGGGGTTCGCGATGGCCTTGGCGCGCGCCACCGGCGCGGCCTTTGCCAGCCCCGCTACGAAGGCCCGGCCCGCCGCGTCGCCCGGGGCCGGCGCCCCCTGCCCCGCCTCGCTTACGCCTGCAATGCCGCCGCCCGCGTCGAACACGACGCCGTCGGACCGCACCTGAGCGCGAGCCAGCGCCTGCGCCTCGGCGCGGCGAGCCTCCAGCTGCGCGCGGCGCTCGGCCTCGGCGGCCGCCTGCCGGTCGGCCTCGGACCGGGCGCGCGCCATGTCGTCCATGCCCCCCTCCAGTCGTCCGCGCAGATCGCGGTTCTCCTCCTCCACGGCGACGACCTGCCGCGACAGTGCTTCCAGCCGCATCGTCGCGGCCTGCGTCTCCTGCTCCCGCCGCAGCCTCTCGGCCTCGGCGGCGGCGGCCTCGGTTTCTCGGCGTGCCCGTTCCCGCGCGAGGCGCTGTTCGGCCTCCAGCTCGGCGCCGCGCAGCCGGTTGTCGAACTCGGCCTGCAGCTGCGCCACCAGCTCCGCGTTCTGCGCCTGCATCGCCGAGACCGCCTCGGCCAGTGCCGCGCCGTCGTCCGCGGGCGGGCGCTCGGCCAGCTCGGCGAGCTGCGCACGCAGGGCGGCCATCTCCTCTGCCAGCTCGGCGTTGCGCCGTTCCAGGTTCTCGCGCTGCGCGTTCAGATCGTCTTGGGACGGTCCGTCGTCCAAGGGTTCCGCCATCACCGCAGGCTCGGGCGTCATGTCGAGCTTGCCGAAGCTGCCGTCGGCGTCCTCCTCCTGCCAAGCCTGCGCCTTGGAGGTCTCAGGCGGCGGGGTTTCCTGGCCTTGGATGGCGGGCCATGCCGTCAGGCCGGCCCCGGCCACGCCGGCGGCGACCAACGCCGCCGCGGCCCACGGCCTGCGGCGCGGTCGCTCTACCACGTAGGGCTTCTCCCGAACGGCCTCGCTTCCCTCTCGCGTCGTCTCCGCCATGTCAGAACTCCCGCGACCGTAGGGCATCGGCGGCCGGCCCCGTGGCGTAGCTGGTCCCCCCGCGCGTGATGCAGACGTAGGCGTCGCCGACCCGGACCGTGTAGGCGTCGCGCACCCCGCTCACGCGCACGACCGTGCCGCGGGTCGTGCTGTTCTGCGTGACCTCGTAGCCCGCGCCGTTCACGCCGAAGATCGCCGGCCGCACGCCGGGGCGGAACTGGAAGAAGGTGGAGCGCCCATCGTTCCAGACCTGCAGGGGACGGATTTCCCCGGCCCCCTCCCCTTCCGCGAAGCGATAGCCCAGGTCGCGGCCGCCGGCCACGAGTTGCGGGCGCGCGGCGCGGTCCTCGGGGAAGTTCACCACGACGCGGAAGGTCGGCCGCCGCCCCTGTCCTTCGGTCAGAGCGAAGGCGATCGCGCGGCGGTCGGTGTAGATCGTCATGTTGGTCGAGACGCGCGGCACGACCGGCTTGATCGACACGGTCTGACGGTTCGACAGGACCTCCACCTCGAAGCTCTCGCTGTCGCCCAGCAGGACCTGGTTGATCCGCTCGCCCGCGCCGAGCTCCACGGCCGTGTTCACCCGCAGATGCGTGTCGACGCGGATCACGTCGGAGGCATCGAAGCGGACGTGCCGGACCCGGGCGTCCTGCCCCATGGTGACGGGCGCGCGTTCGGCCAGGACGGGGCCGGCGAGCAGCGCCGCGAGACATGCGATGGTCGCGGTCCTCATGTCCCGCCTCCTTCCCGAATGGCCTCCGCATCGACGCGGAAGGCGGTGACCGTGAAGCCCAGCGGATTTTCCCAAACCCGCGCGAGGCTGCGTTCCTGCCTTGGAGCGAACTCGAAGGCGACCGTGGCGACGAAGCTCTGGCTGCGCGGCGCCTCGCGGCGGCGGTGCAGCGTCTTGGTGAACCGCATCTGCGCCACGCCCGGCTCGAGGAAGGTGACCGAGCGCACGGCGACGTCGACCTGCGCCTCGGTGCCCAGCACGTCCGGCGGGTAGTCCGGCGAGCCGGGCGTCCAGAGCGCCGTCAGCGATCGGCGCGCCTGTCCCGAGGAGCGGCGGCGCACGCTTTCGAGCCGGGCCTGGATGCCGGGGCGGAAGTACCCCTCGCGGTCGGACAGGTAGCTGACCAGCAGCGCCTCGCGCACCGCTTCCTGATCGGAGATGCCGGTGGGCCGCACCTGATAGACGCGCTCGGCGGCGCCGGTCGTGCCATCGACCAGCACGGTGAAGACCTCCGTGCGCTGAAGCGGCAGCAGCGCCACGATCACGCCGGCCAGGGCCACCGCCACGCCGACGGCGCAGGCGGCCACGATCCAGGCCGTCCGCGCCGCCCGGCGCGGGCCGATCACGAGGTCCACGTCGAAGTCGCTCATCTCCTCATCCCTTCTTCATGCGCGCGGCCATGGCCCCGGCCCCTGCCCGGGCCCCGCGCCCGACGAGGCCGCCCGCCCGGCCGGCGAGGTTGCTGTAATGCGCCATGGGCCCGCGCAGCGGCTGGCCCGTCCGGGCGCCCTCGAAGGTGCCGGCCCCGAAGCGCGCGGTTGCGCTGGCGCCGCGCCCGACCGTCCTGCGCGACAGCCCGGCCGCGTCGGCCGCGATGCCGCCGATGGCGATGTTGGTGGCGGCGAGCGACTGCGCGAAGGACGGCACCAGCACGAGGAGGCCCGCGCCCAGCATCATCACGACCACGAAGGAGAGTGCCTCGCTCAGCGTCTCGATGCCGCCCATATCCGCTGGCGCGACTTCCGCTCCCGCCGAGATGGTGAAGCCCGCCATGGCCGCGACGAGCAGCGGCACGAAGGCCATGCCGAGGGCGAGCTTTACCCAGGCCTCGAAGATTGGCGCGGTCTGGCGGAACAGGGTGCAGGCTACCATCGCAGGCGCGATCGCGATCAGGACGGCGATCATGATCTTGGCCGCCGACAGCACGATGATCGCCACCGTTGCCATGATCGAGGCGACAAGGAACATCAGTAGCCCGGCCATGGCGCCGACGACGAGGCCGCCGCTCTCCGAGATGGCGTCGCCGATCTCCAGCGCCGTCCGGTAGAGGTCGTCGAGCCCGTCGTAGAGGTTGGTGACGGTCGCGCCCGACAGCGCGCTCAGCATGCCCGCGCCCAGCTCGGCCGGCGCCTCCGTCAGAGCGAGGTAGACCGCCGAGACGTTGCCGTAGACGAGGAACACGTTCACCAGCGTGATCCGCAGCGCGAGGCTCACGGCGGTGCCCACCGTCAGCGGCACGGTCTGCAGCATGAGGTTCGCGCCGACCAGCGCGACGGTCAACGTCGAGGCCACGGCCACCACGGGGCGCACGGCCGTCAGCACGCCGTCGTAGGTCTGCGCCGCAACGCCGGTGACGGTCGCGTCGACGAGGCCGAGGATCTGCTCGATCACCGCCATCAGTCGTCGCCGCAGCGCTCTTCGCGGAAGGCGCGGTATTGCTGCTCGACAGAACTCCAGTCGGGCCGCCGGTAGGAGCGGATGCGACCGTAGTCCGCGTCCGTCAGCTCCGCCGGCCTCTTGCCGAACGTCTCCTCGAAGAATCCCGCGAAGGGCAGCGCCTCGTAGACGCAGCCGCAGGAGCCGGCCGCCATGGCCGCCTCGCGCGCCTCCACGAGGTACGCCTTCTCGGCCGCGCCGGCGAAGAACTCGTTCTCCCAAAACGCCGTGTCCGGCACCGGCGCCTCGCAGACCTGCGGCCCGGCGAACATTAGCAGGCTGCGCGTGCGGACCTCGCCCATGGCGTCCAGCAGCGCGTCCGCGTCCTGCGCCTCCGTCGCCGCGGCCACGCGGGCTAGGAGGGCCTCGTCCGACAGCTCAGCCACCGATTGCGCGACCGCTGGCCCGGCGAGCGCCGCCAGCATGGCCACGGCCAGAAGGTGATGTCTCATTCCTCGATCTCCTCTCCGATGGTCGGGCCCGTGCCGTAGTCAAAGAAGGCCCGGGTGCGCGCCTGCTCGGCGGCGAGGTCGAGCCCCGACTGCGCGCCGGCCAGTCCCGCGGCCGCGTTGAGCCGCCACATCTGCCCCAGCATGAAATTGGTCTCGGCCGCCATGCGCGTGTTCAGGTCGACTGACTCCTTGAGCGTCTCCTGCTCGCCGATCGCGTCCACCAGGCCATCGACGCGGTCGAGGCTCGCGGCCGCCTCCTCGTAAGCCATCTGCGAGGCGCCGATCGCCACGGTGTTGGCGGCGGCCGTGGTCGCAATGCGCTCCGCCGCCGGCTCACCGGAGGCGGCCATCCCCTCCAGCGTCTCCGGGGTGAAGCCTGCATTCGCCATGATCCCGCGGAAGGCCTCGGTGGCACGCAGCTCGCCCACCGTCACCTGCCCGTCGAGCAGCTTGTCGCGGATGGCGTCGAAGTCGCCGACCGACAGCCGGCCGACCAGCCCGTCGAGATCGACGATCTTGGCCGCGCGGTCGCGCAGATCCTTGGCGTCGTTGTAGAGCCGCGCGATGTCGTTGATCCCCGTCACCGAGCCGAGGATGCCCTCCAGGTTCGCCAGCTGATCGACCTGCAGCTCGACCTGCCGGCGCAACTCCTCGATCTGGCGAAGCTGGGCCTCCGCGTCCCGAAGCGCCGCCTGCAGCTGCTCGACGTTCTGCGCGAGGTTCGAGCCGTCGATCACCGGCACCCCCTGCGCTCGCGGCGCGGAGCCTGGAAGGATGGCGGCGGCCGCCAGCACGGCGGCACCGAGCGCTAGGGCGCGTCTAGCTGTCATCGGCGTATCTCCAGAAGGTTGTGGTCTCCAACGCGTCGGCCGCCTCCACGAGGCCGCCCGCGGCCTCGACCTTCACGGCGGCCGCGTGCCGGCGCAGCGTCAGCGCCATCAGGCGGGCCCGTTCGGCCAGCACGTAGGTGGAATGGTCGACCGCCTCCTTGGCGGTCGCGGGGCGGCCCTCGCGCAGCAGCGCCGCCATCCGGCCCATGGACGCCTCGACCTGCCCGGCGAGATGGTCGCCGTAGCCGACCGAGGCGTCGGCCCAGTTGCCCCAGGCCGCCGAGGCGCCGTCCACCCCAGCGAGGCTGCCAGTCATGTCCACGCCGGTGATGATGCCGAGATACTCGTCGTAGTAGCGCCGGATGCGCCGGACGTAGGTCTGCGTCTCCTCGAAGGGCGGGATGCCCCCGTACTCGATCACCCGTCCCGGCCCCGCATTGTAGGCGGCGAGCGCATGTTCGACCCGCCCGAAGCGCTTGAGTTGCGCCAGGATGTAGCGCGCGCCGCCGTCGAGGTTCTGCCAGGGATCGTAAGGGTCCACGCCGAGGTCGGAGGCCGTGCCGGGCATGAGCTGGCAGAAGCCCCGCGCGCCGACATGGCTGACGGCGGCGTTGTTGAACCGGCTTTCCTGCTTGATGAGAGACTGGAACAGGATGCGCCAGGTAAGCGGGGTCAGCCCCGCCGCGGCCAACCCGGCATGACCCTCGTAGCGCCGCGCGGTGACGATGATCATCCGCTCCACGTCCGCGTTCTCGCCGAACAGGCGATCCGCGTCCGGATGGGTCTCTGAGACCGGATAGGTCTCGTCCGCCGAGGCCCAGCCGGGGCCAGCCTCCTCGAGATGGGACAGGTCGGTCGGACCCATGGCGCCCTCGAGGAAGCGCTCGTAGGCCGCGAGCTGTTCGGCATGCAGGGCCTCCTGCTCGCCGCGCACGGCCGACTTGTCGGCCTGGCGCGCGGCGTCGCGGCCCATTTCGGCCACGCGCGAGATCGCGCGGGCGAGCCGCGAGCCGTCCACGATGGGAACGCCCTGCGCCAGCGCCGTACCGCCCAGCACGGCGGCGGCCGCGACGATGGCGGGTAGGGCCCTAGAAGTCCTGGAAGTCGCAGGCATGGCCAGCCCCGGAGACGAAGGACATCGACGGTGAGGGGCCACCGGCGCAAGGCGAGCGCTTGCCGGTGGGCACGCCGCAACTCGCCAGCAGGGAGAGCGCGAGAGCGGCGCAGAGGATGCGGATCATCGGATCATCTCCTTCCAGAAGTCGGGATCGGCACGCCATCCATGCGGCGCGCGCTCCTCGCCGGTCCGGCCGCCGCCAAGCACCGTCATCAGCGGGCCGAGCCCGGACAGGTCGGCATCGACCACGACCGAGTCCCCGCCCGAGCGGATCAGGGCGAGGCGGCGTCCGCCCGTCCCTTCGGACAGGATCTCCGCCTCGCGTTCGCCCAGGCGCAGGATGCGCCAGTCCTCGGGCGCGGCGCGCGGGTTCGGGAACAGCACCTGCGTCGCCACGGACTCGGCGATGATCGCGCCGACCTCCGAGCGGGTGAGGTGCTCGGGCGCCTGGGTCAGCATCACCACGCAGGCGTTGCGCTTGCGCATGGTGACGAGCCAGTCGTGCAGACGGCGCACGAAGATCGGGTCGGCCATCATCTTCCAGGCCTCGTCGATCACGATCAGCGTCGGGCGGCGGTCCTCGATGGTGCGCTCGACCCTGCGGAACAGGTAGCTGAGCAGCGCCGCGCGTTCGGCGTCGAGATCGAGAAGCTCGCTCATGTCGATGCCGATCACGTCCTCGTCGAGGCGGACCGCCTCCGCCCCGGGGCGGGAGAAGACCCAGCCGTGCCGCCCCTCCGCCGTCCACTCGCGCACCCGCCCCGCCAGGTCGCCCTCGTCGTCGGTCGAGGCCACGAGGCTCGCCAGCCCGTCGAAGCTGCGCAGCGCGGGCTCGGCCCGGACGATCTGGCGCACGGCCTCGGCCAGCGCGGTGGTCTGAGCGGGCTCCATCGGGCGATGACGGGCCAGCAGGTCGGCGAGCCAGCCCGCGAGCCAGGCCTCCCCGCGCGCATCCGTCTCGGTGGCGAAGGGATGCAGGCCCGTGGGCCGACCGACCTTCACCGCGCCGTAGCGGCCGCCGAGCGCGCGGACGGCCATCTCCAGCCCCTGGTCCTTGTCGATCACGACCACCCGCGCGTTCAGGCGGCGCGCCTGCGCGAGCAGGAAGGCGGTGAGCAGCGTCTTGCCCGAGCCGGTCCGGCCGAGCACCAGCGTGTGGCCGACGCTCGGCTCCGCGTCCGCCCTGCCCCGTTCGTGGAAATTGAAGCGGTATAGCGTCGAGCCGACGGTGGGCAGGCCGGTGACGGGCGCGCCCCAGGGAGACTCGCCCGTGCCCCGGCCGCGGCCCGCGGCGTGAAGCGCGGCCATCTCGGCGAAGTTGTCCGCCGACACCATGCCGGACCGGATGCGGTAGCCCCAGTTGCCGGGCGCCTGCGCGAAGTAGAGCGCGCGGGCCGCCCAGCCCTCGCGCACGAGCAGCATCCCCGCCTCCTGACCGACACGCCAGATCTCGGAGACCGCGCGCTCCAGCTCCGCCTCGTCGTCGCACCAGACCTGGATGCTCGCATGGTGGTCGCCGAAGACGAGCCGCCCCGAGGCGACCTCGTCGGCCGCCTTCACAAGCTGCTCGGTCAGGCTAACGCCGGCATCCTCGGTCGCGCCGCGCTGGCGGTGGACGCGCTGAATGCGCTCCAGCGTCTCGGCGGTGCGCCGGGGCGTGAAGCTGTTGGTGACGCAGACGTCGTAGGGAAGCTCCAGCCCGTCGAGCATGGCGGGCCAAGTGGCGGGCGGGTAGGACTTAATTCCGAAGATCGCGCCTACGCGCGAGCGGACCCCGTCATGCAGGCGCATCCGCCCGCCATCGAACGTGACCTCGAAGTTGGTCATCGATTCGGCCAGCAGATCGCCCGGCGCCGCATGCACGCGGGCGTAATCCTGTCCATGGACGGCGGCGAGCAGTGCCAGCCACTCGCCGGAGGAGGCGCAGAGCCTGCGGGCGCCGCGCTCGCGCAGCGCGCCCACGACGAGACCCATGGCCTCGTCCATCTCCGCGACCCGGGCCGCGCAATCGTTACGGAAGGCGCGTTTGGCGCGGCCCAGCCCGAAGGGCAGCCGATGCGCAAGGCTCGGGCGCAGGAGGACCGAGAGCATCAGAACGCGACGCTTGAGGTCGCGCGCGCCGAGGCTCTGCCGCCAGGCGCCGTCCACGGCCGCGGCGAAGGGCGCGTCCTCAATCTCCGGAAGCTCGACCCGCTCGGATCGGGCGAGCCGGTGCACGACCACGCCGAAGCGCTCGCCGAGCTGGCCCACCATACGCGCGACGGTGCCCGACAGCTCGTCGATGGCGGCCTCGTCCGCCGTCAGCCCGTCGATGCCGTCGAGCACCATGGAGGCCATGAGGTCGCCCTGCCGGGTGAGGATCACATCGTCGCGGAGCGCCGAGACGTAAGGCAGGTGCCGGCCGAAGCGCTCGTGCCGGGGCGCGCGCGTGCCCAGCAGGTCGCGCGCGGCGGGCGGGACGTCGTGATTACGGAGGCTAGCCGACATAGCGGTCTTCCCCGTTCTCGGTCCGCCCGGGGGTGCGCGGCGTGCGGGCCGTCACGACCTGCAAGATGTCGAAGACGTGGGGGTTGCGGTCCGCCACCAGCCAGAGCGGCGGGTAGGCGATCACGGGGACGAGCAGCCACCACAGGCTGCCCGTGCCGATCAACGGCACGAAGGTGGCGAGGCTGAGCGCCACGCCATAGCCGAGCGGCAGGCCGAGGAAGGTCGTGGGGCGCATCAGGCCGAGGAAGACCGGTGTGCGTCGCATGGGCGTCGTCTCCGCGGGGCGGCCCCCGCCCTGCCGGGCGGAGGCGCGTGGCATCAGGTCAGGTCGGTGCGCCGGCAAAGCCGTCGATCACGGTCGCCGCGCCGAACACGATGGCCATGCCGACGAGCACGCCGCCGAACGTGGCCGCGTTGATCCGGCCGAACATCAGCATGACGCCGAGCACGACCACGGCGATGATGCCGACGGCCCGGCCGATCGGACCCGTGAGCGCCGTGACCACGGTGGTCAGCATGGTGGTCACCGGCGACAGGTCCTGCGCGAGCGCGGGCACCGCCGAGGCGAGGAGGAGCAGCGCCGCGGCCGCGGCGAGCGTAGGGGTTCGTTCCGTCATCACATTTCTCCAAGGGAGCTTCGGTAGATCGCCATCACCTTGCGCACGTGCCCGCGGGTCTCGGCGTAAGGCGGCACGCCGGCGTGCCGCGCCACGGCCTCCGGCCCGGCGTTGTAGGCGGCCAACGCCAGCTCCAGGCTGCCGAACCGCTCCACCTGCGCGAGGAGGTAGCGGGCGGAGCCGTGCAGGTTCTGGACGGGGTCGTGCGGATCGACCCCGAGATCGCGCGCCGTGGCGGGCATGAGCTGTCCCAGTCCGACCGCGCCCACATGACTGCGGGCGGCAGGGTCGAAGGCGCTCTCCACGGCGATGTTGGATCGGAAGAAGGCATGCCACTGGCCCGCGGTCAGGCCGGCTCGGCGCAACGCCGGGTGGCTGGCATGCGCGAGTGCCACATCGAGGATCAGATCCTCGACCTCCGGACGGCCCCTTCGCACCTGACGCGGCGCGGCCTCCATGTCGGTCTGCGGCGCGGCACGGGTGCTCTTCACGGGCGGGCGGTCGAGATCGAGCACCGCGCCGGAGACCCGTCCAACGCCTTCGCCCGCACCCAGGTCGATCACGGAGGCATGCGAGATACCGGGCAGAGTCATGAGGGCGAGGCAGGCTCCGACGGCCAGGCATCTCCGGTCTGTCATGGGCCCCTGCCCTCCTTCGTCGCGAACCGGACGGAGCGCGCAGGGAGAGGCCGGCGGCACGCATCCGCGCCGCCAGGAAGGCCGTCATCCTCAAGTGCGGCCTGCCGTGTCGTCCCCCGGTGGACGATCCCGGCCCTGCCGATCCGTCCGCTCGTTCCGCCCGGTCCCGGCCTTCCGCCGCTCCGGTTCATGATCGTCCGGAAGTTGCCCTCCGGAACTGGCTTGACGATAAATGAGAACTAAACAAGAACACAAGCGCCAACCCGTGGGGTCGATGGACTAATTTACAAGGGGGTAGATCATGACGTTGCGGCAGTGCGGTCGAGGTTCGGGGCGATGGTGCGTGGCGCCTGCTGGCGTGCTGGCCGTCCTCGCCCACGTCGGAGCCGCCACAAGTGAGGCACGAGCGCAGACCACATCGTTCGATTGCCTGCCTCCGGTGCCGCCCGCGGAGGTCTCTCCGGAGCTGCTGCGCGATTTCGAGGGCGAGCTGCGCGCCGAATACAGCGCCTATTTCGACGAGGCGCAGGCCTACCTCGCCTGCCTCGACGCGGCCGGCCGGACCGTGCGGACGGAGGTGCAGGCGGCGCTGGAGGCGTATCGACGCCTGTTCCCCGAATGACCGGCCCCATGGAGACGAACGAACCGAAGGAGGCGCATCGATGCGCAAGCTGCTGACGACCGCCGCGCTGGTCGTGACATTGGGAACCGGCCTCGCGCCCGCGCGCGCCGAGGCCTACGCCGTCGATTGCGCGATCCTGCTCTGCCTCGCGGGAGGATGGCCCACCTCGGCGCCCTGTGCCCATGCCAAGGCGGAGTTCATCCGCCGGATCACGCCCTGGCCCATCGAGCCGCCCCTCCAGATCTGGCGCTGCCCGATGAGCGCCGCTTCGCTCGAAGGCACCCCGGCGAGCCGCTTCGCCGCCAAGGTCGAGGAACTGTCGGGACATCCCGTTCCGCTGGCCGCCGCGGCCGACGGACGCGCGCGGGCGCTCCGGGATGCGCTCATGCGGGTGCCGGCCTCCTACGACGGGGCGACGCCCGGCGCCGATGCCGACGTGTCCGGGCCGGCCTTCGACTTCATCCGCTCCATCGTCGTCTACGACATCGACTGGTACGAGTACGATCACGAGAACCACGAGGGCGACCATACCTGCCGCCGGTTCCGGCAACGGGTCCGGGTCGGCACCTATGACGATGCCGGGGCCTTCCGCTGGCGCGACGCGCACGTCACGCAGGCCACGTCGCGGCCCTGGCTCGGCTTCACCACCCGACGGAAGGACGCCTGCAGCTACGAGGGCCGCTTCCGAGGCGTCGCCGTCGAATGGCGCGACCACGAAGGCACGCATGGGCACGAGGTGGTCCGGTACTGAGGAGCGGTCATGCGGGGCGATTACGAGATTGAATTTGGTGCCAAACTAGATACCCTCTGCGCATTCTTGGGGAGAATCGCGCATGCAGAGGATGGAAGCCCGCGTCGCCGTGAGCGTGTCGGACCTCAAGAAGAGCCCCAGCGGCGTCATGGCGCGCGCCGAAGGCGAGGCTGTGGCCGTGCTGAACCACAACAAGGTCATCGCCTACATGGTCCCGGCGGAAGCCTACGAGGCCATGAAGCGTCGGCTCGGCGAGCCGGAGGCGGACTGGAAGCGGGCAAGCGGCGAATAAGACCGCAGGCGGCCCGGACGCGGTGCGCCGCGGATCGGCGGCGTCGTGACGCCACCGCAAGCCACGAAGAAGAAACGAGAGAGGAGAGCAGACCCTAGAAAGCGAAACCCCCCGCGAGGTGGAACCACGCGAGGGGGGCTTAAGGAACCCAGGGTTGGCGCCCTGAACAAGATCTCTAGTCAAGATCGGTTCTAGAGCCCTCCGACATCGCAGGCAAGAGAAAACCGCATCCGTGCGAACGGTGGTGGCTTGCCGGCCCATCTCGCCCCAATCACAGGCGAGGACATCATGTCATTCTCACAGGCGGCCACGGCGTCGCCCCAGTCTCCCTATGCCGGTGCGCTCGCGTCCGGCCCCTATCCCGTGCTGCCTGACGGCATGCAGCGCAGTCAGGTGCGCGACCTGCTGTTGGAGCTGCGCCGCGCGCTCAAGCTTTCCCAGGCGGCGCTTCTGACGCTGCTGCAGATCGTCGAGCGCACGCGCCCCTCCGATTGGACGAGCCGCGACGCGGAGCCGGTCTGCTACGCCCGACAGGTCCGCCTAGCGGCCGAACTGGGCAAGTCCGAACGCGCCGTGCGCTACGACGAGGCGCGCCTCGAGCGTATGGGCCTCATCGAACGGCGCACGCTGGCCAACGGCGCGCGCACCTCGCATGGCGGCTGCGGCCTCGTGCTCTCGCCGCTCATCGAACGGATTCCGATGCTTCTGGCCCTACGCGAGCGCCAGAGGGCCGAGTGGGACGCGCGGGCGGCGCTGCTCGCCCGGCGCAGCGCGCTCTACCGGGCCGTCAAGACGACGCTGATGGAGGCGCAGGAGGCGCGGCCGGGAAACGCGGACGTGCGGGAGGCTGCAGAGGCGTTCCTGTCGTGGCCAGGGACCGGCGAACTCCGCGCCATGTCGATGGAGGCGCTATCAGGGCATGTTCAGGATGCCGGTCGCTTGGCGGATCGGCTGGATGAATTGCTAGAAGATTGCTGTGATTCTTCCGGCCGAACGGCCGAGCGCTTCCGGTCCTATATACAAGCTACAACCCAAACTTCCCCTGAATCCTGTAATGCGCCGGCTAACGCCGACGCTAGCTATGAAAGAGATGGTGAGCAGGACCGGGCGTCGCGCAAGCCCCCTGCCCCGCCCGCGGGATTGGATCGTCTGACGCCCCGAACGCTGCGATCGGTCGCCTCCGAAGAGCTGCGGCTTTACCTCGACGCCGAAGCGCAGGGGCGCGAGCCGCGAATGCGGGATTTCACCCTCGCTGCCATCAGGCGCCTGCCCGAGCTCGGAGTGAACCCTTCGGCCTGGGAAGAGGCCGCCGAGGCGATGGGGGACGAAGCGGCCACGCTGGCCGTCCTGGTGATCGACGCCAACCGCGACCACCCGACCGCCCCCGTGCGGAAGCCTGGCGGGCTTCTGCGCGCCATGGCCCGACGACAGAGGGCCGGGGAACTGAACCTTCTAGGAAGCCTCATCGGGCTGATGGAGCGGAGACGTGGATGAGGGCGCGATCCTGCAGCCGTCGCAAGTTGTCTCACGAAGACGCATGATCGGCCATTCGTGGACCGGCGCTCGCTGCAGCCGATAGTGTGCCGCTGATGGGCGCGACGGTAGCGGGGACCGGGGGCGGAGACGTCAAGGATCGGAGCTCCCGGTCTCCGCGGGTCAGGAGGATGGTTCGAGAGATGCGTCGGCCGTCCCCTTTCAGGGCCGGGCTCTACTCGGCCGCATGCGGCCTCCCGGAGCCCCTGTGCGGGTCTCCGCCGCCTTGGCGGTGACGATCCCTGACGGGCAGCGGCGGAGCTGTAAAGAGTGCCGCTTTTTCAACCTACCTGATGCGTCAGGCGTTCTCGATTTCCGTATCCTGCATACCTGAGGCGTCCATATGCGCGAGCTACATCCTAACGTCCTGCGTCAACGATGTCGGCAAGCTTGCTTGCTCCACACTGAAACGAGGGGATAGACGGATCACGAAGAACGAAGGAGGAACGATGTTCGGACGCATCGTCGTGGCGCTGATGGCCTTGGCGCCGACCATCTGCCTAGCAGGCACGGTTTGGGAGCGCGGCGTTGCACGTGGTCTTGATACCTACGTGGCCGCCATCGACGGCGGACGCGTGACCATCGCCTGCGATCCGGATCGCGTCCACGGGACCACCCCTCAGGGGACGATCGTCATCCTCATGCCAAAGGATCGAAGCGCGACGCGCGTGGTGTTTCTCGCCGAGAGCGGCGAGCAAGCCGCCTTCGACCTGCGGGACGGTGTCGCCGCCCAGGCGATGACCGACCCCGACGACTGGGAAACGATGACGGGAATGATGCGCGAGGGCGGGCGGGTCGCCGTCGTGACGGCGCGGGACGCTTTCACCCTCGACTTGGCCCCCCTGCCCTCCCTCCACTGCTCCTAGCCGTCGATGCGCTTCTCGAGCGCGTCGAGCTCCTCCACGAGCAGCACGCGTGCGAAGGCGCTAAGCACTTGCCCCGTCGAGTGGATCCGCAGCGGGTCGTGGATGCCCTTGTACACTTCCCGGACCTGGTCCGCCGACAGGTTCATGGTGGTGCGTCCGAAGGCGGGCCCCTCGCCGCGTGAATCCTCCAGTCGCGGCGCGGCCTGGTCGGTGTAGCGGCTCCAGCCGTCCGCGTCGCGCAGTTCGCGCATGCGGACCAGAACGGCCTTCTGCAGAGCTTTCTGTATGTAGGTGATGGACACGCCGGCGGCCTCGGCCATCTCCTCGATGCGCACGGTGTCCGCGAGGAGGACCCGCATGTGGAATGCGGGCTTCTCACCCCCCTGCCCTACCGCCTCCTCCGCGTTCTGCTTGGCTTTGGCCCGCGACCGCAGCCGGCGCGGCGCCCGTGCCTTCCGCGCCGCTTCGGGCTTCGCCGTCTCGGCGGGTGCGGCATAGGCCTTCGATGCGGGCCCGACTTCGGCATTTACAGGCTTCGTCGCGTCCTGGGAAGTTTCCGTCGTGGGCGCGTTTGCCGTCTCAGCCCCCTGCCCTACCGGTCGTGCTTCCATGTACTTCGCCGCGCTGACGGCGAGCGTTTCGGCGCGAGCATGGCGGTCGGCGTTGGACACGCCGATGCCCGTCCTCTGCGGCACCTTGCGGATCATGCCACGGCCTCCTCGCGGTTCTTCACGGCTGTCTCGATGTCGACGAGCAGCTCCTCGCAGTAGTCGAGGGCCGCCTTGATGTGACCTGCTGCCAACCTGCTCCGCGGATCGGTGGCGTAGGTGTCGCGAACCACCGTGAGTGGTCCCGACAGCGGCATTCGTCGGAAGGTCTGGCTGGTCGGAACGGGCGTGGGCAGCATCGGCATCCGCTTCACGACCTCGTAGACCTCCAGATCTTGAGCGTGAACCTTGTCGCGCGCACGGGCGAGTTCGGCCTCGTTCGCGGCCGTCACCAGCGCCATCGCCTTGGGTGGCGCGTTAAGCATCACCACGCCCCGCAGCGGCTGGGGGTAGCCGTCGGCTAGGGTCGCAGCCATCCGGTCGATCCAGTCCAACGTCTTCTGAACGGCGACGAAGTCGCTCTGGGTCGGCACAGCCGGGACGACGATCATGTCGGCGGCCAGCGCAAGGTTCTCCGTCTCGGGGTTCTCGCCCGGTCGAGTGTCGATCAGGACGAGGTCGATCCCGTCCTCTTCCCAGCCGTTGAGGGCCTCGTAGAGCGCGTCCACGGTCTCCGGGATGGGACCGATCGTCAGCCCTTCGGGCCAGGATACGCGCTGCAACCCGTTCCAATCGGCGGCGTCCGACTTCGCGCGCCACTCGGTGAGCTGTTGGTCGGTGTCCCCGTCGAGCGCATGGACCCGAAGCCCCCGTGCGAGGGCCCCCGAGGCGAGCATCTGTATCAGCGTGGTCTTGCCGGAGCCGCCCTTGGTGGACAGCGAGGTGACGGTAATCATGGTACGAGCCTCGTCTATGCCTGTATGAGTGCGGCACTTGCGCGTGATGCTCGGATGCAGAGCGGCCGAACGCGTGCCGTCGTTGTGCGAGAACCGTCGCTGCGTCGGGTAGGTATGACAACGTGCTTGATACGAATATTCAGATGCGTTGCATACATGTAACCGAGATGCACGATGCCGCGATGCAGAACCTCGGACGCAGCCATGCAACATGCGATAAACGGTCTGTTCAGATCGTAACCGCGCCCCGTAGGTCTCCGGCCTGCAATCAGCGGAACACGAAACATTAATCCGCAAAGATAACACCAGAAAAGATGCCGGAAACGGGTATGCACGATGCAATATAAGGGTAGGGGGTGTGAGTATACAGCATCCGTCTATGTTGTAGGCAGATAACCGCAACGCAGGTATGCGGAACGACGAGTATGCGTTCCGCTCGCATGAGAGCCCCGACTACGGCTCATGTGCGTGGCACGCCGAACGGGCCAATACGCGGCGCCAAGATCGGCCTAAGCGGCCTTCTCCGGCGCTCGGGTGGGCGTCGCGATTGCGAACAAGTATCTGTCCGAAGGGTTTGGTGAGTGACCCAGACCGGGCGAGCCCGGTCTCACCTTGGTCGCGAAGCGCCCAAGGTGACGCAGCGGACCCCCAAAGGGGGACGTTGACAGGAACGGTATATTGTATGACAGAATTTGGACGTCCGGTTCAGGGAGGCCGACGACATGGCGGCACGGCTTGGAGCGGACGAACGGCGTGAGGTTCTCGACCTCGCTTCCGAAGGTCGTTCCGACATCGAGATCGCGCGCCGGATCGGCTGCTCCAGGCAGACCGTGGCGCGTGTCCGACAGCGTGCCGTCGCCTCCGATCGGACCTCGAAGGGGCGGATCATCCAGGCGCGTGTGACGCCGGAGGAGGCGGACGCCTTCGCCGCGATGGTTGACGAGGCGGGTACGACGACGTCGGAGATGCTGCGCCGGATGATCCGCTTGTCGGCTGGTGTCGCGGATTTCCGGGCGAAGGAGCTTGAGGAGCTAGGCCGGACGTCGCGCGAACTGAACGCGATGGCGCGCAATCTCGTCCAGATTCTTCGTCTCGGCCATGCCGGAAAGCTGCGCTGGAATGCGCGCGATGCGGCATTGGTCGAGCGCCTTTCCGTGCGCACGGAGGAGGTCGCGCGGGCCGTCCAGGCGCTGCGGGCGGCCTCGATGCGGGGGGCGTTCGTGCGAACGGAGTTGGTCGGCGCGACGCTCGGCGATGGTGGTGAGCGAGCGAAGGAGGTCGGCGCCAATGGCTGACCGCGGGACCGTCCAAGCCGCGGTGATCGGCGATGTGCTGCCCGGGCTGGGACGGAACGCCCGCGGCATCCACGGTCGCGGACCGCGTACGCTCGGCGGCGGTCGCGGCGGGGCAGGGGGCTTGGCCGCGGGCCTCGCGGGGAACGTGATGCGGGTGCCGCAGAGCGTGGTGAAGCGGGTGGCGCAGGGCGGATGCCACACGCCGGCCGAGTTGCGGCGGCAAGCCGACTACGTGCTGCGCGACGAGGCCAGGATGGCGGCTTGGAGCAACCAGATCGGGGTGGATCGGTCGCTCGAGGCCGAGGGCGTCGAGGCCATCGTCGCGGACTGGTCGGCCTCTTGGGCTGGTGCTCCCAAGCGGGGCCACACCGATCACCTGATCCTGAGTTTTCCCCAGGACACCGATCCGAAGGTCGCCGAGGCGATCGCGCGCGACTGGGGCCAGGCCTTGTTCGCAAGTGGCGAGCATCGGGACCGTTACCGCTACGTGGCCGCGCTGCATGCCAACACCGAGCATGTGCATGCGCACTTCATCGTCGACAAGGTCGGTATGGAGGAGGGGCGGTTCCTGTCGATCAGCCGCCATTCGGAGATCAGCTACGACCTGATGCGCGAGCTGCACGTGGCCGTCGCCGCCGAGCACGGCTTGGCGCTCAACGCCACGTCGCGGCTGAGCCGCGGCATCGTCGAGCATGCCCCGCGGCAAGCCGACATTCCGGCCGCACGGCTGGAGGGACGCACGCCGTTCATGGCGGGAATGGGCGAGGCCGAGCGCGAGGCGCGGCTGGAGGTCGTGCGGGGCTTCGCTGAGGACTACGCGCGTTTGGCAGAGGTCGCGGGTCTGGCGGGCCCGGACGAGGACGGGTTCATGGAGCGTCTCGCGAAGGCCGCGCGGTCCGCGGCGGATGCGCTCGGACGAGGGGAGACGATCATGGCGGGGTTCGAAGCGGTCGGCCTGGCGGAGCGGGATCCGGCCGCGCGGCTGACGGCGGCCTGCGGGGCGCTCGAGCGCGAGGCGGAGCGGACCTGGACGGCGATCCGGGACATGGAGAGCTGCGCGGAGAAGGCGGAGCTGGAGCATCTGCTCGCCGCGAAGGCCGAGGCGGTGCAGGCGGTCCTAGGTCGGGGCGTGCTGGCCGGACATGAGCCCGCACCGCTCGCGACGGACATCCATGCGGTGCCGATGATTGCCTCGCTGCGCGCGCTCGCGGACGGGCAGGGGGAGGCGACCGCGGCGGCGGACCGCGCGCTCGATGTCCTGAGAGAGCGCGTCGAGGCCGCGCTCGCCCCGCATGCGGAGGTTCTGGAGCGATCGGAGGTGACGGCCGAGGAGGTCGCGGCGCGCTTCGCCTGGCCGGGCCGCAGCGCGCAGGCGATCGAGGCAGGGCGCCCCGAAGGCATCGATCCCACAGCCTGGGAGGCGATGGAACATGCCGCGCGGGGAGCGGCGGTGCGCGCAGCGGCCGAACTGGCCATGACGTCTGAGCTCCGCGAGCCGGTCGCGCGCGCCGAGCTTGCAGCCGCCCCTGCATCGACGCGCCTCGCCGAGGTCGCGGCGGTCCAGGAGCTCGTTCGTGCCGTGCGTAGCGAGATGGGCGAGAAGGAGACTGAGGCTGTCGTCGTGGGGCAGGGGGGCTCGCTCTCCGACCACGTCGCCGATCCCGGCCTCCGTCATGTCGTTCGCTCCGAGCTGACCGCCATGGCCGCCGCCGGGTGGGACGCCGAGCCCGAGGCGCGCGACAGCGCCACCGTGGGAGCGGCGCGCGAACGCATGGCGGTCTTCGACCGGGCCACGCGGGCGCAGGAGGCACGGAGCCGGACGGCACCCGAGCACGGGCTGGAACTCTGATCCGATGATCACGTCGATGGAGAGCCGCTGGCGCTACCCGCTGGCCGCTATGATCGGTCTCGCCGGCGGCGCGGTGCTGGGGCTGGCACTCGCCACGTTGGCCGCGATGGCGATGCTGCGCGAGCCGTTGGAGACCTTCGCCCTAGCGGAGCCGTGGTTCGTGCGCTGGTCGACCGCCGAGCTCGGGGTGAACCCGGCGGTGCTGCGCTCGGTCTGGATGCTTACGCTCGGGCCGATGGTCGCGTTCGCCGCGCTCGGTCTCGTCTCCGCCTGGCGCGGCGGGCTGACGGATTACGACGACGCGCATTTCCAGTCGGCCCGCGAGATGCGGCGCAACAGGATGGTGGCGGGACTGAAGCGGAACGGCTTCGTCTACGGCAAGCTCGGACGCCCGGGTAAAGCCGGGCAGTTCGTCTCGGCGACGCCGGACCGTTTCCCGCACGCGATCATGATCGCGCCCACGGGTCGGGGCAAGAACGTCGGCTTCGTGTTCCCCAACCTCATGCACTTTCGCGGCAGCGCCGTGGTGCTGGACGTGAAGGGCGAGAACTTCGCCACCACCTCCGTCCATCGGACGAGGGCCCTGGGCAACAAGGTCTGGTACTTCTCGCCCTTCGACTACGTCGCCACATCGGACGAGGACGGCGAGGAGGCGGACGGGCAGGGGCGCGAGGTCCGCACCCGGACGCACCGCTTCAACCCGCTTGCGCGCATTGCGGCGCTGCCCTCCACCGAGCAGCAGTTCACCGCCATCAACACGATGACCGACCTGTTCCTGTCGGTCGAGTCCAAGGACGCCGAGAGCTTCTTCCAGGCGGGCCGGTCTCTCTTCGTGGTCGCCTGCCTTCGCGCCATCGAGACCGGCACGCCGACCATTGGCGAGGCGCTGCGGATCATGAACGGCGGCGGCAACAAGAAGGAGAGCTACCGCCTGATCGCCGAGGAGACCGGGATCGCGGTAGTCCGGGAAGTGTTCCTCGGCATGGCCGACCAGATCGACAAGATCCTCGACAGCTACGTGTCGGTGATCCGCGGCGCGGGCCTGCAGCTCTGGCTCGACCCGGCGGTGGACCGGGCGACGAGCGCGTCCGACTTCGACCTCGCCTCGTTCCGGCGCGAGGCGCAGACGCTCTACATCGCGATCCAGCCCGAGGAGCTGCGCACGCTGGCGCCCTTGGTGCGGCTCCTCTTCGCCGACGCCATCGCCTCGCTGCAGCGCGCGCAGCCCGGTTCGGACGAGCCGCATCCGGTGATGTTCGTGCTCGACGAGTTCGACCAGCTCGGCCGACAGCCCAACGTGCTGCAGGCGCTCAAGACCATCCGCTCCTACGGAGGGCGGTTCTTCATCGTCACGCAGTCGATCCCCGGGCTGGAGAGCGTCTATGGCGAGACCGACCGGCGCGCGCTGCTCGCGGCCGCCGGCGTGCAGATCTACATGACGCCCCAGGACGATCGCACGGCGGAGGTGCTGTCGAGCGCGCTCGGTCGGACGACCATCGTGGCCAAGACGCGCAGCCAGGGCGCGGTGCAGCGGCTGGACGAGAGCGGCAACGTCTCGCGGCGCTCCGAGGAGCGGCCGCTGATCTCGGCGTCCGAGACGCTGCGGCTGGACACGTCCAAGGTGCTGATCCTGCCCGAGGGGCAGTACCCGATCCTGGCGGACCGGATCACCCACTACGCCGACCGGCACTTCAAGCGCATCGACGCGGCCCGCGCGGGCCATCCGCTGCCCTACCCGCCCGCAACCGTCCCGGAGCCGTCCCGGCCGCGCAAGATGGGTGCGTTCCTTGCGGAGGCGCAGGGGGCGGGCGACGCCCTCGACCCGGCTGACGGGGAGGAGTTCGCGGCCGAGGCGAAGGGAGGCCTCGCCGCAGTAGGCGACCGGGCCCGGGCGCGGCCGAAGGGACGGCGCGCGCCGCCGGTGAGGGGCCATGGTGCCGAGGGCGTCGCGGTTGGTGGTCGAACCGATCAGTTCGCACCCTCGGTCGTCCAGGATGTCACAGGGGTAACGGTCGAGCCCGCAGCTGATCCGGTCCCGGAGATCATCCCGGCCAGACCGCCACGTCGCCGACCGCCGGAGCGTCGCGTGGCCACGGGCGGAGACGCCTGACGACCTGTCAGACGAGTTCGATGCCCTCCAGGTCGGCGGCACGCCGCAGCGCCCGGTCCGCCGTCGCCAACGGCAGGGCACGGTTCTGGGCAAGAGCGAGATAAGCTGCGTCGTAGGCCGTCAGGCGATGGCGCGCGGTAAGGGCGACAACGCCCACGTCGCCGCCCGCCGCCACGTCGACCGACTCCAGCGGGAGAAGGCGCAGGCGCAGCAGCGAGGGAACGATCTCGGCCTCGGGCAGACGTCCACGCCGTGCCGCCACCCCGAGGATGTTGCGCAACTCGTGCCAGATGAGGCCGGGCGCAACCGCGCCCTCGGCCGCCACGAGGTGCAGGATCGCGTCGGCTGCAGTGTTGTCCTCGTCGGGCAGCACCCAAGCGGCCGCGATGGAGGCGTCGACGACGAGGCTCACGAAGGGCGGCTCAGCGCCGGCCGTCGTCGCGCCAGGCGATCAGCTCGTCGGCGGTGGTGGGTGCAAGACCCGCGCGTGCAGCGAGGATATCGGCCACCGCGGCCCGCGCGTCGCCGGTTCGCGCGACCGGCACCAGCCGCGCCACGGGCACGTCGCCGCGCGCGATCGTGATTTCCTCGCCGGCCTCGACGCGGGCGAGGAGCTCGCTGAGCCGGGTCTTCGCTTCGCCGGTCTTGACGACGGTGGACATGGGGGGCTCCGAAGTTCAACCCGGAGCACGATAGAGCGCCAGGGCGAGATTGGTCAAGACTTGGTCAAGTTGGACCGGTAAGGATTATTATGTAATATGAAGAAGGTCTGGGCACCCGGAGGCGTGGCGCATGGCTATACCTCCTGCGACGTACGTCACGGAACGGCTCGGTGCGGTATCGTTCAACCGCTACAAGCGTCTTCTAGTCATCCGCTCGGTCGATTGTACCGGATGAACGGCGTTTCCGTCCCAACGCGGTCGTAGAGTCTGCGGCCCGCTTCGTTATGATGCTGCGTCAGCCAGTAGACGTTTGGGGCGCGGGCTTCGTCTGCAGCAGCGTAGACTGCCTCGATCAACTGTCGCCCTACGCCCGTTCCGCGCAGGGTGGGATCGACGTAGAGGTCCTGAAGGTAGCACACGCGCTCGATGCGCCAGCAATGCGCGTGGAAGAGGTAGTGAACCAGTCCCACACCCCGCCCGTCGGCTTCCGCGATCAGACCGTAGGGCTGCGTCGGGTCGTCCCCCAGCAGCCGAGCGAACGTCGTGGCGTAGACGTCTTCGGGCACCTCGGTCTCGTAGTAGGCAAGATAGCCTGTCCAGAGCCGGCGCCATTGCTCCTCGTCATCCTTCTGGATGGGACGGATCATCAGTGACGTCTGCATGATCGAAGTCCTTTGAATCGTTCGGGCGGAGAGGTCGCGGGATATCGGGTCGTTTGCAGGAGAGTGCGAAATCCTACGCTAACGCCGAGGCCGTTCACCTCGGGTTGGCTCCCGCCTCCGGTTTGGACCCTTTGCCGAACAACTGCTGCAGGAGCTGCTCGGATCGCTTCAGCCCCTCGTCGGTGAAGGCGACCGATTTCGCCTTTCCCACCGGATCAGTGATCCACCCTTTCCGGTGCAACCGGTCCATGCTGTCCCAGTCGAACCCCTTCCAGGCGCGCCGGCCGTCGTGAAGGGTCAGGCGCAGGAGGGCCAGCACGGCCGCGTCGATCTTGTCTTCGTCGAGATCCATGGCGTCCGCTCCTCCCTGAAGACCTTCGGGCGTCATACTCCCAGAAGCCGCTTCCCGTTCTCGCGCAGGTTTCCCTCTGGATCCACATATCGGTAGAGCGTCACCGGCCTGATCTTCAGCTCCCTGCAGAGTTCGGAGACGGAGGTGTCCCGGTTGGCCATCGCTGCCTGCGCCATGCGCAGCTGGGCCTTGGTCAGCGCGAACTTGCGACCGCCCTTCCGCCCCCGCGCCCGTGCGGCGGCAAGCCCGGCCATCGTCCGCTCCCGGATGAGCTCGCTCTCGAACTCGGCGAGGGAGGCGAAGATGCCGAAGGACAGTCGTCCGTGTGCCGTGGTCGTGTCGATCCGGGCGCCCTGGCCGGTCAGGACCTTCAGGCCGACACCGCGGTCGGAGAGACCAGTGACCGTCTTCACCAGGTGATGCAGGCTGCGCCCCATCCGGTCGAGCTTCCAGATCACCAGCACGTCGCCGTCCCGGAGGGCCTTCAGGCAGGCTTCGAGGCCAGGACGCGCGTCTGTCTTGCCGGAGGCCCTGTCCAAGTAGATCTGGTCCTCCCCGACACCCGCAGCGAACAGGGCGTCCCGCTGCAGGTCGAGGGACTGGCTTCCGTCGGCCTTCGAGACCCGCGCATAGCCGATCAGCATGTGTCGCAAACGATGGTTTGGGACAGATCGTGGAGACCCGTGTATCCGGGCATGTCTGGCGTTCCTCAATCCATATCGTAATCAAAGATACGCAAAGGGATCCGGGGGAGCAAAAGGAACATGGCCCACAGGACTATCCTGACATCGAAGCAAAGGGATGTCCTGTTCGGCCTCCCCACGGACGACGCGCGGCTACTGAAGCACTACACGCTCTCGGACGAGGACCTTGCGCATATCAATCGGCGCCGCCGTCCGCGGAACCGGCTCGGCTTCGCCCTACAGCTCTGTGCGCTGCGCTACCCCGGACGAGCTCTCTTGCCGGAGGAACTCATCCCGGCCGAGATCACCCGCTTCCTCGCCGCCCAGCTCGGCCTGAAGGACGCCGATCTCGACGACTATGCCGCGCGGGAGGAAACGCGACACGAGCACATGGCGGCCCTGCGGAAGATCTACGGCCACCGGTCCCTCTCGGGCCTGGGAGTCCGGCACATGCGGGCTTGGCTGGAGGATCAGGCCGAACTCGCCATCTCGAACGAGGATATCGCCCGCCGTTTCATCGAGCAGTGCCGCCGGACCCGGACGATCCTGCCGGCCATCTCCACGGTCGAACGGCTTTGTGCCGACGCCCTCGTCGTCGCCGAGCGCCGGATCGAGGCGCGGATCGCAGACCGTCTGAGCGGCGATCTCCGCAGGGCTCTCGATGCCCTGCTGGAGGACATGGTCGACGATCGGCTGACCCGGTTCGTCTGGTTGCGCCAGTTCGAGGTCGGGAGCAACTCGGCCGGGGCGCGTCGGCTGCTGGATCGGCTGGATGACCTGCAACGCTTCGAGCTTCCGCCAGAGGTTTTCCAGGGTGTTCCCGAGCATCGGGTCATCCGGCTGCGTCGTCAGGGCGAGCGCTATTATGCGGATGGACTTCGCGATCTCCCGGACGATCGGCGCCACGCGATCCTCGTCGTCTGCGTGGTGGAGTGGCGCCGCGCGATCGCGGATGCGGTGGTCGAGACCCACGACCGGATCGTCGGCAGGACGTGGCGGGAAGCGGCCCGGTTAAGCGAGGCGGAGTTGGATGGGGCGCAACCGGCGGTCCGGAAGACCCTGCGCGCGTTCCGCGACATGGGTACGGCGCTTCTCGAGGCAAAGACCGACGGCGCATCCCTCGAGGGGGCGATCTCTTCCAGCCCGGGATGGACGGCCCTGCAATCGCTCGTTGCCGTCGCAGCCCGGTTGACGGACACGCTGTCGTCGGACCCGATCTCCCATGTCATGCAGGGGCACCGGAGGTTCCGCCGATACGCCCCCCGCATGCTGCGGCTCCTCGAGATCGAAGGGGCGGAGGTGGCCAGACCTCTGCTTGCAGCCGCGGAGGTGATCCGGTCCGGCAAGGCTCACAGCCGGCCGACGCAGTTCCTGCGGCGCACGTCGAAGTGGCACCGTCACCTGAAAGACCAAGTGGCCGGGGACGATCGGCTTTGGGAGGTCGCGGTCATGTTCCATCTGCGCGATGCGTTCCGCTCGGGCGACATCTGGCTGGCGAACTCCCGGCGCTACGGCGACATGAAACATGTTTTGGTGCCAGCTCAAGCAGCGGAAGAAAGCCCGCGTCTCGCCGTTCCCCTCGATCCCGAGGATTGGTTGAGCGATCGCCGGGCCCGGATGGACCTCGGCCTCGAAAGACTGAGCCGCGCCGCGCGGTCGGGCGCGATCCCCGGCGGATCGATCGAGAATGGCGTTTTGCAACTCAGTCGGTTGCCGACTTCGGTGCCGTCCGGGGCCGACGAGCTCGTGGTCGATCTCTACCGCCGGATCCCGGAGACGCGGATCACCGACATCCTCCTGGACGTGGACCGGGAGACCAGGTTCACCGAGAGTTTCCCGCATCTCCGGACCGGCGCTCCGCCGAAGGACCGGATCGGCTTGTTGAACGTGCTCCTGGCCGAGGGGCTGAACCTCGGCCTGAGCAAGATGGCCGAAGCGAGCAATTCCCACGGCTTCTGGGAATTGCTGCGGCTCTCCCGCTGGCACCTGGAAAGCGACGCCTACGCCCGCGCGCTGGCCAGCGTCGTCGAGGCGCAGGCCAATCTGCCGATGGCCCGCCTCTGGGGTCTGGGTACCACCGCCTCCAGCGACGGCCAGTTCTTCCCCACCACCCGGCAAGGGGAGGCGATGAACCTGGTCAATGCAAAGTATGGGTCCGAGCCGGGTCTGAAGGTCTATACCCATGTCTCCGATCAGTTCGCCCCCTTCGCGTCCCGGACCATTCCCGCCACGGTCAGCGAGGCGCCGTACATCCTGGATGGACTGCTGAACACCGAGACCGGCAAGCGGATCCGGGAGCAATATGCCGATACCGGCGGCTTCACCGATCACGTCTTCGCCGTCACCTCGATCCTCGGTCACCGGTTCATCCCGCGCATCCGCGACCTGCCATCCAAGCGCCTATACGTCTTCGATCCCAGAGCCATGCCATCGAACCTCAGGGGTCTGTCCGGTGGCATGGTCCGCGAGCGCCTGATCGCCTCCAACTGGCCGGACATCCTGAGGGTGACCGCGACCATGACGGCCGGAACCGTCGCGCCGAGCCAGATCCTGCGCAAGTTCGCCTCCTACCCCCGGCAGAACGACCTGGCCGCGGCGCTTCGCGAAGTGGGCCGCGTCGAGCGGACACTCTTCATGATCGAATGGGTGCTGGATACCGATATGCAGCGCCGCGCCCAGATCGGTCTTAACAAAGGTGAGGCGCATCATGCATTGAAGAACGCGCTCAGGATCGGCCGTCAGGGCGAGATCCGCGATCGCACGGCCGAGGGGCAGCATTACCGGATGGCCGCGCTCAACTTGCTGGCCGCCATCGTCATCTACTGGAACACGGCCCGGCTGGGGGAGGCCGTTACTCGGCGCACGCGCGCGGGGCTTCCTGTCCCGCCCGAGCTTCTGGCGCATACCTCCCCGCTCGGCTGGGCGCACATCCTGCTGACCGGGGAGTACAAATGGCCGAAGAGGTAGACGCGCGAACTGACATTCGCGGCGCGGCTCTCCAACTTACGCAGTGCGGACCTTTTCTGTCATTCGCCGTCGACAACGGAATGTTCGGTGTCCTGCTCTTTGGGGATTTGCCTTCGGTGTAAGCAGTCAAAAGCGGCGCAGAAGGCGGCATACATTCCTCGAAAACCCTCTCGATCGAACGAGAAGCTCTGAGATCGCTTCCGCCAATCTTCTCGCGATCTTCACCGGCCAAGGCGATTGCCGCATCTTTGTTAAGATAAGCTAACAAAGTCTTACGTTTTTCCTGCGATACGCGCCTGGCGCAGGGCTGATATGCGTCCGCCTCAAGGTTAACGCCATGAGGAGGACGATATGAGCGAGCCGCGCCCGACCGGGGCTTTGTCGAACGTGTCGCTGGCGCGCCGCGCCTGGAACATCCGGCGCAAGGCGCTGCAGATGGGAGAGGTCCAGGGCCAGGGCTATGTCGGCCAGGCGCTGGGGATCGCCGATGTCCTCGCGGCGTCGTATTTCCACGCGATGGAGTATCGCCCCGACGATCCCGAATGGGAGGGGCGCGACCGCTTCCTGCTCTCGATCGGCCATTACGCCATCGCGCTCTACGCCGTGCTGATGGAGGCCGGGATCATCCCCGAGGAGGAGCTCGAGACCTACGGCATGGACGACAGCCGCATGCCCATGTCGGGCATGGCCTCCTACACGCCGGGGATGGAGATCACCGGCGGGTCGCTGGGCCACGGGCTGGGCATCGCGGTCGGCATGGCCATGGGGCTGAAGCGCAAGGACAATCCGGCTTTCGTCTACAACCTGATGTCGGACGGCGAGCTGGGCGAGGGATCGACCTGGGAGGCCGCGATGGCAGCCGGGCACCACCGGCTCGGCAACCTGGTCTGCCTCGTCGACTTCAACGACCAGCAGGCCGACGACAAGTCCACCACCGTGATGAGCGCCGAGCCCGTCACCGACAAGTTCGAGGCCTTCGGCTGGCACGCCCAGCGGGTCGACGGCAACGATCTCGACGCCGTGGTCGCGGCCTTCGACGCGGCCCGGTCGGCCCCCGAGGGCAAGCCGCGCGTCATCGTGTTCGACACCCGCATGTGCAAGGGCGTGCCGTTCCTGGAGGAGCGCGAGATCACGCATTTCGTCCGCGTCGAAGCCGACGAATGGGGCAAGGCCCTGGCCATTCTGGAAGAAGGAAAGCCGCAATGACCCTCGACTCCATGAAGCGCAAATACGAACCGCGCCAGGTCATTCCCAAGGAGAAGCGGCAGGCCACCTCCGCCATGATCGCCTCGCTGGCCGCGGAGGGCTACGATACCGTCGCCGCGCCCTTCGGCCACGCCCTCGTCGACCTGGCGCGGAAGGACGACCGGATCGTCGGCCTGACGGCGGATCTGGGCAAGTATACCGACCTGCACATCTTCGGGCGCGAGATGCCCGACCGCTACTACCAGATGGGCATGGCCGAGCAGGTGATGGTCTCGGCCGCCGCCGGCATGGCCCGCGAGGGCTTCGTGCCCTTCGCCACGACCTACGCGGTCTTCGCCTCGCGCCGCGCCTACGACTTCATCGCCATGGCGATTGCCGAGGAATACCTGCCGGTCAAGATCATGTGCGCCCTGCCGGGACTGACCACGGGATACGGGCCCTCGCACCAGGCGACGGAGGACCTGGCGATCTTCCGCGGCCTGCCGAACATGACCATCGTCGATCCCTGCGACGCCGACGACATCACCGGCATGGTGCCTGCGATCGCCGCCCATCCGGGGCCGGTCTATGCAAGGCTGCTGCGCGGCAAGGTCGCCAAGGTGCTGACGAGGCACAAGCCGGATTACCGCTTCGAGCTCGGCCGTGCGCAGATGATCCGCGAGGGCCGGGACGTGCTGGTGATCGCCTCGGGCTTCATGACCATGCGGGCTCTCGACGCCGCCGAGCGGCTCGCCGCGGACGGGATCGACGTGGGCGTGCTGCACAGCCCCACGATCAAGCCGCTCGATACCGAGACGATCCTCGCCGAGGCGGGGAAGGGCGGCCGGCTGGTGGTCACGGCGGAGAACCATACCGTCGTCGGCGGGCTGGGCGAAGCGGTGGCTCGCACGCTCCTGACGAACGGCGTGTCGCCCGAGTTCCGCATGATCGGCCTGCCCGACGAATTCCTCGAGGCCGGGGCGCTGCCGACGCTGCACGACATGTACGGGATTTCGACCGACCGGGTCGCGGAGCAGATCAAGGGCTGGCTCTGACGGGGCCGCCCCGTCCCCGCCCCACGGAAACAACAGGACACGAAGGAGACAGGCGCATGGGCCTTCTGCAGGACAGGTATGTGATCGTGACGGGCGCGGCCTCGCCGCGCGGTCTCGGCAAGGCGACGGCGAAGCTCTTCGCCGATCACGGTGCGACGGTCGCGATCCTCGACCTCGACGCCGGGGCGGCGGAAGACGCCGCCCGCGACCTGGGCGACGGGCATGTCGGACTCGCGGCCAATGTTACCGACCAGGCGGCCTGCCGCGCCGCGGTCGAGGACCTGATCGGGCGCTGGGGGCGGATCGACGTGCTGGTCAACAATGCCGGCATCACCCAGCCGCTGAAGATCATGGACATCGCGCCCGAGAATTACGACGCGGTACTCGATGTGAACCTGCGCGGCACGCTCTACATGAGCCAGGCCGTGATCCCGGCCATGCGGGACCAGAAGAGCGGCAGCATCGTCAATCTCAGCTCGGTTTCGGCGCAGCGGGGCGGCGGCATCTTCGGCGGGCCGCACTACTCGGCCGCGAAGGCCGGCGTGCTCGGCCTGACCAAGGCGATGGCGCGGGAACTCGCCCCCGACAACGTGCGGGTGAACGCGATCTGCCCGGGCTTCATCGCCACCGACATCACCGCCGGCAAGTTGACCGACGAGATGCGCGCCTCCGTGCTGGCCGGCATCCCCATGGGCCGCGCCGGAGAGGCCTCGGACGTGGCCGGCTGCTGCCTGTTCCTCGCCTCGGACCTCGCGGCCTACTGCACCGGCACCGAGGTCGACGTGAACGGGGGCTCTCTGATCCACTGACACCCCGCGTCGCCCGGATGAGCCGGCGGCGCACCCATTCGTCTTCGCTAGGGAGGAAACCATGAAGACAGGACTGACGACGATACTGGCCGCCACCACGATGCTCGCGGGCGCGGCGCAGGCCCAGGAGGTGATCCTCGCTCACGGGGCGAACCCGGGCAATCCGCGCTTCGAGGCCGCCGAGCGCTGGGGGGAGATCTTCACCGAATGCATGGGCGAGGGCACCAGCGTCAACGTCGCCCCCTCGGCCACGATGGGCGACGACGTGGAGATGCTGACCTCGGCCACCGCCGGCGTCATCAACGTGACCGCCAACAGCCAGGGCGCGATGAGCCAGATCGTGCCAGAGATCGGCCTGATCGGCCTGCCCTTCCTGTTCGAGGATCTCGAGTCCGCTTGGGCGGTGCTCGACGGCGAGGTGGGCGACATGCTCGACGAGCGCGCGCAAGCCGCCGGGCTGAAGATCCTGGGCTTCTGGGACAACGGCATCCGCCATGTCAGCCACATGTCCAAGACCGTGCCCACGCCGGCCGACATCTCCGGCATGAAGATCCGCACGCCCCCCGACCAGATGACGATCGACATCTTCAATGCGCTCGGCGCGGCGCCGGCGCCGCTGGCCTTCTCGGAACTGCCGACGGCGCTGCAATCGGGCGTCTTCGACGGGCAGGAGAACCCGCTCACCAACATCTACACCTCGAAGATCCACGAGATCACGCCCTATATCACGCTGACGGGGCACAAGTACGAATCCACCCCCGTGGTCGCGGGCATGTGGTGGTGGTCGGGCCTCGACGAGGCCGGTCAGCAATGCGCGCTCGATGCGACGTCTCAGGCCGGCGAGGAGCAGCGCCAGACCTCCCTGGAGCAGAACCAGAACTTGCGCGAGACGATGGAAGGCGAGGGCGTGACCTTCGAGGAGGCCGACCGCGCTGCCTACCAGGAGGCGACCGCGCCGGTCTATGACACATACGCCGAGCGGTTCCCGGAGGTCGTGGAGGCCCTGCGCTCCGCGGCGGGCGAGTGATGCCGGGGCAGGACCGCGGATCCGGGAATGGCGGGGGGGGGAGTTCCCCCCTCATCCGGGCCACAACGCTGATCCGCACCACCTTCGACGTGGTCGGGCGGTCGATCGGGGCCGCATGCCTCATCGTCATGTTCGCGGCGCTGCTCGCGAACGTGACCCTGCGCTACGCCTTCGGCACCGGCATCGACTGGGCCTACGAGATCCACTCGCTGCTGCTGCCCTGGCTCGTGGCGGGCGGGATCGTCGCGGCCGCGGCCCGCGGGCAGAACATCGCCATCACGCTTCTGCCGGACCTGCTCACGCCGCGGCTGAAGACAGTGCTCGGGATCGCCATTCACGTGGTGATCGTGGCGATCAGCCTGGCCGTCCTGTGGTCGAGCCAGCCGATCCTGCGGGCGTCGCAGTTCCAGACGCTCTCGGCGCTCGGCGTCACCCAGATCTGGGGATATGCGAGCCTGGTCTTCGCCTTCGGTGGCATGGCGGTGATCTCCTGCCTCAACATCCTGCGTAGTTTCCTCGGCGCGGATGTCATGGGTCTCGACCTCGAGGATTCAAGCTTCAGCTGACAGGAGGTGGCCATGACCGCGCCGCTCGTCTGGATCTTCTTCATCCTTCTCGCCGGGGCCGTCCCGGTGGCCCATGCCATGCTCGGCGGCACGGCTGCTGCGCTGCTCCTCGAGGGCCGGCCGATGGCGGTGATCGCGCAGCGGCTCTACACGCCGACCCAGAGCTTCCCCATGCTGGCGATCCCGTTCTTCATCCTGGCGGGCAGCCTGATGATGTCGGGCAGGTTCGGGGTCTATCTCGTCAACATCGCCCGCCTGGTCGTCGGCCATTTCAAGGGCGGCCTGGGACAGGTCTCGATCATCGGCTCGGTGATGTTCGGCGGCGTCTCGGGCTCTGCAGTCGCAGACGCCTCGGCGCTCGGCAACGCGCTCATCCCCGTGCAGAAGGAGGAGGGCTATCCGGCCGGCTTTTCTGCGGCGATCAACTCTGCCTCCTCGACCGTGTCGGTGCTGATCCCGCCCTCGATCCCGCTCATCCTCTACGGCCTCGTCTCGAACGTCTCCATCATCGACCTCTTCGTCGCGGGCATCCTGCCGGGCGTGATGCTGGGGCTCGGCATGTTCGGGGCCGTCTGGTTCGTCGCCTACCGGACCAACCTGCCCAGGTCTCCGCTCGCCGGTGGCTTCCGGGCCTTCCGGTCGCAGATCTGGATGGCGATCCCGGCGCTCCTGATGCCGGTCTTCGTCATCGGCACGCTGCGCTTCGGTATCGCCACGCCCACGGAAGTCAGCGTCATGGCTGTGGCCTATGCCCTGATCGTCAGCGGCGTGATCTATCGCGACCTGACCTTGACGGGGATCTGGCGGGCGCTGGGGGACACCGCGGTGATGACCGGGGCGGTCCTGTTCATCATCATGGCCTCGTCCACAATCCAGTGGATCCTGACCGCCGAGCAGGTGCCGCAGGCGCTGACGGAATGGGTGATCGGCGCCTTCTCGGAGCCCTGGATGGTGATCCTGGCATTGAACCTGGTGATGATCGTGGTGGGCGCCTTCCTGGACCTGCCGGCGGCGGTGCTGCTGCTCGGGCCGCTCTTCGTGACGATCGGCCAGGCGATCGGGCTCGACCCGGTGCAGCTCGGCCTGATGATGGTCGTGAACCTCTCGATCGGCCTCTACACCCCGCCCGTGGGAACGACCCTGTTCATCTCGGCGGCGATCGCCAAGGCCGGGATCGGCGAGACGATGCGCGCGCTCCTGCCCTTCTACCTCGTCGCGCTGATCGTGCTCCTCCTGATCTCCTACGTGCCGGCGCTGACGATCTATTGAACCCGGGTCTCCGCGCGGCAGCGCGGAGACCTCCCGGCGGCGGCGATCGCGGCCGGTCCCTTCAGTCCCGACGGACCCCAAGACAGAACTGGAGACCCTCGTGCGAACGGTATTCCTCGACCGGGAGACCTTCCCCGCCGACATGGACCTCGCGCCGCCCGGCGCGGCGGCGGACTGGACGATTTACGACCGGACTGATCCCGGCGAGGTCGCCGAGCGGCTGAAGGGAGCGGTTGCGGCGATCACCAACAAGGTGCCGCTCAAACGCGAGACGATCGAGGCGCTGCCGGATCTGAAGATGATCTCCGTGGCTGCGACGGGATACGATGTCATCGACATCGCGGCCTGCCGCGACCACGGCATCGCGGTGTCGAACGTGCGCGGCTATGCCGTAAACACGGTGCCGGAACACACCTTCGCGCTGATCCTGGCCCTGCGCCGTTCCATCGTCGGCTACCGCGAGGATGTCCTGGCCGGGGAGTGGGAGAAGGCGGGGCAGTTCTGCTTCTTCACGCACCCGATCAAGGATCTCGCCGGATCGCGGATCGGCATCGTCGGCGAGGGCGCCATCGGTCAGGCCGTGGCCGCGATCGCGCGCGGGTTCGGGATGGAGCCGGTCTTCGCCGCCCACAAGGGGGTCGAGGGGATGGGCCCGCTCTACACCCCCTTCGAGGAGATGCTGGAGACCTCGGACGTCATCACGCTGCACTGCCCGCTGACACCCCGGACCCGCGATACCCTGGCCATGCCGGAATTCCGGGCGATGAAGCGCAAGCCGCTGATCGTCAATACCGCCCGTGGCGGTCTGGTGAACGAGGCGGACGCCGTGCGGGCGTTGGAGGAGGGGCTGATCGGCGGCCTCGGCTTCGACGTGCTGACGACCGAGCCGCCAGAGGCCGACAACCCGCTCTACCGTGCCGCCGGCCGACCGGACGTGATCCTCACGCCGCACGTGGCATGGGCCTCGCGGGAGGCCATGGCAGAGGTCTGGCGGCAGACCACCGAGGCCATCGACGCCTTCGCGGCGGGCGCGCCGGTGCGCACGCTGACCGGGGCGGCGTCATGATCGATCCGACCGCGCGGGACCTGCTCGAGAGGGCCTTTCACGCCGCCGTTGCCGCCTCGGCCCCCGCGGAAGCGGTGAAGCAGGCCCTGCCGGACCGGCCCAAGGGGCGCACGGTGGTCGTGGGCGCCGGCAAGGCCGCGGCGCAGATGGCCGAGGGCCTGGTCGAGGCGTGGGACGGGCCGCTGAGCGGCGTGGTCGTCACCCGCACGGGCCACGGTGCGGGTGCGCGGACCGGGCCGATCGAGGTGCTGGAGGCAAGCCACCCGAGACCCGACGCCGCCTCGGAACTCGCGGCGGAGCGGCTTCTCGGGGCGGTGTCCGGGCTGACGGAGGACGATCTGGTGATCGCCCTGATCTCGGGCGGCGGATCGGCGCTGCTGTGCCGGCCGCTGCCGGGGCTGACGCTGGCCGACAAGCAGGCGGTCACCGATGCGCTGCTGTCCTCGGGCGCCACGATCGGCGAGATGAACCGGGTGCGCCAGCGTCTGTCCGGCATCAAGGGCGGCCGCCTGGCCGCCGCCGCAGCGCCCGCGCGGGTGGTCACGCTGGCGATCTCGGACGTGCCGGGCGACCTGCCCGACATCATCGCCTCGGGCCCCACGGTGGCGGCCGATCCGGAGGGGGAGAGCGCCGAGCGGATCATCGCCCGCTACGGGCTCGACCTGCCCGCCGCGGTGGCCGAGGCCCTGAACCGGCCCGACTCGCATCCGCCGGGGGCCGACGCCCTACCGCCCGGGGAGGTCCACATCGTCGCTTCGCCCCGACGGGCGCTGGAGGCCGCGGCCGGGGTCGCCCGGGAGGCCGGGATCGCGGCGCATGTCCTGTCGGACCGGGTCGAGGGGGAGGCACGGGAGGCGGGCAAGGCGCTGGCCGCCATCGCCCTGTCCTGCGCGGATCTGGGGCAGCCCTTCGCGCGACCGGTCCTGCTGCTGTCGGGGGGCGAGACCACCGTGACGCTGGGCAGCTCCGGCGGACGCGGCGGCCGCAACGGCGAGTTCGCCCTCGGCGCGGCCCTGGCGCTGCGCGGCGCGGCGGGGATCGCAGGCCTCGCCGCCGATACCGACGGGATCGACGGCAGCGAGGACAATGCCGGCGCCTTCTTCGATGGCGCGACGGCGGCGCGGATGATCGCCGCCGGGATCGATCCGTTCGAGGCGCAGGCGCGGCACGACAGCTGGGGCGCCTTCGACGCCGTCGATCAGCTCTTCGTCACTGGGCCCACGGGCACCAACGTCAACGATTTCCGCGCCTTCCTCGTCCGCTGAGTAGATCCGGCCGGCGCCCATACCGATGCCCGGCGACGCCCCATGAGAGAGGCGCCGCCGCCACGATGATCCAGGGAGAAACCCATACATGACCGACGAGCTTCTCGAGCGGCCCAAGCGCGGGGCCAAGGCCGATCCGGGCCGCATGGCCGACGCAATCCGGTTCCTCGCCATGGACGCGATCGAGCGCGTCGGCGAGGGTCACCAAGGCGTACCGCTCGGTATGGCCGAGATCGCTACCGCGCTCTACCGCGACCATCTGCGGTTCGATCCGGCCGAACCGCTTTGGCCCGACCGGGACAGGGTCGTGCTCTCGAACGGCCACGGCTCGATGCTGCTCTACGCGCTGCTCTACCTGACCGGCAATGCGAAGATCGGGATCGATCAGATAGAAACCTTCCGCGAGCTCGGCTCCCATTGCGCCGGTCACCCCGAATTCGACCAGGAGGCGGGGATCGAGGTCACGACCGGCCCGCTCGGGCAGGGCATCGCCAATGCCGTCGGCATGGCGGTGGCCGAGGCGCGGATGGCCGCCGATTTCGGACCCGACCTCGTCGATCACCGAGTCTGGGCCTTCGTCGGAGACGGCTGCCTGCAGGAGGGGATCGGGCAGGAGGCGATCTCGCTCGCCGGGCATCTGGGCTTGGGCAAGCTGACCTTCCTGTGGGACGACAACCGCATCACCGACGACGGCGCCACCGATCTCGCGATCAGCGAGGACGTGCCGGCACGGTTCCGGGCGGCGAACTGGCAGGTGATAGAGGTGGACGGTCACGACATCGACGCGGTCTCGGCCGCGCTCGCGGCGGTCCGTGAGGAGCCCCGGCCCGCGCTCCTCGCCTGCCGCACGGTCATCGGCAAGGGTATCCCACGCCTCGAGGGCCGGCGCGGCGGGCACAGCGCGCGCCTGTTCCGCGAGGATACCGATGCCGCGCGGGCGGCGCTCGGCTGGGAACATCCCGCCTTCACCGTCCCCGACGACCTGCTTACGGCCTGGCGGGCGACCGGCGATCCCGGGGCGGCGGCCCGTGCGGAATGGCTGGACCGGCTCGACGCGCACCCGGCGGCGGGAGAGTTCCGTCGCCGGATCGCGGGCGGGCGCGCCGCGGACTGGCAAGCGCCGCTCGACACTTGGCGGACCCGCGCGGCCGACATCGCCCTCGAACAGCCGACGATCGCTTCTTCGGGCGATGTCTGCGACGCGCTCGCGGCCACGGTGCCGGAGATGGTCGTCGCCTGCGCCGACCTGGAGGCGCCGACGAACCACAAGCGCGGCCGGCGGGCCTTCACCGCCGCCGACCGGTCCGGCTCCTACCTGCATTGCGGGGTGCGGGAGCACCTGATGGGCGCGATGGTCAATGGCATGGCCGCCCATGGCGGAGTCGCGCCGGTCAGCGTGACCTATCTCGCCTTCTCGGATTACGAGCGGCCGGCGATGCGGATGGCGGCCCTCATGGGCCTGCCCTCGATCTTCGTGTTCAGCCACGACTCCATCGGCCTCGGTCGTAACGGTCCCACGCACCAGCCGGTGGAGATCCTCGCCGCGTTCCGCGCCATGCCGAACATGCTCACCTTCCGCCCCGCCGACGCGGTGGAGACGGCGGAGGCCTGGGAGATCGCTCTGGACCGCCGCGAGGGTCCCGCGCTCCTCGCGCTTTCCAAGCAGCCCCTGCCGGCCCTGCGCCGGGGGGCCGGCGAGAATCTCAGCCGGCGCGGCGCCTATGTCCTCGCTGAGGCCGAGGGGACGCGCAGCGCGACGATCCTGGCCACCGGGTCGGAGGTCTCGGTCGCGATGGCGGCGCGGGAGATGCTGGCAAGGCGGGGCGTGTCGGTTGCGGTCGTCTCGATGCCCTGCTGGGAACTCTTCGAGCAACAGGATGCGGCCTATCGCAGATCGGTCCTGGGAGACGCACCGCGGGTCGGAGTCGAGGCGGCCATGCGCTTCGGCTGGGACCGCTGGATCGGCGCGGAAGGGACCTTCGTCGGAATGACCGGGTTCGGGGCCTCCGCTTCAGCCGAAACACTCTTCGCACATTTCGGCATAACCGCCGAGGCCATTGCCGCGGCGGTGGATGGCCGAGGTGGCAACCCCCGGGCCGCGATCCCCGCCGACCCGTGAGGGTCGAGCGCCTGGTGCCTAGTGCCCCGTCTCTGGACGGAAGGTGCAGCCGACCCCTTCCAGGAACCCGCGCATCTGCGCCTCGTGATCGGCGCAGGCGGCCTCGATCCAGTCCGCGAACCGTCGCACGATCCGTCGGTTCAGGTGGCGCGGGGGGCAGACGAACCAGTAGGCGGGGAAGTCGATGACGGCGAAATCGGTGCAGAACGGCACCAGTTCACCCCGCTGCAACTCCGGCAGACAGAGGGTGACGCTATCGAGTGCGATCCCTCCGCTCTGCTTGGCCAACTCGATGGCCATCGAGGACCGGTCGAAGCGGAACGGATAGGTCAGGTCCGGCACCTCGATCCGGTTCGATGCGAGCCAGAGGTCCCAGCGGAAGAGCATCTTCACGCTGTCTATCAGGCGCGCGCGGCGAAGTTGTTCCTTGGGGTCGTCCGAATACCCCCGGAGCTCCTCGAGGTAGGCCGGGCTGCACATCGGCAGCACGAAGTCGTGCAGGAGGCAGGTCTCGGCAAGACCGGCCCATCCGCCGTGCCCGTAGCGCAGGTCGAAATCGACAAGCTCCGTCTCGAAGGCCGAGAAGTCCGGCGTCGCGTCGACCCGGATGTTCCAGTCGGGATTCTCGGCGGCAAAGCTCGCGATCCGTGGCCCCAGCCATCTCACGCCGAAACTGGGGCTGACGCGGATGGTCAGGTTCCGGACCGCCCGCTGGTGGGTGATCGCGCTCCGGGCGTTTCGGATCGCCCCGAAGGCCTGGGTCAGGGTCTGGAACAGGCGATCTCCCTCCAGCGTGAGGATCAGCCGCCGCTTCTCACGGCGGAACAGCTTGACCCCAAACTGCGACTCCAGTTGGCCAAGCTGCTGGCTCACCGCCGACGGGGAGACCTCGAGTTCCTTGGCGGCCTTCGTGACGGTCCCGAGCCGGGCAACTGCCTCGAAGTACTCTGTTCCTTTCAAATTGAGGTCGCGCACGTAGTCCCTCGCTGGAACGGGGAGTCTTCAGATGACCATTCCCAATGGCAGACCGTATTCCAGCATCAGAACGGTCTTCATCCGAAGGCCTTACACCCTGAATACCGTAGAGCGGAAACTCAGGAAGTACGCAGCATTTTGTAGGTCAGGCTCTGTACGGGCCTTCGCTACAACCTGCTCGAATGCCGGTTTTTAGCTTAGCGTAGGATTTCACACTCTGCTGCAAACGACCCCCTCCTGACGGACCGCTGCCCGGTGGGCTGCGCGCATTGCTCGGTCGACTCGCGCGGGGACAGCCCGACCATCGCCGATTGCGACCTGTTCGGCCGCATCCTCGACTGGATCGCGCGGGAAGATGCCTTCGACGTGGTCGCATTCTCGGGCGGGGAGCCCTTCGTCGAGCGGCGCGGCCTGACGCTGGCGTGCGACCGGCTCGTGGCGGCGGGCAAGCGCATCGTCCTTTTCCCCCGCGGCGGCTGGGCCCGGCAGGCCCGCACCCCCGCCCGGACCCGCCGCGCGCTGGAGCAGAGCACCACCGCCTCTCCCAGCCCCGACGCCCTCCACA